>NZ_SSNI01000020.1 GCF_010015475.1 Pontibacter pamirensis
AGTGGTTTTGGAAAGTGCTCAGAAGGGTAATCAGGATAGGCAGGAAAGAAAAAAGAAGAGACAAAAACGGGCTACTAAAACCATCGCCAAATGATATACTTTACCCTTAGCCTGACGGCTATGGTGAAAACACCAACAACGGCATAAATTGATACTTTAGCGGCAGTTCTGTTTAAATCAGCAATAAGACCTATGTTTGATTAGGCACAAGTGAGTCTGGAGACTCACTCCCACTGCACGTCACCGGATAGATTCCGTCGCCAGGGTATTTTTCCTTCGCTTTAGCCACCAAACTGCTCCTGGTACTGCTGATAATGGTTTTTGAGTTTATTCTTTTTCAGGGCGTTGCTGGCCGCTTCTATTTTTTTCTCTGTCAGTTCCTGCGTCTGCAAATTTTGCAACAGCTGTTCCTGGTCATCGGCACTTTCTTCCACCTGCGTATAAGCCTCCTGAAATGCTGGTGTGAGCGAGAGCTTGTTCTTTAGCACAATTACGTAGTCAACAGCCACCAATTTCTCCAGGGCTTGCTCTACTTCTTCCAGTGTAAATACAGTGCCATCTATGGCGTCGGCCATCAGCAGCACGTCCTGCAGGGTGGCTCCTCCTTCTCCGCCTGTGGCCAGCAGCAGGGCCTCCAGGAACTGCGCATCAGCTTCTTCCCAGGTTGAATTATACTTCGGCACGATGGAAAGTTAAATCGTTGAATGGAATATCCCGCATGCATTTAAAGTGGTCTTTGGGGCACTTGCTGTAACCTATTTTGGAGCAGGGGCGACAGCTGAGGCCATGCACCTCCAGCACTTTATAGTTTGTCCGGAACGGGTACATGCCAAACTCCGGAATGGTATTGCCCCAAATACTGATGATGTCTTTCTGAAAAGCAGCCGCAATATGCATCAGGCCAGTATCGTGGCTAACCATTTTCTCAGCCTGCCGCACCAGCGAAGCAGAACCATTCAGTTTATACTTGCCACAGGCGTTATATATCGCTGTTCGCTGTGCGTTGTTCGCTGTTCGGGTTTCGAAGTAGGTAGCAATTTCTTCTCCCGTGGCGGCATCTTCTTTTCCACCCAAAAGAACAACAGGTTGCTGCAGGCGCTCACACAGCTCTATAATGCGTTCGGTGGGCAGGCGCTTGGTGTAGTGTTGTGCACCGATGGCAAAAGCAACGTAGCCCTTCTGAAACAGTGATGGCAGCATTTGTATGTCTACCTCGTCCTGTGCAGGTATGAAGTAATCGAGGCCTTTGCCATCGTCTTTCACGCTTAAAGCGGCGGCGGCATCTAGATAGCGTTGCACAATGTGCACATCGGGCAGGCGGTTGCGCTTAAAGTTGACCATGAGCCACTTTTCATAGTTCAGTTTGTTGAAGCTTTTGCCTGGCTTACCCAATCGTGCCCGAATAATGCGCGTGCGCAGGTTGTTATGCAAATCCACCACATAATCAAAGTTCTCCGCCTTCAGCTGTTTTACCAGTTCTTTCAGGCTGCTGCCCAGCAAATGCGTTTTATCAACATAAGGGTTATGCTCCACTATACTTTTAAAAGCCTTCTTGGTGCAGTAATGCACCTCCGCATCGGGCACCTGCTGTTTAATGCAGCGCACCGCTGGCGTCGTTAGCACAATATCGCCGATAGAAGAAAAACGAAGTATGAGGATTTTAGGCATTTTGTTTGAAACGCGTCCTGCCGCAAAGTTTTGACTTGTAGCAGCATCTGATGCAAGCTTTCTGCTTGCGTATCATTTTATATAGATTCAGGCTTAATAAGTAGAAAAACCTGTTTCATTTGTGCTCCAAGTTAAAACCTGAAGCAGCAAAAATTGCACCGTGTTTCCTTACTTTATCTTCTCCTTTCGCTCTCTGAAATACTGCTCCACCTCTTCGGCAGACTTTGTATTGAAGGTCATCTCTTTTGTGAGCCCTCCTTTTCTGCCAACTAATACGCCATACTTCATGTCGTCGTAACCGCTGGTATGGTGGGCATCCGGATTTATACTGAGCATCACGCCTTTCTCTATTGCATACTGCACCCAGCGCCAATCTATGTCCAGGCGCCAGGGATTTGCGTTTATTTCGATGATGACGTTGTTGGCAGCACAGGCATCAATCACCATTTGATGGTTAATCGGGTATCCTTCGCGGCGTAAAAGCAGGCGGCCTGTTGGGTGGCCCAGCATGGTGGTGTAGGGGTTTTCAATTGCGGTGATGAGGCGCGTGGTGGCTTTCTTCTCATCCATGTTCAGGCTGCTGTGGATAGAGGCCACTATAAAGTCAAACGTCTTTAACATGTCTTCGCTGTAGTCCAATGAACCATCACCTAAAATATCTGACTCTATACCTTTGAAGATTTTGAACGGGGCGAGCTTCTTATTCAGCTCATCAATTTCCTTTTGCTGGCGCAGCACGTCTCCCTCCCGCAGGCCACCGGCATACGAAGCTGTTTTGGAGTGGTCGGAGATGCCCAGGTAGCCGTAACCCATGTCGCGGCAGAAGGTAGCCATTAGCTCTAAAGTATGGGCGCCATCGGAGTAGGTGCTGTGGTTGTGCAGGCTCCCTTTCAGGTCTGTTAGCTCCAGCAGCTTCGGCAGCTTGTTCTCCATGGCCAGTTGCAACTCATTGCTGCCTTCGCGCATTTCGGGCAGCACATACGCCATACCCGCTGCAGCATAAATATCCTCCTCAGTGGCGTGGTTCTCCTGCCGTATGACAGCCATCATGCATTTGCCAGCTGCAAAAATCTGTGTCAGGTGCGCTGCGGAAGCAGAACGCGTTAGCAGCTCGTTGGCAAAGCTTGCTTCCGGTACAAGAAAAATTTCTGTGCTAAGGCCACTCACCGTGTGCTGCCCGCGCCACACCAGCGGCCCGGAAGCTTTCTCATCCTGCTCCAGCACCTGTAGTTTGCTAAGCTTACCCGTTGCTTCGGCAGGGGCATCTGTTGCCACCACCAGCTGCAGGTGCTCTACTATCTCCATACGCCGGCGCACATCGCCTGCCAAGCTTACCTGCGCCTCCGGAAAAGCCTCCTGTATATTTTCCAGTAACTTCTGGGCAGCAGACTCGGCTTCGGCATATAACAGCTTGCCGCGATTTTGCTGTGTAAAGAGCAGTGCCTGCCTGATGTTTTCCTGTGTTTTGGCACCAAAGCCCTTTAGCTTACTTACTTTGTCCTGTTCACATGCCTCCAGCAACTCTTCTACTGTTTCGGCACCAAGCTCTTTCCAGAGGTTGCGCACTTTTTTAGGGCCAATGCCTTTAATACGCAGCATCTCCACCACACCGGGCGGTGTGGCTGCCAGCATCTGGTCCAGCTCTTCAAAAGAACCCGTGGTGTTTACTTCCACAATCTTGGCGGCAATGCCTTTGCCTACCCCGCCGATTTCCTCCAGCTGAACCTGGCTCATGCCGGCCAGAGGCGCTTCTACCAACTCCAGTGCTCCCACCGCATTTGCGTAAGAGCGTATCTTGAAGGGGTTCTCATCGTGTAGCTCCAGCAGCTCAGCCGTTAGCTTAAACAGTTTTATGATATTCTTATTTTCCAAAGCTCTGTTTTGTATACTTACAAAGATAGAAAATGCTGCTGAACCTTGCCTGCCATATCCCCTATATTCACCTGCAGCCTCTACACTTTTGATTTGTGGTAACGCTGCGCTTACAACTAAATACGCCGGTATCACAGAGCGCTTTTAAATTAGTAAGCTTCTATATAAAAGAAGAAATGCCTAAATTGCCCTATAATCTTTTTAATGAAGTATGAAAAACGCATCATTGCTTTGCCTGCTGTGCCTCGTGTTGGTAGCTGTTACCTGCAAAAAGAGCGACAAGCTAGCGGCAGCGCTGATAGATAAAACCTGGCTGCATTCTTTTGAGGAAGATGCCGGCGACACGCTCGTTTACCGCCCGAATACCTATGAATTCCCGCCATCCCGCGGCCGCACTGGCTTCACATTGGAGTCTGGCGGCGTGATAAAGCGCTACGAGATAGCCCCTACCGACGGGTTGGAGGAAAAACTTGGAGAATGGGAGCAGAAAGACAAACACAGTGTGCAGATCCGGATGAGCCCTGACAGCAATCCACCGCAGCAATACGAGGTGCAGATCATCTCGCTGGAAGATGACGTGCTGAAAATCATAAGACAACCTGTACCCGGAAACGAGTAATCGCATGCATTAACATAAAGGTGTCTTTCAACATATCAGCAACCTGAAATAGATATAAACGAACGCCATGTACACCAAGCTCTCAATAAAAGTCAGGATAGCAATTATAGCAGCCCTGACGGTTCTGCTTGTTTTCACCATGGCACTGACTAATATTGAGAACCTGCTGGGAGGTTTGATTGGGGGCGTAATAATTGGGCTGTTAATCTCGGAGTACGGAATGTACCTGCAGCGTCGTAGAGCAGAATAGTGTTTGCCAACCGTTTCTCCTGTTTTCTATAAATCAACAATTTACCTATATCAATACCAATGCAACACTGGCTTGTAAAATCAGAACCTGAAAAATATGCCTGGGCCGATTTAGTAAAAGACGGCCGCACAATGTGGGATGGCGTGCGCAACTACCAGGCGCGCAATAACATGCAGCAGATGCAGCCCAATGACTTAGTACTATACTACCACAGCGTATCAGAAAAAGCTATAGTAGGCATCGCCAAAGTAGAGAAAGCCGCTTACCCGGACCCCACTACGGACGACGACAAGTGGGTAGTAGTGGATTTAGCGCCCTTCCGCGACTTCAAAGAACCTGTAACACTGGCGCAGATAAAACAGGACAAGCGCCTGGAGAACATCGCACTCCTGCGCCAGTCGCGCCTGTCGGTTATGCCGCTTACCGCCGAAGAATTTGATGTGCTGCTTGCGCTGGGCAACTAAAGTAATTTTCCCAAAAACTAGTCACCCATAACAACGAACAGCAGCTAAATTCAGTACAACGATTTAGCTGCTGTTTTATATTTACCCGTACCTGATAGCATTAACACCCTGTTATTTATGGTTCTTTTTCGTCACCTGCTCACCTGTATTTTCACACTTCTACTGTTTCCTGTGCTCGCCCAGGAGCCAGCACAACCTGTGCGTGTCGAGCTGCCATTCGATATGGAAACAACGAATGTGGAAGTAATTGCCCTGCCTGACAGCAGTCTGCTGGTGTACTATACCACCGGCAACCTCTGGAAAACAGAAGCTACGTTTAACTTCACGAAGTTTAATCATCAGCTTGAGCAGCTATGGTCTGACACCGTTAACATGCCTTCCGATAGCTATTACATCCGGCACTACACAGAGGCACCTTACACTTACCTGGTTTTCGGGCAGGATGACCTGCAGGAGTATACGTTTGTGAAGCTAAACCACAGCACAGGGCAACTGCAGCAAAAACATTATGAACTAGAGCCGATTGATGCAATATACGAGTACAGTGTGCTTAACGACAACTACTTTATTATTGGCAGAAATAGAAAAGACCAGAAGCCAGTGCTCCTGCACCTGAATACCGACACAAACGAAATACAGCTGCTGCCTTCGATATATGGAGAAGAATCTGCTTTTTCTGATCTTTTAGCAGACCCTGCGAATAACCGCGTAGATGCCGTGCTGTCAGAGTCTAACGGTCGCATATCCCGGCTGCAGGTAAAGAGCTTTAATGCCCGTGGCAAACTACTCAAGAGCCACTTTATTTTGCAGCAGGAAGATAAAAGCCTGCTAAACGCAGAGATTACGCCTGGCGACAGTACCCAGAAGATGCTCTTTGGCACATATGGCACCCGCGACCTGCGCTATAACCAAGGCTTCTTCACGACGCCCGTCACGACTTCCGTTGTGGATGAAGAAGGCAGGTTTTACAGCATGCTGCAACTAAAGAACTTCTTTAAGTACCTAAAGCCCCGCCAGGAGGAGCGTACCCGCCGCAGGGAGGCAGCCCGTCTGAAAACGGGCAAGAGCCCCAGGTACCGGTACCGCCTGCTGCTGCACGACCTCATTGACACTCCAGAGGGCTACATACTGGCAGCAGAGGTATACTACCCGCAGTACCGCAGTTCTAACACTAACTGGGGCATTGACCGCAGCTTCTCTGTAGGGCGCCAGGAAGAAGGGTATAAACGGACGCACGCTGTAGCGCTGGGCTTTGATAAGCAAGGCAGGCTGCTCTGGGACAATGCTTTTCCACTTAAAGATGTAGTTAGCTATGATTTGGTGCACACTGTTGAAGTAGGTCGCTTACCAGATGGCCGGGTGGTGATGGCATACCCAAGAGAAGAGCAGATTATTTACCACATAATGGACCACAGCAAGTTCGACGAAGAAGAAACCGAACTAGACATACTCACTTACGAGGAAGATGAAAGAATACAGGACACTATTGAGCCGGGCATTATTCGCTGGTACGGCAATAGTTTTGCGGCATTTGGTTTCCAGCGCATAAAGCCTAAATCCGAAAGCTCCCGCACCGTCTTCTATATCAATAGGATTGATTTTTAAAGGTTGAATTGCTCGATGGCTAAATCATTAAATGGCTGCATTGTTAAATTGTTATCCAAGAAACAGGTTTTTACGATAACTCGCGCTGCATATTAGCTCTTCCGACAGGAAAGGTGTGCTAGTCGGGGCAGTACATCCATTCAACAATGAAACAATGTAACCACTAAACATTTATTTCCCTATCTTAATCAGACACGCTATATTTGCAACCAATACTTCCGGCTATGCAGAAAAGACTCATCGTAAACCACCAACTGCTCGATATAATGGTGCTGCGCCTTTGCCACCAACTCATCGAGAACCACGGCGACTTTTCTGATTCTGTTATACTGGGTTTGCAGCCACGCGGCAGGTTTGTAGCGCAGCGTATCCAGCATACCCTGGCTTCCATACTGGGCAAGCAGGTGCCAACCGGCTACCTCGATACCACATTTCACCGCGATGATTTTCGCCGGCGTGAAACACCGCTTACCGCCAACGCCACCAAAGTTGATTTCCTAATTGAAGGCAAAAATGTGATTCTGGTGGATGATGTGCTGTATACCGGCCGCTCTGTGCGGGCTGCGCTGGATGCCATGATAGCCTACGGCCGCCCAGCCAATGTGGAGCTGCTGGTGCTGATTGACCGCCTTTACTCGCGCCACCTGCCCATACAGCCAACGTATGTGGGTCGCCACGTAAACTCGTTGCAAAGCCAAAGGGTGCTGGTAGAGTGGAAAGAACAGCAGGCCCCGGAAGACAATATATGGCTCATTACCAAAAACGAAGAATAAACTCTCCCCATGCAAGAGCTTAGCGTCCGGCACCTTTTAGGCATCAAAGATATTACCCCGCAAGACATCCAGCTCATTTTTGAGACCGCGGATAATTTTAAAGATGTGCTGAACAGGCCGATCAAGAAAGTGCCTTCGCTGCGCGACATTACCATTGCCAACGTTTTCTTCGAGAACTCCACGCGCACCCGTCTCTCCTTCGAGCTTGCCGAAAAAAGGCTTTCTGCCGATGTGATCAACTTCAGCAGCAGCAGCAGTTCTGTAAAGAAAGGCGAAACCCTGCTGGATACGGTGAATAACATTTTGGCCATGAAAGTGGATATGATCGTGATGCGGCACTCCAGCCCGGGCGCACCACACTTCCTGAGCAACCACATCAAAGCCAACATAGTAAACGCCGGCGACGGCACCCACGAGCACCCGACGCAGGCGCTGTTAGACTCCTTCTCCATCAGGGAAAGACTTGGCGATGTAGCGGGCAAAAAAGTCGTGATTATCGGGGATATCCTGCACTCGCGGGTGGCCCTGTCCAATATCTTTGCGCTTCAGAAGCTGGGGGCTGAGGTAATGGTGTGCGGCCCTACTACGCTGTTGCCAAAACACATCAGGCAACTGGGCGTTAAAGTGGAACTGGATGTACGAAAGGCGCTGGCATGGTGCGATGTGGCCAATGTGCTGCGCATACAGTTAGAGCGCCAGCAAATGAAGTATTTTCCGTCGCTGCGCGAGTATACCCTTTACTATGGCATCGACAAAAAGATGCTCAACAGCCTCGATAAAGAAATCACACTCATGCACCCGGGCCCGATTAACCGTGGCGTGGAACTCAGCAGCGATGCAGCAGATTCACACCACTCCATTATCCTGAACCAGGTGGAGAATGGCGTGGCTATTCGTATGGCAGTGCTGTTCCTGCTGGCTCAAAAGCAGTAGCATGTCATAAAACTTATTTTTTCTGACAAAAAGAGGCCTGTTCCGGATAGCGGAACAGGCCTCTTTTTGTCACTATGTCCAAACGCTGTATTTTCTTTTACCTTTTCTGCGGCTGTTTCTCTTCAGAACAAAAACCTTCTGCAAACAAAAAGGCCGCAGGAAAACCTGCGGCCTTTTTGTTTATAATTTATGCAGCTTTAATCGAGGTCGAGTTGCATATCAGGTGTGTTCATTTCAAAACCAACCCTTCTGTTAATCAGTCGTAGAGCTTCGGTTCTGCGACGTGGCAGACGCTCATTCACCTGTACTAAAGGTTGGGACTCACCATAACCTCTGGTTACCAAACGGTCTGGGTTCTGAACTCCTTGCTGTACCAGGTAATCTTTCACATTCTGTGCTCTGGCCTCAGAAAGTGCTTGGTTGTATTCTTCAGAACCAATGTAGTCAGCATGTCCTTTAATCAGGAGTACGTGATCAGGGTATTTCTGCAGTACTATTACAATGCTATCCAGAAGCTGCTTATACGCATCCTGCACACGAGCCTGGTCAAACTCAAAGCGTACTTTCTCTTCAATTAGTCGCAGTTCGTCAGGAGTTAGTTCAGGACATCCGTTTGCTGTGCCTGGGCCTGCAGAGTTAGGGCAAGCATCCTGGTAATCCGGAACACCGTCACCGTCACCGTCTAGCGGGCAACCATCAGGACCTACCTGTACGCCAGCTGGTGTGTCAGGACATTGGTCATTCGGGTCAGCTACGCCGTCACCGTCAGTATCAGGGCAACCTTGCATGGCAGCAGTACCAGGCTGGTCAGGGCACTGATCATCTTTGTCAGCTACGCCGTCACCGTCACGGTCAGGGCAACCTTGTGTAGCTGCTGTACCTGGCTCTGTAGGGCACTGATCCTGGTAATCCGGCACACCGTCAGCGTCAGCGTCTAGTGGGCAACCATTTCTATCAACCTCCACACCTGCTGGTGTATCTGGGCATTGGTCTCTTCTGTCTGGCACACCATCACCGTCCGCATCCGCGGCTTTGCCTAAGTTAAAGCCAAGGCCCACGTTGTGCTGAAGGAAGTTATCATTACTACCTGTGTCATAGCCATCAATCTTGTCCTGTCCTATAATTACATAGTTGGTTTCAATGAAGGCGCTAACAGCATCTGAGAAACGGAAACGGATACCCGCACCACCTTTTGCAGCGGCTGTGATAAATTTATCATCTTCCTGCCGGCTACCATCTGCTCTAAAAGCATCTGTTTTAGCCCAGGCACCACCACCACCAATTTGCAGGTATGGACCGATAAAGGCATCTTCTTTTAGAAGGCTACCATACAGTTTCAGGCGCAGGGCCAGCATAGCAGTACCCATTTGAGCATCGAAGTTAGCGTTATTGAAGGCGCCGCCTACTTCTGAGTTCCTGGCTTCCGTGCTACCATAGGTCAGGTGCAAGCCTGCATCTATACCAGACGTTAGATAACGGTTCAGATTAAGACCACCGCCCCACTCCAGCTTGTTGCTTTCGAAGTACTGGTCATCTATCTCGCCCTTATATTGTAAGGCACTACCGTATATCTGGATGTTTGTTGGTTGATCCGAGCTTTGGGCAAACAACCCGTTACTTGCTAACAGCAAGAAAACGAGCGCCATAGCTAATTTACTAAGTTTTGTAAGTTGTGTTTGCATGTTTTTACAATGTATATTTTGATATGACAATACGTGCATGTTTGGGAAGGAGTTACTCTTATGCCCAAAAAAGAGTCTGGCATTCGGTGACTGCAAGGCTTTAGTTGCACGCAATTTTAGAAGGAGGAAAAATTTATCCATAGGCTTTCAATAAAATTAAACATTTACACTACCTTGAACACCACGGCAGTTACGTAAAGACGCACATATTATTACCGCTAGAGCATTCCTATACTTCAACTGATACAGTAGTACAAGGTTGTTCCAGAAAAAATATTTTGATGCAAGGGCATTAAATTAAGAGTAAGTACAGTAAAACTTGTTGTCAGCACATGCCTCAAAGCTTTTCATATTTCATTTTTCTACAACAGAACAAAGCTTTTGCTGCATCAGGCGCTCAATATCGTCTGCTTCAATCGGGATGGCCTGCATCAGATCTCGCGGTCCGTTCTTTGTGATAAGGATATCGTTCTCTAACCGTATGCCAATTCCCTCTTCCCGAATGTAGATGCCCGGCTCGCAGGTAAACACCATGCCTTCTTCAAACGGCCTGAACTTATTACCGACATCATGCACATCCAGCCCCAGGTGGTGCGAGGTGCCATGCATAAAATACTTCTTGTAAAGTGGCTTGGCAGGGTCCTGGTTCCGAACATCGCTCTCGTTCAGCAGCCCCAGCCGGATGAGTTCATTCTCCATCACGGTACCTACAAATTTATGGTATTGGTCGAGGGTGTTACCCGGCACCAGCATCTGGGTGGCCGCCTTCATCACCGTCAGCACCGAGTTATACACATCGCGCTGACGCGGTGTAAATTTGCCGTTCACCGGCACCGTGCGCGTCAGGTCTGCGGCATAATTGGCATACTCTGCCCCGAAATCCATCAGCACCAGCTCTCCGTCTTCGCACTCCTGGTTGTTATCCACATAGTGCAGAACGCAGGCATTGCCACCAGATGCAATAATAGGCTGATAAGCCGGCCCTCTGGAGCGGTTGCGCAGAAACTCATGATAAAGCTCTGCCTCTATCTCATATTCCTTCACACCGGGCTGTATAAAACCAAGCAGCCGGCGGAAGGCCTTCTCCGTTATATCGCAGGCCTGCTGAATCAGCGCCACCTCCTGCTCCGATTTTATGGCCCGTAGCTGGTGCATGATGGGCGCGCTGCGCTCATACCTGTGCAAAGGGTAATGCTGCTGGCACCACTTTATAAAGCGGGCATCGCGGGTCTCCACCTCTATTATGGCACGCAAGTGCTCGTTTGTGTTCAGGTATAAGTGCTCCGCCTCAAAAAGCTGGGTTTTCAGTATCTGCTCAAACTCATGCGACCACAAAACGGTGCTGATACCAGACACCTCCCGGGCCTGCTGTTTCGACAGCTTATACCCTTCCCATGTCAGAATATGCTCGTTTGTTTCGCGCACAAAAAGCACTTCTTTCATGCGCTCGTCTTTCGCATCCGGGAAAAGCATCAGGATGCTTTCCTCCTGGTCTATACCGCTTAAGTAGAATAAGTCACTGCTTTGGCGGAAGGGCATGGTGGCGTCTGCATTAGCAGGCATCAAGTCATTAGAATGAAAGATGGCAACGGACGATGATTTGAGCTGTTTTATAACGTGGCGGCGGTTTTGCACAAACAGCTCCTGCCCTATTGGGTGGTATTTCATAGTTCGTGATTATTGTTCGGCCCATAAAACTACTAAAATTTACAGAGATGGCAACTGAGGCTTCTCTTGCTCCGGCTATAAAAGCACTCGTATAAGTAGGGACTGGACTAAAAATTATTTCCTGAGGAGGTACAAGTCTGCACATTTGGAAGTTGCCGCAAACTATATTTACCTTTTGCACAACACTTTAAGGATGCCCTGCCGCTAAGCAGAAAGGCAGGACTGAGAATACCCTCTGAACTGATACAGTTAGCACTGACGAAGGGGAATCTACCCATCTCTCTAACTTCTTTCCATCTCTCTAACTTCCAACACTTGCAGCAGTTGCTCATTCCGTATCTCGCGGGCGCACTTGAAATGGCCTTCGGGGCAGGCTCTGTAGCCGTGCAGGCCGCAGGGGCGGCAGTAAAGCGGCTCCTGCCGCTCCACCACGTGGGCAAAGCCCGAGAGCGGACCAAAGCCGAAGCGAGGCACGGTGGAGCAGTAGATGGCACAGGTCGGTGCATTCAGCGCAGAAGCCAGGTGCATGGGGCCGGAGTCGTTCACATAGTTGAGCACCGCATCCCGCATCAAGGCCGCCGACTGCAACAGGTTCAGCTGCCCGCACAGGTTTTCAACTTGCTGGCTGCTGCTTTGGCTGATGATAGCGTCGCAATGGCTCTTGTCGGCGGGCGAACCCAGCAGGTAGATTTTATATTTCGTGTCCAGGCTGTTGATGAGTTGCACCCACTGCTCTGGCGGGTACTGCTTTGTAAACCACACCGAAGTGGGCGCCATACAGATAAACGGCTCCTGCTTCAAGTCCTGCACTTTTGCAAAATCTATCTGGCTGGGGTAAAGCTTTGGCTTGGAGGGGATGGCATTGGTCAGGCTTTGGATGAGCATGTCGTTGCGCTCCACCTCGTGGGTACCTGACTTCACATCGTGCACATAGCGGCGGGTGAAGAGGCGGGAGAAGGGGTTCTTTTCAAATCCTACAGTTTCTTTCGCTCCCGAAAAAGCAGTCATAATACCTGTGGCGCCAAAACGCTGCACGTTTACCACCAAGTCATACTGTTCTGCCCTGACTTGCTTCAGTAATTTCAGCAGACTTTTATACTTACCCTGCTGCTTGTCCCAAATCAACACTTCCCGTAACAGAGGATGCCCTTTCAGCAGTGCCTCGTTTCCTTTGCGCAGCAGGAAGTCCAGTTTCGCCTCCGGGTAAAAAGCATGCAGCTTCTCCACCAACGCAGTGGCGAGTACCACGTCTCCCAAAAAAGCTGTTTGTATGATAAGGATTTTCTTCATGCTGATAATAAGCTTCCGGTAAAGCTACACCAAAGCGCGCTGAGTTTAAAAATATAAACTGAAAGGGAGAAACAGGCAGGAATGAACAGTTGGGAAATCGTTGCCTTTCATGCTAAAAAGCAATATATAGTATATCGCTCATTCTTGCAAAGCGAAGGCTGTTTTTAAACTAAACATTAAACTACTTTAACTTAATAGTTCTGATATTCTTATAAAATATCAATTTGAGTCTTGATATTTGTAATGGGTTGCTTTGGTGATGCAGGCAAGTCGCCTTTCCAAATATGGACTGGCAACCCCTCATGCAGCTGCCTTAGCAGGTGCAAAGATACATCATCAACAGGAAAGGAAAGTCAGCAGACAGCTTTTCCGCCTGTTATCATTACCTTTTATTATTGTATGAAAAGAACTTTATTCCTTCCTGGCTTATTAGGCCTTCTGCTTTCCATGTCCGGCTGCGTTTCTACGTACATGCCCAACGTGCCCAATGTACCCATGTTTACTAAAAAGGGGGAATTGAGCACAGGAGGCCACATAACACCGAAGGGTAATTTTACCTTTAACACAGCCTATGCCGTTACCGACCACTTTGCGGTGCTGGTGAATGGCTCCATGCTCAACAGCGAGCGCCGAAAAAGAGATTTGCAGCATAACCTGATTGAAGCAGGCGGTGGTTACTTCACCTCCTTTGGCCCGGACAATAACCGTGTTTTAGAAGTGTATGGCGGTTTTGGTGGCGGCAGCAGCGACCGCACTGAAAGAGAAGAGAATGACGAGGGTGCGATCATCTCTGAACGACGCGAGGCAAGCTTCAGCAAATATTTCGTACAGGTAAACTTCAGCTCTAAAAGGAAAAAGTCGCTGCGCCTGTTTGGCAATGAGTACCCACTGAATTATGGCACTGCTCTACGGGCCAGTTATATAGACATGAACAAACACCTGTTCAATGGTTTACCCGCGGAAGAAGAAGACAATATATTTCTGGAACCAATCTTTTATACCCGCCTGACGCTGAATCCATCGGTGCAGCTTCAGTATTCCAGCGGCTCTAACTTCGGCCTGAAAAACCGCAAATCCCTGACCGCCGGTTACTCTGTTTTCTCGCTTGGCTTTGTAATCAATGTAGGAGGCCGCAACACCACCCAGAGCAAACCTGTTAACACCAAGAAAGCCGCCCGCTAGATCAGGCTTTATTATATAGGTATATAGGCATAGTCATCATCCGGCACGTGTAGCGCTAAAAAGATTCTGCGACTTTTTCCGTACCTTTGCAAGCCTAAAATCAATATTGAATGCCTGATTATCATATTCATACTTTACCTAACGGGATAAGAATTGTACACAAGCAGGTGCAGCATACCAAAATAGCCCACAGCGGGTTTATAATGGATATCGGCAGCCGCGACGAACTTTCTAACGAAACAGGAATAGCTCACTTCTGGGAGCACATGGCCTTTAAAGGCACCGAAAAAAGAAAATCTTTCCACATCCTCAACAGGCTTGAGTCTGTGGGAGGTGAACTGAACGCCTATACTACAAAGGAGAAAATCTGCTTTTACTCCTCTGTGCTGGACAAGCACTTTGATAAGTCGTTTGAGCTGCTGACGGACATCACCTTCCGTTCCATATTCCCGGAGCGGGAGATTGAGAAAGAACGGGGCGTGATTTTGGAGGAGATGGCCATGTACCTCGACACACCGGAAGAAGCTATCGTAGACGAGTTCGACGCCGTTGTATATGACCACCATCCTTTGGGAAACAATATCCTCGGCACGAAAGAAAGTGTTTCCAGCTTTGAAAAACAGGATTTCTTGAATTTCCTTGACCGCAACCTGAGCACCGACAAACTTATCTTCTGTTCTGTCAGCAACCTGCCTTTCGAGAAGGTGCTGAAATTGGCAGAAAAGTACCTGGGCGATATTCCGGAGATGAAGAAGCACCGGGAGCGCATTCCGGTCAGCCACTATGTTCCGAAGTTTATTACCCTTGAAAAACCGATTTCGCAGGCGCATTGTGTAGTGGGCACGCCCGCCTACGCCCTTTCCGATGAGCGCCGCATTCCGTTTTTCATGCTCGTGAACATACTGGGTGGCCCCGGCATGAACTCGCGCCTGAACCTGGCGGTGCGCGAAAAGCATGGCCTGGTGTATACCATAGACGCCAACTACGCAACCTACCTCGACACCGGCCTACTCACCATCTACTTCGGCACAGAGAAAAAGCAACTAAAACGCACGACCTCACTGGTGCTGAAGGAGCTGAAGAAGCTGCGGGAGAAACCATTGGGCTCCCTGCAGCTGCACACTGCCAAAGAGCAGCTGATGGGGCAGTTGGCCATGGCCGAGGAAAGCAACATGGGCCTGATGATGATGATTGGCAAGAGCCTTCTGGACCAGGACCGGGTAGACTCGCTGAACGAAATCTTCAGCCAAATCAAAAACATCACCGCCACCGACCTGCTGGACATCGCTAACGACGCCCTCCGCGAAGACCAACTCAGCGTACTGAATTATGTGCCGAATTAATGGCTTAATTGTTTAACTTTTAAATGGTTGATTTTTTAGTTTTCAGAGATCAGCACTTTAACAAACCAACCATTTAACAGTTTAGAAAAATGGAATTCATAGACGAAGAACTGCTGCAGTATTCAGAGGAACATACCTCACCGGAAAGTGATTTGCTGCATAAGGTAAACCGCCAGACGCACCTGAGTGTGCTGCGTCCGCGTATGCTGTCGGGGCACCAGCAGGGGCGTTTACTGTCGATGTTCTCGAAAATGATACAGCCAAAGCAGATTCTGGAGATTGGCACCTACACCGGCTACTCCGCACTATGTATGGCTGAAGGGCTGCAAACAGGTGGTACGCTGCACACAATCGACATTAACGAAGAACTGGAAGAGCGAGTGCGGGACTATTTTGAGGAAGCAGGACTTTCAGATAGCATAAAGTATTATATCGGCAATGCACTGGAGATTCTCCCGACTATTGATGCGGAATATGACCTGGTGTTTATTGATGCTGACAAAATCAACTACACCACCTACTATGACATGGTCATTGATAAGGTGCGTGCAGGAGGTTATATTATTGCCGATAATGTGCTGTGGAGTGGCAAAGTGCTGGAGAAGTACCGCCGGAAGCTGGACGAAGACACGAAAGCGGTGATGAACTTCAACAAAAAGGTGCAGGAGGACGAGCGGGTAGAAAACATATTGCTCCCCATACGCGACGGCCTGATGGTGGCACGCAAAAAATAAGATGAAGGAGCGGGAGGACGAAAGAAATGTTCTCCCGCTTTTCTTTTTACCTGATTTATACCTTTCCTTTAGCTAACACCCTATCCCACTGCACCTTACTTTTGGCAGCAGCTTTCTTCTGCTTTCATGGGCTAATCTCTGCCTGAAAATATAATGTAAGAACTTGGCGAAGCGTTTTAAAAAGCGAGGCAAATTGCGTTATTTTTGCGAAGCTATATATTACCTTTCAAACATATTAGCACTTAGCTATTTAACAAGCTTCAACTCAATAGAAAGTAGAGCTCCAAATTCAACGTTTAGCCACATTGTAAAGTACCAAGCCATGAAAAAATCCTTCAGCAGCCTTTTAGCCTTGTTGTTCCTGCCCTTGCTGGCCTTGGCACAACTCGTTACTGTGCCCAAAA
This sequence comes from Pontibacter pamirensis, assembly GCF_010015475.1. GTDB lineage: Bacteria > Bacteroidota > Bacteroidia > Cytophagales > Hymenobacteraceae > Pontibacter > Pontibacter pamirensis. Next base: position 16,488 of record NZ_SSNI01000020.1, read on the forward strand.
ACGTATACTTCGCCGACATCCACCTCCGGATTTCGGACGGAGCACAGGAGGAAATCCAGAAAAAGGTAGATGCGCTGCACCGCAACCAGACTTACTTTAAAATGAAAGTAGATCTGGCAGATACCTATTTTCCCGTTATTGAGCGTGTATTTAAGGAGGAAGGCGTGCCAGATGACTATAAGTACCTTGCCCTGCAGGAAAGCGGATTGCTCGGCGATGCTGTTTCTACTTCTAACGCAGTTGGCTACTGGCAGTTTAAGCGGGAGGCTGCGCTGGATTTTAATTTGCGCATGGATAACAAAATAGACGAACGCCGCCATATTATTGAGGCTAGCCGCGGTGCCGCTAAATACTTCCTGCGCAGCAACAAATACTACAATAACTGGTTTAACTCGCTGCTTTCGTACTATTTGGGCTATACAGGAGCGAAGGCTTATACCAGCCCTTCGGATAATGGTGCCCGTAAGATGGATGTAACCGAAAAGTCGCACCCATACGTGATTACCTTCCTGGCACACAAAATTGCTTACGACGTTTTTGTTGGCAAGGCCAACCCGCCTGCACTGTCGTTGCGCGAGATACGCGGTACTGCGGGCCAGAGTTTAGCTGATATTGCCATGTCTACTCAAACCGATTACGCTGAGCTAGAGAAGTATAACAAATGGCTGTTAGGCAGTTCTATCCCGTCTGATAAAGATTATTATGTAATGGTGCCCGTGCGCAACGGCAACAGCGATGGAGGCCTCTTAGCGTCAAAAGACACGGCTACTCCTATAACAACAAGAAAAGCCTTAAGTGCAAGAATTTCGAAGCAGAACGGATTGAGCACAGTTACCGCGCAACCTGGCGACACAAAAGACAAACTGGCCATGAAAGCCGGCCTTTCTACCCGTAAATTCCTGAAGTATAACGACCTGCACAACTTCGACGAGATTGTAGCTGGTGCAGCATACTATACTGAAAAGAAAAACATGACCGCCGATGCGGAATACCATGTGGTGCAGCCAGGAGAAACCATGCAGCTGATTTCGCAGCACTATGGCATCAGGCTGAATTACCTCCTGTTCAAGAACCGCATGAACCGCAGAGAGGTACCCGTGCCCGGCCGCGTACTGTGGCTTCAGCAACGCAGACCAGCCCACACACCAGTGGAGGTACGCGACCTGAACAAAACACAGACAAAAACCGCTACCGCGCCAGGTTCTAATCGACCAGCAACCAACGCAGTTCAATCAAAGCAGGATGACAGACAGCAGGATGATAATAAAGCTTCTGAGTCAAAGCCAGCTTCTGATGGCAACATCTTCAAGCGATTCATCAACAGCTTTAAGCGTTTTAAAAATCCACAGCCTGAGCAGCAGGAACAAATAGAGGAGGAAGAGGAAATAGTAGTAGCTGAAAGAACAGTAGTTGTTGAAAAGAAGACAAAGGTTCCTGCCCCATCTGTAGCTACTGAAACGGCTGTAGCCGTAAAAGCTGAACCAACGGATGAGGAATGGTTAGAGGCCGTCAAGGAAGAAAGAGTACAAACGGAGAAGACAGAAGCAATGAAGAAAGCGGAAGCACCTGTCACCAAAGTGCCCGCAGCAGAACCGCAGAAGAAACAGCCGGCGCTGTACCCACAAACCGGTACCATGGAGCCCATACAAGAGCCTGCGCAGCAAGCACCAATTGACACGCTGCCTGCAGCAGGTGAAATGTCGCCAGCCGAAGCTGACACGCTCAACACCAGTCCTATACCCGTAGAAGAAGAGGAACAAGCGCAGCAGGAAGAAGAGTTGGTAGAGGAGCAGGCAGAAGAATGGAACATAGGGGCAAAAGACGGAACAGCGAAAGAACCAGAGGATATTTTCAGAGAGCCAGCCGCCACGCCTGTTACGAAGCCAGCCACTAATACAGTTAAGAGAGAAGAAGTAGCTCCTGTGGCAGCACCAAAACCTACAAAGCACGTGGTAAAGCAAGGGGAAACGCTTTATGGTATCTCCAGAATGTATGCCGTTACAGTAAATGACCTGACTGCCTGGAATAAACTAGGTGATGTCCCGATACAAATGGGCCAGGAGTTGCTGATAGCTGAGCCCCTGGTACAGCCGGAGCAGGAGGCAACAGCAGAAGATGTACCTGCCACCATGCTTTCCACCACCAGCGACTATCATACGGTAGTAGCCGGTGAAACACTTTACCAGATCTCGAAAAAATATAGTGTCTCGCTTGAAGACATGCGCAACTGGAATAAACTGACAGACAACAACATCCGCTTAAGGCAGGAATTGCGTGTGAAAGCTCCTGCAGGCGCTACAGCACCAGCCACTGCCACTGAGTCCGGCTCAGCAGAAACCAGTGCGCTGCCAAGCACCGGGTACCATACCGTGGCTGACGGCGAAAGTATGTACCAGATTTCCCGCAAGTATGGTGTCACCATTAAAGACATTATGGGGTGGAATAATAAGTCTGATTTTGCTGTGAGTGTTGGGGAGAGGTTGTTGATAAAGAAGAAGTGATTCTTTGGACGAAGGTCTTTTTGACAAAGAAACACCTAAATAAACGTGAACTCGAGAATTAATCTTTGAAATTTACGCTTGCAGAGCTCTTAATATGAATATTGGTTGATGTATTCTTCTATTTCGGGACATATAGCCTACAAATGCAAATAAATACCATAATACTCACGATTACTTAGTGATTAAATCACCGTATAAATGATTGTAAATCATTTTTTTACACATGGCTTAATTCCCGAGTTCACGTTAAATAACCTCAATTTTCAAACGACAAGAGCCAGCTGCTGTAGCTGGCTCTTGTCGTTTATTATAATACTCCTTTAAGTCCTTAGTCTTTTGTCAAAAGTCCTTTGTCTAAAAGGCCTCACCTTTCCTCCGGCGGAGCCGTCAAACTAGAGGCTGACTGAAGCCCGGTGGCAATTTCCGGCACAATGCCCAGGCGTTCGTAAATTGGCCATACCATCTGCCGGAGGCGCGGCAGGCTCACAGCGAATGGCACGATGCTCAGCGCGCACAGCAGACCACATCCGGCAAGGGTATACCCCACCCCAATATGCTCTGCAACGGCACCTGCCAGCATACTTCCAATGGGAGCCATGCCCATAAATGCAGTGGCGTAGAGGCTCATCACGCGGCCCCGCTTATCGTCGTCTACAATGGTCTGCAGCAGCGTATTGCAGGAAGCCATGGACACAATCATGCCGAAACCGGAAAACAGCATCAGCAAAAGCGACAGCACCAGCATAGTTGAAAAAGAGAAAGCAATTAACGACGAGCCGAACAAGACCATCATACCTACAATCACCTTTCCCAGCCCCACCACGGACTTCCGCTGCGCCAGGAACATAGCGCCGGCTAATGCCCCAAAGCCGGAAGCCCCCATCAGGTAACCTAATGTGTTGGCGCCACCATTTAAAATATCCCGGGCAAAAACGGGCAGCAGCACGCTAAACGGCATTCCGAACAGGCTCAGAAGCGCCACAATCATAATCAGCGACCGAATTGGCGGAAATCCAAAGGCGTACTGGAAGCCATCTTTCAGCGACTCCCAGGCTTTGCGCTGCTGCGCCACCCGCTCAAAAGGCTTCAGTTGCATCATCAGCAGCGAGGCTAGCACGGCAATATAACTAACAGCATTGATGAGAATACATATCCCCTCTCCTACCACCGCGATAATCAAACCCGCGATGGTTGGCCCGACAAGCCGCGCCATGTTGAACATGGAGGAGTTCAGGGCGATGGCGTTGCTGATATTCTCCCGCTTCTCTACCAGTTCAAAAACAAAAGCCTGCCGGGTTGAAATATCAAAGGCGTTGATAATGCCGAGCACAGCGCTTAAAGCCAGCACATGCCATATCTCAATGGTTTCGGTCAGGACCAGAACGGCTAGCGTCGATGCCTGCAGCATTGAAAGCGACTGTGTAACGATTAGCACCTTATGGCGGTTAAACTTATCGGCGACTACGCCAGCGAAGGGACCGAGCAGGAAAGAGGGAATCTGGCTGGAGAAGGTAACGGCACCAAGCAGGAAAACCGAATCTGTGAGGCGGTACACGAGCCAACTTAGGGCAATCTGCTGCATCCAGGTACCGATAAGCGAAATTCCCTGCCCCACAAAAAACAGCTTGTAGTTGCGCGACTGCAAGGCCCTGAACATGCTGCTTAACTTTCCTTCTGATTTTCCCTCTCCCATAAACAAATTTCTCCTGCACTGGCACAGCTTTTTACTTACGTAGGGATACCGCTTTGGAGTTATAGTTTAAACGACAGCACGTTATAGAAATAGCAAGAACAAGTACCCTTAAAGAGACAAATCAAACCACGCTTTTGTTATGGCAGAAGCTGCTTTTTGGTTTGGGCAGCAGCCCTATTTTTCGTACTTTTAACATCCCGAGAATGAGCCGCAAGTATAGATTTTCCCTTATACAGAGGTCATTCATAATTCTTAATTCGTAATTCATAATTCTCCCGAATGCCAGTTTTTTCGCATTTACACACCCATACGCAGTACTCTCTGCTCGACGGCCAGGCCAGCATCAGCGCGCTCATGAAAAAGGCGCAGGCCGATGGCATGCCCGCCGTAGCCATGACAGACCACGGAAACATGTTCGCTGCCTTCAACTTTGTGGCAGAGGCGAACAAGTATAACGTGAAGCCAATCGTGGGCTGTGAGTTTTACCTGGTAAAAGACCGCCATCAGAAAACCTTTACCAAGGAGATGAAAGATGTGCGCCACCACCAGCTGCTGCTGGCCAAAGACCAAGATGGCTACCAGAACCTGGCGAAGCTGTGCTCACTTTCTTATATAGAAGGTGTGTATAGCAAGTGGCCGCGCATGGACAAAGAACTCCTTTTAAAGTATAGCAAAGGCCTGATTGCTACGAGTTGCTGCATTGGCGCAGAGGTACCACAAGCCATCCTCTGGAAAACTGAGGAAGAAGCAGAAGAAATCTTTAAGTGGTGGCTGGATGTGTTCGGGGAGGATTACTACATCGAAATACAGCGCCACGGCCTGATGAACATCGATGGCACAGGCAAGAGCCAGGAAGACATTAACCAGGTGCTGCTGAAGTGGGCGAAGAAGTATGATGTAAAGGTGATTTGTACCAACGACACCCACTACGTAGACCAGGACGACTGGAATGCGCACGACATCCTGCTTTGCGTGAACACCGGCGAGGACCAGTCGACACCCGTGGGGGACTTTGCCACGCGCTACTACCGCTTCCTTTCAGATGACCAGAAGGTGATTTACGACACGGTAGACAATGTCCGGAACAAGTACAGCAACAATGCTAGCGTACGGCAGATGCTGCAGCGCATTGATGAGGCTGGCCCAAAAACACGCTTTGGCTTCCCCAACGACCAGTTCTACTTCAAGACGCAGGCCGAGATGAACGAGCTGTTCAAGGACGTGCCGCAGGCGGTGGATAACACCAACGAGATTGTAGACAAGATTACGCCTCCCAAGCTGAAGCGCGATATCCTGCTGCCTAACTTCCCGATACCGCCGGAACATGCGGGTGCCGATGCTTACCTACGCCACCTTACTTACGTGGGTGCAAAAAAACGATACACCGATATCACGCCCGAAGTAGAAGAGCGCCTGGATTACGAGCTACGCATTGTGGAGACCATGGGCTTTGCCGGTTACTTCCTTATTGTGCAGGATTTCATTAACCATGGCCGCGATATGGGTGTATTTGTAGGGCCTGGTCGTGGTTCGGCGGCTGGCTCTGCGGTAGCCTACTGCATCGGTATCACCAACATCGACCCTATAAAATACAACCTGCTGTTTGAGCGATTCTTGAACCCGGAGCGTGTGTCGATGCCCGATATTGATATTGACTTTGACGACGTGAACCGCCAGCGCGTAATCGACTACGTGGTGGACAAGTATGGCAAAACGCAGGTAGCTCAAATCATCACCTTTGGTACGATGGCCGCTAAATCGTCTATCAAAGACGTGGCGCGCTCTACCTCTCTGCCGCTGGCCGATGCGAATGAGATGGCGAAGATGGTGCCGGACATGCCGGGTACTACGCTGGCAAAGGCCTTTATAGAAAACCTGGAGTTGGCCGCTATCCGCGAAGGAACCGACGCGCGTGCCGCCGTACTGAAGCTGGCCGAGAAGCTGGAAGGCTCCATCCGGAACACGGGTATACACGCAGCGGGTGTTATCATCGCCCCGGACGATATCACCAACTATATTCCGGTTTCTACCTCCAAAGACTCCGACCTGCTCGTGACGCAGTTTGATGGAAAGGTAATTGAAAGCGCAGGAATGTTGAAGATGGACTTCCTGGGCTTGAAAACGCTGACCATCATCAAAGATGCCATGGAGCTGATTAAGAAGAACCATGGCGTTGAGATTGACATCGACAATATTCCAATAGACGACGAGAAAACGTACCAGCTATACCAGCGCGGCGACACCATCGGTACGTTCCAGTTTGAGTCGGAGGGCATGCGCATGTACCTCAAGGACCTGCAGCCTACTAACATTGAAGATTTGATTGCCATGAACGCCCTTTACCGTCCGGGCCCGATGCAGTTCATCCCGAACTTCATTAACCGGAAGCACGGCAAAGAGGAAGTAGAGTACCCACATGAGCTGCTCGAGCCTATCCTGAACTACTCTTACGGTATTATGGTGTACCAGGAGCAGATTATGCAGACGGCCCAGGTTCTGGCGGGTTACTCTCTGGGTGGTGCCGACTTGCTGCGCCGCGCTATGGGTAAGAAGGACATGAAGAAGATGGCCGAGGAGCGTGAGAAGTTCATTGCCGGTGCCAAAGAGATTCACAACATCCCGTCTAAAAAGGCCTCCGAGGTTTTCGACGTGATGGAGAAGTTTGCCCAGTACGGCTTCAACCGCTCCCACTCCGCCGCCTATTCGGTGGTGGCTTACCAGACAGGTTACCTGAAAGCCCACTACCCTGCCGAGTACATGGCTGCCGTGCTCACCAACAACATGAACGACATCAAAAAGGTGACGTTCTTTATTGAGGAGTCACGCAAGCAAGGCGTACAGGTGCTGGGCCCGGACGTGAACGAATCCTTACTCAAGTTCAACGTGAACGAGCAGGGAAACATCCGTTTTGGCCTGGCTGCGATAAAAGGAACCGGTGAGTCTGCCGTGGATGCTATTATAGCGGAGCGGGAGAACGGCTTGTACCGGGATATCTTCGACTTCGCGAAGCGGGTGAACCTGCGTGCCGTGAACAAAAAGACCTTTGAAAGCCTGGCGCTGGCTGGCGGTTTTGATTCGTGGGACTTATACCACCGTGCCCAACTTGTAGAAGTGCCGGAAGGCGAAAGCATGAGCGTGCTGGAGAAGGCGGTGCGTTATGGCAACAATTATCAGGCAGAACTGCAGGCGGCGCAACAGTCGTTGTTTGGCGGTGGCGCTGCTGTGGCTGCCCCCATGCCAAAGATACCGGAAGTAGCCCACTGGACGCAGGCCGAGATGCTTCGCCGCGAGAAAGAGGTAGTTGGTTTCTACATGTCCGGACACCCGCTCGACCAGTTTAAGCTGGAGATAGACTCCTACTGCACCTGCCAGCTGAACAGAATCGAAGAATACAAAAACCGCGACGTGAACGTAGCCGGTATGGTGACGGACATTGTGATTCGCACCGCCCGAAACGGGAATCCGTTCGCGCTGTTCACGGTGGAAGATTATGACACGTCGATGCAGATGGCGCTTTTTGGAGAGGATTACGTCAAGTTCTCGCCTTACCTGAAGATGGGCTTATACCTGTTCATCAGGGGCAAGGTGCAGCTGCGCTACAAGTCTGAAGACCAGTGGGAGCTGAAACCGCAGAATATCCAACTGCTAGGCGATATTACTGATAAAATGGCGCAGGGCGTTCAACTCAACATCAACCTGCAGCACTTCACGCCAAACCTGGCAGAGGCGCTGGAAGGTGCCATTGTAGCGAGTCCGGGCCAGAAGCGCCTGGAAATTACCCTGCACGTACCGGAAGAAAAGCTGGCCCTGCCAATGTACTCCCGCAAGTACCGCATCGACCCAAAGCAGTTTTTGGCAACCATCAAGGATATGGGCGTGGGAGAGTGTAAGCTGATCTAGTTGATTTGAAGATTGGGAGATGTGGAGATGTGAAAATCTTCGCTGCTTCTTTAAAGTATTGAAAGGGGTATGCCGCTGCGGCATACCCCTTTCAATTTAAGATTCGCTTTCATACCTTAAACATTTTCAATCTAAACTTGTTGATACAAATTAAATAATACCCTGACGGGCCTCGCTACCGTAAGTATATACTGTAACGATTGCGAATGGCAGCTACAAAGCTTAATAGCAGGACAGCTTGTCAGGGTATTTGATTTTGGGCGGATATTTGCCAAACTTATAATTGTTACTATATTTAAACATAGAACTTAACACAACAAACCGTTAAAATTATGGCTAACAAAGCAATAGAAATCACAGACGCGAATTTTGATGAGATCATCAATTCAGATAAACCCGTATTAGTAGACTTTTGGGCAGAGTGGTGCGGACCGTGCCGCATGGTAGGTCCGATTGTAGAAGAATTGGCAGGCGAGTACGAAGGCAAAGCCGTTATCGGTAAAGTAGACGTAGACGCGAACCCGCAGACTTCTGCTAAATTCGGTATCCGCAGCATCCCGACACTTCTTGTTTTCAAGAATGGTGAGGTGGTAGACAAGCAGGTAGGCGCCGTTCCTAAGAATGTGCTGTCTCAGAAACTGGAGTCACAAATGGCGTAAGCTAAAAAATACCTATTCTAAGAAACAAAGAGAGGCTCTCCCGCTATGCAGGAGAGCCTCTCTTATTATACATCATTAACGTGAACTCGGGAATTAACCTTTGAAATCTACGTTTCAGAGACCTTCTACATCAACATTTAACTGCTTCTTCACCTATTCCAGGAGATTGAGCCTTAAAACACTGATAAACAACTAACTGCTTGTATTTGATTAGTAATTATAAACATGATTATGTAATTGAATAACAAATGATTAACCGCTGTTTAATTCCCGAGTTCACATATCATTACTATTCTTCATCATCGCTGTCTTTCATGATAACGCTGATTTGACCGCTGCGCTCTAGGTAGGCCGATTTGATTTTACTTAAGTCTGCTTCGGTACCTGATTTCCGAAGCGCCTCTTCTATATCATTTCTTGTTATGCTGTTTTTCCTCAGGGCATCCTGCTTCAAATCGCCATCCTCTACTAGTTTTATACGCTCTCCTTTAATAAGATCACCGAAGCCAAAATTAGAATGATAAGCCGCTGTGGCTAAGCCTTTATGCAGCAGCACCAATACAAAAGCGGCAACCAGCGTGGGGACAAAAGGAGAATTCCCAGTAATGGCCCTGCTGAGAACAGAACCGTAGATAATTCCCAGCACAATATCAAAAGCAGAGCTCTTTCCAAAAATACGGTGATTGCCTATGCGCAGAATCAGCAAAGCAGCGAAAAAAACAACAACCGCCCGCACTGACATCTGCCACCAGGTTAAATCATCTCCATGAATACCAAAAGCCAATTCTAAAAAACCTTCCATACACCCTCATCAAACGGAAGTTTTCCGGGAACGTTTTTCCTGTCTCAGCCAGCTTCACCGCAGTTGCAGAGGTTCTTATCAAGGTCATATAGCATCTCGTACGCTCTTTCCACCTCCTGCGTCAGGAGTCTCAGTTTCGAGTTATACTCCTGCACTTTCTGCAGTATCACCTCGCCCGTCTCCAGCTTATTCAACTGATCTAACGTTTCGATGCCGATGCCAAAAGCTTTGTTCTTTTCATGCATGCGGTTGATGTACTGGTCAGGGCTTTCGTTAGCAGAGGCAAAGGTCTGCAGGTTGTTTTGGATGCATAGTTGGCGCTTCAGGCATTTAAACACTGTTTGCTCTGCCACCTGGTTGAGCTCGTTCTTCTGCAGCAGGGCCTGCTGCAGCTTAAAGCTTTCGTAGCGTTTGTTATAGTCTGTCACTGCTTCCCGCACTTTGTCACGGCAGGTCTGGCACTTGCTATTCGTCGCTTTGTCAGAGAGGGTGTTGCGCTTTGGCAGGGTTACGTCTGTCGCTTCTGTTGTATTGAGCTGCGTCACCTCTCTGGCAAACACCTCATTGTACTGCTGGTCCTCCAGCTTTGTAATCAGCCTTACAATGGCTCCACCCTCTACCGAGGCAGACAGGAATTCCGGTTTTGGCAGTTCTACGGCATATAACCTGGTGAGAGCTGCTTCCCGTTTCTCTGGAGAATTCCATGCACTCGGGTCGTTCTCCAAGTCGCGGAGCGTGTTCACGAGCAGCTTGCCGTTCTTCAGGTTGTGGTCTGCCTCCAGGTACAGTTCTGCATTGTTCAGTATAGATGAATACTCTCTTCGGAAGACGTTCTGATAGGTGCTGTTCCCCTCAAACTCCTTTTCACGCACGTCAAATGTACCTTTCAGGCGCTTGTATTCCTGGATGATAGCAAACAGGTTCTTCGCATTTAGATCCGGGCTATTGTTGCGGTAGTTCAGACGGTACGTGTTCAGGTGCTGCCGCATCTCCGCAAAAATCTTCAGAAACTCCACGTAGAGCTTTTCGTGGCGGTACGTTTCATCGTTTACCAGTTTGTGCTCATAAGCATTCTGTATTTTCTGCTTTCGCTTCTCAATCAGGTCCAGCGTTACCTCGTCGCCGGTGAGCACATCCATTTTGTAAAGCGATTTATAATTGGCCACCACCATAAAAGGATAGTCGGTGTAGCCGATCACATCCTCCAGTTGCTTCCGGTCCAACTTGTTCGGGTTCTTCTGCAGGTAACTTGCCAGCTTTGCCGCTTTTATTGTCACCGTTTTTACTTCGCCGGGCACAAACACATAAATGCGCACCGAGTGCAGGCGTGTGTCAAAGTTCTGGCCCTCATACAGCCGGATGGTAGAGCTGAACTTGTACTCTTTGCGGTTGGCGCGGGCATTCAGAAGATTACCAAACTCCCCTATCAGCGACAAAACCGCCGTAGAGGGATTGGTGAGCCTGGAGATATTCACCAACTGGTTAGCTACGAGGTTAAACACCTGGTCACCGTCATTGTTGGTAACAGCTTTGGCATTTATCACCGCGTCGATACTGGAACTGGTGGAGGTTAAAGGCATTTTATCAATGATGCGCACCACCTCCTGATGGTCGCTTAACTGCGTCTTATATTCTTTACCGTCCTCGGTGATAGAGAAATTGTACAGGGGGTATACAATTTCGTCGTTTCCGAAGAGCTTCATGTTCTTGAGCTGCGCCGTGATGAAAAGGTTCTCCAGCCCTGTGTCATACTTCTTCTTTGGTTTGCGCACCCCGTGCTCCAGTTCGTTCAGCACACGGCTAAACCGGCTACCGTTGTAGAGGTAGATGTCGGTGGAGAGGTACTGCCACTCATCTGAAAACTGATAATCTTCGTTGTAGGTGTACCCAAGGCGGGTCTCAATGTTGCGCTGGGCGAAGGCCTGCTGGCAAAGCAGCAGCATCAGGAAAATATAGAGGAATCTTCTCATATTTGAGTTGTGTGACTTATGCTGTAGCTGCGACTATGGAGGTTTAGCGGTTGAGATGTCAAACGCTAAAATAGGAATATAAGTGCGTGAAAGAAGCGAAACATCAGGTAAATTTTTCGACGGAAATTTAACAGGCAGTGCCAGGGTATGCGGTGTTAGGAACTGCGTTACCGGCTGCTAAAAGCAAAGCAGCATGAAACGTAGCTTAAGCCACAAATGCTTAATCCTTCCGCCTGCTTCTAAACGCATCAGCTAACTGCCACGTATCAAAAATAAAGTCTGATACAAAGCTTATACCCCATCGATATGCTACAATTACTAGAAGAGTCTCAAGGTAATCTGGTTGCATTCCGTATTTCCGGCAATGTAGATAAAAACGACTATAACGTTATGCTCCCGGTGCTGGAAGACAAAATTCAGAAACATGGCAAAATAAAGGTCTATGCCGAGGTGCAGGATGTGGAGGCGTACTCATTGCGTGCCCTGTATGAAGATATAAAATTCGACCTAAAGCATGCCTCAGACTTCAGCAAAGCGGCTATTGTAGGAGACAATGACTGGATGGATTGGTTAGCAAAAGCAGCGCGTCCATTTACGAGTGCTGAAGTAAAGTATTTTAACTTTAGCCAGCGCCAGGAAGCCTGGGAATGGGTGCATGACGGTATTCCACCTGCAGGTGCCAGGGCACCAAGTCCAAAATCGCCTGCCTGAGCATAAGCCTTCTTAAGAAGAAGCAAGCATAACTACACGTTGGCGATCATTTGCTTACTGGTAAAAACACGCAGCAATGGCAGAGAGGTTGAAGTCAACTCTTATCAACCTCGTCCAGTAGCAAAGTCCTGAGCCTGCACTACTTTAGCTTACTCCTCCAGGCTTTTCAGATAAGCCATCGTTCTGGGTACCTGCGTATTCACCCGCGGGCTTTCGTCCTCGATAAAGTAATGCTTTATTCCTACTTTCTTTGCAGCCTTTAGTATAGCCGGAATGTCCAGCTGCCCCTCTCCCAGCGCCACGTCGTTCTCAACCGGTGTAAGCCCGGTGAAGTCCCCTTTCACGCCCTTTTTCAGGTCTTTCAGGTGCATGGTAGTCCAGCGGTCAGGGTACTTCAGCAGCAATTTGGCAGGGTCCTGCCCGCCATGGTAGGCCCACAGCATGTCCATGGTAAATGATACGTATTCCGGATTTGTGTTCTCAGCGATATAGTCGAAGAGGGTGCCGTTTTGGTAGGGCTTCATTTCATAACCGTGGGTGTGGTAGTTAAACGTGAGGCCGTTTTCCTGCAGCACCTTGCCCACACGGTTAAAGTCCGCCACCGCTTTTTGCGCGTCTTCTAACTTAAAGTTATCCTTCTCATGCGGTATCCAGGCTACCTGCACATACTTCGCTCCCAGGATTTTCGCTTTACGGGCAACTTCCTGCGGGTTTTCCATGAGTTGCTCATACCCCACACCAACCGAGGGGGCTGTCATGCCACGCACATCTAGCATCCGACGGAAAGCCTCCGGTTCCAGATCATACGTGTTCACTCCAACCTCAATTTCTGTTATACCTAAGCCCCGTATAGTATCCAACGTAGCCTCCACACCTTTCGGGAAGCTGAACCGATAGGTATAGGCCGCCATACCGGGGGTTTGAGGGAAAAGAGGTTTAGCCTTCTGGGCAAACACACTGTTATGGCCAATGAACAGGACGCATAACAGACTCACTAACAAGGGCAGCTTTTTCATATAGGTAAAGATATTTTGATGATTTATGTTGCTAATCACGTCAGGCATCAAATAGTTTTACGCTTCAAATGTTCCGCTTCTTAAGCTCACTCACCGCATAGTCCGCTGCGCGTGCTGTAAGCGCCATGTAAGTCAGCGACGGGTTTTGCGTAGAGGTGGAGGTCATGCAGGCGCCGTCTGTCACAAACACGTTTTCGCAGGCGTGCAGCTGGTTCCACTTGTTCAGCAGGGAAGTCTTCGGGTCTTTGCCCATGCGCGCACCCCCCATCTCGTGTATGTCTGCACCGGGCGCAGAATGGGTATCCACGGCATTGATGTTGGTGAAGCCTGCCAGCGTGAACATCTCCGTGAGCTGCTCCAGGTAATCCTGCACCATTTTATCGTCATTTTCGGTCCAGTCGCAGGAAGTGACCAGCTGCGGGATGCCGTAGGGGTCTTTTTCTGTGGCATGGAGCCGGATGTGGTTGCTTTCCCTCGGTATCACCTCGCCCTGCATCCAGGCACTGATGTGCCAGTTGCCCGGCGTCCTGTTCAAAAGGTTGGCCTTCAGATTGGCGCCTATCCCATCGGTACTTCGAGCTGTGCCGCGCCCACCACCCAGGCCTGTGGCATAGCCCCGCAAAAAGTCCGTCTCCTGCCTGTAAAGGTTTCGGAAACGGGGAATGTAGCTGTTATTTGGGGTGCGCCCATCAATGGTCACCTCCTGCAGGCCTTCATAAGAGGCGGAGATTTTGCCCCGGTAGTTATGCCAGGAGATATACTTGCCCAGCAAGCCATTGTCGTTGCCCAGGCCGTTCGGAAAGCGACTGGAGATGGAGTTCATTAAAATCAGGTTGGAGTTCAGCGCCGATCCGTTCACGAAAATCACGCTTGCGTAGAACTCCAGTACTTCCTTTGTATTGGCATCCACCACACGCACCCCCGAAGCTTTTCCTTTTTGCTCGTCATAAATAATAGAGTGTACCACGGAATGCGGGCGCAGCGTCATGTTGCCTGTTCTGGCCGCCCAGGGCAAGGTAGAAGCGTTGCTGCTGAAATACCCGCCAAATGGGCAGCCCCGGTTGCACATGGTGCGGTGCTGGCACTTTGCCCTGCCCTGCTGCAGGTGGATAGGCTGCGGCTCGGTGATGTGGGCACAACGCCCCTGAATGAGCTGTCGGTCTTTGTACTTGCTGGCGATGGTGCGCTGCAGGTGCGTTTCAATGCAGCTCAGTTCCGTGGCCGGCAGGAACTCCCCGTCCGGCAATTGTGGCAGCCCGTCTCTGTTACCGGAGATACCGGCAAACTTCTCTACGTAGCTATACCAGGGGGCAAGGTCAATATAGCGAATAGGCCAGTCTATGGCAAAACCGTCGCGGGCAGGCCCCTCAAAGTCAAAGTCGCTCCAGCGCTGCGTCTGCCGCGCCCACGTCAGCGACTTGCCTCCCACCTGATAGCCCCGGGTCCAGGTGAAGGGCTTTTCCTGCACAATAGGCTGCTCTGCATCCTTTACAAAGAAATGCATCGTTGCTTCGTCTACCTTGCCCTTTCTGGTGGCAAACTCCTTCTGCACCTCCAGCGATGGCCGGCCCCGGTGCTCCAGTTCCCAGGGATGTTTTGTGGCGGTGGGGTAGTCCTTTACATGCTGCACATCGCGTCCGCGCTCCAGCACCAGCGTTTTAAGGCCTTTCTCGCTTAGCTCCTTGGCTGCCCAGCCCCCACTGATGCCCGATCCAATCACGATGGCATCGTACGTCATTTTCTTTACTGCATCTATCGATAAGTTCGCCATATTCTTTTGAAGGGTTAAGCAGCTTTAGGAAGTGGAACGCAGCCGTAGTAGTGACCCGGAATCGGCGTATATCCCGTCAGGTTCGTCATGACGTACTCGGAAGTGGTGTAGCCGAAAATGGTGAGCTCCTTCACCAAAGAGAAGAACGCCTGCTGATCCTCCTTGTCTGATTGCTCCATCCCGGTGAGGATGTCGATGCGCCGGGCTTCAGGGAGGGCTGCAAAGGAGCTTTTGTATTCCTTTTGCGCAAGGGCTTCTACTGTATGAAGCCCTTTCACCAGGTTTTCCTGCACCTCTTTTTCATAGCAGTCTTTCACCATTTTTTGTACAAAGAGGTGCACGTTCAGGTCTTTTGCGCCCGGCGTGTCAGTTGCAGGGATGAAGGTGTCTACTACCTCAGCCAGCAGGCTCTCCTGGTCGGGCGATAAGTCGGGCTGCAGCGTTTGGGCTTTTGCCTTTTTGCTCCCTATGTCGCAGCCCGGGAGCAGGACCAAGCCAGCCATGGCCACCGCCATGTGTCTGATAACTACGCGTCTTTCCATAAGCGATCTCTTGCGCTGATAATTCGTTTTGCTGCCTGACTTAAGTTCAGGAAGCTATATCAAGTATAAGGAAACTGCTTTAAATCAGCAACTAATTGGAAGCATTCCGTGCCTTTTACTTCATTCTTCCTTATCTTGTGATTGCGTACTCACATTTGTTTACCTATTTCTTACCATGATACATTTGCAACAGGCATCAAAGTTCCTGCTTCGTTTTCTCTGCCTTTCAGGCATCACCCTGGGGACATATGCCTGCCTCAACCCAAAACAACAGATATCTGAAGAGGCCGCCCCCCCCCGGGTACTGGTTTTCTCCAAGACAAAAGGATGGAAACACACCTCCATTCCCCATGGCATTGCTGCCTTCCAGAAGCTGGGGCAGGAAAATAACTTCCGGGTAGACACGACCAAAAACGCCGCTTATTTTGTGGATGACAGCCTGCGGAATTATCAGGCTGTTGTCTTCCTGAGCACAACCGGGAACGTGCTGAACCCGGAGCAGGAGGCAGCCTTTGAGCGCTACATACAGGCAGGCGGTGGCTACATGGGCATCCATGCGGCGGCAGACACGGAGTACGACTGGCCCTGGTACGATAAACTGATGGGAGCTCATTTCTCCAGCCATCCGCTGAACCCCGGCGAGCGCAAGGCTACCGTGGAGATACTCGACAAGAACCATCCCTCCACGGCAGGCTTACCGGATAAATGGGAGCGCACCGATGAATGGTACAGCTACAAGTCCTTCTACCCCGGCCTTAAGGTGCTGGCTAACCTCGACGAAAACACCTATGAGGGTGGCACAAACGGGGCAAACCATCCGATTGCCTGGTACCACGAGTTTGATGGCGGCCGTGCTTTCTATACCGGCGGCGGCCATATGGATGAGAGCTATAGCGACTCTCTGTTTGTGAGTCACTTACTGGGTGGTCTTCAATATGCTATCGGTGATGGCAAGTTATTGGATTACAGCAAGTCGTATGCGAAGGTGGTGCCGGAGCAAAACCGCTTTATGAAAACGGTATTGGTAAACGATCTGAATGTGCCCATGGAATTAGCCGTTTCCGACGATGGAAGGATTTTCTACTCCGAGTTGAGTGGCAGCCTCTTCATGTACAATACTAAAACAGGTCAGAACAAGCTCCTGCACCAGTTTCCGGTGGTCAACAAAGGTGGTACCGGATTGATAGGCGTAACACTGGATCCGAACTTTGCTACAAATAACTTCATCTATTTATACTATTCCCCGCCAAAAGCAGAAGAACCTTATCTATTTAACCTCTCCCGCTTTAAAGTAAATGCGGATAATACCTTAGACCTGGCTTCGGAAAAGGTACTGCTGCAGGTTCCGGTTCAGGAGAACAGCGGTGCCCACCACGGCGGCTCACTGGCCTGGGACAAAGACGGCAACCTCTACCTTTCCACCGGCGACAGCACAACGCCTTTCCCGTCGGAGGGTTATGCACCCATAGATGAAAGGCCGGGCAAGGAATACTATAGCATGGATGCGCAGCGGTCTGCCTCCAACACCAACGACCTGAAAGGAAAAATCCTGCGCATTCACCCGGAACCGGATGGCACCTATACCATTCCGGAAGGCAACCTTTTCCCGAAAGGAATGGAGAAAACCCTGCCTGAAATATATGTAATGGGCACGCGTAATCCCTACCGTATTGCTGTGAATCCAAAAACATCTGTGCTGTATTGGGGAGAGATAGGCCCGGATGCCGGCAAAGACAGTATTCAAGGCCCAAGAGGGTATGATGAGTTTAACCAGGCGAAAAAGCCGGGTAATTACGGCTGGCCTTACTTTGTAGGCAATAACTACGCCTATGCCGACTGGGACTTTGCTTCTAAAACAGCTGGTCCTCTCTACGACCCGAAAGCGCCGGTCAACAACTCCCCTAATAACACAGGATTAACGAACCTGCCACCTGCCACGCCAGCCATGATCTGGTACCCTTACGCCGCTTCAAAGGAGTTTCCGGAGTTGGGCGTGGGAGGGCGAAGCGCCATGGCTGGTGCCTTTTATACTTTTGATCCTAATTCCACTTCAGCCAGTAAGTTCCCGGAGTACTACGACGGCAGCTTATTCCTGATGGAGTGGATGCGCAACTGGGTTGTGGCGGTACGCTTCGATGAGAACGAAAATTACCTGCGCAGCGAGCCCTTTATGACGGCAAACGGTGACTTCAGACGACCCATTGACATGGCCTTCGGCGAAGACGGCGTGATGTATATGCTGGAGTATGGCTCTGTATACGGAGCGGATAACGACGATGCCCGCTTAGTCAAGATCGAATACAACAGAGGCAACCGCGCACCCATCGCTAAAGCAACTGTAACAGACTCTGCTGCCGTGGCTGATATAAACAAGCGCGTGTTCCTGACCTCTGAAAGAGACCTGCCGGAAATACGCGAAGCAATCGGGCAGGCACCGCTGCGGGTGTTGTTCAGCAGCCGTGGCACCCGCGACTTTGACGAGGATGACAAGCTAACGTATGAGTGGCTGTTTGACGGCAAAACGGTTGGCTCCACCAAACCGAACCCGGTGCATACCTATACCCAAAACGGCATCTACAATGCTATCCTGAGAGTTACTGACACAAAGGGTCTGGTGAATACTGATACTATCAGGGTAAGCGTAGGCAATGCCATGCCGGTTGTCACTATCCAAACTCCTGGTAACAAATCCTTCTTTTGGGAAAACAAGCCTTTGCCATACACTGTGGCAGTAACAGATAAAGAAGATACCCAAATCGACCCAAAGCAACTTAAGGTATACTTTAACTACAACCCACAGCAGGGTAACAAATCTGCGGCACCTGTTATGGGGCATCAGGCCGTGCTCCCTGTCGAGTCGCTTTCCCTTGGCGAAAGCCTGATTGCCAGCAGCGACTGCAAGGCCTGCCACACGATTGACAAAGTTTCGGTGGGACCGTCCTACACAGCGGTGGCGCAACGTTATAAAGGCCAGGACGGTGCAGTAGCGACTTTGGCAAAAAAGATAATTGATGGCGGCGGCGGCAACTGGGGCAAGACCTATGTGATGAGTGCGCACCCACAACTAGCGCAGCAGGATGCGCAGGAAATGGTAAAATACATTTTATCTCTGAGCGACAAAAAGAAGGAGCAGACTATGTTGCCGACACAAGGCACTCTCACCCTGAAAGAGCATAAAGCAGACGAGCCAGCAGGCAGGTATACGCTCATGGCTGTTTATACTGATAAGGGGGGCAAGGAAGTTGGTCCGCTTACGAATTCTGATGTCATCACCCTTCGTAACGCAAAGGTAAAAACAGCGTTTGCCGATGCACACGTGGGTTTCCCGAGGTGGGGCAACAGCCTGAGCCAGGGCGATCATAAGTCTTATATCCTGCTCCGGAACATCGACCTGACGGGCATACAGCAGCTCACGTATGAATATGCCTCTCAAGACAAAGATGGTGAAATAGAAGTACGCATCGATTCTCAGGGTGGCCCCGTTATCAGCAGAACTCCCTACAAAGCCACCGGCTCCTGGGATAAAGCACAGAAAGTAACAGGCGATGTTACCACCCCCACCACCGGAAAACACGATGTATATTTTATAGTAGTAAAGCCTGATAAGCCTAATAATGACATCATTTCCCTCAGAACTATTGAGTTTAAAGAGGGAGCGTCTACTGTCCAGAATCCGTAGAGCACCAGAAAAATGATTGTCAATGAAAACACTAACAATGGCAGCTTATGTAAGATATCAGGTCAGCTTAGTGTCGTCGCCCTTTGAAGGGGATGAGGGAGATGACAGTCGGCTGAAGAATCAGAACTTTCGCACTTTTCTTTGAAATGCTTTCCTAAATGATTGTCTGCAGGTGTAATCATCCCCCTACCCCCTCCAAAGGGAAGGGGGACATTCGCGAAGACATTAATAATCCCCAAAAAGAAGCTCAATCCATATAAAAGAGAAGAGGACCTGTTTGCGCAGGTCCTCTTCTCTTTTACTTTAAACCAAAGCTATTAATCTTTATAAATGGCTACTTCTGATTTTCCTTTCTTCATGTAGCCACGGTACATGCCGGCTGAGTTGAAAGGCATGGCCACGTTACCATCTTTGTCTACGGCAATCACGCCGCCTTCCCCGCCACGCTCCACCAGCTTCTTCATCACCACTTCATCGGCTGCTTTCTTCAACGACAAGCCTTTGTAGTCCATCAGCGCCGCAATGTCGTGGGCCACTACCGAACGGATAAAGTACTCGCCATGGCCTGTGGCAGACACGGCACAAGTGTTGTTATCGGCATAAGTTCCTGCCCCGATAATTGGCACATCGCCTACGCGGCCGTAGCGCTTGTTAGTCATACCGCCCGTAGAGGTTGCCGCTGCCAGGTTGCCGTAGGCATCCAAGGCTACAGCTCCCACAGTACCGAATTTCTGACCCTCGATAAAGATGTTTTCCGTGCTGCCGGTGCCACCGCTGTGGTCTAGTTGCGTTTTCTCTTTGTCTCTGATTTGCTGCAATTGGTTAAAGCGCGTTTCGGTATGGAAGTAAGATGGTTCTACGATTTCCATTCCTTTCTCTTTCGCAAACTTCTCCGCTCCGTTGCCAATCATCATCACGTGCTCCGACTGCTCCATCACCGCACGGGCTGTGCTGATAGGATTCCGGATAGTGGTAACACTGGCTATGGCACCTGCATTCAGCGTTTTACCGTCCATGATGGCGGCATCCATCTCGTTTTTGCCTTCGTTCGTGAACACCGCGCCTTTACCGGCATTAAAGAGCGGCGAATCTTCCATCACGCGCACTGTGGCCTCAACGGCATCCAGGCTGCTGCCTCCCTTTTCCAAGATTGCATAGCCTGTTTTAAGCGCCTCGTTCAGTTTTTCCTTGTAGGCCTTCTCCTTTTCAGGTGTCATGTTGGCACGCGTAATGGTACCGGCACCACCGTGTATCACCAGCGTTATTTTACTGTAGTCAGGCTTAGACTGTGCCAGGCCCATATATCCGGCCAGCAGGAACAGGCACAGGAAGTATAGTTTCTTGTTCATAATTTGTTTTGATGTAAGGGTGATTTAAAAGTCCAGTTTGGAAGCTGCTCTTAAAGTTATACCATTTGATTGAGAAAGAAAAAACGTGAGGCGGTGCGGTAAAATTCCTCTTTTGTAAAAACAACAAATGTATGATTTGCCTCTTCCCACTTATCTTCGCATCATGACGTTGATAGACAAGATGGCCTGGATAGAGATCCAGGACAGGAAAATACTGAGCACACGCAGCAAAGGCAAAGACACCTACTACATACCCGGTGGCAAACGCGAAGCCGGTGAAACAGACCACCAGACACTTATTCGGGAAGTTGAAGAGGAACTGACAGTGCAGCTTCACCCGGAAACGCTGGAGTTTGTGCGGGTGTTCCAGGCACAGGCTCATGGGCATGCTGCTGGCATAGAAGTAAAGATGCAGTGCTACAAAGGCCGGTACAGCGGCACGATTACGGCCAACTCCGAAATAGAAAAAGTCATTTGGCTCACTTACCATGACCGGGACAAGGTATCGCCTGTGGATAAGCTTATCTTCGACTGGCTAAAGCAACAGGACCTGATTGACTGATTTAGCGCAAGCGTCCATGCCTCTCCTTCTCCGCCTGAAACACTGGCAGGCTTTTCTGCTGCTGTTTGTACTTCCTTTCCTGCTGCAGTATGGTGTGCCCAAACTGTTTGATGCTGCTGGGATAGCGCTGGGTTGAGTTGCAGCTTTGTTGATTGATGTGCTGCCTTCGGTGGCCTATGTTCTTTGGATGTGGCGGGTAGGATACCTTCTGTACCGTCGCCTGCCGGCACAGATAAAGATAAGCCCGGTATACCTGCACCTGGGAGCTACCTATTTTGTGCTGTACACGCTGCTGTTCCTTTACACGCTGGGCCTCGTGAAAGAGAGCGTACTGGAGGGCAACTTACCATACGGCATGCTGCTGCTCCTCGCGCCGATGCACCTGCTGGCTACTTTCTGCTTGCTGTACATTATATACTTTGCGGCAAGGTCGCTGGTGAGCGTGGAGCGGCAGCGGGTGGTATCAACCAGTGAGTTTACCGGTGCTTACCTGCTGTTTATGTTTCTGCCCATTGGCATCTGGTTTCTACAGCCCCGGCTTAACAAGCTTGAAAGCCTGCAGAGCTATAAACTGTTACGCTTTCGCTGTCAAAACATTAAAATAATTTAATTAAAAAATATATTACAGATAAAATATTCTATACAAGGCGCCGTTAACAAGCGAGAATAGCGAAAGGATTTTATATTTTTGCCACGATTGTTTAGCCTGCAGTCTAATAATTCATCATCTTTGTAGCGCTACTATTAAAAACCAACCAAACAACAATTAACTATTTAACATGAAATTCAATTTCTTCAAAGCGTCCCTTTCATTGGTGCTGTGCTCCTCACTAATGGCCTCTTGTGTATCATCCAAGAAGTACGAAGAACTCCAGGCAAGCAAAGAAGCGCTCGAGCGCGAGCAGGCTGCCTCTAAGCAAAAAGTAGACGAGTTGTCTACTTCCCTGAAAGACCGTGAGCAAAAGCTTGCTGAGATGGAGCGTGCCATGAACGAGCAGCAAAAAATCCTGGACAACCTGAAAAACGAGGTAAACACTGCACTGCAAGGCTTTAACCAAGGCGACCTGAGCGTAAGCATTAAAGACGGCAAAGTGTACGTGTCTATGTCTGACAAACTTTTGTTCGCTACTGGTAGCACCAAAGTAAACGCTGGTGGCAAAAAAGCAATAGACCAACTGGTGGATGTGCTGAAGAAAAACCAAGAGGTTGGTGTAATGGTAGAAGGCCACACAGATGACGTGAGTGTAGCAGGCGGCATGAAATACATGTCTGACAACTGGGACCTGAGCGTACTGCGTGCCACTGAAATCACCCGTATGATGACGCAGAAAGGACTGTCTCCTGACAGAGTAACACCAGCAGGACGTTCTTACTACATGCCGGTAGACACTGGCCGTACGCCAGAGGCAAAAGCGAAAAACCGTCGCACAGAAATTATCCTGACACCAGACTTCTCAGAAGTTTATAAAATCATAGGTCTTCAGTCTTAATCTGAATCCATAAACGATAGAAAAGCCGACACTTCTCTTAGGGGTGTCGGCTTTTTTTGTGCTGATGGTTGAATTTTAAACTGTTGTGATTCTCTTTTAATGCAAACAACCATCAACATTTAAACCATTTAACCATCCCACACTTTACTCCTTCATCTCCTTCGCCTGCCGGATGGCCTCAAATAGCTTCCCCGCATTCTGAGAGCCGATGAGCAGCGGCTTTCGGTTATAGAAGTGTAGCTGCACCCCTTCGTTGCCCGACATGTTATAGGCCTTGCCTCTGAAGCCCCACCGGATGCCCCAACCGCCGTACTCCCGGATAGGATTATAGGTGATGCGCTCATAGTCGCGGACGGAATGCAGCAGAATGCGCTTCGGCCGCAGATGGAAAGGCCAGAACCGCACCTGCAGTTCCCCCGGCTGCACCACCGTAGTAAGTTTCATGCTGTAAAAAAAAATGGGAAAGCCCAGGCCCATCAGCACAAATAGTAAAATCACCTGCACGTTGGATACCGAATTGTTGCCAAAGCTGCCGCCAAGCAATACCTGCGATACAAATCCTGCCCAAAAAATACTGGCTACGCCCACCACCACCACCGACAGCCAGAACTGCTTAAAGCGCTGTCGCTCCCGGAAAAGTATGTTTTGCTCCGCCATTTCTTGGACACAAGTATCAAGACAAAAGACACATGCCTTGGTCTTTGTTTCATTTTCTACGGGATGAAGCCAGTAGTAAGTTGTAAGACATGAATCAACCTATAAAACAAAACCGCCTGCTATAGCAGCAGGCGGCTTAAATATACATCAGAAACAAGTCTACAATATTGTGTTTGACGTCTTGTGTCTGAGAAAAAACTAACGAAGTGCCTGCTCCAGGTCGCTCAGCAGGTCCTCTATATCCTCTACTCCCACACTCAGGCGAATCAGTGACTCACTTAAGCCGGCTTTCATACGCTCTTCGGCCGGAATGCTGGCGTGCGTCATGCTGGCAGGGTGCCCGCACAGTGACTCTACGCCACCCAGAGACTCCGCCAGTGTGAAGATTTTCAGTTTCTCCAGCACGCTTACCGCATCCTCTACCTTGTCGCCTTTCAGCACAAAGGATACCATGCCGCCGAAGTCACTCATCTGCTCCTGTGCCACCTTGTGGTTCTTGTGCTCCTCAAAACCAGGCCAGAATACCTTCTCCACCTTTACGTGGCCTTTCAGGAACTCCGCCACCTGGCGTCCATTCTGGCAATGGCGCTCCATGCGCAGGTGCAGGGTTTTAAGTCCGCGCAGCACCAGGAAGCAGTCCTGAGGGCCCGGTGTGGCACCGCAGGAGTTCTGGATAAAGGCAAGCTGCTGGTGCAGGTCATCATCTTTCACCACAATGGCGCCCATTACCACATCGGAGTGGCCGCCCATGTACTTTGTTAGGGAATGCATCACAATGTCAGCGCCCAAGTCGAGCGGCGTTTGCAGATATGGCGTGGCAAAGGTATTGTCAGCCACCACCAGCAGTTTGTGCTTTTTGGCGATTTCAGCACAGCCTTTTATATCAATGATGTTCAGCAAAGGATTTGTTGGCGTTTCTACCCATATCATCCGGGTATTTTCGTTCACCAGCGACTCCACTTTTGTCAGGTCGCCCATATCGGTGAAGTGGAACTTGATGCCGTAGTTCTGGAAAACCTTTGTAAAAATGCGGTAGCTGCCGCCGTACAGGTCGTTGGTGGAGATAACCTCATCACCGGGCTTCAGCATTTTGATGATGGCATCCACGGCAGCCATACCCGAAGAGAAACACAGCCCGTGCTTGCCGTTTTCCAACGCCGCAAGTGCATTCTGCAACTGGGTGCGGGTGGGGTTGTGCGTGCGGGAGTATTCGTAGCCTTTGTGGTCGCCGGGTGAGCGCTGCACATAGGTAGATGTCTGGTAAATAGGCGTCATGATAGCGCCGGTGGTTGGGTCTGGTTCAATGCCAGCGTGTATTGCTTTTGTTCCAAATTTCATATTCATAGTTTCTGTTTAAGAATGCGGTATGCTGCAAGTTAAAAAAATTACCGCAGAAGAGAGAATGCGTCTCACATCCTCCTTTCCTTCTACGGCAGTCAGCACTTTTAAAGCCGCTAAAATCTTTTGTCCTTTGTATTTCGTCTATACCTTAACAAAACGAATACAAAAACCGCCACATGAAGGGATTCCCCATGCTGCGTACTTTTATACGCGAAAACGCTTCTACGTTTATCTCTATGCTGCTGCTGGTCGTGGTGCCGGTGGTGGTGAGCTCTACACTGGCAGTGGTACTGTACAATTACCAGAACCTGCTCGCAGGCTTGTCGTGGGTGGAGATGCTGCTTTACTTTGCCGTTATCTCCGTGACGATGGCGCTGGCCCTGACGCCTACTACCTTTGTAGCGCTGGTGAGCGGCTTTTACCTGGGCTGGATTGGTTTTGGAGGAATTGTAGTGTCTTATGGCATTGCGGCACTGATAGGCTACAGCCTCGCCAGAATAATAGACCACGGCAAGATGTTGAGCTTTCTGAACCGCTTCGAGAAGGCGCGCATCCTCATGCAGGAGCTGCGCAACCAGAGTTGGAGCCTTATCATCCTTACACGTATATCGCCAGTACTGCCCTTCGCGCTGATGAACTTCGTGCTCTCGCTGCTCCAGGTAGACAGGACAAGGTTCTTTATCGCCAGCATCATCGGTATGCTCCCACGTACCCTGTTCTTTTTCTGGATAGGCACCCAGGCCCGCGACATCGTTTCGGTGCTGCAGGACCCGAATGCCGGCGCCGGCGGGCAAATCCTGCTGATTTCCCTAATTATCATTTCGATAGGCGGTTTGTACTTCCTCTTCGACAGGGCTCTGAAGCGCGCCCTGCGGAAAGCCTCCGAAAAAAGTTAGCGAAATCTTGCCCCAGGACTTGCGTATAAGGGAAAAAGGCCTTTACTTTGCACCATCATCACAGAACAAAACGGTCACGTAGCTCAACTGGATAGAGCATCTGACTACGAATCAGAAGGTTAGGGGTTCGACTCCCTTCGCGACCACCGGAAAGGCCCTCAGCATGCAGCTGGGGGCCTTTTTTATTTCTCGGGAGCAGATATGGGAGCAGATTTAGAAAACTCCTCCCATACTTAGCCTTCCCAGACTAAGTATGGGAGCAGCTGGGTAAATTCTTGACTTCTAATTTAAATTCAGAAAATAACCACTGCTAATGATACAGTGCTATGCTATGTTCTTAGGTAAGAAGGACGGCGTAGTCTGTGGCAAAAGATTAGATCTCGAGCCTCTAAATATACTTGAAACGCTATCAAATAAACCCTTACCGGCTTCCACAATGGATACACCTGTCTGAATGGTGTTTGTTATCTTTTGACCGGTGCTCAAAGTGGTTTGTTTTGTAACATAGGGACTGGTGGCGCCGGAGTTTACTCCAGGCACAATTACATGAGGAGATACCATCTGCTTATCCTTATTCTGGCTCATCAGGTAAAGTCCCCCTATTCCCAGAACCCCCACAATTAAAAGCGTGTTGTCGTTCATGATGCTTTATCGTTAGAAAGTTTACACTCGTGTACTAAATACTTAAGGCCCATACTGTCAGCATCTGCATAACGGTTCTTCTCACATAGTGCCACACCTGGTTCATCCACCTGAATCACCACACCGGCATCATATTCGGCTGCGGCCCCGCCCCTGGCTGTTCCTGCGGTTGTGCTTTGAAAGATCACCAAGAAGAAGGTATTAGGGAAATCCTTGCGCAGTTTATCGAACTCCATCTGGTTTGCATTGAGTTTGCTAAAGCTATCGATGGCCACCACGTCGAAATACTTTGCGGCCTCGCGGATAGTGGTAATTCCATCCGGAGCGATGGAGGCCGCCTGTATGCGGCTGCGGTTTTTGGGTTTAATGAATTTCTGCGTCATGCGCTGCACCAAGTCCGACTGCTTGTCTATCTCCAGTGTGAAAGAGGCCACATTGAAGCCTTGCTCGGCAAAAGCATCCATCAGCTGATACAGAAAGCTCGTCTTACCGGCACCCTTATCACCGCGCAGGGCAATGGCATATTCCTTTCGCTCGATGTTGCCCAGGAGCTTTCCAATGTCTCCTTGCAGACGGAATGTGTTTTTCTTTGTGTCTACACCAGGCTGGTCTATCTGCGTAAAAATTCCGGCCAGACTACCAGGCAGCTTTACTTTTCTTTCCGGAGCGACTTTTGGCAAGACTTTTTTTTTAGCTGCGGCTACTCCAGCTAAGGCAGTGACTGCATCCTTGTTGCACCCGCATTCTGCATCCTCCGTACCAGGGCACCCTAGACCAGAGAGCGTTGGGCTATCGAATGAGATGAACTTGTTGGCGCCGGTAATCACGGCATTCAGGTCCATCACTGCCTCCTGCAAATCGCCGTAGTAGGTGTCAGACTTCTGCACAGCGCCATTGGTCATGGCCCTGGTGATGTCATCCATCAGCTTTTTGGCTTTCTCCTTATCTGGAGTGGTGCCCTGCATCGGGATGAAGCGCTTCAAGAGCTGCACCGTGCTGTAAACCTTGGATTGCTTCGTAAACTTCTTCAACATCGACAGCGTGTCGTCGGCAAAGCTCAGCTGCAACTGGTCCTCCTTCTCAGCTCTCATGTGCCGTATGGCCGTAGTGAGCTTCTTCTGCACCATTTTGATCACCTCGGCATTGTGGCTTATCTTCCGGATTTTACGCTCCACCACCAGCTTGTTTACCGTGTCGAGCAGTAGCTTTACCTGCTTCTCGGTTTTTACTTTGCCGTCCATGGCAACGAACCGCTTGATAACCTTTTCCTCATCTGTAAAATGATCATGGTAAGCCACCGGAGCTTTATACTTGGGCTGCTTTACTTTCTTCGGTTTTGGTGCTTTAGCTTTTCTGGGCTTTGTCTGCTTTGGCCTTGTTAGCTCTTTTTTGAGTTGCTTTATCTCTTCCGGCTGAGTCTCATTGCTCTTGCGGTCCATCATTTTGAGCAGCTCCTCTTTCTCTACCTTCGAGATGTCCTCGTCTTCATAGGCCTCATCCACCAGCTGAGCCATTCTTATAAGCTGCTTGTCGTTGGAAACGTCTTTGATGGCGGTGTGGAGTTTAGAGTAAGCCGAACGCCCGCCCTTGCCTTTCGCCATACGGCTCTCCCTGCTGTCATATTTCGGCTTGACCACCAGCACATTTGGGTCAAGCTTTTTCTTGGAGTAAGTGAGCGCAGGTTTCTCTTCCGGCAGGAAGGCCACCAGCTTCTCAAAATAGGTGTCTACCATGTCCTTTATCTCCGGCACCTGCTGATAGGCGCTCCAGCTATCCTCCATTGCCTCCAGCGTGATTTGGTGCGATTCGCTGATCGCCTCGGGCATGGTGCTAAAATCTAAGTTCTTTACTACCTCCAGGTAGTTTGACGTGGTTACTTTTCTCATCGGGTGTTGAATGATTGGTGTGTATGGATAGGTTAGGCGGCTTTAGCGTCTAAGCTGAGTAAGAGAAGCTTGGCTTTCACAGCCCTTGCTTTCAATTTCAGGAGCTTGAATTTGTCTTTTTGGGGTTCCTGCTTCATTTCCGGAACTTGCAGTCTCGGCCATTCCTGAACTGGCCTGCGTTCCTCGATTCTGGCTTTGAAAATCCTGCTGAAGTCCGATTCCGTCAGGCTCACGCTGTCGGACTGCTTCTCCTGTAGCCACTTCACCAGCTCTTCGATGCGCTCTGCCTCCAGCTCAGCCACCATCTTGTCTGACTGCTTCTCAAACAGGTTGTAATTCACCAGGCTGATCACGTGAGGGTCCAGGAAGAGCCAGCCTCCAGACTTCTTGGTACCAGGCACCATTATTTTGTAGAAGTGAGGCTGGCGCAGAATGGACACCCCTTTTGCAGTCACCAGGCTCCGGCCCACGGTCATCGACTTAATGTGCCCGATGGCCTGGCTGATAGGCACGCTGACGGACTTGTTTGATTCCTGGGGCACCCAGTACTCGGGCATCAGGATTCCCTTCTTCTTGCCACCGCCTTTAAGGGTGTAGCTCACCAGCTTCCCTTTGAACATGTCAAAGGCCTGCAGTAAGTTTCCGGTCACGACGTAGCGGATTTTGCTGTCCTGGCTGCTTTCCTTGATGGCGTCCTCCCAGTAATGCAGCATGTTGTCACGCTCCCAGGAGGAAATGTTATAGGAAGAGCCGCGTATCGCGCCAATCGCTTCGTTCTGGCTAGCCGGTATCTCCAGGTATTTTGTACTGTGGGCCACTGCAAAGCGCAGACGCACATTACTCGGGGCAAAAGGATTTTTCTTCTTTCGGTCAATCTTGAAGCCTAAGAAGATGCCTTTTGCCAGCTCCTCACGGCCTACATGGTAATAGATTCCCCGGCCAACGGTGAAGAACTTAAAGAGGCTGCTCAGGAAGTTAAAGCGGTTGTTAGCCGTGGTCTTTATC
The DNA here is from genome assembly GCF_010015475.1 of Pontibacter pamirensis. GTDB lineage: Bacteria > Bacteroidota > Bacteroidia > Cytophagales > Hymenobacteraceae > Pontibacter > Pontibacter pamirensis. The sequence continues at coordinate 45,560 of NZ_SSNI01000020.1, forward strand.
TTTTGCTCAGCTGCCTGCCTTGCCTCCTGTAGCAGCTTCCTGCGCTCCTGTATGGCCTCCAGCTGCTCTTCGGGTGGCAGCTTGGCTATTTTCTTATCGCTGTGAATTCTGGACTCCAGCTCGTCATAATGCACCCGCCTCTCCTGTAACTCAGTGTTGGCGGCCTCCTGCATGTACTGCTTGTACTCGTAAAGCAGTTCCTCTTGCCGCTGGGCTGCTGTATGCGCTCCCAGTGACTCATGGAGCAAGTTGTGTACCTCGGCCTTGTTAAAAGGCTTTTTCAGCACCTTGGCGCGTACCGTCTCCAATAGGGTGTTTTCAGAGAAGACAGAGGTGCCGCCCTTGCCTATTTTTGCTATCTGGCTGCTGATTGTCTCCGCCTCCAGGTCTACGGCCTCCACTTCCAGGTCATATTCGTCTTTGCGCTTCAACTCCTCGATATAGTCATCGTAGGCTTCGGTGATATCCTCATAAAACTGCTGCTGCTCGGCTGTGGAAAGCACGGCCACACGACCGGAAACCTTGTGCGCAATGGAAATAGCATTCCCCCTGCTGTCCGCCTTTTTAGGGTCCTCCTCCTTGCCTACACCAAGCGGGTCGCCCAGTTTCTCATTTAGTTCCAGGTTATCAATCAGGTACCTGTTCACTACAGTGTCGCCGTACTTGTTGAGGAAGTCAGGCACACTCAGCACCGCCTCGCTTTGCTTCTGGTTCGAGGATGTGTTGGCATCCAGCGACTTTAGCTTTTTCTGGAGCATCATCATTAGGCGCTTTTCAGCCGGAATGGCGGAAATCACATAATCATAAATTGGGGGAATGTGCTTCAATTGACCGGTACGGTTGATACGGCCCCTTTTCTGCACCTCCGTGTTTATATCCAGCTCTGCCTGCAGTATCAGCATCACACGCTGCTTCACCTGGTCGGCCGGCACCTCTTTCGTGGGAACGGCATGGGCGGAGGCCCCGGTGCTTCCCGACTGGTTAATCATCAGCACGTCTACCTCATTGTCGTTGAAGGAGCGGAAGGCGTCGTTTGTGGCCAGTTTCTCGCGCAGCATCACCAGGCCCTTGCCGGTTGAGTGGTTGAGCTGTACCTCATACTTGCGGCCCGTTACCTCTGCCACGGAGTAACCGGCAGCCTCGATGCGCTGCTTCACTGCATCAATCGGCGAGATGGTGATCCCGGATGTGGCGCGCCTGATACGCTCGGTAATCTGGAAGTACTTTTCCTGCGCCTCCACAGTGAGGTCGCTTACCTCTATTTGCTTTTTCTCCTTGCTGCCGTCGTGGTTTGTCTCAGTATAGCGCATCACGCCGTCCAGGCCTCGCTGGAGCACCGTGGCAAAATCTATGTCAATCATGGATCCGTTGCCCACGGCCATACCTTCTGCATCCTCCATTTGCTCAATGAAAGAACCCATGGTAGAGGCAAAAGCAATCACAGGCTTCTTGCCTTCCCTCAACCGCTGTATGGCCCGGTCGGCCACGGTTTCGGCTTTAATGCTGAAGAGCATCTGGTTGATAACCTGGAAAATCTTAGAGAAATACGGGGAGTTGTCCACGCCTGCAGAGGAGGTGCCCCCGCGCTTCTTAATCTCCTTTGATTCGATTGCCGCAATTTTGTCCATCTCCTCTATGCTCGGCTCGATATGCCTCTCCTGGAAGCCTATGATTTCGCGCATAATCTCGGTCATGTTGTCGGCAATGGCTTTATGCTCGAGCTCTTTGTCAAGCGAGGGGTCGCCAGCGCTTTTGTCCAGTGTGATGTAGTTTACCTCTATCCCCTCAAAGCTGCGCTCCCTGCGTATCATCTGGCCTTCCTGCACCAGCTGCGAGGAAAGAATCTCCTGCAGCGCCACACCGCCTTTTTGAATGGCCTCCACCAGTCCCTCTTTTGAGAGGTTGGCATCAGACATGGCTGTCTTCATGGCGTACAGCGGCAGGTTGTCGGAACGCTTGGCATAGGTTGCGGATAGGAAAAGCACCCCGGAGGCGCTGGCCACAATATCCTGCAGGAAGTTACCCGTGTTCGACTCGCCGGAGGCATTGTGGCTCTCATCCATAATGACGATGTTATCCGCTGCCACCTGCCGTAGCCACGAGGGCTTGGCGGGTGATTTCTCGGGTGAGTTGAACTGCGAGTAAGTCGCTACGGCATAGTCGAAGCCTGCAGGTATCCTGTTGCTCTTGACAGCGTCCTTCAGCTGCTTTTCAGGCAGCGGCTCATAAACCACATTGCCTCTGTCGTCCTTGATTTTGGTTTTCTTGTCGCGGCTGTTGACGATGAAGGGCACCAGGTCAGCGGAACCGATGGCCACCAGGTCGCGGTACAGGTCAGAAAACAGGTTCGGCTTCTCTGTGATGAAGACGGGCTTCTTTCCCTGCTTCACCGCATAGCGGATAATGGAGGCTGCCTGCCTGCCTTTGCCTATGCCGGTTTGGTCCCCGATGATGATGCCCTGGTTTCTTGCCTCGATGTTGTAGATGGCCATGGCAACGCCGTCTATCTGCTCGGCTGCCAGTGCCTTGCACATTTCCACATTAGAGCTGTAGCCCAACCTGTGCTGCACAAAAGCGTCTATGTCGCCGCCCACGGCCTCTTTTATTTTCAAAAGGGCAGAGAATGTCTCGTGCGCCATCATGTCGGGCACATGGGTATCCAGTACCACACAGGCGTTGGAGGTAGGCGTGTAGGGCATCCCCAGGCTGCCCAGGTCCAGGAGCTGCAACTTTGCTTTGGCGGCTTTGGCTTTTAAGCGTAGCATTTTAAGGCTTTTAGAGTGGTTGTAAGGCTCAGGTGCGTACTGCATCACGCGCTCGTAGAGCTCATCGTAGGTTTTCGCGACGGTGTCATGCGCTGTTCTGAGCGGGGAGACACCTTGGGGAACTGGTTTTCTGCCCCGGATAAGAATTAGGCGGACGGCAAAGCCGGTGCCCTGGCGTGTGTACAGCTTCTTGCTGTCTATGTTTATCACATCGTCCACATAGTAGTGGCTGTAGAGGTAATTGAAGAAAAGCCGGTTCTTCCCGGCCTGCAACCGCCCCTTGTCGTCCCAGGCAGAGTGGCCGCCGATGATGATGGCGGCACGCCCGCTGTCCTTCATGCAGTCCAGGGCGCGGATGGCCATCACCTGCTCCAGCGACTTGAGCCTGTAGCCACCGAACACTACTTCATCGGTGGAGCCGAAAGGGGGGTTGGTCACCACACAGTCAAACTGCTTTGCCAGAAAGGGGAACGGCGCTGTGGCGTCCAGGCCTGTTACGCTGCGGTACCCCTGCGTCTCCAGGTTCATGCGGCGCACCTTGTCAATCTCATTCACGATGCAGCGCTGCGGAGTGGCCGCAATGGTCAGGAGCCCGTTTCCGGCGGAGGGCTCAAAAAGCGTGTTCTCGAACCTGTCAGCCCCTGTGTACACACCGGCCAGGTATCCAATCGGGGCTGGCGTGGAATACTGCTGCAGGAGCATGCTCTGGCTTGTTCGGAAGGTAAGGTTCACCTGGTTGTAGTAAAGCGCTACAATACTCTGGAACCGCTCCCCTGTGCTGCGCCCAACGGCATGGGCCAGTTCCCGGGCGCGGTTGACAATGGCCAGCTCGGTCAGCTCCTTTACCAGGGTTTTGTCGGTGATACCGTGCCTCGCTGCTATTTTCTCGACAGAGGCCTTGCTGTCCTTTGTGCCATTTGCAAGGCGCTCTTTCATGGCTGTAGCAAATGCGCTGTTCTTCTGGCTGTTCACGGCTTGTTGTCTGTGTCGGTTTAGGAGGTGAGTAGGGGAATGGCCAAAGCACCGTAGCAGCCCACATGGCGGGGCTGCTACAGAATGGTGCTACTTGCGCTTTCTGGCACTTGCAGTTCTTCTTCTGCCCGTGCTCTTCCTTTTTGGCGCCGCCTTTTTTCTGGATGTGGTCGCTTTCTTCCTAGGCGCTGCCTTCCGCTTGGAGGCGGTTGCTTTTTTCCTGGCCGCCGGTTTTCTCTTTCGGCGAGCTGTTTTCTTTTTTTCGGTCAAAGCGTTAAAACCGAACACTGCTGCGGCACCTATGCCCACTGATACTGGATCAATCATCTGTATAAAAATTTAGGTTTAGAAAAAACTATAGAATGCCGCCGCTTGGTTTGCTTTGGAAGAGCTGGAGAAACAGGAGCTTGATAAGCCGGGCAATCACCAGGAGGATGATAGCGGCCACGAACAAAATGAGGATCGGCACGACGATGTTGCGTATGATCCACCAGGAGACAACCGGTTCCGTTGGCTGGCTTCCTGCATTTGGAGCCGGCATAGAGGGTACTGGGGTTTCCGTCCGGACGTACACCGTGACGGTGTCAGTTTGGCTCTCACCCTTACAGTTGCATTTGCTGGTGACAAGGCCCGTTTTGTCGACGCTGACGATGCTTTCTGCCCGCTTGCCTTGCTGCCTGAAGGAGGCACCCGGTGTGAGCTGGCCCTGCTTGACCTGGACTGCGGCTGAATCCGGTTTTACCTCTGCCTTGGAGGCGACTTGCACGGTTTGCTCGGTTAGCGTTCGCTGTGGCGGCTGACTTGTCTTCGTATCTTTGGATGCGCTGCAGGAAACCGAGAGAAGCAACAGTATCACCGGCATGCTGCCTTTGCCCATGTAGCCCATCAGTGCCTTGCGCAGCTGCTTTGGGGCAAACATCAGAAGCAGGCTCAGCATCAGCGGCACCACAGCATCCAGCCAGGTGACGGCCTCCACTCGGAACACGCTCAATACGGTCGCCACAAAGAGTGTCAAACCGACTAAGGTTGATTTCCAGCCTTGCACCACGTTGGCGCCTAATAGTTGTAGAATTGGCTTCATTTGAAAATTGATTTAAAGGATTGGGGATTCGTGAAGAAGTAGTAACCGCCAGCGCCCAGGATGAGCAGGGCGATTAGGCTATTGTCTTTTTTTTTAAATAGAAGCTGAAGGTGCTGAGCCTGCGGAGCCAGCCCTCCAGGTTGGGCATGCCGGTGGCGGCGTTAGAGGCTGCGACACGGCGGTGAAACTGCTCCCGCGCCTCAAAGAACCTGCTGTAGAAGAGGTAGGGCTCCACGCTGTTGATGAAGCCGGCAGTCAATTTTCCCAAGTCGCCGTCTACCTTCAAGGCGTAGCCCATCGCGTTACCGATGCGCTGCGCTATCTTCACGGCATCGTCATCGGTCATCACGAACATGTCAAACATGATGTTGGCGATGTTCTGGTTGCGGATGCTGTCGCCCTTGAACCTGCGCCAGTACTGCCTGTAGAAATTCTTGACGTTGATTTTCAGGTTCACGTCGTTTATCTCCTCATTCCACTTAATCGGCCGCATGGCTTTTACCGCGTCGATGATTGCCCATCCCGCCCAGTGGGGATGCCACTTGCGGCTAATGCCTTTGTAGGTTTCGCCCCCGGAATCGGTGCCCACGTTGGAGTATCCCCCCTCGTTGCGCATGATGACACGGTGCGCCTCGTCAAAATTCGCCATCGCTTATTTGTTAAAGTAGTTTTCGATTGCCTGTCTCAGGTCGGCCGGCATCTTGCTCCCGGAGCCGTTTGCGATGCGCTGGTTGGCCTCAGCGAAGGTGTAGAGCTGCACCTGGTCCTTTGCTATCCAGTAGCTGTAGGTCTTTCCGGAGACTGCCGTCATCTTGAGCTGCAGCATTTTATCCTTCACGTGCCCGGTCCACTGGCCTACATAGGTTTCATTGCCTGCCTGCTTGATATGGCCCCGCCCGTTGCCGGTGTAAGGGTTGTAGGAAGGGCTGGTGCCGGCATAGAGCCCCTCACCGTTCCAGCTGTCAACAAAGGCCTGGTCCCGCACTGCCGGTGCTGTCGGCGCCGTTGTGACCGCCACCGGCCCTGGTGCCGGGGCAGGCGTTGGCCTCGGTACGACTGCAGGTGCCTTGGCAGGTGAGCTGCCCGTTGCCTGCGGCGCTGCTTGGTTGCTGGCACCAGCCTTTGCGCCTTGCACGAGGGCTACCGCACCACCCACCATCGCGGCCAGCACGGCCAGGTTGAGCAGCTGGTTGTCCCTGCGCTCTGGTCCCTTTCTGTAAGTGTTGGTTGCCTTTTGCTTTCTTTTGTAAGTGTTGCTCTTGGTAAGAGGCTTTTTTTTAGGAGGTGCCATGATCAGATGAGTTTTACTGCTGCGCTGTCGACATAGCGGAGCGCACTGTGGTACATGAAGCCTAGGAGGATCCTGTTGTCGGGAAGGATAAAGTTGTCCACCATCGGGCCCAGAGCGGTGTTGGCACGGACAAAGGCAATGCGCTGTAGCTTCTCATTGAGCACGAAGGCCGGCGTGGCGGTTACCATGCGCTTCTGCACTGCCGGGGTGGCGCCCAGGCTGCCGGAGCTGTACATGCGGTTGAACTGCTGCATCTCATCAGAGGAGAGCTCCCGCTGCAGGTCAGTGAGCAGGTCCAGGCTGTAAAGCGCCCTGTACTTCTGGGCCACCGTGTGCAGCGACACCTTGTGGCGGTGCATATCGCCTGCGGTCTGGAAAACCAGCGCCTCATTGGTCCCGTCACCGAAGGCAGAGTTAAACCATTCCCAGGTGGAGTACATCGCGTTGTAGAACTGCGTGGCGTACTGCGTCGCCTTGCCGTCGGTAGAGGAAGGGTTGGCGTAATCCTTTAGTGCGTTGTTGCGCTGCGCATCGTTGACAAGCTTTTTGACAAGAAGGTAAGTGCCACCGGCGGCACCGGCAAGGAAGACGACGTTCATTGCCTTGTTCATCGCCGATTCAGGCATCTGCACATTGACAGCGGGAAGGTTAGAGGCCATAGGGCTAGATGTAGGATTTAAACAGTTGGATTTTGGCGTTGATGCCTACCGTCTTTGACTTGTCAGCCAAAAGCTTTAGGTTTTCAGCGGTGATATTGTCGGCAAGGGTCTGCAGTGCCTCCAGTTTTTTCAAGGCCTCCAGCTCTGACTTGGCCGCTATCCTGATGGTGTGGTTATGCTGCGCCATTGATTTGAGCCAGTATGTTGTCTAAGTTGATGTTCCCCTGCTTTGCGTAAAGCGCCACGGCATACAGCTTGGTGAGCATTTCCTCGCCCATGTCGGAGAGCAGGCTGTTTATCTCGGTAATGGCCTCCTGCTGGTTTTGCGTCAGGTTAGAGGGCATCGGCACCCCGCCCATCGGCAACTGCGGCATAGCCACTCTTCCAGGCATCGCTACGCTCATCAGCATTCCCAGTACCTCGGGCTTCATGTTCTGCAGCACGTCCACAATGGCGGAGAAGCCCTTTTTGCTGTTCTGCTCAATACCGGCAAGTGTTATCTCGTGCTCCTTGTCCTTAAAGCGCACATCCATCTGCAGCTCCTGGTTTTTGGCGATGAGGTCTTTCACCGTTGTTTCCAGTATCTTCACCTGGTCACGCAGCTCTGTGTTGCGGCCCCGCTCATGGCGCAGCTGCTCGTCCTTCATGCTCATGATGAACATCCCGGTCTGCCCCATGTCCGAAGGGTACTGGTAGCCGCCCCCGTTGCCCTCGGGCTGTGGGCTAGGCTGCGGGTAACTGTAGTTTGACTGATTTTTAGATAGTCCGCTCATGTTTTCGGTATCGTTGATAAGTTGGAAAGTCGTTTGAATCTCGTACCTCGGCCCGTCCCGCCTAAATCCCCGCCTGGCGTACACCTTCAGCAGCACATCATGCCCTGCATAGTAGGTGAAGGCCTTTTCCACCTCCCTGCTTACCGTCTCCGCGTCAAAGTCCTGCTGGGGCATCAGCTTCCGGGGCTTTGCCTCCTCTTCGTCATAGGGAATGGCCACCACTGCGCATTGCAGCCCTTTGTGTGGCATGGCCTGTATTTCTGCTATGGCCTGGGGAAGTGTCGTGGGACGTGCGTACATAATGTGTTGCGGGTTATGGTGTTAGGCGACTGCCGCCGCTGAGATGGTGATTTCTTTGGTCCTGTTGGCCTCGTTCACGGTGTAGGTGCCATTCGTGGAATCAAGGATTTCAGCCATGGCTGGTGCCGTACGGTCATCCAGTTGTGGGTATTGGCCTATGAACAGAATACCGGAATTGGTGCCTGCCTTCAACACCCAATTATAAGTAGCGGCATAAAGCGGCTGGTTGTCCCAGACAGTGAAAATCTCACCGCTTATATCAGCCTCCAGCACAGCGCCACCATCCACGGTACCTATCCAGCTCCACTTCTCTTCTCCAGCTATGGTATGGTTCAAGTCTCTCGTTGCGCTCAGGCTTATTACCGGTACTGTTGCAGCTACAGGCACTTTAGCCACTACCGTTACTGTCATTTGCGATGGGTTGCCTTGTGCATCTTTCCACAAGTCGTATCCGGCTCCTGGCTCAGATTTAAGCGTCAGGCTGTAGTCGGCATCCTCCCGGTTGTATAGCCTGGTAAAAGAATGCTTAAATACACCCTCGGGGTGAGACACCATGAAGGAATCTATCTGCACACCGTCCCTCCACAAGCTGAAGTACACCTCTGTGTCGCCCACGCCAACAGTGTTGTTGGTGAGCTGTGATGCCCAGGTAATGTTCCCTGTCAGGTCATCTACATGCTTATAGAAGGCATCCCCTTGAGATGCAACCATTACAGGTACTTTAGCCACTACCGTGACTGTCACCTGCGATGGGTTGCCTTGTGCATCAAGCTGCAGGTAATAACCGGCACCTGGCTCACACCTAAACGTCAGGTCAAAGTCGGCTTCTTCCCTGGCGTAATCCAGCGATCTTGTATTTTCAGCAACTCCCCCATTGTGCGTGATTGTGGTCGTGCCAATCTGCACACCATCGCGCCACACGCTGAAGTTCAGCGTTGTGCTGGCAATGCCAACAGGGTTATTGGAAAGCTGCGAAGCAAGTATTACCGTACCGGTCGTGTCGCTCTGGTTGTAGTAGGTTGAAAGGCCTAAAGAAGCATACATTTCATCGTCAAAGCAGCGGAACCGGCTCATCGGAAAGTCCAGGCTCTTGTCAATCCTGGTTGAGCCTGCCACGCACTCTGCTAGGCTTTTAAATGCGCTGTTGATAGCGGCTCTGATAGTGGATAGCTTCAATGGAAGCTCACAGGAAATTTTAGCCATAAGAAATTTCAGGTATTCAAACATGAGTAGATATTGAAACATGAGAATTGCGGCTATTTAAGCTGCTTTTCAAGTGATAGGATGCGCTCATAGAGTGCCTGCAAAGCCGGTGCAAGCAGGGTCACGGCTCTGGAGTAGTTCACACCCAGGGCATCGTCGTACAGCTCGTGGTTGATTTGCTTGGTCAGCTCAGGCACAATGCCCTGTACCTCCTGCGCCAAATAGCCGATTTCAAGCGGAGCATTGTCTATGTCGTTCCTTCTGTAGTAGTAGCTGGAAAGCTGCCGCACCATGTTAAGCGCCTGCTCTGGCGTAATCTTTTCCAGGTCCGTTTTCAGCCTCGCATCAGAGACTAGCGTGAACTCTGTGGCAAACAGGCCTCCCAGGTTGTCACGTTGCGCTATGGTGTTCGGTGTGGCATCTACCACACCGTTTACCTGCTGTGAAGCAGGATAGGCCAATGTGCGTACCTCACCCGTAAGAGGGTCGATGCTCAGGAGCTTGTCTGTGTTCTGCCCTGCCGCTGGCTGTGTGTTGAAGATTGTACCGTCGGTATCAACTATCATCCGGCTTTGAATGGTGCCACGGAACCACTGCGGCTGCATAAGTCCTGTAGGCAAGTGGCTTGAACCGATATACTCCACACTTTCCCAGGAGGAACCACGCTCAAACACCTTCTTTGAGAATCGGCCAATCCTTACGCGGTTAAAAAGGGTGTGAATGTAGATGTTGCTTTGCTCTGCCTCTCCCAACTGTGCCTGCACAAAGCCCACACCGCGCACTATCATCGTGAAGTGTGATAGCAGCTTAAAGGAAAGGTCTATTGCCCGTAAAGTTGAATCTTGTTTCGGGGCAAAGAGAACCACGTTTGACAGGGGCTTTGCTCCTGGTTCCTCAACAAAGGTCAACGTGCGGTGCGAGTTACCTGCTAAAAGCACTTTCTCGCTAAAAGCTGGCACCTCCACTCTCGCTACGGCACCTATTGTCACAATATCCTTGCATAGTCTGCCGACGCGGACATTGCCAATATTCTCGCCATCCACCCTTACCACCGTTACGTTTTCACAACCACCTCCGAAATACACGTCTTGTGCAACCGCTCCCCCTCTTTTGCTATGAAGCAGTATGTTAGGGTTACGCCCGAAGCCATTATTAGCGCCTATGTCAATGTTCCTCGCTCCTGAGCCAATACCTTGTATGATATCGAACAACTGAACGCCACCAGTCGGAAGCAGCTCTGCGTTGCGGTATAGCTGCCTTACCACCGTTGCCCCGTTTGTGTCAGGGTTAGGTGTCAGAAGCGGAAGGTCTTTTACAATCGCCTCTTCGTCTGCAGAAGAAGCTAGAACCCACGCGTTAAGCGGCTGAGACTTGTAAACATGCGCTTTGCCTGTGGCTCCTACTATTGTCCGTATCTGGTTGGCTCCTACTGGCTGTCCGTTTAGGTCAACAAGCGGTAGCCTATATACTGTTGCGGCATCGTTAGTTGCCCGAACCTCTAAGCTCGGTGCTGCAGTGTTTGACAATGGCGCTGTGCCGAAGTCAATAAAGTACTCATGCGGTATGGTCGTGTGATTAGGAGGCCAAAAAAGAATTGGCGTTACAGCGAACAAGCTCTCGCTCACTTTGGTAACCAGGTCATGTTTGATGCCACCTACCATGTATCGCGCCACCTTCATGCTTCTCCAGTCAAATCCCCCTGTTATATTCAAGTAAGGGTCAAAGCGGAACTCCATAAAGCCGTAGTGGTGTGGTACGCCACCAATTCCCGCATCGAATAACATGCTTATCACGTCCCCCGGGTGTTTGGCAGACTGCACGATGTTGGAGATTTTGTTAGCGTCCGTGGCAAAGCATATCATCAGCTCTTTCTGGTGCTCTGAATTGGCATCCGTGAATAGCTTTGTGCCATTTTGAATGTAGCAGCAAGAGTACTCATAGGCATAGTAGGTGTATTTCTCCAACTGTCCTTTGTTCCGGAACTCCTTCATTTCCTCAAAAGTCGTGTAGGTCACGGCTGCCTGTACCGGAAGCGGTGCCCATACATCGCTTTGGTCCTCAGTAATGCCCATCAGGTCACGCCCTGCAGGTATTTCCGGTGTACCTGGCGTTACATCCAGTATGCGAACAGGCATATCGTATGGCGGGTAATCCAATAGCGTATAGCCACGGTAGGAATCCACCACGCCATCGCCATCAGAATCTATTTCCTCCTGGTAGTAGTACTTCTCATAGTACCAGTGTTCTTCGTCGCCCTTCACGCTGAAAATGCCGCTATCCTCCATCAGCTGCACAAAGTTCATCTGATACAGTGCATCCGGACGTGTGTCAGCGAAGAAGTAGTCTACCTCTGCAGCAAAACCAAATCTTGTGTTTGTCTGCGATGCGGAAGGGTTACCAGGATCATAGTCCGGATGGTTGTCGTAAAGTCCGGTGTACTCAACAATTTCGTAAATAGTGTAAGCAGGCTTTGTCACACCGTTAAAGGTGTAGCCTGCAGGCACTAATGGCGTTTTCTTGCCTAGCAGAATGTAGGCTACCTGTGTCGGGTTGATGCCGTTTCCGGCCTCCCTGCCACCTTCCCACACTTTCACGTTCATGCCCAAATACCTTAAATCTAGCGGAATGGCGTTTCGCTCGGCAATGGTGTCGTACAGGTGCGTTCCCCCCTGCACTCTGTTGATGTGCGCTGCAGCGGCAAGGTTAGATGCTTTGGTCCAGGTTGTCAAATCCTCAGACAAGAGGTACAGCCCGTTGTTGGCCTTCACAGGGTCAGCGTACACGGTGCCCTCGTTTCGTGGCATCAATCGCTCAACAGGGTATGCCTCCAGCTCGGCAAGCGTAGCAACGAATTTAGGAGTGCCGCGCATAAGGCCTCCATCGCCCAAAGGAACGCCTTTTTGTACCTGGTCGTCAGTAAGTCCTATTGGCGCTGGAAACTTTGTTCCTGCTACGATTGAAGATATCTGTGTCATGCTGTGCTTATCCTATGTTTCCTAATTGGAAGGTGTAAGAAGATCCCCCACCCAGGCCTTGCCCCAGGGAGCGAATCACGAAGTATTCTGTGGCCTCTGCCTGTGTGATGCCGTTCAGCATTTCATTGTCGGTCCTTACTCGCACCCTCGTAGCGCTTTCGGGGTTGGTCTGGTCAGAACCCAGGAACTCAAACACTTTCAGTCCCCAGGCAACCGGTGCTAAGTAATAGATGTAGTCGTTTGAACCTGGTGTGACGGTGACAGAAGGCATGTGCCCGTTGAAGCTGGAGTGCTTCTGCAGGTTGGCGCGTACCCAGGCTTCGGTAATGGCGGCTCCTGTGGCCTCTCCCTTACCGTACCATGCTTTCACGCCAATGCCCCAGGTAGTGGAAGGCTGCGTTGACAGCACATCTTTCAAGTCTTTAGCCCTTGCTGTGTAACTCTTTGGAGTGTTGAGCACTAGGGCTGTGTCGTAAGCGTAAATAGCGCCTGAATCCCTTATTCCTCCCTCACCGAAGGAAGTAAGAGCCGGTAATGCGCCACCACCGATACTAAGCTCTGCAAGGTCGGGTGAGTTTACCTGGCTCCTTGCGTTGGCAGTTATGCGAACTTCATCTACAATGGTACCACGCTCAATAGTTGAGAAAGGCACGAATGCAACGCTGCCGTTCAATCTGAAGTGTCCAGCAATGGTAGCAAGTGGAGGCAGCTCTTTGATAAGGTAGGCTGTGACAAAATCCTTTGCCGTTCTGTACTTGTGTTCTTGGTTGAATTGCGTAGGGTAGTCGAAATTTCTACCGATCACGTCAATGTTAATGAGGCTATTGCCTTTACCGCCCCTGGAAAGAGGCCTTAATCCACCTGCAGACATTGTTAGTTATTGTTTGGGCACTTCCACACATTCTTTATTATCACGCAGTTCGTAAATGGTACCACGTCTTCGGCTGGCGCTGGCTCACCTGGCTCGGTGTATAACTCCCCGAACTTGGCATACATCACACCCTCGTAAGTCTCACCTGAACCGGCCTCGAACTCTCGGCCATAATCGGCTTTTACCTTAATCCAGTGGCCACCCTTGTCAAATGATAGAAGCAGCCATGTATTACTGTTGTTCTCCACCGTGAACTTCAAGCAGCCGTCTATGTCTGTCTGGAATGGTTCGGAGAAGTATTCTTCTGTTTGTATAGTGGCTGCCATCCGTTATTGTCTTTTTCCTTCCAGAAGAAAGACGATATCATAGCTCACGTCCGATACTGCCGCTACTGGCAATTCAGTCCGGATAGTCAGCTTTGTGCCGTTTGTCGGTAGAATCATCGGCTTGTAGCGGTCTTTTGGCGCTACCTCTGTGCTAATAATCCAATCGTTTTTGTGTGTTTGCTCCTGGTAGGTTCTAGCAGAATCCTTTAGGCCTATTTTGTAGTTAGGGATGCCACCATCAGCGTTTTCGTAAACAGCAACGCCTTTGCATTGCTCAAAATCCTGGTCAAGCAAGATTTGCTCTTCACGGATTCCCGTTGCGCCTGCAGGGATAATCACTGTATGTGTTTGTGAACGGTTAGCCATTTTCTGATAAAAAAAGGTGATTAATAATTTGATAAGACCACTCCTGCAGGATGCGCTTTGCAGGAGCGGCACTTAAGAATTGGGGTCGGCTAATGCTAACCCTTGCGGGCTGTGGCGGCACCTATCAGGTGAAGCTCGATGAAGTGGTTGGCTGCGTTGCCGATGCTTGCGCCCTTCGGGAACCTCAGGGAGATTTTGACCGGGGTCTTGGAGCGAAGCACGCGAATAACGTCGGACTCATAGGCATCGACAGCGCCTGCAGTCCTCTCGCTTTTCGAGCCTACCAGCAGGTTGCGAACCGGCACAGACAGAATGTCCTTACCTTGCTGGGTGATGACCAGGTCAGCATTTGCAAGCACGGCTGGCACATCGTCATACAGGTTGCTGTACCTGAGCAGCGTGGGGTCCGTCTCGCCGCCTGCAGTGGCGGACGTGGCATAGCCGAAGCGGATCTTCTCCAGGGCAATGTTGACACCTTCCTCCAGGGTCATGCCGTTGAAGGTGGACTCACCGTCTACCTGGCGCGTGTTGGTGTCCAGCAGCTCCACGATACCGCCTTTGTTGGTGATGTTGAGGCGGAGGTACTGGTGCCCGTTATTGAGTTGCAGGCCAGAGCGCTCCAGCGCTGACACGTCCTGGATGTTTAAGCCTAAAGCGGCAAGAACGGCCACCTGGCCTACTAAGTAAAGTGATTGTCTCATTGTAGAGATTTGGCTAAAAGTTGGAAATGGTGTTAAAGTTGTGTCGGCTCTACCAGCCACGGGGGTTTGGATTTGAACTAGAAGGTGCTGGCGTATAATAGTTAGCCCGCCATCAGCATTTGCATGGCGTTCTGAGAAGGCTCAGCGAAGCTGGAAGCCCTCTGGAAATCACCGGCGAGCATCAGCGTCTGCGCAGGCTCGGTGTAAATCGCCTCGATGTTTCCCAGCTGCGGCACGTGCTTGGCAAGCATCCCCTTGAAGCCGGAGGTGGCAAGGGCGCCTGTCTCATCCTGGGAGAAGCCGTTGATGCTGGATATGGCACCGGCCACGGCCACTCCGGTTATGACATCGGCCACCACGTTGGATTTGACAGCGATAAGGGCCGGGGCTGCCACGGCTGCCACCGTCAGGATCAAGGCGGCGTGCTTGCCGATTTTCTCCGGGGCTTTCTCACGGATCATTTTCAGGGCCGTGTGCCCCAGGATAGTGCCTCCTACTACAGCGCCCGCGCTGGTGGCACTGCTTTGTGCGGATTTAGAGTTGAATTTCATGTTAAAAAAGGAAATTGAGGGTTTATGAAGTAATACAGGTTGAGTTTGAAGGAAGAGAAGCCGCTTAAAGGGTCATTTTAAGCACTTTGCCCGTCCGCTTATTGTCCGCTTTCTGTCCATGGGCAGCGGCTTTCGCTGGCCGCTTTTTGCCCACGCTGTTTCCGCGTCCAATTCCGGAAAGGTCACTTTTGCTTTCCTTCTTTTGGCTAAGGCTGAAGGCTACGCCGGCACCGATTAAAAGCAGCCACCAGGGAAAAGCGGCCTCTTTCGGCTTCGGGGCCGGTAAGGGAGCCGCCGGTTGTGTCGCAGTCATCGCCTGAACCGTGCTCGGTGAGCTGGCAGGGGAGGTACACGCATGGGTGTTGCAGGGAAGATTCACAGGCATTACTGCTGTTTTTAGCTGTGGTACAGTTGTTTTAGGGGCGATCGGCGGCGAGGCCGGTTGCAGTGACCTCACCTTGTCAAGCAGGTGCTTGCTTTGAAGCACCTCTGTCATGGACGACATGGTGCCAGCAGACGAAACAGGGTAAGTCAGAGGGGCTCTCGCCGGAGCCGGTGAAAAGGATGCCTCCTCACGCAGGGGCACGTCATAGGCAATCTGAAGGGCAGAAACACGCCCAATGGAAGAAGTCATTTTTTCATGTTCGAAGAAGTGTTACAGGGTGTAAGCTGTGTTACGGGGCTACTTTTTGGAGCCTCCGGAGGATGCCAGCAGCAGCCCTGCCACAAGCAGCCCCCCTAGTATGAGCGCCGTGCTGTCCCCACCTGATTCCGGTTTCGGCGCCGTTGGGGACGTAGTGTACTGGGCGTATTGCTGCTGGTTGGCTAAGTACTCCTGCTCGCTGGCTGGCAGCACGAAGCCCGCAGGCACGTTGTTGGCAGCGGCAAAGTCGGTATCGGGCTTCGCGCCTTTTACCATGGAGAAGAGCCTGCCCCAGTCAACCGACTTCAGCCAGTCCACTATTTTGACGATAAGCGGGGTTGCTGCGGTGGTTGTGGCTGCTGTGGCGGCCTCACCCAGGCTACGCACGCCACCATGCTTTTGGGTGCCGTGGTTCCATCCCTGCAGGATGTTCTTCTTAAGGGAATCCTCGTCACCTTGCAGGCCCCGCCAGAGCTTGTGCACATCATCCAGCTTTGCCTTCAGCTTGCGGTATTCATTTACCTCCAGTCCTTTGGAAACAGCCTCTGATTCACTCCAGTAGCCGTACCCCAGGCGCTCTGCCATGCGGAAGAGGTTTATCTTGAAGGCAAGCAAGAGCCCGTTTCGCATTAGCACGGTCAGCGGGTTGAGCTGCACCACCTTGTCAAATGTCCATTCTGCGGCCTGCTTCACACCACTCCAGGCGTCACCGGCTTTGTCACCGGTCCACGCTGCGGCGTTCTGCACGCCTGTGCCCACGGCTTTTACAACTTTCGTTGTGGTACTGGCGACGGATTTGGCAGCAGTGGAAACCTTGTCACCCACCCAGCTCGTCGCGTTCTGAATGCCTTTCTTGATGCTGGAGAACAGTCCCCCCAACTCTCCCAGTCCACTGAGGGTGCTTATGGAGGCCTCTTCCCTCTCCAGTTTGTCGAGCAAGGCATCACGCGATGGCGCATCGTCCCAAACCCTGAGCAGGCTCTCCAGCTGGGGCCTCAGGAGGACTCCCTTCGGCATGGCCTTCGGGTTGGCCTTCAGCTGCGTCAGCGTGTTCTGCAGGTGAAGCTTCAGCCGGCCCAGGAAGTCCGCATATAGGCCCACGGCAGCGTCAGTTGCACCCAGGTAACCGGACAAGGCACTGTTGCCAAAGCCGATGAACTCGGCACCGAAACCAGGTGTGACACTCCCTAACCCGTTGAGGTATTGCAATTGGCTCATTTTCTTGTCGTGTTTTTGGCTAAATGGTACTTCGTGGTCAAAGCTGTCCACCACACAGTCAATAGTGTAGTAGGTGTGCCTTGCGCCCGGGGCTTTTCCAGGTTTCATGGGCACAACCACGTAGATGTGCTGCCAGTCCCCCTGGTATTTTGTCATCCGGAAATAGTGCTCTATGCCCAGGTTTGACAGAATCGAGGAGATAAAGATGCTGTAGCAGTCACAGTCAACGCCTGCGGCTCTGTCTGCCCAGGACCGCAGCGGCCTGCGCAGCTGCTCCACGCCTGGCTTGTCGAGCGTGTACTGAATGTGCGAGTACACGAAGTCGAAGATGTTGTGGCACGTCTGCTCCAGCGTGCTGCCTTTCAGTACAGGGGCGATGCCCTTCGTGTCGGGGAGCGTGTTTTTCACTATCCGGGCCATTTCCAGGATGGTGTCAAACACGTCCCCCCTGTTTAGCAGCACAGGGTCACTGCGCTGCAGCCGGCTCAGGTCAAAATACCGGTTAAACTCCCTTCCGGAGTGTATGCTTCTCTTGTGTTTGGCTTGCATGGCTTATACCAGGGTCAGGAGACCGTTTTTCCCGACAAGCTTTTTCACGTAGGAGGCTGGCTCCTTTGGCAGCATGGCCACCAACTGGTTGGGGGATCCGACCATTGCCCGTCCCTTCTTCATGGCGAAGTAGCCCATGTTGTAGCGGACAACCACTTTGTCCACGCGGTAAAGTCCGCTGGCCTCTTTGCTCTCGTCCAGGAGAATGCCCAGGAAAAGTGCCCCCAGCAGAATGTTGAACTCCGGCTTAAAGAGGTCATCCTTCACCACGAACTTGTTTTTCGCTATCCCCAGGGCATTTACAGGGGTGCCCAGGTCGCGCATTTTCAGAATCCCCTCATCGAGCCTTCTGCCCAGCGTCTCGCGTATCCAGTCCTTTTCATAGTCACTCAGCCGCTTTTTGATGTTTTCCATGGCCACGACCATGGTGGCTGTGTCTGGGAGAAGCTGCATGAGGCCTACTGCACCGGCATGGGAGACGGCCTTCGGGTCACCACCGCTTTCGATGTACATAATCGCCTTGATGAGGTCATAGGGCACCCTGGTCACGCCCTGCACAGCGAAAATGGTGTCACCGTACCTGGCGTCAATTGCCTCCAGCTGCTTCTGTATCATCGGCAGCATGGTTGTCGTGTAGTGGGCATGGTCCACCATGGGGACCGGCACCGTGCTGATTTTTAGCTTCTTGTTACCGGCCTCGCCTAATCCAGCCATGTTGCTGTAGCGGTTGTGGCCGTTGTCGTTCAGCGCATAGGCTGATACGAACTGAATGGTCCTGCTTTCCTTTGCCGCTGCGGTCAGAGGGTCGGTATCCTGCGTGGCGTAGGCTAATGCAGCCAGTGCGCCACCGGCCAACAGCCACTTTGCCAGCTCACCGTTGTTTGATGCGGCTTTACTGCCCGCTTTCCGCCCACGTGGGCTGTCCACCCGCTGTCCACTGGAAATGGCCGCTTTTTGTCCACCTCTCGCCATTTCCTATGACTTCTCCCCTACAAAGCTCCCTGCGTTGAACTCAAACACGCCCGTTTCAACCGGGGGTATCCGAAAGCCCATGAAAGTAGGCGCAACCGAGAATTTAAACTGCCCTGAGCCCCTGTTTAGCAGGAGGTTGTAGAGCTCTGTGCCTGCATTGAAAAGAGAGGTTTGCATGGGCACAGGGAAACGTGTCGTGGCAAACGGCTTGATGACGATGTTGGAAAGCGTTGGGGATGAGCTGGCGAACTCTGTCCAGGCATTGCCTGTCTTGCTGAAGGCAGACACCTGCAGGGCCTGTATCGGCAGCGAGTGAGACGAATTGTTGTCAATGTTCACCATCACGTCCAGTAGAATCATCCCGCCGCTTATGCGGAGCCTGGAAGGGTGCGTGACGTAAACCTTCAGGCCATCAACAGCGGACCTGGTGCCGCTGATGAAGTCCAGTATAAAGTACAGGGCAGCCAGAGTGCCTACCACGGCTAATGCGTTCATTGGTTCGGGTTTTTATGCTTCTCCCAGTAGTGGGAAAGGACTTTGATACATATCTCGACTGCGTACTTGGCAGTGATTGAAGCAATACCGCCCAGGGCGCCGTAAAAGGCCACCTCCAGGGAACCAGGTATAGAGATTATAGCCATCGCGGTATCCGGTATTTGGCTCAGGGAGAATATGGTTCCGACACAGAAGGTTAACAGGTTTAGTGTAAGACCTAGTAGGGCATTCATCCCTGGGGGCATTGCTTCGTTAATCATTGAAAAAGGGAGCGAATCATCGTTCTACTTTTGTTTTCTCGTTGTTGATGATCCAAATGTAAGGGGAGCCGTTTGCTGCTTTTCCAGCCCGGGAACTTATCGAAAACTAAGGCAGATTATAGTGGAAAGTGACTGTTTGAGGCTGTTTTGGTAGACTTTTAGGGAGCTCAAGGAGACATCTATCAGTAACCTTGCTTAAGAGGGGATAAAGGGAATTTAGGGTTTGATTCTGAAGACCTCTGTGGATTTTTCCGACTCTCCAGTCTGCAAAGAGCGCAACACAAGCCGTTGCCCCGTTAAGTTAGCAGGGCATTGGTGTAGATAAAATTTGAAAGGCTATTTACTATTAGCAAACCTACACTTGATGATAGCAAATATTGCGTATAAATGCTATTGTATTATGGCAATAACGCCATCAGCGAAGGAATACAAATGTTGTTTTGCCGATTAAAAATCATTCTTTGTAAACTTCCGTAGCTTACAAAGCATAATATAAATCCTAAGAAGATGTAGGTTCTATATAATTTTCTAAATTTATGAAGCGATACATTTCAGTGAAAAACATAAAACTTCCATGGGAGCTCCGGACCAACTAAAAGAGAAGGGAGCCTATTCCATACATAGTGCAGATAACCGTATGTTCACGCATATCCAGTAGTTGGGCAAAACTTAGAGATATAAATTGAAAAAACATTTAGTACTTATATTTTCTGTTTTCATTCTATTAGGATGTGATACGCCAAATAAAGAGATTCTGAAAACTCAAAATATCCTGATTGGTACTTGGGAACTGGATAGTGTGTCAACTGTTAGAATTGGTATCCAAAAAAGTGGTAATCAAACCGAAATAATAAGATTTATCAACAAAGAAGATTTTGACTTCAAATGGTGGCAGGGCGATGTAGGAGGGGAATATGAAGGAAAGTATTTTGTTCATTTCAATCCTAAAAGAGGATTGAAAACGGTAGTCCTAATACCTGATACTACAACTATTGAGCAAGGCACATTGAGAAGGAAATATAATGTTTTCGATATTCTTGAGCTTGAGGATGAAAGACTTGTTACATTGGAAGAGAGTGAATTTATTCCCAGGAAAGATGAACCTTATCTTCTGTACACAAAGAAAAAGATATTCAAAAAAAAGCTTAGCCCAACACCACCTAATGCACATTAAAACGTGCATTAGCCCAACCGTTACCTCAAATTCAAAGAACGAAAGAGTCGATGAATACAGACTTTATATTATTAGTTCTCATACTACTGACATTCTTTGGAGGGGGCTTATGGTTAGTGAAGCAATTTCCAATCTATTTTGCAAAATACAGGGCTAAATCATTTGGTCTCGAATTAACTAAGGACGAAGCATTAATTGTTCAAAATGGCTTTTGCATAAAAAAAGACTTTCTGGTAGGTGCGAAAGGAATACTGGATTTAAAGCAAGTCCAAATAGAAAAGTTAGTAAATCATTACTTGGCTGGCGGAAACTTAGAAAATGTAAGAAGAGGAATCCTCGAATTACAAAAGAGACAGAAAGATGTGGATTTTGCTACACTATCTGCTATTGATTTAGCTGGTAAAGATTTGAAGTATGAAATTAAAAACTCTGATATTGAAAGTTCAATTGAAATTAAGGATTTGTCAAACGGCAAGATAACGATAAGATATAGAGCGAATTATAAGTATGTATTTCCCAATTCAGTTTGGATAGAAGATTTGAATGAGAACCTGGCTCCGAAGATAAAAAACAAACTGAGCATGTTTTTAAGCAGTTGGGAAGAAACAGATGTATTCAAAACAGAATCATTTATTCGCCAGAACATATTGCCGATAAGCTTTTGGGAAAGCGAGTTGGAAGGTGTTTTAGTTGGTCAAAAAATTGAAATAAGAAAAACTGGAGGTAACACAGCACAGGCTTAATGCTCGGCTGACGCCTCGCTCTTAGCCTGTCCAAATCCGTTATCAGCCAATATCTATAACCGAGCAACTAATATTGATTATCTTCTACCTTAAGTCTACTGGTAGCTGATACCCTTGGAAGGGTCCAAAATGCTTTACGATTACCCTGACCTGTCTAGGATTAAATACTTTTCCCCTATATTTGCCAAATTCTTTGAGAAAATCCTCATCCTGAAACCAGGAATTCAAGGCTTTTACATTGATACCATAGAGATCAGCAAGCCTTGACTTATTATAAGTAGGAATCCGCGTAATTGCCATTACTCTCACCAAAAAAAAGTATTATAGTATGAGGGCTAAATATAACAAAAGTGGCTCAAGAAATATATATAAAAACCTATATGTTTTAGGCTTCCAATAGGCACTTGAAAAATTTCTATTCTGATATTTAGAACTAAGGCAAAACGAGGTGCAGTGAGTGAGCGATAAATAGCTATACAGCCATTGCTTTCTTTACCTTTTGAACGGTTGCTGTGCCTACACCACAAATAGCCGCTACATCCCGAATGCTTTTACCAGCCTTTAGTTGTTTGATGACAGAAGTATGATCTTGCAGAAACTGCTCATTTGTCTTAACTGTTCCTTTCTTCCTTCCCAAGGTTTTACCCTTTCTCCTGGCTTCATCCAGTCCAGAATGTATGCGTTCTATCATTGTCTCACGCTCCCATTCGGCAAACTCCAGCATAATTGTGAAGAACAGTTTAGCTATAGGGTCCTGCTTACCTCCTGGAGAAAGACTTTCGATGTTGCGGTTCAGCAGGTACACTGCTACCCCTAGGTTCTTTAGCCGCTCCAGCACTTTCAGGCCTTCCAGAGTATTGCGGCCTAACCTGGAGATTTCCGTTACCAGAACCTTTTGTATGGCTCCTGATTCAGCTAGCTCCAGTAGCCGTTGTATAGCTTTCCGGTGCTCGTTTTTCTTAGCGCCACTTATCTTTTCAGATATGGTCTCGATTACAATGTAGCCTTGCTGCTCACTGTACGCTTGCAGATCCGCTACCTGCCTGGCGAAGTCTTGGCCACCTTTCGATACTCTTACAAAAACTGCTACTGGTGTCATTTATCTTCAAAATATTTATCCGGCAGCGCTGCTAATGTTGAAGCGAAAGCGATTAACCCGATACCGGTTGTGAGGGCTACAAATGTTTACCCAATCCACTCTACCCTAAAATGTACTGCTAACAACTAAGGCTTCGTTGGGTACGGAGTGCCGACAATGAAGCCGTGGTTGCACTAACCGTGCGATGCGTTATGGGTTTTAAGTCGGAAGATGTTTGCCTGCGCTACTTGTCTGGGGCTGTCTGGTAGCCGGCCAGCTCAACGGATGTGAGCCTGAAGAGGTATAAAGAGGTGCTCTTTGCTGTTTTCCAAAGAGGTGCCCCGCTTTTTTCATGTCTTTTACTCTGCTATGGGCATAGCTGCGCCAGGCCGCCTTTCCGGTGGCTTTTTTTATAGTCCCTTCTCGTATTCCCTGTACTGCCTGCCTGTCCTGATGCCCTGCGGCGGCCCCCGCTTGGGCAGCACCTGCAGGGTGACCATCGTCTCTTTGTTGCAGCAGGGGCACAGGAGCGGGTTGTACTCCTCTGTCTGGCGGACCTTCGCTTTCGGTTTCTTTTCCTGTGGCAGCTGCTCTCTGATGGCAGGTATTGCCGCAGCCTTGACAGTGCCGCTGAGTATGCCGTAGTGGCGTATCCTGACAAAGCCCTTTGGCAGGATGTGCAGGGCCAAGCGGCGGATGAACTCCATCCCCTCCAGTTGCATCTCCAGCTTGCGGGCTCCCTGCCGGTAGTCCTTGTAGGCGAAACTCACCGTCCGCTCGCCCACATCCTTTATCCTGTGGTTGGAGATGGCGATCTTGTGGGTGTAGCGTCCCAGGTACTCCACCACGCTCTCCGGCCCGGAGAAGGGGCGCTTGGCGTAGACCACCCACTCCTTTTTGAACAGCGCGTTCACCAGCTCCCTGCCTGTTTCCGGCAGCCTTTCCTTCAGACCCTGCACGTACTTTGCCCGGAACACCCGGCTCATGGCCTTTACCGGGAAGAGGTACTTGCCCTTGCCTCTTGCCGACCTCCACTTGCCCCGCTCCGTGAGCCCGCCTCCGGGTACGATGCAGTGCAGGTGGGGGTGCAGGGAGAGGGTCTGGCCCCAGGTGTGGAGAACGGCCACCATACCGGGGCGGGCACCCAGGTGCTTGGAATCGGTAGCGAAGGTGAGCAGCGTCTTCCAGGCCGCCTCAAAGAGGGTGTCGTAGATGATGCGGGGGCTATGCAGGGCCAGCTGGTGGAGGGTGCCGGGCAGGGTGAAAACCACGTGGAAGTAGGGCACGGGCAGAAGCTCCGCCTCCCTTGCCTGTATCCACTCCTCCCGCTTTCTGCCCTGGCACTTGGGGCAGTGGCGGTTGCGGCAGGAGTTGTAGCTGAGGCGGACCTGGCCGCAGCCGGTGCAGGCGTCCACGTGCCCACCCATGTCAGCAGTGCGGCAGCGCATGATGGCAGAGAGCGTGCGCAGCTGCCAGGAGTTGATGGCGGTACAGGACTCCACCTGTTGCCAATGGGTCCTGAGCACCTGGGCCACCTCGTGTCGTGGGCGCACTACAGGTAGAGGGTGTCGAGCGGCGAGAAGGGCTTTCTCCTTCCGCTCTGGGCCACGTGCAGGTAGACCATGGTCGTGTCAATGCAGGCGTGGCCCAGCAGGTCCTTGATGGAGACGATGTCCAGGCCGTCCTCGAGCAGGTGGGTGGCGAAGGTGTGGCGCAGGGTGTGCGGGGTGACCTGCTTGTGGATACCGGCCGCCTGGCGGGCCGAGCGCACCACCCACTGCACGCCAGCGGTGTTGTAGCGCCTGTCACGGAGCCCCTCCTCGCTTTCCTGCACCTGGCCGTTGAAGAGCCAGGTCTGGGGGCACTCGGCCTGGATGTAGGTCTGAAGGCCGCGCACCAGGTGCTCACTCAGGGGCACGTAGCGGTCTTTGCCCCCCTTGCCCTGACGCACGTGCAGCATCTGCCGGTCAAAGTCCAGGTCTGAGAGGCGGAGGTTGCAGGCCTCGGCGCAGCGCAGCCCGCAGCCGTAGAGGGTGGCGATGAGCACGCGGTGCTTGAGGAGTTTGGGCGCGCAGAGCAGTTTCCGAACCTCGGGTTTGCTCAGTACGACGGGCAGCTTGCGATCGCGCCGCAGGGTAGGCAGCTCGATTCGCTTGTCCTTGAGGCCCTCCATGCGGAAGACATACCGCAGGGCGTAGACGGTGAACTTGAAGTAGGAGTTGGAGGGGGTGTTGTGCTCCTGCTTGACCAGGTAGAGGTAGTCGTTGAGCTGGTCGGGGTCGAGCCGGGTGGGCAGGCAGTTAAAGTGCAGAGCCACCTTGGCCAGGTGGTGGCTGTAGTTTTTCAGGGTGCTCTGGCCGCGTCCGGCCACGGTGATTTTTTTGGAGAACTTCTCGTAAAGCTCAGTGAATCCCGCTACATTAGAGCAGGCAGTCTGGATGAGAGTAGGCTCTTTTTTTTCATCTTTATGTAAGAGTTAAATGTGAATCAAAAGGTAACTCTTATCCGGCTGCTTTTTAAAACATCTACCGAAGGTTTAGTGCAACATTGTGCAGCAGCAGAGAATGAGGAATAACAGAACGAAACTGTTTCTGTAGATTTTTTCCTGGTCTTTAGTCATTCTTAAGCCTGTGCTTATTAAATCATTTGGTTTTCGCGATACACTTTTATAGTAAGGCACCAGGCAAAGTAGCTGCTTAAACAGGCTTTTTATGTAGTGAGTTTCAGAGGGGATTATTCTGATACGCTTTCTTTCCCTTACGGTATTATCGTGCACCGTGGACAGCACACACAATGTCTTCAGGCCTGTGTTGCCAAGGCAAGTATAAAGGCGAACGCCAAGCCCCACACCCTCCGGCACTCATTTGCCACCCTCCCCTTGGTAATGGAATTTTACTTGTAAAGCATAAGGCCATTCCGCTTAAAATAAGTGATTAGATTCGAGTATCTTTGTTCATTATAACGCTAAGCCGGTAATGAGCTAACGTATATTTAAATTGAATTTAAACAGGAATTTTACAATGACAAGTATCCAACAACGGGCAGAACTACAACGCCAAATTTGGCAAATTGCGAATGAGGTTCGTGGCTCAGTCGATGGCTGGGATTTTAAACAGTATGTATTAGGTACATTGTTCTACCGATTTATTAGCGAGAACTTTGCCAGTTACATTGAAGGCGGTGATGAAAGCGTAAATTATGCCGCGCTCTCTGATGATGTTATCACTGCAGAAATCAAAGACGATGCCATCAAAACCAAAGGTTATTTCATCTACCCCAGCCAGCTGTTTGTAAACATTGCCGCGAATGCCAATAAGAACGACAGTCTGAACACCGATTTAGCCAATATATTTTACGACATTGAAAGCTCGGCTAGTGGCTACCCATCCGAACTGGATATTAAAGGCTTATTTGCCGATTTTGATACCACTAGTAACCGTCTAGGCAACACCGTTACCGAAAAAAACATACGCTTAGCTGCAGTACTAAAAGGTGTGGCGGGGCTTGGTTTTGGCAAGTTTCATGAAAACCAAATTGACCTGTTTGGCGATGCCTACGAGTTCTTAATTTCTAACTATGCCGCCAATGCCGGTAAATCCGGAGGCGAATTTTTTACCCCGCAAAACGTGTCAAAGCTTATTGCACAACTGGCGATGCACAAACAAAAAACCGTCAATAAAATTTATGACCCAGCAGCAGGTTCAGGTTCGTTATTATTACAAGCCAAAAAACACTTTGATGCCCATATCATTGAAGAAGGTTTTTTTGGACAGGAAATTAATCACACCACCTATAACCTTGCGCGTATGAATATGTTTTTGCATAACATTAACTACGACAAGTTCAATATTGCGCTAGGCAACACCCTGTTAGATCCGCATTTTGGCGATGAAAAACCCTTTGATGCCATTGTGTCTAACCCGCCCTATTCGGTGAACTGGATTGGCAGCGATGACCCAACCCTTATCAATGATGAACGCTTTGCCCCCGCAGGCGTGTTAGCGCCCAAGTCCAAAGCCGACTTTGCCTTTGTGCTGCATGCGCTGAGTTATTTATCTAGCAAAGGCCGCGCAGCTATTGTCTGCTTCCCAGGTATTTTTTACCGTGGTGGTGCCGAGCAGAAAATCCGCAAATATTTAGTGGATAACAACTACGTCGAAACTGTGATTGCATTAGCACCTAACTTATTTTTTGGGACCTCCATTGCTGTCAATATCCTGGTGCTTTCTAAACACAAAACAGACAACAAAATTCAATTTATCGACGCCAGTACCAGCAATTATTATAGAAAAGAAACCAAAAACAACGTACTCACCGATAGACACATAGAGCAAATTATGGAAACCTTCGACAATAAAGACGATGTTCCATATTTTGCCCTATCTGTAGAACACGATTTGATATCCGCCAACGCCTACAACCTATCGGTTAGCTCTTATGTAGTACCCGAAGATACCCGCGAAGTGATTGATATTGCTAAGCTGAATGCAGAGCTTAAAAATACTGTAGTGAAGATTGACCATTTACGTGCCGAGATTAACACCCTAATTGCGGAGATTGAAGCATGAGTGATACGAGAATTATGAATAAAGTGCTTAAAGGTGTTGAGGTTGAATGGAAAACCTTGGGAGAAGTTGGTGAGTTTGTAAGAGGAAAAAGATTTGTAAAAACTGATATAATATCAGAAGGCTTTCCTTGTATTCATTATGGAGAAATGTATACGCATTACAACATTTGGGCAAAAGAGGCTAAATCATTTATTGATAAAGATTTAGCTTCGAAATTAAGAGTTGCTAATCACGGCGATGTTATTATTGTTGCAGCAGGCGAAACTATTGAAGATATTGGGATAGGCACAGCTTGGCTGGGAGATACAAATGTTGTTATTCACGATGCTTGTTTTTCCTATAAAAGCACATTAAATCCTAAGTATGTATCGTATTTTTTAAGAACCAAGTTTTTCCATGAACAAATAAAAAAACGTATCTCTTCGGGAAAAATTTCTGCGATAAATGCGAATGGCTTAAGCAAAGCTAAAATCCCCATACCACCTCTGGATACACAAGCTGAAATTGTTCGCATTTTGGACGAGTTCACAACGGATATAACTCACCTTAAAGTTGAGCTTAAAACTGAGCTCTCAACTCGAAAAAAACAATACAACTTTTATCGCGACCAACTATTAACCTTTAAAGAAGGCAAAGTCGATTGGAAATCATTAGGAGAAGTTGGCGAGTTGATTCGTGGTAATGGATTACAGAAGAAAGACTTTACTGAAACGGGTGTGCCTGCTATTCACTATGGACAGATCTATACTTATTACGGCATATGTGCGACAGAAACTAAATCCTTTGTTTCACCTGAATTGGCTAAAACTTTAAGAAAAGTTGATACTGGTGATGTTGTCATAACAAATACAAGTGAAAACTTAGAAGATGTTGGTAAGGCAATGGTTTATCTCGGTGAGGTACAAGCAGTTACTGGTGGACATGCGACAATCTTTAAACCAAGCAAAATTATTTTAGGGAAGTATTTTGCCTATTTTACTCAAACAACTGCATTTACAAACCAAAAGAGAAAATATGCAAAAGGGACTAAAGTTATTGATGTGTCAGCAACTGATATGGCAAAAATTAATATCCCTATCCCCCCACTCGCAGAACAAGAGCGCATCGTTTCTAACTTGGATAAATTCAATGCATTAACCAACTCAATCAATGAATGCTTACCGCGCGAAATTAGATTACGTCAACAACAATATGAGTATTATCGCGATTTGCTGTTAAGTTTTTTAAAAGTAGAAATAGAGGCATAAAATGGGACTTTCGTTAACAGAAATTGCGCAGGAACTCAATGCTGCCAATAAAAAAGTTCAATTGATTTATGCTTTTAATGGCTCGGGTAAAACCCGGTTATCACGTGAGTTTAAACAGTTAATTGCACCAAAAACCGATAGCGATGAAGATATAGAACAAACTGAGCCATATGGCCCAAAAATCTTTTATTACAATGCATTTACCGAAGACTTGTTCTATTGGGATAATGATTTACATCTTGATACGGAGCCAAAATTAAAAATCCAACCTAACTCTTTTACTCAATGGGTACTTCAAGATCAAGGTCAAGACCGAAATATTGTTGCTAATTTTCAGCATTACACTGATGAAAAATTAACCCCTCATTTTAGTGAGGATTTTTCTGAAGTCACATTCTCTTTTGAACGTGGCAATAATGAACGGTCTGAGAATATCAAGATTTCAAAAGGTGAGGAAAGTAATTTTATTTGGAGTGTATTTTATAGCCTGCTTGAACAGGTAATTGAAGTGCTAAATGTAGCTGAACCAGGCGAGCGTGAAACAAATCAGTTTAATCAGTTGGAGTATGTATTTATTGATGATCCGATCAGTTCATTAGATGAAAATCATTTGATTGAATTGGCCGCAGATTTAGCGCGTTTGATTAAATCTAGTCAATCTACAGTTAAATTTATCATCACTACACATAACCCCCTTTTTTATAATGTGCTCCACAATGAGTTCAAACAAGATAGATTTAAAAAATATCTTCTAAAAAAATATGAAGATGGTGAATATGAATTAGTACCACAACCCCATGATTCACCGTTTTCGTATCATCTTTATCTCAAAGCCGAGCTTGAAAAAGCCATTGTGACGGGGCTGTTGAATAAGTATCACTTTAATTTTCTCAGAAATATTTTAGAAAAAACCTCGACATTTCTGGGTTATCAAGATTGGACTGAACTGTTACCTCCAGGCGACGATGGAAGACCAAATCCCTATGAGGCACGAATTATAAATATCTCAAGTCACTCAAAACATGCAGGTGAAGAAACAATTGATCTGACAGAAAATGATAAGCGTGTTTTGGAATTCTTAGTGAGAGAAACGAGTCAAAATTATCGGTTTAAACAGCGCAATAGCTAAAAAAAGATATTATTCGAAGGTATATAAATGAAAGAATATAATGTCATTGCAGAATCAAATAATTTCATCGTTCTGGATCAATATATCAAACATTCAGAGGTAACTGAAGCCTATCAGAGCGAATATGATTTAGAACGTGATTTTATCTCCGATTTAGAAAACCAAGGCTATGAATATCTGCCCGAAATAAACACCCCCGAAAAAATGCTGGCTAATGTGCGTGCGCAGTTGCAAGCTCTGAATAATCTGCGGTTTTTAGATGGGGAATGGTTGCGTTTCGTGGTGGAGTATTTAGATAAGCCCAGCGATAACAGAATCGAAAAAACACGTAAAATACATAAAGACTATATCCACGATTTTGTCTTTGATGATGGGCACATCCAAAATATTTACCTCTTAAATAAGAAAAACATTGCCCGCAATAAAGTGCAGGTAATTAATCAGTTTGAACATAAAGGCACGCAGGCCAATCGGTACGATGTAACCATTTTAGTGAATGGTCTGCCATTAGTGCAAATCGAGCTAAAAAAACGCGGTGTGGCGATTCGTGAAGCTTTCAATCAAGTACACCGTTATAGTAAGGAAAGTTTTAATTCCGACAGTTCACTGTTTAAATATTTGCAGCTTTTCGTAATTTCTAACGGCACGGATAGTCGTTATTTTGCCAATACCACCAAGCGAGATAAAAATAGTTTTGATTTCACCATGAATTGGGCGAAGTCAGATAACACTTTGATAAAAGACTTAAAGGATTTTACTGCTACGTTTTTTCAAAAAAACACCTTGCTAAATGTGCTGATACATTATTCGGTGTTTGACGTTAGCGATACCTTACTAGTGATGCGTCCCTACCAAATTGCCGCGACAGAGCGCATTTTGTGGAAAATAAACAGCGCTTATCAATCAAAAAACTGGAGCACCACCGAAAGCGGCGGCTATATTTGGCATACCACAGGTTCGGGCAAGACCTTAACCAGCTTTAAAGCGGCACGCTTGGCTACCGAGTTGGATTTTATTGATAAAGTTTTTTTTGTGGTTGACCGTAAAGACCTCGATTATCAAACCATGAAAGAGTATCAGCGCTTTTCGCCTGATAGCGTTAATGGTTCAGACAGCACCGCAGGGCTAAAGCGTAACCTTGATAAAGACGACAATAAGATCATTGTTACCACTATTCAAAAACTAAATAAGTTAATGAAAAGTGAAGGCGACTTGCCCATCTATAACAAGCAAGTGTTATTTATTTTTGATGAGGCGCACCGTTCGCAATTCGGCGAAACACAAAAAAATTTAAATAAGAAATTTAAAAAGTTTTACCAGTTTGGCTTTACGGGTACACCTATCTTCCCTCAAAACGCCTTAGGCGCAGAAACTACTGCTAGCGTGTTTGGGCGTGAGTTGCATTCTTATGTGATTACCGATGCTATTCGCGATGAAAAAGTATTAAAGTTTAAAGTGGACTACAACGATGTGCGCCCACAGTTTAAGACGATTGAAACTGAACAGGACGAGAAGAAACTAACGGCTGCAGAAAACAAACAAGCTTTATTGCATCCCGACCGTATTCATGAAATTTCTCAGTACATCTTAAACAACTTCAAGCAAAAAACGCATCGCTTACAAGCCAATGGCAAAGGTTTTAATGCCATGTTTGCCGTGAGTAGTGTAGATGCTGCCAAGCTGTACTATGAATCGTTTAAGAATTTTCAGAAAGACAGTAACCAGCCTCTTAACATTGCCACTATCTTCTCTTTTACGGCCAATGAAGAACAAGATGCCGTAGGGGATATTCCTGATGAAAGCTTTGAACCCACGGCAATGGATACCAGCTCTAAAGAGTTTCTAAAAGCGGCAATTGATGACTATAACGCGATGTTTAAAACCAATTTCGGCGTTGATAGCAAAGCTTTTCAAAACTATTACCGTGATCTTGCCAAACGGGTCAAAAACCAAGAAGTTGATTTGCTAATTGTAGTGGGCATGTTTTTAACAGGCTTTGATGCGCCCACTTTGAACACCTTATTCGTGGATAAAAACCTTCGCTACCACGGACTAATACAGGCTTACTCACGCACTAATCGTATTTATGATGCTACCAAGAGGTTTGGCAATATCGTCACCTTCCGCGACTTAGAACAAGCGACAGTTGAAGCAATTACTTTATTTGGTGATAAGAACACCAAAAACGTCGTGCTGGAAAAAAGTTACAAAGAATACATGGAAGGCTTTGCCGATGTAGCAACAGGTGAAGCACGGCGCGGCTATTTGGACGTTGTGGCGGAGTTAAAACAACGTTTCCCCAATCCCGATGAAATTTTTAAAGAAAAAGATAAAAAAGACTTCGCTAAATTATTTGGTGAATATTTGCGTGTCGAGAATGTGCTGCAAAACTTTGACGAATTTGCTGGTTTAAAAGCCTTGCAAAGCTTGGATATGACCGATCTTAAAGCTGTAGAGGAGTTTAAAGCTAAGCACTATTTGAAGGATGACGACTTAGCCGCTATGCAAGCTATTAAGATGCCAGCCGAGCGCATTATTCAAGATTACCGTTCAACGTATAATGATATTCGCGATTGGCTTCGCCGTGAAAAGTCCGCCAACGAAAAAGACGCTTCTACTATTGATTGGGATGATGTGGTATTTGAGGTAGACCTGCTAAAATCACAAGAGATTAATCTGGATTACATTCTGGAATTGATTTTTGAACACAATAAAAAGATTAAAGATAAAGCGACATTGGTTGAAGAAGCACGTCGTTTAATTCGTGCTAGCCTTGGCAACCGTGCTAAAGAAACTTTGTTGGTTGATTTTATTAACCAAACTAACTTGGACAAAATTATCGATAAGCCCAGCATTATTGATGCTTTCTTTACCTTCGCTCAAGCTGAACAACAACGTGAAGCAGAAGAATTGATTAGTGCTGAAAGTCTCCATGCAGAAGCAGCTAAGCGTTATATCACTACATCGTTAAAAAGGGAATATGCCAGTGAAAATGGCACTGAGTTAAATACCATCCTTCCCAAAATGAGCCCGCTTAACCCGCAATACTTAACCAAAAAACAAGGTGTTTTCCAAAAGATTGCTGCTTTTGTTGAGAAATATAAAGGAGTAGGCGGGAAGGTTTGATTTAAGGATTATAAGGTGTTAACGTTTTTTAAGCGGTTGTTTATCTATACAAAGCGCTCCGAGAATATATCGGGTTTATGTGCAATTCCCATTTAAGCAACTCACGGGAAGCTTCAATCACAGCCTACAGGTTATTATAGATGCTACATATTAAATTAAAACAAAAAAGGGAAGAACCTTCACTTCACCCGTCCTGGGTTTCGGCGATGAAGATAGAGCTTTGAACATAACAGCGGGTATGCAATATGTCTGCCGCAGGCGCAACACAAGCACTTTGCATACCCGTGATCCGTTGCCATATGATTCCCTTCATATTTAAACGTTCGACTAGTGCAGCCGCCGGCATCACCTGAGTATAGGTATTAGTCATCTTCTCCGGCTCCTTCACTTATTGCTTAACAACTAACTTGGAGCAAGTGTAAATTGGAGCTGATTCATGAAATCAGCGATAAAAGATTCCTTATAGTTTAGATACTGCAGCCTCCGCTCCAGCACAGTTAAGGTATTGCCCCAGTTAATCTGATTCTTGCCATCGTAGTGATGGATGATTGTTAGCAGTTCTTTGACCGCTGCCGTAGGTGTTAAGACGGTTAGCACGTCAAGCGCTTTCAACACCTGAGCCGAAACGCTATCAAATTCTGAGAGTTTTGTGACAGTCCCGGCTTGGCTAAAGTGAAACGGTAGCATGTTCAATTTTGCCGCTGTAGTAGGAGTTACTTCGAACGCAACAATTGCGAAGTACTGTTTGGTTGATTTTTGTTCTTTCATGAGTGGTGTGAGGTTAGATGTGAAAATTTATTACCTGGTCATAATTCAGGGCTTTGCAGTTGATCAGGCTGAATGTATTGTAAAGTTCTGGAGGGTACAGCCGGATCAAAGCTTGCACGGCTATGATTTCATGAGCTGACAGTTTGACCTTATATATTCCTTTTTGCGGGCTGCCTACCATGCGTCTTGCCAGTCTTTTGGCAAGGCTTTCGAGGTATGGGAACGCCAGCACCTCCAGCGGCTGCAGTTTATTCTCTTGGTCTACAGGTTTATGGAGAAACTTCAACAACTCAGACAGCAGCGCCATAATTTCGAAGCGGTGAAGCACTATCTCCTGGTTGATCAGAATCTGCCTCATTGCCAGTAGCCGTCCCTGAATTTGAAGAGTTGCTCCCCAGATTTGTTGTCGTAGATGAGTGCCGTATCAATAAACTGCTTGTTGCCGAGCGCATATTTCTTCAGCCTCGAGATGCCTAAGTCTTTGTCCGGAGCAGTGTGCTTCATTCTGTAATCCCTGGAGTGAAAGGTGCGGTTGTTCCCGTCAGAAAAGTAAATAATCATCTTTGTCAGGGCCTTTTGGGCGAAGCTTTCGCCTTTAGGACTTCGCTTGTGGATAGTAGTTTTGTTCATAAGTAACGGTTATGTAGTAAATGATTGATAGCCAATATATTTAGCTCTCCTGAACAGGTGCATGCTGCTTATAAAACTTCTGTAGCGCGTCCTTGCCTAGCTTGCTCATTCGATTCTTATGGTATTTAAAGAGCTGCATAGGCGACTTCTCTTGAATACGCTTAAGGGCTTTTCCCTCTTTGTACAGCCAGAAGTCGGCGCGTGCCCGACGCAGGGCATCAGATACCTTACGCTGATGGCTCCAAGTGTCCTGCTTCACCAGCCAGTCGTGGGTTTTACAGAATCCGCGTTTATTCTCGCGGTCAAAGTACCCGCTGCCACTTACAAATTCCGCGTAAGGCATAGGCGGGTACTTGTCCGGGCGCTTGCGGTAATAAGCTTCTGCCAGATCGATGCGCTTCATACACTCGGCATGGTAACTCTCCCATTCTTTCTCGCTGAAATCAGTCCTGAAACTACCGTACACTCCAAACCAAATAGAATTCTTAGCCAGTTTGTTATGGGTCTCATCGAAATCGTAGCCAGGGTAAAGCATAGCTTTGGCGTACTGCCAGAAGCTTTCGACAAAAGATAGAAATACCGGGTTTAGAGCGGGTTTTGCCATTGTTCCCGCGCCCCCAGCTCCTGTAGCATGGTTTTTGGCAGCTAAGGGCCTTTCCAGCCGCTCTTTAACACGTTTACCGGCTCGTTGCGGCCCTGTGTTGCCAGTATTCGTGTTGCCAGCGTTGCAATTTTGGCCATCGCCGATAGGCATGGCACCCGGTTGCGCAGCAACTCCTTTATCCACAGTAGTAGATTTCTTTTCTAAGTTTCCAGTAGTTTCAAATGATACATTAAGCGGAAAATTTGTGCATTGGAACGTATTGGGCTGTGCCTTTTTGCACTGGTTCTGATCGGCAAAAATGATTTCCGGAGCTATCCACAGTTCGAAATCATGAAACGTGCCGTGAAACTGATAACCGCTGATAAGACCTAGCTTGCGCAGCCGGGAGATGTGGTTACGCATGGTGCGCTCCGAGAAGCTGCGCATATCGGAAAGTTTAGAATTGTTTGTAAACAGGCTTGGTAGGTCACTTTCGTGCTCCGGCGCAAAGCCGAAGCGAATAGAGTGCTCATACGCCTGGATGTAGTCAAGGATGATGCGGGTGCCGGTGTCCTTTACGTTACCCGGTATTAATTTTGTCCTGGTGAAGAAGATTTGCTCTGAGCCGTCGCTGTGTTTGCGCTTTCGCTCTACAAGTGGTTGCTCCGCGTTCTTTTTTTCGACAAACAGGTGCCACGCAAGCAGGGCCTGCTTTTGATTAATCTTTTTTAAAAGCATTTCGTACAAAGCGGGTTAGAAGGTTGCGGGGCTGGTGTTGATTGACGTCGGTACCAGCCCCTGTTGCAGACCCTGTATCGTTAGTTAAAATTTCCCAGGTATTGCTGCCCTCTCCATGGCACATTTGTGACTGAGAGGGCGGCAATACTTACCTGAAGGTGCTGCCGGTCATGGTCAATGGCAGCCACAGCGCTATCGTAGCAGCGCTGCTCTATATGACCTTCCGCTAACTCTTCCTGCAGTAGATTAAGCTCCTGGTTGCAGAGCTTCAGCATTCCTGTGTATAGGCGCAGCTTAGACTGGTGATAAGTCTCGTTTGCCGTTATAAAGGTCTGAGGTACCATGTTATGAAAGTATAGTTAAGGCAATTAGGCGGCTTTTCTTTTCTTCTTGCGCTCCGGAAGCACAGCCGCACACTCTTTTATCTTGCCGTATTCGATCAGCTTACTGCGCAGGACCCGGTAATCGCCTGGAGCAAACTCCTCGGCCTGTAGCTTGTATACTTTACCGAAGCGGTCGCGCTTGCCATACTTTATCCAGTTGCGGATGGTGCTGTCGCCATGGCCGGTAAACTCAATGATCTCTGCTATTTTGAGGTAGCGATCCATGGCGTTCTCCAGAACCGGGCGCAACTCCTCCAACTTGCCGAATATCTCACTCTTGAAGCCTTCTAAATCTGCTGACGTTAATATCTCAATTGCATGTGCCATACTTTCTGTGGCTTATGGTACCAATAGAATTCTTTTATAAAAACGGCTATAGTCTAAACATTAGCCTGCTAAACGTCTAACCCAGCCTGTTTACCGGGCCTTATGCCTCTAGCCTTCCGCACCAACTCATAGATACTCGGCTGAACGGGTGGCTGGCGGCTATATAATTCCTGAATCTTGCACTCGAAAATGCTAGCAAAAAACACGATTTCATCGGCTGTGGGTTTTTCACTCGACAAGCGGTTGTAGAAGGTCTGGACATTGCCGCCAAACTCCTCCTGGAATTGCTTCCGGAGCAGCTTCTTTTGGCTGTCGTTCAGGTCTTCGTAACGGAGCTTGATGTTAAACTTAGGGCCTGCAGACTTAACCACGGTTAAACCTGAACTGACAGATTTTTCTTTGCGGTTTAACATATCTTATAGGTTTATATTTATCTTAGACTAAAATACAATACAATTATACGATAGTATTTTACTTTAATCAATTACTATTAGATAAATTTTTTATAATTAATTATAAATAACTGATAGTCAATTAAAAATTTTTTTATAGATGATAGTTGGAGAAAGAATTAAACGAGCTATTGAGGAGGCCGGATTAACTCAAGAACAGGTAGCAGCCCATGCTGAAATGAGTTTGGCTAATCTCTATAAAATTTATAAACGAGATTCTATAGAAAGTCGCTACCTAGTAAAAATTGCAAACATATTGCATCTGCCTTACAGCTATTTTTTAGATGAAGAACCAGACTTCTCTAGCGGGAATTATCAAAGAGGAGTTGGCAATGCTGCTGGTAACCATATCAAACAAAAAATAATGTCCTCCGGGAATGAGGGCGTAGGAGTGGCAAGTTCGGCTATTAATGTAGAAAGAATTCAGCACGAATTAGAACTATGCAAAGCCGAAAAAGTTAGCCTGGAGGAGAAACTTGTGCTGAAAGATGAGATTATTGAGTTGTTGAGGGGACGGAAGCAAGATTAAAACTATAGTAAGAATAACCCCGAATTTATAAAGCAATGGCAATAAGAGAAAACATTAGCTCTGTAGAAGGTGAAGCCGATGTGTTTGATGATGCATAATTACACCTCTTGTTCAATTAGCAGATCAACGTTAAGCCATAGTAAGTGGTAAAAACCTAAGCTTTGTTTCAAACACTCTTTCAATAAGACATTATGGAAATAAACCGCTACGTAAGAACAGACCGCGTCAAAGACGGCTATGGCCCCATCAGAGTAGCGGTGCATTACCACAACAAGCGGCTCCAGCTTTCTACTGGCGAGAAGACCCCTTATCCTGAGGGCTGGGATGAGGAAAAACAGCGGGTAAAGAGTCGCCAGCCTTTTGCCTCCGTCATCAACCAGAAGCTCGACAACATAGAGAAGACGCTAGATTTTATATATCAGGTGTCGGAGAAGAATCGTTTTGCCTTAGATAATGCTTCTTATAAAGCCCTTTTTGAGCAGGTATTCACCAGTATCGTAGACAGTGGCATATCCAGCACACAGGACGTATTTACGAACATGATGATACAGGAAGCTTACGAGAAGCATCAGAAGGCTTCAGTACAACCCGAAGCTGCCCCGAAGCCGCTGCAGACGTTCCTGGAGCTAATGGCCCTTTGGATTGAGGAGGAAAAAGAGCGGATTGTGGAGGCCAGCGGCCGCAAGATGTCTCCTAATACCATCAAGGGGTTAAACTCCACGCTGAAGCGCTTCCGAGCTTTCGAGGCCCACCGTGGCCAGCTTATCACCTTCGAAGGCATGGATAAGTATTTCTATGCTGAGTTCAGGGCGTATATGCTGGATGTTTTGGAACAGGGTGTTAACAACTTTGGCAAGCATGTGCGCCGGTTAAAGCAGTTTCTCACCTGGAGCGAGGAACATGACGAAGATCTGCCAATCAATCCGAAGTATGTGCGCTTCTCCGCTCCCGCCCGATATACTGGCGTGGATTTCCTGTACCTCGAGGAGCTGCACGCTATTAAAGCTCTTGACTTTGAGTCAAAGGAGCTCCGCACCAGATTATACTACACCTACTCCAACAAATTAAGTGAAGCACTAGGCCAGGAAGCTTTTGAAAATTACCTGCAGCAGGTAGAGCTAGCAAGGGATCTGTTCTTGATGTGCTGCTACACGGCCTTGCGTATATCGGATGCCCAAAGTCTAAATTTCTCCGATTTAAAAGGAGAGTTAATTATTACCGGCAGCCAGAAAACTGGTAATATCAGCTATATTCCGTTCTTTGACGATAGCATATTTGAACCAGTGGCCATTGTAAATAAGTACCGCAGCAGCGGTATACAGATATTCCCAAAGTGCCCGAAGATTAATTATCACCTAAAGACAGTACAGAAGCTAGCCAGCGTAGACCGGATTGTGCTGACCACCAAGATCGGTCGAAAGACTTTTGCTACACTTAAGGTGTACCAAGGTGTGCCGCGTTCCATTGTGATGCAGGCCACCGGGCATAAAACCGAGACATCCTTTAACCGTTATCTGGGCGTGAACGAACAGGAGTTGGTGAATATCTTTAAGCAGAAATCGGCTTTGGCCTCGTAGTTTGCCGAGGTAACCCCTTCTCCATCTGCTTTAAACTATTATTATCTTTACTGCCTTAACCAGAATGATAGACCCTTATGCCAGGCCTCCCTATTAATATAAACGACTTAGTTAACGCAACTACTGTAGAGAGTGAGCGAATTGAGTACAAGGAGTCGTGGAATCCGGAAGACATCATGCACTCACTCTGTGCTTTTGCCAATGATTTTCACAACCTGGGAGGCGGATACATCATCATTGGAATTACGGAGCAAAATGGCATGCCCGTTCTACCTCCTAGAGGGCTGCTACCTGAGCAGGTAGATTCCTGCCAGAAAAAATTGCTTGAAATCAGCAACAGAATTGTTCCCTCCTATTTTCCTGTATCTTCGGTTGAGTTATTCCAGGGAAAACATATTCTGGTTCTGTGGGCAACCGGCGGCGACAACAGGCCCTATAAATGTCCTAAAAACATTGTCTCCAACCCTGTTTACAATCATTATATCAGGAAGGGCTCTAGCTCTGTCAGAGCGACTCCTGATGAAGAACGCCAGTTGTACGAGCTTGCTAACCGCATTCCGTTCGATGATAGGATAAACCATTCGGCTTCCATAGAGGATTTAAGGCTCCCTTTAATCCAGTCTTTCTTGAAAGAAGTCGGCAGTGAACTTTACCATAGGGCAAGCAGTATCCCTTTTCCGGAACTGTGCCAGCAGTTGCAGCTTATAAAAGGCTCCCCGGAGTATCTTCGACCTGTCAATGTCGGGCTTCTTCTGTTTAACGACCACCCAACCAGCATCTTCAGAGGCGCCAGAATTGATGTAGTGCGGTACTTTGACCCTATAGGAGATGAGTTGGAGGAGCGGATTTTTGAGGGCCCTGTCCATGTTCAGCTTCGGAGCGCCCTGCAGTTTATACAGAACACTGTTATTGCCGAAAGAGTAAGAAAAGTCCCCCATCAGGCTGAAGCGCAGCGTTTCTACAATTACCCGTTCGCTGCTATTGAAGAGGCACTGGCAAATGCTGTTTTTCATCGCAGCTACGAGCTTCATGACCCTATAGAGGTAAACATCAGGTTAGATAAAATTGAAGTTCTCTCTTTCCCTGGGCCAGTACCTCCAGTGGATAATGAAGATTTGAAGAAAGACAGGATTGTAGCCAGAAGCTACCGAAACAGAAGAATCGGAGACTTCCTTAAAGAATTGAGGTTAACGGAAGGAAGAGGCACTGGCATTCCTAAAATCAGGAGAACAATGCGCGTAAATGGCTCTCCTAATCCTGTATTCGAAACTGATGAGGCTAGAAACTATTTCCTGGTCACACTTCCAATTCATGAAAGCTTCTCCCCTTTACCGGCTATACCTGATGTTGAACTGAGCGATACAGCTATCACGAAACAAATCCTTACCCTCTGTAGGATTCCTCACAGTAGGTCTGAGATATTGAGTTATATCGGCACTAATACAGGTGCAGCTAGTTACAGGAAATATGTTTTACCTCTATTACAGTCAAACATCTTACGACTAACTATTCCTGATAAACCTAGCAGTAAAAACCAGAAATATCAAACAACAGACGAAGGTGAAGCCTTATTGCAGCAGCTATAGGACACTAACATTCCTAGTTTGGGAAAGAGAAGCTATCATTGCATAGCGATAAAAGTCAAGGATGGTCAAGGATATGTCAAGGATGGTCAAGGATGTAAAGCATGTACATCAATGTTGCTCCTAAAGCGGATCGGCAGCCGGAAAAGTGGGAGCAGATTTTGGGAGCAGTTTTCCTACAAAGAGACACTGCCAACTCAAAACAACTGAAACAGAAAGTGCTCTGATTGCTTTATTCTAACTATTTTGTTGTTATGTGTTTGTAGTTGATACCCTCGAAATAGTCCCTTCGCGACCACAACAAAAAAAGCCACTTACAGGTAAAACTGGTAAGTGGCTTTTTTATGTGCGCGCAGTTTGCGCGCACATCTCTTGCTTTTAGGTCTTAGCTTTTCCTTTTCTCTTAGCTCAGTTATTTCATCAGCCCAAAAACAGTCAGGGCAATTCGCAATAGCTTTAAAAACGAAGTCGTAGTCCTACTGGTGCACCATTCAAGATACACCGTTCCACTATCGTCAATACAGCACAGGTAGAGCACATCAGATCCAGGTCTAACGGCGACTATGATGTAACTTTGAAAAATGGCGAAGTGGTGAGAATGAGCCGAAACTACTATCCTGCTTTTAAAGAACTGGTGGCCTGAACACACCTTAGCATGTGTTTAACTCATCTTAGCCAAAACCGGTTTTCATCTTCCCAGGGACTTCCGTACTTCATTAAAAAAAGGGAAGATGAACACACGGAAAGCATTTTATCTGATTGTATTTTTCTTGGTGGGTGTGGCGGGCTGTTCCTGCGCACAAACCAACAAACACCAGCTCATAGGCAACTGCGAGGGTTGTGAAGCCATTTTTGAATATGGCGAGGAACCGTTGAGCCCGGTCGATACGCTTCCTGGTTTTGAGGCGGCCGCTACAAAAATCAAAGTGACAGGTATTATCTACCAACCAGATGTGCTCACCCCGGCAGAAGACGTTATCCTCTACGTTTACCAAACCAACGCAGAAGGAGTTTACCCTACCAAAGGAGGCGAAAAAGACTGGTCGAAGCGGCACGGCTACATCCGGGGATGGGTTAAAACGGGCAAAGACGGCAGGTA
Organism: Pontibacter pamirensis; assembly: GCF_010015475.1. Taxonomy (GTDB): domain Bacteria; phylum Bacteroidota; class Bacteroidia; order Cytophagales; family Hymenobacteraceae; genus Pontibacter; species Pontibacter pamirensis. The sequence goes on from NZ_SSNI01000020.1 coordinate 86,265, forward strand.
CACCTTTTATACGATGAAACCCGGCACCTACCCCAGCCGCAGCGATGCCGCTCACATTCATCCTATCCTACTCGAACCAAACGGCAGATATTATTGGGTTGACGAATACCTTTTTGAAGGAGATACATTGCTTACCCCGGTGCAGCTCTCGCCTGAGGCACCTGTAGGTGGAAGCTCCGGGATTCTGCGTCTCAGGAGGGAAGGCGATCTGTTAGTCGGTGAACGTGATTTTATTCTTGGCAGGAATGTGCCGGGTTATAGAAATTAGAAGACTTATAGTTTTACTGCTAATGCTTTCTGCCTGTGGGGAAGAACTGACAGCCCTGCTCCTGCTCCCTGGGACACCGAGGAATTCGCAGCCATGATCGACTGGATGTACAAGTATAACAAAAGTGTTGCGGATGAGAAAAAATCTAGCTTTGGGCACGTCACACGCTTCTCGTTCACTTTTAATGAACTAAGTGTGGATGGCCCCGTAAATACTTCAACAGAAGCAGGAATGACTTCATCTAAAGTGCCGCTCTAAAAGACTTTCATGCCCTCACCTCCCTTTTAGGGGCAGAAACTAAATAAGTATCTTTTAAGTATTTACGCGTGCAATTTCTCAAGTCTCAATACCTCTCCCCATTACTGCTTTCCGCTCTCTGTCGAGGCTCTACAAGCACTTATTTAACCTAAATTTTATATCTATGAAACACAACTTATCACAAGGAAGGAAGTGCTCTGTGCCAGTACCCTTCTTAAACTATCAGCAAGGAGCGCCAAGGTATTTTCGGTGCTGTTCATGGCTCTTTTCTTATTCAGCTGTGACTATATCGAAGATGTGCTACCTGACAAGGACCCTGTAGACAGAGCCGACAAGATTCAGCCCAAGGGTCCGAACCCGGAGTGGGGCCCGGACATAGACCCGCAGATGCTGGCCGTTATTGAGCAATTCCAAAGTTATAACGTGGTGCCTTACCCTATGCTGACGGCAGAGCAGGCGCGAGAAGAGCCTACCTTTAAAGATGCCTATGTAGATCTGCTCCGGGAAAATAAAATTATCCTGAAGCCAGCTAACGTGAACATCAACCACATGACGATACCAAACGGAACAGGCCAGCAGCTGCTGGTACGCACTTATACCCCGCGCAGCGGCACAGGGCCTTACCCTGTCATCGTGTATTACCATGGCGGGGGCTGGGTGATTACTAACCTAGACACCTATGAAGCATCTGCCAGTGCGCTTGCTGAGAGAACCGGAGCCATTGTCATATCAGTGGCTTACCGCCAGGCCCCTGAGCATATGTTCCCGGCTGCGCATGAAGACGCTTTTGCCGCTTACCAATGGGCGCGCGAGCACGCCTCGGAGATTGGAGGAAACCCAGCCATGGTGGCCACTGCCGGCGAAAGCGCAGGAGGAAACCTGGCGGTGGCTGTGGCAATTATGGCCAGAGAAAGAGGAGTACAAGTGCCGGAGCACATTGTGTCCATCTACCCTATCGCAGACGGTAATGTTGAGTCTCCAACTTATGAGCTGTATGAGAACGCCCTGTTCCTCAACAAGGCCCTGATGCGCTGGTTCTTCAACCTGTATGTGCCTGACTGGCAAACAGAGGTACATCCGCTGATTTCGCTGGTGGAAGCCGACCTGAGCGGGTTGCCGCCTACAACCATCATCAATGCCGAAATCGACCCCCTTCGTTATGAAGGAGGCGTCCTGGCAGATCGGCTAGCAGCAGCAGGCGTACCAGTAGAGCGCCGGGTTTATGAAGGCGTAACGCATGAGTTCTTCGGAATGAACGCACTGCTGGAGGAGGCCGTGGCGGCGCAGAGGTTTGCTGCCATGCGACTGAAAGACGCCTTCATGGAGTAAGGCTAAGGCTCTGTAGAACAGAGTGCGCAGTAAATGACAGTTCCTCATAAACAGCGGTAGCTGCTTTATCTTTTGGTAAAGCAGCTACCGCTGTTTATGAGGCTGCCCTTTTCGTCTCCCTTACCAAGGCTGGGCTGGTAAGGAAACCTAAATTGGACGGGATGCCTCATCCTGAAAGGGGTTGACCGATTGTTGCTAGTCCTACCTAAAGTTGATGTTGTCTCTTCATCCTGATTTTTGTTATTCGCAAGAGTTCTCTGAGGCTTTTATTACACTTGTTGCTGCGCCTTGGCGGCTTAGGAGGAGCCAGGAAGGATTCCGCCGGATTAGAAAACTGTGCCCTTCCATCCTGTGACAGGCAGTTGGTGTATAGAAGTCCTAGTAGCGGCTGTGCCGATTTTTTGATTTACAGACATGATATATAAAGAGCCTCAGTTGTACAGGAGTTGGAGCGCATGACACAATACATGGTGAGGCTCATATAGGATGTGTGCAAATGAAAGAGAGACAATATAGCTACTTTTACTGGTGGTTATATTGGTTTATTTATATATTTTTAACGACATATATGAAATAAACACAAGAATGAAAACACTTCCCTCATCTCGGTTATCCGGTCTTACTGCTGCCCTTTCCCTCCTTCTGCTTTTTTCCTCCGCCTGCGACAAAGAAAAAGATGCTGAGCCAGCACCTCAACCTGAAGCGAAAGAAAACAGTTTTAACTTCAGGTTTGACCCTCATCCGGAAGGAACGGAGGAATTTGAACTGATCGTGTCACAAAAGGATGGAAAGGTGCTGATAGATACTCTGATTGCAGCCAGAGTACACCATGAACTTAAAGTAAAGTCCAATGACACAAAATTAAATATCACGACGATGTACGTCGAACCGATTAGACAGCGTACCGAAATCAGAACCTACGTTCAGGTTAACCCGGACAACTGGCACATCGACGAACGCGTTGAAGAATCGGCAAAAAATGAGCCAGAGCAATCCTATGTGAACTATAGTAACGTCCCTCCTTACACCAATACCGAGATAATATTTTCTGGAAAGCAAACAGGAGGATGGGGGGCTGAATACAATGGAAACAGTCGGATCCTGAGAGTCCAGTATAACAGGAGATTCCCGACGGATTTGACTTACCTGCTTCTGCCGGAACTGGGCAAGTACATTTATGCGGAAGTGACATCTCCGGAAACCGATATTGACTTTTCAGGGGCTGCCACAGCCGCAAAGCATGTGTATAACAAACCAGCAGGCGTTAAGAATGCTTATTCGGAAGTGTACGGGTACACTAATGCCGGTGAATACAGCAAGTGGACAATGCTCTATTATGGAAACGGTGCCCATGATTATGATTTGCTGTTTCCCCCAGTTGGCATGGAGGAATTTCAAACAACCTATAGATACACAGACGCTGAGGGTTATTCCCATTTGTACCGCAATTTCGGAACATCTATTCCTGCGGATATGGGCTTCCTGGCCGAATCTGGCTTTACCGTTACCAGGAATGAGTTCGGTAACTTCCAGATAATGTTCGGGGAAGACAAGCCGAGCGCCTACAAAATACTTGGGTATTCCCAGAGCCTCAACACTGTATGGCATATAATGCTCTCTCCCGAGGAGACGGCATTTAAAGCTAAGAGCTTCTTAGAAGGCCTTGGTGCTGAAACTCTAAAAGGAAAGGATCTGTCAACTTTTTCTCTCGTACAACTCTCCACCCTAAATGCAAAAGGCTACACTCACCAGACTATGCATGACTATCTTAACAATCCAGAAGCTTATCGAAAAAGAGAGTTAAAGCAATACCGGGAAATTAGTAAGTACTTTTAAAACTAAATATTCGATTACTTGCCATGGGTATGCTTTAGCTGTCTTTGGCCACACAGGAAGTTCTTGGCTATTCAGTCTCGCTTTCTACACCTCTAGTAGACCTGCAGTATACTATATTCCCTGTTCCGAAAACTGAAGGTCTGTCCCTCCGTTTTACCCGCCATCGCTTTATAGAGCGGCGACATGGCGGAGACGGCAAAGTATGACTCCCCGTCTACTCTTACTTCGCAGAGACTGATCCCTATAAAATAGCTGTGTAGCTCGGTACGCACCACCGCCCCCGGCGACACCTCACGGTTCACCTTCGTGGCGTTAATCCCCTGAAGTAGCACCATGACAGCCAACAGCTCATCAAGCTGGCGGGCATACATATCCCGCTGGGTCTGGCAGATTTCCCGAAGGTCCTCCATGCCTCCCTCTGATTCAATTGCGCTTTGCTGCGCGTTTTCCATCGCTTCTCTTGCGGCCTGAACCTGCACGTCAAGCTTCCTTTTGCACTCCTGTAACAGGCGCTGCTTTGTCCCGATATCATGTGTTAGCATACTGATAGATAAGTTTGTTTTTGCCTGCCTCCGTTCGAGGCTTTTCAGTAACGACTGGCTACTCTTCCGGCTGCTTCTTCATAGCATTGTTGTGAGAGCTGCAGTTAACTCTTCACCCACAACTGTTATTCCGCAACCTCCATCCGCCCCTGTGGCGGAGGTTACACCAGCCCTGTAATAGCTAAACCTGTAACGTGTTATTAATAAACATGTTAAGCAATAAACACCTATAGTATCATGAGACATATACTGATTTTTTAAGGCTCTTCGTATCTTCCATCCAAGAGATAGACAGGTTTTAAAAAGGAGACCGCCCCTCAAGCCCCGGCACGGTTTAACAGCGCCTTTAGGCGTCTGCCGCACTTTATTTGGCAAAGCGCTGCTCTCTGCCAAGCAATTCTGATAGTTATTGCCGCTGTTGCGATGTTCTTCTTTTATATTGTCAGGAACTTGGTATGAGCAGCACGCAGGCACCAAATTCTACACCCTGCTGTGTGACTACCTCATTGGCAAAGACGAAATTGCTTATGTGGCTCTGATGAGGGTCAAGGTCAGGAAATAGATACCAAGCATACTATCCTCACCTGTTTCCAAGCTTGCTAATCAACCACTCTGCCGCCCGTGAGTCGTAGTCCTTGTCCTGAGGATTCTTCTGAATCAGCTCCCTTACGGCGGCAAGCACCTCTGTTGCATCTTCATTCATATTCTCCAGCACGTTCAGCGCCTGTACACGCACCATCACATTATCACTCTTCAGAGCATCCTTTAACACATTAATTGCCCTCTCTTTCTCACCTAGTTGGTACAACGCCTCGGCTGCAGCAATTCGCACACTTGCCTCTGGGTCCATCGTTAGCTTCCGCAGAGCTTGTTTGGCGGGGGCCGCCTCCTTGCCTAAAACTGTACAGCCCGTGGCCGCCCAGTATCGCACAGCCGGTTCTTTGTTATTGAACCTTTGGATGAGAGGCATCAGAGAACGTGAATCCCGGGAGGAGGCTAACTCCGCCGTCTCTATCACCTCTTCAAGCGGGTACTTTCCGCTACGGGCATACTCAAACAAAGTAGTTGTCTTTGATATCTCGATCATTATCGGCTCTGGGATGAAACCCACGTCCCGGCTTTCGCGCAACCACTGCCGGTTAGCCTCCCGCAGCCGCTCCAGCACTTCTTCGTACTGGGGTTGCCCTGCAAGGTTGTGTACATTGTGCGGGTCAGCCTCTACATCATATAGTTCCTCGGTCGGCTTCGGTTCCCAGAACCTGGATTGGGTTTCGTTCAGTTGCCCGGCACGGTAGGCTGTTTCCCAGGACCGCATGGAAGGAGCCTGCCACAAGTAGGAGATGTGCTGGGCATAAACTTTATGGGGCATATAATTGCGGATGTAGCGGTACTTCTTGTCCCGCACCGAGCGCACCAGGTCAAACCGCTCGTCCATCCTTCCCCGGAAAGCATAGGCGTACTCCCGCGGGGCCACCTGCTGCTGCCCCAGGAACGCTTTCCCCTGTATGTGGGCCGGAGCAGGCACACCAGCCAGGCTCAGCACAGTCGGCGCAAAGTCTACAAAAGTAACGATACGGTCAGTCCTGGAGTTTGGCTTGCCTGGAGCCAGGTCCTCATACTGCTTTGGGAAACGGATAATCAAGGGGATATATAAGCCTGACTCGTACATGAATCGCTTACTTCGCCCCAGAACACCCCCGTGGTCACTGTAGTAGAACACGATGGTGCTTTCCGCCAGCCCAGCCTCTTCCAACTCCTGCAGCAGTTTTCCCACCTGCGCGTCCATTGCTTCCACTTTATCATAGTATTGGGCCCAGTCATGCTTCAACTCCGGGGTGCGGGGATGGTACGGAGGGATTGGCACCTTCTCCGGGTCGTGCTTGAGCCTATCGATGGGCTGATGGAGCGAACTCTCGTGGGAGACCTCCAAGTTGAAGACGGCGAAGAAAGGCTGCCCGGATTTGCGGTTTTTGTAGGTAGCCATATTGCCTGACTCATCCCAAGCCTCGGGCTGGTCGACAGTGTTGTAGTCTTTCTTGGCGTTATTAGAGGTGTAGTAGCCAGCCTCGCGCAGGTAACGGGGAAAGAACTTAATGAAGCTGGGGATGGGGTAGGTACTACGCATATTTTCTGTTCCCATAGAGTTGCCGTACATGCCGGTGATCAGTGTAGAGCGGGCCGGGGCGCAGACGGGAGCGCTTGCAAATGCGTTCTGGTAGAGAACTCCCTCCCTAGCCAGTTTGTCTATGTGAGGAGTGGTGGCGAAGGAGTCGCCATAGGCTCCTATCAACGGGCTGTTGTCTTCGCTGACGATCCAAAGAATATTTGGCTGGCTTTGCGCCTTTGCCACCTTGCCTACGCCTAAAAGGATAGCGAACAGGAGAACAGCGATTAGGAAAAGAGGATTTCTCAGCATAAGCGTAAGGGGGTTAAACATTTTGAATCTGCTTAAAGCAGGAGGTAGTGCTTAATAAAACTATTGCCTCCTTTTTATAAAAAGCTCCCTTTTTAACTTGGAAAAACTAAGACCTTTTAGTTTTTGCTATGTCCCCATTCGGACATGGCGCGGCCAGTTGTACACAGTAATTTATAAAATATTTACAAAAAGTGCACAGACGTTACTTGCTTGAGAGTAGGTAAAGCAAGAGTTAACTTCATGATAATGTAATATGTTCTTTCTATTGACCTAATATACTGAGAGTAATTTTGCAGTAAATTATTCACTAAGGATGACGCTGGAATACGTAAAGACAATTCTGTTGAAAGTGAGCTTCGACAGAACGTTGTTTGAGAAAGAATTGATAAAAGGCCTTAAAGTACTCGAGCAGGAGGAATTGCCGCTGCTGGAGCGCTGGTGCTATGAGAAGTTCTGTTTAATGCATCTGCTTGTCCTAGATGATATATTTTCCCTGAAGCTGAGGAATGCATTGTAAGAAGCAGGTAGCATTGCTAATAGGGTGTCAAAGCTTTATATCACTTTTGACATTGTCAACCTATTATATAATGAACGATGGCAAGACTAAATTTCTGCCTTTCCACCGTTCAATACCTGTAGCCTTTTGACAAAAAAGCATTACTTGTTGACAAACATCAATACTGCCCCCCAATCCTTAACAAATCAGAATAAACACCTCTTGCTGTTACCTCAGCACCGGCTCCTGCGCCCTGGATGACAATAGGCTGGGTACCGTAGCTTTCGGTAAATATCTCAAAGATAGAATCAGCATTTTTGATGCTGCCCAACGGAGAATTTTTGTCTGCCTTCACCAGAGACACTGTTAGCTTGTTCTCGTCTACCTCCAGGTCACCTGTGAAGCGCAGTACTTCGTTTACTTTGAGGCTGCTTTTGATTTGGGCAAAATACGCATCTATTTCTTCTATCTTAGACAAGAATTCTGAGTAGTCTTTTGCGTTGGAAGCAAACTCTGGCACGAGGCTTTCGATGGAAACATCCTCCAGTTCTGACTGCAATCCTATTTCCCGGGCAAGTATAATCAGCTTCCGGGCCACGTCTGTTCCGCTCAGGTCTTCTCTTGGGTCCGGCTCCGTCAGTCCTTTTTCTTTTGCTTCCGCGAGTACCGTTGAAAAGGCTTTATCCTCCACGGAATAGTTGTTGAAGATATAGCTGAGCGAGCCGCTGAACACGCCTCTTATGCGCTTAATCTTGTCTGCTGAGTTGTGCAGATGCTTGATGGTATCTATCAGGGGCAGGCCTGCGCCTACGTTGGTTTCATAGTAAAACAACTTCCCTCTTTTCTTCAGGTTATTCCGGAGGCTTTGGTAGAAGTCGTAAGAGATGGAATTGGCCTTTTTGTTAGACGCCACAATGTCGAAGCCACTGTTGACTATTTCAGGATACTGCTCTGTAAGCTCCTGCGAGGAGGTATTGTCTGCGACCACGATGTTCTCCAGCCCAGATTCCTTCAGACGGTGGATGATGACGCCAAAATCGCGTTCCTCCTGGCTGTGTCCCAACTCCTGCTTCCAGTTGCTGCCCAGGCCATCTTCGTTGAAAATCATCTTCTTTGAGTCGGCCACGCCCACAATGTTGATTTTCAGATTCCGGCGCTTTACCACCTCGTCCCCTGTTTCGATAATCTGGTCCAGCAGCTTACCTCCTACCGTGCCTTTTCCGAAAGCAAACAAATTAAGGGTTTTGATGGCTCCAAAAACCTGGTTGTGCACCACGTTCACCGCTTTCTTCAGCGACTTGTTGTCAACCACTAAAGAGATATGCTCGCCGTTGATGCTGTTGCTGATAAGGTACATCCATATCCTGTTTCTTCTCAGGCCATAGATGGCTTTCTCGAGGGCGTAATTATGCCTGCCAACAATGGCGATAATGGCCTTGTCGCTGTCGATCTGGATGCGGGAAATATCCCCGCTTAGCAGTTCATCGTGGAATTCTGCGCTGAGAACCTCCTGTGCAGTGGCGGCATCTTCTTTATTAACCACAAAACCGATTCCTCTTTCAGAGGATGCCTGCGAGATAAGACGTACGCTGATGCTCCTGCTGCTGAGGGCACTGAAAATCCGGGCATCTATGCCCACCTTACCCAGCAGCCCGCGTCCCTCCAGGCTTACCAGCGACACCTCTTCGATGGTGGACACCGCTTTAATTCCCTTGCCTGCTCCTTTCTCATCAATCAGTGTACCCTCCGACTCTGGTGCGAAACTGTTGAAAACCCTTAGCGGTATGCCACTTTCCATCAGTGGCAGGATTGTTTTGGAATGAAGCACGTTCGCCCCGAAATTCGCCAGTTCGTTGGCCTCCCGGTAGCTCAGGTGCGGAATCCGCTGCGCGCTCTTCACATATTTTGGGCTGGCCGTATACACGCCATCCACATCGGTCCAGTTCTGCACCTCTGTTGCCTTAATAAAACTGGCAATCAGAGTTGCCGTGTAATTACTCCCATTTCTTCCTAAAGTAACAGTTTTGCCTTCCGAGTCAGAGGCGATAAACCCTGTAATTACTGGTATCTGGTTAGGCTTCAGTGACTGAAAGAACGCCTTTGTATTTTTCTCTGAGCTTAAGAAATCAACAGTCGTTTCATTAGAATCAACTGTAACGTTGATCAGCTTCCGTGCATCAGCAAAAACGGCTTCTAGGCCTTCTTTTCTCAAAATGCCAGCTACTGTTTGAGCGCTTATGACCTCCCCAAAGGCAAGCACCTTGTCTCTTGTCCGCACGCTTTCCTCACCGATTAGCCGTAGCGCCTGGAGCACGACTTTCAGCTCCTCATAATAAGGGTCCAGATCGATGCCGTGAATGTGCTGCAAATTCATAAACCCGCTTAGCTCCTGCTCGAAGTCCTCGCCTTTCACAGCCTTTGCGTAAAGGTCCAGCAGCATGTCGGTGCTTTGGCCTCTTGCAGAAACAACCACTGCAATAGCCGCTGCACTGGCCTCTTTCTTTATGATGTTGATAACACTTCCGATAGGCCCGCCATTGCTTAACGACTTACCCCCAAATTTTAACACCTTCATTCTTTCAATCTTTTTTTCGATAGGTTCTCTGGCTCACTGCCCTTCTTAAAACCTGCTGTCATATTCTACATGGCAAATTCCCATTGTTTTACCTGTAAAACAAGAAGAAAGTATGTTAAATTGAGTGGTTGCAAGTCCTCATCTACGGAACAAGAAGCGTCCGGCATTTAATATATTCAGGGTTAATTTCTCCACCTTTCATACCCTCCAAAGAACAACAGTTTTAAAAGTCAATTTGAAGTTTAGGTTTTTAGGTGCCATCTTACCATCATGAAATCAAAACTCACACTTATTTTATTGTCATGGGCGCTTTTGCTGGCTCCCGGTCTGTTTTCAAATACAGCTCAGGCGCAAAGCGATCAGCGCATTAAAGATTACAACAACAATGGCTGGTTCATGTATTTCGGAGACCATAAGGTTTCAGATAAATGGGGCATTCATGCAGAGGTTCAGTTACGAAGGCACAACATCATCAAAGACCCGCAGCAACTGCTCATCCGGACAGGTATAAATTATGACCTCACGCCGAATGCCATGTTCACCCTGGGATACGGCTTTATAGAAACACACCCTTACGGTGATTATCCGGCGGCAGGCACCTTCCCGGAGCACCGCATTTACCAGCAGCTACAGCATAAAAGCAACATTGCCCGGCTTGGGCTGGTGCACCGCTACCGCCTGGAGCAGCGCTGGATACGTGGCGCAGAAACAACTGACTATACGTACCTGAACCGTGCCCGCTATTTTCTGAAGGCAACATTACCATTAGCCGGACCGACACTTGAAGCAAAGGAGCCCTTTCTGGCAGTATATGATGAAGTGTTTGTTGGCTTCGGCGAAAACGCCAGGAAGAACATTTTCGACCAGAACAGGGCTTACGCAGCGATAGGCTATAAAATAAGCAATAGCGCTACGCTGGAACTCGGTTACCTGAACCAGATTGTGCAAAAAGCAAATGGAGTGGTTTTCGAGCATAACCATACCTTACAGGTCAGCTTTTTCCACACCCTGAACTTCGCCGAACAGGAGTAGCTATAGTATAGTTAAGTTAACGCTATCCTGCACACCCATGTAATCTTTCTTTGAAGTCCCAGCGGGACGACTTGTTGATAGCCTCATCATTCTTAGATATCCTTAGCTCCAGCGGAGCGGCCTGTTCATCATTTTCACAGATCGCTCCGCTGGGACTTGTTGTATAAAAGCGATTTATAATCTTTTTTCTTGCCTGCTTGTCCTGTGCCGTAGTTAGTAGGTTTGAGATAATCTAAAAACACAGCTTGTTGTTTTGAAAAATAAACCTACACTTCTAATACTGGCGGCAGGAATGGCAACCCGGTATGGCAGCTTAAAGCAGCTGGAGCCATTCGGACCTCACGGCGAAACAATACTGGATTACTCGGTATACGACGCTGCAAAAGCTGGCTTTGGAAAGGTGGTATTTGTTATCCGGAAATCCATTGAAGCAGAATTCAGAAAAGCAACTGCGCGAAAGTACGGCGGCAGTATAACAGTGGAGCATGTGTTACAGGATTTACACGCACTTCCTGCTGGTTTTACTTTACCTGACAACCGGGAAAAACCATGGGGAACTGGTCACGCCGTCTGGACAGCAGCCTCTATCATAAAAGAGCCCTTCGCAATTATAAACGGCGATGATTTTTATGGAAGGCAGTCTTTCCAACTGATGGCCGATTTCCTGAAAGCCACACCGCCGGACCGCCAGTACGGGTTGGTAGGGTTTCAGCTGAAAAACACCTTGTCGCCGCATGGTGCTGTTTCAAGGGGCATCTGCGAAATAGATGACAGTGATAATCTGGTTAGCGTAACAGAGCAAACGCATCTTGTCCAATCAGGCAAAGGCATAGTAGCCCGCACTACGGATGAGCAGGAAGTGCTGTTTATCGGGGAAGAGATGGTTTCTATGAACCTGATAGGCTTTACACCGGATGTGTTTCCCTATTTTGAAACGTACTTTAAAGAGTTCCTGACAACACACCCCCACGACCTGAAAGCGGAGTTTTACCTTCCGGATGTGCTGAACTCCCTTGTGCAATCGAGAGAGGCACAGGTGAAGGTGCTGCTTTCTTCTGAGAAATGGTTCGGTGTAACCTATCCTGATGATAAAGCGGTAGTTATCAGGAATATTCATACCTTAATCTCTGCCGGGGTTTATCCGGAAAACTTATGGCCACAACCACAGCATAACCTCCAAAACAAGATGGCACCAGGAAAAGAGGCAGCATATAATTTACACCTGATTGCAGAACAGTTTGCGATAAAAGGAGAGGCAGCCGATATAAAACCACACGGTTCTGGGTACATCCACGACACCTTTCATGTAGTCAACAAACAGCCTGTAAGTCCTGACTACCTGCTACAGCGCGTCAATCACCAGGTTTTCAAAAACGTACCTGCCCTGATGGGGAACATACAGCTGGTCACCACCCACCTCCGCAAAAAGCTGGCAGCTATACCCGGTGCCAACCCTGATACAGAAGTGCTTCGCCTGGTCCCGCTGAAAGATGGCCAACTCTTTTACCAGGATGCCGCTGGAAATTACTGGCGCATGTATGAATTCCTGCCGCATACCCGCAGCTATGATATTGTACACACAGCGCAGCAGGCTTATGAGGGAGGCAAAGCCTTTGGTACGTTTCAGGCTTTGCTGGCAGATATGGATGCGAACCTGCTGCACGAAACCATTCCCGACTTTCACAACATTGCTTACCGGCTCCGGCTCTTCCGGGAAGCCATTGCCCGCAACCCGGAAAACAGAGTAAAAGAAGTTCCAGATGAAATCGCCTTTGTGGAGGCGCGTGCAGAAGTGATGACCTCTATCCTGAAACTGGGACAGGCGGGGGAACTCCCGCTACGGATAACCCACAACGACACAAAGTTCAACAACGTGCTACTCAACGAACAGGATGAGGCGCAATGCGTGATTGACCTGGACACCGTGATGCCCGGCTATGTAGCCTATGATTTCGGTGATGCCATCCGCACCACTGTGAACACCGCCTCTGAAGATGAAAAAGACATTGAAAAGATAAGCGTGAACATGGACCTGTTCGAAGCCTTCACGAGAGGATTTCTGAAAGAAACTGCGGGCTTCTTAACGAATACTGAAATCCGCTCGCTTGCCATGGGTTGCCTGCTGCTGCCCTTCATTATGGGCCTGCGCTTCCTGACAGACTACATTGACGGGGATACCTACTATAAAATCAACTTCCCGGGGCACAACATACAGCGGTCGCGGGCACAATTCAGGCTGGTGCAAAAGTTAGAAGAGCAGTATGATTTACTCCAAAGCACCATTCAGGATATTGCCAACGCCAGTAAGCAGGAAATAAGGAGATAACGCGCCATCGTATGAAGCAAATTAGAGTTCCCCACACAGCAGCTATTGACAAGCACAGTTCGCTAACCGATATTTCAGATTTCCTTGATACGCTTGAGAAAAACGCTGTTGGCCACCACCTATGGCCTGTCTCTGCTACAAAGCCAGAGGTTACGTTTGCCATCGCCCATCACTCAGATTGCCTTTTCCTGAAATACTATGTGAGTGAAAGTGCACTTCGTGCCGTTTGCCTAAAGCCAAATGAACCAGTCTACCAAGATAGCTGCGTCGAGTTTTTCGTTGCCTTCGATAAAGACAAGTACTACTATAACCTTGAATTTAACTGTCTTGGCACCTGCCTGCTGGGCTACGGCAACGGGCGCAACGACCGGCAGCTACTGCCAGTGGATGTTATTACGCAGATAAAGCACCTGGCTGTTATACAAAGCGCCTCATCCACTTTGGTGTTCCCCTCCTATACCTGGCAACTCACACTGATGATACCAATAGGAGTATTCACCAACCACAGGTACTCTTCGCTGCAGGGAGTAAAAAGCCGAACAAACTTTTATAAATGCGGCGATGAACTTCCGGAGCCTCATTTTTTAGCTTGGAGTGAGATTGATGCTCCAGCACCAGACTTTCATTTACCGGAGTTCTTCGGGCAGTTGGATTTCGAGTAAGGATTTTCAGGTTGTACGGTAGTACTACAGCTGGTAAATTATCTACCGCTTTCCCCAACCTTTCAACGTCGTAAGGTGGCAAAAACCAGAGCTCGGCTGTCTATCGAACTGGGTTAGAAATCTGAACCATTGCGGGTTCATGAAATAACACAGATTTCTCACCCTGTTCGAAATGACAGAAAGAGGATTTCAGCAACCTCTTTTATTATCCCGCAACTTAAGCTATCTTAACAGAAGAAACAGCAGAAGTCTGTTCCTGCAAGGCCCTCATCCGACCCCTACAAATAACCCGATAGAGCCCATGAGTACGAACCGCAGAGAATTCCTGAAACGAACAGGTCTGGCTGGCCTCAGTGTGGCTGGAGCCGGCTTGGTAAGCGGCTGTGCCACTTCTAACAGCCCGTCGAACCTGGACCAGATACGGGTAGCTTCGCAAAATCCGCACCGGCAGCAGTTTAACATGAGCGGCTATGCTGCTCCAAAACTGGATACTGTCAGGATAGGTTTTATTGGCCTTGGGATGAGGGGACCGGGTGCTGTGACCAGAATGAATCATATTGCGCATGTAGACATAAAAGCCCTGTGTGATTTAAGGCCGGAGCAGGTAGAAGCCGTGCAGCAAAAGCTGGCAGGCACCTCGCATCAACCGGCTACCTATTCTGGTAGTGAAGAAGCATGGAAGGCACTTTGCGAAAGGGAAGATATTGACCTCGTATACATTGCCACGCCCTGGCACCTGCACACGCCCATGGCTGTGTATGCCATGGAGCAGGGCAAACATGTCGCAGTAGAAGTACCCGCTGCCACAACGCTGGAAGAGTGCTGGCAACTGGTGGAGACTTCTGAGCGCACCCGCAAACACTGTATGATGCTGGAGAACTGCTGCTACGACTTCTTTGAGCTGCTGACGCTGAACATGGCACGGCAGGGCTTCTTCGGAGAGATTGTACATGGCGAAGGCGCGTATATTCATAACCTCGTAGATCTCAATTTCTCAAAAGACGGTTACCAGGACATGTGGCGCCTGAAGGAAAACACCCGGAACGGAAACCTCTACCCCACCCACGGCCTGGGCCCCATATGCCAGGTGATGAACATTAACCGGGGCGACCAGATGGATTACCTCGTTTCTGTTTCCAGCAATGATTTTACAATGGCAGAAACAGCCCGTGAACTGGCCGCCAAAGACAATTTCTATCAGCCATACGTGGCCCATGCATACCGTGGGAACATGAACACGACCACCATCCGCACAAAAAAAGGCAGGACGATTATGGTGCAGCATGATGTGTCGTCACCAAGGCCCTACTCCAGAATCCATCTGGTAAGCGGCACAAAAGCCACGGCCAGAAAGTGGCCTTCACCAGCCAGGATTGCCACCTCCCACGAAGGTTGGGTATCGCCGGAAGAACTGAAAGCGCTGGAAGAAAAATATACGCCTGAGATAACAAGGAAGCTGGGAAATATGGCGAAACAAATCGGGGGCCATGGTGGTATGGACTTCCTGATGGACTGGCGCCTAATCGACATCCTGCGTAACGGCCTGCCTCTGGATCAGGACGTGTATGATGCCGCTTTGTGGAGTGCTGTTGCCCCTCTAAGTGAGTGGTCTGTCGCCAACCGTTCTACTTCTATTGATGTGCCTGACTTTACTTCCGGTGCCTGGGAAAGAAATACACCTGTAGACATATCTCTGCGCGGAGGAGGCACTACAACAGTAAAAGCATAAGCCGGCAAGGCAGTAATTTTTTTCCAATCTCTGTTAGGGGTGGTCGCAACCTGCCCCTAACACGCAGTCATGCATCAGCTTGTAAAACCTCATCAAATAAAATTTAGGACCAGGCGAAGTAGTTAACCCCGTAAAATAAAAAAGCACCCTATAAAATAGAGTGCCTTTCCAAGCTATGAAAACAAACTTAATGCTCTAAGTTAAGATTGTAAGTTTGATAAACAAAATTAACAATATAAATATTTACATATATTTAATAACATATCGAGTTATGTCTTTTCAGTGCTGTTTTTACTTCTTTTAATTCCATAAATGGCAGGCATTAAGCAGCACCACTTCATACCGAACAGAATTGTTGTTACGACTTACATCAGCAATAACAATTTCATGAAAGCACTTCCATTGTTACTACCGGAACGTCTTTTGAAGCCGCCTGCTTCAGTTCGCGGAAGCCTCCAGCATTATACTGATATCCCGCTTCGGTGAGTTCCCACAACATAGGCGCCAAGTTTAAAGTAGTGGCTTTGAAGCCCTGCATGATGGCGCCCATGTTACCGGTGCCTTTCGACAAAGCTGCTTCGTTCTCGATTTCAAAAGGACCGGTAAAACCTTGCTCCTTCAGTGTGTTCACAAAAGCCCGCCAGTCCATGCTGTCGGAGCCGCCGAAGCCGGGTAGCATGGCCTCGTAATTATGGCGGTCCCACTCATTGCTGCAGATAGGCACGCCGGCACGTTTCGCCAAATCCTTATCCACCAGCTGCATCGGGTACATGTTACCCCAGTGCACATTGTTGCCCCTGCGGGTCGCCTTTACGTGAATGCGGTGCAGGCGCACCATATCTGTGTGTTGAATTACCTCGCTGGGGTCCACGTGCTGCCACACATCATGCGAGGGGTCATAGATTTCACCGTGGGCTTTGCTCGGTATCAGCTCGTACATCAGTTTGCGGGCAGCCAGCACGCCAGGTAGGTTATTGAAGGTACCGGTGTAGCCTGGGGAGCGCCAGCCTTCCATCGGGCAGTTCTCATACAGCACGGTTACGCCCAGGTCCTCGGCATATTTAATGATGGGAGCAAAAATGCGGGCATACTCCTCCAGGTTCTTCTGAAAGCCATACTCCTGGTTACCCAGTTCATGGTTGTAGCCCACAAAGGTACCGACCTTCACATCATTCGCATCGCCGCCCAGCAGGTGAGCCATCCGGATGAGCCGAAGCAAATGGTTTTGATTCTTCACGCGCTGCTCCGAATCACCGCCAATCAGATTATCAAAAGCGCCTATGGAAAATTGCAATCGGGCGCCGTTAAACTTGTCAAGCAGTTTTTTGGCGTCATCAAGGCCGAAGTTCTCGTAATCTAGGTGGGTCGCCACAAAGTCGTCGCGGGTGCCGTCTCTGCGGAACACGCACACATCCAACCCCTGCACACCTGCTTCCTGCGCCTTTATAATTACATCATCCAGGCTCAGCTTATCAAACGCTGAGGTCATTATCCAGATCTGGTTGTTCATTTGTTCAGAATGGGTTTAAAGTATTTGCTACATCGTTTCTGAGGTGACAACATATTCAGGAAATACATCCTGTAAGCACATATCGCCTGCTTCCTCAAATTAGCAGATTCTTCTCCTTCCTCCAAATTGGGAGTGGGGCACAGCCGGATCAGGAACCATATAATTATGAAGCTGTAATTTCACTACCAACTATCACCTACAGCTGAAACTGCAGCGTGACGTAGTAGTTGCGGGCATCTGATGGGATAATACCCGGGCCTGGATAACCTGTGGCGCGGCGCGTAAAGTAGCGGTTGTCAGATAGGTTGTTGATGCCGGTTTCCAGGGTAAAGCGCTTGTAGGTGTAGCTACCGGAGAGGTCCATAACCCAGTAGGCAGGTATAACCCCTACTACAGCCGTTGGCTCCAGCAGTGAGTTTGGTGCATCGGTATACTGCTCGGCCGTATAAGCGTACTGGTAAGCCAGCTTAAAATTGTTGCGTTTAAAAGAGAGACCCAACTTCGCAATAACAGGCGGCGCCAGCTCCACATCATTGCCATCTATATCCGTCAGTGGGCTGCTGTACTTCGTGTTTACCAGCGTAATGTTAGAAAAGGCAGAGAGACTAGTCGGGTGTTCTTTGCCATAGTATAACTTCAGCAGGTCCGCCTCTATGAAAGTTTCCAGACCCAGGTTGCGCGAGTCTCCCACATTGGTGCGGATGCGGTTGGTGGTTCCTGGTATGTTCCGGAAGTTGATGCGGTTTTCATACGCCAGGTAAAAAAAGCTGGCGTCATAGTTCAGAATGCCGCTGATGTTGCCCCGGAAGCCCAAGTCAGTGCTGTAACCGGACTCGTCTTTCAGGTTCTGGTCCACAAGCTGGTTCGGGTTGATCACGCGCATGTCGTTGAAGTTGATGGCGCGGTAGTTTTGTGAGAAGTTGGCGTATACCTCCATCTGCTCGCTTGGCTTGTAGCTCAGGCCAAGGCCCATGAGCAGCACATTGCGTGAATTTTCCCGATCTTCCGGCACCACCTGATCCCGGATAATATTACCAGCCTGATCAGGCACCACATCGCGGTAGCTACCATCGGCGTTAGTGTTAATCCACTCGTAACGCACACCGGGAGTTAAGCTGAGTTTGGGTGTGATGTTAAAGATATTCTCGGCAAAGAAAGCGATATTGCGGCTGAGGTAATCGTAGCTGGAAGCATTAGGCGCACCCGTTTCAGAGTAAAACCGGAAATCGGCGTCTGCGGCAGTGGAGCCATCGCCCTGTTTCTGGTCAGTGAAGCCGCGGTAGTAACGGGCGCCCACCAGCAAGGTAGAGAAGGAGTTGCCCAAGTCGTAGCGGTGGATGAGGCGTGTTTCGTTGCCGAAGTTGTTAAACTGGTCCTGCAGCAGCGTGCGCGGTTGGGTAATATCATCCGGCCGGCTGATCTTGCCCATAAAGCCCAGGGCATCGCGCTGTGCCAGAAGCCCAAAGTTACGGATGTTCAGTTTTGTGCGCTCGCCCAGGCGGTAATCTAATGTTAAGGCCATCAGGTTCCAGTTTACTTTAAACCAGTTGCGGTCGCGTATAGACTGCCGTGCGTCCTGTTCAAAGGCTTGGTCTGTGAGGCCGCCTGGCTGCTGCGCCAGGTAATCCATGTAGGTATAATCGAAGCCTATCTCCAGCTTTTCATTCGGTTTATAATGGAGTGAACCAAAGGCCGTGTGGGCATCAAAACCAGCGTTTTCGCGCCAGCCATCGCCGCGCTTATACTGGTAAAAGCCATAGTAGTGCAGCTTACCTTTGGTACCGCCGATACTGTTAAAGGTGTTCAGCAGCCCCCATGAGCCAACCGTTTGGCGGGTTGTCAGCTCAAACGGCTTGTCCTCCGGCCCTTCCTTCATCACAAAATTGATCATGCCGCCGAACTGCGTGCCATACTGCAGCGAGGCCGCACCGCGCACCACCTCAATCCGGTCCAGCGCCTCAATAGGCGGGGTATAGTAACTTTCAGGGTAGCCGAGGGCATCAGCCGAAATATCGTAGCCGTTCTGGCGGGTGTTAAAGTTGGAAGTGCGGTTCGGGCTGAGGCCACGCCCTCCGATGCCGAGTTGCAAGCCGGCGCCATCGCTCTCCCAGATGTTAAGGCCTGCTACCTTGGCAAATACCTGGCGGCTGTTGTTGGTAGCTTTATTTGCGGTTATGTCGCTAATTACCACCACTTCACTCTTTTTACCTTCATAAATAGCGGCACCCTCCACAGAGTTCAGGCGGGTGATGCCGAACGTTTTCTCCCGCTCCCCCTTTACGTTTACCTCCCGCAACTGCCCTTCCAGCGGCTTCAGCGTAAAATTTAGCGCAATGTTGCTGTTGCTGATAGTTACCTGCTGTGTAGCCGAACCCCAACCTACGCTGTAGGCTGTTAAAGTGTAAGTGCCGGGAGCCAGTTTTGGGATGGTGTAGTTTCCTTGTGCATTGGCCTTAAACAAAGAACCAGTGTTCGTTAGCAACACCTCGGCCTGTGGCACGGCTTGCTGCGTGGCAGTACTGGTAACCTTACCAGTGATGGAGTATGTTTGTGCCAGTGCAGCCAGACAGCTGCAAAGCACCAGAGCGATAGTTAGCGTGATGCGCATGTTCATCTATTTCTGCCCGACCGCCTGTTGCGGAAGAGCCACTTCGTCTAAAGGTAAAATCCAGGGTTTCGGCAGGAAGCTCTCTTTTTCGGCCGCTAAATTAACAGTCGGGTCGATAAAAAGCCGGCTGCCACGGCCATTCATACTGACATACACCTCGGCACGCACCTGCGTGTCAGGGATACCGCGGGCGGCAAAGTCCTGCTGCAGCATGTGGGCGTACTGCAGCAGCATGTCGGGCTGCATGGCCATCTGCTTCTCCTGGGTAATGGTCAGATAATCGCGATTGTTGATTTCCACTTCATAGCCCGTCTTAGGGTCGCGCACATAAAAAAAGGCTGTTCCGGCTTTCTCCATCAGCATCACGCGCCAGGAAAAGCGGTAGCCCTGTTCGGTCCAGAAGAGTGGGCCGGGGTACAGTACAAAGCGCCAGGGCACTAGCACCTGCACGACAAAATATAACGCCAGCAGGTTTAAAAGCAGTGGCTGCGCCCCCACCCTCGCATAGGCAGGAGCAGCAGGCATATGTACTTTAGCCACCCCCCGGAACCAGCCCAGCAGGCGCTCATGAAAGCCTTCGGAAAAGAAAATGAGTGTGCTCACCATCATGATATAAGGGAACATGCCTATCTGGAACAGCACCGCCGTAAGCATATGAAATACCACGACTGTGAGGTAAGCCAACACCCTGCTCCTGCGCCAACTCAGGAAAAAAGGAATAGTCAGATCGTAGAAAGCACCAAACCAGCAAAACAGAAAGGCCACCCACACTTCGTCGAGCAGCGGACCAATGAGCGGCAGGTGCGTGTGGGCAGGCAACCAGTAGCGCAATGGCATGGCCTCCAGCAACCAGTCGGGGTTTAGCTTGGCGATACCTGCATAAAAGTACACCAGCCCCATCTGCAGCTTGAAAATCAGCACAGCCCAGCGCGGCACATGGCTCACCCAGGTGTGCGGCCTGCGCAGCACATCCAGCGAGAAATGCCGGTGCGCCGGCACCAGCACCAGCAGCAGCGCCACAATGCTCACAAAGTAGTAGTGGTTGAGGTAGTTGGTTTTGTCGATTAGCTCAACGTAAGTGAAGCTGAGAAAGAACAGCAGCGCCGACAGGCGGTAGAACAGCCCAACCATTATTCCCAAGGCGGCCACTGCCATCACGGAAAAGAGGGCATACATACCTGTTTCGCCCAGTGGCTGCACCCACTCAAATCCGTAGTAGGGAAAGTATACCTTCGGCAGCACATACAGCTCCGTCACCCATCCTTTCCAGATAAAACGCAGGATACTGGCCAGCATCATTCCGCCAAAAATAACGCGGAATACTGCCAGCGGTGCTGCGGATACTGGTGCGGTGAGATACGGCTTTAGCTTCTGGAGCATATAAACTGTCGCTTTTGAACTTAAGGCTTTTTAATAAGGCAGTCCAGGATATGTCATTTTGAACGCTAGTGAGAAATCTGACTGGAAGAGCATGAAGTAGCTAAGATCTCTCCTGTCGTCGAGATGACAGCAATTAAATTGAAAAGATATCAGTCGCCGTCGCTGTCGGTGTAGTTGATGGCAACACCCAGTGCGGATGGCATATCAGTTTTGGTGAGCACGATGAGCTTCTGCAGCTCGTCGTAGACCTTTGTCACGGCCTGCGGCTGCGTGGTAACCGCTTCTGATAATGGTCCCTGCACGGCGTTTGCGGCAGCGAGAGCAGCATCAAACTGCGCCTCAATGGCATCAGAAAGCATGCCTTCTCCATAAGGTGCCTCCACATGGTCCAGGTAATCGTCCAGTCCCGGCCCATTGGTGCCGTTTGCTGTCATTCCCATAAAAGTGGCCTTCTCAGCACGAATAGCCTGTTTCAGTAACTCCAGTGATGTCTGGCTGTAGTAAGCTTCCACCTTCTCCGGCAGCGCTTCTCCCACTGAAAACCTGCCGCTCGGGAATCCTACTTTGGCGCGCTTGGTCACGTCGATGTCAAAGTTCAACTGGTTCACGAGGTTACCCACTGCGCTTCCCACGGCTGTACCTTGTGCATTTTTAAAGGTATCCGCATAGTTGCCGCTGGTCCAGCCGGTATAAACGGCATTGGCACGCTGGTGAACCAGACTGCTGACATCCTGCAGGTACTTTTTACGATTTGCGGCATGGGCACCGGAGGTATGTTGCTCCACTATGGCAGCCTCAGAACCGGCACCATACAGGAGATAATCCAGGGCCGGAAAGCCTTTGGTATCGAGATTGGCAGCGGCTTGCAAGTCGTAGGTGCCTGACATGACATTATTTTCTATCTCAGCAGCGGAGGTAGGGTATATATTGAGGTTTGCGCGCAGCAACTGTTCCTCTGCCGGGCCGAACTCATACACACTCACATCCTGCAGGGCTATATAGGCATCCTGGTAAGCGGTGCGGGCAGTGACCAGTGTGCCGGTTGTGGGCGTTGCCACAAAAGCATTGACAGCGGCAACCATGGCTTCTGTCTTGTTATTAAACACTCTAAAGGCGGGCACAATCAAATTGTCGGCATAGTGGGCCACCATCGCCTGGCGGTCGTACTCTGTTGCAGGGCCACCTTCATTATCAGAGCCACAGCTGCTCAGCACGGCGAGGCAGGCAATAGCCATTACTGTATATTTCTTAAACACTATCATGTGGTGTATTTTTAAATGCGAAAGGCAGCATCTGAGGATTGGCATTTCCGCAGCTGCTGCACTTTCAAAAACTAACAATAATATTTTAAGGTACTATAGCTGCCCTTTGATGTTATCCATGCCATAAGCAGTGCTAATTATATTGATGGCTACGTTTATATCGTCGGCAGTTGTTTCGTAAAGGTTGGTACCGATAGCGTCCATTACCTGCTGGTATTGGGCAGCTGATAATTTTGGTGCTGTTATGTACTGCAGGCCCATCGCAAAGCCGATAGCCTCAGACAGGTAGTGGCTCTTCTTAGCCTGGTCGGCGATATTAGCCTTGGCTGCATTCAGTTCAAGAATGGTAGCGGCAGCTACTAAACGCTCCCACTCGGTGCGGACGGTTGCGGCTGCTTCGTCTTTACCCTCCATGTCTTTGGCAGAAATGGCTGCGCGTCCTTTGATGAAGGCATCCATCAGGGCTTTGTTGCTGCCCAGCGCAGCATCTACCTTGTTGCTGTAGTTGGCCCAGTATTTGGTGCCTGTGGTATTTGCGGGGAAATCAACCGGTGCACCGAAGTAACCGAAAGCCTCATCCCAATGGTGTTCCATCTTTGTTCCTTCGCCTGCCGTTACGGTAGTGTTATCCACAGCAGGACCTATTTTCTCGGCAGACAGATAGCTTTCAACAGCTTGATTGAAGAAAACAGCGCCCATCAATCCTTTCTGTATCACTTGTGCATACTCCAACCCGTCTCCGTTAACCAGGTAGCTTTTGCTTCCATCTGCTGTAGTAAGCAAGCCTGGAAGACCTTCTAAAGCCGGAATGCCTGAAGAAAGGCTGGCAGCGGCCACGTCATCGAACAAGGCTTCAAACACAGGCTGGGCTGTCAGTATAGTTTTGTTCTTCAGCTGCTTAGAGGTTGCTGCATTAAGACTGGCGTCAGCAAAAGGATTGTTGGCATTTGCATACATGTCCTTCATCTTCTGTGCATTCAGCACATCACCGTCATGGCCTGTTTTGATGTAAGCGTCCAGTTCATCCAGCATTTGTATGCGCTGCGTCTGGCCAGTATAGCTTACATTCTCAAAGTTGTAAGTTTGCGGAACATTATAAGAAGGATCGTCTTCTTTTTCGTCGGAGCAGGAAGAAAAAGCAACACAGGCTGCAACTGCAAGCGTGAAGGTTCGGAATGTAGAGGAATTGAACATCATTTCTTTATGTAGTCAGTTTTTATTTAGACTTATTATAAATAGATGTGCAAAGCTAACCGCAACAGGTATAACAGGCAAGGCTTATTTAAAATAATTTTAAATAAGCCGGAACTTTTTTTAGGTGTGATAACAAAGATTAGAAACGGGAGCTAACACCCTTCAATTTATATCATGCTAGCAAACAAGCTATTATCAATAGTCAGGATAGAAAATACCTGGAGAGAGGCAAACACACGAGTCAAGGAAGGTTGTATAAATCATTTCCGCTGCTTTTTTAAGTAAGAACCTGTTATGCCCCCTTCTGCGTTTTTAATTATATTTGACAAAACTCATACTTTAATTAAAAACACTATGAAAAGCGTAAAACTAATTGCAATTCTCTTTTTGTTCATGGTTCCTTTCCTGTATTCCTGCGAGGAAAGCACGGATGCGGTAGAGTCAGGCACCTACCTGGGCACTGTGGATGAAGTAGAGCCGGAGAAAACAGAGATTTATGTAAAAACAGCCGATGACCAGCGCCTGGAGTTGTATTTCAATGAAAACACCACCTTAACAAGAAATGGTGAGACCGTGGCGTTCGACCAGCTGCAGGAAGGCCAGCAGGTAGAGGTTGAAGTTGAAAAGGTAGGACAAAGACTGGAGCCAATCGCGGTAAGAATCCTGGAATAACATGTTTGAAACCACCTTCTGGCGAACGGAGATGTGGCACCCGCTTACCCTACATTTTCCTATCTCGCTGCTGCTGCTGGCTACTTTTTCCAAGTTAGCAGCTCTGTTTCTGAAGGGCAGCCAGGCCCATTTCTGGCACAGGGCCGGCGCTTATTTGCTATATGCTGGTTGCCTGATGGCCTGGGTTAGCATTTACACAGGTGATATGGCCGATGGACTTGTATCCAGAAAGCTGTGCGACCCAACGGTGCTGAAAAGGCACGAGATAGCGGCATACAACCTTGCTTACCTCTTTTCCGCAGCCACTGCCTTGGAACTCAGCCTCCGCTTAAACCTGGTAAAGGTAAAAGTGAAATGGCTGCAGGCAGTAGTTGTGCTGCTGATGGTAGTGGGGGAGGGTTTCCTGATATACACCAGCCACCTGGGTGCCACTGTGGTATACGAGCAGGCAGGTGGCGTAAATGTACCGTCAAGCGATTGCGCCGGTTTCTGAGCCAGAAGACAGATTTAGTTTACAACACAGAAAAGCCCCTGCATGAACAGCAGGGGCTTTTCTGTGTTAATTTTAACTGATGTTGTGCACTACTTTAACCCGACATCTTTATTTGTAGCACCTCCCTTTGGCTAAGTTGCCGTAGCAAGTGTGCTTCCTCCTGTTTGTCCTCCCGCTCTCTTTTACTTTTTCACAAACATATAATTCCGCAGGCTTTCAGTTGGCTTCCGGTAAGGGTGTTTATCAAACTCTTTGTAATCAATCTTCTTTCCGTCGATGATGAAAAAGCCTTTGTAGCCCATGTTCGTTAAGAATGAAAATATTTCTCCGGCCTGCGCTTCCTCATGCCCACATTCGAACAGTATTGTGGGCATGTGTTTTCTCAGGGTCTTCTCTCCCCCTTTAAAAACCGATAGTTCATGGCCTTCCACATCACACTTTATAAACGCCAGGTTTTTCAATTCTTTGCCTTGAAAAAAAGTATCAAGGGTTGTTACCTCTACTTCTACTTTGTGAAGATCGCTATTTTCCGGGAGTTCTTCTCCTTTTTGTGCGAGTCTGGCGCCTCCTGACCCAACGAACCCTCTGAAAATATCAAACTTGCCTTCTTTATCAGACAGTCCTTTGTTTTCGATTACTACATTTTCCAGCTTAAACGACTTTTTAAGATCCAACAGAAAATCGCCTAGCTCAGGCTGGGGCTCAAAAGAAATAACACGACCAAGGTCGCCCACCTGTTTGGACATCCAATAGGTATAGATGCCCCTGTTTGCACCAATATCCAGAACAGTGGTGCCTGCTAAATCCTGATCCAATAAAAACCTCACGGACTCTTTCTCGGTTCTGCGACGATAACGCCAGAAACGGGAAACCATACGTATTTTTCCTAAAATGTTCATTTATGATGGGTAAAGGCAAAAAATTAAATTAAAACTTATGCTTGTTGTGTTTACAACCTGTGCGATCAATGTTTTTAATCAAGCAATATAGTAAAATATATCTACGAAAATAAAGAAGTTACTGCGCCCCCTTGTGCCAGGCTGCCGCTCCTGTGCTTTTTTATGACAAGAAAAAAAGCTTTATTTAAGTACAGCAGGCTCCTGTCAGGCTGAGAGAAGAGACGTGAAGCCTGTAGCAGGAGTAGTATAAGGCACATCGGAAATAATTAAAAGATCCGACAGACGCATGTTCATGGTATAATGCCATGAACATGCGTTAGCCTCTGTAGATTACGCAGCTAGTTGGCTGTCATAAGCGCCTGAACTTTAATTCATGGAACAAATTCTCGTTTTTCTTACCCTTGGCACAGCGCTGGTGCTTTTTGTATGGGAGAAACTGCGCTATGACATTGTAGCGCTCCTCGCCCTGTTCGCACTGATTATCGCGGGCATAATACCGGCTGAAGAAGCTTTCACAGGTTTCAGCCATCCGGCTGTTATCACAGTTGCGGCGGTGCTCGTTATCAGTCAGGCGCTGCAGCACTCGGGGCTGATTGATATAGTGGGCCGTCTGCTGGCGAAGCTTGGCACCAACCTCATGCTTCAGGTTGTAACCCTCTCCTTCATCGTCGCCATTGCCTCTGCATTTATGAATAACATCGGGGCTCTGGCTATTCTCATGCCGGTGGCGCTGCACATGGCCAGAAAACATGGCAACCCGCCCTCCTTTATTCTAATGCCTATTGCCTTCGCCTCTATTTTGGGCGGTATGGTGACACTTATTGGTACTCCTCCTAACATCATTATCGCCACATTCAGGGCTGATGTTGCCGGGGAGCGCTTCGGCATGTTCGATTTTGCCCCGGTGGGGTTCTCCCTGGCTTTGGTAGGCCTCCTATTCATCACGCTGCTGGGTTGGAGGCTGCTGCCCAAAAGGAAAACCCAAACTTCCTCCAATAATCTGTTTCAGATAGAGAACTACATTACAGAGGTAAAAGTAACAGAAGACTCCCGGCTCAACGGCAAAACCATTGCAGAAATGAACCGGGTGGCGGACACAGAGGTGTTGGCTTTGGGCCTGGTCAGGAAGGGCATCCGGATACATGCTCCTTCTCCTTCTGAGGAAATAAAGCCGGACGACATACTGATACTGGAAGCAGGCACGGAGGATCTCCGGGTATTTATAGATAACACAGGCGCACAGCTTACCGGGGGGAAGCCTATCCGGAAAGAAGCTAAAGGATCAGAGGATATCCATACCGCAGAAGCCATTGTCATGGCGGATTCACCCCTCATCGGGCAGACCGCTGCCAGTCTGAACATGCGCACCCGTTACAGTATAAACCTGCTGGCGGTTGCACGGCGTGAGAAACAAATATGGCAGCGAATCGGGAAAACTCATTTTAAGATAGGGGATGTGCTGCTGCTGCAGGGAAGAACCGTTAACATTAACGATGCCATTACCGCCATGCAGTGCCTCCCTCTTGCCCAAAGAGGCCTCACCATAGGAAAGCCCCGGAAGATGCTTTTCGCCTTGAGCATTTTTGTGGCAGCCATTGTAACCGTGGTGCTTGGCGTGCTGCCGGTCCAGATTGCTTTTATGATTGCCGCGGTTGCGATGGTACTGTCAGGCATACTCCCTTTAAGAGACATGTACACCAGCATAGACTGGCCGGTGATTGTTTTGCTGGCTGCCATGATACCGGTAGGCGTGGCATTTGAAACAAGCGGAAGTGCCGATATGGTCACAAACCAGATCCTGAACCTAGGCGACCGCCACCCCATCTGGTTGCTGCTGGGTGTTATGATGACGATTACCATCATATTGTCCAACGTTATCAACAACGCCGCCACCGTCGTACTGATGGCTCCCATTAGTATTAATATCGCGCGTGAACTGGGAGTTTCGGCAGACCCTTTCCTGATGGCCATCGCTGTAGCTGCTTCCTGTGCCTTTCTCACACCTATCGGGCACCAGTCTAATACGCTGGTGATGGGGCCGGGAGGGTATAAATTCAGCGACTACTGGAAAATGGGTCTACCTATTACGATTGGCATGGTGCTGCTAGGCGTTCCGCTTATTATGTATTTCTGGCCACCTTAAGCAGCAGTTTCAGAAGTTAGAATTCTATGATAGCAGGTGTATTGATGCTTAAGCAATGTCGTCAAATTATGATTTATTTTGTCATTTCGAACGCAGTGAGAAATCAGAAATATTGCGGGGCCATGAAACAACCCAGATTTCTCACTGCTTCGCTGGCTCTTTTCGGCTCGCGCCTCAAGAATGTTCGAAATGACAGTCTAGCTACTGTTTCTCCTTAAGTTGACGACATTGCATTGCCCACAAGTTGATAATGATATTCTTTTGAATATTTTAAGCGTTCGCCATGGCTCGGTCTAAGTGCACGTAGCCGCCGTCTACATGTATGAGTTGGCCGGTGGTATGGCTGGAGCGCTCAGACAGCAGGAAAGCAGTTGTGTTGGCAATTTCTTCGGGAGTGGTCATTCTGTTTTCCAGTGGTATCCGGCTTTTGATTTCTGTTAGCTTCTCCTCGGGGTTTGGCAGTGTTTTTATCCATTTCTCATAGGCGGAGGTCCAGCTTTCGGCCACAATGATAGCGTTTACCCGGATGCTGTACTTGGCCAGTTCCACGGCCCACTCCCGGGTCAGGGCGTTGCGCCCGCCGTTGGCCGCAGCATAAGCGGAAGTGCCCCCCTGCCCTGTTTCCGCTGTTTTGGAGCTGATGTTCACGATAGCTCCCTTCGACTCCTTCAGGGCTGGCAGGGCATAGTGGGCCAGCAGGTAATAGTGCGTTAAGTTGTTGTGCAGCGAGGCCATAAACTTTTCGTAACTACCATGCTCCAGCCCAACACCGTCGTTGAAGCCGGCGTTGTTCACCAGCCCTTCTATCCTGCCAAACTGCTCCATTGTCAACCTGGCTGCCTTTTCGCATTCCTCCGGCTTCGACAGCTCTGCCACTACCTGAAAAGCTTTTCCTCCCTGTGCTTCTATTTCGGCTACTACACTTTTGTTGTCCTGTTCGTCTCTGCCTATTATCACTGGTATGGCTCCCTCTGCGGCCAGCACAGAAACAATGCCGTGGCCAATGCCTTTCGCGCCACCCGATACGATGATTACCTTGTCTTTCAGTCCTAAATCCATGTTACTGTTTCCTTTTAAGAAAGCTTATAAAAACGGCTGGCGTTCCCGCCGAAGAAAGCAGCCTGCTCCGTGTGGCTGAATGCCAAGAAATAGTCTTCTACGATGCTCAGCACATCTTCATACCTTGCTGCCACCAGGCAAACCGGCCAGTCAGAGCCGTACATGATTCTGTTCGTGCCGAAAGCTTCTGTCACCACATCCAGGTAGGGGCTGAAGTCCTCTTTCTTCCAGTGGCGCCAGTCGGCTTCTGTTACCATACCGGACAATTTGCAGTGCACGTTCTCATGCGCTGCTATGGCCTTCATATCACTTGCCCAGGTTTCCATCTCCTGGCTTTTGATGTTCGGTTTGGCCAGGTGGTCTGTTACGAAAGGCTGCTCAGGGAAGGCTGCTACCAACTCCTTGGCATACCGGAGTTGGTCCGGGAAAATGAGGATGTCGTACGTAAAGCCAAACCTGCTGAGCTGGCTGATACCTCTCTTGAAGTCCGGCTGCAGCATCAGCGCCCTGTCCGGCTCCCCCTGCAGCACATGCCGGAACCCTTTCAGCTTCCTGAACTGCGCAAAATGCTCCAGGCGCTCCTGCACGTTGGCTGCTCTTAAATCAACCCAGCCGACGACGCCTTTTATGAAGTCATAAGTATCAGCATAGGTCAGCAGAAATTCATTCTCTGCCTCCGACTGGTCCGCCTGCACCGCCACGCACCCGTCAAAGCCATGCTGCTGTAAAAGAGGCTGCAGGTCCTCCGGGCCAAAGTCGCGGCGGATGCTGGCCATATCGTCGGTAATCCAGCTGTCTCTTACCGGGTCGAACTTCCAGAAGTGCTGGTGAGCATCAACCTTTTGCATAAGCCTTTACCTGCTGCTTCGAAGTCCCAAGGCCGTCTATCCCCAGTTCCACCACATCGCCTGGCTTCAGGTACACCGGTGGATTGAAACCCAGCCCTACGCCAGCGGGTGTTCCGGTTGAAATCACATCCCCCGGGAGCAGTGTCATGAACTGGCTCAGGTATGAGACCAGGTGCGGGATTCGGAAGATGAAGTTGGCGGTGGTGCCGTCCTGCATCATTTCGCCGTTCACCTTCAGCCACAGGCGCAGGTTATCTACATCCTCAATTTCGTCTTTGGTGGCCAGGAAAGGTCCGATGGGTGCGAAAGTATCACAGCCTTTGCCCTTGTCCCAGGTGCCGCCGCGCTCCAGCTGGAATGCCCGCTCCGACACATCGTTGTGCAGGCAGTATCCCGCCACGTAGTCCATTGCCTCGGCTTCGTTTACATAGCTTGCTTTTTTGCCCATCACAAACGCCAGCTCCACTTCCCAGTCTGTCTTCTCTGAGTTTTTAGGAATGATGATGTCATCATTCGGCCCAACCACCGCCGTAGTCGACTTCATGAAAAGGATTGGTTCTTCGGGTATCTTGGCCTTTGTTTCTGCGGCATGGTCGGCATAATTCAGGCCAATACAGACAATCTTGGACGGGCGGGCAAACGGGCTGCCCAGGCGACTGTTTTCCGGTATACGCTCCAGCTTCCCTTTGTTGTTTTTTACAAACTCCTGCAGGCGGGCAAGGCCGTCTGATTCAAAAAACTGCTCATTGTAGTCTTCCCCAAAAGCGGATGTGTCATAGTAAGCATCCTCCAGTATAACTCCGGTTTTTTCTTTGTTCAATTCTCCGTATCGTATCAGTTTCATGTTTTATACTTTTGGGCTTTTCGAGGAGAAAAGCCTGTTTGAATTTCTTTGTTGAGATATCAAGTAACTCAAGTACCTGATAATATGTTGGTTTATTCTTTATACTGAAAACCCACCCCTGCTCCTCCGAGGAGGGGAATTCCAGTAAGGGTAAAAAATCCCCTCCCCGGAGGAGCAGGGGTGGGTTACTTTTTTACACCTATACTGTTTAGCGCTAACTATTCAGCTTAATAAAGCCTCCGTCAATAGGATAATCAGTGCCGGTGATGAAGGAAGCCTCGTCTGAGCAGAGGTATAGGATGAGATTCGCTATCTCGTCCGGCTTTGCCATTCTGCCGATGGGCTGCGTTTTCGACAGTTTTCGGAACATCTCCTCTTCCTGGCCGGGGTAGTTCTTCTCCAGGAAACCATCCACAAAAGGCGTGTGTACCCGTGCCGGCGATATGCTGTTGCAACGGATATTGTCCTGCAGGTAATCTTTGGCAACAGACAAGGTCATGGCCTGCACCGCACCTTTGCTCATGGTGTATGCGAAGCGGTCGTTGAGGCCGACAATAGCCGCAACAGAGCCTAGGTTAAGAATAACTCCGCCTCCGTTCGCCTTCATCAGGGGTATAGCCGCAAAAAGGCAGTTGTATACGCCTTTCACGTTCACCTGGTATACGCGGTCAAAATCTTCCTCTTTGGTGGTATCGGCTTTTCCGATGTTGGAGATACCGGCGTTGTTAACCAGTATATCCAGCTTGCCGATGCCCTGAAACACCTGCACCACTTCCTGCTGGTTTGTGACGTCGCAGGCCTGGAAAGATGCTTTACCTCCTGCCTCTTCTATTTCCTCTACCGTTGTACTCCCATTCTCTGGGCTAACATCCAGCACATGCACGGTGGCTCCCTGGCGGGCAAAAGTCAGCGCTACCGCCTTCCCAATGCCGCTACCGCCCCCCGTGACAAGGGCTATTTTGTTATCTAATTGGAACATAGTTTTATCTGTAAATCTGTGTTTTGTCTTTTACAATGAAAACATCTTCTCCATCAGCACCCACTTTTCTCCCTGCCCGGCTCCCGGAATCCCCTGCTGGTATTTCCACATCAGTAGTTCCCACTCCTGTACTTTAGGATTTGCCTCATCCATCGCTGCCTTTCTTTCAAAGCTGAAGGAGCTGTCTGTTTCCATTATCAAAAAAAGCCGGTTGTTGAACCGGTAAATGTCCATTACCACTATACCAGCATCCAGAATGCTCTGCCTGATTTCCGGCCATATACCCTGGTGCCAGCGCTCATACTCCGCTATCAGCATTGGGTCGTCTTTCAGATCCAGCGCCAGACAATACCTGTTCATGCTTTTGCTTCTATATAGATGATGTCATAAGTTATTAAAAAAGACTATCCGGTAAAAGCTATTTCACCGCTTCTCCATAATTTGAAGGAATTGTTTTGTATGCTTAACATCATCCGCGTCACCCGATTTAAAAAAATTAAAAGGGGTAAGCAGAATTTCACTTATTCTAACTCACCCCTATAATTATCTTTAAGCCAATCTGTTAACACACGACAGCCTAGCGCTTGCTGGTCAAAAGACCATAGCCGTCAGGCTAAGGGTAAAGTATATCATTTGGCGATGGTTTTAGTAGCCCGTTTTTGTCTCTTCTTTTTTCTTTCCTGCCTATCCTGATTACCCTTCTGAGCACTTTCCAAAACCACTCT
>NZ_SSNI01000021.1 GCF_010015475.1 Pontibacter pamirensis
CCATGTTTGGGACATGTTGGCGAAGCTTTGGCCAACGAATAAAAGGCGCTGCATCTAGTACAGTATATTTCCAAATTGCTATATTTAACTAAAAAACAGACGGAGGTTTTTAGACAAACTGCCGTTATGGGCAATAAAAATTACTTAAGAAAAGGATGAAAGCATTAAATGTGATATTCTATCACGTGTACAATTGCTATTATAAGAACGGGAATTATACAAATGATATTCCTCACTTAACAGCTTTTGGTTTAGTAGGCTCCTCCTTGACCATGTCCTTTTTGGCAGTTTTTGCTCTGTTCAACAGCATAATAAACAACTCGAGATTGTCTGTAGGAATAAGTCTTGCCATAGTAATTGCAGGTCTTCTTCTGTTCTTTTTCCTGTTTCTTTTTAATTCTCGGTACGATAGAATATACAACGAGATAAACGGGTCGAAACTGGATAATTTGTTTATGAAAATAATAGCTTGGGGAGTTGTTGTGATGGGTTTCGTATCTGTTGGGCTTTATTCTTATATCTTCAATCAACCAAAGTGATAAAATACATCTAAAAAAAGAGAAAGAATTAAAGCCCATAACAAAGTGCATAATTTAGGCTTCGGCTTCGCCTCCCCCATATTATAGCACAATGCCGTTGGGCCAAATTGTAATCATGAATAAAAAGCTGATTTTCCTATTAAGTGTCTCCTTCGCTTCACTTGCTTCATGTGTTGAGCCAGAACCTCAGCAAGAAGAAAAGGCAAATGACAACCTTGAGCTTGCTGGACCTACCATAAATAGAAAGACAGAGATTGTTGATACAAAATGGGTGAATACAATAGCAAACCCTCTCGAAAGTTGCAGCGATTCGCTTCATTTCTTAAGCAATAGAGAAGTGGTGCTATATGACTGTGAAATGGACTGGCACTTCGATGCGAACTACTCTATCGCAGGGGATACGATTAAGATTGCAATTGTAGAAGCCCAATTTGAAGTAGACAACTATAAAGAATTTGAGCCCACCTCAGTTTGGAGATTAAGAAAGACAGATGGGCAGTTAGCAGTCTCTTCTATTGTGCTTTTACGCAATAATAAATGGGAAGAGATATCAGCTGAAGATTACAAACGAATTGGTGTTTTCAAGAAGATAAAATAACTCTGCCCAACAACTAAGGCTTCGTTGGGTACGGAGTGCCGACAATGAAGCCGTGGTTGCACTAACCGTGCGATGCGTTATGGGTTTTAAGTCGGAAGATGTTTGCCTGCGCTACTTGTCTGGGGCTGTCTGGTAGCCGGCCAGCTCAACGGATGTGAGCCTGAAGAGGTATAAAGAGGTGCTCTTTGCTGTTTTCCAAAGAGGTGCCCCGCTTTTTTCATGTCTTTTACTCTGCTATGGGCATAGCTGCGCCAGGCCGCCTTTCCGGTAGCTTTTTTTATAGTCCCTTCTCGTATTCCCTGTACTGCCTGCCTGTCCTGATGCCCTGCGGCGGCCCCCGCTTGGGCAGCACCTGCAGGGTGACCATCGTCTCTTTGTTGCAGCAGGGGCACAGGAGCAAATTATACTCCTGCAGTTGCCGGGCCTTTACCTTCTGCCTCTTTTCTCCTGGCAAATACTCTCGTATGGCCGGAATAGCTGCGGCCTTGCTGGTGCCGCTCAGAATGCCGTAGTCACGGATGCGAACAAAGTTCTTTGGCAGAATGAGAAAGCGAAGCGGCGGATAAACTCCGTGCCCTCCAGCCGCATCTCCAGTAATTACAAAAAGCCAGTTACTATAGAAAGTTTGAGTAAACTGTCAGATACTAGTTTAGCTATCTTATTTCATCAGCAAAATGCAAATAGGTTTAAGCCTGCTAGCTGGTATAAGGAACAATTTTATCATCCTTGATCAGGTATGCTTTCTCAGCTTTGTCTAATATGGCTTCCTTGCTATCAGAGTACGCTTCTACAACCCTGTAAGGCTTTCCTTTGAAATGAGCCTCCAGCCGCTCTATCTTCTCTTCGTCTTTGCAAGCTTTGCCTATTACTTTATAGGTGCTGTTTACATAGTGTACTTTTGTCCCGGCAAAGCCGTCGATAGCATATTTTTCAAACAAAGGCTTCACATATAGTTCAAGGCCTCCTGTAGCACAGTATATATGCACGCCCTCTTTTTTTAATTGGTCGAAACGGCTTTTCAGTTCTTTGTTGAAATGGACAGGATACTCTTCTTCCCAGAACTCCTCTGCGTATGCCTCCACCTGCTCCGGCGAGAGCTCATCCAGGTAATTGAAAAAGTTTTCTTTGAATTCTGTTTTTCTGATCTGATGAAGTTTTTTCAATGTTTTATAATAAAGCATTTGCAAGATATAGTGGAGCCTCTGAGGTCTTTTGGCTAAGATGAATTTATAAAATTCATCTTTAGAACTTTTGTTATAAAAAGTGCCATTCAAGTCAAATACTGCTACCTTTATTTCTCCTTCGCTGCGTCCCATTTCTTTATTTATCCTGGTTATACCCTAAGCTATATCTATCACGCTTTTTTCACTTTTTTGTTTGTGCTTTCTGTATAAATTAGCAGCTTTCAAACCATTGAGGTTATACAACAAGGTCATATTCGTGTTTTTTTGAGCCGGTGAAAATGAAACTATTTACGTGCTGGCACACTTAAAGTATAGCTGACTATAAAGATTTAGTATGTTGGAATATTCTATGTTTGAAAGGCTCCCATTCAGGAGCCAGGCAGAATCTTTAGCGAAAGATGGTACCATACTCGCCCAACGCAGTTACAATGATTGGCAGGTTACGCTTTATTCATTGAACGGATTGTTTGTTGAGCTTTGGGCAGGCAAGGAAGCACAGATAATCAGTACCTTTAAAAAAACTGCTAATGCTGTTGCGGTTTTAGATCCTTATATTGATGATATCGATGTGCATGATTTCATGGACGCTGATATATAGTCGATTTTAAGTACACTGTGACCCGCATTGGCAAGAGAAAGCAAGACTGTGGCTTCGCTGATAGCTGCAGGAAATCATGTGCTCCTGCTAACAGTGCTTTAATGGAGCGCCTGCCAGTAATACATAGGTTTTCATTCTTTGCGCCTGAAAAGGGCGTACTTTCGCTAACAGCCTTTTCAAGTAAATAAAGCTCAACCCGGTATTGGAGATGGTGCCGACCTCCAGTATGCGGGTTAGCTTGTTTTCTGGACAGCGCAATAAGCAAATGGGTAGTGACTGTCAATCATACTGGCGGCGTGTGTGACGGCGTTGATATCCAAGTGCTCTGTTCAGGTATCGACTCGCTGATTTTCAGGTTTACTCCAAAAGCCTTCTATGGCTTCTGCCATTAGTACAAATTTATCAAGTTCTTCCAAGTTTAATCCTAAGGCAGCTAGCTGCTCTTTTATTCCGGAGAGGGCACGCAGGCCAAAAGACAAACCGTACTACCTGAAAGAAACAAATCAGGGAGTACGGGACAAAAGTTGTGCAATAGAGAGAAAATCATTGACAACCGTTTAAATTATCTTTCGGGGTTATATAGCCTTATTGGTTTGCTAGGAGGATATACTGGTAATACAATCTACAGTTCGCTCGCCGAACTCAGGCACGAAAGCAACTTGCTGAAGAACGTGTTTTACAAGAACCTCAGGCAGAAGAGGGCGTACATTAGGTATCGTTCATCCTGCCGTCACGGTTCAGGTAAGTAATAACCTCGTTACAATATTTTACACGTCATTTCTTCTGACCGCTTATGAAAAACAAACCAGAACACGAAAACACTGAAACAGCCTCTCTCTCAGCTCCTCCTAAAGAGGCCGTTACACTTCACATCAACGGGGAAGCAAAGCAACTGGAAGTGGAGCCCTGGACCTCGCTGCTCGATTTCCTGCGCGACCACCTGAACCTGACCGGAACTAAGAAAGGCTGCGACCACGGGCAGTGCGGTGCCTGCACGATATTGGTAGACGGGAAGCGCATCAATTCCTGTTTAACCCTGGCAGTGATGAAAGACGGCTCCGAGATTACCACCATTGAAGGCCTGGCCAAAGAAGGCGAACTGCACCCGGTGCAACAGGCCTTTATTGATCACGATGCTTTCCAGTGCGGGTACTGCACACCGGGGCAG
This sequence comes from Pontibacter pamirensis, assembly GCF_010015475.1. Lineage (GTDB taxonomy): Bacteria > Bacteroidota > Bacteroidia > Cytophagales > Hymenobacteraceae > Pontibacter > Pontibacter pamirensis. The sequence continues at coordinate 4,088 of NZ_SSNI01000021.1, forward strand.
ATTTGCTCTACTGTTGGTTTGATAAACGAGGGTAAAGCCAAAACTCTAGATGATATCCGTGACCTGATGAGTGGCAATGTCTGCCGTTGCGGGGCCTATACCAACATTGTGAAAGTAGTGCAGGAAGCACTGGAAAGGAGCCAGGCAAAATGAAAAATTTCACCTATACCAGAGCAAACGATGTGGCCAACGCAGTAGACGAAGTGACGTCAGAGAAAGGTTCGAAGTTTATTGCCGGAGGCACCAACCTGCTCGACCTGATGAAGATACAGGTGGAGCGACCGAGCCATTTGGTGGATATCACGCGCCTTGCCTTAGATACTATTGAAGAAACAGCGGAGGGAGGCCTGCGTCTCGGCGCGCTCGTCACCAATGCCGACACGGCCTATCACGAAGAGGTGGGAAAGCGCTATCCGCTGTTGTCGCATGCTATACTAGCTGGTGCTACGGCCCAGTTGCGCAACATGGCCACGGATGGCGGCAACCTGCTGCAACGCACCCGCTGCTACTATTTTTACGATACCGACACACCCTGCAACAAGCGGGAACCCGGAACAGGCTGTTCTGCAATAAAGGGGTATAACCGCGACCTGGCCATCTTAGGCACCAGCGAACACTGCATTGCCACACATCCATCTGATATGGCGGTGGCACTTGCCGCTCTCGAAGCTACAGTGCGAGTAACCGGTAAAAACGGTGAACGTATAATCCCGCTTTTTGAATTCCATCGACTGCCCGGAGACACGCCTAACATTGATACAAACCTGAAGCCGGACGAGATTATTACGGCCATAGACCTGCCTGCCAAAGGCTTTGCCGACCGTTATACCTACCTGAAGCTGCGTGACCGTGCTTCTTATGCCTTTGCGCTTGTCTCAGTTGCCGCCGCCCTTGATATAGATGGCGACACTGTAAAAGAAGCGCGTGTTGCACTCGGAGGTGTAGCGCACAAGCCATGGCGCATACCTGAGGCCGAAGCCTTGTTGAAGGGCAAACCTGCTACAAGAGAGAATTTTCAGAAAGTAGCTGAAGCCTATGTACAGGGTGCGAAGGGTTACGGACATAATGATTTTAAAATAGAACTGGCGAAGCGCGCCATTGTGCGTGCGCTGCTGCAGGCTAAAGAAATGGAGGCGAGATCATGAAAACAAACGAAATAGGAAAACCAACGAACCGTGTAGACGGCCGCCTCAAAGTAACCGGCGAAGCCAAATATGCCGGTGAGTTCAATGTGCCGAATCTGGCCTATGGCTTTGTAGTGAACAGCGCTATTGCCAAAGGAAAAATAAAGAAAATCGATACAAGTAAAGCGCTTGAGGTGGAGGGTGTGCTGGAGGTATTTACCCACGAAAACCGCCCGGGCTATGTCTGGTTCGATAAAAACTACAAAGACATGGATGCGCCTCCAGGCTCACCCTTCCGCCCGCTTTACGACAATGAAATAAAGTTTAGCATGCAGCCTATTGCACTTGCCGTCGCCGAGACGTTTGAACTGGCAAGGTATGCTGCATCGCTTGTGCGGATAGAGTATGAAACATCGCCGCACGACACAGACTTTGAGACAAACATAGAAAGCGCCTACGTGCCGGAGGAATACAAATCTGGTGAGCCATCGGAGCCATGGGGGCAGCCCGACCAAGCCTTAGCCAGTGCACCAGTACAGATAGAAGGGGATTACACCCATTCCAGCCAGCACCACAACCCAATGGAAATGCATGCCTCTACTGTTGTTTGGAAAGATGACGGTAAGCTGACCGTTTATGATAAAATTCAGGGCGTCATGAACACCCAGCAGTACGTTACCCACGCGTTCGGTATGCAGCCGGAGGAGGTACAGGTTATCTCTCCTTTTGTAGGTGGGGCATTCGGCTCGGGCCTGCGGCCGCAGTACCAGCTGTTCCTTGCAGTGCTGGCAGCACGGGAACTGAAGCGTTCCGTCAGGGTCACACTCACGCGCCAGCAGATGTTTTCCTTTGGCCATCGCCCTAAAACAATGCAGCGGTTTGCCTTAGGCGCCTCAAAAGAAGGCAAGCTGGAAGCTCTAAAGCAGGATGTTTTTGCAGAGACTTCCAGGTTCGAGAATTACAGCGAGGACGTGGTCATCTGGGCAGGTGTACTCTATAAGTGCGGCAATGTAAAGCTTAGCCATAAACTGGTAGAGCTCGATGTGTATACTCCTCTCGATATGCGTGCACCAGGCGGTACCACAGGTATCTTTGCCTTGGAATGTGCCATGGATGAACTCGCTTATAAACTTGGAATGGACCCCGTTGAGTTTCGTTTGAAGAATTATTCGGAGAAAGACCAGAACGAGGACAAGCCTTTTTCCAGTAAAGAACTGCGGGAGTGTTATAGACAAGGTGCTGAAAAGTTTGGTTGGGAGAAGCGTAATCTCGAACCGCGGAGCATGAAGGAGGGGCATAACCTGATAGGATGGGGGATGGCGCATGGTGCCTGGGAGGCGAACCAGGCACAGGCAAGTGCCAAAGCCGTTGTAACATCAGACGGTAAACTAACCGTTAGCAGTGCCACCGCGGATATTGGAACGGGCACCTATACCGTGATGACGCAGATTGCCGCTGAAACGCTTGGAATTCCGTTAGATGATGTAACGTTTAAACTAGGGGATTCCTCTTTACCGGACGCGCCCCTGGAAGGCGGATCGAAGACAGTGTCTACCGTCGGTACTGCCGTGAAGTCTGCCTGCGATAAGGTAAGAGAGAGGCTGTTAAAGCTAGCGCAACAGGTAAAGGATTCTCCCCTGGTGGAGGCAAGCTTAGAACAAGTGATTTTTGAAGGCGGGCAGATAAGCCTGAAGAGTGAGTCTTCTAAAGCTGTTTCTATCATGGCAGCTATGAGTCAAAACCAGGGCAAGGCTATTGAGGAAGAGGTGTCGAGCAAGCCTGCCGATAACCAAAGCGACTATGCCCGTTATGCCCACGTTGCGACTTTTGTGGAAGTGAAAGTGGATGAGGATTTAGGTACCATCAAAGTAACCCGTGTGGTGAGCGCGGTGGCAGGTGGGCGCATCATCAACCCGAAAACAGCCAGAAGCCAGATTTTAGGTGGTGTGGTATGGGGCATCGGTGTTGCCATGGAAGAAGATACCGTGATGGACAACAACCTGGGGCGCTTCATGAACCACGACCTCGACAAGTACCACATTCCGGTTAATGCCGATGTGCATGATGTGGAGGTAATTTTTGTGGAAGAAAAAGATGAGATAGTAAATCCGCTCGGTGCAAAAGGGCTGGGTGAGATAGGCATCGTGAGTGTGGCACCTGCTATTGCCAATGCTGTCTTTCACGCCACAGGAAAACGTGTACGGGAATTACCGATAACGCTGGACAAGCTGCTTTGATTAAATTTAAATTGCACCAGCCTTTCATTTTCAAAATGAAAGCATAAAGAAGAGCCGCTCAACCAGATGGTTGAGCGGCTCTTCTTTATGTAAGTTTCTTTGAGTAGAACTTAAATTATTTGCCCTTGCTGTGTCTCAGAAGCTGTGGTCGGTAAAGCCAGCAGTGGTATGGTAGCTTTGGCCGTCATTTGCCCGGTAATGCTTTTGTTCAGCAGCCTGCTCAGAAAAGTATGCTGCGATGGAAGCAGAGCTAGTAAATCAGCCTGCAGTGCCTCCACATAGTCATGGATTCCTTTTGGTATATCTTCTGTTTGCTTGAAGTGGATGTCATGGTTTATCTCCTGCATGCAAGCGTCCAGCGCATCCAGGGAACCGGAAGCTTTATCGCGCTCCGCCTTTTCTGTGTCTTTCTTGTACAGATGGAGCACATGCAGGTGGCTTTGGAAGGTGGTGGCTACGGTTTTGAGAGGATCAAGCGTATGCAGGTCAGGTAACTGGATTAAGTCTATGGCCGCCACAACTGTTTTCAATCCTTGGAATTCTCTCTTAGCAGGCACAGCCAAAACCGGCACCTTGCTTTGCTCTATGATGGCCATGGTAGTGCTACCCAGCAAGGCCTGGCTTATGGCTCCTGCGCCCCGCATGCCCATAACTAAAATATCTGCCGCATACTGCCTGCTGGCCTTCAGAATTTCCTCGGAAGAGAGACCGAATACACAAACACAGGTAATACAAACGGAGCTTTTTTCAGCTCCATCTTCTGTTAGACTAAATGTACAGGAACCACTCGCTATAGAGGTCGAAGTGCTGGCACCACTGCTATAATCCACAGAGAAATCTTTACAGACGCTACGAACAATTTTACTCGTATGGTCCTGCAGTTTCTTTAATTTTTCCTCTTCCAGTTCTACTTTTTTAATTTCTTCATCATAGGGCGACGGCGAAAAAACAGGATGGTGGAAAGCATGAAACAACACAATGTCAGCTTTTGTGACTTGGGCCATCGCTACGGCATAAAGTAAGGCATTATCTGCCTCCTTCGAAAAATCAGTAGGAACTAATATTTTCTGTATTCTCGCTGCTTCGCTTGTATGGTTCATGCCGTGAAGGATTTAGGTATATACAATGCAAAATTAAGCTATCAGCCAAGCCATCAGAATGTTATTTGTCAGTTGGCAAGGTGATACTCCTCAGTTTTCTTACTATAGAATCTACTTTTAGGTTAAGCTGTAGCAGGCTCAACTCAACCTAATGAGCTGTGCCTTTTTGTATGTCAGAGAGTATTTTATAGGAATGAAGCCTTGCCGCGTGGTCGTGGATGTGAGAAGCGACCATGATTTCATCTACCTGAGTATCATCCAGAAACGCCTGCATCTCTTCTTTCACCGTTTTAGAAGAGCCGATAAAAGAATAGCGGAGCATCTGTAGGACATTGTATTTTTCTGACGCGTCCCAAAGTCCGTCCATGCTGTCAACAGGTGGCTGCATTTGTTTGGCAGTTCCCCTTATAACGTTCAGAAAAGAGGCGTACAGCGTGGTGGCGAGATGGTTGGCTTCCTCATCTGTGTCTGCGGCCACTACATTCACACACGCCATGGCATACGGCTCCTGCAGTACATCAGACGGCTGAAAGCTCTCCCGGTACACTTTTAAAGCAGCGTGCAGGCTTGCCGGGGCAAAATGGCTGGCAAAAGCATAAGGTAAACCAAGCATCCCGGCTAATTGGGCGCCATAGGTACTGGAGCCTAGCAGCCAGACCGGCACCTCAAGACCCTCGCCCGGAACTGCCCGAACTCTTGCGGTAGGGTCAGTAGCAAAGTAATTTCTGATTTCCTGCACGTTGTTCGGGAAATCTTCCACAGAGCCGTGCAAGTCCCGCCGCAAAGCCATCGACGTCAGTTGATCAGTTCCGGGTGCCCGGCCTATGCCTAAATCAATCCGGCCAGGGTATAGCGACTCTAAGGTGCCAAATTGCTCTGCAACCACGAGTGGTGCGTGGTTTGGCAGCATTACGCCACCGGAACCAACCCTGATAGAAGAAGTATTGCCTGCTACGTGGCCAATCAGAATAGACGTGGCGGAACTGGCAATACCTGCCATGTTGTGGTGTTCTGCCATCCAGTACCGCATAAATCCCCATCGCTCTGCATGTTGCGCCAGGTCAACGGTGGTTTTGAAGGAGTCGGCAGCTGTTTTCCCGGACAGGATGGGCACCAGGTCCAGGATAGAGAAAGGTATATCGGTAAGTTGTTTTTTATTTGATTTATTTTTCATTCTTTTTCTTCTGTTTCTTACGTTTAACGAAACAGGAGGGGAAGGTGGATATAAAAATTTAAATCAGACCGCGTGCTTTTAGCTCCAGGTATTTGTTGATGGTGTTGACAGTCAGTTGCTCTGGCGGCGTCAGAATGGCGTGGATACCATGTTGTTGTAGCTCCTTCACGATCTGGCGCTTATCAAAATCGAACTTCTGGGCAATGGCTTTGGTGTATATTTCCTCGGTGCTCTTGGCCCGCTGGTGCAGCAAAGCGTGCAGCTGGGTGTTTTCGAAGAAGACAACTACCAGCAAGTGGTGCCTGGCGAGGGCCCGGAGGTAAGGCAGCTGGCGCTGTGCCCCGTTCAGCGTTTCGAAGTTAGTGAACAGCAGGAGCAGGCTGCGCTGTCTGATGCTGTGGCGGACGGTGGTGTAGAGGCGTTCATAGTCTGTTTCCTGGTACATGGTTTTCTGGTTGTACAGCAGCTCCATGATACGGCGTATCTGGTCTGATTTGCGCTTTGCCGGCAGCATGTTGCTGATCTTGTCGGAGAACGTAATCAGGCCGGCCTTATCCTGCTTTTTCAAGGCAATGTTGGAGATGACAAGCGAGGCATTGATGGCATAATCCAGCAAACTAAGGCCTTCGAACGGCATCTGCATCACACGGCCTTTGTCGATGAGGCAGTATACCTGCTGCGACTTTTCGTCCTGGTAACTGTTCACCATCAGTTCTGCTTTCCGGGCCGAAGCTTTCCAGTTGACAGTGCGTTGGTCATCGCCCGCTACATAGGGCCGTATCTGCTCAAACTCGGAGCTGTGCCCGATACGGCGCACCCGCTTTACACCTATCTCCTGCAGCCTGTTCGAAATAGCCATCAGTTCATACTGCTGCATCTGAATGAAAGATGGATACACCGGCACCTCCTGGTCCTGGGCAAAGCGGAAGCGGCGCTTGATGAACTGCAGCGTACCCATCGCAAAAACGTTAATGGCTCCGAAGCTATAGCTGCCGCGTTTGGTTGGCCGCAAGGTATAATGGATGATGTGGGTGCGTCCTTTAGGAATATTAGCCCGAAACAGGCTGTCGCGCTTCTGGAACTGGAACGGCAGCTCATCAATCACCTCAGTATGCACTGCGAAAGAATACTTGTTCTCGATGTACAGGTATATATCGTTGTCGCTGCCGTTGGAGAGCTTTTGCTGCATGCTGCGGCTGGCAAACATACCCTGCCTGGTACGGTAGAGCAGTAGCAGGTCCATCAGGGTGAGCAACAGCAGCACCCCAAAGGCTATTTTGGCCACGAGCAACAGTACCGGCAGGAAAAAGGCGAGCACAAAGAGGCACACCAGCACTGCCAGGCACAGGTACAAACGGTTCGTAAAGTATAAGCTGCGGATAAACTGCACTAGCGGGGCACCTCTATTTTCTGAATTATCTGCTTTATCACTTCATCAGGCGTAATACCTTCCATCTCCCGCTCCGGCGTCAGGAGAATGCGGTGGCGCAACACCACCGGTGCCAGTTCCTGTACATCCTCCGGCGTTACGAAACCCCGGCCACGCAAGGCAGCCAGCGCCTTGGAACTGTTCATCAAGGCAATGGAGGCACGTGGCGAAGCACCCAGATATAAGGCTTTGCTCACCCTCGTTTCGCCCACCACCTGAGCAATATATTCAATCAGCTTTTTATCAAGGTGCACGGCCTGCACTGCCTGGCGCAGTTCCAGCAATTGGTCTGCTGATACCACCGGTTGCACCCGCTCCAGGTCGCGCTTTAGGTGAGCGCCTTTGTGCTGAAGCTCCAGTATGGCTATTTCCTCTGCCAAGCTAGGGTAGTCAACGAGCACTTTAAACATGAAGCGGTCTAGTTGTGCTTCTGGCAGGCGGTAGGTGCCTTCCTGCTCTATCGGGTTCTGGGTGGCCAGCACGATGAAGGGCGCAGCCAGTTGGTATACTTGTCGGTCGTGGGTGATGTGTTGTTCCTCCATCACCTCAAAAAGCGAGGACTGGGTTTTGGCAGGTGCCCGGTTTATCTCGTCTATCAGTACAATATTGGCGAAGATAGGCCCTTTCTTATAATCAAAAGTAGCGGTGCCGGGGTGGAACACAGAGGTGCCGAGCACATCGGAAGGCATCAGGTCTGGCGTGAACTGGATGCGGCTGAAATCTGCCTGCACGGTGCGGGCAAGTAGCTTGGCTGTGAGTGTTTTGGCAATTCCCGGCACTCCCTCAATCAGTACATGGCCCTCGGCAAGCATGGCTACCAATAGCAGCTCCACCAGTTGTTCCTGGCCTACAACTATCTGACGGAGTTCCTGCTTGATGCGTTGTGCTGTTTCCCGTAAGGCGCTATAATCTGTTTTGTTTTCCTGCGTGGTGGTTAGTACTTCTTCTTGCATAACTATACGTTGGCCAAAGGCCTTGTGGAGGTTTGTCTGTAAAAATCTTCGAGGTTGTTGTTTAGCAGCATCAGCGTTTGTTCTCCGATGCCGTCGCTTTGCCGGATACTCTGGATTAAATTGAAAATGTTGTTCACTACTTCCGCATCTGCCCCGGACCTGGCTATAACGCGCTCACGCAGTTCTTTATCTGGTGTGCTGGTGGCCACATGATAGTGCAGGCGCAGGTACTCCAGAAAGTAAATAACATTCTTTTCGGCAATATTTTTGGGGTTGCCGTGGTTGAAGTATAAACTGCCTATCACCTTCACAAAGTCGAGAGTGGTGTTGCGCGGCGGGTCCAGTACCGGGATAATGCGCTGGGTGCGCTTGCTCTTGAACAGCAGGAACAGCACCATGGTGAACAGGGCAACATAATACGCCCACGCCAGCGGCTCGTGGCGCATCAGCACCCGGAAAATGGACTGCTCATCAAGCCGCCCCTGCTTCTGGTACTCGTCCCAGTACACGGGCTGCACGGGCAGGTGGGAGAGGGCTGTGGCGGCATAGGTGCTTTGGTTCAGGGTGAGCAACTGGTAATTGGTGAAAGCGAGTGGTACGGAACTGATGTAAAAGTGGCCCTCGCCAAAGGGCACTTTCATAAACACAAGCTTACCCGCCTTATTTCGGCCCAAGGCCTCGTGTTCTTCCTGTTGCGTTACTTCCAGGTAAAACTGGTTGTTGTTAGCCGGGTAAGTATACGCTTGCTGCGGCTGGCTGGTGAAGAGCAAGCCAGTGGAATCCGGATCTGTATTATCCAGCATATCCGTCTCAAAATGAAGCGTGTCCGACAGGTCAAAAGAAAAGTTTTCCGACGCAATGAAAACATCGTTGCCACGCTGCACAAAATCAAGCAGGAAGTTTGTATCGAGGCTGTCCACAGCAAAGAACTTGTTCACAAAAATGTAGTTCCCCCAAAGCGTAGTATCCTGCAGTTGGTTATAAATGGGCTCCCGCACCGGCTGCACTGGCTCGCCCCCAAAAAGACCGGGCAGCAACTCATACAGTGCATAGGTGCCGTACGGAATCTTATCTTTGCGGGAGAAGGTCTGCGACCAGTCCACCGGCTTTGGCCGGAAATAATCTAGCAGTACCAGCACCCCGAAAAGCACCACAATCAACGCAATATAGCGACGGTAGCCTTTCATGCCTGCTGCTTTAAGTGAGTGTCGAACTGAATGAACTCTGCCCGGGCGGAGGCAAAAAGCTCGTCGCCGAGGGCGGCACCGCCATACCATACGTACTCAAACATGCCGGTAAGCTGCTCAAACTCTCTTCGTATGTCAGGCTGCTCAATTTCAGTGATATAGCTGCGGTTCGTTTTGCTCGGACTCCAGTGGATCAGGCCGCGGTCGGTGAGTGTTTTCAGGCTCTGGAGGTAGTGCAGGCGGATGGCTTTCCGGAAGTCGCGCTGTGTTACAGCTTCATCCGTAAGAGCCTTAAGATCAAGCTCATGTATGTTTTCTTCAAACACATTATAAGGTGTTTCATTGTTTGCACTCTTTTTGCCGAACAGGCTCCCCACATCCACATGCTGCATCTTTACCACTATATACACAATGGCAGCTGCTATAACAACATAAATGAGAAATTCCCAGAAGCCGCTTGCCTGGCCCTGGTACAGCACCTCGCGTAGCCACATTTTTATCCTGCGACTAAGGCGCTCCCAAAAGGTGTTGGCTGGGCGCACCTCTTCGTAATACTGGAAATCTTCACTGGCACGCATGGCCTCCAATTTCTCCTGTTCGGGCAGGCGCACTTGTACAGGCGCAGTGGCAGCAGGCACGCTATCAGGAGCTTGGGCGTGTGCAACCGTGCCAAAACCGCATAGCAGGCAAAAAGAGAACAGGAAAGTAAACAGGTACTTAAAACTCACCCTCATTAGCGGTTAGATTTGTATCGGTCCGGCCAATCAGGTTGACCTGCTCTATTAGTCCGATGCCGTCTTTCTGCTCCACCAGGTTGTAGTACTGGAAACCAATTGCTACGGCGTAGATGCAGTAAAGGAAGATGCTCAGCACAGAGGCCAACGCATTTACCACAACAAGCAGAATGTCACTGTCCATACCCGGCACTTCAAACGCGTGCAATATGGTAACGGCACCCAGCGGCAAGGCAGCCAGAAAACCAATAAGGCCCTGAATAATGCCTACCACCAGCAAAAAGCCAAAGGTTGCCCACCAGTTGCCTTTTATAAGATAAAAGCAGCGTTCCACTGTTTCAATGAAACCCGACTCCTCGCGCACCATCACCATAATGAAGAGCGACAGCACAATACCAAGGTAAATACCAAGGCCAAACAGGAAAATGCTTAAGAAGGTGACAACGGATATGACGACGCCACTGTAAACAACCGGCACAAGGTTTCCTTTGATGTGCTCCCACACAGCTGCCGTTTGCACCTCACCCTCCTCATCCTGATACACCACCATAAAGCTATATACTGTAAGGGAGAGGATAAAAATACTCAATAAGGTGAAAAACATGCTCAGGATATAATTGAGCGATGTAACCTGGTTCATAAAAATGTTGCCAACAAAGGTGCTATAAGCGCCTTCGCCTGTCATGCGCTGGAACGTGCGCGCCTGAAAAAGCCCGGAGAAAATACCTGCTGCCAGCGCTACGGGCGTAACGTAAAGCAGCAAAACCCTTAGCAGCGGCCTAAAGTTTGTTTTGATAAAATAAAAAGTGGCGTTCAGCTTATCACCGAAATTCCTTTCTTCTCTTAAGTTAATTTTCTGTTTTGTCTGTAACATGGGTTTTGTGCAGTGAACGTGGATAGATAATAAAGTAGTAAAGGATGAAGGCGGCAGAAGAAAGGATGATGAACAGGCTCAACGCCATCGGCATTTCAGTGTGCCGCGTGACGAAGCCTTCGAGAAAACCCGCCGTTATAAAAATGGGCACCAGCCCCACCACAATCTTCAGGCCCTGACGAGCACCCCGCTTAAAAGAGTAGGAGCGGGAGTAGGTTTTCGGGAAAAGCAGGCTGTTGCCCATTACGAACCCGGCGCAACCAGCAATTACGATGGCCGATATTTCGAGGGTGCCGTGTATCCAGATGGTCAGCACGGAAGTGAGCAGCAGCCCCTGCTTGTAGAAAAAGTACTGAAAGGCCCCGAGCATAACGCCATTCTGGAAAAGCACCCAAAAAGTGCCAATGGAAAAGAACACGCCCATCACGAAAGCTAGAAAAGAAACTTTAATGTTGTTAAAGGTAATAAACAGGAACATCTCAGCCTCGCCACGCCCTTTGTACACGGCCATTGGGTCACCTTTGCGGATATTCTCCAGTGTCATGTTTACATAAGAATCGCCGAGTATGAGGCGCACAAAGGTATCGTCGAGGGCGGCTGAGAGCGCGCCGATGCCACAGGCGACCGCAAAAATGAGAAAGGCATAGAACAACTGCCGGTGGTGCTGCCGGAAGAGGTAAGGCAATTCATACTTCCAGAAAGAAATAAACCGGTTCTGCTTTTCTTTTTTGTTTTTATAGATGGCCTGGTGGGAGCGCCCGGCCAGGGTATTGAGGTAAGCCGTGGTATCAGACTCCGGGTAAAAGGTGCGCGCATACGCAAGGTCGTCTGTCAACTCAATAAACCGGTCAGCCAGTTCGTCCGGGCTGGAAGGCTTCTTTGTTTCATAGGACTTCCACTTAAGTTTGTTTTTTCGGATGAAGGCAGCCTCACGCACGGTAAATCAATTTTGAACTCTATCAAATATATGTATATTGTGATGTAGAAAAAAACGGAAGCAAATTTATTTTAAGATGAATACCATTAAAATCAGGACGACGCAGAATGTAGAGTTGGAGTACGCCGTTGCCAGCGTTGGCGATCGTATTCTTGCACACCTCATTGACTTTGCGGTATATTTTATGTGGATGCTAATAACTGGCCTGGCTTTGAATGGACTGGGACTGGGTGACAATGTAGTAGGCTTCATAATTATGGCGCTTCCCGTCCTGTTTTACCACCTCATCTGCGAGATATTTATGAATGGCCAGAGCATCGGCAAAATGGCCCGCGACATCCGCGTAGTTAAACTGTCTGGCGAAGCGCCCACCATCGGTGATTACCTCCTGCGCTGGGTATTCCGGTTAATAGATATCGCCGCATCGACAGGGTTGATAGCTATTGTGACGATAGCAGTAAGCAACAAAGGGCAGCGCCTCGGCGACATGGCCGCCGGCACCTCCGTTATCCGGAAGCAGGCCGTGCGCAGAAAAGACCATATATCAGTAAGCACCGAAGATGGTTACCAAATTCGCTTCCCGGAGGTAAACCTGCTTACAGACAAAGATGTGGCCTTGGTCCGCAAACTGCTCTACAAAGCGAAGCAGTACAACAACTATGAGTTGCTGGAGAAAATAAGCCAGCGCGTAAAAGAAGTAACTGGTATCCAGACAGAAATGGCGGAGTGGGATTTTCTGCAAACGGTGGTAAAAGATTATCATCACTACACGCACGGCGATGTGCAGGTGTAGCAGCTGGCTTTCTTCTGTTTCTCTTTATGTCAGTTACAATTACCTTTTCTTGAAATCTTTTTAGGCTTCATAAAGTGTAGTGTGCCCTTTTTATATGTGACCTGCGTAGTAAGAGTGCCTGTATACCTTTACCATGCCTCCAACTAACTCTTCTACGGTTTCCGCTTTCACTAATTCACAGAAGCGTTTTCAGCAGATAGATGTTACCAAAGGCCTGGCTATCGTTTCGGTCCTACTGCTGCATGCTTTCGATAAGAGTACTTTGCTTAACTCCTATGCCATTTTCCATATCTGGCAGGCAGTGCCGGTTTTTATGGTTCTAATGGGGGTTAACTTAGGCATGGAGTTTACAGGCAACAAGCCAAAACTCTCCTCCCTGTACACCAGAAAGTACTTTCGGAAAAAGGCAGAACGCATCCTGTTTCCCCTGCTGTGGGTATACGTACTCTCTATACTGGCAGGACTTGCCTGGTTTTTGCTTTACAACCAGCATAAGTTGGAGTTTGATGCCTATAATCTCATCGGTCTGTTGCCCGTCACCGGACCAGGTAACTACTTTGTGACGCTGATACTACAGACCATCTTTTTCTTCCCTATTATATACTATTTGTTTCAGCGCCACCCTTCGCGAACTATCTTTTTGCTGGTTGCTTTGGAAATCCTGTTCCTCTTTTGGAGTAGTCATGTTTACCTTTTCCTGAAAGAAGACTACCTCTACAGTGCGGCTTTACCTCGTTATTTTTCTGCCATTGCTTTTGGCCTGGTGCTGTCCAAAAGTATGTTGCAGCCTTTCAAGGCGAATGTCATTTTGATTTTCCTGGCTATTGCGGCGGCAAGTGGTTTATACCTCTACCGAATGGTGTATGCTGATTTAGAAATAAGCTTAATGACTGCTGAGTGGCAGACACAGAGCGTCTTAACCTTTGCCTATGCTGCGGCTATTGTATGGATGCTCTTTAAGTCTTTACCTATCTTTTCTGACACTATGTTTCTTCGCCTGTTTGCTGCCCTGGGCAAAGCATCCTACCACATTTTCCTCATCCAGATAGTGTACTTCGGTCTGTTCCTCAAACAAAATAGCGTGCTGTTCTCACTCTTCACTTGTCTGCTGGCAGGATACCTGTTCTACAAAGCAGATATAAAGTACGGCCTAAGCAAAAGAATTTTGTCATGGGCATAGATAAGTGATTCAGGTATCACGGTAAAAAATACGATTGTTTTAAAAAACGCTGCTTTTAAAGCTGTTCCTGTACAACTTACACGTGGCTGAGGCGTAGTAAATTACGTTTGTTATTTCCAGGCGCTCAGTAAAAAGAGGGCAAATCGTAGTTTTCAATGTCGAAGTTTTTGAGTGTTGCTATGTGGGGATTTTACCGGTATGTTTTAGTCTGCCTTTTAATTCTGTACAGCATTATTCCGGAGGTACACGCCCAGGATATCAAGCAAGATAGCAATACGCCTTGGTCATTTGGAGTTAATGGCTACTATGGAACCTTACTTCGCTACAGAAGCGGACTTCCGGCGCTTAACTTCACACACCCCGTCGGAATAGAGGTATTTGCCAACAGGCAAACTATAGGGAAGCGGGAGTGGGAAAGACGGTTTAAGTACCCTCAAATTGGCTATGCCCTGGCTTACTATAATTACGGTGTGCCTGATGAACTGGGAGAGGCTGTAACGCTTACCACCTACCTGGATAATGCTATCATAGAAGGCAGGAAAGGCAGCCTGCGGTTTCATGTGGGTACAGGACTAGTTTATTCCACACGCCATTATGTCCCCATCACGAACGAACAGAATAAAGCCATTGGCAGCGCACTTGCTTTCTCCCTCCGTGGTACGCTCCGGTATGAGTTTCCGTTTGGTGGTCACTCGTTTATGAACCTGAACCTGGCTTTCCGCCACTTTTCCAACGGTGCCCTGGATAAGCCGAACAATGGTATGAACTTTCCACTGCTGGGGTTTGGCGTTAGATACCAGCCGGGAGAGGTGCGGTATATGGAACAAAACGATACCGTAGCTGCAGCTATTGACAACAGCATTAGACTTAACTTAAGAATTGCTGCCGGTGTAAAGGAGGTGTTGCTAATAGACAAGAAGCATCCTGTCTATACGCTTTCAGCTTATGCCAGTAAACGCATCACCAGAACCAGCAGTATCTTAATTGGAGTCGATGCTTTTCATGATGCAGCATTACACAATGAGTTCATCAACATGTCTCTGCAGCCACCTGATGAAGCGCTGGATTCAAGAATGGCTGGAATCACTGTAGGACATGAGTTGCACCTGAACCAGCTTTCTTTTGTGTTCCAGTTCGGGCACTATGTCTATCAGCCTTACAGGTTGTTTCCCCAAAATTATCAGCGCTACGGTTTGAAGTATTCCCTTAACAGGAGTCTTTCTACCAATGTTATGCTCATGGTGCATGCCCGCACAGCCAACGTACTGGAATGGGGTATAGGGCTGCATTTATAGATAAAGGGCAAGAATGTAATATGAAGCCATTGATTAACCGGGTTAATAAACTTCACCTTGCACCTTATCGGATAAAGTTAAACTGACGCTGACTTTTTTTTGCGTTAAAGGCAGATTGATAGAGTTGCATACAATCTTAAGGTTACTTAAAGAAAGTCTGAGAAGAGCCCGGATACAAAACTATAAATGCATTTATGCTTGATTTACTGTAACCTGAAAGCGAGCGAAATATCAAATAGCAACAAAAATATTTAGATTAAATCCTGAAGTAAAATCTTAATCAAGATTCAGAATGCCGACATCTTTTAACGTGACTTTTCCTGAAGTCAGCAAGAATTCTGAACTACCCCCATCGGACGGGCGGGTAAATAAAGAGTGGACTACTGTTGTGTGGATTTTGATAGGAGTCGGGGTGTTTTTCCGGCTTTTCCATTTTTTGGATAACAGGTCTCTGTATGTAGATGAGATTTTCCTGGCTACCAGCCTTGTTAAGATGAACTTTCTGGAACTAACTGCCCCTATGCTGGAGTATGAGCAGAAGGCACCGCTTGGCTTTTTGTGGATAGAACGGCTGATGGTGTTGCTCTTCGGCACCGGAGAGATGGCACTCAGGTTATTTCCTTTGATCTGCGGCATTGCTTCTCTGTTTCTTTTCCTGCCGGTAGCACGTTACTTCCTCAAGCCAATAGGAGTGGTGGTAGCCATAGGTGTTTTGGCAGCGGCTCCTCCATTGATATATCACGCTGTGGAAGCCAAGCAATACAGCACCGAGCTGCTTTCTACGGTAATAGCTTTGTTTCTCTACATCCGGTTTCATGAAAAATTGGCGCTTCCCCCACTTATCCTGTGGGGGCTGAGCGGGGCAGTACTGCTCTGGTTCTCCTTCTCCTCTATTTTCATACTGGCAGGTATGGCTTTTGGTGTCTGCCTGCACTACTTGCTAAATAAGGAGTGGCGGCATCTGTTTCGCTCCATCATTCCATTCTCTATGTGGCTGGTCAGCTTTGGCGCTGTCTACTTTCTTTTTACCCACAAGCATGGAGAAGCCGCCTGGTTACTGCACTGGTTTAAAATCCGACACAGCTTTATGCCTTTCCCGCCAACGTCATTGTCTGACCTGACGTGGTTCTTCCAAAAATCATTTTCTATCCTGCATCACCCGCTAGGCTTGTCGTGGCTCGACCTGTCTCCATCTACCCACCCGGTTGTGCGGGTTATTGCCAGAATGTCCTTGTTGCATTTGGCGGTACTGGCTGTCGGGTTTGCTGCGCTCTACAGGAAAGACAGAAAATATTTCATGGTGCTGGTTTTTCCGATCCTGCTGGTGCTGTTGGCTTCGGGATTGGAACTATACCCCTTCATGGACCGGCTCATAGTTTTTCTGGCTCCTGTATTAATTATTGTGCTGGCACTCGGCTGTGAGAAACTGTCAGCCTTTTTCTTCAAAACAGCCAAAGGACGCATTATTTTGCCTGTGCTGCTTCTTCTGGGCCCACTGGCGAATGCAACTCACCAGGTGATAAACAGGGAACTTTTCGGGGATTACAAGAAATCGTACCAGGTGGAAACGCTCTTATATATTGACGAAAGATACCAGGAGGGAGACGCTGTTTACATCTACTGGAACGACTTAGTTGGCTACCGCTACTACAAAGATACGCGCGGCTTCAGGTTTGAGGCGGTGGAAGGAGAGGACTATCGCTATGTTGCAAAAGGAAAAGCCGACTATTACAATAAGTTAAAAGCAGATTTCGAAAAGCTCCGCGGAAATAAGCGTGTATGGCTAGTCTACAGCAACAGAATCTGGTCAGACATCGGAGATTTTGACGGGCAACCAGCCTGGTACTACTCCCCGGACAACACCAGAGATATCCTGTACAAAGAGTTTTCTGCTATCGGAAAAGAAACAGATACCTATAAAACGACAGAGGTAAATGTGCATTTGTTTGATTTAGAAGAAAGATAATTTTTATCTTATGTCACACTACACGAATGTATAGCATAGGAAAGTTTAAGAGAATCATTCAACCTCAACGCAAAAGGAGCGGATATAAATGAAACAGCCTTTCCCGATCCAGCAGGTACGCGCATCTTTTCCCGCATTAAGAGAAGATAAAAACAGGAAACCACTTATTTTCTTTGACGGCCCTGGAGGAACACAAATGGCTGGCAGCGCCGCAGAAGCCATGATGTCCTATATCTCAGACGGCATGGCAAATCTGCACGGCACCTTCCCGACAAGCATACGAACAGACGACATAATTGCAGAAGCAAGAGGTGCCGTGGCTGACTTACTGAACTGCCAGCCCTCAGAGGTAGCCTTCGGTCAGAACATGACGACGCTCGCTTTTTCCATTGCCAGGAGCCTGGCTTCTCTTATAGAAGAAGGAGACGAAATTGTGGTGACGGAACTGGACCACCGCGCCAACGTGGATCCCTGGGTGACACTTGCAAAAGACAAGGGCGCCGTGGTGAAGTTTATACAGCTGAATCCGGAGACATTTACCCTGGACCTGGACGCATTGGATGAGGTAATTACCGACAAAACAAAGCTAGTAGCGGTTGGCATGTCGTCGAATGTGACTGGTACGGTTACGGATATAGAGAAAGTACGCACAAAGGCACAGGCTGTTGGTGCTGTATTTATAGTGGATGCCGTGCATGCTGTTCCACACCTGCCAATTGATTTTAAAAAGTCAGGCGTAGATATTTTGCTGTGCTCGGCCTATAAATTTTTTGGTCCTCATATAGGTATGGCGGTTATATCGGCTTCGCTCTTCGAGAAATTGGCTGTTTACAAACTGAAGCCGGCTCCTCAGGAAATACCCTACAAGCTGGAAACCGGAACCCAAAACCATGAGGCCATTGCAGGCTTGATTGGAGCAATAGCGTTTATTCAAAACCTGGGCAAAGACGGCACACGCAGGGAAAAGTTGCTTTCAGGCATGCAGCGGATTGCCGCTTATGAAGATGAACTGGCAGAAAAGATTGAAAGCTTCCTGGGAAGTATTCCTGAAATTAAACTTTACCGCGCACCGAAGGGCATCCGGAAAACCCCGACTTTTGCCTTCACTATTAAAGGTATAAATTCGAGAGAAGCGACGGCTTGGTTTGCTCAAAAGTATAACATGTGTATAGCGGATGGAGATTTTTATGCTTCCACAATGGCGGAGAAACTGGGGGTGTATGCTATGGGCGGCTGGATACGTATTGGACTGGCTCCCTACAACACAGCAGAGGAAATAGAGCTTTTCAAAGAAGGACTACAGCGGTTAATCTCTGAACAAAGATAGTAATGCGCTCCCTATGTGTCATCCCTGAAAGTACTGGTTATCGGATAGATAAAATGCTTTCAGGGATGGCTATACCCGCTTATTTTACTTCTATTCTGCTTTTAAACTTTTTTACCAGCAGGTTGAAAAAGTTTGTCATTTCTCCTGGAAAATCTTTATCAAGCTTTTTGCCTGAAATACATTTCTACAGGTCATTTATATCATATGCAGTAGAAGGAGACATCCCTTGCTGGTGCCTTTGGTAAAATTTTGTGAGCTAAAAACTACTGCAGGCAGCAACCCGGGTGCAGCGGATGTGGGCTGTTTCAAATGACGCACTACTTGTCCTGAGAACCTCTCGTAACGTTTTGCTGCTTGTTTTTCAACAGGGCAAAGATCTGGGTTAAAAGTACTCCTGCTAATGCTCCAGTACTAAATATGGACAGGAACTCAACTGTACGGATAGTACCGTTTGAAATAACCATAGCATAGCTTACTAAGGCCACTACGAATGCAAGTGCTGTGATGGTAATGAGGCTGTTTTTCATATTTCGTCAATTAATTTCCTACTCGTATGGCTTTTCAGTGTCGCCCCGTTTTTGGTGATATCTGTTCTCGACTTTTATTTTGTACAGCTAGTGATCTTGCTCTTTTTATTTCAGCGCAGCGTCAGTGTTGAAAATGTATGCAGCAGCGTGGTGATAAGGTTGATGAGTGCCGTGGGGTAGACACCGATACCTATTAGCAATAGCGCAAGCACGGTTAATGTACCCATGCTGGCCATATAGATGGAGGGGCGTAGTTGTCTTCTGGGCTCCATTGCTGCCTCAGGCTGCTGAAACATGACGGCGATGATTTTGATATAGTAGTATAAGCCAATTACGCTGTTGAGCACAAGGATAGCCACCGGAAGCCAGAGTTGTGTATTAACCCCTGTCGCGATGATGTAGAATTTGCCTACAAAGCCAGCTGTGAGAGGTATACCGGCCAGTGAGAGCAGCATGGCCGTGAAAATAGCCGCCGTCCAGGGGCGCCGCCAGAGCAGACCTTTGAAGTCTTCCATACGCTCAGCATCACGGTCTTTGTCAGATAACATGGCGATGACACCAAAGGCACCGACGGTAGTGATAAAGTAAGCCACGAGGTAAAAGGTAATCGCCTCTACACCCATCTGGTTGCCTGCAAGAAAAGCCACGAGCAAGTAGCCGAGGTGGGAGATGGAGGAGTAGGCGAGGATGCGCTTTACGTTCTGCTGCATCAGGGCCAGCAGATTGCCGGCAAACATAGAGGCAATGGCGATAATCGTAAAAATGAGGATAAGAGTTGGGTAGCGGAAACCGTCTACCTCCATAAAGAACCGAATCAGCAAGCCCAGCACTCCTCCCTTGGAAACGGTGGCGATGAAAGCCGTAACAGGTGCAGGCGCGCCTTCATATACATCGGGTGTCCACATATGAAAGGGCACCACGCTCAACTTAAATCCGATGCCGATGATCATCATGCCAAAGCCCGTGATAAGGAGCAGCGGCAGCCTATCGAAAGCAGCGATGGCAGTGGCTATTCCAGCAAAGGTCATGGTGCCGGTGGCGGCATATACCAAGGCCATTCCAAACAGCAGAAAGGCAGAGGAAAAGGCGGCCAGGATGAGGTATTTAATTCCCGCCTCGTCGGATCGCTCACGGGTACGGAGGTACGCAATCAGGGAATACAGCGCCACACTCAGTATCTCCAGGCCCAGGAAAAAAGAAGCGAAGTGCTTGCTGATTACCATGACACAGGCCCCCAGCGTGGACAAAATCAGCAGGATATAATATTCCTCCTTCCGCTCTTCGCGCTGCTCAAAATAAGCATAAGAAAGCATGCTGATGAGTAGCGCCGTAATCAGCATCAAGCCGATGTAAAACGCCGAAAAACCGTCCATCACAAATAGTGGCTCAATGGTATAAGGCGCTGCCACACGTTGCTCAAATAGTGAGGCAAAGGCAGCCACAAAAGAAACCGCCGTAATCACGTATATAATTTTGTGGTTGCGCCACGCTGAAATCACCAGCATACTTACCAGTGAACCGACTGTCAGGATGAGCAGTGGCATCAGGTGAATAAAGTCATTTACGCTCATATGTGATCCCTTTAGTTATCTGAAAATAGACGGTGTCGGTCGTTGTTGTAGTGAAAGCAGTTTGCCTGCCCACAATGGTCTTGTTTTCTACTGATGGAACAAAGGACTGCAGTTGCTCCTGTACAGATGGCTTCGCCAGGTCAAGCACAGGCTGCGGGTAAAGTCCGAGCCAGAGGATTCCTGCAATCATAGGGGCGGCAATCAACATCTCACGGGAAGTAAGGTCAGGCAGTTCAGGCTGCTCCACCGCGGCCGGTTCATAAAACACCTTCTGCATGATTCGGAGCGAGTAAGCAGTGGCCATTACCAGGCCAATAGTGGCAAAAATGGTGAGCACGTTGTTTGCCTGCCATGAACCCACCAATGTTAGAAACTCCGCAATAAAATTGCCCAGCCCTGGTAAGCCTAAAGATGCCATTACAAAAACCAATGCTACCACACCCATCTTCGGCGCTTTAGACCAGAAGCCACCCATCAGCCGTATGTCGCGGGTATGGAGGCGCTCGTAGAGGAAGCCTGCCAGTATAAATAGTGCTCCGGTACTCAGGCCGTGAGTGATCATCTGCATGACTACACCCTGTAGCGCCAACTCATTAAAGGCAAAAACGCCAAGGATAACAAAACCCATGTGGCTGACGCTGGTATAGGCCACCAGCCGCTTCAGGTCTGTTTGTGAAAAGGCCAGTATAGCACCGTAAATAATGCCGATGACACCCAGTAACATGGCCCATGGGGCAAATTCCACGGCGGCTGTCGGGAACAACGGCAGCACAAAACGCAGCAAGCCATAAGCGCCCGTTTTCAGCAGCAGCCCAGCCAAAATCACACTGCCTGCCGTGGGAGCTTCAGAGTGCGCATCTGGTAGCCAGGAATGGAACGGTACCACGGGCAGCTTCACGAGGAAGGCAGCCAGAAAACCAAACATCAGCAGGAGTGCCGCCTCAGGGGCAAGTGCTGTGTTCAGCAGTGCAAAATAGTTAAAGGTGTAAGTGCCAGTCTGGCTGCCATGTATAAAGTATAAACCCAGTATAGCCAGCAGCATGAGGAGCCCGCTGGCCTGGGTGAAGATGAAGAACTTGTAGGCGGCATAATTGCGGTTTTCATGGCCCCAGATACCGATCATGAAATACATCGGTATCAGCATCACCTCCCAGAAAAAGTAGAACAGGAACAGGTCCATGGTGAGGAACACACCGGTGATGCCTGCCAATACCCACAGCAGGTTGAAATGAAAGAAGCCGACTTTGTTTTTTATCTCTTTCCAGGAAATGAGGATGGCCACCAGCCCCAGGAAAAAAGTGAGGAGCAGCATGAGCAGGCTCAACCCATCGAGTGCCAGGCTGAAGGAAACTCCCCACTGCGGAATCCAGGGCAGGTCGTACTGCAGGAGCCAGGGCGAAGCACCCAAGGTGGCGGAAGGCATGGCCAGCCACAGGTAAACGGTTGTGCCGAGCGTTGCCAGCACGGAGCCCAGTGCTATCCAGCGGGGAGAGGCACGGTGCCACCGTTGGGCCAGCCATGCCAGCAGCCCGCCAGCCATTAATATCACGATAAGCCAGACTAATATCATAGGAATATGCTTATGGTTAAAATCATAATAGCACCGACCACAATGCCCGCTACATAGTTGCGCAAGACTCCGCTCTGCGTGTCAGACAACATCATATGGAAGCCTTCCGCCACACGGGCTAGGCCGGTGTAGAAGCCGTCAATCACGTCGCGTTTGTTCACGTTGGCCAGGAACACATAAGGCCGTACCAGCAAAGTGTCGTACAACTTGTC
This sequence comes from Pontibacter pamirensis, assembly GCF_010015475.1. Taxonomy (GTDB): domain Bacteria; phylum Bacteroidota; class Bacteroidia; order Cytophagales; family Hymenobacteraceae; genus Pontibacter; species Pontibacter pamirensis. The sequence goes on from NZ_SSNI01000021.1 coordinate 26,278, forward strand.
GAAGCCCCAGCCGGAATGCCAGAAGCGATGAACAGCCATCGCCGTATTTGAGCGATGGATAGATGCTAAGAGTTCTGGTTTGCTCAAGTAGAAGAGGTAAGCAATGTAGATGCCGCCCAAGGACACCACCGCTGCCAACACCTGCAGCATCCACTCGTACTGGTCAAAGCCCGGCACTACGCTCACCGCAGGCAGTATGGGCGAAAGAAAATCAGAGAACAGTACCACATGCCCAAAATTATGCGGCAGCTCTATAAAGCCGCCCAACAGCGAGAGCACACCCAGTATAATCAGGGGTACCTTTATTGCCATCGTAGGCTGGTGCCCGACATGTGTTTTGGCTTCGCCATAGAAGGTGATGAAGACCATCCGGAAGGTATAAATGGAGGTAACAAACGCTCCCAGCAAACCTGCTGCATAGAGCCAGACACTCCCGTTCTCGCCTGCCAACTGCAGCCACAGAATCTGGTCCTTAGAATAAAAGCCAGCTGATACCAGGGGGAATGCAGCCAGCGAAGCAGCGCCAATCAGGAAGGTCCAGAACACAACCGGCATCGACGTCCGCAGGCCACCCATTTTGCGCATGTCCTGCTCGTGGTGCAGCGCAAGTATAATAGCCCCTGCACAGAGGAAGAGCAATGCTTTGAAGAAAGCGTGAATCATAAAGTGAAAAACCCCCGCCGACCAGGCACCCACACCCAGCGCTAGGAACATATACCCAATCTGGCTGATGGTGGAGTAGGCCAGCACCCGTTTCAGGTCATACTGCGTGAGGGCGGCAAAGCCGGCAATTAGCAATGTAACCGCACCAATAGCAGCCACTGCCATCATGGCTACAGGAGCCAGTTCAAAAATGACGTGCATGCGCGCAATGAGGTATACACCGGCTGTTACCATGGTCGCCGCATGTATCAGGGCGCTGACAGGAGTCGGACCCGCCATAGCATCGGGCAACCATGTTTGTAGCGGCAGTTGACCGGACTTGCCAACGGCTCCACCAAGCAGCAGAAACGCGATGATGACTGCCATCTGTGCGCCTGTATCCCATAGTTGAACTGCCTCTGTCGAAATTGTCTGGATGTGCAAGGTGCCGAATGCCTGGAAGAGCATGAACAGCCCAATAGCCATCGCCGTATCGCCGACGCGTGTGATGATAAAGGCTTTCCGGGCAGCATAACCGTTCGCTGGCTCTTTATACCAGAAGCCGATAAGCAGGTAGCTGCACAAGCCAACACCTTCCCAGCCCAGGTATAAGAGCAGGAGGTTGTCTGCCATCACGAGCACCAGCATAGAGCCCACAAATAAATTCATACAGGCAAAAAAGCGGGAGTAATCGGCGTCTTCGGCCATGTACTCAGTAGAGTAGATGTGGATGAGGAAACCGACAAAGGTGATGACAAAGATGAAGACCATCGAGAGCGCATCCAAGTGAAAGGCAATGGACGGATTAAAGCCCGCCACACTGAACCAATTCCATACCTCCTGGTGGTAATAGGCTGGTTGAGAAGAGAGGTATTCAATGCCCAGCAGCAGCGTGATAGCCGCCGAAACACCGACACTGCCTGTCCCGATAGCGGTTACCAGACCACGTGAGATTCTATTGCCGAACAGTACCAGCAGCAGAGCGCCGGCAAAGGGTAAAGCGGGAATCAACCAAAGTAAATCTGCCATAGCTTTCATCCTTTCATAAAGTTTGCGGTGTCACTGTTCAGGGTCTTCAGCTGATGATAGATCTGCAGTATCAGGGCCAGACCAACGGATACTTCCGCTGCGGCCATGGTGAGAATGAAGATGAACATGATCTGCCCGTCGGGTTGCACCCAACGTGAGCCTGCCACTATAAAGGCCAGGCCAGCTGCATTCAGCATAATCTCCACAGATATGAGCATAAAGATGATGTTGCGCCGAATCATCACGCTGATCATCCCAAGTAAGAATAGGATTCCTGCCAGCAACAGACCGGCTTCCATAGATACAGCATTCATGCGGCGGCGCTCCTTTCCTGTAAAAACCGGTGTACCACTTTTTTCTTCTGTCTACCTAAATGATAAGCGCCTACGATTCCGGCCATCAGCAAAATACCACTGAGTTGCACCGCCAGCACATAGGGGCCAAATAAGGCCATTCCCACCAGACGGGCATCCACGGCCACCACTGCGGCGGCAGGAGGTGCCTCAGCGGCGGTTATCATATAAGCCAGCTCGGCCAGCAACACCAGCGACAGGATAGCAGGTCCCACCCAAACGGAAGGCTTCAGCCATTCCTTTTCCTTCTGCACATCTTCGTAGGTGAGGTTGAGCATCATAATCACGAAGATGATGAGCACCACAATAGCCCCTGCATACACGATGACCTCTAGGGCTGCCATAAAAGGGGCACCCAGCGTGAAGAAGACAATGGCAATGGCCAAAAAGGAAACTACAAGGTAGAGCAGCGCGTGGATCATGTTGTAGCGTGTAATCACCATCAAAGTAGCCAGTACGGCGACTGCTGCGGCTATATAAAAGGTCAGTTCCATGGTATTAAGGCATTAAACTTTTGATATCTACTGGAGGCGTTTCGTTCTCCGCCTCACCTTTGTCTTTTCCACCGATGACCATACCTGCCACCTTGTAATAATTGTAGCCGGGATACTTGCCCTGGCTGTTGATGAGCAGGTCTTTTTTCTCATACACTAGGTTCTGGCGGTTGTACTCACCCATTTCAAAATCCGGTATCAGCTGGATGGCATAAGTCGGACAAGCTTCCTCGCAGAAACCACAGAAAATACAGCGGGAGAAGTTGATGCGGAAAAAGTCCGGATAGCGGCGGCCAGTCTCATCTTCGGTTGCTTGCAGCGAGATGCAGTCGACTGGGCAGGCAGCGGCGCAGAGGTTACAGGCGACACAGCGTTCGCCTCCATCCGGGTCACGCGTCAGGACAATTCTGCCTTTCCACCTCGGTGGGAGATACGGCTTTTCTTCAGGGTACAGTACGGTGTCACGTTTGTGAAACGCATGCAGAAATGTAAGCCACATACTGCGTAAAATACTAAACATGTCTGCTCCTTTCTTTTATGTATTATCTATTTTCTCATTCCTAATTTGCCATCCCGCTTACCAGTTATCTCACTTTTCTGTCATCTCAACGACAGGAGAGATCTATACCAGCCTCATCTGTGATAAGGCTTTTGTTAGTCGAAACAGTTAGCGTTAACCATCCCGGGTCCAACCACCCCTGACCCCTCCTTGTCCAAGGCGGGGAGTCTGCTGTTCCGGTTTCTCCTGTTTGGTTCTATAGCAAATGCTTCTCTATAACTTGCTTTTAAACCTCCTAAGACCTATGCTAAAACTGCTAATGCTACAGTGCTAATGCCTCCTTAATGGTAATACAAACTCCCCTCCTTGGACTCCAAAGGGGGCCCGTTCACCCCCAGGAGGGGCAGGAGTGGTTGGACCCGGTATCCCCTCCATACAAGCTGTGTCTTCAAATTGCCACACCTCAAAATCAATTTTACCCTTCCTGCCACAGCACAATAGCAGCGGTTACCAACAGATTCACCAGCGTTAGGGGCAGCAAAATCTTCCAGCCAAATTCCATCAGTTGATCATATCGTGGGCGGGGCAGCGAGGCGCGTAGCAGCACGAAGATCATAAGGAAGAAGGCTGTTTTCAGGATGAACCATACGATGGGCGGTAAGAATTCTGGGCCAAGCCAGCCGCCAAAGTAAAGGGTGACGAGCATGCAGGAGATAAGCGTGATGCCCATATATTCGCCAATGAAAAACATACCGAACTTCATGCCTGAATATTCAGAGTGAAAGCCTGCTACAATTTCACTTTCTGCCTCCGGTATATCGAAAGGCAGGCGGTGCGTTTCTGCTATGCCTGCTATAAAGAAAATGATGAATCCCAGGAACTGCGGAATGATATACCACATGCCCGCCTGTGCCAACACGATATCAGATAGCCGGAAGGAGCCGCTCAGCAGCACGACACCCATCAGAGCCAGGCCCATAAAAACCTCATAAGAGATCATCTGAGCTGCACCGCGCATGGCTCCCAGAAGTGCGTATTTGTTGTTGGAGGCCCAGCCGCCCAGGATGATACTATAGGCACCCATGGAAGACATAGCCAGGAAAAACAGCAGCCCGATGTTAAGGTCTGCCACCACAATACCGGGGGCAAAGGGCACTACCACAAAGCTGAGCAGAACTGTTACCACCACCACAGCAGGAGCAATGACATACACGGGCTTATCTGCAAAAGGAGGTATCCAGTCCTCTTTGAAAAACAGCTTCAGCGAGTCTGCCAGCACAATAAAAAGACCAAGCGGACCTGCACGGTTCGGGCCGTAACGGTCCTGCCAGAGTGCCAGCATGCGGCGCTCCACCCAGATGAGTCCGGCTGCCACATTAAGCATGACGAAGAGCACGCCGCCTATGATCAGAAAGTAGTTTGTGGTTGCTTCTTCCATTTTAAATTTCGGTTTAAGATAGCCCATGCGGGTAATTCTGCAAAGGGTACTGAAGGTAAGCCTATTGGTAAGCCAGCAGTGCCGCTCGGAATGTTCGGACTTGTTTTTACTGGCAAATCATAAGTCTGGCCTGCTATGGTGAAATGCAGCGGCTGCCCGTCTTCCAGCTTCAGGCGCATGGCATCAGCGGCATTCAGCGCCACATAAGGCTCTGGTGCCAACTCCATAATAGGAAGAGAATACATGCTGAGTTCTTCAGAGCCGAACGTATGATACAGCGGCAGCATAAAGAGGTGATCCTCCAGTGGTAAAAAATTCTGAGGAACGGCCGTCGAGAACTCTCCTGTACCGGCAGGTGATATCAGCCGCACACCAGGGTCACCGCCTTTCAGGTGGCCTCCTACTTCCTGCTGGTATTTGTTTGTAGCCTGCACTGAGTTCCAGCCAGGTGCCCAGAAAAACGGAATCATAGACGAAGGCGGCTGGCCCCGGTATCCTTCCATGGTATAGGAAAGGGGAGAGTCAGGGTCTTCGGGTGGTTTCGGCTCGCTTACGTTGATGTTGGCGAGCATAGAGGTGCGGCCGCTGAAACGGTGCGAAGCCCGCGGTATCTTCTGGCCGGCAATGCGGAACTCCGATGTAGGCGTAACGGCCTCAATACCCCGAAATGCAGGCAGTTCAATGACAATAGCACGCAGGATATCATCGTAGCCATGCCAGTGGCTGATTTCGTCATGCGCCGCAATGGTGCCTAGTTCCGACAGCCATCGCCAGCTTTCCTGTATGTCTTCTGCGGTAGGGTACACCTGGTAGAAACGCTGTGCCCGCCCTTCATTGTTGATGAGGGTACCATCTGATTCAGCAAAAGGGCCTGCCGGTAAAAGTATGCCTGCCGTTTCGGTCGTGCGGTTGTGCAGGTGGTCCAGCACGATGACCTGTTTGCAGGCTTTGAAAAAGCTGTCAACAGTTGCCTCGCCTGCACGTCGGTACAAATCATTTTCGAGGATAATTACCGTGTCGGCATAGCCGTTGAGCACAGCCTCCAGTGCAGATTCCAGTTTATGCCCCCCTAACATAGCCAGCCCCATACTGTTGCATTCCGGCACGGTGAGCAAGATTCCTGCTGCTTTTTCTCTCGCACACAAAGCATCTGCGATATTGGCGGCAGCTTTTAATACACGTTCGTTTCCACTGTGCGTGCCTGAAATAATCAGCGGGTTTTTTGCCGCCAGCAGCGCATCCGCAATCTGCCCAGCCAGTTTCTTTTCTTCCTTTTTGAGCCCTTCTACTGGCGGACAATCCAGGCATATGTTATGTGCCACGGCATAACCCAGACGGGCAATCGCCTCGGGAGAGGCAAAGTAGGTCTTGGTGGCCAAATCATCCAGTTTGGTCTCGGTGAAAGTAGCGCTAAAGAGAGGGCCTCTTTCAGTTTGCACCAACTCCCGCACCGCAGCATCCTGCCACACCGGAATATTAGCCTCGGAAACCTGCTCCAGCAGCGGCTTCTGCCTCACCGCCTGTCGCACCGCCAGGGCCAGCATGGGAGCTGTGTTTGTCAGGTCTTCCCCGAGTATGAATACAGCGTCTGCTTTTTCGACCTCTCTTAAAGAAGGTGTGGGTGTGGCACCTTCCTTCAAAATGCGTAGCGCCAGGTCCACTAGGTCGTGCTCCATGTCTGAAACGCCATGATGGAAATTGTCTTCCCCAACCAATGTTTTGAGGACGTAGTTTGATTCAAGAGAGGCACGCGGAGAACCGATCCCAATCACGCGGCCTGCACTTACAGCAGAGGCGGCTGCCTTTAGGGCTAAGTACTTGTCTGTTGCCTCCGGTAGCTGGCTGCGCACGAGGGGCTTGCGAATGCGGCTGAGGCTGTTCACATGCTCATAGCCGAAGCGCCCACGGTCGCAGAGAAAGTATCCGTTCACCTCGCCGTTATAGCGGTTGGTGATGTTCCGCAACGTGCCGTATCGTTCACCGGCAATGGTATTGCAGCCGAGGCTGCAGTGGTGGCAAACGGAGGGAGCCGTGGTCAGGTCCCATTTGCGGGTATAGTGCTGCTTTAGGGTTTTATCAGTAAATACCCCAGTCGGGCATACTTCTGCTAAGTTGCCACTAAATTCGCTTTCCAGCACACCATCTTCGTGGCGGCCAAAGTATAGGTGGTTGTGCGCCGCGAAAACATCTAGGTCCTTTCCCCCTGCATAGTCTTTATAGTAGCGCACGCAGCGGTAGCACTGGATGCAGCGGTTCATTTCGTGGTTGAGGAAGGGACCGAGGTACTGGTTGCGGTAGGTGCGCTTCTCGAAGGAATACTGGCGGTAGTTATGGCCCGTCATTACGGTCATGTCCTGCAAATGGCAGGAGCCACCTTCGTCACATACTGCACAGTCATGAGGGTGGTTTGTCATGAGCCAGCCGATGACGTGGGCGCGGAACTCCTTCGCTTCCATATCGGCAACAGATACGCGCATGCCGTCACGCACCTGCTCCATACACGACATAAAGAGCTTGCCCTTGGTGTCGTTTTCGTCGCGGTATACTTTTACGGCGCACTGGCGGCAGGCGCCTATTGACCCCATAGCGGGGTGGTAGCAAAAGTAGGGTACATCGAGGCCTAAGGTGAGGCAGGCCTCCAGCAGGTTTTTGCCTGCTGCTACGTCATAGGGTTTGTTATCTATATAGATGGTTGCCATACTTTGCTCCAGGGACAGTGGTGTTCGTGAATGTGTCGCTCAAAATCCTCTCTGAAATATTTCAGAGCGCTCTGCAGGGGTTCCATGGCGCCGGGTGCCAGTGCACAGAAGGTGTTGCCGGGGCCAAGGTATTTAGTATGAAAATCAAGTGTGAGCAGGTGTTCGGGTTTGCCCTCGCCTCTGTCTAAGGCAAGCAGTATTTTCTCTACCCAGGGCAGCCCCTCTCGGCATGGAGTGCAGAAGCCGCAAGACTCCTGCGCAAAAAAGTGCTGCAGGTTATGCACAAAACCTACCGGGCAGGTCTGGTCGTCGAGGATGATCATGGTGCCGGTGCCCATGCGGCTGCCGGCTGCCTGAATGGAGCCATAGTCCATGGGCAGGTCGAGGTGCTCTTCCACGAGAAAGTCTGTGGAAGCCCCGCCAGGTAAAAGGCCCTTAAACAGGTAGCCGTCCAGCATGCCGCCGGCATAATCTTCCAGTATTTCGCGAATGGTGGTGCCGATGGGGAGTTCCCAGCAGCCAGGGGTTTTCACACGGCCGCTCACGCCATAGAGTTTCGTGCCGGTGTCTTCGCTCTTGCTGAGGCTTTTGAACCAGTCCACACCGTTATTGATAATATGGGGCAGGTTGCAAAGTGTCTCCACATTATTGACGATGGTAGGTTTGCCATATAGTCCGCTGACTTGCGGGAAGGGAGGCTTAGCTCTTGGATTGGCCCGCTTGCCTTCTAATGCGTTGAGCAAGGCAGTTTCTTCGCCGCACATGTAGCGGCCTACGCCGGTGTGCAGGTGCATTTCGAGGTTAAAGCCGGAGCCGAGGATGTTTTCGCCTAAATAACCGGCTTCCTGTGCCTCCTGTATGGCCTTTGTGATTTCCTGTGCAGCGAGTTTATAGGCCCAGCGGAGAAAGACATAAGAAATAGTGGCTTGTATGGCATAGGCGGCCACAATCATACCTTCGATGAGCTGGTGTGGATTACCCTCCAGCAGGAGACGGTCTTTGAAGGTGCCAGGCTCCATCTCGTCGGCGTTCGCCACCAGATACTTCGGAGTAGCTGCTTCCGGGCCCATCGGCACAAAGCTCCACTTCAGGCCCGTGTTAAAACCGGCGCCGCCGCGTCCCTTCAGATCCGAGTCTTTCACCAGCGTCTGCACCTCGATGGGTGTCATGGCCTTCAAAATCTTACGGACGGACTGGTACCCGCCCACCTTCTCATACTCTTTCAAGCTGAGCGGTTTGCGTCCGGGTACAATGTATTGGGTAAGGGGCAACTCCATAGGCCCACATGCTTTTATGTATACTTTGTCAAAATCTCATCCAGTTGGTCAACCGTTAAATTCCGGTACAAATCGTTATCAATCATAAGTGCGGGGGCACAGTCGCAGGTGCCGAGGCAGCAGTTAGGGAGCAAGGTAAAGCGGCCGTCTGCTGTGGTCTGGCCATACTGTATGTTAAGGGCGGTGTAGAGGTGGTCACGAATTCCTTCATAACCCATCACGTAGCAACTGATACTGTCGCAGAGCAAAATCACATGCCTGCCGACGGGCCTTCTGAAAATAAGGTTGTAGAAAGTCGCCACGCTATCCAGCTCTGCCGGCGACATATCCACTACTTCCGCTACATCCTTCAGGCTCTCGTCCGAAATCCAGCCACGGTTGTGCTGCACGATTTTAAGCGCTTCGATACAAGCATTCTTCCGTGTCGGCACGAGGCTTATTTCATGTTCGATTTTCTGTATTTCCTCTGTTGTCAGCATTTTATTTTTGATTATAAATTGGAAATTCAGAATTATGAATGAAGGATGGCTTCATCATAAGTTATTATGTTCATCTCAGTTGCTTTAGCTTAGTGTCAATGTTTTCTGCCGTTGTTGTTTCACCAACAACTCATTTACTCCTCCATTTTGTTGTTGGTGAAAACACCAACAACGGCAGTAACCGAACGAGTAGCGGTACGAGGTACAAGTTCGCACCAGCGTCTGTTCAACTCGTAACTCTCTAACTCAAAATCACCTGTCTATATCCGCCAGCACATAATCCATCGCTCCGAGAATAGACAGCAGATCGGCTACCGTATAGCCTTTGGTGATGTAAGGGAGCATCTGCATGTGTGGGAAAGAGGGAGTGCGGATGCGCACCCGGTAGGGTGAGGTGTTCCCGTCGCTGGTTAAGTAGTATCCGTTTGCTCCTTTGGTGGCTTCGATGCAACTCATGGCTTCGCCTGATGGTATTACGGGCCCCCAACTCACACCTAAAAAGTGTGTGATGAGGGTTTCGATGTCATGCATCGTGTGCTTTTTGATGGGAGGCGTCGTCAGCGGGTGATCTGCTTTGTAGGGGCCGACGGGCATGTTTTTCATGCACTGCTCAATAATGCGCAGGCTCTGCCGCATTTCTTCTATACGCACCAGGGCACGGTCGTAGCAGTCGCCGTTGGCGGCAGTGGGTACCTCGAAGTCAAACATTTCATAGCCGGAGTACGGCTGCTTTTTACGGAAATCCCAGGCAAAGCCGCAGGCACGCAGGTTCGGGCCAGTTACGCCCCATTCAATGGCTTCATCCAAGGTAAAGATGCCGATGCCTTTCGTGCGGGCTTTGAAAATACTGTTTTTCATCACCATGTTGTCGTACTCCTTCAGCCGCTTCGGAAAGTAATTGATAAAGTTCTGCACCAGTGTTTCCCAACCGTTTGGCAGGTCCTGTGCCACGCCGCCAATGCGGAACCAGTTGGGGTGCATGCGTCCGCCGCAGACAGCTTCTACTATATCGAATATCTTTTCCCGGTCAGAGAACATGTAGAACACGGGTGATAGCTGCCCCACGTCCTGCGCAAAGGTGCCATACCATACGAGGTGACTGGCGATGCGGAAGAGTTCGCACATCATGATGCGGATAAACTTTACCCGTTCCGGCACCTCTATTCCTGCCAACTTCTCCACCGCCTGCAGATAAGCCATGTTGTTCATCACGCCGCCAAGGTAGTCTACTCTGTCGGTGTAGGGGAGGTAGGTGTGCCAGGTCTGGCGTTCACCCATTTTCTCGGCACCCCGGTGGTGGAAGCCAATGTCAGGGATGGCATCTACAATGTCTTCTCCATCCAGCTGCAGTACGATGCGGAGCACCCCATGCGTGCCCGGGTGCTGCGGGCCGATGTTGAGGAACATAAAGTCACTGTCGTCACTTTGCCGCGCCAGGCCCCACTCTTCCGGTTTAAACTGCAGGGCCGCCTGCTCCAAGTCAATCTTATCGTCGTAGAGCTGGAAAGGACCCATTTCGGTTGCCCGTGAAGGATGTTCCTTGCGGAGCGGATGTCCAACCCAGGTGCGGGGCATAAGGATACGGTACAGGTGCGGGTGCCCTTCAAAGCGGATACCAAACATGTCGTACACTTCGCGCTCATACCAGTTGGCGTTGGCCCACAGGCTGCTGATGCTGGGCACCAGCGGGAAATCATCTTTCAGCCCTACTTTTAAGCGGATAAAGCTGTTTCTATCAAAGGAGAGAAGGTGGTAGACCATGGTGAAAGCATAGGGCGCGTGGCCGTTTTCTTTCCTGCGGGTACGTTCATCAATGGCGGTGAGGTCGAAGAGCATGCGGTACGGCTTCGGGACATCCTGCTTCAGGAAAGCCAGCACCTCTTTTATTTTATCTACAGGCATCCAGAGGGTGAGAATCTCATCCTTTGTTGCTTGTGGTTTGAAAGTAGAAGCCTCAAACCTTTCCTGCAAATGCTGCAATATGCCGCTTTCCATTTCCATAGTAGGAAGTAATAAATGCCCGAAATACGTTAACTCATGCTACTCTTTTCTCTACTGATTATGTATGTTGAATAGATTCTGGTTTTGCCTTTGCAGGTGCTGGTGCAAACACTCGCAGGAACTGCACACGCTGCAAAGTTTATTGGCTGCTGTTGCTGTTCCGGCCGTCTTTGTCCGGAACTACACCTGCTGCGGACATACTTGCCCGCGGATTACTGTTGGCTTACCTCTACAGCTACTACACAGGGATTAGGAAATCCTCCCGAGTTAAATCCGGATTAAGAAGCCAGAAAGAGCAATACCAAGCTGAATAAGCCTAAAGCTGCTTCTACAGCATAAAATTAAACAGCCATTTCCTCTGCTGTCACAGGATCGATTATTGTTTTTACCTCACTCACTGAATTTGCCGGGAATCCACCTTGCCTGGCATGTTCTCGGACCATTTCTTCATTTGGAGAATTGTAAATACAATAGATCTTGTCACCTGTCACATAACTGTGAACCCACTGGATTTGTGGCCCCATGTTACTCAGTACTCCACAGGATGTTTGTGAAATACCTTTTAATTGTTCTGCAGACAGGTTACCAGCTCCTGGAACTTCCCGTTCAATGACATACTTAGGCATACTGATTCTTTTTTTAAAATTGATCTATTGATTCACTTCGACAGTAACACCACGCTTTCTACACCTCATCAGGTGATCTGAATTCCGTCATCTTCGCCCGCGCTTCCTGTCTTCTTTCCTTCACATCTATTTTGTCAGGCTTAATCACGCCCTGTTCACCTATTGTCCAGCTGAGCGGCCTTTTCTCTTTTCCAACAGACTCAGCCAGCAGCATCAGACCTTCCATAAAAGCATCGGGTCGGGGAGGGCAGCCTGGCACGTATACATCTACTGGCAAGAATTTATCCACCCCCTGCACCACACTGTAAATGTCGTACATGCCGCCAGAGTTCGCGCAGGACCCCATGGAGATAACCCATTTGGGCTCCATCATCTGCTCATGCAGCCGCTTGATGATGGGTGCCATTTTTATAAAAACGGTGCCTGCTATGATCATCACGTCAGCTTCACGGGGTGTACCCCGTATTACTTCTGCCCCGAAGCGCGCCACATCATATTTTGGAGTCATGCTGGTGGCCATTTCCACAAAACAGCAGGACAGCCCGAAGTGAAAGGGCCACATAGAGTTTTTCCTGCCCCACGCTACCAGGTCCTGCACTGTCGTCAGCATAATGCTTTGCTGAATGTTATCTTCAAACGAGCCTGTGCCTTTCACTGTAGAGGCAGGTGCATCGGGTTTACTTAGCCACCATTTCATATCGAATCGGTTTTGGTGTTGCGCTGACTCGTATAGTGTCAGCGTATTGTTTTTGATGCTTGCAAAGAAAAAATTGTAATTCGGGCAGCCAAATTTATAGGTTCATTGCTGAGTCATGTACCCATAAAAAGCAGCTACTTGTTTTGAAAACACTGTTCCTTGCTCAAGTATTAAGACCAAAGTATGCCCGCACCGTGTCAGGTGTTTGGCAACAGTCTTATTTTATCTAAAATAAATTCTTCGTATGTTTTGTGTTAAGAAGATGGTCTGTGGCTCATCTTTTTATAGGCGGCCAGAATCTTTCTGCCGTTAGGCCCGAAATCCAATGCCCCGTTCCGCCACTCATACACCAGTACAATGGCCAGTAACCCTATAAATACCAGCACACCAATGTAGCCGTACCAGCCTAACTCCCGGAATGCAATGGCCCAAGATAGTATGAATATTGTTTCGACGTCGAAGATGACAAAAAGCATTGCTACGAGGTAAAACTGCGAGGAGAAGCGCATACGCGCCGTTCCCGCACTCAGAATCCCTCCTTCGTACGGCTCACCCGTGGCACGCTCATTATGATGCTGGCCTAACACATAGGAAAGGCCGAGGATAATAGCTACCAGGCTCAATACAATGGCGCCATAAACCAGCAGCGGCCACAGTAGGGTCGCGTTTTCATTTGAGGTATACACATCTTGTCCGCCTCCTTGCGGAAAATTTGTTGATGTTTTTAATACCAAGAAAAAAGAATAATCCTGCTACTGGGCTTTGGTTATACCTGGCCCGCTATGTAATGCTCAAGATTATCGATAATGAATTTCTGCTCCTCTATTATGTATTTCACTATATCGCCGATAGAAATAAGGCCGACTAGTTTCGTTTCTTCCATAACAGGCAAATGGCGAATGAACTTCTGGGTCATGAGTTTCATGCAATCTTCCACTGTTTCGTTGGGCGTTACAGTAAGAGGATGCTCACTCATGATTTCTTTGATAAGGGTTTCTTTGGAGGCTTTACCCTTAAGGATGACTTTTCGGGCATAGTCTCTTTCCGTGAAGATGCCGACGAAATTACCTTGGTCCATTACTAACAAGGCTCCCACATTTTTTTCAACCATCAGCTCCAGGGCGCTGAAAACAGTAGCGTTTGGATCTACAGAAAGAATGTCGTGTCCTTTTTGCTGTAAAATATGTCTGACTGTCCCCATGATTTCCTCCTTTTGTTTTAGGTAATTGGGCTGTTTGAATAATTTAAATCAATATACGATTATTTAAATAGTTATGGTCAAAAAAAACAAAAAAAAGTAAAGTGTAAAGTGTTTGATTTACACCACCTTAAGAATAATAGGATAAATGTTTCGGATTATAAGCTGGGAACAGTATTGCTGTTAAAACATTATGATTCTGTGTTTTATGAATTATATTGCTTCTGTTCTTATAATAGGACTCTTTAATAGTGTATTTTGTATAAAAATAAGTTTAAATTTGCCTTTAAGGTAAAAGGTGCTAACCTTAGAACAGGTGGCTTCTGATTATAGATAAAAGAAAGTTTATGGGAGGTGTACCATCAAATTAATCGCAGAAAAGTGTTAGCAACTAGTTTAAAACTGTTGATTAAGCGCAGCGCTGCAGAGAAATTTGTATGGTTCTTTATGTCTGAACCAAAGGCAACTGGGAGTTTAAGAGCACGATGGCACGCTGCCTGAGCTATGAGCAGCTGGCAGAAAGGAGAAGCGGCGCCAAGTCATGTTTCAACTTGCCTTGGTGCTGTTGAAAGTTAAGGTCTAATACGCCCTCAAGCCAGAAACCTGATCGCACTTCAACCTATCAAGTAAGGGCGCCTATGGCTATCTCTGAAGGGCTGTTAATTTTTTTGGCAGAAGGCCTGAAAGCTTCCCGAAGAATGCGTGTTGCGTAGCAGTGCAGAGTACTGTCACTTTTGCCGCAGTATACTTTGTTTATAGGTACGCCACGCGTGTTGCTGAGCAGAGTAGCGGATGCTACTGCCTCTGCTACGTCCTGTACCGACAGGTCAAGCCCTTTTATAGAGGCATATTCCTGGATAGTATAATAATAACACATAGGCGTATATGTATATTTATGACTTGTTGAAGGGCTTACGGATCTTGTACAGAAAAGATATATTATATTTCGTATTCTTTTCAGACAGGATTCGCAGGATGAATAATACTTTGTCTGTATGCCCACGTATAGGGTGAGCGTTCTGGAAGGCGGGAGGTGCTTAATTTTAAAGTACTGCGGCTACCGTACTATTTTCACAACATCATACGCTACATGATAATATGCTAAAAAAGAACCTACTGATACTTGTGTTTATGATGTGGTCCTTTGTTGCTCCTGCGCAACAGCAACTGGATGTGCAGGGGCATCGGGGAGCCCGGGGACTAATGCCTGAAAATACTATTCCGGCAATGAAAAAGGCGCTGGATTATGGTGTGACCACACTTGAGCTAGATGTATGTATAAGCAAAGACGAACTGCCGCTTGTATCGCATGAGCCTTATTTCTCAGCTGCTATTACCCTTACGCCTGAAGGAAATGCTATTCCTGAGGCAGAAGAAAAAAATTACAATCTTTATGAAATGACTTATAATGAGATCCGGAAGTATGACGTAGGCAGCAAACCGCACCCAGACTTTCCTGAGCAGCAAAAGATGGTAGCTTATAAGCCTTTGTTAGCAGAGTTGATTGACAGCGTGGAACGCTATGCGGCCAGCAGGAACATGCAGCCACCACACTATAATATAGAGATAAAAGCAACTCCGGAAGGGGATCGGGTGTATCACCCCGAGCCGGAAGAATTTGTTGCCTTAGTCATGCAGGTGGTGCAGGAGAAGGGGATACAGGAACGCTTAATTTTACAATCCTTCGACCCAAGGATTCTGGAGCAGGTTCACAACACGCACCCGAACATACCTATAGCTTTCCTGGTTAGTAACCTGAAAGGCTTGGAAGATAACCTGCAGCGCCTGAGCTTTCAGCCTGCCGTTTACAGCCCTTATCATAAGCTAGTGAACAATAAAACAATTAAGGCCTGCCATCAAAAAGGTATGAGAATAATACCCTGGACAATGAACAATAAGACCCGGATACGCCAGCTGGTGCGCATGGGAGTAGATGGCATTATAACGGATTATCCTGACAGGGTTGAAGTACCTGTTAATTGACCTAAGGTTTGAGGAAGGTTGCTGTGCTTGTGCAATCATTTATCGAAGCGTTGCGACCTTATTTGAAATTGCCTGTATTAAAGTGGGACGCGACTCTTTGCCTTGTCTAGTTCTTCCTCATTGGTTAAATCCAGCCGGAGCGGTGTAATAGAAACATAGCCTTGATCCACAGCCCAGCGATCAGTACCTTCTTCGGTTTCTTCAACCGGTTTCACGGTAAACCAGTAGTGCTCGCGACCCATCGGGTCGGTGCCCGGTACAACTTTACCATCATAGTGCCGCAAAGACTGACGCGTCCAACGAATGCCCTTTGCATCAACAGGTATGTTAACGTTAAGAAGCGAGAGGTCTTTTTCTGGCAGTAACAGCTCCAGCGATTTTTGCACATAAGGTTTGATGGTACTAAAGTCCGGCTCGTCGCGGGTGACAGGCGTACTGAAAGCAATGCCCCGGCAACCAAACAACACTGCCTGCTTCGCAGCTGCTAGTGTTCCCGAATGCCAGGCTGAATTTCCCAGGTTTGTTCCCAAGTTTATCCCAGACAGCACCACATCTACCTTTTGGTCCCAATGAAAAAGACCAAGCGCAACGCAATCAGCAGGAGTGCCATTTACACGGTATGCCTCAAAATCCGCTATTGGAGTGCGCCGGTACGTTAAAGGGCGCGAAGCGGTGATGGCATGCCCCATCGAAGACTGCTCCACATCCGGAGCCACAATTCTTACTTCGCCAAATTGAGAAGCCGCCTCAGCCAGCGCTAAAATGCCTGGGCTGTAAATTCCGTCGTCATTTGCAATTAAAATACGCATACAAGATTCCCTTTGATCGTAAACCCTATTTCCGACTTAAGCTGAAGTAGCTTTTGCCTGAATTTCAACTGTACACTTTTAGCATACTCAATTATGGCGACCTGTGTTACCTTGTTCCACAATCCTACAGCGGGGTTAGAAAATCACTCAAAAGAGGAGCTGCTCCAGGCGCTTCATGAAAAGGGATGTCAAACTACCTATGTAGATACGAAGAGCGACGATTTTGCCAAGAACCTCAATGAGCCAGGCGAAGTGGTGGTGATAGCAGGAGGAGACGGTACTGTGGCTAAAATTGTGAAGCACCTGCTTCACAGGGACATTCCGATAGGTTTGCTGCCCCTGGGCACGGCTAATAACATTGCCAGCAGTCTGGGTATAGCAGGGGCTGCGGCAGACATCATTGGAAAGTGGGATTTATTAAAGAAGAAGCCTTATGATGTAGGCGTGGTGACCGGACCAGACGGAGAGAGCATTTTTCTTGAATCCGCAGGGTTTGGAATTTTTCCTCAACTTATCAGCCAGCACAGCAAAGACCAGAGCGAAAAGAAAAGCCGGGAAGAAGAAATGGAGAGTGCCTTACAGCATGAGCAGGAAATTCTCCGTAATATAGAGTCTCATTTCTGTACACTGGATGTAGAGGAGGAGCAGCTTTCGGGCAACTATTTACTGGTGGAGATCATGAACATCCGGCTCGCCGGCCCCAACATGGATCTGGCACCTGAAGCCGATCCCGGTGACGGTCTGCTGGATGTCATACTGGTTCGGGAAGATGAGCGTGAGGAGTTTGAAGCATACATTGCCAACTGCTTGCGGGGCAAAGGCAATACAGAAAGATGGCAGGTGCGGCGCACAAAAGAACTTCAGGTAAAGTGGAGCAGCAAGCATTACCATGTAGATGACGAAGTACATGAAAGTGAGGCTCCCCTTAGCGTAGGTATTCGCATCATACCTGGTGGGCTAGAGTTTCTGGTGCCTTAATGAGTTTTAAAAGAAGTACAGAACTTCCTGATAAATTTTCTGTTAATTAGAACTTAAAAAGAACTGCATTTTTACCTTTGTTACACGCACTATTTATTTGAACAAATAGTCAAAGACAATACTTGCTTATACCCTTAATCTATATGTCAATCACCATCATAACACAGGGAAAAGATTTAACTCCCTGGGTTAATGCACTAAAAGAGAAAAGACCAGAACTGAATGTCCGGATTTATCCGGAAGACACGAACAGAGAGGATGTCGAATTTGCGTTGGCCTGGAACCACCCCATAGGCGCGTTTAAGAAGTACCCTAACCTGAAGTGTATTTCTTCTATGGGAGCCGGAGTGGACCACATTCTAAAAGACCCTGAACTGCCCGAAGCAGCCATTATCACAAGAATAACTGACCCTAACCTGGCAAAGGACATGGCAGAATTTACGATTGCGCTTGTCATGAACCACGTACGCGGCTTGTCATCCTTTAAAATTGCAGAACAGAAGCAGTTATGGAAGCCAACGGGGTACCTGAGAACTGAAGATGTTACTGTTGGCGTAATGGGAGTGGGGGTATTAGGAACTCATGTCGCCAGACAGTTAAATAAAATCGGGTTTAAAGTGAATGGCTGGGCAAGTACGGCAAAGGAGCTCGAAAATGTGGAGGTGTATGTGGGCCAGAATGGGCTCAATGCCTTTCTGGCAGCCTCCGATATTCTCATCTGCCTACTTCCATTAACAAAGGAGACAGCCAATATACTCAACAAAGATACTTTCAGAAAATTGCCAGAGGGCGCTTTTATCATAAATGTAGCAAGAGGCGAGCATCTTGTAGAGCAGGATTTAATTGAAATGATTGATGAAGGGCATTTGTCGGGAGCAAGCCTGGATGTGTTCAGAGAAGAGCCTTTGCCAAAACAACATCCGTTCTGGGAGCACCCGAAAATAAATATTACACCGCACATTGCCAGTATCACGAATCCGGCAACAGCTGTTTCCCAAATACTCGATAACTACGACAGGCTTAAAAATAACGAGCCTTTAACCGGTACCGTTTCACTAACAAAAGGATATTAATATGAGCGCTTTCCATTATGCTTTCAAGGTAAAAGACATTGCTTCCACGCGCAGGTTCTATGTAGATATCATGGGCTGCGCAGAAGGAAGAAGCACCGAACGCTGGATTGATTTTGACTTTTTCGGCAATCAGCTTTCAGCGCACATCAGTCTAAATATACCGGATCCGGATTATTGTGGTACCGTGGATGGCGTAAGTGTACCAATTCCTCACTTCGGATGCATACTGGAGTACGAGCAGTTTCATGAAGTACAGGAACGTTTGACAAAGCATGGCATAGAATTTATTGTGAAGCCGCAAACGCGCTACGAAGGACAGAAAGGAGAGCAGCTGACGATGTTTATACTGGACCTGAGCGGAAACCCGATTGAGTTCAAAGCCTTCCGAAACAAAGATGAGGTGTTTGCTTCTTAGTGAGGAGCATGTACGTTAGGATAAGTAGCTACCTGAGATTAGCGAACTTTGAGCTTCCTTAATGCACACCTTGCGGTGAAAATAAGCGAAGGTGGTGTTCCGGCAGGCACTATTTGGCTTTCCCTTATTTTACTTTATTCTAAATTACTTCGAAACAACCAGTTAACGAAACAAGAAACCGCGGATTGGGAGTATAATAGAATACAGAAGAATGTGAAATCTAAATTTTAAAGTTATGGAAGCAACCTGCAATCACTGCACCCATTGGGAGCAAGATCAAAAAAAAATAGAGATGCAAAGCAAAGACTTTGGCGTTTGTGATGAACTTACCGGACAGCATGCCATGGATCCTGCTTATGTACTGCCTCTGGTGCATGAGGGACCTGCAAATGACTCTAAGCCAAAGCAGTTCGAAATGATAACCGGTGCCACTTTTGGCTGTAACCATTTCAGCGAGCGCAGAAACTGGGTGAGATAATGCCTGTGGTTTTATAATATGAACGCAGAAACTGGGTGAGATAATGCCTGTGGTTTTATAATATGATTTAGCCTAATCTTACTTCTACTTTTCACGCATATAATAAAGGTGTGGCTAGTAGGAGACTGAAAAGGAAAAGAAGTAAATCAGGAAGCCGTTTGCTGTAAAAAGCAAGCGGCTTTTTTTGCGCCGCTGTAAGAAATGCCGCTTCTCTTGAAGCGAAATCCCTTAGTTATGCTTTCTTAAAACTTGATGCTATACTTTCCTGTCATTAAAGCATCTATCACTTTAGCCACTTCAGCAGGATTCATTTTTTCTACCAGATATGCCTGCTTGTCATTTTTACCGGGGATCCACTTGTTGCTCCCATCTGCAGCCACCACAATGTATCCCTCTTTATTAAGGTCCCAATAATCATTTGATTGAGAAACAGCATATAAGACTGACGCCTGGTCCCAACTCTGCCTTCCTTCAAAATTATTGTAGAGCTGATAAGCCCGCCAGACCGGACTCTTGTTTGAAAGTGACTTCTGTAAGTAATCTCCTCCGGTTATAATTTTATCTCCAATTTCCCAACCGGCAAACACCACCTGGCCAGGCCATTTTTCTACACTTGTTTTGGTGGATGCCGGGTCAGGGCGATAAAAGTTAGCTTCTTTGCCTTCCGGATATACACCTCCCATACAGGACCACAGCTTTACTTTCTTTTTGATCAGGTCCAGGCCTGAGAGCTTGCTATGCTGGTCTGGTTTGGATTCAATCAGGTTCTGCAGATTTGTTAAGTGGCCAACCGTAATAATGACGACACTGGAATCGGGCTGTGAGGTTAGAAGCTTACGGTATAAAGCTGTCGCATCCTCTGCCTCGTTGTAGGAGGTGAGGCTGTGGGGGAATTCCTGGCTTAGCTGCCTCGTGTATTTTGAGTTGTCCCGGAGCGGGTAACCCTTAAGCGCACCAATAGGAATGTCAGGACGGCCAAAATAATGGTTGATGGCATCCGTACACATCGGTGCGTATTTATCTTCGCTGGTTACTATTATACCTAGAATTTCCACTGCATCATGGTCGGCAAAGGTATGCAGCATTGCCAGTGCACCCACATCGTCTACATCGGAATCTATATCAGTATCAAATATTACTTTAACTGGTGACTGCGCATATACTACAGTAGTAGCTGTACTGATAGTCATGATTAACAGTAGTCGGAGAATGTTCTTCATTTGATGTTGAGGTATGACAATAGCACAAATCAAAAATGTAGGGAGAAATACGCTATAGAATTAACAGATACAGGGATCAAGATAACAGAAAAAATACAAAAGACCAGCGGAAGCATGATTATGCAAGGTACATAATGGCCACCCCGTTAAAACTGCCTGTTGAAAGATGCAGTTCCCGTTCCTTCTCTGGAGCTAAGCGCTTGTATGCAGCAGGTTACTGTTAAACACAGTCGTCTGACATCCATAGGGGAGTATACAGGGTAGAAACAAAAATGCCAGCCGCTAAAAATCGTGGCTGGCATTCTGACTATTTCTGATGTTGACTATCGGCTCAGGATCTTACTGTCCACGTCAAAGGTTAAGGTTCCCCGGCCGGGTTTTCCATCATCTGAAATACCTTCGGCAACAACCCTATAAGTAGTGTTGCGATCTGCGGTATAGAACGTCACTGTTGCTTTTCCGTTAGCATCCGTTGTTACGTTGGGGTTCCAGTAGATGGTGCTGCGCAGGTCAGGTTCGTTTCTGTCTTTACTTTGCCGGTCGTGGCGCGGACTGTAAAACGCTCTGACTTTGCTATAGCCGCTGGCCTCGTGCACAATAATGTAAGTGCCAGGCTCAACCTCCACTTCCTCCTCGCCACCACGGTTGGTGAAAAAGGCGATAACTCCTCCAGAGGCTCTTCCGCCATAAATACTGGCGTTAGCGGCATTTTTTAATATCTCAATCCGGCTGATGTCGAGTTGGTTCAGGCTTGTAAGGGAGTTTTCTGAAACTGGCACACCATCTATTAAATAAAGTGGTGGTGTCTGTTGCCCCCGAATGCTGGCCCGGAACTGGTTCTGGCCGGAACGATAAACCTGCAGCCCTGCTACCCGCCCCTGAAGGCTTTCAAGAATGTTACCGGAAGGCGCCATAGGCAACTCTCTTCGGGTTAAAACAACATCCGCTTTCTGGTGTAGCGAGAACGGCTTGTAAATATCTTCTTCTCCCTGAATGCTAACTTCTGGAAGAAGTATACCTCTTAATGTATAAGTCTCGCTTATATCTGCTGCTGAAGCAATCAGCTGGTTGCTGGCCTGTAAAAATGCCTGCTTTGTATCAGCCGAAGGAGCATCTGCCTGCGGTGCATGAGAAGCAGGCATCTGCGGTATGTAACTGTCCTCATCCATTACAACCTGTAGGTGCTTGCGTCTTCCCCTGGCATCCGTACCCTGTATTACAACCTCCACATCACCTATAAAGTCGAAGCCCCTGAAGGCGAACTCTCCTTGTTGATTGGTTTCAGTGGTGATAAAAGCCTGGTGCTGCCCCTGCACGTACAGTAACACTTCTCCGTTTGCAACAGGCTTGCCTCTATTTGTCAACAGCTTGCCGCTGATAGTTAGGTCTTCGTCACCTGTATACTTTATTTCAGGAAAGGAGCCTGCTGCAGCTGCTTCCCAACTGAACCTGCGCCAGCCCTGTGTCATGAGCAGGTGCTGCAGCTCCTTTTTTCTTTGTGTATCGTTGTTCTCAAAATAGTAACCGGGCTGCTCTACATGGCCACGCAGGTCGGATGTCAGAAGTAAATAGCTCTTGATGCCCACACCATATTCGTTATGCTTTACCAATTCATCATCTGTTACGGCCAGCGAGAAGTCTGTGGCGACAGGCTTTCCGTCCTTGCCTTTCGCTTCTAACTGCAAGGTCACGCGCTCCCTTCCGGCATAAGTTTCCTTGTTTGCAGTAACAGTTACATCAAGATTGTCCTGCTGATCCACGAACACCAGTCGTTCGGCCAGAGCCTCTCCGTTAGTACGGGCTAAGTGAAAGCGGGCAATACCCGTAGGGAAATCAGCTTTTGGTATTGCCTGACGATACGTTTTTCCTGGTTGCAATGTAAAGGTCTGGGAATATTGTAAAGCATCCTGACTGATGCCGGTTAGCACCAAAGGCTCCTGCTCGTTTACATTACTTGACACCACCACGTTAATCATATTCTCGTCGGATACTTCATCTATCCTAAGCACATAACCTGTTGCCTGTGCCGCTGGTAACGCGTAATTCTGGCTTTCGCCAGCGCTTGTTTTTATGCGGGCAAAATAACGGCGTCCCGCCCGGGGCAACAGCTCGAAGGCTCCCATTCCCAGGTGCGTATCCGTAAAATCTGTGATCTTCTGGCCCTGATCATCGAACACACTCCCCGAAACAGCTACTCCTGTTCCCGCAGGGCCTGTCGCTTTAAAGGCTACACGGTTCGTAAGCCCCTGTACCAAATCACCCCCTTCAGGGAAGAACTGGTAGTCAATATCCTGTGAAACTGCAGCAGTTTCCTCTGTACCGTTAGTGTCAGGCCCAAGCACCCGGATGGTTTTGTGGAAGAAAGTCTTTTCTCCAAAATTGCGCATCCATTGGGTATATGCAGAAAGACTATAGGTTCCTTCCGGTAAGTTGCGGGGCAGTACAATGTCACCTGCTGCTTTCCCGCTTTTTGTTTTCAGCATAAGGCGGTGAACAGGTTTGTTTTCAGCGTCAAGCAAATCAACGTAAAGCACATCACTTTTAGCAGAGGGGCGAAGCGTAGCGGCATCTACTACATATCCTTTCAGCCATATGGACTGACCTGGCGCGTAATAAGGCTTATCTGTCTGCACATACACCTTCTCTGGTGCATACTGCGCACGAAAGGTGTTCAGGTAAGACGTCAGTCTACTTGGTAAGTCCGTTTGCGGACTGACAAATGCCAAGGATGCCAATAGTAAAGCGGGCAAAATGTATATGGAATATCTATGTTTAGTCGGCTTCATATCTTGTAGAATTTATATTCGCTTTTGGCTTATTATATTCTGTATAATTATACAAAAACCATTCCTGAAAATGTTTTATGAGCTTTTATGCTATAAGGTTTCAGTTGTATAGGAGTAGAGGGAATTAGATAAATATAAAATGGCGAACGGGTGTTAGCGGTGTTTCAAAAGCGACTTTAAGTATAGGTATTATAACCCAAGGCATGCAGCAGATGAGGCAGGATTAGATGCAGCTATGTATGTTGAGTTTGCTCTTGTTTCCGAAACTTCTCACCACTAGATAATATTTTGTTTCTCTAATATTGTAATTGAATTTTATTTATTATATATTTAAATATACAAATTTAATGTTGGTTTAAAGATATAAAATCTAAATGGGGTTACATTTACAGGATACAAAAGAAGGGGAGGTTAAAAGGATTTTGGCTGCTGATGTTCTATTCGATGAGAAGCATGTCAAAAATATATAACAGAAGACAAAACACTTTCTCCCATTCGAATAATGAAATTGCTCCTTTTTATCGCATTATCCTTATTGGTAGGTCATGTTGTGGTCGTTCATCTTGCTTTTAAGGCCTTAGGAGTTTTCAGTCAATCCTCAAATCTGCCCATCTTTGAGGAAATTTATTATGCCCTATACAACCAATTTCATTTAGGCAAGGAAGGAAACATTTCTACCTATTTTTCAACTTTCAATTTAGCTTTAGCTTCCATTTTGTGTTATGTAATTCACAGCACCGGCAAAAAAGCTACCTATCACTGGTTGCACCTTAGTCTTTTGTTTGTATTTCTGTCAGTAGATGAGTCGGCGCAGCTTCATGAAACGTTTGGGGGCTTAGCAGGAAGTGAATTTAATTCTTATCTGGAAGAAGTCCCGCCATTACTGAGCTGGGCATGGATGGTGCCTTACACTGTGTTCACGCTGCTGATCGGGCTTTACTTTTTAAAGTTTACCTTAATGCTGCCAGGCAAAACAAGAAATCTCTTTTATCTTTCAGGTGCTATATTTGTTTTTGCCGCACTTGGCCTGGAGTTTTGCGAAGCCCATTTTGACACGTTATATGGCCCCGATAATGTAGTGAACCAATTTTTATTTCCGATCGAAGAGCTTTTAGAAATGGTTGGTGTCATTATATTCAACTACGCCTTGCTAGATTATTTGATGTTGAACAAGAAAGTTCTTCAATTCTCCTTTAAAGACAGGAAATAGAATTCCTCTTTAGCTGTTAAATTTTGTTTTTTGAGCGCCATATAGGCCTTACCATCAATTTATGACAGGGCCTATATGGCGCTCAAAAGTTTAGCCTATGGCACGGTTACCTTCCTTATCCTATCCCATAACTCTTTTTGATTCGGTTGGACAAATTAGTTTTACCAAGTTTCTTTAAGAATAACAGTAAAATGGGGTTTTGATACATAATTCCACCACTTTCCGAACCTCAGAAATATTTCCAGGTTTCGCTGTATCGGGGATTTTCTCATAAAAGTTTACTTTTTGTATAACAGCAATTATTGCATTCTTAACCGGAGGAAGAGATTAAAGTGCTTAGCACCTTTCGGCTTCACTGTAATTATTTCTGGGGTGGATGTGAGACAAGAATCAGAACATCAGCTGTTAACCTGCGTTATCAAACAAAGTAACATTCAGGAAAGGTAGACTTTAACTATGAGAACATCAGAAAACAAATTACGATTACTTGCGGTGCGTAGTAAGATAGGATTTCTGACAGCTATACTAGTATTTGCCGGACAAGCATGCACGCAAAATTCGGGTGCACAAGCCGGAGAATCTGTGGCTACAGAAGAAGCTGCTGCTGAAATGCAGGTTGAAACACTAACTGAAAACCTGACACATCCTTGGGGGATGACTTTTCTTCCGGACAACCGGCTGCTGGTAACCGAGCGGCCCGGGAGACTAAGAATATTAGATGCCAACAATCAACTTTCAGAACCGCTGACTGGCACTCCGGAGGTATTTGCAGAGGGGCAGGGTGGTTTATTGGATGTGGTACTGGATCCCAACTTTCAGGAAAATAATTTGGTATACCTTTCCTATTCCGAACCAGGAGCAAATAACACTGCCTCCACAGCTGTGGGCCGCGCTCGGCTGGAGGGAAACGAGATACAGGATTTTACAGTAATATTTAGACAGGAGCCAAAAGTTGAAGGTCCCAACCACTTCGGAGGACGCATTGTATTCACGCCGGAGGGTCACCTGTTCCTTACTTTGGGCGAAAGGTTTAAATTTGGCCCAGCGCAGGAACTCTCAAATCACCTGGGTACCATTGTCCGCATTAACCCTGATGGATCTGTGCCAAACGATAATCCTTTTGTAGGGCAGGCAAATGCAGAAGACGAGATTTGGTCGTACGGCCATCGCAATATTGAAGCTGCAGCCATTGAACCGAATACCGGCAGGCTTTGGGTGGCAGAGATGGGCCCCGAGGGAGGAGACGAGCTAAACCAGCCGGAGGCGGGTCGTAATTTCGGCTGGCCCGTGGTGAGCTGGGGAGACAACTATGACGGCACAGACATACCCGATCCGACGACCACTACTGAGTTTGCCAATGCCGCAATTCATTGGACACCGGTTATCTCTCCTTCCGGTATGATATTCTATACAGGGTCCATGTTCAATGAATGGCAGGGAACGGCCCTTATTGGGGGGCTGACCAGCCAAGGCCTCGTACGGGTAAAAGTCAATGGCGAGCAAGCAGAGGAAGTGGAGCGTATTCCGTTGGATGCACGCATACGCGATGTAGCGCAGGCACCTGATGGTTCCGTCTATGTGCTGACTGACCAGGAAAACGGTAAGGTATTGCGTTTAAACATGCAGAATTAGCCTGGAGTTGCACCTGTTCGGATAAGAAGCATTTCTTTTTTAGCATCATAAAAACACAACTATACTTACTGAGTTGACTTTTATCACTGTGCTAAAAGTGATTTAAACTGGATATATGTGTTGCGCCGCAAGAGGAGAATATAAGAGCCTCTCAAATGTGTTTGAGAGACTCTTATGTGAAGCATACTCTTTTACCGGAAGATTTATATATCTAGAGCTCTCTTCTTTAGTACGGTATACTCTTCGTCTGTGATAGAACCTCTTTTACGTAATTGCTCTAATCTTTCGATGGTAGCAATGGAGTCCTCCACTGTTTTAGAAGTGCTGTTGTCCTCGTTATAAGCATTTGTTTCAGTTGCTACAGGCTTGGTATCATCTACACTGTCAGCGTGATCTTCCTGCCAGCTGGAGGAGTAGAATCGGTTCTCGTTGTAGTTGTCGTCGTTATAAAAGTCATCTGATATGTGCCGGCTGGTGACTGGTTGCTGTACTGCCGCCTCTTCAAACTCGCTCCTTCTATTGGTGTTGGTATCTGGCAGCGTATCATGTTGGGACTGTTGAAATGTATCCCGAACAGCATACTCATAATCTTCAGAAATAGAGCCACCACCATATACCGGATACCTTGAAACAGAGCGCGAGTCAATGTAAGTCACAAATATCTTTTTCCCTCTTTTGTCAAGTGCGGCTGCTCCAATAGGTATCAGTAAATACTGATCGTTTTTTGTGTCAAAGAATTTGCGGTCGGCTACTACAGACAAATAGCGGACACGCAGGGTCTGCGGGTCGACAATTAAATCTTTTACTACTCCAAATATGTCGCCATCGGCACCTGCCACTTTCCAGCCCAGCACGTCTGTGCTGTCAGAGGCCACTTGATAATCCTTCAGACTGCTTAATGGCATCAAGCGATCTGTCATATCCTGACTTATATCATTATTTCTCATAGTTTTAATTTTTTAAAGTTAGTAACAGGAGACAAGGAGGTTAAGCCACCTGGTAGTGCGACGCTTCCGGTAGCACCATGCCGGTGCTCGGGTTTACCTCTATCGTCTCTACTTCGTTCCTATCGAAAGCAAACTCGTATACCGCCCAGGCTACTAAAGCCAGCAGAACAAATACGAGTACCCATATCCATAGTGAACTATTTTTCTTGCGTTCAATTCTAATTTCTGCCATTGTTTTATTTTTTTGTTTTCCATAATTAATCCTATTAGAGTCAAATCTCTAACGCTCTAGAAAATCCTTCTGAAACTTCAAATAACAGGTTTTAGCTTTCTGCCTTTTCTCCGCATTCAGGCAGGATAAGCTTTATACCAAGGCAAACAGCTTTCCCAGTAAGGGAGCAACAAACAAGATTAATACGCTGATGAGCAAGATATGTTGATGGAGAACTCTAAAGATAAGTACAATTCTAGAAATTGTCGCGAACAGAGGCTTTCGTTAGTTGTGCTGAAGGAGGTAGTTTTCTCAGAGTTTTTCCAACCAAAGTAAAATTTAAAGATTAAGCTTCAGGATCGTGTTAGCGAGATAAAGGTGCGAAGCCAATAAAAAGAGGTATAAGGCCGTTGATTAGCACTCTCCTGCTATGTCAGGTGAAAGTACTTGCTGGATATTTTGTTCATCGTTTTTTATCTGTTACACAATTTGCATAATTTACAAAACTGTAATTTCCATTAACCAGTTGTAACATTCGGTTCCGCTGCTAATAACAAAGCACGTATACCTCAGCATCCAAATAATTGAACATGTATAAACAAATGAATCTTTTAAACAGAAAGCACCTTTCAAAAAAAGCTGTGCTTCTTTTAACTGTTGCTTCCTCTTTATTCTTTCAGGTTTCCTGCCAGATCACTTCACGTGAAAATGAGGTTGTGAGCGCTGACAGTACCAGCATAGTTGAATATGAAATAGCCCAGCTACAGCAAGGGTATAAAGACGGCACCCTGACCGCCAAAGAAGTTGTGCAGGCTTACCTGACTAGAATTGAGGAATTAGATGATAGTGGGCCGGAACTAGGCTCCATTATAGCAGTAAACCCGGATGCTATCCAAATTGCAGAAGCGCTGGATAAAGAGATGAAGGAGGGAAAAGTAAGAGGTCCGCTTCATGGAATACCCGTAGTGCTGAAAGATAATATTGACACGCATGATAAAATGCCCACTACTGCCGGCTCCAGGGCTTTGGCCAATTCATACCCTTTGCAGGACAGCTATGTTGCCAGGCAGTTAAGAGAAGCAGGAGCCATCATTATTGGTAAAGCTAATTTAAGTGAGTGGGCAAATTTCAGGGGCGAGATGTCTACCAGTGGTTGGAGTGGCTTGGGCGGGCAAACCAAAAACCCTTATGTTTTAAGCCGCAATCCATGCGGCTCTAGCTCCGGATCAGCTGTAGCGGTGGCCGCTAACCTGACTGTACTGGCCGTTGGCACGGAAACGAACGGATCCATCGTTTGCCCGGCGCAAGCCAGCGGCGTAGTGGGCATTAAACCCACGGTTGGCCTTGTTAGCCGTTCCGGAGTTATCCCGATTTCCTCCACACAGGATACACCTGGACCGATGGCCCGCACTGTGCGGGATGCGGCCATTGGCTTAGGAGCCATGGTAGGAGTGGATGCGGCAGATGAAAAAACAGGAGCCAGCCAGGGGAAATTTCACAAGGACTATACCCAATTCTTAAAAGCAGATGGCCTGAAGGGCAAGCGCATCGGTTTTTACAAAGCACCGCTGGGCGCTAACTATAAAGTGGATTCCCTGATGTTAAAAGCGGTGAATTTCCTGAAAAGCCAGGGAGCAGAAATTGCGGAAATTGATGCCATAGGAGGAAAAGGAGTTGGCGCCAGTTCTTTTGAAATTATGTTATTTGAATACAAACACGGGTTAAATGAATACTTTAAGTCGCTTGGGCCTGATGCTCCTATCAAAAGTGTGGAAGAGTTGATCGCTTTTAATAAAGCGGATTCAGTTGAGTTGCAGCATTTCAACCAGCGCTACCTGGAGATGGCGCAGGAAAAAGGGGGCTTGAACGCAACGGAATATACAGAGGCTTTAGTTAACCTGATGAAAGGCAGTAGGGAGGAAGGCATCGACAAAGTAATGGACCAGCATAACCTGGATGCCATCGTAGCCCCAACGGGAGGCCCAGCCTGGAAAACAGACCTAGTAAACGGCGATAGCTTCCAGGTTGGAAGTTCTTCTCCTGCAGCCCAGGCTGGATATCCCTCCATCACCGTACCGATGGGTTATGTGGGGGAACTGCCGGTGGGTATTTCTTTCTTCGGAAGAGCCTGGAGTGAGCCGGTTTTACTTGAAGTTGCCTATGGATATGAGCAAGGGACCAAACACCGTAAAGCGCCTAAATTTCTGCCGTAGTGGTGTAAGCTTTAGTGGGATTTAGACTATCTACCTTTATAAAAAACTCCCCGCCGTTGTTGGTACTGACCGACAGCGGCGGGGAGTTTTATTATCTGCCGCTAGTGTGAGCGTGCAGTTCGTGCTTTTTCATGAGAATTGCATGGTTGTGAAAAAGCATGAGCTGTAAACTCTTGCCAGCGGGATTGCATTTTACTTCACATACTGCTCCTGCACTGTATTTCTTAGTAAGCCCAGACCATAAATTGGAGTAGCGTATACTTTGCTGTTCCCGTTAAGCAGGGCGTAACCAGTATTAAAACGCTTCCCCAATCAAAATGTAAAAGCCGGTTCCTTCGTTGGTGAAAGCAATATCAGCGCGGGTGTAGATGTCTTTTTTAGGGAAGAGCAGGTAGCGCAGGCCACCGCCACCAGCCACTTTTAAGTTTTTTGCGTTCAGGTGGCTAAAGTCCGGGAAAACAGTGCCTGTGCTTGCAAACACTGATGCGCCGATTCTGCTGGAAAAACTCAGGGGCAAGGGCAGAAAACGATACTCTACCTGCGCAGCTAATTGGTTTTTGTCACGGAAACGGCCTGTGTAATAGCCGCGCATGATGCTCTCGCCTCCCAGTAAGGCCAATTGGTTGAAGGGCATATTGCCCACGTTAAACTGCCCTATCAGCTGTGCTGCCAGTACGTTGCTTCTGCCAATGGGCTTGTAAATACGGTTATCTGAAAAAATGGAAGTAAATTTAAAGTCGCTGTTCCAAAGCCGATCGTAGCGGATCAGGGCCAGTTCTGAAAACAACCCGTCCCGCACATTGAGCACGTTGTGCCGGTTGTCGTAAATAATGCCCAGTCCTAAACCCGTGTTAGCCGAGCCTTTGCTGCCAGCCGGTTCTGCTACGTGTGCGTCGGTGGGAGAAATAAAGTCAACAGAAGCCATTCGCTGGTAATCCAGTTGCGGGCCTATGTACAGGTTTGGGCGAATCTGGCGCAGCACCCGTTCCTTCACCTGCATCTGGGTTGCCTCCACAAGGGCCAGGTGTTCGGCGGGAGAGTCCGGGCCGATGCCGTGGTAGAGCATCGGAAAACTTTGGAAACGAAGCTTACCCAGAAAAAACCACCTGCTCTTATCTGAGTAAAGGGAATGGTCGAACAGGACACCATACTGGTTTTCAAGCGTGAAAAAGGTAAAGCCGTTTATTTCGCTGAGCCTGTTGGTGGTATCATTCTTTGCATAGTAAACATAGAGGCTGCTCAGGCCAAACTCCAGGTTTGTTTCCGGTGAGTAAGCCAGGGTTGGGTAAAGGAGAAACTGTGGCTGCGAAGCATCTGTCGTGTCATTCAGTAGTTTATTGATATACCTGGAAACAAAATTATGATGCTGCGCCCCGGCATCTTGCAAAGAGAAGAGCAGGAACGCAAAAAAGAGGAAGATAAAGCGGGTTTTCATAGTTAAAGGCAGTAAACAGCCAAACAGTTTTTGTAGTATACCTATATATTCGGAGCACGAAGTTATGTAATAATGCCTATAAAAAACATATTTTAACTATATAGATTTTTGTCTATTGTTATGGTCGTTTTCTGCCTGTTGCTTTCGCGTAGGAGAAGGGCAGCAACATCCTCTAAATCCGTCGCCGTAACCGCTACCTCTCGCCCATTGTACAACGTACTATAACCAGTACCTGAAAGCCAGCAAGTACTTCAGCACAATAAAATTTAACAGCAGGATAATGGAAACAATACATTTAAATCACCTGAATTCCGCCTTCAGAATCTCTGAGAGTGAGGGAAGGCGAAGCCTTGAAATCAGCAGCGTGTCTGTAGAAAAAGAGCCGGATGCAAGCGCCACTTTAAAGCTGATAGTTTTGGATGAGAAGGATGTCCCGATTTATAGCCAGGAATTATCCGATGGAGGAGAGGTGCACAGTAGCATCGACATAAATCAGGAGTTTGCTTTTTATGACCACCTGACCGTGCGTATCATAGCCGAACCTGAAAGCAGCCCTTTTAGTGCAACGTTAACTTTTAAATAGAACCCATTCACGTCAGGTTCTTCTTGTATGGCAAAAACAAAGATATTGGGTGAAGCTTTTATATAGCTTTTCCCAATTCTTCTTCAATGGCAGGGCTCAGCACAAAGATTAAATGCTCAGCAAAAGCGGCTTTTTCAATCGGCTTGGTACCCATTACGGCTACTATGCCTATTGGCTCATTGGACCCGGAAAGAAGAAACCTACCCAAGTATCTTTCAATTTTCAGATTCTGTAGCTCTTTGTCGCTAGGGAAGTTTTTGGTAACGTTAAAAGGAAAGTAGCAGAAGCCCTGAGTTTGCACGGCTTCGCATGGTGTTCCCTGTAGGGTATAAGTAACATTGTCCTGTACATCTTCCCCCTTCAGGAAGGCGCAGGTACGAATGTGGCTTCTGTCATCAGTCAGTGCACCAATCATGACATACTCAACGCCAGTATGCCTGTTTATAAACATGGCGGCCTCTAACAGAAAGCATGTACCTCTGCTCTTGTTCGTCAGCGTAACGGCTTCCTCTAAAATCCTGTTTTCTTCTTCTCCCGGCTCATATTGCCAGTGATGTACAAACCGGTACTCCATTGTATTTCAGCTTTAGGCTACTAAATTAAAGGTATGCATCCTCCCAATGCAATGCAAGTACAAACTTTACTGCTATGCCGTTATACACGGAACTTGTTCCACTGCTCTGATTTGGCGAGAGTCCATCAAATAAAGCCCACCAACTGGAATGAACAAACTCTGACAGCTATCCTTACCATGGATGGTCCAATTTTCCTTCTCATGATTACTTTCAGATAGAACTTCTCATAGGCAAAACCTTATAAAAGACATGATGCGGATTACTGGAGAATACAAAACACCCTTTTACAGGAGTCAGCGAATACTTTTTTTGAGAGTGAATTTTTCCAGAATTTATTTATAAGTACTCAGGAAGATGACCTATATTTAAATTCATTTTTGGTGTTGGTTTTATCAGGTATGGTTTTTTTTAAAATGCAGTTTATTTTGCTTCGATGCATCTTCGCATCCTTTTTCTGTTTGTTATCGGTATCCTGCCAGGAAACGGGTAATGATATCCGGTTTAATGATTTCTTTGAAGAGGAAGATAGCAGGCAGCAGGTGCTCATCCCGGATTCGTTTACCGCAGATAGTGCCCGGCAGTTGGGTACCAAGGTGGATTCCATTTTCAAATATTTACATAAAAGGAAAGGGTTTAACGGAACGGTGCTGGTTACAAAATATGACCAGGTAATCTACAAAGGTGCCTTTGGCTATGCAGATTTTCACCGTAAAGATACCCTCACCACGCAAACAGCCTTTCAGTTGGCTTCCGTATCCAAACAGTTCACGGCCATGGCCATCATGATGCTGAAAGAACAGGGCAAGCTAACCTACGAGGATAGTGTACAGCAGTATATCCCGGATTTCCCTTACAAAGGCATTACCATCAGGCAGCTGCTTACCCACCGATCTGGCTTGCCTAACTATACCTATTTCAGCGATGAACTCTGGCCCGACCGTAGAGTGCCAATTACCAACGAGGACGTCCTGAACCTGATGGCGGTGCATCAGCCCAGAATCTTTTACAAACCAAACACTCACTTCGATTACAGTAACACAGGATACAGTTTGCTGGCTGCCATTGTAGATGAGGCTTCCGGTATGCCTTTCGCGACTTTTTTGCAAGAGCATATATTCGAGCCCCTGGAGATGAAGAGCACTTTCACTTTCAGTAAAGACATGGCTGTATTGACGGGAAGTTTGGCAACCGGCTACACCAGCGGCAGACGTAAAAGAACACCTGATTATTTAGACACCGTGCTGGGCGACAAGGGGCTGTATT
This sequence comes from Pontibacter pamirensis, assembly GCF_010015475.1. Classification (GTDB taxonomy): domain Bacteria; phylum Bacteroidota; class Bacteroidia; order Cytophagales; family Hymenobacteraceae; genus Pontibacter; species Pontibacter pamirensis. The sequence continues at coordinate 59,521 of NZ_SSNI01000021.1, forward strand.
CTACAGTAGAAGATTTGTATAAGTGGGATCAGGCCCTGTACACGCAAAAGCTGGTAAAAAGAGAAACCCTGGAAGAAGCATTTACCGGCTCCCGCCCGGAAAAGAAGAAAGATGAAGACTATGGGTTTGGCTGGCGCATCCGCCAGATAGAGAGTGGTGACACTGCTGTGTATCATGGCGGCTTGTGGCACGGCTATAATACCTATATGTTGCGAAACCCAAAGGACCACAGCGCCATTATTGTGCTGAGCAACGTGACCAATGGCAGCTTAAATTATCTGAAAGATGTGAGGAAACTTTTATACCCGGTACAGCCCGTAATTACAGTTTCTGACAATACTAAACAAAGTAAAGCGGCCAGTGCCCAGTTATAAGCAAGGAGCCTTAAGCTATAGATAAAGGGCCGTCTGGCAATTTTAGAAATGTTCCTTTTCGGGTGCAGGGCGGTTTCGAGCCCGACATTGCTATTCCCGGTACATCTACGGGAGGATATTTTTCTTTGTGACAAAGTCAATTCTCACCCTTTGGGCCGCAGCTATGGACTTATAAGCCATTATTCAAGTATGCTTTACTCACAGGAATAATTTAGCAAGGGGATGAACATCCCCTTGCCAAAGCTTCTTAGTATTTTACCCGCAGCACTTTTCCTTCAGCCAGATTTGTAACATAGGCTGTTCTTAGCCCGCTTAACTCCATATCAGAGGCAAAGCTAAGCCCGGAGCGTAAAACATTTGTATCCTCATCTGACACCTTAATTATTTTTCCTGTGGCAGGTATCCAGCCTGTTGCTCCAAACTCACTGAATTGCAACACAAGCGGAAGTCCATCTATACCCAGTTCTATATCCACTAGTGTTGTGAGCCCATCTTGGTAAACGGATAGTTGCCCATCTGTGTCAACTTCGTAAACTTTTGCTGCTCCTTCCAGAAAAGGAAAACCAGTAAGCGTGGTGACAAGAAAGCGGTCCTCATCAAACACAATGCTTGTGGGTACTGCATCAATATATGGTGGACCTACAGGAGTAGGATTTTCTATAGAAGGGAATTGAGCAAAAACACTAAGCTCAGCTGTTTGAGCATCGCTGCGGATAATGGCGTTAGCTCCTGCATCGGCCATGTAAAAATCACCTTCAGGCCCTTTCGTTAACTTGTACAAGTTAGACTCAGCAAAACCCTCGCCGAGTACAAAGTTCCCAATTTCCTGATACTCCAGTTCGCTTGCCTGAAGAGGCGTGTCGCCAGGTACAAAATTTGCCAGCTGCGCCCTGTAAAGCCTTCCCTCTGCGCCATGCAAAATCCAGAGCGTACCATTGTCATACAAAAGATGATTTAAGCCAGCTGGATTCCCTTCCGGATCTACTACTGATACAAAACCTTCAATTACGGGGTATACCTGCCCGCTGAGTGTGACGAGAGATACCCGGCCATCGTTCATGCCTGTTCCGGCTTCCGCGACCCAAAGTCTGTGGTATTTATCTAACTCCAGCCCAACGGGAGTAGCCAGCCCTGTTGCAAAGTCACTTACTTCTGGCTTGGAGGGATCTACTTCGTCCAGATAGTCTTTGATGTGCTCACAGGAACTTAAAACGAAAATTAGCGATAACGCTAGAAGGTGGGAAGTTATTTTTCTCATAGCTAATTAGTTAAAGGATTTTTTGTTTCAACTAAACGCAGGAAAAAACAGGATTTTTTATAAAATTAATTTTATTTTTTTAGCAAATAATTTAATTAATTTTAACCATTAAAATACGTGTCTTTAGCATTAGTGAGGAAGCAACGATAGCAGAATTTCCACTTCAGCAAGACAGTGGGTTATGTTATCATATGCATTTGCATTATTGTAAACTTCCTAGACCATTGCTCCTAAAAGTAGATTACCCACTATTAATTCTCCCTGTAATCTTGAGTTCTAATTTCCTCCTGCACGCTCTACTTCCTCCAGATTAGTGCTTCTTTTGCGTAATTCAAATTTTTCTCCTTTGCTAAAGCGATAGCGAAGGTTCAGTCCAACGCTCTGGTGACTCAGGTACTGCTTAATCTCATTGGAGTTTCTACCTGTTTTAGTGCTACCTAGCATCCATCGGCTACGAAAAATATCGTTCAGGCTTAGACTCAGGTCTGCTTTGTCGTTCAGGAAAGACTTTTTCACTCCCAGATCTACCCACCATTGCTTTTCGATGCGGAACAAGCCGTAAGCTTGTGGCCCCACGTACGCTGCATTAACCTCTACCCGGTAGTTTTGAGGCAGCAGGATGTTGTGGGTTGATTGCAGCATGTACGTCACCACCTCATTTGCTGTCCGCTGCCCGTTCACGTCCGTGGAAAAGTACTGCCAGCCTACAGTAGCTTTGTTGCTGGTGTCCCAGTTCTTCATGATGCTAAGTGGAGCCATCATCGTGGCACTAAAGTTCCTGGAATTATCCAAATTATCCCGAAGGAAAATGGTTGTTTTGTCTTCAGCGTTCTGAACTGGCACCTCAGCTATAAAGTCTTTGGTCAGAGAATAGTTGAATGATAGGTTTATGGTCTGCTTAAATGTTTGTATTATACCAAAGGAGTGGGTATACATTGGTTTCAGGTAAGGGTTGCCCTGCGCCCAGGTGAAAGGGTCGAGGTAAAATACAAATGGATTAAGCAGCTCGTAATCCGGGCGCTGATTACGTCGGCTGTAATTGTAGTTTATCTGGTAATTATCAGAGACCTTTTGCTGCACAAACAGGCTGGGAAACAGGTTAAGGTACCGGCGGTTCATTCCCTCATCCAACGTAAGGGAACGACCTTCTGCAATAGTTTGCTCGCCTCGCAAACCAGCCTGTAAACTGAACCGGCTTCCCAGGGTGGTGCTGAAGTTTACGTAGGCCGCATATATATTCTCTTTATACAGGAAGTGGTTACTGCGGTTCGGGTCAAGTGTATTTCCTTCCTCCCCGTGCGAGAAAAAGCGAAGCGAGTTATCGGAGGCCAAATGGCTCGCTTTGCCTCCTAGCTCCAGCTTACGTCCATTCTGAAAGCTTTTGCTATAGTCTAATTTGGCAGAGTATATATCGTATGCAGTTGGGTTGTTGCTGGTAAGCAGGTTCCTAAAGTCAGTCCGTCCTTCGGACAGGCTGTCGTAGCTGTTCAGGTAACTGGCATCCTCCGCACTGGTAATATCTATCAGGTCCAGTTCAGCAGAAAGCGTGCTTCCCAGCGTGTCGAACTTTCCTAGGTAATGCAGGTTGAAGATTTTGTTATTAAGAATGTTTTGAAGGTAGTTGTCTGCTTCGATAAATAGGTCTTCTGAAGGTACCGCCGTGCGTATGTAAGTGTCTGTGCGAAAGTCATGGATAGCTTTCTGATACGACAGGTTCACCATAGCACCTACACTGTGCATGCTGTTTATATCCACGTCAGTACCCAAACGCATAGAAGGTGCAACGCGGCTTACATCTTCCCGCACACCCTGATCAAATCGCGTACTGCTGTTCGACTTGTTAAACATCCTGTTGAACTCACCCAAACGCTGGTGTTCCCGCCGGGAAGCATCTAAATTTGCATGCGAATTCCAGCGGCCCTTCTTGAAGTTTATACTTCCACCGGCTGAATAAGTATGTAGCCCGTTGAACTGGTAGCCACTATAGAGACTGCCGTTCAGGCCGGTAGCGGTGTTCTTCTTCAGGTTAACATTGATAATACCGGCTGTGCCCTCGGCGTCATACCTTGCAGAAGGGTTGCTGATGATTTCGATGTTCCTGATATTTTCAGCCGCCATACCCTGCAGCATTGTCTGCAGGTCTTTGGCTGATAAATAGGTAAGCCGGTTATCAATCATCACCTGCACACCGGCTTTTCCGTTAAGCTGTAAGTTCCCGTCCTGGTCAACCCATACCCCCGGAGACTTCGCCAGCACATCAAAAGCTGTGTTGCCCGCAGCCAACGCTGTTCCTTCAACACCGACTATCATGCGGTCAGGCTCTACTGTAATGGATGGTCGAAGGGCGTTTACCGTTACCTCGCGAAGCATTTTAACATCCTCCTTTAAGGTGAGTACGCCAAAATCTCTGGAGAAGTCAAGACTTATCACTTCAAAAGGAGAGGATATATTTTCTTTAAAGCCAATGGCGCTCAGTCGGAGTATGTAGACACCCCGGGCAGGTGTTGTTATAGCAAAAGTACCAGCATCATCCGTGATGGAGCCGGTAATCACCATGGAGTCCGCCACTCTGATTACTGCGACGTTGCCATACGGAATGGGTGCCCCTGTCTCATCCTGAAGCCTGCCGCTTAAAAGGCCACCGGCTTGAGAATACACACATAATGAATGTACTGTTAGAAGAAGCAGCGTTAAAAGGAAACCTGTACTTTTCATATTCTCCCGTATTTAAAGAGTTAACTAAATTATTTTTACCTAAAGGGTAAGGCAAAACTGGGAAGAATGTGACAGCCCCGGAACCTGAATCTGATGAACAAGGAATTATGGGCAATGAATGAGGGTATCAGAACATTGAATGAGAATACTCTATGTGGAATAAGTCAGGAAAAGGAGGTTAGCCTTTTGATTTTATGGGGGTTAAAATGCTGCGTTGTCACTGAAGCACAAGATAAAGTTTAACATGAATGGCTTCTTGTCTGTAACATCAGTGTTTATTATCGACTATACTTTATCTTAAAAAGGATGCATTTTAGAAAAACAGACACTACGTAAATTCCATGTTGAGAAGAATTTCTATTGCCGCCGCAACAGCTGTTTTACTGTTTTACACAGTAATCTTTATACAGATGGGCACCATCTGGTTTTTTGAGATGAAGGCGCTGAAAGAACTGGTGATGTTCTTCTTTTTTCTGGTGTTTACCTTCTGGACGCATGAAAAGGTAGCTGCTTACTTCAATTCAAACCAGGTTGTGCGACTTTCACCTCACGCTAAGGCGCTGTTGGAGGGAGGAGCTGTCATCATCATTAGCATCATTTATAGTGTGCTGTTTGTCTTTATACCGCAATATGTATTTATTCCCACCGTCGAGTTCACTCCACAAGGAGTCAGGCTCAACTTGGTGGTGACATCAATCATCTCGCTCTTCTTTTACTATTTTGTGGAGCGAGAAAGAGGAAAGACTCAGTTGCAGGAGGAGTCTCTGAGGGCAGAGCAGTTACAGAAGGAAAACTTTAAGGCCCAGCTTGATTCGCTAAAAAACCAGATTGACCCGCACTTCCTCTTTAACAGCCTGAACGTGTTAGGTTCACTTATCTACAAAGACCCTGATAAAGCAGTGCAGTTCCTTGGGCAGCTTTCCAAGGTATACAGGATTGTTCTGGATAGTAACCGAAAACTGGTAGTACCGCTGCACACTGAACTGGAACTTGTTCATGCTTATATCTTCCTGATGAAAACGCGCTTCGGTAATAATCTCCGGTTTGAGGTAGATGAATCCCTGGGAAAAATGCATTATGAACTTCCTCCCACATCAGTGCAGATGCTGATAGAGAACGCCATCAAGCACAATGGATTCACGACCCAGGAACCTCTCACAATCAAAATTTATTTAGAAAATGAAATGCTTGTGGTGGCAAACAACCTCCAGCCCAGGCTTGAAGAGGAAAGCTCATCGAAAGTCGGACTTCAGAATATAATGAACAGGTATAAACATTTCACAGACGAACAGGTAGAGATAAGCCCAACTGAAAAGGAATACATCGTCAGGTTGCCATTACTGAAAGGGGAAGAAGCATGAATGTCATCATTATCGAAGATGAGGAATTAGCCGCTGAGGTTCTAGCCGATATTATCAGGAAGCTTCGGCCCGAGACGAAGGTCCTTAGCATGCCTGGTTCCATTAAAGAAGCTGTAAAATGGCTTGAACTACATCCTGAGCCTGATTTGATTTTCTGCGACATACATCTTTCAGATGGGAACAGCTTTGAGATATTCAGAAGAGTAGATGTAAAGTGTCCGGTTATTTTCACTACGGCTTACAACCAGTACGCCATCGAAGCCTTCAAAGTAAACAGTATAGATTATTTACTGAAGCCGATAATGGAGGAAGATGTAGCGAAAGCCCTTAAGAAGTATGAGACATTGCAGATGCACCACTTAAAGCAAGGTTTTGGCAACCTGCAAGGCTTAATTCAAACCTCACAGGCACCGCAGCCTGCTGTTAGAACAAGGTTTTCAGTAAAGCAGGGGCAAACGATCCGAACAGTGCCTGCTGAGGAGGTTGCCTTCTTTCAGGCAGAAGAAGGAGTCACTTTTTTAATGACCTTTTCGGGAAAACGGTTCATTATTAATAATACCTTGGATCAGTTGGAAGAGCAGCTTGCTAAAGCTAAATTCTTCAGGGTGAACAGGCAGTTTATAGTAAATATAGAAGCAGTGCAGGATGTACAGCCTTACTTTAAAGGGAGGCTGATGTTAAAACTCAAACCACCCCTTGAAGTAGAACAAACGGTAAGCACCAACAGAACGGCTGCATTTAAGCAATGGCTGGATCTTTAAATTACCATTGCCTATCTAGCCGCACATTTATATTTTTTGCCGCTTGAGTAAAACTCTTGTTGTACCAGCGGAAGCAAGCACTTGCTTCGATTCTTTAGGTGCTTTTTTCCTTCGCCCATACCAGATAACAAATCCTGAAACGGGTAGGCTGGCGCAAAGTAAACTGGCAAAGAAAGCCAGTATTTTTCCGGGTAAGCCCATGATTGCGCCTGTATGGATGTCATAGTTCAAGCGCATCAGTTTATCTGCAGAGGAGGCATTATTAAACCTGTCCCAGATATTATCTCCCTGAATTTCCTCTAAGGTGTACTGGTCAAAATAAAGGTAATCTATCTGCCAGTAAGTGGAAGCATCGGGGTTGACTGCCACATGGATGGGGGAAAGCTCACTTTCAGCAAAGTGCATTTCAATTGATTCGGCTTTAGGATAGCGGGCCTGCATTTTTCTCCAGAGCAGATCGACAGGATTTGCCCCAGCCGACATAGCAGCTTGAGAATCGGCAGCCGCAAGCGCTGTGGTGTCGGAGAGAGGCTCGGTATATACCAATGACTTCTCGCCGCCTGCTGTTTTGTAAACAGCCTCTTTAAACCACTCAAACCCCCAGGTTAAACCTGTTAATGCCAGGATAAGGGCTATACCGCTTATATAAAACCCCAGCACATTGTGCAGGTCGTAGTTTTTTCTTCTCCAGCGGGCGTTCCACTTAATGCTAAAGCGTTGCCTGGCGCCATTTTTATTTCGGGGCCACCATAGAAACATGCCACTGATCAGCAACACAACAAAAATAAGGGTGGCTGTGGCAATCACCGGCTGCCCAATCTCAGGCGGGAGCCACAGATAAAAATGACCATCCAGTACTATCCTGAAGAAGTCCTGGTACTCATCCTTCACTTTCAGCACTTCACCCATATAAGGGTTGACATACACAAAGTCGTAGTAGTTATCTTCAAAACTGAAGTAGATGGCCTTAGCTGACTGCTCCTTGCCCTGGTATAAGATTCCGTGAATATGTTTTCCTGGTAATTGTGCATCGGCAATTTCCCGGATTTGGGAAGGTGGAAGAAAAGCTTTGTTCTGAGCCTCTACATAACGGTAGGGCTGCGTAAGACTCTGTATCTCCTCCTGAAAAGCATAAATACAACCTGTGATAGCAATGATGAACACTATCAGGCCAGATCCAAGTCCGAGCCAGAGGTGCAGTTTACCGATGATTTTTTTGAGGGACATGCTATTCGTGTTTATGACTTTTTCCCCTTTGCCTCATCATAGTATGAATGAACATTAGGAGGGTTAGATGAGAAGCCGTCTTATTTCGTTCTTATTAAGACTAATTCTAAACAGTGCAAATAAAACGATAATGTGGAGTTAAAGCAAGGCTACCCATAGGCGAAGCAAAAAATTATAGTGATGCGCTGCTTTTTGAGGCGGAGCTACCTACTGATTAGAGCATGTCTGAATTTTATTATTGAAAGAAAAAGATATTTAAGCGTGGCCTAATTAGCGGGAGAAGCTTAAACTGAAATAGATTCTTTTATTTGGAACTATTCTAAATAGATGCTAACATTGCATCATTATTTAAATTAATTCTAAATAGCGACCAGGTGAAAGTCTTTCTTCGCGTTCAGGTACTACTCCTGTTTTTTCTTTTTCTTTTTTCTGCGGCTTACGGACAGAAAGCTACGGGGAAGCTGCAGGGCGTGGTTAAAGATTCGCTTGGAGCAGCCGTACCCTTCAGCACTATTTATATAAAGGAAATAGCAAAGGGAGTTGCTGCCGATGAAAATGGTGGGTTTGCGCTTGACAATATTCCGTCCGGCACATATAAAGTAAATTTCTTCTGCCAGGGATATACAACTGTTGAACGTCAGCTTACAATTCATTCCGATAGCCTTACTTATATAACTGTTCAACTCCAGGAAAAGGCTATACTTATAAAGGATGTTGTCATTACTGCTAAATCGGAAGTAGCTGAAGTCAAAGAGCTTCCATTTGCAGTAGCCTCTATCGATGCTAAAAGCTTCCATAACACCAGCAGCGACGTCAATACCATTCTCGACCAGACGGCGGGAATTCGAATAAGGGAAGAAGGCGGATTAGGTTCCGGCTTTAGTTTGAACCTTAACGGCCTATCCGGAAATCAGATAAAATTCTTCATAGATGGTGTTCCTATGGAGTTCTTTAGCCAATCGTTATCATTGAATAATTTTCCGGCGAATATTATCGACCGGATAGAGGTATACAAAGGAGTAGTGCCCATTCATTTAGGTTCGGATGCGCTGGGAGGAGCCATTAATATCATAACCCGCCAGTCGCATAAGAATTACGTTGACGCCTCTTATTCTTTTGGCTCTTTTAACACCCACCGTGCATCGTTTAACAGCCAGGTAATTAATCAGAAGACTGGTTTTATGGTGAAGTCTAGCGCTTTCTATAATTACTCAGATAACGACTACTGGACGAATGTCCGCCTGCACGACCCTAATACCGGAAAATATAGTGAGCCGCAGGATGTGAGAAGATTCCATGATGCCTACAGCTCCAACATGGTGCAGTTGCAAGCCGGGTGGAGGAACAAAAAACTGGCAGACGAGCTTCTCTTTGGTGTAACGGTGTCGGGTAACCGGGACGATGTGCAGCATGCCATTAGTCTTGACCGCGTGTTTGGGGCCGTTTATACCGAAAGCAGTTCGGTGATGCCCTCCCTGCAGTACCGGAAGTATGATTTCCTTATCAAGGGTTTATCTGTGAAAGCTTTTGCCTCTTATGGACTGCATCAAAATTCGGTATCTGATACCAGTTCCCGTCAATATGACTGGCTGGGTAACTACACCATCAAAAATAATAAAGAAATAGGGGAGGCCAGCTGGCAAAAGTCGCTTTTTAGTTTTGACGACATAACATATTTAGCTAATGTGAGTGCAGATTACCAGCTGCGAGAGAATCACCAGCTTTCATTTAACTTCACCCAGAATTACCTGAACAGAACCGGAGAAGACCCGCTCAGGCGTACAAAGGTTCCTTTTGAAGATCCGAACATACTGGATAAGAAAACTTTTGGATTGTCCCATACCCTCAAGTTATTTGATCAAAAGTGGGTAACTACAACATTTGGTAAGTTTTACCTCCTCGATGCCAGGGTGGCGAATGTTGACTATAACAACGTGGAAACTGAGGTTGCGTCTGATTTCCGCAAACCCGGCTTCGGTTTAGCCAGCACCTACCACTTTTCTGATGCATTTCAGGTAAAAAGCTCCTTTGAGAAGGCTTATCGCATACCGAGCGGTTATGAAATGTTTGGGGACGGGTTGCTGCTTCTCAACAATCCTTTCCTGCTTCCGGAACAAAGCTACAACGGAAATCTGGGCGTGCTCTTCAATAAGAAGCTCGATAAGCTGGCGGTGCAGGCAGAAAGCAACCTGTTTATCAGGGATTCCAAGAACATGATCAGGATAGAAGGAACAGGTATTTTAAGCCAGTATGTTAACGTGGCGGATGCCCGGAGCTCTGGTATAGAAGGTGGAGTAAACCTGGATTATAACCAATTTCTCTCTTTAGGACTCAATGCTACTTACCAGGATATCATCAACACAACACAATATGAAAAGGGGAGGGTAAGCCATGTATACCTGGACAGGATACCGAACATCCCTTACTTTTTTTCCAATGCACATGCCGGTGTTCACTTTCGCAACATAGTCTTCCCGCAGGATAGGGTGTCCTTGTTCTGGAGGGGCCGGTTTATAGAAGATTACTTTCTTAAGTGGCCAAGCCTGGGTGACCCCAGCAACAAGCATGTTATTCCTTCTCAGTTTATACAGGATATAGAGCTGACCTACTCTGCTAAGAATGAGCGGTACAATGTTTCTTTCAGTGCCCACAATATTCTGGATGCAAAAGCCTATGACCTCTTCCGTCTGCAAAAGCCTGGCAGGTCTTTCTTCCTTAAAATCAGATATTTCTTAACAAACAACTCATAATACTTTAACCTATAAAATATTTCAACATACAAGGAATGAAAAATTCACTTAAACTATCAGCAACATCTTTAGGGCTACTTTTCTGTATGACGGCCTGTGACTCAGAAGTTGAAACCGCAACTCCGCAATCCGGGACCAATTATATCATAGGAGTTCAGTCTCAAGGCTCAGAGAGCGACTTCTCGGATTATTTACTGGCAGAGGATGATCTGATGAGCGGCGAGATCGATCCGACAGGAAAAGGAGTTGAGCAGACGGGCTGGCGCTACATGACCGCCGTAGGGAATACCTTTCTTAGTATCGGTTATTTTGATGATAACCAGGCCATTGGGTATCAGCTGAATGAACAGGGGGAACTTTTGGAAAAGGGAAGGTTTGTTTTCCAAACCACGCTTGATCTATTTCAGGGAGTAAATGAAAATACTGCGCTTGCAGTTGAGGTACCCCGCGCAGGTTTCGCTGACAGAGTTTTTCATAGAATTGATGTGGAGAATTTAGCGATACAGGCAAAGATTCCTTCACGCATTTATGAGAACAGGGAAGATTCGCTTGTTGCCTGGCCAACATCGCTTGTGGTCAGAGACAACAAAGCCTTTGTTTCTTTTTATACCCTGCATGCCCGCGGCGACTTTAGCACACCTTCTACTGATACGGCCTATGTTGCGGTATACTCTTATCCTAACATGACTTTCGAAAAATATATGAAGGACACGCGCCTTGGTCCTCTTGGTATCTATGGCAATGCGAACGGATTGATCAAGACAGAAAGCGGGGACTTGTATGGCTACTCAGCCGCGTCTTACGCCAGTGGCTTTACTACGCAGCAGAAGAACAGCGGTATTATCCGCATCAAAGCAGGTCAGACAGAATTCGACCCTACTTATTTCTTTGATTTCGAGGAAGCCACAGGCGGAAACAAACTTGCCTTCTTCCACTATATTGGCAATGGCAAAGCCATAGGAAGAATGATTGTGGATGACGCAGGATTATGGGGTGTTTACAACATAGAGAATCCCATCACAAAGCTTGTTATTATCGACTTAGAAGGTAAAGCGGTTACAGAAGTAGAAAATGTTCCTTTACACGGTGGCCAGTACAGCACGCCGGTGCTGGTTGATAATGGAAAAGTATATGTAAACGTTACCACTCCTACTGACGCCCATATTTATGAGATCGACCCGGTTACGGCCACGGGTACACAGGGTGCCCAGGTAAAAGCAATCGAAGCAAAAGCGATTTTTAAAGCGAATTAATATTTTCTGATTGATTCCTGGTTTATAATTGAGGCCTTTGGCTGCGATAACTATACATCGCAGCCAAAGGCCTCAATCTTTTGTAATTCACCTCTTGATACTATAATTCATGTATAATTAGCTTCATCTGGCAATCCCAACAGTATTAAATTTCAAGTCGGGAAATTCTGTAGGAACTCACCTGTTGGAGCGCCTACCGCACAAGTAAGGCCACAGTTTATCTCTTTAGGTAGGTAATAGAGGCATCTGTTAATGTGTAGGTAACATCAGTCGATGAGGTTACAGGCGGAGAATGAAGTTAGCATATTTTCCTTCGTTACGAGTTCTTCTTCCACTCCAGGGCTTTTGAATATTTCCACTATTTTTCATCCTTGCCGAAAAGGTTCACCTGCTCTTGCATAGGGTTTCGGGTACTGTCAATCAAATTAAGATTGAGGATTGTGAGTTCGTACTCCTGTACTTCCCTGACACCTCTGATTGTACAGGAAAGCTAAAAAACAAGAGAATAAGCAAATAATTGAGCATACATGAAACTGTCGACAGTTATTAGGTATACCGGCTAAGCACGGCTACAGCTCTTGCAAACGTTTAAAGAAGATGTAGAATTATCCGGTCAGTGCATTAACTGAGTAAAGAAGCGGAAAATAAAAAGCATGTGTATGCTACATGATATAACCACACACATGCTTCCTAAAATTTATTAGTTATACTTGTTCAAGCTACTTACTTTACAACTGGAGGAGGCGTGTCATCTGCCGGATTTCTCTTCCGTTGGCCTATAGCGGCAGGTCACTGTAATTTTACCATCAGAGAGCAACTCTTCAATAATTTCGTCTGTATACTCCTTACTGAAGCCTAAACTCTGACCTAGTTCATCTTCATCAAGCTTGCCGTTATTATGTTTTAAGGCTCCAAGATAGCGCTCTTTGTGGACATTTTTTTCCGCTATAGGGTCATTTATTTTTGTGATCTCTTCTACTATCGCTTTAGTCTGTTTCATATTGTTTCGGTTTAATGTCTTATAATTCCTTCTGTAACACCAGAGGCATAGAGGCAAAAGCTGCCTCATGAAGATATGCCATAAATGCCTGTTGATCAGTCTTTTTATGCTCTTGTATAAATACTTATTGTTCTACGCACAAGTACTTAGAACGATAAGTATATGTGCGTTAAATTTTATTAACTTCATTATAATCTGTGTCAATTGGTCATTTCATGAGTTGAATAGACTTCTATCTATTATAGATACAGCTACAGGAGGCATAGTGTTGGCTTGCACAGAAAATTTGTTATTTATGTATACGCGGAATCTAGGTACACTTCAAGAGAAGCCGAGGCTTTGCTTAAAGGCAAAGGAGGTTAGAGTACAGCCACAAAGCTTTTCGGCAGGTAAAATAACTTTTTTTCTTGCCGCTCAAGTTTAAATACGCAAGCTGCGAATCGGTTTACTTTAGTTGAAATGCTTTTCCAGAAACAAAACATTAACTTTCATATGAGGAATGGACTTTTAATAAACTCGCGTTATATTTCAAGCCGATTCCACTCAATAAATATATAAGCGCTAGTATGGCGGAAGAGCATCATAAACTAAAACAACTGGTTAATTCCATTCGCCCTTTGCCTGAAGAAGACTGGGAAGCCTTTTCTTCTGCCTGGGTGCTGTATGGTGCAAAAAGAAAGGAATCCATTACAGTGGCGGGTGAAAAGGAACATTACCTGTATTTTGTAGTTGATGGGGTTCAGCGGGTATTTTATTTCGATGATGAAGGCCGTGAAGCGACGCTTGTGTTTACTTATGCTCCTTCGTTTGGGGGAGTGCTTGACTCTTTTATGCTGCAGCAGCCTGCGCGCTATTACTATGAAACCTTAACGCCTTCAGTTTTTCTAAGAGCTACATTTAACGAAATGCAGCAGCTAATGTGCACAAGGCCTGCCATCGAATCTATGCTAAGGGAAGGGATAACCCACAGCCTGTCAGGTTTGCTGCAACGCCTTGTCGAGTTGCAGTGTTATACCTCAGAAGAACGATTCAGGAAGCTCCTGCAACGCAGCCCGCATATTCTGCAACTTGTACCGCATAAATACCTGGCCAATTACCTCGGCATCGATCCCACAAACTTCAGCAAGCTACTCAACAAAGTGAGAATCTGAAATCTTGGTATTTACCAAGAATAATCCTCTTAGGGCACCCCACCTTTGTAACGTTAACTTAAACTCAAAACGTTATGAAAGTGCAACAGATTATACCCATAGCCTCTAAAGGCTTTATTCTTTTATCGGCGCTCAGCCTCTTGTCAGTGAGTGTCATGGCATTTGCGGATCCACAGTCTGTGATGGACCTGGTAAACGTGCAGCTTGGCAACAACGATGCCGTCAGCTCGATCAGGGGCGTTTATGGTGGAGTAGGATTTACTCTATTTATCAGTCTGATTTATCTTATGTTGCGTGACACCCGAAAAGGCCTGGCTTTTCTGTGCCTGCTCTGGGGTTTTTATGCCCTGTCCCGCACCATCACCATTTTTTCAGAAGGAGCCCTCGGTGACTTCGGTAATCAGTGGCTGATAACTGAATCAGCTTTGTTTGTGGTGGCTGTTGTACTAGTTGTTGCCTCCAAAAAAACTGTTTCCACTGATAAGGGCATGTAAGAAAAAAGCTTTTAAACAAGCGTAACTGCTGGAGACGGAGAGCCTTTCTTATTTTGCTATGATAGCTCTCAAGCGATTTGTCCCCTCAGAAGGATGAAAGAGTAAATTGCTAAGCGGACAGTATAAATTTAGACACAATCTATAGCGCATCGAACACTTTGATTTACAATCAACGATGCAGGCTAAATGTGACAACTTTTCTTTGCGGCAACTGCTTCCAAACGCAGGGAGATACTATGGGAGGGGAGCCAAACGGCTTCTGCATGGCAATCAATTAGCTTGCGTATGCATGATGTGCCGGATTAGTGCTTAGGCTACCGGAGCTAGTTCGTAAATGATGAATTTGCGCAGCACTAGCACAGTAGCTTCAACAGTGCGGTATTGGTAACTGGCTGGGATTATGATTCTATATGGCCTTTAACCATGAGGCGATATTCAAAACGTGAAATCTCAGTGGCAGGATCATCGCAAAGTTCGAAATGGCTCCCTTCGCTTCTATTATCTGCTATCACAACCGCCTCCCCAATGCTTTTGGCCCTGATAAGAATAAAGCTTTCAAGAGATCCCCCTATTATCTTAAGTTTAACCTTGAAGTATTTCATTGGTGGTCATACCTGTAGTTTCTCAAGCTACTGCAATTAACAGAAAATTTAACCTTGTCGTCTACAGGTAAATACTTATTCTGGGTAGGTAAAAGCTACTAAATAGGCGAAAAGAGAACAGGCGGATACAAATGCAGTAACTCCCCAAATACTGCTCAGACTTTCACAGAGATTGGGGTTTATTGCCACCAGAGACAGCAGCTTTTTCTGCTTGTGTGGCGGTGCCGTTTAGCAGTGCTTATGTTAGTATATCTCAACAAAAACTTACCGGTAGCTTTAAGCACAAAAAGCCGCATATCTGATAATTGCCGTTTAGTGTGTTGGAAAAGGCGCAACAATTTTATAAATTTTCTTGAAGTATCCTGAAGTTTGAACTTCAAGGAACCATGGCAGACTCCAACTGCTATACTACGGGTGCGGTAAAGGGCGGCCAAGTTTATGGCTGCTGAAGCCACCGCTGCAAAGAATGTTAGGTACATGAAGTAGCGAACCTGCTTGACCACCTTCCCTCATGAAAGTGAAAGCAATTGATGAAAGTCTTTTTCTGAGAAGACACAAGTGTTTTTTCCCCAGTATCCTTTCCCTGACAATATTCCTTGTCATTGCCTGCTTATCCAGCTGCTCTCATCAGAAGCCAATACATGCAGATAACATAAATTTCACTGCCTTTATCGATACTACCGTGTCTGTTTATGGTCCCTATGTGGCCTTGAAGCTGCCAATAACAAAAGGGGTGAAGCTTGCGAATCCCATACAACTGGGGCTCGGTCCTGCAGGAGTGCTTTATGCGACAAATCAGACAGGAGAGGTATATTCTCTGCATGACACAGATAATGATGGGCTGGAGGACATGGCCTTACTTTACTGCAATGTGAAGGATGCTGGCTTACGTTCTCCTTCAGGCTTTACAAGCCGTGGAGACACTATCTATATAGGAACCGCACAGCAGATTCGTGCTTTTCTGGATGTAGACAAAGACGGTAAGGCAGACACGAGTTGGGTGTTCTTTGACGGCATCCCCCATAGCGAGCATCCCTATGAATGGACCAACGGCCTAAGCTTCGGACCAGATAACTGGCTCTATGCTGCCCTGACCACCGATTCCTGGAATGCGGCACCATCACCTGATCCGAAAGGGTACAGAGGAGCTATTTTGAAAATATCTCCCGATGGCAAAAAGGTGGAAACGGCAGCCACTGGAATCAGGTCCGTCTACGGGTTGGCCTTTAACCAGTACGGTGACTTGTTCTTTACCGACAATGAAGGCGGCGGAAATCCCACGGAAGAGCTTAATAGGCTGGTGCGAAATGGGTTCTACGGCCACAACCCCGCCAAATACAGAGTAACTTCCATTGTTGCTCCTGAACATAATCTGGAAACAGAAGTGGCTCCTTCGGGAATAGAGTTCAACCGGCCCGACAATGACTATGGGGGCAGCGGAGGAGAGCTGTTTGTGGCATACTATGGGCCAGGCGAGCGCTGGGCACGTGGTGGCATTGGACGTATACAGGTGCGGCGGCTGGCGGATGGGAGCTATGCCTATAAAGAGTTTCCTGTGGCCGACATACCAAAGCTTTCTGACCTGGCTTTTGGTAAAGACGGGGCACTATACGTGGCCAACCATGGTAAGGCAGATTATTGGTATAATGCAGTATATGAGAACGAGGGCAGCATATATAAGCTGGTTTATGACCCTTCCTTACTGCATGTGCCTGCAAAAAACAGGGAAAAGCCATCTAAGACCTTTTCGAAGAACTCTGTTGAAGCAGGAAAGCAGCTGTTTGCAGAAAGAGCCTGCCTAGGGTGTCACCAGGTGGATGGCGTCACGGAGCTTTTAGGCCCCAATCTCAAAGACGTGGGAAAGCGACTGACAAGGGAGGAAATTCTGGAAGAAATTCTAAAGCCGTCGGAAAGGATCAAGCCCAGCATGATGGCTGTGCGGGTAACCAAAAAGAACGGTCAGGTCATGAGCGGCAGAGTGGTGGGCTCCAACGAAAACCTGATTTCCCTTATGCTTATAGGAAACAGTATTATTGAAATCCCCCGCCACGAAATAGAGAAAACAGTGAATGAAAAACAATCGCTGATGTATGAAGGGCTTCTAAACGGTTTGTCAGACACAGAAAAGGAAGCGCTGCTGAATTATATTTTCAGCTTGAGCGGTTCATCTGCTCCATAGTATACTACATGTTGCCTGTCTCACCTTAAGTCAGAAGATTCTGATTCTTTGCCATATTCTGCCTGCAGCAGTTAGCTGGTAATTGAACATGTAAATAAATAGTCTCATACCCCTCATCAGCCTAGCAAACTAAGTGCAAACATTCAGGAAACCATGCCTCAGCACTTGAAACTGACAATGAAGGTAGAACCAACACCTACCTCACTTCCAACCTCTATAGAACCTCCGGCATTCTCCACAATCCTCTTTACGATGTAAAGGCCTACGCCTGATCCTTCCATATGGTCGTGCAGGCGCTTGAACATAGAGAACATTTTGTATTCTTCCGCCATGTCCATGCCCAAGCCATTGTCTTTTACTGAAAGGAGCACGTAGCCTGGTGCGCGCTTGGCGGTAACTATGATGTGGGGCCTCCGCTCAGGCGCACTGTACTTGAGTGCGTTGCTCAGCAGGTTGTAAACGATGCTCTTCATGTTTTTGGCCGAGAAGTGCACGATAACAGCATCCGGGGCAAGATCCGTTACGACCTGTGCATCGGCTGCTATAATCAAAGGCTCAAGATCAAGCAGCACTTCTGCCACTATACCAGCTAAGTCAATATTGCTCATGTCTTTATCCGTATGCCTTTGTACTTTAGCGACATTGGACAAGTCTGTAACTGTTCTTTTAAATCTGTTAACTGAGCCCTGGATCAGGTCAAGCACATGCTTTACCGTTTCAGATTCCAGCACTTCCACCGGCATTTCATCGACCAACGCAAGCATCAGACCCTCTATGTTTGAGATGGGAGCTCTCAGGTCATGGGAGGCAGCGTACACGAAGTTGTCCAGGTCGGTATTGGTGACCATCAGTTCTTCGTTCAGTGCTTCTACAGACTGCCTGAACTTCACCTGCTGGCTGATATCTATGGCCACAGCAATCACCCCGCTTATACCTCCCTGCGAGTTGCGCAACGGGTGGTATAAGAAGTTAAGGTATACTTTCTCCCGGTTTCCATTTCGCTCCAGCAGCAAAGGCAGCTCGTGCGCAATAAAAGGCTCACCGGTATCGACTACATTGTCAAGAAGCTGTATAATCCCCTGGTCTGCTATCTCGGGAAGCGCCTCTACAACAGGTTTTCCCAGAACATCTTCTGGATTTCTTCCCCAGATCTGGCACACCTCTGGGTTTGCCAGATCCAGTATATAGTGAGGCCCTCTCACAATAGCGATTCCTACTGGCGCCTGCTGAAAAACCTCTTTCAGGTATTCCTGCTGCCTGATGAGCTCTTCCCGTGCCTGCACGCCCATGATGGATGTGGCAATGTGATTGACAAGTAAAGTATGGAACCCCCTTAATCAGCGTTATACTCCAGCTTTGGACTTATACCCGCTATGAAAAATCCCAGTGCCTGATGCTGCCCGGGCTGCATCACAGGAAGCACGGCCACCTGCTTCACCTCGTTCAATCTGTCTTTCTCCTAGCCTGCTTCTGTGCTCCTGCCGGAACAGTCCAGCGGGGCCATCTGGCCAGAAGCCAAAACATCAGCAAGCGGCCACTCTGATCCGGGTTTTGCTAGCTCAACTGAAGACAGGGCAGCACTATTACCTATATCGCCTGCTTTGCCCAAAAGGGTGGCTGCTGTAGCTGAGCCGTTCAGCAGGTAGACCAGGCTAAAGGGGACGTCCTCTTTATTATTCTGAAGGAGAGTGTCGCTGCTTGTTTTATACATAAAAGTGTGTACTCAGTTCCGGTGCTGCAATTTAACTAAATCCGGCAGATGGAGCTACGGATTATATGCAGGTGGAGCTACGGATTATATAGGGTTATGCTCTATTTTGTCCCATAAAATGTGGTGGTATGGAGCGGTAAAAAAGACGGTTAGTTTGATAATTATGTGTTTAATATTTATAGTATATTCGTGAGTTTGGTTCCGTTTAGCTTCCTAAACGTAGCCGGATGAACAGAATAATTCAATTTATACTGTAGTTGTGTGCAAGATGGAATAATTAGAAACAAAATTTCTTACCATAAAATAGTTTAAGCTGAACGACCAGTGAAAAGAAACCTTCTATTCTTATTTAGCTTCTTAGTGATAACTTCTTGTAACAACCAAAATCAACCAACAATGGACACAAAAAACGTGGATTTAGTGAATCAGTACTTTGCACACTTCAACAACCACGATTGGGAAAAGATGGCTGAAATGTATACAGAAACAGCAGCGTTTAAAGACCCGTCACTCGGGCAAGGAATCGTGATGCAGACACGTGAACAGACAATCCAAAAGTACAGTGAATTAAGCGAAGTTTTCCCCGACTTGAACGACAGGGTTATTCAGGTATATCCTTCAGGAGATAAGCACGTTATTGTAGAGTTTGTGTCGAGTGGAACTGCACCAGATGGTTCAGAATTTGAACTTCCAATCTGCACTATTTTCTCATTCGAAAATGGAAAAATAAGTAAAGACTTTACCTATTACGACAACTTTGAGCAATAAAAGCCAGCACACAACACGACACGGGTTCTATGGTCGGCTACGCCTCTGCGGAGCAGTATTATTAGTAGGTTTGATGGATGTCAGGTAGGCAAATTGCCTACCTGACTCATCATTCGTCATGTTGCAATACATCTATACCATGGCATAGGGGGAAATTGGGTGCTATGCCATGGTATTTTCCTTCTCGTATAGCTGTGATAAATCTCTTCTCCTGCCAGCTTACAATACCTGTTTTATCAGGTGTTAGATTGGCCGCGTAAGAAACACCCCAGGGGCCTGTAGGTTGCAACAGAAATGCAGTAACTGAAAACACTATCCGGCTCACCTAATTCATGGAGCCAGACATCCCCACGACTCAAGCTGGATAGTATTTTCCTGCAGAAACTTCTGCGCTTTAGTCTGCCGTTGGAAAGGATGTGTTTCGATCTGGTCCACCGCCGGTACCACTTCATGATGAACCATCAGGTCCAATACCCGGTCTGGATGGAAATTGATGACACCAACGGCTTGGGCCTTCTTCTCCCAGTATAATTCCTGCATGGCCTTCCAGGAGCCATGTACATTTCCGTAAGGTTGATGAATCAGGTATAGTCCACAAGTCCAGTTGCAAACGTTGTAGCGAACCTTTAAAAGCTTTCTTAGTGAATGAATAGCCTGCATCATGAACTCAAAGCTTTGTGGTAATTCCTAACGAGTATAGGATGCTGAATTAGCTAAAAGATATTTAATTTCATGTCCGAAGTACATAGAAATGTCCCTCAGTTGCTACTAAGGAACATTTCTATGAAAACTGAAGAATTAAATAATCGGACTATAGCCCTAAAGGTTTGGAGGCTATTGAAATTATCTTTAGCTGTAGGACAGGAACAGTATACAGATGGTTTCCTGCGGTTTTACAGCAGAACTGTTTACCACAGATCTAAAAGAGGGAAACAGGCCAGTTAGATCCTATTTATGGCAAGGGCTTGAAAAACTAAACCTTAGCTCGTTCACTAGCTTAATGCTCCTTCCTTTTCTAGTTTCAAAATGATTAATTTTAACCCCTATCTGATTATTATCGTATAAAAAAATTAGATTTTTATATTCTGACCCCTCCTCTACGGGACAATCCTTCATCTTCAGGAGCAAACAAGGGATTGCGTGACTTGATAAGCTAGCCTATTCTTTTAGCACCTCCAATCACAGTACCATGATAGCAGAAGAAACTTCTCTTTCCCAGTTTAAGACCAGCCTGCGGGGCAGGCTCATCGTGCCAAATGATCCAGACTACGAGACCAGCCGGAAAGTATATAACGGCATGATCGATAAGCACCCCAACCTGATTGCCCGCTGCGTGGATGAGGCCGATGTGATAGCAGCCGTAAATTATGCCCGTGAAAATAACCTGCTGGTAGCCGTGAGAGGCGGTGGGCACAACGGAGCCGGCCTGGGCATGTGCGACGGCGGCCTGGTCATCGACCTTACTTATATGAAAGCCACGCACGTGGACCCGGTGGCAATGACGGTGCAGGTGCAGGGAGGCTGCACGTTGGGTGACGTGGACCACGCCACGCATGCCTTCGGTATGGCGGTGCCAACCGGAATCAACTCGACCACGGGTATCGGCGGGCTTACCTTAGGGGGAGGGCTGGGGCACCTGACGCGCCAGTGTGGCCTTACCATCGATAACCTGCTGGAGGCCGACGTAGTGCTGGCGAGCGGGGAGTTTGTGAAGGCTAGCGCCAAAGAGCATCCCGACCTGTTCTGGGCCTTGCGGGGCGGGGGCGGCAACTTTGGGGTGGTTACCTCCTTCCTATTCCGGAACCACTCAATCAGTTCCGTGTATGCCGGACCGATGCTTTGGGAGTTGGAGGATGCAAAGGAAGTGATGCAGTGGTACCACGAGTTCATCAGCAACGCGCCCGATGAAATCAACGGCTTCTTTGCCTTCCTTGTAGTACCGCCCGGCCCTCCGTTCCCCGAACACCTCCACATGAAAAGCATGTGCGGCGTGGTCTGGTGCTACACCGGCTCTATGGAAGAGGCAGAAAAAGCCTTTGAACCTATCCGTGGCTTTAAAAAGCCGGCACTAGACTTGGTTGGCCCTTTGCCTGTGCCTGCCTTGCAAAGCATGTTTGACGCGTTATACCCTCCAGGATTGCAGTGGTACTGGAAAGGCGACTATGTAAAAGATTTACCGGAAGAGGCTATTGATCTGCATATCAAACATGGCTCTAAACTGCCAAACATGCTTTCCACTATGCATCTTTACCCGATCAATGGGGCAGCAGCCCGTTTGAATAAAAATGCCACCGCCTGGAGCTACCGCGATGCCACCTATGCCATGGTGATCGCCGGCATCGATTCAGAATCGGACAATAAAGAAACCATCACCAATTGGGCAAAGAACTATTGGAGGGCGTTGCACCCTTACAGTGCCGGCGGCTCCTACATCAACTTCATGATGGAGGAAGGCCCGGAACGGGTGAAAGCCACGTACGGTGAAAACTATGAGCGACTGGTAGAGGTGAAGACCAAATACGATCCCCACAACCTCTTCAAAGTAAACCAAAACATCGTGCCTTCGGCAGCGGATCAATAGAGAGGATATAGGGAACAATTCGTTTGGATATTCGCCATAAGCTATAGGCATCTTTTGTAGAGGCTGTTGCCAGCATATATCTCTACAAAAGACTGTCTTCTTGCACCTGAATTTTTCTTTAGAATATCTACATATTATAGCCATGGCAGTAACAGATACACAAAATACTTCCCTTTATGATAGGTTAGGAGGCGAGCCGGGCGTCCGGAAAATTGTGAATGATGTCCTTAACAGAAACCTCAATAACCCTCTCATAGGTCACCATTTCCGGCATGTGAATATGGAAAAGCTCATGCAATTGGTCTTTGAGTTTTTTTCTATGGGAATTGGCGGACCTCATACATACACTGGCAGAGACATGCGGACAGCACATACGGGTCTTCACATAAGCGAAAACGATTTTTTAGAGGCAAACAAAGATACCTTACTGGCTTTAGAGGAAAACGGAGTGGGGCAGGCAGAAAAAGATGAAATAATCGCGATTCTAGATTCAATGAAAGGGGAGGTAATCAGCCAATAAAGAAATGCCTAACGTAATTCTGCGTAGACAGGAGCCTATATGGAGAGGTTTGAAATAAAAAGCAATATGTTTCATTTCTTGCTTCAGGTTATTTTGGAAAGCCGACCTTCTTCAGCAAATCCTGGAAACGTGCGTCCGCTCGTAGCGGAGCTGGTAAATAGGGTGCATGTCTGATCGTTAGTATGTGGGGATCAACATCATGAAACGCTTTCTCCAGGGCGTCAAATGCAGTATCCAGGTCACCCATGTAAGCAGCAGATAGTCCATAATCAAAATGAGCGCTCCCTGCCCTCATTTCTAATTCGTTCATCAACTTCTTTGCTTCCTCTAGGTTTCCTTTACCACAGTAGGCCCAAATCAAGCCATTAAGTGCCTGTTGATGCCTGGCAGAGAGGTTAACCAAATACTGAAATGTAGCAATAGCCTCATCATAGCGCTGCATCACTATATAACAAAGCCCAGTGATGCGATGCGACAAAAAGGAGTTGTTGTCTAGCTCGATACCAGTTTTGGCAGCAGTAAGGGCTTCCTCAAATTTGCGCGCCATTAACAGAGTCCAAGCTAAATCGGCATGATCAATAGCGCTTAAAGGTTCAAGCTTGATAGCTGTTTGGAGTTGCTCCTCCGCCCCTTCGAAATTCCCGTCTACCCAGCCTAAGCATATCATACCGAACATAGACCTTGCCTGCACAAATTTCGGGTTAAGTTCAATGGCCTTACAAAAAGTTTTCTTCGACTCCTCCCATTTATACTCAAAACATACATAATAATATGCCAATGAAAAGTAAGCCTCGCCAAGAGAATCATCGAGTTTAATGGCAGTCTTCGCCGCTCTTTTTACTTCTTTCATTACTTCTTTCCCTGGAAAGAAGTTATAAGCTGCAGCCAATGTTTGGGCGTCGGCGTAACAAGCATATGCCAGGGCAAAATCAGGATCAACGGCTATGGCCTTTTTTGAAAACTCTAACCCTTTCAGAATGGCGCTTCCCCGCCTATACAAATAGAACCTTGCTTTCAGATACAGTTCATAGGCTTCTGCATTGTGCGTAAAGGTTTTGGTAATCTTTTCCCGGTCCTTCTCAAACAATACTACTTTTAACTGCTCTGTTATGGCTAGTGCTATCTCATCCTGAATGGCAAATATATCATCCATTGTGCTATCATATTTCTCTGACCAGATATGAAAGCCATCTTCCACATGAATCAACTGGGCGGTGACCCGAAGGCGATTACCTTGTTTGCGCACGCTGCCCTCCAGCACAGTGCTTACACCCAGCATTTCTCCAACTTTGCGCAAGTCAATGTTTTTTCCTTTGAATTGAAAAGAGGAGGTGCGGCCTGCTACTTTCAGGTCTTTTAAGTGATTCAGAGAATTGATCAATTCCTCTGCCATGCCGTCGCTGAAGTACTCCTGCTCCGGGTCGTTGCTCATGTTCACGAAGGGCAGCACAGCGATGCTTTTAGGCGGCGCAGCCTTAGGCTCGTCTATATTAAGCAAGTATGACTCTGATGATTCGGCTTCAGAATTTGTTGGGCGCACCTCATACACCCGTACCGGTTCTTTGACATTTTTAAGTATTTTCTCGCCCACCAACTTAGTAGCTACACCTGTTTTATTAGCCACGTTCTGATACACGGCCTCCGACACCCATATGCCTCCAGCCGGAGCCAGCGCTTGCAGCCTCGAAGCAATGTTCACCCCGTCTCCGAATACGTCTTCATTCTCAAATACCACGTCCCCCAGGTGGATGCCGATGCGCAGGCACAGGCCATTTATTTTCCCGCAGCCTTTCACTAGGGCGCAGGCGCAATTTACAGCATCCGTTACAGTTGGAAAGCTGGCCAGCACACCGTCACCCATTTCTTTTATCCATTTGCCGCCGTACCCTTTGATAAGGGGTTTGTGGAGCCGGCGGTTCTGGTTCAGCAACTCAAAAGCCTTGGATTCATCTTCCCCCATTAAGGCGGTGTAACCGGCAATGTCGGTGAACATGATGGCAGCCAGTTGACGGGTTGGAGGCATGTGAATAAGGTTAAAAATACAGGATCAAATTGATAAGATATTTATTGATTTTGGTCAGGCAACAATAACTGTGAAATCTTTATTCAGACAATACACAACACAGGAATTTCCTTATTTCGGATAATCAATGCGGGTTAGTAAATTCTGAAAACGAGAATCATATCGAAGCAAATCCGGAACGTAAGGCAGGTACTTGAGTTGGGTCAACATGGGGTCGTGATCATCATAAGCCTTTTCCAAGTAATCAAAAGCTTTATTAAGGTCACCTAAAAAAGCGGCAGATAACCCGGCATATGTTCCCGCTATATATTCAGAGGAAGGCCTTCTCTCCAATTCAACCTTAAGCTTTCTCGCTTCTTCAAAATTACTGTTGCTGCAATGGGCCCAGATCAGGGCAGTCAGTGCATGCTGATGCCTACAGGAAATGGCGAGTAATTGGGTCAGGGTATCTATCGCCTCCTTATGCTGCCCCAACGCGGTATAGCATAGTCCGCACAGACGGTGTGACAAAAAAGAGTTCGCATCAAGTTCTATACCTGTTTTAGCAAGAGCCAGCGCTTCTTCAAATTGGCCTGCAGTATAGAGCGTCCAGGCCAAGTCAGCATGATCAATGGCACTCAAAGGTTCTAACCTGATAGCCATTCTTCCCTGCTCTTCTGCTTCGGCGAATTTCCCTTCCCCCCATGCCAGGTAGTGCAGCCCGTACACAGACCGTGCCTGTACATATTTTGGGTTAAGCTCAATTGCCTTCAGAAAGTTTTTCCTCGATTCAACCCAGTTCACCTCCAGGCATGAGTAGTAATAACCAAGCGCGCCGTACGCTTCACTGACTGAATCATCAATATCCAGTGCTGCTTCTGCCGCTTGCTTTGCCTCCCTCATGATCTGCATCCCGGGCACAAAGTTATAAGCTGCATAAAGTATACTCGCAAAGGAAAGCCCTGCGTAAGCCAACGCATAACCCGGATCAATGGCAATGGCCTGTTTGAAGAATCGCAAGCCAGTCATGATTGCGCTTCCCCGTCTGCTGATGTAAAACCTTCCCTTCAGGTAGAGTTCGTACGCCTCCGCATTTTGAGTGTAGGTTTTAGTGATCATCTCTTTGTCTTTCCCAAACAAGGTCACTTTCAGCTGTTTGGTAATGGCCAGGGCAATTTCGTCCTGAATGGCGAAGATATCATCCATGTTGCGGTCGTACTTCTCGCTCCAGAGGTGGAAGCCATTCTCCACGTTGATCAGCTGGGCGGTGATGCGCAACCGGTTCCCCTGTTTGCGCACGCTGCCCTCCAGCACCGTACTGACACCAAGTTTTAGACCCAACTCCCGCAGGTCTTTGCTTTTGCCCTTGAACTGGAAGGAGGAGGTTCTGCCGGCTACATTCAGATCCTTAAGGTGCACCAGCGAGTTGATGATCTCCTCGGCTATCCCGTCGCTGAAGTAATCCTGCTCCGGGTCGTTGCTCATGTTGACGAAGGGCAGCACGGCAACGCTTTTGGGTGCTGCTGCTTTAGGCTTGTCCTTATGAAGCAAGTATGACTCTGATGATTCGGCTTTGTAATTCGTTGGGCGCACCTCATACACCCTTACTGGTTCTTTCACATTTTTAAGTATTTTCTCGCCCACCAACGTAGTAGCTATACCTGTTTTATTTGCCACATTCTGATACACGGCTTCCGACACCCATATGCCTCCGGCCGGAGCCAGCGCCTGCAGCCTGGAAGCAATGTTCACCCCGTCTCCGAATACGTCTTCATTCTCAAATACCACGTCCCCCAGGTGGATGCCGATGCGCAGGCACAGGCCGTTCACTTTCCCGCAGCCTTTCACCAGGGCGCAGGCACAGTTTACGGCATCCGTTACGGTGGGAAAGCTGGCCAGTACGCCGTCACCCATTTCTTTTACCCATTTGCCGCCATACCCTTCGATGAGTGGTTTGTGGAGACGGCGGTTCTGGTTCAGCAGTTCGAAAGCCTTGGATTCATTCTCCCCCATCAAGGCGGTGTAACCGGCAATGTCGGTGAACATGATGGCAGCCAGTTGACGGGTTGGTGACATATATAAAATGTGCTTAGAAGTTGCGTAACATAGGTCGCTACGTATTCAATATTGTCTGTTAATATATGGGTATAAACTCCTTTCTCTTTTATCCAGAGCCATACATCTCTACTTCCGCTACTGTTCTGGAAAGCCAATCCTCTCAAGCAAGTTTTGAAACTCTGCGTTATCTCGAAGCAAAGCTGGTACAAAAGGTGAATACTTAAGCTGTATCACGATAGGGTCACGGTCTTGACTTGCATGTTCCAAATAAGTTAAAGCTGTTTCTATATCTCCTAAATGGGCAGCAGATACGCCAGCATATGTACCTGCTATATATTCTGTAGTTGACCTTTGTTCGAGTTCCTGCATCAATGCCCTTGCGTCCCTTATATGACCATTTGCGCAATATGCCCATATAAGACTATTAACAGCATGTTGATGCCGGTTTGATGTTGTCATAAGAAAGCTGAAGGTATTAACAGCCTCTTCATAGCGCTCTAAGGCCAGGTAGCAAAGGCCTGCTATGCGGTGGGACAGGAAAGAACTATTGTCTAAGTCAATGCCTTTCTGAGCAACATTCAGCGCCTCATTGTATTTTTGTCCCGTATAAAGTGTCCAGGCATAATCAGCGTGATCAATAGCGCTTAGGGGTTCTAGTCTTATGGCCAACTGCCCTTCTTTTTCAGCCTCTTCAAAATTTCCTTCTATCCAGTTAAGAAGATTCATCCCATACCAGGAATGAGACTGTGCATAGTTAGGATTTAGATTTATTGCCTTGATGTGATTCTTCCTTACCTCATTCCAATTCCTTTTATAGTGTAGATAATACATAGCCAATGCACAGTAAGGCTCGCCAAGTGTTTCATCCAGCTTTATGGCCATTTCTGCTGCACTCTTTACCTCCTTCAGAGCTTCTTTTCCTGGACTAAAACTATAAAAGGCCATCAGAATATTAGCGTCTGCATAGCCTGCGTAAGCCAGTGCGTACTTTGGGTCGAGCGCTATGGCTTGTTTAAAATATTCTAAGCCAGGTAGAATTGAGCTTCCACGCCGGTTAGTATAAAACCTTCCTTTCAGATAGAGTTCGTATGCTCTGGTATTTTGGGTACTGGTTTTTATTATCTTCTCACGGTCGCTTCCCAGCAAGGTCACTTTTAGCTGCTCGGTGATGGCCAGCGCTATTTCGTCCTGGATGGCAAAAACGTCATCCATATTCCGGTCGTACTTTTCGCTCCACAAATGAAAGCCGTCCGCTACATCGATCAATTGGGCAGTGATGCGCAGCCGGTCGCCGTATTTGCGCACGCTGCCTTCCAACACTGAGTTTACTCCCAACTTTTCTCCCACTTCCCGCAGGTCTATATTCTTTCCCTTAAACTGAAAAGAGGAGGTACGGCCTGCCACTTTCAGATCCTGCAGATGTTGGAGAGAGTTGATGATTTCCTCTGCCATGCCGTCGCTGAAGTACTCCTGCTCCGGGTCGTTGCTCATGTTCACGAAGGCTAGCACGGCTATGCTTTTGGGGGGCGCTGCTTTTGCCTGTTCTTTTGAAGGTAAAGTAGACTTGGCTGGTTCAGCTACCTTGTTTTTTGCCTGCACCTCATACACCCGAATAGGCTCTTTTACATGCTTAAGCGTTTCTTTGCCCACCAGTCTGGCGTCTATGTCTTTGTAGTTTGCTATACTTTTATATACCTGTTCCGATATCCATGTGCCACCAATGGGTGCAAGTGTCTGCAGCCGGGCGGCGATGTTGACGCTGTCCCCGAACACATCATTGTATTCAAACATCACATCACCTGAATG
This sequence comes from Pontibacter pamirensis, assembly GCF_010015475.1. Classification (GTDB taxonomy): domain Bacteria; phylum Bacteroidota; class Bacteroidia; order Cytophagales; family Hymenobacteraceae; genus Pontibacter; species Pontibacter pamirensis. Next base: position 88,092 of record NZ_SSNI01000021.1, read on the forward strand.
TATGCCGATACGAAGGGTAAGGCCAGGAATGGCAGTACAACCCTGTTGGATAGAAATGGCACAATGTACAGCATCGGCAGCATTTGGAAAGCTAGCCAATACTCCGTCGCCCAGTTCCTTTATCCATCTGCCACCGAATTTTTGAATGAGTGATTGCTGCAGTGTGCGGTTTTTGTCCAGTAGATCTAAAGCTTTCTGCTCGTCATCGCCCATGAGTGCCGTGTAGCCGACGATGTCGGTGAACATAATGGCAGCCAGTTGACGGGTTCTGGACATGTGATATAGATGAATTTACATGAATATAATGCGCTGTTTATTCTTAAGTATTTGTGTTATAATACTATAAACGTATTTAACGTGCGCTTGATGTGAGGAGAGAGGATTAGTTTATTATACATTAGCTGACTTATAAGAGCAGGTATCCTGATAAATGTGAGTATTACGGGGACAGCAGTTGGGTCTGCTTTAGTGGCAGGCATGTATGTTTCTGCTCAAAGGTCGTCTATGTACCAAGCAGTGAGGTGAACCCTAGCCACAAATGAAAGATGGGAGTAGTGACGCAGTTTTTAAATTATATAGTGGCAGGAGGGGAAATCTTAAGTTAATTGCTGCTATCCGTTTTACCAAACAACTACTTCATGTTACTTCTGTCAATGTGGATAAAGAGGTCAGTGTATTAGAGCAAAGGCAAAGAGTAGGGGCTTAGCAAAACCCATGTTGAGCTTCTGATTTGGCTCTTAAATCAAATTAAAATGTGTTTTTAAAACTAAACCTTGAATCATAATTTAGAATATTTCGTATAAAAAATTTACTTATTTATTCTTTAGACTCCTTCGCTCCGGGACAAATCTTCATGTTAATGCTAAATGAAAGGGTTTGTATGACGTATGCTTTAGCTTTTTCCCCGCAACTTTCAACAATATGACTATGTTAGCAGAAGAAACTTCTCTATCCCATTTCAAGACGAGTCTGCGGGGCAGGCTCATTGCGCCAGCTGACCCGGACTACGAAATGAGCCGCAAGGTATACAACGGCATGATTGACAAGCGTCCTGCTCTCATTGCCCGCTGCCTGGATGAGGCTGACGTGATAGCAGCTGTAAACTTTGCCCGTGTAAAGAACCTACTGGTAGCCGTGAGAGGTGGCGGGCATAGCGGGGCTGGAATGGGCATGTGTGATGGCGGACTGGTCATTGACCTTTCCTATATGAAAGCTACGCACGTGGACCCGGCGGCAAGGACGGTGCAGGTGCAGGGTGGCTGCACCTTAGGTGACGTGGACCACGCCACCCATGCCTTCGGAATGGCTGTACCTACAGGCATCCAGTCCACAACAGGTATCGCCGGACTTACCTTAGGAGGAGGGATCGGGCACCTGACGCGCCAGTGCGGCCTTACCATCGATAACCTGCTGGAAGCCGACGTGGTGCTGGCGAGCGGGGAGTACGTGAAGGCCAGCGCCAGGGAGCACTCCGACCTGTTCTGGGCCTTGCGGGGCGGTGGCGGCAACTTCGGTGTGGTCACCTCCTTCCTGTTTCAAACCCATCCCATCAGTACCGTCTATGCCGGGCCGATGCTTTGGGATTTAGAGGATGCAAAGGAAATGATGCGGTGGTACCACGAGTTCATCAGCAACGCACCCGACGATATAAATGGCTTTTTTGCCTTTCTTATTGTACCGCCCGACCCATCCTTTCCTGTAGACCTCCACCTGAAATCAATGTGCGGCGTCGTCTGGTGCTACACCGGTCCTATGGAGGAGGCGGAGAAGGCTTTTGAGCCGATTCGTGGCTTCAAGAAACCTGCGCTGGACTTTGTTGGCCCTATGCCTGTGCCAGTTCTGCAGAGCATGTTCGATCCCTTAGTGCCTTCCGGTTATCAATGGTACTGGAAAGGCGATTATGTAAAAGACCTGCCGGACGAGGCCATTGACATCTGTATTCATCATGGATCAAAAGTCCCTAATATGTATTCGGGGGTACATCTTTACCCGATCAACGGGGCAGCAGCCCGTGTGGACAATAACGCCACCGCTTGGAGTTACCGCGATGCGACCTATGCCATGGTCATCGTCGGCGTTGATCCTGAACCAACTAATAAGCATATCATCACCAATTGGTCCAGGGACTTCTGGAAGGCAATACATCCTTACAGCGCCGGCGGTTCCTACATCAACTTCATGATGGAGGAGGGCCAGGACCGGGTAAAGGCGACCTACGGCGACAACTATCAGCGGCTTGTAGAGGTCAAAACAAAATATGATCCTCACAATTTGTTCAGGGTTAACCAAAATATCCTGCCTGCTGTTACAGACCAAGCGTAGTGCTGCAGATGGCGCAATATCTGTTCCCTTGTAAAGAGGGTAGGAGTTAAAAATTTGAAAGGTAAGGGTGCATGTTAACAGTACCTTTAACCAAAGTGGTGCTGGTAATTTATACAGCACTCTTGGGGAAACCGATGCGATCTATCAGATTTTGGAAACGCTTTTCCTTCTGAAGTAGAACTGGGACATCCTGAGAATGCCGTATATTAAGTAAGTTAGCGTCATGTTCAAAGTACGCCCTTTCCAGGTAGGTGAATGCTGCATCCAAATCTCCCAGGTAGGCAGCGGATAATCCAGTATAAGTGCCTGCTATATATTCTGTTTTTGCTCGTTTTTCTAGTTCATGCATTAAATTTACAGCTTCATCTATGTCTCCCTTACTGCAGTAAGCCCAGAGTAGACTATTAATTGCATGCTGGTGCCTTTTTGACATTTTAACTAAATGCTTCAAAGTTTTGATTGCTTCGTCATGATGTCTTAATTGCATGTAACAAAGGCCTGCTATTCGCAGGGACAGAAAGGAGTTAGCATCCAGGTCAACTCCTGTCTTGGCATATGTCAGCGCTTCTTCAAATTTACCTGCTACATATAGTGTCCAGGCCATATCAGCATGATCAATAGCGCTAAGTGGTTCTAGCTTTAAAGCTATATGAATTCGTTCTACAGCTTCATCAAACTTTCCCTGCACAAAACCCAGATATAGCATGCCGTATAAGGAATGAGTTTGTGCATACTTTGGGTTCAGCTCAATTGATTTAAGGTAATTCCTTTCTGCAAGCGTCCAATTCCACTCAAGCCCTATATAATAAAAACCTAGCGCGCCGTAAGCTTCACCAAGCGTATCGTCTAGGGTGATAGCTTTTTGTGCCGCTAGTTTTGCCTCTTTCATGACTTCTCTTCCACGTTGAAAACCATAGCCTGCAGATAAAGTCAGGGCATCAGCATAGCCTGCATAGGCCAACGCATAATTAGGATCAAGCGCTATAGCCTGCTTGAAGAGGTGCTGACCTGTCATTATAGAACCGCCTCGCCTATTGATATGAAATCTTCCTTTTAAATATAATTCATAAGCTTCAGTACTTCGGGTGGTGGGTTTGGTGAGTTTCTCCCTATCGTTTCCCAATAAGGTTATCTTCAATTGCTCTGTAATAGCCAGGGCGATCTCGTCCTGTATGGCGAAGATGTCATCCATGTTGCGGTCGTACTTTTCGCTCCAAAGGTGGAAGCCATCTGCTGCACTGTTTAACTGGGCGGTAATGCGCAGCCGGTCCCCTTGTTTGCGCACGCTGCCCTCCAGCACCGTCGCCACACCCAGCTTTTCGCCCACCTCCCGCAGGTCCACTTTGGTTCCTTTAAATTGGGAGGAAGATGTACGACCCGCCACTTTCAGGTCTTCTAAGTGGGTTAGGGAACTGGTGATTTCCTCAGCAATTCCATCACTAAAGTACTCCTGCTCCGGGTCGTTGCTCATGTTCACGAAGGGCAACACGGCGATGCTTTTTGCCTGAACTATAGTTGTTTGATTTTTATTTAGCATGCTTGTTTTAGAGTCGCTGCCCTTTGGATACACCTCATACACACGCACCGGCTCCTTTACGTTTTTGAGTGTTTCTTCGCCCACCAGCCTGGTGACAATATCTTTCTTGTTAGCCACATTCTGGTGCACGGCCTCTGACACCCAGATTCCTCCAGCCGGAGCCAGTGCCTGCAGCCTCGAAGCTATATTCACTCCGTCCCCAAACACGTCCTCATTCTCAAAAACAACCTCGCCTAAGTGGATGCCGATTCGCAGGCATAGGCCCTCTACCTTTCCGCAGCCTTGCACCAGGGCGCAGGCGCAGGCTACGGCGTCCGTTACGGTGGGAAAGCTGGCCAGTACGCCGTCGCCCATTTCCTTTATCCACTTGCCGCCATAGGTTTCGATGAGCGGTTTGTGGAGCCTGCGGTTCTGGTTCAGCAGTTCGAAAGCTTTCCGCTCGTCGCTGCCCATCAAGGCGGTGTATCCGGCAATGTCGGTGAACATGATGGCAGCCAATTGACGGGTTTGGATCATGAGGAAAAGCTTATATTGGAACCACAGCAGCAACAAAAATGAACGAATAGCCTGGGCCTGCAGATAGCCTACAGCAGGGCATAGTACTATAAGATACGATGACTAAAGCGGGTTAGTGCTGGCAGAGAGCTGTAATTTTCAAACAGTCTTGATTTTAGTCTGGCCGGCCCATGAAGTCCCGTATTCGTCTTTACCATAAAATCGGAATTTTCCCGATGCTTATAAATGTTTAAATTTATCAGCTGTGATTTAGTACTTTTTACCGTTTCACAAATAAAATTAGGATCTGCTTTATAAGTGGAGTAGGTGAGACGTTTATGATATTATCAATAGCGTGTTCCTAGGCTAATTTACAGTTTCACCTAAACATACATAGCATAGGAGGGACAGCAATTTATAGGGAACAAATAACAGCTGCTGTAGCTCCTTCTGACGGCATTAAAGTGGCGAATGGAAGAGTGGGAAGTGAAAGAGTAGAAGCTTTAGTGTCTGAAGCAAAATTAAAACGCCTCCAGCGTTAACTGAAGGCATTTTCTGTAGCCCGTAAAATGGACTTATCCAACCATATTCACAGCGGTTTTATGGCTGTTGGAAAGTATCTGCAGTTGGGAGAGGAGCAATAGTGGCAGCCAGCAGTTCTTCGGGTACAGGCATGTACGGAAGCGAAATGGTAAACTCAGACCATTCTCCTTCATTTGAAGCTACTTTTAGCTCTCCTCCATGACTCTTCGTGATGATATCATAGGAGAGGGAGAGACCTAACCCTGTTCCTTGTCCTGCGGGCTTTGTGGTGAAGAAGGGCTGGAAGATCTTGTTCATCACACTTTCCTGCACACCTGTTCCATTGTCCTGCACTCTTATCTCTACCTGGCCCTCCTGCTTGTGGGTGCTTACCCTTACCTTCGGCCCATAATTTGGCTGTTCCAGCCGCTGCTTTTGCTGCACTGCATAGAAAGCGTTATTAAAGAGGTTGAGCAGCACTCTTCCCAGTTCCTGTGGCATTACTTCAACTTTCTCCAGGTTCTCATCAAAGGAGGTTTCTATGGTGCAGGTGAAACCCTTGTTTTTGGACCGAAAGCCGGAATAAGCCAGGCGCAAATACTCTTCTGCCAATGAGCTTAGGTTCGTGCGTTGTTTTTCTCCTGAACTGGCGCGGGAGTGTTGCAGCATTCCTTTGACTATAGCATCAGCTCTTTGGCCGTGGTGGTGGATTTTTAGGAGATTCTGTTCCAGGTCAGCGGCTATGGCTATTGCCACCTCTTGACGGTCCTCATAAATTTCCTGCTTCAACTCCTGCACAAGCTCAGAACTCACCTCTGAAAAATTGTTGACAAAATTGAGGGGGTTCTGTATTTCATGAGCGACACCAGCGGTTAGTTCGCCCAAAGAGGCCATTTTTTCAGACTGTATTAACTGCGCCTGTGTAGACTTCAGGTGCTGAAGCGACTGCTGCAATTCAGTTGTCCGGTCAGCTACCTTCTGTTCCAGCAACTTATTTTCCTTTCTCAGGCTTCGGGAGCGGTAGGCAACATAACTCCAAAGACTTGCCGCAAATACAGCTGCAAACAATCCGTAGGCCCACCAGGTATGCCACCAGGGCGGGTGTATGATGACAGGAATATTTTTTTCTGCCCAAACCCCTTCACTGCTGGCCGCTTTCATCCTGAATACATACTTTCCAGGTGGTACTTTATAGTAAAACGCTGTTTGCTCAGTGTCAACCTTCCGCCAGCCAGTATCATAGTTCTCCAGCATATAATACTGCCGGTTCTGACCGGGATTGGTGAAATGAATACCCGCGAAATGAAAGCTAAAAACATTTTGCAGGTGAGTGAGCGTGATTTCTTTCGCCTGACCCACGGGGACAGGCAACAGACCCTCTTTCCCGGGTCTTGTCGATTCATTGAAAAGCCGAAAATCTGTCAGGTCGATATGCGGTGGGTTCTGATTGTAGTTTGCAGGGGCATAAGTATAAAAGCCTAAGGTATCCCCGATGTAAATGTTTCCTTTTCTTCCTTTATGCACAGCCAGTATGTGAAAAGCACCGGGATCAAGGCCGGTTTCTGTTCCATAGGTTGAGACTATATTCTTCTTCCGGTCTAGTTTAATAAGCCCGACACCGGCACTAATCCAAAGGTTCTCCTGGTCGTCCTGTACTATTCCCCGGACACTGCTAATATACTTGTCTGTGCTGTTGGCTTTATATCTTACAAAATTATCGTTTCTCTGATCATAATAATACAAGCCAGTTTGGTTGGAGCCAACCCAAAGTCTCCCGGAGTCATCTTCCTGAATGCTAGTTATCTGAGTAGTTGGAACTGGATACTGCTTGAACTTGCCTGATTTTCGCTCCAGCACACTCACTCCCTTACCATGCCACGTTCCAACCCATACATTTCCTTTATGGTCTTCATAAATAGCTGTGACAAAATTACTGTTGTGGCTGTTATATTTATTCGGGTCATATTGAAAATGCGTAAAAGCTTCTGTCTTCGTCTTCATCAGGTGTAAGCTACCTTTTAAAGTGCCTATCCATAGAAGCCCCTCCCTATCTTCATGAAGAGCAACTACTGCACCTTCGCCTATACTGGTTGCCACCTTAGGGTCATGGTCATACAACTTAAAAGTTCCCTGCTTCAAATCCCGCCGCCACAGACCTTTTTCCCCGCCAATCCACATGGTGCCTTGCCTGTCTTTCATTATTGTGTATACAGCTTCCTTTTCAAGTCCTGGAGGTAAAGACGGATAAGGAGTTAACTGCCGGTTGTCTCCACTGCTCATGTCATACAACTTCAAGCCTTTGGATGTGCAAACCCAAATTTTTCTGTCAGCATCTTCAAACAAACCCGATACTTTAGCTCCAGTGGGCTGATAGACGAAACTCAGCTGCATAGGGTCAGTCCGGTAAAGCCCAGCCCAAGTACCTACCCAAAGAACGCCCTCTTTTGAATTATAAGCCTGCCAGACGTCATTGTCTTGCAAACCGCAGGAACTTCTGGTACCCCTCACATAATGCACCACCTTCTCTGTTCCTGGATCATAGCGACTTATACCGCCGCCTTGGGTCCCGATCCAAATGGCCCCGGTCACATCTTCGTGAATAAAGCTGACGCCGTCTTGATTCTTTCCTATAATGGGAGTACGGCTCAGCTTTTCTGGCTGATCTGGATTATATTGGTGCCTGGTAAATGTTCCCTTCTCCCTATCCATCGTGTGCAGCCCGTCACCTAGGGTACCCACCCAGAAGGTGCCCCGGCTGTCTTCGTAGATGGCCCTTACTTTGTTGTCAATCAAGGTGCCCGGGTCATTTGGATGGTGGAGATATCGGGTAAAAGTCCCGGTTTTTGGGTGGAAACGGTTTAGTCCGCCTTCTCCTGGCTTTGAGTTCCAGGGGCTGCCCGTTCCAACCCACAGTGTCCCCTCCCTGTCTTGGTATAAGGCCCGTACCTGATCATGACTCAAACTGGTACTGTCCTGTGGGTTATGCTGATAACGGGTGAAGGTACCATTCTCCGGATGGAAGCGGTGGAGTCCGCCATGCGTCCCTACCCACATCACTCCCTCCCGGTCTTCCAGTATAGCCGTTACTAAATTGTCACTCAGGCTAGTGGAGTCTTTCGGGTCATGGACAAAGTGAGTAAAGGTGTTGGCGTGAGGATCAAACAGGTCCATACCACCACCAAAAGTACCAATCCAGATTGCCCCATCTTTAGAGACAAAAACTGTTTCAGTTACATTATTGCTAAGAGAGTTTTTATCATTAGGATCATGGTAGTACGAGGTATAGCGGTATCCGTCGTAACGGTGCAAACCGTCCTGAGTGGCAATCCACATGTACCCTTGGTTGTCTTGCGCAATTCCCAAAATTTGCAATCTAACTCCTTCCGGAGGATTAACTTTGGTAAAAACAGTATGCTGGCTCTGTCCAGGCAAGCTGGTTAAAAGGAGCAGGAGCAGAAACAGAAAGGTTCGGTTAAAGAGAAAGACATACTTCATTCTGCTATTCTTTTAAGAATATTGTACAAGTGCTATTAGAGTAGAACCATGTCTAAGTTGGTAGCGGGATTAAATTTGCAAAGCAGGCACATGGGCTGGTCCTGCAAGGGCAGGAGTTGCAACAGGAAGCTAAATTATAAAAGAGGAGTATTCTCCCACCTACGACTCCATCAGGAGCCTATAACTGACTTATAATCAGTACCAATATACATTTAATTATGTATAAAATATGAAAAAATAAAATTTAGTTATAATGCCCTTTATGACTTCCTGAATGAAGCGAAAGAAATGATCGTTGAGAAAGGCAGGGTTCATTCAGAAGTAGCTTTGCACATTAAATTGCATACCTCCTATGGGAGTAGCAAATGTTTTGATTGAGAAATAAGTAGGCCAGCAGTATTAGTGTCCAAAGCGATTGGAAGAAGGCCTCCAGTATTAACTAGAGGCCTTTCCTGTAGACCAAAGGAGTACACTATAAACCCTATCCAATTTTATTTAGCAGATTTGGAGGGGTGTGTGCAGGCAAGGGAGGGGTAGCCTGTTTGTTCATGTACTGCTGCCAGTTCATAATTGGCATCTTATCTCTTGGGATGAGCAGGTAGTCTTTTTCGTTGCAGATGTAATCTTTTTTGCTGCCTGTGGTGCGCTACAGGGGGTATGCTTGCTATGGCTGATAAATCATAAAATAAAAGCGTATCTTTCTTTTATGGTTTCTATAAAGAAAATAGTATTTGGGCTCTTGCTGTGCTGTGTGGCGAGCATGCATGCAGCTTTTGCGCAAAAAGTGTATGTGCAGTACAACTCATCGACTCCTCAGGCAGCATATGCGTCTGATCAGTTAAAAGAAGCACTTTTAGCACAAAAGTATACTGTACTTGAAGATCAGAAAGGGTATGATTATGTAATCCGAATAGGGGTAGACACTGCCAGTCTGGAAAGTGAAGCATATGTCATCATACCGGGCCAAAACAGCATCTCCATCAGTGGCGGCGACAACAGGGGAATGATTTATGGCAGCCTCTCGCTTGCAGAAAGCCTGCAGCATGGCACGCGCCTTCAGGAGGTACAAAAGCAGAACGAAAAGCCTCACTATCCTTTTCGGGCAATCAAGCATAACACCCCCTGGTATTCCTACAGGCCAAGTTCTGCCCTGGATCAGCACTACGAAACTGTGCGGGATGTGCGTTATTGGGAGGCATTTCTGGACATGATGGCTGAAAACCGCTTCAATTCCCTTTCCCTCTGGAATCTCCATCCGTTTGTGTACATGATAAATCCGAAGAACTTTCCGGAAGCCAGCCCTTTCAGCGAGGCAGAAATGAAAGAATGGCAACAGCTGCACCGGGAAATTTTTCGGATGGCCGACGAACGTGCTATCGATACTTACATCATTCCCTTCAACATCTTTGTGAGTCCGGAATTTGCGGAAGCATATGGAGTGGCTCAAAAAAATGTATACCCCCATTATTACGTGCAGGGAGATACCTCCGAAATAGTAAAACGCTACATGCGGGAGAGTATCACCCAGCTGTTGCAGGAGTATCCTACCCTTACCGGCATGGGCCTTACGCTTGGGGAGGGTATGGCTGGCATGACGCCTCAGCAACGTGAGGACTGGATCTATGATACCTATATTGAAGGGATGCGCCAGGTGGGCCGTCCCCTAAAACTGGTACATCGCATTCCTTTTTCCAGTACTACCGAATCGTTGGGGGCTACCAGTGTAGAGTTGGAGCGACTGACCAGGAAATCCATAGAAAGGGAAGCAAACTTAGATTTTATTCAGGAGCCTATTTGGGCCGACTTAAAGTACAATTGGTCTCATGCACACTCTACCCCAAAACTGGTAAAGGTGCATGGGGGAGAGATGTTCGATACGTTTTATAACCCAATGCCAGAAGGCTATAAGATCACTTATACAGCTCGTAATGAGGACTTTTTTGCCCTTCGCTGGGGTGTTCCGGATTTCATACGTGCCCATATTGCCCTGAACAGCCAACCCTATGTTGGGGGGTATTTTATTGGATCAGAAACCTATATTCCTGCAAAAGACTATTTTACTGCCGTGGATGCACCGGTATACTGGCAGTGGGCCTTTGAGCGGCAGTGGCTGTTTTATAAACTATGGGGAAGGCTGCTGTACAATCCCGCTACTCCTGATGAGGTTTTTCAGGCAGAATTCACCAGGCGCTATGGTAAAAAGGGCAAAAACTTGCTACAGGCATATTCACTGGCATCGTCAACACAATTGCGCCTTGCCTCACTGTACGACTCCAGATGGGATTTTACCCTGTATGGCGAAGGGTTTATGGCTCTCATAGGGGACAGCACCCAATACATTTCTGTAGACGCTCTGATCAACCAGCCACCTTTGGACCCCGATTATGTGTCGGTAAAAGACTTTGTGCAAAAGAAGCTAACTGGAGGTTCGTTTGGAAAAGATAGAATTACGCCGCCTGTGCTGATTAAGATGCTGGAACGCGATAGCCGGAAAGCTTTGCGCCTGGTGGAAGACATCGATACCAGAAATAATGCTTCTCTGATGTATGAAGTAGCTGATGTGAAAACATGGGCAAACTTAGGCCTGCACCTTGCCGAAAAATTGAAAGGTGCCGTAGCACTTCAAACCTACCGGATCAAAGGCGGGAAAGGAAACCAGCAAAAAGCAGTAGCACATCTGCAAAAAGCGCTGGGGTATTGGGATAAAGTCATTCAAATCACTCGCCCGATATACAAGGACATGCCCCTGACACATTATAATGGAAGCAGCCATGACCGGAATGACAACAACCTGTTCCACTGGGCACTCATCAGACCGGAAGTAGCCAGGGACATCGATTTGGCTAAACAAGCAACCGTTCAGGGTATAAAGTAACAAGAGGAGTTGTTTTTAGGAAAGGAATGGACTCCAGCCAAAAAATAATTAGAAACATCACCAGATGTATACAGACAGCTGGATAAGAATGAAATGAGTTACCTTGTAGTAGCGGTATAGAGCCGTATGCAATTGATCGTTTTCCTGATCACTAAATACGGCTCTATTTACACTTTCTTTATGTAGGAATAAATTAACGATTCTCCAGGATTTTGGCTGCCCAGTCCGTTGAGGCTGGATTTGAATTATCCGGAAACTTTGGTATAGACAAATTCCCCTTTGGGTCCGACCTGATTGTTTCAGGTTCTTTCCATTCTCCATTCCTGGGATTAAACCACTGGAAGGCGTAAGAAGTGCTTTTCTTCAACCCGCTTACCCTGGGCAGTTCTGACTTATTTTCAAAGTAGAGCAAGGCGAAGTTCCTTTCCGGATTCATCATCATAAAGGACCAGCCATCCAAACCACGCACCGCGCTGTTTTTTGCTTTTTGAGGATGAAGGTATTGGTGGTAAGGCTGCAGCTGTTGATAGCGCGCACCCTCGGAAAGGACAAAGTCCTTCAGATGCTGCATCTGTTTTCCGGATTCGTACTGCAGGGCATCCCATAGGTGTGGGCGGGCTCCGGCAGGCTCTCCGGTAGTGGTCATGTCATAAGCAGCTGTACCATGCACATGGCCTGCTAAGCCTCCGGAAAGAACAGACCCGTACATTTGCGCACGAGCAAAATAGTTATCCCGGTCTGAGTTGGCCGGCGGGGTTTCGCCTCCCGGCTTGTTGATTTCATGGTTCCAGCCGGTATAATAAGGTTCAAAGTTGATGGCAGGATAAGGAGGCTGGAGACTGAAAAGGGTGTCCATTGCCCCATAAAAGCCATGGTCCCTGGGCTTGTTGCCTACGCTGTGCATATCGAGCCAGGGAACCTCCTCATCATGACCAAAGGTGGTGTAGGTCGAGTGGTCAATCAGGGAGGTGTGCAGCTGACCAAAGGGCGGCGGTCCGTACTTGTTTAGATGATAAGTCAGGGCTTCGTTGAACTGCTCTGCAGTCAGGCTGAATTCCTTAGGAATCCAGTCCAGGTGAATACCACTGAATATGAAATTTTGGGCGCCGTAGCGGGAAATTAAGTATTGTACATAGCGTGCAAAGGTCTCATTAAAGTCGTAATAGGCATTCCAGGATGGCCCTACATCACGGCGGACGGTCTCCAGTAGGGGCACGAAACCCTGCTCCGACATGTACTGCATTTTTTTGTCAAGGCTCTGAAAATAGGCTGGATTGATATAGTTAAAATCTGAAACGCCTTGATGCTTCTCAGACATGGAAAAGGGCAGATTTCCATATTCGTCGCGCATGTTCTTAGCGGTGAAAGTGCCCCAGTAACTTAGGCCGCCGGAAGCGTCGGTTCCTTTGCCTTTACCCACATCATAGCCAAACTTTTCCCAGGCGTTGCGCACAAACACGCCGTTTTCGTCGGCATAGGTGCTGGGGTTGATGTCCGTGTCCCAATTGGGGAAGGCGGCAATCATGCTGACAGAGTTATAGCCCTGATTCTTGCGATAATGAATGGCGTCTTCGAAGCCGATGCCTGGACCTGGTATATAGACATCGGAGGTGGGAGCATGTCGAAACGGCAGCCGCCAGGTAGTACCGGCCAGCCAGGTGTCGCCGATCATAAAATACGGGCTCCCATCGGCGTACTGCAGCGCATGCCCATTGGGTGTGGCACGCACAAAGCCATGGCGGTTGGGGTTTTCCAGTTTCTCTTTTTCAGTCCATGCTACCGCTGTGAACTGGCCTCTCTTTTGGTTTAATCCGGAATCATCTTTTTGATTTGAGCCACTGACCCATTCCCATTGGCCAGGTTTGGTTGCTACAAGGCGTACCTTAAAAACATCATCACCATCCCAGAATCCGTACACTCGTTTAGAAAAGGCCGGACCTTTCAAATCCACCCACACGTTTACGTCTGTATAATAATTGTCATAGATATTTTCAGCCTTCAACGTAATTTCCTGCATTTCCCACACATGCGGATCGGCAGAGGGAGAAACTTGAAAAGCAATTGCCTCAAAATTGATTATCCATAAAATCAGAAGACAAAATGAGGGATAGAATAAATGTTTGATATTCATTAAGAACAAAATTAAAATGGTTCTGATTATATCTATAAATATAAAAGTCTATAGAAAATAAAAGAGTAGAAAACGCTTAGTTACTTCATGTTTTCCTTAATTCGATTTTAAATTTCGGAAAAACTTTAGATTCTTTCCGTCTTAAACAAAGTTTTAACTTTATCTATTTTAAGAGGTGACTTATAAGTTATGCTTAAAAGAGGTTTAGGTGTGTAGTAGACTTTGTATTCTCCTGTGGGGAAATAGCAAAGCCTTGCTTGTAGCTATTCTGGAAAATCTAAACAGGGTAAGACTTTAAATGTAGTGATGGAGTAGTTGAAGAGAAATAACAAACTTCAGAATCAAACCAAAGAGAGTAGTTTATCCAACAAAAAAGCCGCTCCAGTTTTAGTTGAAGCGGCTTTTGGTAGGCCGAAGGAGTGAATTATTGAACTTAATCAACAAAGATTTTGAGGCTGTGGATAAGTATCTGCAGATGGGAGAGGAGCAAAAAATACTATCTTCTACAATAGCAATTGATTGTCTGTTTGTCATAACAGCTGTTTTAACGCACCCCCCCATAGCCTTAAATTGGTGGGGAGGGTGGTACTTTCACGGGGTGGGGAATTGTCTGCAGGTATCTTCATATTGCTCCAGATATATAGTATATTCGTTAGTTCGGCTCCGTTAATTCGCCTGCGTTGGGCGGCAAAAAGGGAGCAAACGCTGCTTATATTCTAACGCTGTGGTTAGTGAAATGCAATCTAAAATGTTGCAACCACCTGAGGAGGTAGGAATACGCCAGTAAAAGCGACACTTTAGATACTTGCAGAATATTTTTTACATCTATGCAACCTTTGTAGTCCAGTCTCATCTATATCCTGGCAATTCGCATCTAATGTTTAAAAATGAGTATAGCTAATATCTAATTAAAAAGGCGCTTCTACTACTTGTTGAGGTGTTGTCAGATTATCCGACCCTTGAACAACATAATATCTACCATAGCTGCTTATTGACAATGAAATTCCTCCTTAATTGAACACAAAGTTTCAAAAAATGAGGACAAGAGCAATCATGATGATAGGCCTCCTTCTCTTTCTTGTTGAAATAAGTCTAGGACTAACTATCAGAACACCCAATGGATTTCAAATACGAACAGGTGTCAATCTCGGTCTATGGCTTTCGTCGTCTGAAAAAAGAGGCCTTGAAAGAGAGCAGTTTATTGTTCGGTCAAATTTCGACACTATCAGCTCCACTGGATTTGACCACAGCAGGTTGCCCATAGATGAAGTGCAGTTCTGGGATGATAACGGCAAAAAACAGGCCGATCCCTTCAAACTCATGCACAATGCGATAAATTGAACTATCGGATCCAACCTCAGGGTGATTGTCAATCTGCACATTATCCGATCACACTACTTTTTTTCCCCTGGATCTAATTCACTGTGGGCAGATTCCCGGGAACAGGAAAAACTGGTGAGCCTTTGGGAACAACTGTCAGCTGAACTGCATCAATTCCTTGTTGATTTTGTTGCATATAGGACTTGACGGATATATTCAGGGAAAACAACATCGCATTCTGCCATTAAAATTACAATGCGGATTTTCCAATTGTCGGGGAGATTTCAACACCAATGCATCCGTTGGTCGATATACTAACCAAGTGAGTTGTGCGGTGCAGGAAAGTTTAAAGTATAAAACAAGTACGCTGAGACATTAGAACCTTAGGCACATTGGCAGGTCGTGCACTTGCTACAGACACTGTATGCCATTGATCTTGTTTGGCCTAACGACTACATGTCATATACAAATCTCTAAACGTCAAGCGCATATAGCTAAAGGTTGCATTCTATTGAACATAAAGGAGCTTATAGACTACAGATATGGAAGGTTATGTTAAAAGCGTGAATGTTGTTTATTCTACCCAAAGTTGACATTATAACTTCGTCCGGCTCTTCCTTTTCAACAAGAGGTGGCAGAGGCTTATATTACACCTGTTTCTGAGCCGCAGCATAGCCGTGCCTCGTCCTGTAAAAAAACGGCAGTTTTTTACGTAGTTTTCTATCAAGTTTATACCCCCTTATTGGAGTTAGCTATGAACGCTTGAATACGTTTTTGAAATAACATAAAGCTAATTCAACCACGATTGCCGAGGGTGGGAAGTTTCACACTTGGTAACGCAGATTTTATTGTTTAACCATCTCAATCATATGATTGATTACATGCGTATGCTCTTTCTGAGGGCTAAACATAATGATTTCTGCATCTTGATTGACCTTTACATTATGTCCTGGAGGCCAGTAAAATAAGTCTTTTGCATTAACACTCTCCTCGATACCATCAACGTTTGTTGTAGTAATTTGACCACTTAAAACATATCCCCAGTGAGGGCATTGACACAAGTTGCCTTCCAGCCCGATAAACAAAGGGGTTGTATCTACTCCTGCAGATAGACTAAAATACTCCCCGCTGATTTTACCATATCCGCTAGCATCACCAAAATCAGTTCTTTGGCGAACAGTAGCTCCGGGAATCTCCATTTTGACTTCAATATTGTCTTTTGAAACTTTCATAATTGTTGTTATTAGTTATTCTGGATAGATATATAAATGTGGGGAGGCTATTCGTGTTTTAATTATTCATTCTTTTTAAGTTAAGATCTTTGATTACTACTTAAGTATTACATCAGGACGAAGTTAAAGTGCTGGGAACAATGTTCTGGTTAGTCCGGAAGAGATTGGCAGGGTCATACTTTGTCTTTACTTCTACCAGACGCTCGTAGTTAGGCCCGTAGGCAGCCCGGACACGATCAGTCTCTTCCTCCGTCAGGAAGTTGACATAAACACCGCCCGTTGCAAAATTTGCTGTGTCACGGAACAAATTACGGGCCCAACTGATGCCAGCTTCATCCTCGGCAGGTGTTTCCCACCGGCCATGTACGTTCATCAGGAAGTCTGAACTACGGTGAGGGTATGCTGTTTCTTCTTCTCCTACACGGTTCATCTGCCCACCCATCAGACCCAGGAAGATTTCAGTGTGAGGCGATGGGATCTCGTTGATATAGTTAATAATCACGTCAAATAGTCCGTCGCTCAACGCATCAAGGTTATGAGACTTCCAGTAGTTGCGTGCTCCGGCTGTGAGTAGCGGGTCAAAGGCCTGCTGCCATCCGGCATAAGGGTGCGGTCCTATCACATCGGCAATAGGATTACCAAAGCTCCGCAAGGGTTCCAGAATGCGCTCACCTTCGTCCAAATCGCCTCCATGGAAGGCGGCAAGCACTACGACCGCTTTGCCATGCCATTCGGCAGGTATGAATGGGAGAGGCGGTGCTAACCTTAATATAACCCACACAGCAGTTTCGTTTGGCAAACCGGACGTGAACTCTCGGTAGAATTGCAGTACCTGCTTTGCATCCTCGAAGGGGTGAATGATAAGCCCGGACAGAATTTCGGGGCCCACCGGATAAAGCTGAAACTCAAACGAGGTGACGATTCCAAAATTACCGCCGCCACCTCGTATGGCCCAGAAAAGGTTGGGGTTTACATCCTGGCTTGCCTGCATTAGCTGACCGTCGGCTGTCACGACATCGGCAGAGAGAAGGTTGTCTATGGTGAGGCCGTACTTGCGGCTGAGCCAGCCGAAGCCGCCACCGAGGGTAAGCCCTGCTATCCCGGTAGTGGAGTTAATTCCAGTTGGTGTGGCGAGCCCGAAAGCCTGTGCTTCATGGTCAAAGTCCGCCAGTGTGCAACCTGGCTCCACGCGCGCAGTACACTTTACTGCATTAATACGGACAGCATGCATGGGTTTAAGGTCAATCATTAGACCTCCGTCGCACACAGCGCTTCCTGCAATGTTGTGGCCGCAGCCGCGCACGGAAACATGCAGCTCGTGATTTCGGGCGAAGTTGACGGCCCGGATAACGTCTGCTGCTCCATTGCAGCGCACGATTAAGCCAGGGCGACGGTCTATCATACCGTTCCAGACTGCCCGAACTTCGTCATATTGTGTAGAATTGGGGGTGAGGAGTTCGCCGTGAAGGCTTTTTGAAAAATTGGAAACATCCTCTTCCGAAAGCGCAATGGTTGACCCATCAAGCCTGCCTATTGAATACGTGCTCATTATTACCTACTTTATATGGGTTGATAAGATTTTTACTTTTAAGTAAAATTGACTAAGGGTAGAGGCAACTATAAACAGGCGGACCTTTTAGAGAAGATCCAGAGGTACATCTATAATTGTACGTTAACAATTTTATAATGAACTAAATTGTTCTATAAAATAACTACAAGGTATTTTTTTATATAAATAGTGATAGTTTAAAGTAAGCACATGAAGTCGTGATGCGGATATCATCGAGTCACTGCTGTGTCTTGAAATTACTGATAAGTTAGACGTGGTGGGGGACCTGCAGACGTGGGTGCGCAATAAGACGAGGAGTTTGGGCAATGACGCACCTTAGACCAGCCTTGAAGGGACGAGGATGCAGGTAACAACAGGTATCGAATTACATAAAGTGGAACAGTTGCGGCCTGCATAGGAGCAAAGCATGATAAACTAAATCAATATTATCTTATCAAGCAGTGGTTAATCACGTTAAATAATTAGTAGGGGTTTTGTTTACCTACACATCATGTTCAACCTTTTAACCTTTTCAGATGCCTAAATCCCGTCAGTTGGCTGCTATTATGTTTACTGACATTGTCGGCTACACAGCACTGATGGGCAATGACGAGCAGAAGGCGTTTAAGATTCTAGACAGAAACCGCAAACTGCAGCAACCACTTATTCAGAAGCATAGAGGAAGGCTGATAAAAGAACTAGGAGACGGGGTGTTGGTCAGCTTCTCTAACGCTGCCGATGCGGTGCTGAGTGCCATCGCTATTCAACAGGCTTGCGCTGGTTTAACTGATCTGAAGCTTCGCATCGGCATCCATCTGGGGGACGTGGTATTTGATGACAATGATGTTTTCGGCGATAGCGTCAACATCGCCTCACGGCTGCAGACGTTGGCGCCAGAGGGCGGTATATTGATTTCAGAGCAGGTGTATAAGAATGTGGCCAACAACAAAGGCGTAGTCACCAGACTGGTGGGCGATGAGGTACTCAAAAATGTAAAAGAGCGTGTCCGGGTGTACGAAGTGAACCCGAACGGCAGGCAAGATGAGCCAAAGTGGCTGATGCATAGAACAAAAAAAGCAGCCCCGCCGAAGAGCATTGCCGTGTTGCCTTTTGTAAACATGAGCAATGACCCGGAACAGGATTATTTCAGTGATGGCATAGCCGAGGAAATCACTAACTCGCTGTCACACTTAAAGGACCTGCAAGTGGCCGGCCGTACCTCTTCTTCTCAGTACAAAGGAGCAAAAGTAGATTTGAGGGAAGTAGGGAAAAGACTGGGCGTGACCACCGTGTTGGAGGGCAGCGTGCGGAAGCAGGGAAACCGGCTGCGCATCACTGCCCAGTTAATCAATGCCTCAGACGGGTTCCATCTGTGGTCAGATAAGTATGACAGGAACATGGATGACATTTTCGCCATACAAGATGAGATAGCACTGGCTATAACGGATCAGTTAAAAGTAACTTTTTTTGAGAACGACCGTGAACTTGTCACCAAATCTCCAACTCAAAATGCAGCGGCCTATGAGTTGTATCTGAAAGGCATGTTTCAAATAAACAGGCGTGGAAGCTCCATTTTGATAGGTTTGGAGTATTTCAAGCAAGCTATTGCCATTGACCCGGAGTATTCCCTGGCATATACAGGTTATGCAGATGCGCATGTATTAGGATCTTTTTATGGTTATTTTCCTGGAACTGAGGTAATGCCGAAAGTGAAACAAGCGACAGATAAAGCTATAAAGCTGGATGATTCCCGCTGTGAGTCTTACTGTACCCTGGCCAGTTATTATGTAGTGCTTGAATGGAACTGGGCGGAAGCAGAAATAAATTTCGCGAAATCCATAGAAAGGAATCCTAAATTTGCCCAAACGCGGGCCTTATATGGCATGTCATATCTAGCCTTCCACCGGGGCAGGTTTCATGAAGCGGAAAAGCAGGGTAGGTTAGCTGTGAAGTTAGCCCCTTTGAGTGCCATTGTGTATGCTGATTTATCGTGGACGCTCTATATTGAACAAAAATTTGAAGAAGCGCTCACTGTTGCTCAAGCAGGCATCGAACTTGACAACAACTCATTCCTGGCCCATCGTATAGCTGGTCTTGCTTACTGGGGTTTAAAGCGTTATGAAGAGGCTCTTGAAACTTTTAACTATTTACTTAAGATTTCAAACCGGCATCAACACGTGGTAAGTTGTCTGATTTGGGTTCATTGCAGTATCGGGAACAAAGAAGAAGCAGAAGTACTGATGCATGAACTGGAAACGAAAGCAATGACAGAATATATAGCCGGTACTCATTTAAGCTTATCTGCCGACTGGCTAGGCAATTTAGAAAAGGCATTACTTTACCTGTAAAAGGCTTACAATGAGCATGATCCAATTATAGTTATCCTCAAAAAGGAACCCTCTGTTCCGGCTTTACTTCGAAAGAATGCACGTTTCCGGAGTGTGATAGATAGTATTGGTGTTCCAGAGAAAACGAGTGATAGAATATCCTGACAGCGACAGTTTTATGTCTAAATGAATTAAGTTCTTACATCAACAGCGTGTCAATCCTATGTGCCTGGACCATTTCCTCGCACGGTGACCAGGCAAAAGCTGTAAAGCGACCATCCTGTGATGCTACCAGCGCGATGGTATCCTGCTGATCATGCACGAACTGTGCCGCCGACATGTGCTGGGTCCCCCGTTATGTGTTGGACGAACAATAGTGGCTTCAGAGCCGACGACCGGCTCGGTCACCACAATCTGCTCCACCGGACAGCTTCCGACTGGTCGGCTTATTTTGGCACCGAAAGCGATTAGCTCAAACTCATCGTTGATAATGCTTGCGCTGTCTACAGCCGTGAGTCAGGCAATGTAGGCCTTTCCCACCAGGTGCTTTTCCTGGGGCAGCACTTTTCCAAAAGCCGGACACTCATCGGTACATAGCCAGCCGATGTCCAATGACTGGTTCTGCCGGTAAAGCCTTCTCACGGTGTGGTAGCTGCGATTTACCCAGTTCCAGGCCAGCACCTCGTCTGTCTCCGGGGCATAGGCGTAAAACAGCCACCTTTTGCGCTTCCTGCGCTGGCCGACAAAAGTCTATACCTCATCTATCTATACTGATTCATAGGTATTTATCCGAAGCCGGACTTGGCAATGGTCAGCCTGCTGGTCAAGCCACCTGCACACGGTCTGCCGTTGCACGTCCGTCACCTCCTTGATGTCGCGGATGCTGCAGTTGCGCACCAGCATATGCAGCACAAGCAGTTTTACATTCGGTCGGCAGCCAGTTTTCTGGTAGGCGTGCTGAAACAGCTTGCCGCACCCACGGCACAGAAAGTTCTGCCTGCCCGTGCGCTTTACGCCTTTTCTCACTACCTTCATAATGCGCCACGTGGCAGCATAGAAAATGTACAAAAAGAACGTTAGCTTACCTGATGTATGTAGGAATTAATCCTAACCCTGTATTTTCACGCGCTGGCCAGACTCTGCGGCTTTATAGATCGCTTCCACTATCCGGATGTCGCGGAGGCCTTCCTCGCCTGGCACCAGCATCGGGTTGTTCTGCATTATAGCCATGGCATCATCGTCCATTTGCTTTGCCTGCTGCCACGGCACCTCGTACGGGTGGTAGATTATGCCGAGCGGGCTGCTGCCTTTTATACCGGCATAACTCTGGAACGGCTCCATCTTGATGTCACCTTTCTCGCAGGCGATGTTCAGGTAGTTGATGTTCTCACCGAAGCTGGTCTTGATGTCGGCGACCACACCACCTGGAAACTCTAGCTTTGCCACTGTTGTCTCGTCAACGTTAGTGTATATCTCAGGGCGCGTAGTGGAGATATTTGCCGATGCAATGGCGGTAGGCTCCAGGCCTGTTCCCAGTCGCGCACCTTGTATGGCATACACACCCATGTCGTAGAGCGCGCCCCCGCCCAATTCCTTTGTTTGCTTCCAGTGGTTTGTGCGGTTCTCGCGGTAGCCGGCGCCGCAGCTTGCCTGCTTCACCTTACCCAGCAGCTTCTGGTTCACGATACGCATGTACTCCTGCGTATTGGGCTCGTGCTGCAGGCGGTAGCCTATGGCCAGTTTCTTCTTGTTTTTGTTGCATGCCTCAATCATCTCGCGGCATTCCTGTTCCGTCATGGCCATTGGTTTCTCGCACCACACATGCTTACCGGCATTTGCTGCCCGCACGGTATACTCGTGGTGCATAGATGGGGGTAGCACCACGTACACCACATCTATATCGGGGTTGTTAGCAATCTGGTCGAAAGTCTGGTAGTTATATATGTTTTTGTCGGGGATGTTGTACTTCTTCTTCCACTCCTCGGCCTTAGAGGGGGTACCCGTCACGATGCCGGCGAGGTAGCAATTCTTCGTCTGCTGCAGGGCCGGTGCCAACAGATCGGTGCTGTAGTAGCCCAGGCCTACCAGCGCCACACCGAGGCGGTCTTTTTGCTGGCGTGTGGCCGCCAGTAGCGCATGTGGTGAAAAAAGAGCGGCGGTAGTACCTAACGCAAGGCTTTTTAGGACGTCGCGGCGGGAGGAGGTAAATGTCATGGCTTCCGTTTTTTGTTTTATATAGGTGAAGATATTTTTTTTAAACTACCGGAGTTATATCTACTGCTAGTTTAATTATAAAACCTGATGTTTCCATACGAAAAGGGTTAACATTTAGCTGTATGTCAGTTATGACCTCCCCCCGGTAAACCAGGCCAGTTAAAGTATAGGAAACGGGCGATTTAGAGAACTAAAACGCAACAAATTGCCTTAGAAAATCTGAGTTTACTGAGGCGCAGATAGTTTAAGATATTTATTTCTGCCTTGATTTAATATGTACCAACTGTACAGAGCCTATATCATTATCTGTATGGATATGCAATGGTGACAGATGGATATAATACTCCCTTGATTTAGGGCCACTACTTTAATTGACGTATAACATTTAACTTAGTGGAACAATGAAAGGAACAAGAAGGAAATTCAGCGCGGTCTTCAAGGCCAAAGTAGTCCTAGAGGCACT
>NZ_SSNI01000022.1 GCF_010015475.1 Pontibacter pamirensis
GCAGGTGGTCAGCAAAATAGGTGCAGGTATAGTTAACCTGCGTACTCAACAGATATTGGCAGTACATATCTATAGCTGTTTTCATGCTACTTCTCCCTCCAACTACTTCTACTTAATTTTTTCGCTTGGGTACAGTTTGCGAAAGTCCTATTACTATTATTACTGCTGTGGACTTGTGGGTAACTCGACAGAGTTATCCATAAATCCACAGCTATTTTTTTGCCTGTGTCGCTATGAAAAAAGAGGAACAGAAGCAGAAAGCCAGAGAAGACTGGATAAGAGTTTACCAGCAGCTAGGCTCTGTCAGTAAAGCTGCTCTTCGGTGTGGCATCGCCCGCTCCACTCTGCACCGATGGATCAAGCGCCTGCCAGATGAAGGGCTGGCAGACCGTTCCAGAAGGCCCCACCGGCTGGCCCTACAAAAATGGGATGATGATGTAATCAACCTGATTCTGGACATCAGGGACACCTGCCGCTACGGCAAAATAAGGATCTGCTCACACCTTCTGCAGCACCATCAAGTTAAGATTTCTCCTTCCACTGTGGCTAGGGTGCTTGAGAAGTATGATATGAAATTGCTCAAGCGCTACCGCAAGAAGAAGGAGTTTAAGCGCTACACTAAAGAGATTCCGGGAGAAAGGGTGCAGATGGATGTCTGTAAGATTGATACCGGTATCTACCAGTACACAGCCATTGACGACTGTAGCCGCTTCAGAGTGCTGCACACCTATTCCAGGAGAACAGCCAAAAACACCGTGAACTTTCTTGAGCGGGTGGTAGAGCAAATGCCATTTCCCATACAGCGGGTGCAAACCGACAGGGGCAAGGAATTCTTCGGCATCGCTTTCCAGGAGATACTGCAGGAGTACGGCATCAAGTTCAGGCCTATCAAGCCTCGCTCTCCCCACCTGAACGGTAAGGTAGAGAGGAGCCACCAGACGGACCTGCAGGAGTTTTACATGACGGCTAACCTGAAGGATCCATGTCTGAACGACAAGCTAGAGGAATGGCAGTTCCATTACAATTGGTACCGCTCCCACAGTTCCCTGAAGGGCAAAACGCCTATGGACGTTGTCACCGAAAAGTCAGCCCTGACCCCATTGTGGGAAGACATAGAGGCAAAGTATGATTCGGCCAGAGAACCGATCCGTGAGCAGAACTACGGCTGGGAGAGAAGGTTGAGCAAATACAAGAAAAAAGCTAAGCCTGCCAGAAGTTAGGAATGTCTAATTTCTGGCAGGCCTAAAAAGTAGCGGATCTATAGAACCACTACAGATTACAAGCCTGAGAATGCCACCGTAGGTCTAGGAGCATGAGCAAACGCTTCAATCATCATTAGTAAATACCATAGATACCATCTCGTGACCTCCAGATATGTAGCAGCTGTGGCTAGTAAACCCAGCTACCAATCACCTTTCTTACTGCTTTTGACCGGAGCTTTTTAAGTTTGTTAGTATTCCACCGCATAAATTAATATCCGAAAGGTATACTTTAGCGGTACCTGCGCCCCTGGATTAGTACTAAGCTATCGGCTCTGCTTTATCAAGCCTTTTCAGTTCAAAAACAATCATTGCATTGCTGAAGCCTTTGTCTAGTTTGATTTTAGTGGTGATTTTCTTATCTCCCTCAACCTTCGTTTGAGATAGCGTGATATCCTGAGGAACGCTTAACTGAACGACAAAGTCTCCTTCTGGCGTGTCTTTTGTGAGTGGCATTTCACCCTCTCCAATTATATTTATAGTATCTTTGGGGTCTGCTTGCTCAAAAATAGATCCTGTGGCACTCTTAGCTACTGCTGTAAACACAGCGCCAACGCCTGTTATAGCGCCTACAGCGGCTACAGCGGCTACGCCTAGCAACTTAACTACAACTTTTTCGAACTTGCTCACCTTCTCAACCGCTGATAACTTAACCTGCAGAAGTGTGTCCCCCTCTATTTCCTGTTTAAATAACAGCTTGTCTGAAAAGGACTTGTTGCTGAAATCAAGGGGCTCTTTGTCTTTTAGCTTCAGTGTCCTTACTGTTTCAACAGAGGGAACTCCCGATTTGGGATAGAACAGAGTTGCGGAAAGGCCGTTCACGCCTTCTACGTTTTCAACTTTACCATTTTCAATTACCAGAACACTTTTAAGTTGGATTTGCAGTAAATACGCCATACGCTTGTTGGTTTTATGATTGAGGCAAATATAAGTTTAGTATATTCTAATTTTAATCATATTTAGACAATTCTATTATGGACAATTAGGCACAAGCAATTGTTTTGCATTTAGTTAGATGTCTACAGTACGGTTAACGATTAACTCTCATCTGTAGACAGGCTTCCTACTGCTGCTAAAGGGATTTTGCGAACGTTTGAGGGCTGTTGATTGTACAATGGTCTTCTTGCGGCATAAAGGCGGCTTTTAGCAATAGGCTGAACGCAAACGCAGTCTCCCTGATTACCGCCCAAAACATGGTACGCAGACTCATCCTCCCCCACATAAAGACCTACGTGGCCGGCTTTTTTACCTTCCCTGGTCTTGCGAACAAAAACCAGCACGTCCCCAAGCATAGGTTCCTCGGTGAACTTACCGAATGTTCCCCAGTTTAAAGCCCACAGCGGGTCTTTGACTACTCTCTTGCCTGCCCGTTTTGCAACTACAGCCATAAACAGGCCACACCACGGAGTATCATCAGCGAAGTATATCTTTCGGATGTCTGCGCCAACCTCATCTGCCCAACCTATTATAGCTGGGTTATCACCCTTTCCGGGCCTTTCAGCAGTACCGTGAAGGTTCAGAGCCTCCTGAATCATTTTAGGGCCTGGTTCAGAATTTAACCATTGATATGAAGCTTTTAGAGTTGCCATAGGAGAATGATTGATTAACGTTCTATATTGATATTAAAAGTAATTATATAAAGTTAATAACAAGCTAAAATTTGCGAGAAAGAAGCGAATAGCCTTCAGGTGCCTCTCGAGCTTTTTAGAGAAGGAGAGGGGTTCCTGACCAAACTAGCACATCTCTGCCTGATGGTGCAGAAGAACCTCTCGGCATAATGGGTCTCCTTCTTATTGGCCGAGGTCACATTCCTTGCCGCTGGTGCCTCTTTTTTTAGCCTTCCACGCGTCGGTAATAAAAACAACCTGCTGTCTGTAGTGCTCCGGCACCTCGTCCCACAGCCGCTGCCCTCAGTCTACCAGATGCAGGGCATTTACCTGGCTGCTCTTCCTGCCCTGGTCCACCCACAGCCACTGCTAACAGCATTCGAAGCCGACAAAGCTCCACAACTTATAGCTTTCGCATTATAGCACTTGAGCTGTATTTGAGCATTGGAAGCAGCCTACAATTTCAAGTCCTGCGGCACTTCCCAATAGAGCTTATCCATGTAGCGGTAAAGGTGGTAAGCGGGAATGTCCAGCTCTCTGCAGATGCCCTCCAGCAAGAGCAGCTCGATGAGCCTTTTCTGCTCCCGACTCAGACTCTGGTTCTCACGCTCAAAGAAAAAATGTCAGCAGGCCTTGCAATTGCTTTTGCCGTAGTAGTAGCATGACCTGTTCAAGTAAATAAAAGTTGGTGTCACACCTTCTACCGCTACTGCGTCTTTTTCATTATATCATTACCTTATAAGACTACTTAAAAAGTTAATTGTGAATAAAAAAATTAAGACCCAGTTTCCCGCTCCGTTTGTCTTTTTGAGACAAATCGGCTAAGAGTATCTGGAACAAAACGTTCTGCAAATCCTGCTATAAAACACCAAACTATCAATTTGGCAAAGCCTCCAATAGAATTAGGACCTACATGTGTATAAAAATTTAAGAAAGAGGATGAATCTTTATCATCCTCTGATGGTACAGCATGACTAGGAAATAATTCTCCACTTAAGAGGCCTGCCTCAAAAACCATAAAAAGAACAACTGCTGAAATTGCGCCAGTGATCGCTGATATAGAAACCCCAAATTGTCCATAGGTCATTTGAGAAACGTTATTTATAGGATCTCCATCGTTAGTTAAGCTTTGAAACCTTTGTAGCATACTGATTAGCCCTCCCATAACTCCTGAAAACATGGCTACAAAAAAAACAGACCCTGGAAAAGTTGCTTCTGCATTTCCATTACAATAACGTTCATTTAAGTAAGCAAAAAAGCTAAATATAAATATTATACCTATTCCTATGATAGATATAAAAGCAAGCCTTTTGGAAAGTACTTTACGTTCTAACTGACGGATAGGCTCCATGGCATAGCGAACATATATTTCGCTCATTAAGAAATCTATATCTGCTCGTACAATATCATCAGATTTGCCTACATCTACTTCTGAAACAAGCTCTGGAGGCTTTGAAGCTAAATAAGCATCATATTCACGAATACCGGCCACTTCTCTATATCTGGCTCTAAGGTTCCAAACCTTCCTTCTTAATTTTTCTGGAGGAAGAATTTTTACGAGGAGCATATCAAATACATATAAATCTTTCCAAGATATATTCTGGGGAGCCTTATGATACTCAACTAGAATCTTATTCATTTTGACTGCTTCGGGTCTAGTAAGCTTATCTTCAGGTAAGGTTTCATACTGACCCAATAAATGCTTAAAATAAATCAACCCATAGGCTGGGAGAGATTGATTAAGCGGATCAACTGGGAAAGTTTCAACATTTTTGTCAGTCATATACCTTAAACTATTTTGTAATAAGCCAGAACTTTTTCCTCTACATGGACCTGCTTTAAAACTTCAGGTGATGTTACAATGGACGTTCTTTCACCGAGCTGTAGCGGCGCTTCTTGTTTTTAGGAAGCGTAATGCCGAACTTCTTTTTCATCTCATAGGTTTGTTGCTTTTAAGCTGATTTCATAGCTGTATTTAACCTTTATAATAGATATTTCAAGTAGAAATTAGTCAGTATCAATAATGTAAAATAATGCTAATTAATTGTATTTGCTTTAAATATATTAATAATATTTAAAATATTAAATCTATAAATTGTAAGTGGCCTGATTAGTTTTAGGAGTATCTGAAAATTGACACCCTCAGACCTTGTAAAAATTGTGCAACAGATGCAGATATTCGACTCCTTAAGGAAAGCACTTTGACCACAGTTTCGTGAAGTTCGCTGCACAAGGTACAGTTGGAAGCTGCGGCAGGAGAATTTCTTACCCTGCTACACACTCGTCTGCAGATGAGAATAAAGCATGGTGATGAGCTCCTCCCATTTTTAGGACATGTGAAAAGTAGAGAATTCGGGTTTTACTATGTTATGTTCCAGCCACCCTTCCGGCGTCTTGTCGCCCAATGAGCTGTGGGGCCGGAAGTGGTTATACTCCTCTCGCCAGGCCTCTATTTTCTCCCTTGTATCTTCCAGACTAAGGAACCAGTTCACGTTCAGGCACTCATCCCGGAAGCTACCGTTAAAGGACTCGATAAAGGCGTTATCCGTGGGTTTGCCG
The DNA here is from genome assembly GCF_010015475.1 of Pontibacter pamirensis. Taxonomy (GTDB): domain Bacteria; phylum Bacteroidota; class Bacteroidia; order Cytophagales; family Hymenobacteraceae; genus Pontibacter; species Pontibacter pamirensis. The sequence goes on from NZ_SSNI01000022.1 coordinate 5,426, forward strand.
GTCCTGGAGAAGTCCAGTGTCACCTTGTTCTTATAAGCCCACCTATCCAGCGCCTTCGAGATAAACTCGCTGCCGTTGTCCACCTGTATACGCTTGGGCAGCTTTTTAGTGTCCTGCCTGATGCGCTCCAAAGCGGCTACCACGTATTCTCCCTTTAGTGACTGGCCCACCAGAATACCTGGGCATTGGCGGCTATAATTATCGACTATACCGGAGAAAGTGCAGTTTTAGAAAACTCTGAGGAGTTAGCCGAGCTTGCTCTTAAATTTATTCGTACCCGCGCCCCAGCAACGGCGGAGGCGGTGAACCGGCAGATGGTGGAGGCAGCAGCAAAGGCCATAGAGAAGGAGCATTGCGAGTAGAAGCTGACGCCTAACGACTATATCAGAATGGCAGAACAAGCCCTCACCGCAGCCCAAGCCGCCAGCGCAGCCGAGCCCGTGGAGGAAAGCGAGATTGTGCGGATTGCGCGTACTTTCTGCGAAATAGTTGATCGCGGGGAAGTCCGAAGCAAGTAGAAGCAAGTAGTTCAAGGGGTTTAACGTGCTGGTGGGCAATTATGCACTGCTTTGCTACTGGAGGAATGAATCATGACAACCCCCGCTGACCGCTACCTATCCGCCGACCCATGCGAGCGGGATGCGCTGCTGGCAGGTATTGTGCCTGCTACTGGTGCTGCTATTGCTAACATGTAGCGTGAGCGAGAAAATGAAAAAAGAGAATGGCGTTGCACAACATAAAGCGCTTGATAATTAAAAAGGGGGATTGTGAAATAACTTATCTGAAAACCGATATAGTGTACTATGAGCAGTACGCTCATGGAGCAGTACCAAGCCCTCAGGCTTATGACGAAAAACATCTAGTCCTTGTGGGTAAAGCGCCACAATAATAATATCCCCTTGCAGCACTCTACCATTTAGAGACGGACGAAAGGCTCCAGAAGGAAACAGTTAAAGCTTTGATACAACAGCACGAATTGGTTGTCCTAGAACAACAAGGCGAAGATCTTTCTCATTACTAACAGAAATACCAAATCGCTCTAGGAGGCTAAAAATCGAAAGCTCATCAACCACTTCAGCAGAATGTCCAGTTCCAACTATATTGAGAGCCGAGGTTAGTCCAGCAGAGTATTCAGATATATTGTGAGCTTCTGGTGCGAAAGGAATTCTAAATCGTGAGATTTGGGAGTTGGGAACACGATTTATCCACAATACATAAAACTCCATTATAGCATCTATTCTAAAGATATTGTAAAGTAATGTATCTGTAAATTAACTATCCCTGATCAGCAAATCCTCCAGTCTCTTCCGACGTTCTTGTAAATCCGAAAGAGCTAAAGTTGTGCTACAGTGATTTATAGCAATTCCTGCCAAAGTCGTTATCCCAGCATTAGCAATGTCTTCAATTCTTCCAAGTTTCCGGAAAACTTCTGATAGAACCAATCCTAAAACACCTGTATAAACTATAATCATATCAGAAGTCCCTTGAGACAAACCTGGCGCTTTGGCAAATGCATCTTTTAGAAGAAAGGAAATTAATGCATCACGAAAATTTTGAGCATTCACTACAACAGTACGCTCTGAGAAACGCTCCCAACTGCTCATTTCCTTAATTAAACTATCACGCAAAATATCGAAGACGCCTACAGGTAAAGTCTCAGTTGACTGCTCTGAAAAGCCCTCTACAGATTTTGGGCGAAATCCAGGCAAGTCCGGATAGGAAATTGCTCCCGAAATAGCCATTTGATTTCTTCGAATTAATGAGACTATTAAAGCATCTGCAAAGCCAGAATCATTTTGTGGAAAAGAAATAACGGTATTGTTCGATCTATGAGATCTTGTGTTATCGGATGCTGCTTTCACATTTGTATCAGTCAGCCCTCGCTCATGGTCAGAAACTCCATTAGATGACTGAAATATTCGTGGAGAGAGATTATTAGCCATTGTCGTTTAATGAAGTGTTTTCACTTAACTGATGGGTGCAACAGGGATTAAATGATTCAAGGTCCCCGCCTATAACTCGTGCATGGCGTCTATCTGCCTCCACTTCCTCCTGACGGGCTTTGGCTGTTTGAAGTCGTTCATCAATTGCTCGGCTATTTACAATATAGCCTTCGCAACCGCAACACTGGCCGAGGGTCACCTCAGCAATCAGGCTTGGTGTCGGCATATTAATTTTTTTTAGATTCAATAAAGATTCACTTTTAACTTTTTCTATAGCTTTCTGAATGGATGCTGAGTCAAAATATGTATTTAGTATTTTGGGGTCGAGTAGTGGGAAAGCTGCCTTTTCTCCAACAAAGCCAACTGGAGTTTGTGACACTATACTTTCATAACCTTGGAGGTATATTGGAGGCTGACAACCAAGCTGCAATGACCAAATTGAATGGAAGTAGTGATCACAGCTACGAAGTATATGGCACTTTAATCGCTCAAAATCGACTTTAGCCTCAGCAAGTTTGAGGTTTGAAAAACCCTCTAACTCAGATTTGAATTTTGAATTTAAGGAGGCCTGATTAAAGGCTGCGGTGGCTGCATCGGCAGCAGTGGTTAGTTCAGCTGCTTTGAGTCGTTCATGCGCCGCTTTAACGGCCACGTAAAGACCTGCATCATCCGCTATAAGATCGATTATGCCACCTGTAAATAAAATATATACGATTGCCTCTGGAATTCCAAAGGCGTCAAGTGCCTCAGCTATAGTGGAAGCAATGATATTATATTGGTAGTCGCGCGGTGTTACGGACGCAAAAAAGCTTCTCAAAGAATCAAGCGCAGAACTGTTAACTGAATTTTCAAGGCTCCTTAAACTATTAAGAGACTGTTTTAAAACCTATTTAAGCGGGAAAATTTAATTCCGTACAACTGGTTCCTGTCACTGGAGGATGCCCAGGAAAAGATCGAGGCTTTGCGGCAGGAGTATAATGGCTTCCGTCCCCACAGTTCACTAGGTGACAGAACACCGGAGGAGTGGATACAAAACAATATAGTGAAACCCGAATTCTCTAGTTTTGAAATGTCCTAATAATGTGAGGACCTAATTTTAAAATACTGAAAATTCAGTATTGTGAAGCAGAAGGGGGTAACCTAAATTCAAATGTGTTTAAAACGGTTTTGGAGATCCTCTCCAGGCAAAAACGAAGCGCATGAAAAATCCCGCCTTAGCCAAATTTTCTGAAAGCTTTTGGGAGGCACGGAAGCTGACGCACAAAAATTTTTCGAACGCAAGTGAGCAGGCGTTTCGGGAGGTGGCAAATAGAGCCCGGAAAAACAACCTATCAGCTGAGGCTCTCATCGCGGATGCCGCCATTTTTGAAATTAAAGGGCGACTTGAGGAGGCCATCCGGTGCCTAGAATTAGCCCTCAGTGACTCCTCCTGCAATTTCCCGGGTATTGCTCATTTTTTACTTGGCTCTGTGTATAAGGAGCGGGTTCAGGACCAGCCAAAAGAAGCCATAGAACACTATTTAGCAGCGATTGAGGATAAAGGGTTTGACAAAAAGGCATGGCTTATAATAATCTGGCAAACATTTATTTCCGGTTGGCTGGGTTCGCAACCCATTGGCAGGAAACGATCCGGCTAGGCCAAGGCGAAGAAAACTTAAATCAGGAAGCGGATGCTACCTTTCTTAACTTGGCTGAACTAGGTCCTGATAAGTTATACCAGGAGGCCGAAAAATTTTATGGGCTGAGCCTTGAATTGCAGGATTCGGAGAAATACATAACTGTGTACAACCTGAGGAGGCTGCTGCTGGCAAGAGAAAAATATGATGAAGCGATTGCCAAGTTTGATGAGGCGACAGGCGGTGCGGGAGACAATCTCGACATGCATGGGAGCTGTTACCGGGAAATAGGAACTGCCCATATTCTGAAAAACCTGGGGAAAAAAACTTACTGGTGCATGATGTGGTGAGCTGCTGGTAAAAAGCCCAAGCATTGTTTGAGGAAGCCGAACGGGATGCAAGGGAAGACATCGGGAGCTCGGGCAAATCGGCGGTGGTACAGGCCAAAATTAGGATTGCCCGGAACCTGCGGGGAAGGCAAAAGCTGGACCCGGATGAGCAGGTGCTCTTGGAGTGGTGGCCTCCCGAAGAAGCTGGGTCAGATGGCTACTCTACTCCTGAGGAGCGGATCTTCTCCATGATCGAGGCAACCGGCCGCGACCGCTACCACTTGTACAGCACCCGGGAAAGCTCCCGCTTCGCGGCCCGAAAAAGGGAGCAGATGGTGATTCCGGCCAAGGATGTGCTGGCCATCCTGCGTGGCTGGGGGTTAGCCTCTCCCTTGATCGAGGACGCGTTCAGCGCCTGCGTGGGCGGGAGTATTTTTTTTGAAGTGGCAGGACAAGGGGCTGGTGATTGACCCAGGCTTTGATTTTATGCGGAATTTCCGCGCAAATGGATTTCATATGCGAGAAATGGACGCCATTGTGGTAAGCCACGACCATACTGACCATAACGCCGATCTGCGGGCGATTGAAGACGTGTTTTATGAAATGTCCAGGCGAGCCAACCAGGATGAAACCCTTTCGGGGGAGAGAAACTGGCATTACTACCTGATTTGCGACGAAAGGACCAAACGCAAGGATTATCTGCAGTTCCCGGCGAGGCACCGCACCATAATTGAAATGAACCAGAAAAGTTTTATGGTTGGGGTGGAAGAGCTAACCATCAACTTGCGGGATAAAGGGCTGCCGTTTGTCATCCATAATTTTAAGGCTGAGCATGGGTTGCCGGCCTACAGTCTCCGGATCGATTGTTTGTCGTCCAGTGGGAAGGTAGAGGCAAAAATAGGCTTTACCTGCGATACCCAGTATTTCGGGGGTTTAGAGCGCGGGTTGGATGGCTGTGACATTTTGGTAGCCCATGTGAGCCAGCCAACTCTGCCGGAGTTGCTCAATAGCGATAAACCAAAGGAGAAACACCTAGGCTACCGGGGGGTGGCGAAGCTGGTCAAAAATTGCAAGCCTGACCTGACCGTCATAGGGGAGTTTTGGGCCGGGTTTGCGGACATGCGGATTGACATCACCAAGGGCCTGAAAAGAATCTGTGGGGACAGGGCCATTTTGCCTAGTAGCGTGGGCTTGTTTATAACAACCAAAGAAAAGTCACCTGAAATAGAGTGCTCCAATTGCCGCAAGTGGCGGTCGGCGGGCAGCATCTATGTTGGAGCCGCTACCCATGAATACGGTCCCTTGGCTTATCTCTGCCCATTTTGCCGGATTTAGCCTTCCTGCCTATAGGTGGAGGAGGCGGTTTTCAAGGTATTACTAAATAAATATATTTATGGAAGAGCAATTTATCGTATTACGGGGCGCCCCTGTTTCTACCCGAGACTCCTTTCTGGGCCCCCTTTCTTTGCCAGGCACCGCCGGTCCGGTGGTAGGCGGACTATCCGTTGAGGTGGAGGATGTGGAGCGGTCTGCTATCTCCACCATAACCCGAAGCCCGGATGTGCTGGCGGTGGCTCCGGTCATCCCTATGAAGCTCATCGCCCCGCTGGCAGAAGACGCCCCGGCAGACGCTGCCGGTCCTCAAGTGGCATGGGGAGTAAGGGCGGTAGGAGCAGACACTTCCCCGTTCACCGGCCAGGGAATTGTGGTGGCGGTACTTGACACTGGTATTGATGCCACGCACCCGGCCTTTGCGGGGGTGGAGATAGTGCAGGCAGATTTTACGGGGGAGGGAAACGGCGACCAGGACGGTCATGGTACCCATTGCGCCGGATCAATTTTCGGCCGGAGCACTGATGGCGGCACCCGGATAGGAGTGGCTCCTGGGGTGACAAAGGCCTTGATTGGGAAAGTCTTGGGAAACGAAGGAGGCTCTAGCCTGGCCATTGTCAATGCCATCCAATGGGCCCTCGAAAATGGAGCCAATGTGATTTCAATGTCCTTGGGAATCGATTTTCCGGGCCTGGTGGATCGCCTGGTGAGAAGCGGAATGCCCACGGAAGCCGCCACATCCAGGGCCTTGGAAGGCTACCGGGCAAACGTGCAGCTTTTCGAAAGGATGGCTTCGCTGGTGAAGACCATGGGTTCCTTTGCCCGGCCGGCCGTGCTCGTTGCTGCCGCCGGTAATGAAAGTAGAAGACCAGAATTTGAAATAGCCGTGGCCCCGCCCGCAGTTTCGGATGGGTTCATTTCGGTGGCGGCCCTCGGAGAAGGACGAGATGGGTTCACCGTTGCCCCCTTTTCCAATACCTTGGCCAATGTTTCTGGTCCTGGGGTAAAAATCTTGTCTGCGGCTCCCGGTGGAGGTTACCGGATGCTGAGCGGCACCAGCATGGCCACACCCCATGTAGCCGGCGTAGCAGCCCTCTGGGCGGAGAAACTGCGGAGAGACGGTATCTTAAGCGGACCATTTTTGACGGCCCAGCTCCTTGCCTCCGGCACCTACCAAGGGATCGCTGGAGGCTTCGACCCCTTCGACGTTGGCAGCGGAATGGTGCGGGCACCGCAGATGTAGCGTTTTGACGAGTGTTTAAGGTGGGGGATGGTAATTCTTTAACCCTCCTCCACCTTTTCTCATCTTCAAGGCTTCAAAAAATCACTTTGTTTTGGTAAATGTCACTTTGCCAATTCTTACAATTTGGTTAATTTTTTTATATCAATTTACCTTGAGGCATTGCAGGATTCCGGTAAAGTAATTGAAATAACCTTTATGTCGAACTCAGTCCTCTCTATTCCGGCCAAAGACCTTCCCCAATTCGAGGAGCTCTACGCTATCTCTGACTTGCACCTGGGAGGAACCAGAGGGTTTCAGATTTTTAATGCGGCCGCGGAACTGAAAAGCCTCGTCCAACATCTCCGGACATCTGTAAACCAAAAAAAGAAAGTGGGGCTGGTGATAAACGGAGACTTCGTGGACTTACTAGCGGAAAACCAACCAGTATACTTCGACCCTGTTAATGCGGTGGATAAGTTAAAACGGATAGCGGAAGATGACGCCTTTGCCCCGGTGTTTGAGGCGTTGAAAGAGTTTGCCGCTACCAAAAACCGCTTCCTGATCCTGAATTTAGGAAACCACGACCTTGAACTGGCCTTGCCTTGGGTCCGGGAATGTCTGCTTAAACTGCTTACGGGGGGCAATGAATTAGCCCGCGGGCGGATTACCTTCGCTTTTGACGGAACCGGCTACTTATGTATGGTAGGGAAGGCACTGGTGCTCTGCGTGCACGGAAACGAAGTGGACAACTGGAATTTGACGGACCATGAAAAGATCAGGAGAATTAGCCGGGATGTGGTGCAGGGACGGCCGGTAACGGACTGGATTCCGAATGCCGGAACCCAGCTGGTCATTGACGTGATGAACAATCTAAAACGGAAGTTTCCTTTTATTGATCTCCTGAAGCCGGAGGTGCCGGCGGTGATTCCTACGCTTATAGCCCTTGCCCCGGATCAATTAACAAAAGTGCAGGCCATCGGCGCCACTGCAGCCCGCCTTTGGTGGGATGGCTTAAGACGGTCTACTGGATTTCTGGGTAACCAGGAAGAAATGGTGGCCGAAATGGCAGCGGCGCAACGAATGATGTCCTCTTCTTTTCTGCCCGAACTTGAAATTACAGCCCCCAAAATGCCCCCCCGCAATGACAGCAGCAGCTACGCCGATGCCCTGTTGCAAGAGACGGAAAGGAGGCTGTCTCAAGGGGAACAGCCGATGTCCCTTATCGACCAGGACCGGCAGGGGGAATATTTAGGGAAATGGAGTGCCGCCTGGAAGTATATTTGGGGGGAGGAACCCAGCGAAGTGCTGCGGGAGGCACTGGAAAAACTGCGGGAGGATGAAAGTTTTGACCTGAGTAATGAAGACGACACATTCGTCAACCTGGACAGCCAGATTGGGGCCGACATTGATTTTTTGATAGCGGGCCACACGCATCTGGCGCGGGCGCGGAGGCGAAAGAAAGGGAGGGGCTGGTACTACAACAGCGGCACCTGGATCCGGTTAATCCGGCTAACGAAGGAAGTGCTGGAAAGCAAGGAAGAATTTAAGAAGGTGTTTGAGACGTTTAAAAACGGCAAGATGGAAGATTTGGATGCGCATAAAGGCTTGGTGATGCGGAGGCTGACCCTGGTAAAAATAGCGGCAGACGGCACCGGCACGACGGGCGAGTTGCAACACGCCAGCTTGGATGGCGAGAAAGTTGTCCTGACGGCTGCCCCCGAAAGCCGTTTCACGAAAATTTAAAAAAGCTAATCCCATGCGCACCATCACCCTCGAATTGCTTCGCCACGGTCCGGCGCACAATCAGTTGCTTTCCCCCCTTACCCCTTACCTTGCCCTTTGCCAAAACCATGGGGCAAACACGCTTCATGTGCCGTTCGAGCACAACCAGTTTCTTTTCCGGCTAAACGCCCTGGATTATAAGCATAACGAAGAGGCCCGAACTTTTCAACTAAAAGATACGGCCCGGGTGCTGGGAGAATTTTTAGCTCAAATTCCTGGGCTTACCGCCGAGTCAAGCAAAGAAGAAGCCACAAAAGAGCAACTGACGCACCTCCGGCTTATCCTGTCGGCTTCCGAACTGGCTCTTTTGCCTTTTGAAATGGCAATTTCTCCCAATGGGTTTCCTGGGGCAGGACAGCATCTACTGCTTCAACCCCAGTTACCTATATGCCTTACCAGGGAAATTCGCCGGGTGGGGGAGAACCTTTTCTGGCCGGAAAAACACCGGATCCTTTTTGTTGCGGCATCCCCTCCTGGTGTCGACGCTATCCCGTTAGAGTCGCACTTGCTCACGCTCCGGCGGGCGGTTGAACCCTGGATGAAGTATTTTGAACATGATGACAACGATCTGCGGCAAAAGCATGTGGAAGAGCATTTGGTGTTTCTACCGGAAGCTTCCGTGGAGGCTATTGAGGATAAATGTGCCTCCGGCGAGTTCTCCCATGTCCACATCCTCGCCCATGGGGTGGAGCAAAAAGAAAACTTTGACACCCGCTTCTTCCTGGCGCTGCACAATTCCAGCAATCCCCAACAAACTGACTTTATCAGCGGGCCCCGCTTGGCGGCGGCTTTGCGGGCCTCGAACCGGGTGGACGGTAAGGGGCTGGCCAAACCCATGGTGGTTACCTTAGCCAGTTGCAACAGTGGCGGGGTAGGGTCTGTGGCCGGAGCCGGGGCCAGCATTGCTCACGCCCTACACGAATCAGGCATCCCGATTGTAGTAGCAAGCCAGTTTCCGCTTTCCTTTAAAGGGTCGGTGCGATTGGTGGAGTGCCTGTATGAAGGATTACTGTCGGGGAAAGACCCGCGGTGGCTCCTGTACGACCTTCGCCGCCGGCTTTTCTCCCAGTTCCCAGACACCCATGACTGGGCAAGCCTGATTGCTTACGTTTCCCTTCCCACTGACTTCAACCAACAACTGCCCTCCACCCAGATTGACCGGGCAAGGCTAAGCATCGAAGCGGCCATGAACCACGCAGACGAGGTGAGCCGAACCTCCTCTGATAAAATTGAGACGAAATCTAATGTTTCAGTTGCCGCAAAAATAGAGGTGTTTCGTGAGGCTATGAAAAAGATTGTCGACGCGAAAAAGAAACTGGAGAAAATGTTGGACGGGTATCCAAATAAATCATCGGAGATAAACGGACTGCTGGCAAGCGTGGAAAAACGCCAGGCGGAAATTCTTTTCTGCAAAAACAAAATCAAACAACCGTCTCCAGCCGAGGAAAAGGACAGTACAAAGCAATTTGAAAACACATCAGGTGACACACTAGATCCAGAATTAGCCGAATCCCTCCAGTTATTATGTAGTTCCCGCTCCCATTATTGGGATGCATTTCAAAGCGATAGGTCTAAAAGCTGGGCAGTGGTTCAATATCTTTCCTTAACCTTAGTTATTTGCAATTCAGAATTGTTTAAAAAGATTGATTTGGGTTTGAATGAGTTGGCCATCAGTCGGCCGGAGCGTAAACCTGAGGCTTTGTGGTCCTTGGCAAGGCTTATTTCGGAGTATGATTTACATTGTGGAGTCCGGCAGCACAAAATTTGGGCCCACGCAAATCTTTTAGAGCTTTACTTGCTGTCCTTCCTCTTAAAATCAGAGGGGCAAAAAATCAAAGCTGAAACGGAAGGAACTCCAAGCCCAATGGATAAAAAGGATGACTTGGGGGCAAAAAATCAGTTTAACATTCCCGGCAATGAAGAGGCGAGGCGTTGTGCTATAGAGCACGCTTACTCGCTTGTGGAAATTTCCGGCCGTGATTCAATAAGCGTTTATACAACCAGAAGACAGATCAGGCGATATTTGGAGTGGTTTAATTTTGTAGCCAACGCGGAAGGTAAACCACTAGAAGCCAAAGGTTTTAAGAATCTTGCCGAGGATATTTTCAATCTCTTCCCAAAGGAGGTTGAAGATAAATTTAAATAAGTGTAACCTTCTCCAAAAATTGACCTCCCCCCGCAAAACCGGACTGTTGTAAAGTAGAGGAAACGGGCAATTTGTCGTACTAAAACAAAACGAATTGCCATGAAAAAATCAAAGTTTACCGAGGCGCAGATCATCTTCGCCATCAAGCAGTCAGAGACAGGAGTCTCTGTATCTGAGTTGTGCCGCAAGATGGGTATATCGGAGGCCACCTTCTACAACTGGAAGAAAAAATATGGTGGTTTAGGAGTGTCGGAATTGCGCAAGCTGCGGCAGTTGGAGGAGGAGAACGGTCAGTTGAAGAAGCTGGTGGCGGACCTGAGCCTGGACAAACAAATGCTGCAGGATGTGCTGCGAAAAAAGGTACTGTCTTAAAAGTCAAGCGATTGTTTTGGATTTTTCTTATCTTACCCTTACCTGAAAGAGAGGCTCCGGCCTCCAGGAGTTGGATGTCTCTTTTTTGTTCCTGATGCCTTCGGCCGTGAAGCGGGTCATATACGTCATTCTTGCGCCACAGCGTCCAAATCAGAATCAGCAGCTTACGCTGCACAGCCACGTAAGCCTGCATCTTGGTCTTGCCCCTTGCCAGAAGCCGTTCGTGGAGTGCGGTAAAAGCAGGCTCTTTGTAGCGCACCACTGAAAAGGCCGGCAGGTGCATAGCCCGGCGGATATGGGCGTTGCCCTTCTTGGACATCCTGGTCTTTCCCGAGCGTTTGCCTGACTGGTTCTCCACCACATCATAGCCCGAGTAGCTCACCAGCTGCCCCTGCTTCTCAAAGGTGGCAAAGCCGTTGGTCTCGGCCAGGAGCACGGCCACCGTCTTGAGGCCCACTCCTTTGATAGCCAGGAGCTTCTCCACCCGCTCGGCCAGCAGCGGGTCCTGGCAGATGAGCTCTCGGATCGCCTCCTCCAGCTCCTGAATGCTTTTCTCCAGCGTGCGGACCATCTTTTTGAGGCTTTTATCCACCTGCTTTACCGCAAAGGCACTGTGGTGCAGGGCATGGAGCTGGTTGAGGAATACGGTGCGCTGGTTAGAGAAGTCCTCCAACTGGCGCGTCAAGAGACGCAGCTGGTAGATGTTCTCCGACAGGGGCTGCCAGAGGGGCAGCAACTGCTCCAGGCCCATCCGGGCCAGCCCTTTGGCGTCGATGCTGTCATTCTTGCTCTTGTGGCCCAGGGCCTGCAGGTAGCGCTTGGCCTTGGTGGGCAGGATCACCGATACCTGGTAGCCCTGCTGGTGGAGGAACCAGGCCAGCTGCTCGTAGTAGATGCCGGTGGCTTCCATGAGTATACGCAGCTCCACTTCTGCTGTGCGCTTGCTTTCCATCCAGCGCTGGAGCTGCCTGATACCGGCAGGTGTGTTGGCGAACTTACGGGAGGCTTTCACCCTGACCTGACGCTCCATATCGAGGGTAGATAAGACAACATCAAGGGAGTCCTTGGAAACGTCCACTCCCAGGTTCTGGCATAGCAGGTTTTTCATTGTGTTGGGTAGTTAGGATAAGTGAACTTCATCTGCAACCTATACTCACAGCTAGATAATAGGTCTCGCCTGCAGCAGGCGGCCTTTTGGTACTGTACTGGCTTGGATGAAGAGGGAAGAAAGGGATTTCTTAGAGGCGACATCAATCGTGTCTATTACTGTTACTTATTCCTTTTCTCCCTTATTGTATAAAAGCGAAGGTACAAATAGTAAGAATTGTACTCTTTGCTAACATTTCAAAGATATGAGTACTGTTCAGCTTGAGGGAAGAAGCAGGCAGGTGGAACTTCCTTTTTTTCAGTATCACCAGGTGTACTTGCTCTGAAGAATTTTGCCATCCTGCCTGTGGTTCTTTACCTGTTCTACTTGTATTCTTTCTGTTAAGTCTAAAGATATGAGCTCTGAGGCCAGCCCAGGTAAAGTGGCTGGCCTCAGAGCTACAGAAGGATTATCGGGTATCGGTCAGAAGAGCCTGTAAGGTGGTGCAGTTTCACCGCTCCGGCTGGTATTACCGCTCCAAGGCCAGGGACAGTTCAATTATCAGGAAACGGATGCAGGAGATCGCCCAGGTGCGGGTTCGCTACGGCTTCTGGCGTATCTTCGTCTTGCTCAGGCGGGAAGGTTGGCGGGACAACCATAAGCGCGTGTACCGCCTCTATAAGGACGAGGGGCTGAATCTAAGGAGCAAGCGGCCCAGGAGAAGCAAAGCTGCGGCCCATCGGCTGGAACGCCCAGAGCTCTCTACTAACCATGAGTGCTGGAGCATGGATTTCGTGGCAGACCAGCTCTTCGACGGCAGGAAATTCCGCTGCTTAACTGTAGTGGATAATTATAGCCGCCAATGCCCAGCGATTCAGGTGGGAGAGTCACTGAAGGGAGAAGATGTGGTAGCCGCTTTGGAGCGCATCAGGCAGGACACTAAAAAGCTGCCCAAGCGTATACAGGTGGACAACGGCAGCGAGTTTATCTCGAAGGCGCTGGATAGGTGGGCTTATGAAAACAAAGTAACGCTGGACTTCTCCAGGCCAGGCAAACCCACGGATAACGCCTTTATCGAGTCATTTAACGGTAGCTTCCGGGATGAGTGCCTGAACATCAACTGGTTCCTTAGTCTGGAAGACGCAAGGGAGAAGATAGAGGCCTGGAGACAGGAGTACAACTGCTTCCGACCCCACAGTTCATTAGGTGACATAACTCCGGAAGAGTGGGTAAAAGATAATATAGTGAAACCCGAATTTTCTACTTTTGACCGGCCCTAAAAATGGGAGGAGCTCACTTAAATCTGCCTATCAAAATTCTCCAATCAAATGTAGCAACTCCTTTAACGTGGATTCTTAAATTTCTGTAGCGTATAGCGGCTATTTTACAATTGAAAAATACTGAATTTTCAGTATTTTATATAATCCAGGTTGCCTTTAAATTGTATAGTATTTAGTAATCTTCCTGTCATGAGAAACAACCCGCAGGTTTTCCTCAAAAACTACGACAATGTAGTTGAATCGTTTGGTGGCAGGTGGGTAACAAAACCAACCGCCATTTTAATTTTACATGGGGTGGGGCACCAGAACCCACTCGAAACACTGGATGTATTTAGCAGGGGCCTGCTCGAAACTTTTGGGAAAGCGGGCTTCAACCTGCGGGCGGAGCACCACCTGGCTAAGAAATTGACCTCGGACAGTCAAGTGCCCTGGTTCGATAATTTCCTGCGCCTTGCAGACGTAAACGGCGGGAAGGCCCCACTGGATATATACGAATATTACTGGGCAAACCAAACCGAGGATCAGGCCATACTCCGCGACACAAACAAATGGCTGAACAATGTAACACGGAGTGCCCGTAAGTTTTATCACGAAAAGAAAGAGTTTGCAGAGCGCCACCAAGATAGCAGCCTATTTATAAAGAACGGCAAGTTCAATCCTTTTACTTATTGGCTTTGTATAAGTTTTGTGCCTCAAGTGTTTCTGCTTTTGGATTTGTTGCGGAAAGGGTTCTCAAAGTTGCTAACGGCTATTCCGATAGTTGGTTCCCTGTTATCCATGCTGTTTCAAGGCGGCACAGAAGACCGGGTTAATAAAATGGCAAATTTTTTAAATGATGTTACAATCTACAACACCACCGACGCCAAGTCTAGGTTCTTCAAAATCAGGAACTGCATTCTCGATGGTGCCGTACAGGCGCTTAAGTACCTGCTCGAAGCAAGAAAAACGGATGATGACAAACTGAAATTTTCTTATGGACAGGTATTGGTAGCCGGGCTCTCCCTGGGGAGTCAGGTAGCCTTTGACGCCATCAACAGGCTAAACCATTTGGTGAACCAATGCGAGATTTCAGGCTACCAGGGCAATGGGGCCTGCAGCTTCGACCCGGCAGAAGCTTCGATTTCTGAGCGCCTGATTGGCTTGGTTTCCTTTGGCAGCCCCCTTGATAAAATTGCTTTCTTCTTTAAGGAACAGGTGACCAGGGAGGAGTATGTCCGGCGCCAGCTAATCCGTAATTTTCATGGGTTTAAGCAACGCAACTGGTTGGAAGATACACCGAATGACCTTGCAATTAAGCCTTGCGAGAGCCGGCTTTTTGAAGAGGTGCCCTGGCGCAACTACTGGGACAGGAAAGACTACATCAGCGGCTCCCTGGATTATTACCAGGGTGTAACTAATGTCAACTGCGCCTTCCCCGCTAATTTTCTTAGCTTCACCCACAGCGACTATTGGAACTGCCAGAACATGTACGGTGAAATTATAGAGTATTTTCTGTTGCCAAAATTCAATGATAATGTAGGACAACCGAATGATGAAGATAATAATATGAATCTTCCAGAGAGCGACTTAGCACTCGTTTAACGTGTGATGTTAGTTCTGGTGCTGTCTTTCAAATTAACTTGTTTCCAATGTCAAATTTTCAGATTTCACACACCCTGTTGGCCAACCTGTGCCGCCGCAACCGGTTCCCAGTAGCGCAGGAACTCATGATTTTTTTAGGCATCCGTGGCTCGCTGCCGGTCTTCCCTGAAAATCATGCCTTTGCTACGACCCATGACCTAATGCTAAGTTCTACCGACCACCAGCACCCCCGGTGTACATTGGTGCAGTGGCTGCCTGCGCAGGGGCTGTTAGCTGTTTTCCCGGGGAGTACGGTTCCGCACCTGAAGTACATCCGAAAAGCTATGACACGGGGTGGGGCAGGGGCCAATCAAATGCTGACAGGCTATTACGCGGATTATCGCAAAGGAGATCACAACCTGAGTTCCCCGCCCACCAGGCACCGGGCCTTCCGTCAGATGGAAGCGCGCTATGTACTCCGGACGCTGGACGATGAAGTGTACGAAGCCGATGACCGGATGGAATTCAACAACCCGTTCGATAACTTACACGCAGCCTGGAGCATGGGCGTGAACCACGCAGATTTTGCCAGCGCTGGCTGCCAGGTCGTCGTTGGGTATCCAAAATGTACTAGGCGAGGGGGTTCCCCGGACAGCGGTCCTTGGGCCAGCTTCGTCCGCAACGCCTATGCTCAAACACAGGATCACTTCCCGTATGCGTTGCTGACAGGCCAGGATTATTACCGTGCCGCTGCAGGCACTTTTGATGCCTCTGACTACCGCCTGCGCTACGGCTCTGTGGGAGAAGAGGTCAGGCTGTTGCAGCAAAGGCTGAAAGCAAAGCGTTTTTATGAAGGAATAGTGGATGATAAATTCGGCTCCCGAACGATGAACGCGGTGCTGGCATTTCAACGGTCCGCTTTTGGAGTCGATGCTGCAGATGGTATCGTGGGGCCTGTTACGCTGAGTGCCCTTTGAGGTTTCGGGTTAGTTTGATATAAGCATTTGATGGTGCTTTTCTATTGGAAAGGCAACATCAAATGCAGAAATAAACAGCAGTTTGGAAGAAGGAGAATTGACTCTTGTGCTGATGTTATGCCCTTTTTTAAATAAAATAAAACACTAAATTATAAACACAACTAACATGGATGCCTCACTTATATTCGACAAAGATTTAATCAAAATATTAATTCCTTTTATCTCAACAGTCTTCGCCGTTATTTTGGGAGCTTACCAATTCACGGTTACAAAGCACAGGAATAAGATCAAGCTTGATCTGGAGATTCTTAAATTATTCGGCGATGTCGTAAGCAAGGATGCTCCGGAATATAAAAAGTTTGAGAACATAATGAAAAAGAAAATATCGAAAGCATACAGACCAAATGAAGAAAGAACCGATCTGGATAGAAGTGATCTCTTTTGGGGTGTAATAGCGCTAGTAACCTCAATTATTTTCCTTGATTACATTGAAGAATACCCTTCTAAAGCAATTTTCTTTCATTATATATCCATTTTTGCTTTATCTATTCTTGGAATGATAGGAATCTATTGTGGTATGGAGCGTAAATTCAGGTATATCAGGAATAAAAGAAAAAATCTTTTAGCGCCTTCCAATTCTAAAGCGGCGGCTGTTTAAAATGTATTGAAATAGTTAATGATATTACTTTCCTTCTCAATACAGAAAGTGCTATGATATCAATTAATACTGGCAATCAGAATGATGTGGAATATTAACTTGTGGAAAGGTACAGCAGAGGAACTTGCAATTAATATATCTTTGACTTTATCAAAGACTTCCTGTTTTTCGATGTTATAGATAAACTACAAAACTTCACTGGCAGTTTATGCTCATCTGGTTCCTTTGCTAAAACAATCGCTTGAGCTTACAGTATAAGCTAGCTTAAAAAATTAGCAGATTTGACACTTTGGCTATAAAGAAAGTAATTAATAATGTTACTTTAAGGGTGTTAAAAGCTGTATAATGTTTTTCATTTCCCTGTTTACATCACATCAATGGATATTTTGCCTGCTCTTCTCCTTCCTATGCAATAATATTCCATGTTACTTCATAGCGCTAATCTTCCTTTGTTAATTAGTCATATTTAAAGTAAATTTAATGATATATAAGTTGCCTTTGGCGCCGTCTTTTATTATTCGTTTTCACATACGAAACTTAACTGTTGACGTCTAAACCTTCTTTCTTCTATTTCTTGCTAGATATAGAAGTCATATGTTAACAATCACTGCTCTCTACCCTTAACCACCTTCTGTGGGTTAAAATTTTGATGTTCTAAAGGTTCTCAGTAAAACATTATCCCGCTTTTCATGCAGCCAGTAACAGAGAAGAACTTAGGTAATCCAGCAGATAAGAGGCTTCCGGAAGAATATTTTAATTTATTAAGGATGTGGCAAACTCCAGCCTATGGGCAGGTTGCAATAGATTTCGAGATCAATTTCATAAACAATCCCTGCATAAGAGCAATGATGGATCATTCTGCGTGTGTCACTAAGATACTGGATTTGCGCACGCAGGAGTTTAGCTTCATTAGCAGCAATGCTAAGGCAGTCTTCGGTTACAGTAGAAATCATTTCCTCGAAAACGGCCTGAGTTTCTGTAACAAGATAGCACATCCGGAAGACCTGCATATAACCTGGAAATTGAAAAAAAATATATGGGACTACATACTTACTGTTCCTTCATGGAGCCAGGCGCAGTACAAATTTAACTATGACTACCGCATTATAAGACCAGATGGAAAAGAAGCCAGGATTTTAGCACAAAATTCGGTTCTCCAGTTAGACTGCAAAGGTAACATTACACATGTGCTGGGGACATACTCTGATATCTCTCATTGGAAGAAGAGTGAGCAGCAGATAGCCTCTATTGTCTCGAGTGCTAAAAATACCTGCTTCTTCATTTCACCTGAAACTTCAGATATTAGTGATAAATATGCCGTCTTGAGTAAGCGGGAACTCGAAATTGTGAAGTTGATGGCGGAAGGCTATAGCAGCAAACTCATTGCAGAAAAGCTCTTCATTAGTTTCCATACTGTTAATACGCATAGACAGAAAATTTTAGAAAAAACCAAAGCTCAAAATACTGGAAGCTTAGTACAGTTTGCCTATTCTCATGGATTGATATGATAGTACTGCATTTTTCAGCATGGCTGAAGAGCGAAAGCAAGAGAGTATGATGTATCATATTCCATCAGAAGATATAGCCAAAGGTAAACAACTCCGCAAATTGCTATTGTCAGACGTGTGGCTTATATAAGAGGTGTCTTTACTTCCTATGAGCAAAAGAAGGGCTATAAAAGCCCTTCGTCCGCAAGCGAATAGTAACTCTCGCTGGTGATGATGATGTGGTCCAGAACCGCGATGTCGAGTAGTTCCCCGCCCTGTTTTATCTTCTTTGTCAGCTGCAGGTCCGCCGCGCTTGGCTTGAGGTTGCCGGAGGGGTGGTTGTGGCAGAGGACGATGGAGGAGGCGCAGGCTTTCAGGGCCGCCACGAAAATAATCTTTGGATCCGCCACCGTGCCGGCCACGCCTCCTGTGGAGGTCTCGTAGATGCCCAGCACCTTGTTGTCCCTGTTGAGGAGCATGACCTTGAACTGCTCCACAAACTCTATCTTGCCCGTGTCCCAACTTTCCTTTAGCACATTGTAGCAATCGGTGGAGCAGATGACCACTGGTCTTTCAGAGGGTTTTACTTTGGCGCGGTAGGAGAGCTTTATCTCTGCTACTTTTGAGAAGGAGGAGTTTCTGGTGAGCTTTTCCATAATCTTTGTCTTTTTAGTGTGAGAAATTGATTATGGTGCCCCACCTGCCTTCGGGACGGACTAAGGGCAAGGTGGAGACGGCAAAAATGCGGAGGCTCCCCTAGAAGGGATACCCATTTTTTCCGTACTACCTTGTCCCGTGTCCGGACTGCAAGGCTACCTTTGCGCCCGAATGAATTGCCCCCGCACTTTTGCATTTCAGTGGCCGGGAGGAATGAGGACTTATGACGTGACTGGGAGAGAATTGCTTTGCAGTCCGAAAGAAGAGGGAAGTTTAGAGGTGTTTATTAGAAAGCCCCGGCCTCAACTAAGGAAACCGGGGCTTCGGGCTATGTAACAGTATTAGTTTAGCACATCCCTAAGCTGCACCGGGGGCAAGCGATCAGGGGAAGCAGTGTTTAATTTACATCGCTATTCCTTTCCTGTGGGACCGCCTCTCTTCCGGCTGGTCCTGCGCCGTCAGGTCCTTTCCCTTTTGCTGTGCCTGATGCGCTTGCGTCACCTCTGCATCTTGCTTCTGGATTGTCTCGCGCTTGGTCAGGTGCCGCTGCTCATTGTAGACGTTAATGGTTTTGAACTGCGGGCTAGCCTCAATGTACCTTTTGACCTCGTAGCCCTCTTCCTTCGCCGTGACCAGTTGCTGGTTCCCCCGCTCGAGGGAACGCAGCAGCCGATCTTTCTGCTGGGGGTCCTGCAGCTCATTGATATGAAACTTTTGGAGTGTCTTCTCCAGGTCAAAGCCGTAGTTTTCGTGGAACTGCTTCACCTTGTGGTTTCCCTGTTGGTCCTTTGCCTGCGGGGCCAGCTGCAGCCATGCCTTGTAGGGCTGGTCCTCCGCATTGACCAGTTCCTTGTGCACGGACCGTCCGTTCAGCAGATTATAGGCCTCCTTGGCCGTGATGCCGCTGTTCTTGTTGATGTAGAAGGTCTGCGAGACTTCCTTGGTGGAATCGTCTGGCTTTAGCTTGGCGTCATACTTGTTGAAGAAGTACATGTCGCTCTGGTCTGACCTGCGGAAGTGCAGGGTGTAGTCCATTGTGCTATTGTGATGGGGCATCTGAATGCTAAGCCGGAACTCCGGCTGCTGTGCCTGCACATTTTTTTCCAGCTCCCCGTTCAGGCTGGTACCGAAGCCCGTGTATTTGAGGCCTTCCTTCAGGTAATCAAGGTTCTTTTCATTCATGGTTATAGGATTTATTGGTAAAAATTTATTTAGAGATCAGCTTCATATGAGAGAAGGAGCGGGCATGCCTGCAGGATGTCCCTGTCGCGTACCTTTAGTTTGAGGTGCCTGCCGCCGTTCTTCTCAAACAGGTCGAGCACCAGCTCCTTATGGCGGTTCAAATTGTGCATCTCCAGGGCGAAGACCAGCACCTTCCTGTCACCGGCCTCCACTGTCCTGCCTTCTTCTCCGTAGGCGTAAAGCGGTAAGAGCTCCGCTTCCTGGGTGGCAGTGCGCTTTGCCTGCTTCCTGTCCCGCACCGTGAAGCGGGTAAAGTCAAGTTCGTAGAGGACAGGGGATGCGTTTAGGAGCACGACCCGGTAGAAAAGAGTATTCCCCCGGATGTAGATACCCTCCAGCTTGGCCTTTGCCCCGCCTGCCTTGTCCTTGATGCCGTAGTAAAACCGGTAGTCCTCCGCCAGCTGGCCCGAGATGTTCTCCAGCTGCCTTTGGTTCAGGTCGGCACCTGTAAAAAGCACGGACGTGGCCTGCGCAGCCTTTAGTTGCAACAGCGTAGTGGCCGGGTGCTCATCATAAACAACAGAGAAGCCATAGAGCCTGCCGTCGGCGGTGATGACGGTGAGGTTCGTTTCCTGGAACCCGGGGCGGGCGGCTTTCACCTGGAGCACGTTCCCCACATCTGGAGGCGCCTGGGCCAGAATCTCCCCGCTGCCGCGGTCCACGCTCTGTATGGCATAGGGGAAAATAAGGCTGGTCGTTTTGTGGAAGGCCAGCCCGAGCCTGTTTTGCTGCTCCTGTGCGTGAGCCTTAAGCTGGCAAATCAGAAAGCACAACAGTGTGATGAGGATGTATCTGTTCATGGTTTTGCGTTAAGATGATGTAGCGTTAAGAATGAGTTGAAAGGATTTACAGTTGTGTATTCTGGTCCCGGAGCAGGAGGAGGTGGCCGGCCTTCACCGTCACCTTCACCTGCCTTGCCTGTTTGCTCAGCAGCCCCCTTGCCGCATCAATGCCTGCACCCATTGCCTGGGCACCTAGGGAGGGGGAAAGCGATGGAAGCTGCAGGCTTTGGCTGATGGCGCGGTCTGCTCCCTGCCGGGCGGCGTCCCTGGCGGGCGCACCGGGGATGTAGAGCCCCTCCATCCCGTCCAGGTCGTAGGCGGCCAGCGATACCGGCAGCAGGGCGTTACCGGAGCGGATAGAGGATATTTCGATAGCCAGCCGTTCTCCCCTAAGCTGGCAGGAGCCGTACAGCAGGCTTCCCTCGGGCAGCAGCCTACCGCCGAGATAGACGTTCTGGAGCAGGCGCAGCTTCACAGTAGCTCCTACTATCAGTGTTTGCGTCTCGTGTACAGCTGCTTCAATGGTATTGTCCTGCTGCTCCGATGCATTCTGGCTAGTACTGTAATCGTTACTTAAGCGGAGGCTGTAAAAGGCGTTCTGGGCCTGGGTTAGCTGTATGGAGTCACCGGAGAGCGGGACGGTCATAAGCGCTGACTCAGAGCTGTAAGGGGAAGTTACCTGGTGCAGGTAGGTTACCGGCGGCCCTTCGGGCGCGGCCTGCACAGAGAAAGCCTGCTGCCGGTTCTCCAGGGACTCATGCCGCAGCCTTTCCTGTACACGCTCCGGGTGCTGGATGTCGAGTATCCGCTCCAGCATACCCTCCAGCTGCTGCATCTCCGGGTCTGCCGCGCCGCTGCCGTTCTCTCCACCCATGCTGCGCATCATCGTCTCCAGTCTTGCCACATCCTGGCTGAAGCGATTCTCCCCGCTTTTGTCTAAGGAAGTGCCTGTTGTTTTTGCCTTGGGCTTTACTGCAGGCACGGCGTTTTCCTGGCTGACAAGTTGCGAGAGCTGGGAGAGCCGCTCGTTTATCTTCTCCTCATTCGGATCCTGGTGCGTGAGGTGGAAAGCCTCACCGGGTTTATCCGGTACTGCTTGTCCGGGGGCAAACTCATCCAGCGCGTCGTCATTGCTAACTTCTTCATTGGGCTCCAGGCCCAGCTGGTGCAGGAAGTTCTTGCCGCCGGTATCCTGCTGCTTTTGCAGCCTGCGCCTGGCCTGCTGGTAGAGGCTGAGCTTGTTGCTCTCTTCTTCTTTTTTAAGCTGCGGCTCGGGGAGCTGGAGGTTCAGGCCTTTGACTGCCTGCGGTGTCCTGGCCGCCGTGCCCTCACCTCCGCCCAATGCCCAGAAGGCCATCGTCAGGAAAGGCAACACGAGCAGGGGGAGGACGAGCAGGAACTTTCGCCTGCGAAGGAAAGCTTCGGAATGTGTTTTCATGGAGGGGTTATTTTAAGGATGGTAGATATTAGTGTTTGTCCGGGTGTCCCAGGCTTTCCGGTAAAAGCTGCAGCTTCTGCCGGTGCTCTTTTGGGGGTAAGTTTGGAACTACCTTCAATCCAGATGCTGGACCTGGCAGAACGGCCTGGGCAAGTATCCAGCCGCTGGCCCCGCCGAGCATGAGGCAGAAGAGCAGCAGGCAAATCACCTGGGCAGGATGGGGTAGCGCACCGAACTTCCTGTTGAGCCACCCAGCAGCCTTTTCCTGCTTTTTCGCAATTATCCTTGCTATCGCACGGGCTTTCCGGTCTGTGGCAGGGTCTGGCTCCCGCTGCTTTTTGTCTTTGTTAGAGAACAGCAGCATCATCAGCGGCTTTTGGAGGAGAGGTCCCTGTTTTCCAGCGTCATCCACCGCTCAATCAGAAAGCCGTGCGGGTTGTTATCCGAGCGGGAGACGCTGCGCAAAAAGCCCTCGGTGATAAGGCTGCGCGTCACCACAGAGGAGGCGCGGGTAAGCCGCTGCCGTGCGTAGCAGCGGAAAGGGTAGGGGTAGCGGCCGATGTCCAGCTGCACGCTGTCCACTGTGATGTCCTGGCTGACATTGGCGGAGATGAGGCCGGTGAAGTAGCCGCTCTCCCGCAGATTATCATAAGCCCTTCTGGCTGAGCCGTCGGCCATGTAAAGAGCCCTGCCGATGTTGGCCTCAATGACTTTCTCATCCGGGTCCAGGGTGAAGAAATACTCGTGGAAGGAGCGCACATGGTCGCGGGCCTCCACCGGGATATTCTCTTTCCTCCCTGCCGAAAAAGCCTCCAGCGCCTTGCCGCCCGCCAGGATGTAGATACGCTCCTGCGCTGCCTGCACCTGCCGGTAGCTGTGGTAGAGGGAAAGGGAGGAGACAACCGTGCAGGCCACAAGGAAGACAAGGCTGAATGCGCGGATGTGGCGGAAGGCGCTGTCGATGTGCTGGAGCTGTCTGAACATAATAAAACAGTTGATAGTGAGATTTTTTATTGTCGCGTCAGTTTTTGCCTGAAAGCCGCCCGTGCTGATAGCCCTCGGGCGATTTGTCTCTCTGCACGTTGCCGCTATCGTGACCAGTCCCACCACTGAAGCCGGTGATGCTGTGGGTAATATGGTTGGCTCCGGCACCCAAAGCAGTGGCGGCATAGCCAGCACCCGTGCCTCCCGCCGCCAGGGCGGTGCGGTTTGTGGTGCTCAGCAGGTTCGTTACTTTATAAAGGAGCGCATTACCCCCTCCGGCATGCACGATGTAATTGGCCACGTTGGGCACGGTGAAGTAGCCCACGATGCCGATGAGCAGGAAGATGAGGTAGGCCGAGTCGGTGGCGCTGAATAAAGTCTCGCCGCTGCTTTCCACCTGCCCGATGTCGAGCCTGAGCATGTTCTCCTGTATCTTGCCGATGATGCCGCCGAAGATGTTGGCCACCGGCAGCCACATGAACACGTTGACGTAGCGGGCCAGCCAGACGGTGAGCGTGTGCTGGAAGCCGTCGAAGACAGAGAAGCCGAAGACCAGCGGACCGAGCACCGCCAGCACGATAAGATAGAAGGTGCGGATGGTGTTGATGCAGAGGGCGGCTGTCTGGAAGAGCACCTGCAGAATCTCCGACATCCACTGCTTGATGGAGTTTCGGAAGGAGTAGGAGGCCTTGGCCATGGCGAACTTGACGTCGTTGCCGATGCTCTCCAGCACGCTCTCCCCCTCGCCCAGCGGGTCGTCCGGGTGCGTGTACTTGTACCACTTGTCCCTGTCTCCGTTGCCGTCCACCCCCGCATAGAGCTGCCAAGCGTCCGAGCCCTGGATGGCCTGCTCCTTTTGTTTCAGTAGCACGGCGATAGCCTTGTCTGAGTCCTCAACCATGGCGCCCGTGGCCGTCACCGTTGGCTGGAGCACCCCGTTCAGGAGGGCCAGCACCGAGGGGAAGAGCAGCACGGCAAGGCCCAGGGCGAAGGGGCGTAGCAGGGGGTAGAAGTCCACCGGCTCTGCGTTTGCCAGGTGGCGCCAGACGCGGGAGGCGATGTACCACAGGGCGGCAAATCCCGCCAGCCCGCGGCCCACGCCGATAAGCCGCTCGCAGAGCGGCATCATCTCCTCGTAGAGTCCTTCCAGCACCTGGTGCAGGCCCTGCATGCCAGTTGCACTCTGCGCCTGCGCGTGGAGCGGCAGGAGCAGCGTGACCAGCCCAAAGAGAAATGAGAGTATCTGAAGCTTTTGCATCATGTGCTTGTGAAGCTCTTTCATCTTGTGTTATGAAGCCTGTTAGGGGTTGATTTGATACAGGTCCTGTATGGCCTCCACCTCGTTTCGCTCCCTTGCCCGCTGCAGGGCCAGCAGGCTTGCCTGCCGGTTGAAGTGCCTCAGGAAAGTGAGCTTGTCATCGGTCTCGGTGAAGATGCGGTCGATGGCGGAGAGGCGCTCCTCGTCGCTCATGCGCAGCTCCCCGGCCGTGAGGATAAGCGTCAGATCGTCCAGGTGCCGCAGGCTCTGGCGTGATAGGCTGGCATAGACGCTGCCCAGGTACTCCAGCTCTGCCAGGGTGAAGCCTGCGCCCTGCCGAAAGCGGGCGTAGGCAGTGGTGTACTCGGAGACGATGCGTCGCTGGGAGTCGATGATGTCGGCCACGCGTTTGTACTTTCTCACTGTTGGACTCACCTCTAACAGACTGCGGAGGAAAGTATCGTGCAGGCTGAAGCTGCCCTCTGAAATGTCCCTGACTGTGCCGTAGCCTTTCTGGATGATGTCGTAGCCCGCTTTCATGTCCGAGAGGATGCTTCTGAACTGGGCGAGCTTCTCGACGTTGAGCAGCAACTGCTGCACCTCCTCAGACTGCGCTCTTGCCGGGTAGGCTGGTAGGGTAAGAGCGAGCAGGAGCAGGTGTAATATAAATGTTGTTCTGGTTTTCATAAGCTGGTGCATAAGAAGTGTATAGGGATGAAGCGGCTATTGCGGCAAGCCGTAAAGGGTGCGGGTATTTTCAAGCTCCTGGCGTTCGTGCCAGCGCCAGCGGGCCATTAACTGCGCCTCTTTAAGGAAAGTCTGGGTGAAGAAGAAAGTGTCGTGTGTGTGCTGATACAGCAACTCAAGACGCTGCAGCCGCCCTGCATCTGTCATCTTCCACTCGTTCTCCGTCAGCACCAGCCATAGCTCCTCCAGGTTTCTGGCGCAGGTGGCAAGCACCCTTGCTTTCACTTCCTCCAGGTGCTCCAGCTCGTGTTCCTGCAGCTTCCCGCTTTGGCGGAGGACAGGCAGGATCTCCCGGAGGTTCCGAGTGATGGCCTCATAATAGCGGAGAATATCGGCGATGCGTGCGGAGCCGCCTATGGTAGGGTTGATGAGTTGGAGTGAGCCAAAGAAATCCTGGTGCAGGCCGAGGTCGCTGTTTTTGATGTGCTCCACGGTGCTGATTCCCTGGCGGGCGATGCTGTAGCCCTCGCGCAGGACACCGGCGTACGCCTGCAGGGCTGCGATCTGCTGCACCAGGTACTTTCTCTGGGTGTTTTTCTGCCGGAACCACTCGTCAAAAGTCTGCGCCTGCAGCGTGACGGCTGTCAGCATGAACATGCTGAGCAGGAATACTTTCATGATGCCTGTTTTCTTGACTGTTGCTTTCATGCGTGTTAATTTTAAAGTCCGTACAGTTGCGCTACCCGCTGTAGGTCGTTTCGCTCCCTTGCCCGCTGCAGGCTGAGCCGGATGCCCTGCTCGTTGAACTCCCGCAGGTCGCTGTAGTGCCGGCCGATGCTCTCCGCCGCCCGGTGGATGAGCGCCAGGCGCTCCCCGTCGCTCATCTGGGTGGCAAAGGAGTTGATGACCAGCAGCACCTGGTCCAGATCCTTGACGCTTTCCCCCATAATGCCGGTGTACACCCGCTGCATGTAGTCCAGCTCCTCCACAGAGAAATTGCTGTCCTGCCGGAAGAGGGCGTAGGCCCGCCTGTACTCTTCCACCAGGGCGGCCTGCTGCCGGATGATGTCCCGCACCTGCCCGTAATAGGAGATGGCGGCCTTCACCTTCCAGAGCTCCTCGTAGTAGTCGGCGTATAGTTGCCGCTGCCGCTCGGTCCAGTCGGCTATTTCTGAGAGCCGGAGCTCGGAGAGCTTGTTCTCGAGCACCTTCTGGGCGTTCTGCAGCCAGATGGTCTCGTTCTGCAGGCGCTGTATCTTCAGGTCCATGGCCACAATCGCCTTTTTGACACCCGCTTTTATCACCTCAGTGATGGGGTCCTGCGCCAGTGCCCGATGGGGAACACCTGCGGAAAAGAGGAGCAGCAGGGTGACCAGCCAGATGCGGTTACAAAGTGTTCTCATGCTGTGTTTCATGGTTATTTAATGGTTGGCGTTATCGTGGTATCTATTGTTATCCTTTGCTTTCTGCTCACTATATTTTCCCAGACCGTATGTCATTGGCCAGTTCACGGATAGCCTTGCGCAGGTCTCCGCCGTGGCGTTGGGCATAGGCCTGCACCTTCACTTTCTCTGACTCCTCGGTGGTGTAGGCCAGGTACTCCTCCAGCGACACCTCGGTGCGGTACACCTTGGAGAGCGTGCCCCCCAGGCTGATGAACACCTCCTTGTACCGGCGGAGCGGGTCGTTGGCCTTGTTGATGGAGAGCACCAGCGCCTTCTCCTTCTCTGTCAGGCCCAGGAGCTCCTGGATGCCGTCGAACCTGTGGAGATACTTGCTCTGGTCGAGCAGTATTTTGCAGTCGGAGTTATTGATGATGGCCTGCTTCACCACGGGCGAGGAGATGATATCCTCCACCTCCTGGGTGACCACGATGGCCTCGCCGTAGAACTTGCGCACCGTCTTGAACAGGTAGCGGATGTACTCGGCCATGCCCTCCTTGGCGATGGCCTTCCATGCCTCCTCTATCAGGATGACCTTGCGCACGTTCTTGAGCTTGCGCATCTTGGAGATGAAGACTTCCATGATGATGATGGTCACCACGGGGAAGAGGATGGGGTGGTCCTTGATGTTGTCGAGCTCGAAGACGATGAAGCGCTCGGAGAGCAGGTCCAGGTTCTCGCGGGCGTTGAGCAGGTAGCCGAACTCCCCGTCCCCGTAGTAGGGGCGCAGCACGTAGAGGAAGTTGTCGATGTCGAACTCCTTTTCCCGCACCCGCTCTGCCCGGAGCCTGGAGGAGAAGGTCTCCCGGACGAACTCATAGAAGGTGTCGAAGCAGGGGAACACCTCCGGCTTTGCCCGCAGCAGGTGGTAGTACATCTCCAGGGCGTTGGAGAGGGCCACGTACTCGGAGCGGGAGAAGGCCTCAGCGTCCTTTTTCCAGAGCGCGAGCAGCAGCGTCTTGATGCTCTCCTTTTTCTCGGTGTCCAGCTCTGTGCCCCCCCCGATGTAGAAGGGGTTGAAGCGGATGGGGTTCTTCTCGTCATAAGTGAAGTAGTAGCCATTGACTAAGTCGCAGAGCCCCCTGTAGGAGTGACCCACGTCCACCAGCACGATGTGGCTGCCCTGCCCGTGGTAGGAGCGCACAAGGTGGTTGGTGAAAAAGGACTTGCCGCTGCCCGAGGGGCCGAGGATGAACTTGTTGCGGTTGGTGCAGACGCCCTGCTTCACCGGCTCGTCGGAGATGTCCACGTGCACGGGCTTTCCCGTCAGCCGGTCCCCCAGGCGCAGTCCTACTGGACTCAAGGAGGAGCGGTAGCTGGTCTCCATGTTGAGGAAGCAGCAGGCCTGCTCGAGGAACGTGTCAAAGGTGTCGTTCAGGGGGAAGTCCGCCGCGTTGCCCGGCAGGCCGGCCCAGAAAATCTGCGGACCCCCGAGCGTCTCCAGCCGGGGGGTGGCGTCGAGCTGGGCCATGGCCGAGGAGACGGCGTTGCGCAGCTCCTTTCCCTTTCCCGGGTCGTCTGTCCAGGCCAGCACATTGAAGTGCGCCTTCACCGGGAGTCGCTGCTGGCCGATAGCCTCGTTGAGGAAGTCCTGCGTGGCGTCGCGGGCGATGGCGTTCTCCCTGGAGTAGGCCGAGAGCGACTGCAGCCGCAGCCGCCTGCTCTCCAGCCTTTTCAGCGCCTGGGGCACGTCGGAGAGGAAGATGTACTGGTTGAGGATGTGGTTGCAGGGCAGCAGCTGGCCCAGCGGAGAGGCAAAGCCGGTGCTGCACTTGCTGCGGTCGGTGGAGTACTTGTCGTAGTTGACGCGGGAGCCGCACAAGGCCGGCAGGTCCTCAGCGTCCGAGAGGGTGAAGAGCTGGCAGAGCTTTTCGCCAACACGGATCCCCGTGTCAAACGCGATGTCCTGCAGGAGGGGAGGGCTTCCTTCCGGGAGCAGGCCGCAGTAGCGTTCCAGAACTCCCGCTCTGGAGGCCGTGCCGGTCAGTTCCTCACCTGTGAGCCTGCGTAATTTTGCAAAGCCGCTGTCTGAGAGCACGCGCGCAAACTGTCCCGCCTGGTCCAGGAAATCCATGTAGAGGCGGGGCACGAGGGTTTGCGCGGGGGCGAGGTTGCGGCGCAGCAGGCTGGAAAAGAGCGAGGAGGCGGGTTTCCTGTCCCCCGGTTTTTTGGTGATAAAGATGTAGCAGGAGTGCTCGAAGTAAGGCCGCTCGTGAAAGAAGCGCTCGCTGGCCCGGGAGAGGAAGCCCATGTCCTCCCTCGTGTAGTCGGCCTGGTAGGCAGCCTCCACGAACCAGTCTTGTTTGTGGAAGACCGAGTGGCGGGGCAGCAGGCGGATAGCGCGCACCAGGGCGTGGTGAAAAGCCTCGTAGTCTTTGCCCGAGAGGGTGAATATCTCCGGCAGCGTCACCTCGTAAGCCAGCGTGACGTCCCCCTGCCGGGAGAGGATACAGCCGTGCTCCACCTTGTAGACCGGCAGCAGCTTCTCTATGTCATTTGCCATCGCCATGCGTTTCCTCCTTTCTTTTTAGGTTCAGGAACACTTTCCGGGACCTGATGCGGACGCAGCGGGGAACGCTGCGGCGGGCGAACCTTTTGAGGAGCCCGTACTGGCCGTAGGTGCTGTTGAGGTGGTAGACGCCCGCAAAGAGGGCGCCTCCGGAGAGAAAGACGGTGGTGATGCAAAGCACCAGGTTCACCCTTGCCAGGTAGAGCAGGGTGAAGCCCAGCAGCAGGGCCACCAGCCCCGCGGCCAGGTAGCCGATGTACTGGGCCCGGAGCCCCTTGAACTCGATGGGCCTGTTGATGCCCTTGTTGATGCGGTAGACGCTCGTTTCCATAGCCAGACCGCTAAACGCCGAAGAAGGAGGAGAGCACGGTGGCCACAATCACCAGGAAAATACAGCTGCCGAACCAGGCGGCGGCCACCTTGCCCGTGTCAGGCTCCCCGCCGTTCCACTTCTGGTAGACCTTCACCGCGCCCACCAACCCGACGATGGCGCCGATGGCGTACATGAGGCTGGTGCCGGTGTCGAAGTAGCCGCTTATCATGTCGGTGGCCTGCTGGATGCCGGCCTCGCCGTCTCCTGTCTGTGCCTGCGCGGTCAGTGAAAGCGAGAGGGTCAGGATAGCTGTCAGGGCAGCGGCTGCACGCGCCTTTTGGCGCTGCGGGGATTGTGTTGCGTTCTTTTTCATCTTAAATGGATTTGAGGTAGTGGATGGTAAAGGATGGAGTAAGAAATCTATTGTTATGATGGGGCCTCATTCCAGAGGGTATGCAGGTCTTCCGGCTTCAGGGTAAAGGGGAACCTGCCTTTCCCGAGGAGAAACTCCTCTATGCCTTTCCTGTGATGGTCCTGGATAGAGGAATAATGTCGGGCTGTAACCAGGCGCAGGAGGGGCAGGAGCTCTTCCTTTTTGGCGTCCGCCTCGGTGGCCAGTTCCAGCAGCGGGCGCATCTCCTGCAGTACAGTGCGCACCACAGCGTCTTCAGGCCCTTCTGCTGCTTCAGTAGGAGGCTGCGGTGCCACCAGGATGGTTGCCGCCTCGGAGAGGAGAGGGGCCGCCCCGGGGGAGGCGGGCCCCATGATGGGCACCTGCGGGGGGATAGGCGGATCTGCCGGCAGGCCTGCCCGGTTAGTTTTACTTTTTAGCAAATGGATGAAGTCCTTTCTGTAGCAGAGGAGCAAAACTATGAGGTAGTACAACCCTGAGGCTGCTCCTGCTACCAATAGGTACTGTTGCCAGGTAAAGGAGGAAAGCATGGCCTTCGTGCTTTAACCCTGCCGCACCGTGCGGCGGGTATGATGAAGGCAAAGATGAAAATGACATTAAGCCGGTTTTCACAAGGAGAACCGTAGTAGGGAAAAGTTTTTTAAAAGAAACGGAAAAAGTAAGAGTGTCAACCTCTTCTTTTTGTAATGGCCTAGGAAGGTTTGGGGATTTTATAAAGCTGAATGGACATATTAGTGGATAGCATTCAAAAAAAAACATAAAGACTATCACCACTACCAAAGGTGTGGGAATGTGGGAAAGTCCCCTCGGGAGCTTTTCCATATTTCCACACCTTCTTTTGAGTGTCTTTAATCGTTTCAACCCTTGTTGTCTCTTTTAAGCTTGTGGTGACGCCTGATCTTCATTCCTCATCCAGCTCATCCATGCGCTGTAGCAGTCGCTCCTTCATCAGGTCCAGCAGCTTTATCCTGCTGTCCTTCTTGCGCTGGCGCATCTCCTGGAAAGTGCGGAAGACGTTGCCCAGGTCCATGTGAAAGAACTCCTCCACCTGCTGGACAATCTCCGTGAGGCCGACGTTGCCGTTGTTGATTTGCCCGGACACATGCAGGGCGTAGACCAGCTCCACCAGGTAGACCTTCGAGCCTGTCCAGCGCAGCGTGCCCTTTCCAGGTAGCGCGGGATTTTCTGCTGTTTTTACCCCTTTTTGTAACATGAGCGATTTTACCAGGTAGTCCCGCAGGCGCTCGTTTGCCTGGAAGCAGGCGACGATATAGTCATAGTGGGTGGTAAAGCGGGTGTCGGTGTCCGGTGCCGTTGTGGGGAGGGCGGAGACATTCTCGTAAAACGGAAAATCACAATTACCGCGCACAAAGCACTTGATATCCAGGAAGGTGGCCCCGGAGACCATGTACCGGTAGAAGGGGGCATGGTCCTCATGGAAAAGGCGGATGAGCAGGAGCTCGTTCTCATAGTGTTTCCGGATGTCCTTCGGGCTGCCGAGCGGCAGCCTGAACTCTATCAGGGCCAGCCTGGAGTGGTATAGCAACAGGCTGGTGAACCTGGGCTTGATGTGCTTGAAGAATGTTATCTCGTCCTCTTCCTTATGGAAGGAATAGCCGATGACCAGTTCTTTGAGCTCCCGGATGGCTTTATTCAGAAGCCTCAGGATTGTTCCATGGCGCTGTGCCGGGGTAATGGTGGGGGTGGCCTCCGCCTCCTGTAGGCTTGCCACCAGCTGGTCATAAAGTTTTTCGGCTTGCTGTATCATGTTTTTCACCTCATAATGTCTCAACGTCACATATTCTAAAATCAGTTGGCCTGCTACAATTGCTGTCTACGGGAGGTGGTGCTTCTGCTGGGAAGCGGTGCTTGCTGTGTTTTGTTCTATTTCCTGTCTGTTTTGTTTGGCGCTGGTGCCGCTGTTTTTTTGCTTAAGTTCGTGTTATGTATAGATTTTATTTGTTGATATAAATTAGCACGTATACATTATAAAAAAAGGTGAAATGAGGCCGGTTTGTAACATCTGAAATGCTGCATATATCTTTTGTTGCTGCTAGCGCTTCGCTGGCGTCATCGCCAGTATATTCCGCACCTCCGCCTTTATCTTCAGGTAGTTCTCCTGCACGGCGTCCCCATCCAGTTCCCTGACAGCAGGTACAGGCACATATCTCTTCTCTTCCCTGGCGATGGCCGTATGGTCGTTGAGGAGGAAGGCGTGGAAGGTTTTCAGTTCTATCGGGCACTGCGGGTCATCGGCCACCGTGCCCACGAACTCACCGGAAGAAAGGGAGGCGATGACAGCGGGCGGCACGGCGGCGTCGAGCTGGGTGGAGCGGCTCACGGAGGTGTCGCTGCTGTTTACAGAGACGCTCTCCCGCCGCTGCACAATCCTGCCGAAGCGCTCGGAGAGCTGCCTGGCCGTCTCTCCTGATACCTGTCCGCTGATGACGTTTCCCGCGATGTTCATCACCACCTCCGCCTGGTCCCGGCCGTAGTCTTTTTTGAGCTGGCTGTAGTCCTGCACGGCCAGGGTGGTGGCCACTTTGTTGGAGCGGGCCGTGGCAATGAGGCTGTCGATGCCGTTGAAGTAGATGGTCGGGAACTCATCAAAGATAAGGCTGCTCTTGAGCCTGCCCTTCTGGTTGACCAGCTTGATAGCCCGGGAGATGTAGAGGGAGAGCACCGCCCCATACACCTGCAGTTTTTGTGGGTTGCCCGCCAGGCAAATCACTTTCGGCTCCCGGGGGTTGTTGAGGTCCAGCGAGAAGTCATTGCCCGAGAGCACGTAGTAGAGCTGCGGGGAGACCAGGCGGGCCATGCTGATCTTGGCGCTGGCCACCTGCCCCTCCAGCTGCTCCATCGCCTCGTGCTCAAAGGCAGAGACAAAGGGGTTGATAAGCACCTCTATCTCAGGCTCGGTGCGCAACAGGGCAAACAGCTCCGGGTAGTTTGCCTGCATGAGTTCGATGACATGAGGCAGCGTGCAGTACCTGCCTCGCTCGTATTTTCTCAAAAACCAGATGATGGCGGTGACGAAGTTGATGGGCGACTCCACGAAAAAGTCCCCCTGCCTTTTTATCCACTCCCGGTTGAGCCCCAGCATGATGGTGCGGGAGGCCTCGGTGGCGTCCGTGATATCAGTCATGGTGTCTGGGTCGAGGGGGTTGCAGCGGTGGGTGCGGGAGAGGTCATCGAAGTGGATGAGATAGAACCTCGGTCTTACAGGGTAATTGCCTGCGTGCCGGAGCAGGGCGTTGTAGGCGATGCGGGTGAGGTCATCGTACTTGAAGTCGTAGAGGAACATGGCAAAGCCCTTGCGGATGTGCTGCGTGATGACGTGGCGGATGACAAAGTAGGACTTGCCCGCCCCGGGCGTGCCGATGACCAGCAGCGCGCGGAAGGGGTTGATGATGTTTATCCAGCTGCGGCGGGTCCTGCCCTTGAGCGAGTATTTGGCCGGGAGGTTCACGGAGTACTCGTTTTCCAGGAGCCGCTCCTCCTGCGGGAAAGACTGGTTCTCTTTGTTGAAGATATCCTGCCCCAGGCGCAGTTTCAGCAGGCGGGAGAGCAGCGTGCCCCCTGTAAGGAGGAGCAGGTAACCTGCTGCGGTGGTGCCCATGTAGGCGACTGCCAGGTGTGGCGTGATATAGTCCGACAAAAGGAGATGGCTTGAGAAGTAGAGCAGCAGGCCGGGCAGCAGACAGGCGGCGATGGTGCAGTAACGCAGCTGCTCATCTTTCTTTCCTTTGTCTCCCAGGAGGGAGACAAGCAGCAGGAGCAGCGCGGCTCCCCTGGCTTTGAGGCTGCTCTGGAACAAAGGCATACTAGCAAAGTTCTGGGCCACCCGGTCCGTGAGGGCAGCTGTCAGCCCCCACTCTTTGAACGCGGCGTGGCAGGCGATGTAGAAGTGCAGGAGCAGGACCACCAGGCTCAGTAACCTGGTGAAATCGGTGACCTGGCGCAGTCCCTGCTGGTTTTCCCCTGTGTTCATTTTCTCCGAAGTTTAGAATTAACTATTGTTTACAGTCTGGGTCTTCTCTTTCGCATCTTCTTTCTTGCCTTCAGCGCGTGGGGGAGGTAATCCCCCTGCTGCTCAGCTTTCAGCAGGTCCTGCACGATGTCCAGGGCGTCGGTACTGGAGGCAGCAGGCAGTGCAGGTTCAGGCAAAGGCGCTCGTGGGGAAGTATGCTGACGCGTTGGCATCTCCAGGTGCTGCTTTTCTGCTGTGCTTGTTTCTTTACCTCCGGAGAGGCGCTCCATGAGCGCTTTGGCACCGTAGGCTTTGCCCAGCTCGCTGCCGTTGAAGACTGCCCTGCGCCGGTGGTCAATGAAGGTCACCCCGTAATTCATCCCCAGGGCGCTCTCGCGGAAGAGCACCTGGATGTTTTCTTTTTGCAGTAACTGTACAAACCTCACTCTATCGAGAGGTGGTGTCGAGTTAAAAATGCTGTCAATGCTTTTCTTCAGCGCTTCCCGGTATAGTTTCCGATGTTGCCTGTTCTGCCCGAACCGCTTTTCCAGGTTTGCCAGCGTCGGCTTTCCGGGAATAGCGCTGGCTTTTATCGGCACACCTGCCTTTTGTCCCTGCGCGTCAAGGATGCTGTAGACCAGCCCGCCCTTGCGGTGCATCGGCGAGTTTTCTTTCCCCGGGTCCGCTGTCACGTTGAATGCCCGCAGTACCGCGTTGAGCTCCGCCAGGGAGGTGTAGTTGTAGCCGCGGGTGACGGCAGTGACGACATTGGAGACGGTGCGCTTTGTCTCAGACTTCCCGTACAGAGCCGGCTCCAGGATAGCGGGTTGAAGGGGCAGCGCCGCTGTTTTTCTTTGTGCCTCTGCCTGCACCAGTCCGTACTCCAGCTCTATTGCCTTGCGGGCAGGCTCTGATTTTTCCCGGCCGATGTTATGCAGGTCTATCCGCTTGCCGTCTGCCTGGATATTGGTGGTGACGAGGTGGAGGTGCGGGTGCGCCGCGTCCAGGTGGCGGTAGACCAGGTAAGGCTGACCGCCAAAGCCAATCCTTTCCATATAGTCGGCGGCGATGCGCTGCAGCTTCTCCGTTTCCAGCGCCTCTCCCATGGCGAAGTTGAGGGAGATGTGCACCGTATTCGTCCTCACCTGCGGACTTTTCTCCAGCAGCACATCAAAGCGGGCCAGCTTCTCCCGGAAGCGCAGCATGTGAGGCTCCTGCAGGAAGCGGTGGGCCAGGAGCAGCTCCGCCTTTCCCTCCTGCACCTTGTGCTCGTTGTAGCAGAGGGCGCCTCTCATGTTCTTTCCGGTGATGATCCTGGCTACCATCTCCTGGCCAGCTGAGAGATGAGCGAGAGCACGAGGTTCACCTTTTGCTCCACCTTCCGGTACTGCTCGAGCGCCTGGTAGGCTAGCAGCACCCGCCTCTGTGAGCCGGTGCTGGCGTTGAAGTGGCGCGTGATCTGGTTGATGTTCACGCCGATGGCCCGCAGATCCTCCCGCACGCTGGCCAGCTCCTCTGTTATCCCGTCCAGGGAAGCGTCCTTGTGGAATAGCTTGATTGGCTTTCCTGCAAGCACGCGCCGTATCACCTCCCCGATAGAGTGGCAGTCGCTCTTTGCCCGCATACCCTCCAGGCGCTTGTACTCTTCCTCAGTCACCCGAAAGATGATAGGCTGGGAGAGGAGCATTTCCTCCGTTTTAGCTTTCTTTCTCGCCATGGCGCTTCATCTGGTTTGGAGAAAAAAGGCCCCGAGTTCCGAGGCGGCCGAAAGCTGCAACTGACCCGGAGGGAAGGAGGCGCGAGAGGTTTTTGTATACAAAAATACATCTTGCTACTCCCTTCACAGGAAGTGTAAAGCGCCTTTGTCTCGTCTTCGGTTTCATCGCTATACCTGTTAAAAAGCTTTAAGTGCAGTAAAGGGAAGAAGGCCTGTTCGTGCCTTGGCCTGAGGGCCTTGTAGCGGTTTCAGCTGGGGTGATGGGTGCAGAACTACTAACATGGCAGTCCTGGTAATGGGCCTTGGAAGTGGCTGGCTTTGCTTTGCCCAACCTGTAGCCAAAGGTAGAGACAGAAAGCATGTTGATACGGCATGTGTTCCTTTCGCACGGCTGTTTCTCTCTGAAGTGTAAGTCGCTTCTTTGCCATCAATGTCTGGGTTTGGTGGCCGAAGATTGCGGGAAGGCATTTCCCTTTTTCACAAGTTCTTCCGTAGTGGGGAAAGATTTTTTGTATCCTTTAAAGTAGGCTCGCGCGTGCTTCTCGCTGGTGCTTTGGCTCCTGAAGCGGGTTTTGTGTGCGCCTGCGCATGTACGTGAGATGATTGGAGCTGCTTTCCAGGCGGACTTTTTAGCTAAAAAGTTTTCCCCCCTACGGTTTGCCTTGTGAAAACCTGTGGCAAGAACTATGATACTTTGGAGCCTAACCAAAAACTTCAAAACTATGTCAGTGGAAATCATCACCAAGGAAGACCTGCAGTGTTTTCGCAGGCAGCTGCTCGAGGACCTGCGGCAGCTTCTCAGCAAGCGGCAGCCGCAGGCACCCAAGCTGGTGCTCAAGTCAGCGCAGGTACGGAAGCTGCTCCAGATATCACCGGCCACGCTGCAGACGCTGCGCATCAACGGCACGCTGCCTTTCACCAGGATTGGCGGCACGATTTACTACCGCTCCGAGGACATTGAGCGGCTACTGGAGGGAAAGGAGGCACGGCCATGAACTACATCGCCCACCTGTCCGGCTTCTTCCAGAGAGTCTCCCGCGACTACCGCCTCAACCCCACGCACGTGAGCCTGTACATGGCCCTGTTCCTGCAGTGGAACCTGTGCAGGTTCCGCAACCCCCTCTCCGTGTCCCGCGCCGAGCTGATGGAAATCTCTCGCATCAGCTCCCGCGTCACCTACCACCGCTGCATCAAGGAGCTGCACGCCTGGGGCTACCTCCACTACGACCCCTCCTACAACCACTTCCGGGGCAGCCTGGTCTACATGCTGGACTTCGGGGGAGAGCAGGACAGGAATTGTACAGCTAACCCGACCACTTTTTGTGCCGGGGCTGAACCAATAGTGAACTCTGGCTGTGCGGGGGGTGGAGAGGAGGTAGGCCCTTCTATAAACAGTATAAACAAAATAAACTTTATAAACAGTTTAAACAAAAGAGAAGCACACATGCTTACAACTAGTTCAGAAAATGAACAGGTGGGAGTCGGAAAGGAGCAAAGAAAAGAAAAAGGTTGCGCCGAAAAAGAAAAGAAAGCGGCACTGAAGGGAACGCCCGAGCTGGAGGCGGTGCGGGCTTTCTTCCGCTCGGAGGACTGCCAGGAGGTGGAGGCGTTCCGCTTCTTCCACCACTACAGCGCCAACGGCTGGCAATTGGGCAGGACGCCCATACAGGACTGGCAGGCAGCGGCCCGCAAATGGGTTATCAACGGGATAAACCAAAATGACGATGGAGGGCATCAGGAAAATCAAGCGGCAGACACAGCGCCAGGGTATGGCAGAGACGGGAAAAACTATAGCGAGCCCCTTTGAGGTGATGGAGCAGGAGCAGCAGGAAAGGGATAAACAGTCGCTGGTTTTTGCGCAGCGGCTGGCCTTCCTGGAGCGGAAGGGCAAGGAACTGTACGGGGAGCACTTCCGGCTGTACGAAGAGGACTACCCGCTCCTGGAAAAGCTGCTGGCCTACGTGTCGGGGGGCAGGGAAGGTGCGGAGCGGCAGGGGCTGAGCCTGCGAAAAGGCATCCTGCTCTCGGGGCCCATCGGCTGTGGTAAAACCAGCCTGATGACGCTGCTGCGCCTCTTCCTTCCCCCGCAGGAGCGCTACCGGGTCAAGTCCTGCCGGGAGGTGAGCTTTGATTTCCACAGGGAGGGCTACGAGGTCATCCAGCGCTACAGCAACCCTCCTCCAGGCTCGCTCCTGAAGGCAAGCGCCTACCTCTTTGATGACCTGGGGACGGAGAGCAGCGGGAAGCACTACGGCAACACCTGCAATGTGATGGGGGAGATTCTCCTGAGCCGATACGACCAGTTCGTTCTGTGGGGCGTGAAGACGCACCTGACTACCAACCTGGACAGCTCCGAGTTAGAGAGAGCCTACGGAAAGCGGGTAAGGTCGAGGATGCGGGAGATGTTAAACCTGGTGAATTTTGATAAGGAGGCGAAGGATAAAAGGATTTGAGAGAGCCTGAAAATGCAATATTTTAGGAGTGGATGTCAGGACGTCAGCTATATGAAGCGAAGTGCAGGGAATATGGAATTCTCAAACCCATCTCTTTCATCTACCCAAGTAATAGGGTAGACTATTGGTCGAAAGTCTTGTTAAAGAAAATGGGCTACAACTATGCCCGCGAAGGAAGCAGCAAGTATCACAACCCCAGGCAGGACGGTATGGCTGCTTCCGCACTCATTAGAGCAGGTTTAATTACAGCTTATTTGTGAAAACGTTTCCGTAGAAAGTCTATGGTATTTAAATGCATAAGATAGTTTAAATAATAAAAAATCATTAACTCACAATTTATATATGTTAAAGCTATATATCATTCTTAATGATGATTTATTCTTACTGAGACTAAAAGAACTGAGACTAAAAGAAGGAACAAATAAAGTAGTTTTATAGCAACAGTTGAAGCATGATGGAGCACCAGGCGGGCAGCGCCATAGTAGGGCAGGAAGCAAATCACTAGCTTTATAAAAAAGCAGGTGAGCAGCTGGTATTTACAAGGGTAATGCTGCCAGAAGAGCATTTAAACAGAAGCGTATAAGTTTAGACCAATAAATAATTAGACCAATAAATAATAAAGGTGTTATGAATAGCCCACTGCTTCTCTACAAGTAAAAATACACGACAACACCTCGAACCAAAAGCAGAATTCAAACTCCTTTTTCAAACAACTAAGCTCCTACTACCTCATGTCTGTATTTTCTACTCTTGATTACATCATTTTTGTCTTATATGCCTTTGTAATTGTCGCTATCGGACTATGGGTATCCAGAACTAAAAAGGGAAAGCAGAAGACGGCACAAGAGTATTTTTTGGCAGATAAATCCTTAACCTGGTGGGCAATAGGAGCCTCTCTGATTGCCGCGAACATTTCTGCAGAACACTTTATTGCCATGTCGGGCTCAGGGTTTGCCATTGGACTTGGCATAGCAGCCTATGAGTGGATTGCAGCTATCGCACTCATTATTGTAGCAAAGTACTTCC
Source organism: Pontibacter pamirensis (assembly GCF_010015475.1). Classification (GTDB taxonomy): domain Bacteria; phylum Bacteroidota; class Bacteroidia; order Cytophagales; family Hymenobacteraceae; genus Pontibacter; species Pontibacter pamirensis. The sequence continues at coordinate 44,107 of NZ_SSNI01000022.1, forward strand.
TGCCTGTTTTTATTGATAAAGGTGTTTATACGATGCCTCAGTTCCTTAAACTGCGGTATAACAGGGGGGTAAGTACAGCTTTTGCCATTTTCTGGCTGTTGGTATATGTATTTGTGAACCTGACATCTGTGAGTTATCTGGGTGCGCTGGCACTGGAAAAGATCATGGATGTGCCGCTTGTCTATGGCATTGTTGGATTGTTGCTGTTTTCTGGTGTCTACTCCATTTATGGTGGTATGGAAGCCGTAGCCTGGACGGATGTGGTGCAGGTGATTTTCTTAGTGGGTGGCGGGCTTATCACCACTTTCATCGCATTGGATGTGGTGGGTGGTGGAGACGGCATCTTTGCTGGTTTTGCCAATATTTACGAAAAGGCAAGAGAACATTTTGTGGTGGTCATACCGCGGGGACAAATTGAAGTACCGGATGGTGCCGGTGGCACAAGAGACGCTTTTCAGGATTTGCCTGGCCTGGCCGTTATACTTGGCAGTATGTGGTTGACCAACCTCGGTTACTGGGGATTCAATCAATTTATCATTCAAAAAGGATTAGCCGCAAAAAGTTTAAACGAAGCCAAACGCGGCCTCCTTTTCGCAGGTTATCTGAAGATCCTGATTCCCCTCATAGTGGTTATACCTGGTATTACCGCCTATGTTCTTTTTAACGACTATAGCCCGGAAGAACTTTCTGCTATTTTAGGCAAGCCCTTATCCGTTATCGGTACGATCAGAAAATCAGATGAAGCATACCCCTGGCTGTTGAGTAACTTTGTGCCGTCAGGAGCCAGGGGTCTGGCATTTGCAGCATTGGCTGCTGCAGTAGTTTCGTCGCTGGCCTCCATCATAAACAGTACCTCCACCATTTTCACGATGGATATTTACAGGTCCTATTTTAATCCTGACGCAACCGGTAATGAGTTGGTGCGTGTTGGAAGGATTACAGCCATCCTGGCGCTGACCATAGCCGCCACAGTAGCTCCTCAGCTACAGACACTGGATCAGGTGTACCAGTATATCCAGGAGTATACGGGGTATATTTATCCGGGCACCATCGTCGTGTTTGCCATGGGGCTGTTCTGGAAGCAAATGACACCAAATGCCGCTTTGTGGACAGCCATTGTTACCATTCCTGCCGGGATAATCATTAAAGTGCTGTATCCGGAAATGCCCTTTATCTTACGCATCGGGTATGTGTTTATCTTCCTGTGTGTGCTGGCTTCTGTCATCAGCTTTACAGAGAAAGGTACAAAGGTGGTAATGCCAAAGCCGGAGGGCAGAAGGTACAGGTATCTCCTTACAACCAGTTACATCTTTTTCATCCTGAGCCTGATTTGCCTGATCATTGGCGTACTTTACGCTGACAGGTACGATTACCTGGGGTTGGAGTCAATTTATACTTTATCGGCCACCTTCCTGATGCTGGGCATTATACTTTTCACAAACACAAGAATGGATACTGCAGATAAAAAAGCAATTGTTTCTGATCCGGTGCTGTTCAAAACGGGTGCTCCTTTTAACATAGCTGCCACGGGTATCGTCGCCATCATCGGTGCCCTGTATTATTTCTTCTGGAAGTAAGATACAAGACTACTCTTTGATCAATCTAAAGCAATACTTCGGCATGGCAGCTGCCTTTACATCATACATTACTCCTTTTTGGCCATAAGTACGGGGCCAGCTCAAGTCTTGTAAAGGGAAGGTTAAATGATTAACTTATAATGCTTTCCTACTGCCACTTGAAGCTTTCTTTAAACTACTGAACCTTATGCGATTTATCTATATCCTTTGCTGCTGCATGTTCCCTGTGACCTTACTGGCCCAGGACAGCAACAAGCTACTACAGTATGTGCAGCCTCTGGTAGGCACAGCCAACAGCACGACGACAGCAGCTTTGAAGCACGGGGAAGGAACAGAGCACCTTGCCAACACCATTCCGGCCGTAGGGGTGCCTTTCGGCATGACCCAATGGACACCGCAGACCCGCACCACCGAGGAGAAGTGCGTCGCGCCCTATTACTATAAAGACCAGAAGCTGAGCGGATTCAGAGGAACGCACTGGATCAGCGGTTCCTGTACCCAGGACTATGGCAGCGTGACGGTAATGCCCATTACAGGTAAGCTCCGAACCAAAGCAGCGGATTTTGCCGCTCCTTTTTCACATGGGCAGGAAACAGCGGCTTCTGATTACTACCGGCTCAACCTGGAGCACTATGGCCTGACAGCAGAACTGACTGCTTTAGCCCGCAGCAGCATGCTGCAGTTTACCATGAACACAGCAGACAGCCTGTTTCTGCTAGTGATGCCAAACAGCGACGAGCAGAAAGGCTTTGTGCAGATAGACCAGGCAAGGAAAGAGATTGTAGGCTATAACCCTGCTTTTCGCATCTACCAGGGATGGGGAGAGCCAGCTGGCTTCAGTGGCTATTTTGTGATTCAGGTAGACAGGGACTTCAGCCGCAAAGGGACCTTCAGCGGCAATGAGGTTTTACAGAGCGATAGCCTGAGCAACAGGGAAAACCTTGGGGCTTTCATTGGTTTTAACCTGAAGAAGGGAGAGCAGGTAAAGCTCCGGGTTGGCACCTCTTTCAGTAGTATAGCAGCGGCACGTAAAAACCTGGAGGCGGAAATCCCGGCATGGAGTTTCGAGCAGGTTCGAAGTCGGTCGGCGCAGGCCTGGCAAAAGGCGCTGCAGCGCATACAGGTAAAAGGCGGTGCGGAAAAAGACAAAAGCATCTTCTACACAGCGCTCTACCACAGCATGCAGCACCCGCGCCTGTTCAACGACGCGGATGGCACTTACCCGAAGTTTGCGCATCAGTATGAGCTGGCACAGCTTACCGGGGGCAATTACTATGATGACTTCTCTATGTGGGATACCTACCGGGCACAGTTACCTTTATTGGAGATGATTCAGCCAGACCTGGTGAATGATTTTGTCAGTTCCTTTATCCTGAAAGGGCAGCAGGGCAAGTGGCTTCCGATTTTCCCCTGCTGGAATAGCTACACCGGAGCCATGATCGGAGACCATGGTACAGCCTTTATTGCCTCCGCTTATCTGAAGGGAATCAGAGACTATGATGTGGAGCAGGCATACGCCTTAATGCGTCAGAATGCTTTCGACACGCCTGGCTGGGAGGAGTATGTAGACGGAAAGGGGAGAAGGGCCTTAGCGTCTTACCTGAAGTATAATTACGTGCCGATGGAGGACAGCGTGCAGGAGGCGTTTCATAAAAAAGAGCAGGTATCCCGAACACTGGAGTATGCCTTCGACGACTATGCGCTGGCCATGGTGGCAGAGGCTTTAGGCAAGGAGCAGGACAGCAAGCAACTCCGGCAGCGTGCCCTGAACTACCGCCATGTGTTCGACCGTTCCAAGGGTTTAATGAATGGCAGATATGCTGACGGCTCCTGGTATGCATCTTATCATGCTGACAAGAAGCTGCCTTTTATTACAGAGGGCACACCTCGGCAATATACTTTTTATGTGCCGCAGGATATCCCTGGGCTTGCGAAGCTGATGGGGGGGACAAAGCAACTGGAGAACGCACTGGACAGCATTTTTATGAAAGGGGAATACTGGCACGGCAATGAGCCGGGGCACCAGATTCCGTTCCTCTATAATTATACCGCCTCTCCCTGGAAGACGCAACGGGAAGTAAAAAAAATTTTAGTTGAAGAGTATACCGATGGCCCTGGCGGATTAAGTGGGAATGACGATGCCGGGCAGATGTCGGCCTGGTATGTGCTGGCAGCAATAGGCCTTTACCCGGTTGACCCGGTGTCGGGCGAGTATCTTCTGACCTCCCCTCTCTTTGAACAGGTTACTATTCAGGTAGCAGCAGACAAAAGCATGGAGATAGTTACCCATAAAAAGAGCAGCCAGTCTTCTTACATTCATGCTGTAAAGTATAATGGCAAAGCCTATAACAACAGTTTTATCAAGCACGCAGACCTGTTGAAAGGCGAGAAGCTGGAGATTTACCTGCAGGATGAGCCGGATAAGAAGTGGGCAGCGAAGGCGGTCAACCGCCCGTCTGGGTTATCAAAGTAGCAGGCGCAGCAATACGCTACAGCACTATACCGGCAGAGAAGCCTCTAAGCCTAAAACTCATACGCTGACACGCAGGCTATCTTTACCTAGACATGGGCTAGTGGAGCATTCAGCGGGTTGGAAATGACTGGTGTCACTTCTGTAAAAGTGGAATCTCTGATTTCAAGTGTCGATGGAATAACAACGCTTCCCGCTTTCAGGTTAAAGTGCTTGTTCTTTAAAGATTTAAAGATAAGGGACGCAGCAGTTCTGCCCATTTCAAAAGCAGGCTGCGTGATGGTGGTAAGCGATGGGTTCAGCAGCAAGGCCGATTGCAGATTAGAGAAGCTGATGACTTTAACATCATTGGGGATAGACAACTGCAGTTTCTTACAGGCAAGATATACGCTTGTGGTTAGCTTCTCTACAGTAGCAAGTATAGCATCAGGGCGATCTTCATCCTTCAGCAGGTTGATGATAAGCTGCATATTCTGCTCCTCACAGTTTGTGCAAAGCACATTATTGGAGGGCTCAAAGGGCTGGGCATAATCCACCAGCGCCTGTCTGTAACCAGCCATTCTTTCGGTGCTGATTGATAAAGAATCGGAAACAGATAGCAAGGCTATCTTTTTACAGCCACGCTCAATGAGGTGTTGTGTTGCCTTGTAGCTGCTTTCCCAATCATCGGTCGTTATTTTGGCAGTTTCTATCTTGTCACAGGGTCTGTCGAAAAAAACAAGTGGTATTCCCTTCGCAAGTAACTCCTCGATATGAGCAACCTGTTCAGTCTCAGAGGAAACAGACATCAAAACCCCGGCAACCCATCCGCTCTGCAAGTCTTTAAGTAAAGCCTGTTCCTGCAGGAGGCTTTCATGTGTCAGGTAAATCAGTACATGATAACCATTTTCCTGTGCTACTGACTCTATCCCATTGATTGCCTGTGCAAAAAAGCTGTCTGCTACTTCGGGAATGACAACAGCTATCATGTTGCTTTTTTTACTTCTCAGGCTGCTGGCGTGGTAATTTGGCACATAATCCAACTTCTTTGCCAATTCCACCACCCGCTTTTTGGTCTCTGTACTAATTTCATAGCTATCCCGGAGTGCCCTTGACACAGTAGAGATTGAAAGATTCAACTCCTCTGCCAGATACTTTATATTGACCTTTTCCATACAAGAAATTTAAATATGCAAGTGGATATTAAGCAAACAGAGCCAATTACGCAAACGTTTGCGCAGTTAAAGTTCGCCATTTGGGAGGTTATGAATATTAAAAATCTCAAATTGAAGAAACTAAGGTGTTTAGTTTCTGAAAACCATATAGATATAAGGCTAATGAAAACCACTGATCAAGATGCTCGCAATCCACTGGGGAACCTGGATGAATGGGAAGAGGACTTACTCAAACGCTATCCGGATCCAGAATCAATTACACAAGGTAAAACCACAGAGGAGTATCGTAATTACGAGACACCGGCCAGAGATACAGTAAAAGAGTTTTACCGCCTCAACCACACGTACCAGACCTATGATTTTGTGCTGGGAAAGGAGAAGGAGTTCCTTCGCTTTGACAAGAAAGAAATGCCTGTTTGGGAAGCATTCAAGTTTCTGAACCAACTGGTGGATGATTCGGACCCTGACACAGACCTGGACCAGATGCAGCACCTGCTGCAAACCTCCGAAGCAATTCGCGCTGACGGTCACCCGGACTGGATGGTGCTGGTGGGTTTGCTGCACGACATGGGCAAGGTGCTGTGCCTGTTCGGGGAGCCTCAGTGGGCTGTGGTGGGCGATACCTTCCCGGTGGGCTGTGCCTATTCCGATAAGGTCGTTTTCCCGGAGTTCTTTCAGAACAACCCCGATGCACAGGACAGCCGCTATAACACTAGGTACGGAATTTACTCACCAAACTGCGGATTGCATAACGTGCACCTGTCATGGGGGCACGATGAATATGTATACCACATGATGAAGGACCACCTGCCGGAGCCAGGCCTCTATATGCTCCGCTACCATTCGTTTTATGCACAACACCGGGAAAATGCATATGAACATCTGATGGACAGCCATGATCAGGAGATGTTTAAGTGGGTGAAGCTTTTCAACCCCTATGATCTGTACTCAAAAAACCCAACACCACCAGACTGGAAAGCGCTGCGCCCTTACTATGAGGACCTGGTAACAAAGTACATACCGGCAACTTTAAAATTTTAGCGGCTTCTACAGCAGCTTGAGTGCATTTCAGGTGCTCTCTGCTCAGAAGAAGTAATGTAGGGCTCACTGAGCTAGCGCTGCAGAGCCAAGGCAGGATACAATTTTCCTTGCCTCGGCTGCACATGTCCCTGTCGTAAATAAATAGTTTAAAATAAAATAAAAATCATCATTTTTATGAAGAACAAGTACCTATTTAAAATTAATAGGCGGATACTCTATGGAGTTTTCCTGCAGGGTATTTTGCTGCCAGGCGCATTGGCTGCTGAAAATACAGGTTTTTCAGTAAGCTTTATACAGACACCCGTTGCGGATGGCATTACTGTTAAAGGAAGAGTAACAGATGCAGAATCCAGTGACGGATTGCCGGGTGTAGCGATACAGGTGGAAGGCACATCCAGAGGTACCGTATCAGATGGGGATGGTAACTATAACATAACTGTGCCTACTAACGGGACGCTTATTTTCAGCTATGTTGGGTATGCAGCCCAGAAAATAGCAGTGGACGGGCGAACAAGCATTAATGTGGACATGGCTCAGGATGTGGCTGCGCTTCAGGAAGTAGTGGTTGTCGGCTATGGGGAAACAAAACGTAAAGATCTGACAGGATCGGTTGTAACCATGGATGCTGAGGCAATTCAGCAGACAAACAAAGTAAACGCTTATCAGGCCATACAGGGGCAGGTGCCGGGCGTGAACATACAGTCAGCTGATAACAAGCCGGGAGGCGGATTCAACATCCGGATCAGGGGATCCAATACCATTAACGCAAACCAGACAGTAGATCAGGGTGGCTTTAGCGCCGGGCAAAACCCTCTGTTTGTAGTAGACGGCATTTTTGTAAACGATATCACGTTCCTGAACCCCAGCGATATCGAGCGGATGGACGTGCTAAAAGATGCATCGGCCACGGCTATTTACGGCTCCAGGGGCAGTAACGGGGTAATCATCATCCAGACCAAACGGGGCAGCAAAGGCCCCATGACCGTACAGTACGACAACTATGTAGGAGTGCGGCAGGCTTACAACCTTCCCCGAATGTTTAACGGTCCGGAGTTCATTAACTCTATAGTCGATGCCGTGGTAGGCATGAACTATGCTTCGGGTAACCTGGCTTTTGATAGAAATGATGTCGTGCTAAACAACTATCTGCGGCCGAACGAGCAGGAGAACGTCGCGAACAACAGGTATACCGACTGGGTAGACTTAGTAGTAAAAGAAGGTTTCCAGACAAACCATACGATAGGCGTAAGTGGTGGCTCCGACAATACTACCTATGGCTTTGGTATTGGCTACACCAAAGACGAAGGCACCTTTGAGGGCGAAGATTATGAAAGAATGAACCTCCGTGGCGATATTAATGGCAAACTATCTTCGCTGGTGTCGGTAGGGTTCAGTAACTACGCCTCCTTTTCTACCAGAAACGAAGGCAGCCGCGAAGGATTGAGGAGCGCCTACAGGCTACGCCCCACCGGCACTCCATACGACGAAAATGGCGAGCCGCTGTTCTTTCCATTGCAGGGTGAAACATTTATCACCAACCCTTTATTTGAACCGGCGAATGCCATCCTTGAAACAAAGAGCCTGAATTATTTAAGTAACCTTTCCCTGATCATTACTCCTACAGATAACCTGAAGTTTACCTCAACCTTCTCGCCAAACCTCGAATTTTCCCGCTTCGGCGAATACAGAGGTCAGTTCTCTAAAGCCACCAGTGGCAACATTGGCAACACACGGGCCGAGGTTATCAACAGAAACCGGATGTCTTATACCTGGGACAATATTGTGAATTACAACCTGGAGATGAACGAAGACAATGTACTGAGCGCGACGTTTGTGTATTCGCAGTTCTTAGACAGGTACGAGAACTACGATATGCAGCGAAGGAATTTCTCAACAGATGCGTTCAGCTTCTATAACATAGATGCCGGTTCGGTTATACAATCGGTAGGAGGTAATTTATCTAAGCAGACACTCGAGTCGTACACAGGCCGGGTTAATTACAACTTCAGGAAAAAGTACCTCTTTACCTTTACCGGTCGCTACGATGGTTCCTCTATTCTCTCTGAGCAGAACAAGTGGGCCTTTTTCCCTTCAGCCGCTTTTGCCTGGAGAATCAAAGACGAAAGCTTCCTGGCTGATAATAGTTTAATCTATGACCTGAAAGCCCGGTTCAGTTACGGGCAGACCGGGAACAACGGCGGCGGCGGTGGCCTTGTTCCGCTTGGCTCACAATCGTTGATAGGAAGTGGTTTTACCAACCTGGGCGACCAGGTGGTGCAAACAGCTTTTATTACCAACCTTGCCAATCAGAACCTGACCTGGGAGAAAACAAAAGAGTTCAATTTCGGCCTGGACTTCGGGTTCTTTCAAAACAGGCTTTATGGCTCCTTAGACATCTATAACAGGAAAAACACTGGTATTATATTTTACCGGCCTATGCCAACAGTAACGGGCTATAGTGGTGTTTTCGAAAATGTGGGAGAAGCGGTGAACAAAGGAGTAGAGTTCTTGCTCAATTCCGTAAACGTGGCGAGCGGTGATTTCACCTGGAAAACTTCACTGAATTTTGCTGCCAACAGAAATGAAGTAACAAAGCTATATGGTAACCTGGAGGAAATTCAATTTGGTGCAATGGATGCTCCTTATGTACACCGTATAGGTGAACCTGTAGGATCTAACTTTTCATGGATATTTGATGGTATATGGCAGCTAGACGAAATAGAACAGGCGCGAGCTTACGGGCAGCAACCTGGCCAGGTAAAAGTGAAGGATATAAACGATGATGGCGTTATTGATGCAAAAGACCGTACTATAGTTGGCTCCAACATGCCTAAATGGACAGGTGGCATTACCAACACCATCAACTACAAAAATATCGACTTTTCTTTCTTTGTGCATACAGCGCAGGGAGCTACCTCCTACAGTTATTTCCATAGAACACATGCCTGGGACGGAGTAGATGCACCTGCTCGTTTTAACACCCTTAAAGTTAACTATTGGACACCAGAGAATCCTTCCAATGAGTCGTACCAGCGGGGCAATGCAGGTCCATGGAGTGAGTCGCTGCTCTTCAAAGATGTTTCTTATGTGAAGGTAGGGTACATTACATTGGGCTATACTTTGCCGGAGTCAGCCATCAGCTTCATGAGAATGAAGCGCCTGAGAGTATATGCCACTGCCCAGAATCCCTTTGTTTTCACCGATTATGAGGGTTGGGATCCTGAGAGTGCAGCCAGAAATAGCTGGGGTGCCGGACTCATGTCAAGGATAATAATGGCAGGTGTTAATGTGAATTTTTAACGAGCGAAATAATGAAAATCAGAAATAAATATAAAGTCCTGTTGTTCGCGGTTTTAGTACTGGGTTCCGTAACAAGTTGCGAAGATTTCCTGGAAGAAGAGAACCGCCAGTCGTTAACGGATGCTACCGTCTTCAACGATCCGAAGTCGTTGGATCAGTTGGTGGCCAATGGATACAACAGATTACGGCATGCCACCTCCTTTTATGAGCTGGACCAGTTGGGAACTGATATTTTCACCCGTGGCGAAGTTATCAATGGCATAAATGATTTAAATGATTATGTCAATTTAACCTCTGTGAACTGGGCCTTGCCCGTCTACTGGCAAAACTACTACTTTGTAATAGGAGCTGCCAATACAACTATTAACCGGGCTGACGGCATTGCCGGGCTTTCGGATGTAGATAAGGCAAGAGGCCTGGGCGAGGTGAAGTTTATGCGTGCCTTTTCCTATTTTAACCTGGTAGAGCATTTCGGTCCGGTGCCATTGGTGCTGAACGAGGTAAGAACAGCACAAACAGATTTTACGAGAGCCTCCGAGGAAGAAGTGTATGCCCAGATTTTAACGGATTTGGACGAAGCGCTGGCAGCTGTGGACGAACGACCGGCTGAGTTAGGCAGGGTCTCAAAAGACGCGGTGAGGCACCTGAAATCAAAGGTACTACTGACCAGAGGGTACAAAAGCTTTGCAGGTAGCACCGATTTTGCCGATGCGGCTGCTTTAGCAGAAATTGTAATTGCTAACCACCCGCTCGTTGAAGATTATGCTTCCTTATTCTCAATTGAGAACCAGCGCAATGAGGAGGTAATTTTCTCTATGTTGTATGGCACAAACCCTGTGTCTAGAGGGGCGGGAAACAACAGGCATCTTATGTTTAAGTTTGTGTATGATATATACCCTGGCATGACCAGGTCTACGCTATACCATAGAGGTATGGGGCCTGCGCCAACGCCTTTTTTCTATGCTAACTTTGAGCAAGGAGACGAACGCGAGGATGCGACCATCAGGCGGGTGTTGTATGCCGAAGTGGACAGTAACGACGGGCGCATACTTGCAGGAGATACCACGGTGTACTTCCCGAAAGTGGCCTGGTCAGCAGAGAAGATAGACTCAAAGCCATACACAGTGGTGAACCCCGGGGAGTATTTTACGCCGAACGGGATAAGCATTGTACAGTACCCAATGTTCAAGAAGTTCGATGACCCGGGTGTAGCCTACACCAACCCAGGCATTGATCCGGAAGGAAAAAGAGATGCCTATATTTTCAGGGCGGGCGAAACCAGGCTGATAGCTGCCGAAGCCTATCTGAAAGCAGGAAACGTTACCGCTGCAGCGGAGCATATCAATGCTTTGAGAGCACGGGCTGATTTAACCACCATGGTGACACCTGAGCAAGTAGATATTCATCTGATATTGAATGAAAGGGCCAGGGAACTGGCAGGAGAAGTGAGCAGATGGATGAGCCTGAAAAGAACAGGAACGTTAGTAGAGCGGGTGCTGGCTTATAATCCACATGCAGCCTTACATAATGCTGTTACTTCTAAACACCTGCTAAGACCTATTCCACAGAGCGAGGTAAACGTGAGCGGAGGCACCATTACGCAGAATAGCGGTTATTAATAGAGTGAAAATTTAGGTAGATAGGTATAGGAGGAGCCCGTTCAGTTCTGATATGGCTCCTTTTATACTTCCTTAAGGGTGGAGCAAACAGAGCCACATCAGTCATTTCGCTGCTGTCTCTGAAGGTTAGCTAAATGAATGTTTCTTCAACATGTAGAAAAGTAATCTTTACTTTTATCACCCTGCCTGTTGACCCTTTGATGATGAAAAAGAATACGACTCCCTTTTTACGAACAATAGTAATTGCCACTCTCTGCTCCTTTGTTCTCTCTGTAAATACAGTGCAGGCGCAGAAGGCTAAGGCTCAAAAGTTGGTAATTCCAGCTAATGCGCTGAATTTTATAGTGCTCGGAGACTGGGGAAGGTATGGAGACGATCACCAGGTGCAGGTAGCAATGCAATTATCGAAAACTGCCAGGGAAGTGCCTGTCAGTTTTTTTATCAGTACAGGTGATAATTTTATCCGAAAGGTGTTGCCAGCACCATGGACCCGCAATGGCATTACTCTTTCGAGGAGATATATAAAGACTTTGCTCATCAGAAAGAGTGGTATGCCATACTTGGCAACCATGATTACATGGGAGACCCGGATGCGCAGGTAGCGTATTCTAAGGTGAGCAGGCGCTGGGAGATGCCTGCCAGGTTCTTTTCCAAAACATTTTCCTTGGGAGATGGCTCTGGCGGAAAAATCAAGATTGCTTTTATAGACACCAATCCGCTTATACCGGAGTTCTATAGCAATTCTGAATACGGGCCAAATGTCAGGACACTGGACAGCACCGCCCAAAAACAATGGCTGCGACAGGTGCTAGTACAAGAGGAAGAAGGAGTAAGGTGGAGCCTGGTGGTGGGGCACCACCCGCTCTTTACAGCCTCTGATAAAAGAAGCGAAGGGTATGACACCAAAGCTGTGCGAAGATCTCTGAGAAACCTCCTGGAAACAAGTAAGGTGGATGCATACCTGGCAGGGCATGATCATAGTTTACAGCATTTGCTACCGGAAGGAGGAGTGCATCATTTTGTATCTGGTGCTGCCTCCGAAGCAACCCAGGTAGGTAAGCTGGATTATAGTAAGTTTGCCCCATCGGCATATGGGTTTTTGTTGTTTTCTGTAAGCGCTGAAGAAATAGTCGTGCATGCCATTTCGCATATCGGCCAAGTGCTTTATCGCACAGCCATAAAGAAACAGCCTTCGGGTATAGGATCTAAGTAGCACTTCCGGGATAGTTATAAATCAATTTTTAAGCATTAAGAAAATCTGTTGTAAAGTATGCGTAACATAAGCCGCCAGTCTTTCCTGAAGCAATCATTGGGTTTAAGTGCAATAGCAATCTTAAATCCTTTTGGCACAAATCTGTTAGCCAGTCCGGAAAGCGGCACCTCTAATAATGATAAGTCAGAAAATGAATTTTACCGGCACCTGGTACAAGCCAATGACAAGCGTGTTGCATTCATCATAGAGGCGCTGAACTCAGAAATAAAAGGACTTCGAAGAGAGTTAGGGTATGATTTTGCCACCTTAGCTGCTTCTTATGGAGCACCTCTGTCCAGGTATCACAAAAGCCAGGAGCTAGTCCCTTATATGGGAAAAATAATTCAGTTTCTGCTGGAGGTGCAGGGGCCGGACGGCACACTGGATATTGGCAACCTTGGCTCACCACCTGATACAGCCTTTATCTTAGAGCCTCTCTGTGTAGGCACCTCCCTCTTGCAGAAGAACAAGGCAAAAGCTTTAAATGAAGTAAAGGGCGAGGTAAAAAAGTTTATACTGAAAGCCGGAGATGCATTAGCCAAAGGAGGTGTCCATACGCCCAATCACCGCTGGGTGGTTTCCTCTGCGCTGGCACGCATTAACGCGCTTTACCCTGACCCCAAGTTTATGAACAGGATCCAGGACTGGTTAGGAGAAGGTATCTTTATCGACAAGGATGGTCATTACCTGGAGAGAAGCAGAATCTACTCAGAAGTTATAGACCGTTCCCTTATCACGATGGCTCGCTTATTGAACATGCCCTCTTTGTTAGTGCCGGTCAGGAAGAACCTGGAAATGACGTATTACTACCTGGAGCCTAACGGAGACCTGGTTACGACTGATTCCAGGAGGCAGGATCAGTTCGGCTCTAAAACCATTTTAGATTATTATCATCATTACCGTTACTTAGCCATTCTGGATAATAATAAAGAGTTCGCGGCGATAGCAAAGTTTATTGAAGGTGTTGAGGGCTTTGAAGAGGAAATACTAAGCCAATCTTTGTTTTATTTTATGGAAGAACCTTTGTTGAGAAAAGAACTTCCGGCTCCTTCCCCTCCTCCAACGAACTACGAAAAGTTTTTTACTACTTCCAACCTGGCCAGAATACGCAGAGGCGACACGACCACGACTATCTTTGGTGGTGTAGACTGGCCTTTGGTTATCGGCTCAGGCCGTTCGACAAGTCCCAATATGTTTTCGTTCAGAAAAGGAGATGCCATCCTGAAATACCTGCGCGTGTCGTCAAACTTTTTCAGTACAGGCTATTTCCGGAGTGAGGGCCTCAAAAAAGAAGGAGAAAAGTATGTTTTATACAAAAAGCTGGAAGTGCCTTACTACCAGCCGCTGTCTGCTGCGCTGCGAAAGGAAAATGGGGATTATGCCTTGTCTCAAAGTATAGATGGCCGGTTCTGGAATAAGATGGATTTTGAGAACAGGCCGGTTAGTAATGTGAAAACGCTGGAAACGACAGTAACGGTGGAGGAAAAGGAGGGCAATAACGAATTAACCTTCAAGGTAGCAGGCTCGGATAATGTGCCGGTCACCATTGAACTTTGCTTTAAGGAGGGCGGGAAGTTAGTGGGTGTTACTCCTTCAGATGACCAGACGGGTAATAACTTTTTGGAGCAGGGAATGGGGAAGTACCAGTTCGGGGAGCAAACGATAACCTTTGGGCCAGGTACGCTGGCACATAAAAGGCTTCGAGGACTGGAGGGTGAAATGTATACCTCCCATTTCGGGTCTTTACGAACGGAAGGCATGCATGTATACCTTACGGGGTTTACTCCTTTTGAACATAAAATAACCATTAGCTAAGCGATATAAATGCGTTTTCAGAGAAACAGATACAGGATGAGCAAAAGAATTACCCTATTGGCATGCCTTCTTGGCTGTCTTACTTCCTGCCAGTCAGAAAAGGATTCGGGAGGACAGGAAGTCACCCTTACCAATACTTCTTCAGTGAATTTAGTTGAAAAAGCTATCTCGATTAAGAGAGGTGAATTGACGGGGGCACCTGATGGAGAACTTTACCCTTTGGTGCTGAGCCAAAGGGGCGATACCATTCCCGCACAGCTGGATGACCTGGATGGAGACAACAAATGGGACGAGTTATTTTTTGTAAAAGATCTGCCTGCGAACGGGGAAGAAACGGTTCACCTCAAATGGATAGATACTCCTGTTAATTTTGAAAAGCGCACCAGTGTACGTTTTGGGGTACGCTCCTCTGTGGAAGGCAAGGTGCAGCCTGCCACCAGCGACACCTTTTATGCACATGAATTACCCGGGGTAATGGGCTATCAGCCATATCAGACAGACGGGCCCTCCTGGGAGAATGATAAAGTAGGCTTCAGGCATTACTTGGATGGCCGTAACTCAAAAGATGTGTTCGGGAAGAAGGTGTCCTATATGTCACCGGATAGTGTGGGAATAAACCAGGAGGGCGTAACAGAAGATAATTACCACGTGATGGAGGCTTGGGGGAGAGACATCTTATCAGTGGGGAATTCAGTAGGAATTGGCGGAATTGCCCTGATGATAGGGGATACACTGGCCCGCCTTGGCGTAACACAAGCGGATTCCCTGAACAATGTAGACAGTACTTTCTTTCAGATCCTCTCAGAGGGACCGGCGCGTTCGGTGATAAACTACCAGTACCACAACTGGAAGCCCCTCAACAGAAACTATGAGGTAGAAGAGACCACCAGCATCTGGCCAGGTATGTATGCCTATAAAAACTCCGCCCGCTTCTCTCATCTTCAGGGCGATGAAACGCTGTTAATAGGTCTTGTGAATTCTGAAACACAGCAGCCCTTAACAGAAATTGCGACGGATGACAAGTATGTTATACTGCTTACCCATGACAAACAAAGCTATAACAAAGAGTGGTGGCTGGGGCTGGCGTTGATTCTTCCAAAGGAAGCCTATAGGGGATATATGAAAGCACCGGAAACAGGTAGCCTGTCCAAATCCTACCTGGCTAAGCTAAAGGTGGAGAAAGACAAACCTGTAGAATACTACGCAGTGGCAGGTTGGGAGCTTAGTGATGAGGGGTTTAGGAACCCGGCCTATTTCCAGGAATATGTTCGCAGCTTAGCTAAAAAGTTAAGTGCAGAGGTGAAGATAACTGTTGAAGAATAGGCATTCATTTTACAGGCAATCAAAAGAATGGAAGCTTATGATATTTATAGTTAAGCCGCTTCGCTTAAGCAACTGTTGGAAGTGTAATTCTAACAGTGTCATCTTCACTGCGGTAACTCCCATTGAAGCCCCCTCAACAATGCCGCTTTAGCATTAGCTTCTCTAGCTTGAGCTGCACGGATTGCAGAACTGGTACAGGATAATAAACTGACAGTGCAGCGGTGGCTGCAGCGTTACTAGGCTTCTTTGTTCATTATGCTTCCAGCCTTAGAAATCTGTCTTTGATTATCCTTTTATAAGCTTCTTTATATGAATGGCTGAGAAAGCTGGTATCTATTAAATCCACCCATTTAGCTTTTGCCTTTTCCATCTTCCTGAAGATGTTTTCCTGTTGCCTCTCACCCAGTTTCAATGTGCGGAAGGCAGCGGTAAAATCCTGGCGTTTTATTTTCTTCTTTCTGCCGTTCAGGGTTAGCGCTAGGTCTTCGTCATCGGCTGGATTTACCAGTGCCGTTGCCACCATGTCGTAGGCCGGTGAAAGTGCCGGGCCAACCATAGGCTGGTAAATCAATGAGAAGTTCTTTAAGTGCATGTCTGCATTACCCGTCAGAAAAGAAAACAAGACCTGCTCAAAGAAGTTGACCACATCCAGCCCCGGGTTAGCGGAGTACTTTAGTATGGCTTTGGCTATTTGTTCGTAAGAGCCATGGTATTTGTCTTCCGTTAACCGTTCCGTGAGCTGGCACATGTCTTCCATGTGCAGTTTGGTTTTGCAGGTACGGTCAATGCGCTTTGTGATATAAGCCAGAGAGCCTGACTGCAAGCGTATCAGGCTATGGGGTACTGCGTTTATCCTGGCTATGCTGGCCAGGTGCATCGTTACATCCTCCAGCTCCGGCAACTCCGGGTAACGAAGGGTTGGAGGTTTCAGAATATAGCCTCCCCACAACCCGACAATTGTGAAACGACCGGGTTCATTTGCGTTCTCTGCAGGAGACAGGTCCAATGATAACTTAGGCTGAACCCCTGTGACTGTTACCTGGCTGCGTACCACCTGCCTGGCCAGCTCCTCCATCTGGGCTTCGCTATAGGGTAGTACAGGAGGAGGAGTTCGCCCGAACATCTTTCTACTGCATGCAGCATGAAAATCTACTTCGTTTTCAGGCAAAAGCTTGTAACAGAACAAACACCTGCTCATAAGTCCTTGTCCTCCTGTAAAGGGTACACACTTACAGCTCCAATGCAATCCTTGCAGCAGGTCATTAGCAGTCCCATCCGGTCTCGCGGATTCAGTTTCCAGTTTCTTTCGGCAATGTCAAGCAGCCAGCCTTCCGGGATGAGCCCATCAAAAAACGGGAACAGCACGTTGTTGCTGAATGGAGCATCCTGCAAGGGCAGCGTAAGGCTGACTGGCTCCGGGTTTGGTGTTTGCAGATAAGCAGCATCATATACAAAGTGATACCCGTTTTCATCTTGTGTCAGCCAACCGGCCGTGGCTTTCTGCATTTTTATCTCAGCTTTTCTCATCTATCAACTCATTGCGGTTCAAAGGAACGGGCCCCGCCTGGTACCCGAAAAGTTGTAATACCTGGTTTACTTTGTCCAGGCGGAGCGTTTCTTTTCCCTGCTCCAGGTCTCTGATGAACCGAAGGCCCACTCCCGCTTTTTCCGCTAATTCAGGTTGCGTTAGATGAGCAGTAGCTCGTTTGTCTTTTACAAATTTGCTTAACTCCATATAATATACCTTATCGGGTATAAATATAGTTCTTTATTTTGTATTATACCTTATCGGGTATAAAAAAATGTTTTCAGTAGTTGTTATACCCGATAAGGTATAAGTGTTTCGGATAGAATAGATGATTGAACAGTGGCATCTGGATGAACTCCACAGTATTGTTGAAGCTCTATAATACTCACCGGGTTTATTGCCACTACTTTGACTGAAGATTAAAATTAAGTTAGTGGAACAATGAAAGGAGAAAGAAGGAATTTCAGTGCAGCCTTTTGAGCATTCACCGCAACGGTCTCAATCACGCGCCCGCTCAGGAGAGCGAGGAGAACCTGGAGATAATGCGCCGAAGGATGAGCATCACCTGGATAAACCCATGCACGTGGTCTTGCAGATGCAGGACTACCTGCGGTATGAGGGACATCGGGTGAATCACAAGCGGGTCAGAACGTCCAGGGCAGCCATTTCACCTGTAAGGAGTGGGTGGAGTATCTGAAGGGGAAGACATCTGCAGCAGCATGGATGGCGAAGGCAGAGCGTTCGACAATGTTTACATCGAGCGGCTGTGGCAGAGGCTGAAGCGGGACTATGTTTACTTATACCCGGCAAAGGATGGATGGGAGCTGTATCAGGGGGTGAAGAGCTTCTTCAGTTTCTACAACCATGAGAAGCACCACCAGGGAGTCGGGAGGTGCGTTCCGGTATAGGTGTACAAGCAGCAGGCTGCCTGAATGGGGCAGAGTACAAGTAGAAATTCAACTTAAAAACAGCACTGCATGGTTCTGCAAACAGGGCGTATGAGTTTCACAAGAATGACTACGTGGTCATCCAGCGCTACAGCCAGCCCCCTCCCGGTTCACTCCTGAAGGCAAGCGCCTACCTCTTCGATGACCTGGGGACGGAGAGCAGCGGGAAGCACTACGGCAACACCTGCAACGTGATGGAGGAGGTGCTGCTGAGCCGCTACGACCATATCGTTCTGTGGGGCGTGAAGACGCACCTGACCACTAACCAGGCCAGCGCAGAAATAGAGCAAAGCTAGGAAAACGGGTGCGGTCCCGAATGCGGGAGATGTTCAACCTGGTGAGCTTTGGGGCAGGGGTGAAGGACAAGAGAGAGTAAGAAATGGATAGTATACCTAAGCATCATATGGTACTGGTTTTCTGTTGAAGAAAATGTAAAACGCCAGCCAATTTTAAGTGTCTCATGCGCTGTTATTTCAGCGGGATATCCTTCATTCTGCACTCATAAAGCTTTTGAACCAGAAAAAACAACAGGGAACATTGTACCCCTGTCAGTACTCCATATCTGTTGTTACTTATAAGAGAAGTATAGGAAAAGAGAACACGAAAGCAGCAAAAAGAAGATGATATGGTATCAATAACGTAATCAAAAAATTGGTTGCTTCTATTTAAGAAGGCAAAAGAAGCAACTGTTCCTGCATTGTTCTTTGAATTATGAGCCGATAGTATAGGTTTTTCTGTATTTTAGTCAACCCTACATAGGTTAAATCTAAACCTTTTTAATCACCATATAAGTAGCATTGTACTATGGAAGCGACCATTCCTTCAGAGTTGCAATATCTGCAGAAATTGATCCAGTACCGGATTGGCCGGTATTTGAAAGCAGAGAAGCCAGAGCCCAAACCAACGTTGCCGAAACTTCAGCAGTTTTCTTCACACCTTGAAAAGTTTATCAAGGAAAACGAGCTAAACCAAAGTGAAATAACGCTGCTTCTCATTTCCCTTGCTCCGCACACACAGCCAGACTTGTTTGACCAGTCAATTCAACAGACTCTCAGCAGTTCAGGCGATTTCCCGAGGATAGGAGGGGTGCGTGGTAAAAACTTCAGGGGATTCCTGCCTACTGGCGAAACAGCTTTGTTTCTGTTGGATGAAGATGACTGGAATAAGCGACTACAAATACAAAAGCTGTTTGGTGAAGATCATCTGTTTAATAAAAAAGCAGTACTCTGGCTGGAAGACCTTCCACAGGGGGAGCCTGTGATGAGTGGGCGAATTATTCTGTCTCAGGAATATATAGATTACTTTTTAACGGGACAAATCTCCAAACCCCGGTTTGGTATCCACTTCCCTGCACAGCAGATAGAAACGCTTCAAGATTGGGAGGACTTGGTCCTGAACACGGATACTATGCAGCAAGTACGTGACTTGGAAAAATGGCTGAAGTATGAATATGTACTGCTGAAGGATTGGGGCTTGGCAAAGAAAATTAAACCAGGATATCGTGTTCTTTTCCATGGTCCCCCAGGCACCGGCAAAACACTCACAGCATCATTATTAGGGAGGCACACCGGAAGGGAAGTCTATCGGGTTGATCTCTCGCTGGTTGTTTCAAAATTCATTGGGGAGACGGAGAAGAACCTCGCGCACCTCTTCGACACGGCTGAAAATAAAAACTGGATTTTATTTTTTGATGAGGCGGATGCCTTGTTCGGGAAGCGCACCTCCGTACGGGATGCCCACGACAAGTATGCGAACCAGGAAGTGTCTTTTTTATTGCAGCGGACAGAGAATTATGCCGGATTGGTCATTTTGGCCACTAACTTCAAAAGCAACATAGACGATGCCTTTGCCCGCCGTTTCCAGTCGCACATCTATTTTCCGCTGCCCAAGTATGAGGAACGTTTGCGGTTATGGCAAAACACGATACCTGAAAAAGTAAGGCCAGGCACTCATGTTGATCTTCATCAGATTGCCAGTCAATACGAACTTACTGGTGCTCACATCATCAACATTGTGCAGCATGCCTGCCTGCAAGCTATTTCCCGGGGGGCAGCCACCATCGCTGAGCAAGACCTTCTGGAAGGAATCCGGAAGGAATATGTGAAGGAAGGAAAGATACTGAAGTGAAATGTTGCAGTGAATTCAAATTCTGAAGCAGTAATAATTTGGAAAAAGAAATGTGTTTCGAATCAGAGGGGGCAAAATTTCAGGTTATAGTGATTTTATTACTTTTTTCTTGTGTCTGCTTTATTGTTAGTGCGACAGAAACGAAAGAGGGAAGGAATTTTTGATAAAATGCACCCGTGTTAAAATCATATGATCATGAGGATAAATATCAGTATTGCGTCTTATTAAAAACTCGTGCCAATACCTGTCGATCTTTCATTCCTGTGGCTCCCTCTTCTCCGCAACTGACTAAGCCTGTCTTAATTGCAATGCAACCTGTAAATAGATTTGATATGGGCGGATCAGCAATCCGATCACCAGGTATACCTGCAGCTTTCAATGCTGCTGCAATAAAGCGGGAGCGCCTTGCCCCCAGTTCCCGGTTGTAGGCGGCTCCTCCTTCGGGAGAGGTCCGCCCTACCAACTGCACTTTAAGGGAGGGATCATCCTGAAGTGCATTTACCAGTTTATCAAAGTTATTTTTGCCAATAGCGGTTATAGCGGAATTAACTGTAGCACTGGTTTCACCGGAGAAGGGGCGGTCGAGGTCAAAGAAGATTTCTATAGCTTGCGGAACAATAGGCTGAGGTTTCGGAACGGGCGGTTTAATATCTGGTAGTCCACAGCCTAGCCCTTTGGGCACCTCAGGCAGAAAGCAGCACTTGCCACCTAAGGCAGATCGCTTTCCCGGGAAAAAACATAGAGGGCCTATTGGTGACAACTCCTTCATTTTTTTGCAGTGATTTTCGGCTACCACTTCATCGGGCTTGCAACAGCGGAGGTCCAAAAAGCTAATCCTGTTAGATGGGCAGCAATGTTCTTTATTGTCTACTGATGAACCGAAGCAACATTGGTCTTCAAAGCCTTTGGATCCGGCTGCCCGCCATCCGGGAGGACAATTGGTCTTAGGGTCATTTGGTTTAGCGCAACCAAAAAATTTGCCTACCGGACCGCAACCTGGTAGATCCATTTTCGAGCATGGTTTTGCCGCCCCGGAACCACAAACCTCACCTAATCCCGGAGCGGTTATACAAAGGTCGGGCTGCAGGTCAAGCGGACCTCCTATTCCTTTGCACTGCAAAGGAATAGGAGGTCCGACACCAAACATATTTATCATAGGATCTACTGCCTGGAAGAAGGTGTTGTGCTTTCCATATTCATTTTTCATCTCAAAGGTCTTCTATATTGCATTGTGCTAGCAATAGCAGCACCTTTTCTTTGATTTACAATGGAATGCTCTAACTCATAGTTATTAGGATCTTTCATCCAGTCTCTTACTTTTTTAGACTGAGCGCCATACTTGTAGCCCTCTTTATTCCAGTATTCTACTGCGTCAACAGGCACATGTCCCATATCCACCTCATCAATGTGGTACCATCCTTCCTTTCCATCAGGGCCTATTACTTTAACAGATTCATTTGGCTCGACTCCATTCACTTTGCCTTGTTTCCTCATCCTTCTTATTACTGCTTCCACTGTACCATCTCTTCTTGGCTTCCAGCTTGGGTTTTTACCCATATACTGGTCCCTTGCTCTCTGAAGTTGACGAAAGAGGTGCATCATTCGTTCCTCTTTCGGGGTTTGGGCTTTGACATCTCTTGCGGCTTTTTTTCCTTCTGTTTCCCCAAGTAACTCTCTGTTCCATTTTTCTTCGAGTTCAGGATCCCACCCTATGTAATCATCAACAGGGATATCTCCGCATCCTTCCGGATAATCAGAAAACCTGCACCACCCGGAACCATCCTTCTTTCGACGGTACACATGACCATTGGGGAGCTCAATTTCAACATCATACCCTGGTTCTAAGGAGCGGCGAGGACGAGATTTTTTAAGTCCGTCAATTTCAAGCCTCAACAAATCAGGACTTCCTTTTACCTCAGTCCAATTCTTATCTTTGTTGGCTATAAAGTTGTCCCATTCCTTGTTAGAGAAACCTAGTCTTTTTTTATCTCTTAGATCTTTGGCCGTCTCTACTGCTTTGCCCTTACTAGCTTTGAGCCTTTCTACCGTTTTTGCTCCGGACCTAACAATGTTATCGAGGGAAGGAAACTTTTTAAGAACTTTTGCCAAACGGCCAGACCATTTAAGGGCGGTTACCACTCCGGCAGTAAGAATAGCCAAAACAACTTCAAAGATGATCATACCTACAATCTCGCCAATAAATTTCCACCGCTGACGAGGGTTCGGAGTATTCCATTTGTCTATAAATGATTTATAAATACCTTTGAAGAAACCAGAAATCACTCTCCAAATACCGCCAATTCCTTCCTTCTGATAAAGCTCAATAAACTGCTTCACCAATTGATAACCCTTTTTGAATAGTTCTCCGGTAAAAATGCCCTTTACCAAATCCCACAAATCCACCACCATATCAACGGCAGCCTGGGCAAAGCCTGCAACAACCCCTTCAAAAAATCCTTGCACTCCTCGCCCAATGGCTATAGTCGTATTCTTCCACTCTAGTCTTACTCCAACCGCTCCTAAATCCCGTTGCAAATTGATATAATAGATACTTGGAAAGCGTATCCAATATCCATGATACAGTTGAATGGTTTGGTAAATCTTTCGTGTTTCGGAAAAATCCCGATCTAAAATGGTGTCTTTCCAGAACGAATCATCATAACTTCCTGTCAAGCTCACACCGGGGTTTTCTTCATTTAAAATAAAAAAGGCATAAGCAATTGTCCTGCGATCATTGCCGGTTTCATAGGGGTAGTCTTTATAGTATTTATCAATCAAGGTTTCCAGCTTATCCCCCGGCTCAATGTAATGAAGCTCTCTGGTAAGCTGGTCTATCGGCGGTCTGGTACTTCCCTTCCTGGTGTCATCGGTGACAGGAAGAGGAATTAAAGATTGAAGAAATCTTTGCTCAATCCATCCTGTGAATCCGGTTTGGGTTTTGATTTTCACCCATCCCACATGGGGATGGGTTCCAACACCAAGAATTGTCACGAAGGATCCCTTGGGTTGCACATTAAAATCGCTAGCTCTGCCAGTTTTATTCTGATAGTCGGGATCCTGGACTGAAGGAGTGGTATGAAGCCTTATTCCTGATGCAGGAAGCACTTTCGCTATGGTGTAAAATGGTATTGATCTAAAGTTATTGACTTCATCAACATTTATTGTATGAGCCTCTTGAGATTCGCAAACTCCTTGACTTTCATCATATATTGGCGTTTCATTGAGGTTGTAGTCAGGAGCTTCACATACTTCCTGTTTATGAATAAAGTTTCCTGATAATTTTGACAAGCCCTTCTGGTTTACTCCCTCACCTCTTTGCTGCACTACGTGGGTCAGTTCATGGGCAAGTAGGTGCTGTCCTTCGGAAGAGCTGACCTCATACTTTCCTTTATTAAAATAAATATCTGAACCATGCGTAAACGCCTGCGCATTGAGATTTTTATTCATTTGAACCGCCTGATTGTCTGTATGTACTTTTACTTCACTAAAATCAGCGTCAAAAGCATTTCCCATAGAGGCTTTGGTATCCTCAGATAAAGCAAATCCACCTTCTTTTGAGGCATTGAGCTGGCTTTGTAGACTATTAGTTTGAGCTGGTTTATCAGACGCTGGCTTGGCCATCATCTGAGGCTCTTTCTCTTCTTCTTCCTTCTTCTGTACCCTTTCTTCTTCTTCACAGGCCGAACACTTAGGCTGTAACAAAGGCGAAACAGCATGAGTCAGGTGGTTAGGTTTGGTTTGTATAGTTTCAGGATTGTTGAGTCGCTGCACCACCTGGTCGGCCATCGCATCCGCTTCCTGCTCATATATGTCGCCGGGCTGGCCGATGGTGAGCTTTGTTTGTACAATAGGAGAGGGAGTGGTGAAGAAAGAATCATATGCCGCATTTTTGCCAAAGAAAGACTGCTCGCCTTTTCGCTGAAAGAAAGGCTTATTCTGTTTAGAAGTTGTAGCCGTTGTTTTGGCTTCAGCAGTTTTCATTTTATCTGTCTATCAAATCATCTCCACTCCACATGCAGTAGTTCTTTCATCCAGGGCAGTTTAATGATACTCCGGTTCCAGGGAAGGTAATCCAGTAGCACATCCACAGCACTTGTCTCTACCTGTAGATGGAGGCTCTCATTTTGGGTAAACAGTTTGCCGTTGCGCTGCAGAAACGTTTCCTGCAAACCGGGCGGAGAAGTGCTTTTCAAAACTTCCCATTGCCGGATAACCTCCTGCAGCAGCTGGTCGGCTTCTTCTGTTTCCTCTTTAAGTAAGCTGATTTGTTTTGATACCGGTTTCTGCAGCGGGTAAGCACACAGTACTTTAGGAAAAACAAGCTCATACTCTTCGGCTGTCGTTTCACCTGTGGACACGTAGTGCAACAGGTAAAGGGCTTTTTGCTGCGCTGCGCTGTTGGTGAAGACGCCCTCTTCTGTAAGCCCTAACCGGCTGAAAAACATAGTCAGGAAGGGGTGCAGTAAAACCATACCGGCATGCTGAACAAAAATGCCATCTTCCTCCACTTCACCCTCCGCTCCTTTTGCTTCCTCTTCACCTGGGAAAGGATCTTCCTTCAAAATGCTCCGGACAACCGTGGTAGCATCAGCATTTTGTGGGGGTGCTGCCGCAATTGCCAGTATATAGCTCCAGAGCCGAGGTCTGATACCTGGCTCATTTAGGCTACGTAAGTCGGTTTGGAAGTCGGAAGAGGCTTTGAAGACCCGTTTCAGCTCCTGCAACAGGGAGGGTAAAGGAGGGTGAGAAGGAGTTGAAAGAATTGCCGCCAGCTGTAGCAGAAATTTATCTGTATGTTGCTCCGTAACTCTTCTTAGAAAGCCTTGTTCTGATAGCAAAAGCTTTCTGAGGACGTTTATGTTTGCTTCGTCCTGTGCCAGTGCCTCCAGCACCTGCTGTTTCCAGCCCCCATCAATTTGTAAAGTATTCCAATGCAGATACCCATGCTGCATATAGTATAGCCATTGCTGCACCAAACCTGCAGATTCTTTCTGCAGCTGCACAGTTGCTTTTGCTCCGGCTGCACCAGCGCTTAGCTTTTCGTAAATCTGCTCCGCCATTTTAAAAAGCAACGCATCGCTCCACTGCTGGCCATACAGTTCCTTCTCGGTCAGTAGGCCCAGGTCTATCTCCAATTTTTCGACGTAAATGATTTCCCCTTCCGGGCATACTTCATCAAAAAGCTTTTCCAGGGCAGGCACTACGCTGTGCCAGTAGTGGCTGCTCATCAGGTGCTGCATCTGAAAAGCATCTGCTTTTCTGTTTAGCTGCAGCTGTATGGTTTGCTTTCTGATAATGTGTTGCATCGCATTTATTTACCTGAGCCCATCAGCAGCTGCCGTAATTCTTCCAGGTCTGCCTCCGGAATAAAATTACTTACTTCATCCGTAATCCAGTAGCGGTAGATTGCCTGCATATCTGTTTTTGCTTTTCTGAGTTCTTCTAAAGCCTCACTGATGGCGGCTATGCTCTCAAGATCCTTTTTGCCAAAGTAGGACTTGTCGAAGTAGTAGCTCAGGGTATTTTGCAACAGCCCAAGCTTCTGCTTTTTAGGTATAGGTGTCAAGTCCCCGGTGTATATGATCTCATATAGAAGAGCTGCTACTCTTGTAGCAGAGGGTTTTGAAGCTTTAAGAAAAGCCTGAACCTTCTCTACCGTAGGATAATCTTTTAAATTTTCAGGTACCTGTTCAACAGCTGTTCGGTATCTGGCATAGCGGCTTCTGAGTAATTGTGGTGCCGGGTTTAAGTTATTTACTGCGGCATGGTCAGGCTTTGTTTCTTCCTGCTGACTTTCTGCCTCCGGGCCATCGTCTGGTTCTGTCGCAGACCAGGGAACAGCTGGAATCATATTTCTTGAAAAAAGTATCACATCGTCATCAGGATCATCCACCTCTGGTGTCGCATTGCATGGAGTAAACTCATACTCTTCTTCACATTGTTTTTTCCAGCAGAAGAGCTCGTTTATCTGGTTCTGGAACTGTAGCGGATTTTTGGTGCTATTTATTCTCCCCTCGAAGCAAACGTTAGTTTGCGATTCCTCTTCCGGGCATGGCTTGCAAACCTCACATACTTCCAGGCACTCAAAGTTCCTGTTGAACAGGAAAGTCAGAAAATCGCAGGTAGAAAATTCTTCGGGGCAGCTTTTCCTGAGTGCCAGCCAGCTGCCCCAGTCCTTATACTTACTTTCAAAGCAGCAGAAATCGTGCGGGGCGAGCCAGAGTATTCTGAGGAGCACATGGGCAGGGGCTTCGCGGTATAAAATATTTTCCAGCAGCTGCCGGTTCTCAACTGTTCTGAAACGGGCGGGCCATGCGGGCAATACCACTGTCGTGATGAAAGAATAAGGATCTGCACCAGGGATAAAACAACTCTCCAACTGATCTGCACACGGGTCCTGGGCCGGCTCTTTCCACGGAAAGCAGCAATTGGTCTTGTTTTTGCAAAAAGCGCTGTACTGTTCACATTCGCAATCTTCTTCGCAGCGGGGCCGCAGGAGGATATGTTCTACCACATGTAAGCCTTCGCTGTTAATGCGTTTCAGGGCCCGATCAACGCCCTCACACGCCATCTCTGGGCTGGTATAGCACTGAGGATTTAAAGCCACAACTTCGCTGTTGCTCAACCTATAGCCCCGTCTCCTGTTTTCCTGTTCCGGATTGTCATCATAAATGCTGTAGTGCAGCGTAATCCCATATTCATTACAGGCACATGTATAAACAGGATGATAGTTTTCGTGCCGGAGGAGCAGGGGCTCTATATCCCGCAGTGCCGTCATGGCTTCCTCGCAGGTAGTAAAACAGCAGGGGCTTTCCCAGGCTACGGAACAGGCCGGTTCTTCTCTTACTTCTTTATCAAAGCAACCACAAGGACTTTCTTCTACTGTTTCCTCACAGAGACTAAGGCCGGGTATTTTTATTTCGATGCAGTACTTAACCTGATCGTCCTTCCCATTTGTTTTCTTTACAACCGGGAAATAGTAGGCAAACGCCTCCAGTGTTTGCTGCCACTGTTCTGGTGCGTAACCTTCCTGCGTTTGTATGTTTAATCCGGTTTCATCGTCCTGCACATAGGGGCTCCCGTTTTCATCTATGGGATACCCCACCTGCTTTTGTGCAACTTTAGAAAGTAGTTTGATCAAGGGGGTACAGGTTATCTCCTGATCGTTGAAGACGACACGGGCAAACGACACTCCCTGCTCATCAGTCAGCGTGTAATACCGATTTTCCTCATCCTGAACTATCTGCCAGGCATCGCTACGATACATGTAAAGCTTTTGGATCGCTGCGTCCCGCTTCTGAGGCGTGTCGTATTGGCAAGGGTGGTAAAGCGGCGTATCAGCGCAAGCCACATAAAAGGAGAAGCAACAATCTTCTTTCCGCTGATAGGTATGAAAAGCATCCTGTGACTGTGCAACACAAATGAACTTCTGTACCCCCTCTTTTCCCCAGGCATCTGCTTCCTTGCCAAATCGGCGGGTGCTTTCTGCCAGTACCTCTCTGAGGTAGATGCGGTAGCTGTTCTTTTCCTCAGTACAAGGGTCGCAGTCCAAGTAGAAATTACCGTGGTAACAAAGGAGCATCCTGAAAAAATAAAACTGTTTCCGTGCTTCTTCGGGGGTAGCATAATACGCTATGCTTTGCCAAAAAGGAGGGGCTTCTTCTGTGTTTTCAGAGTTGAACCCATTTAGCCTGAAATAATACACATAATCTTTCTCCTCTTCTCTACAGGCTTTTTTTTGTTTCTCAGGCTTGTCTTCGCAGGGGAAGAGGTTAAAAAAGGCTTCAGACAGTTTGTCAATCAGCCGGATAGGGTAGGAATTAGCAATAGCAACCAGCGTACGAATAACTGCTTCTGTATCATCTCCCAACTCCTCCAGGCTTAAGGTTTCTTCTGGAATAAAAACGATATTTTCGTTGCTGTCGCAAGCGTCTGTGCTATAAGCTGGAATTTCTGCTATGCTGATTCTTTTTCCATACTTATTGAAGTCAGAAGCCCAGTGAAGAATGTGGAGGTAGTTTTCTGAAAATGCTTTTTCGGCTTCTGTTTTACTTGGGTAACCCTTGGTGCTCTCAAACAGGACCAGTTGTTCTCCGGAAAGGGTAAAGCGGCTGCGGCATATTATCTGGTAGTGATACCATATTTTTCCTGAATTTTTTTCTTTCCGCTTCCTGATGATATCCCCGCCCAAACAGATTTCAAGGTGCCGGTAAGCGTCGCATTTAATTTTTATCAGCTCTTGCCTTTTGGCTTCAGCATTTGTTCTGTCTTCAAAGGATTCACTGTAAAAAGCTGGTATAGTGTCTTTATCAATCAGGCGGTACACATAGAGGCCTGCCCGGCTGATACGATCAGTCGCAACACTTGCCTCAAAATCTTCGGGGGCGGCATTAAGCTGAAGTTGTCTGATTTCAGCTTGTACCTGCTGCCACTCTTCAACGGTGCTCCTGGCCTTTACATTGTTCTCTGTATCACCGCGTACAAGCCTGAGGGAAGAAAATTGCCTGCTATTAGACCCGGCTTCCAGCCTAAGTTCATTTTTATGTTCCTGCAACAGCAAATCTGGCGCTGTTTGCCTGAAAGCCCTGGCAGCATCTGCTGCTTCCTCCGGTCTGTTGTAGCTCTTTATACTTTCAAATGTATAACGGGCTGTGTCTGCTAAGCCTGCCTCATACTTATACTTCCACTTGCTGGGCAATTCCTGGATGTGAAGAGTGAAAAGATGCTCATATACGATATAGAGAATCTCGTTCTGCATGTGCCTTGCTTCATTTTTACTGTCGAAGCCGGTATAGCCAACTCCCTGGTCCACCTCATCCACTGTAATGTAAAGCGTGTACTTTTGAGTAGTGGGTGTGTATCGAATCTGGTAATGCTCCGCACTCGACATCCAGGCCAGCAAGCGCTGTGCATGTGTTCTTGCCTGCTCCTCCTCGTCAAACTCCGGCACCGGGCCGAATCTGAACCGGTTGCCCATGTCGAGCAAATCATACGTGAATTTATCTGGCTTCCCTACAATGGTGTTTGTAATGTCCACTTTAAAGGCATCGAGGTCAATAAACTGTGCTGGTATGGTATTATGTGGGTCCCGGTAGAGGGTGCCAGGTTGCTGCATAGTAGCATTCTCAGATAGCCACTGCTTTTGATTGTTGATTGCTGCGTCCATCTTTTCAACCACACGCACAGCTTTATCATGGCTGTCGTAGTTTTTCACAGAAATGCACACAACATTGCCTTTGTAATCCAGCAGTTGTAAATAGTAGATATAGTTACTGACAAAAACATCCTCTTCAACTGGCGGGCTTTCTGAAAAGAGGTGTTGCAGCCGGAGTAGAATACGCAGCGCTTCCGCGTCAGAGTGATAAGCCTCCCGGAACGTGGCAACGGTATGGTTGTCTTGCTGTAGGACAATGGTGTTTGCCTGCCCATGTGGCAACTCCTGAAGCTGATAGCTGGATGTTTCAGACAGCAACAGGAAAACTGATCGGGCAGCTTCCTGTGCTGCTATGCGCGTATCAAACTTCTCATGCAGGGTAAAGAAATCCTGACCGGCAATTCTAAGCGTTACCTCAAACTGCTCTTCATATTTGTACACTTCAAAATTGCAGAGGCTGTGCCGCTTCCAGCTGTCGATGCCGCTGAGCGCGTTTACTCTTTTTTCAAAACCGGACAGGTTGTGGTTATTCCACTTGTCAGTTAGATAGTTATAGGCTTTGCCACGGTTGCTGCTCAGGTCATCGTAGTGAGTCAGGAATTTTTCTGTGGCCTTTATCTGATTTGCCTCCACCTGTTGGTTACTAAACAAGCCGAATGACAGCAGGGCATAATCAGTGAATTTCTCTGCAAACCTGGCCAGCAAATGATGCAGAAAATCCTGGCGGCGGTGCAGGTATAAATCTCTGTCTTCGGCTATCAATTGCAGGTATTTGGAGAAGGAAGCCAGGTTTAGTTCAATATCAAAAGAGAAGTTCCCGGTGCTGCCAGAGTAGGAACGGTAGTTTTCGCTGAAGGTGCCGATGTACTTGACTGAGCTGGCCTGTAGTTTAGCGTCCTGTTTATTTTTAAAGTACCTTTTGCTTAGCAGCGCAATTTCTTCCGACGAGGTGATTATGTAATAGAAAATGCAATCATCCTTTTTTGTCACAAACTCACAGGTAACAGTTTCGTTATAGAAATCATTTTGAAGCTGATGAACAGCTGTGGCCTGCTCTGCCAGAGAGGGGAAAGTATAAACTTCCAGTTGGCTATCGGTTTCACCGGGTTTTTCGCAATAGCCCAGTTGTTCTAAGTCCAGGTGCTTTAATTCGTCCTTTTCTAATAATCTTTCAAGCTTCTTTTTGTCTACCGGAAAAACAAGGGTGCTTCCCTC
The DNA here is from genome assembly GCF_010015475.1 of Pontibacter pamirensis. Classification (GTDB taxonomy): domain Bacteria; phylum Bacteroidota; class Bacteroidia; order Cytophagales; family Hymenobacteraceae; genus Pontibacter; species Pontibacter pamirensis. Next base: position 74,629 of record NZ_SSNI01000022.1, read on the forward strand.
AGTGCCCAGTCTACTGCTGCCGTTCTTTTCCCCTGTCTGAAAGCGCAACAGTTTGGGCAAATCAGGTACTGTTGTTAAATGATTGATAAAGTACGTATGCTGTTCTTCTGCCTCAGGCGAGGAAAGCGCAAACAAGGACCGGATACTGCTGAGTTGGGTGAGGTAGTTAGCGAGCAACTGGTCAAAAAACATAAGATAACCTTTCAGCTGCAGGGCTTGTGCTTTCCGCAACGCGGGGGCGTCATCTGGCAGGCCACCTTCCTCAATACCATACACTTTCGGGAATTCATTTTGAATGGAGTAATAGGCTGCCAGATCGTTACGGTAGAAGCCTTTCGGAATTTGACCGTCCAGATAGGGGGAAGGAGCCTGATACAGTACTTTTCCGCTATGGTTGAAGTTAAGGTTAAATAAGCCTTCGTACTTTTTAAAATCAGGAAACAGGGGCATGCCGTTTCGTAAGAACCGGAAGCCGGAACAACTTAAAGAGAATTCCGGTATATGGTTTTCCCTAATCTGGTACTTCCAGGCCGTTATTTCACTTCCGTCCGCGCATAACCGTAGGGCCAGGTTCTGAACTGCTTTCACACCAGGTACACCAAGTATTACATGGTAAAGATCCGACAGATGGATCTCCTTTCTTAACTGTAACTTCTCAAGCTCCTCCGTATCCACAAACCCGTGGCTTTGGGTAAGGTCATAAGGACGGCCGGCAAAAATTTCTTCGATAGGCTTTTGTTTGTCCAGTAGTTGCTGCAATGTATAAAACCGGGGAGTAGGGGTGAAAAAAGCACGAAGTGCCTCTGCTATGGCTATATAAACCTTGTCTGCCACTGCCGTTTCTGACAGCTCTATATCGGCACACACACCCAGGGGAAGCCTGCATAAGATGTAAATGTCTTGAAAATCTTCGCACAGGTTGCGATGTGCCATCAGGGCTTTTGTTACCCTTTTCACCGTTTCATCTTCAAAGATTTGAGCATCTTTTCCTGCGGGAGTAGGTTCAAGGTCGAGGTATACGTGGTATAATCCGTTCAGGAACTCATCGCAGACACAGTCTTCGTCTGCCTCATTGGCTCCTGTCTCATTAAGAATTTGCTGGCGGGGAGGGCGGCAAAAGTCCTGCACATCGGTGGCTGGCAGGAGCCATGCATTGCGGACACCTTCTATATCCAGGAGCAGCTTGCGATAATCCAGCATGGTCAGCGGGTTGCAGGACAGTATCTGAGCAGGAGTAAAGAAATTGTTGTCTTTGCTCTTGTCATCCGGGTTACGGGTTAAAATATCCTTTTCGGGAAGGTTGGTGCGGTAACCGAGGTCGAGTAGGGAGTAACAGAGCATTTCCAGGATAGTGATACCCGGATCGTGTACATTATGGTCTGTCCATAGTTTACCGGCCATATTTCCCAGGTGCTCAATACCCTCGCTCCGAAGTTTATCGAAGTTGAGATAAGCTGGAAAATCCGGATCATGTTTGCGGATTACTTTACTATTTTTCAGATCATCAGCCATTCACTTTGGTCCTGAATTAGTCTATCTTTTTGCAGTAATCTGCCAGAAGTATTTTTTTATGGCCGCAGGGCGGTTCCTGCTGCCATGCTTCACAATCCTTTTGTTGTATACAAACATCTATATCGCCAGCTATCAGAATAGACCGGGGAGTTTCAGGGCAGACCGGAAGTAGTTGTTTTTGCTCGAACTCAGCTTTACTTTTATCGGGTTGATCTTCTGTTTCGTGCCAGTATATAAGCTCTAGAATGAAATCGAGGTAATCGCGGGTTTCAAGGAATCGAACAACATCGGAGCGGTAGATGCATTGCCCGAACGTTAGTTTATCATATTGACCGACTGCCCAGGGTGCCAGAAACTCCCTTAAATCCTGCTTTAGCTTTTCTGTGTAGTAATTTTCATCTCTGCCCAGGTAAAGTTTTGCCTTTAAGCAGAAGTGTACTTTCTCATACCTCGGATTCATGATGCGCAGCCGCACAAAAGGAGAGGTACGCTGGTATAGGTAAGACTGAATTGCTTCCAGCAAGCTTACCGGTACACGTGGTTCAAAAGTTTGTGCGGCTTTGAGCTGGTTCAGGTCGGGGATAACGGCCAATAACACATAGCCCGGTGCCACCGGGAAATCGTTAGCGTACGTGTGGGCACTCAGGGCAAAGCTGTGGTTTACGCATTTCACTTTGTACAGCTGCGGAAAACCTTCGAGCGCCAGGCGTTCGTAATCAAATTTTTGAATGGCTCTCCCTTTGTGGCGCAGCATTTCACTTACCCTGACATAAAAATGCCCTTCTGTTTCTGGTATACGGCCGCCAAATGAGCTGTAAGGCTGCGCTACCTTTTTAATAGATACATCGGCCTCCCCTAATTTTGCAATGGAGCCGGCAGGCAGCGGCTGGCTTAACCTCAGCTTATCGTTTGCCTCCTCATTGGTAAAAGTTACCTGGATGGCCTGCGCATGTATACCTATCGTTTCACTGACGGAGCGACTGTTCTGATGGATAGCTGCTTTGATCCAATGCATGCCCTTTGGAAGTATGGTGTTGTCGCTTGTCATGTTGGCGGGCAGTGCAAGCTTTACTATGCCGGAGGTAGTGAGTCCATCGGTAGCATCGTCCAACACTTCGAAACCGGGGCGCAGGGCTTTCCATTGGTTGTTGTCGAGGTAAGCCCAGGTTATCCCTGCTCTTTCTGCTTCAGAATCGGCAGTGGCTTCTGCCAGTTGAAATAATATGTTTACATTGCTGCCGGGCACCAGCTGCTGCAGGCCCAGAAACAAAGTTCCTTCATCGCAGAATAAAGGAAAGAGCGCCGGGGCTAACGAAATTTCTTCGTGTTTGTAAGTGCCTTCGTAAGGGTAGAGGTGAATCAGATCAATGTCGGTTAACGTGGCCGTGGCAGTATAGTCCAAGGCAATATCTTTGATAACGGGTGTCCAGGGTTCATTGGGTATAATAACTTCCAGTGGCTTTATGACATTTCCATCAATGTCAAAAAAAGAGAAGATCGCCTGAAGTTGAGTTATTTTTAGTAACAAGGCATCTATATCAGTCTCCAGTTGAGCTGCTGAATTACTATTCCTGATATCATCTATGGCTTGAACAATGGAATCTAATTCTGCAGAAGTTATTGTGCTACCGCCAGGACCCGTAATTGCCTGTGCATTATTCAACCGGTTAATTATTGATTGTACTTCTGCTCGTACAGTGTCTGATAATGTTTCGATGGCAACAATATCATTCAAAATCTGGTTAATCAGAAGAATAGAGCCTTTGAAGGTTATAATATTATTGGTAGGGTGTTCAATATAGATAGCACCTTCTAAGGCCACATCAGGTAAACGGCCTAAAGCCATCATTTGCCGTGCCAGCACAAATGGGTATTCCTTGTGTAGAAAATCCTGATTTTCAAGTGTTAACTTCAAAAAACCATTCAAGGTGCTGGTTTTGTATTCTGTTATTGCTTCACATGTTTCAAATGTATTTGAGACATTGAAGAAATTCGAAGTTATTTCTATCACTTGTTGTACGGCATTCTGTTGTATACATTTTTCTGGAAGAAGAGAGCCCTGCTCATCTTTAAAAAGTTCTCTATTGAAATGATTAGTCCTGGAGTTCGGATTTACCTTTGTATTGTTTTGCTCTTGTTGCCATACACCATCCTCCAGAACAGCAAGGTTTATTTGGAATTCCTTTTCATCCAATCCATAAATTTTATTGCCTCCGTTCTCTCTTAAGACATAGGCCTTATAGTAATCATTAAAACTATTTGGTTTCTCTTTCCAGTTGATATTTAACCAAACATTTCGCCAGTGTTTACAGAATACTTCACGACTACCAATATAAAAGCTGGGACCTATCAAATTTAGCTCACAATAATTTTTTGTTGGATCTTTGAACAATCCTTCAAGTATGATTTTGTTCCCATTTAATGGAGGTGTAGTTAAAAAGTCAGCTAAATCCTGCTCAGTGATTCCGACTTCATATTTACCGGAGGAACTGATGAGGTTTTCAAGAAAAGTTTTGACCGCATTGGAGACTCCTGCCGAAATGGCATCATTGATAAATGTCTGGGTAACACAATAGGTTTTAGAAGGATTAACAATATTAAAATCAATAATATCCGGTCTTGTTCCAAAAGGGTATACAGGCCCATTTACGTCCTGCAGGCTTTCGTCATTCTGCACCACAATGCTTTTAAGCCCGCATACTTTTACGGAGATAGTAGTGTCCTTTAATATAACATTTCTAAAAAAGTGGTACAGCGATACAGGTAAGCCGTCTTCTTTTCTCTCTTTTTCTATGCAGCAGACTGTCTCCTGGGGGGCAGCAATCACATGCCATAATTTTATCCTGTCATCCAGCTCTATTTTTACAAGCGGCAACGTAGTACTGAAGTCTTCTTTTAACTTGTCTTTGTTGTAGAAAGTGATCGCAGGCTTATCTGCTTTAAGCACAGATTTGATCTCTATCATGAAGCTGTTGTCTCCCGGTAGCGCGGGCGGCGTAATAGTGATTTCACTTAATTTATTAGGCTCCAGCCATTCTTTCTCACCGCTGAACAGGACATCCAGTGCTTTTCTCGGTTTAAAGAAGTCCTTTAAAGTTTCTTTTTCTGCAGCATTGAAGATATCATTGAATCCGGGACCGGCTAATGTGCCTTTGGCAGGTATTATGCATTCATAGTTTGCAATATCAATTTCGCAGTAGCAGATTTTTTTTGAGTAGGTGAGGAGCTGATTAAGTTTATCAGTCAGAGCAGCGCTGATGCCTTTCTTTTTAGCCTTTCTGATCAATTCCTGATTTATGTAATAATACTTCCTGTTCAGGGTAGTTACAATCCGTTCATAAAAGTCTTCTGCAACAGCAAACCCTTGAAAGCCTCCGATATTTGCTGCCTGTAATACAGGATTTTCGTTGCTATCGCAGCAGGATGGGGAGGTGCCAACTCCGTTGTTGAGATCTTTACAGATATTCGAATTTAGCTGGCAGGACAATGTGGTGGTGATGGTTCTTGTTCCTTCGTTCAGGAGCAGAACCGGCGAGGCCAGTATGAAACCGAGGCGGGCGCTGGGGTAGGGTTTAGTATAGTTGTGCTCCGGATCAGTATACTTACTGTTTTTGGCTCCCAGTGTCGCAAAACTCTTGAGTTCATCGCCTTTAAAATCCTGCTCCAGACCATCCGCCTTATCAGCATTTGGGGTCATATGTACCCCCTCCAGATAGGTAGTTTTGTCAAAAGTCCGGTTGTTCAGAAACAGCGTTCTCTTATCAGCGATTTGCGTTTTATTTATTACTATTTCATCATCCAGCGCGAAAAACACCTCTGCCTTGTTGGTATCTTTCCCATCCTTTACCAGTAGCCCTTTGTGGAGCAGGTATTTATCCAGCTGTTTTTGTATTTCAAAAACAAGGTACGCTTTATCAGGATTGGTGTCACGGGCCTTAAGTTGCAAGACCTGTTTGTAAAAGAAATCGAGATGCTTTTTAGTGAAGCTGTTCAAGTCGTTTTGCAGATACCGGAACAATTTCAGAAAAGAGAACAGGATGGCTAAGTGAGGAGGATGTTTTTGCCGCAGCTCCTCTTTCAGGGGCAAGAGGCTCTGCTCTATACTCATTGCTGCCGCATCGGCTATTAGCTGCATAACATCCAGAATGGCAGGTACTATATCCCGAATCAAAGTATAGAGGGCATTGATTCTTTCCCTTTTGGTGTTTCCCTTGCTCCGGAAGCTTACATCCGACGTATACAGGTCTGCCATATTGAGCTCCCATACCTCATTGTCGGCTAAAGGCTGCCACTTTACAGGTTTAATACAGTACCACTTAACGGCTGCATTAGTATAGCTGATGAATGCTTTTACAGGATAGCGCAGCTTGTCTTTGATCAGATTCTCAAGCGCAAAGGCTACCGGCAGCTCACTCCCTTTTACCTGTAGGTGCCATATGTTGATGTTATATACGGTGCTGTAAAACACGTAATGCGTCAGTAACTGTAAACCGGAAGGAGCAGCGTGCTTCCGGAAAAGATCCTGGTAGATACTTAGCTTTTCGGTAACAGCAACCTGCTTATACTTACTCATAGCTGCCAGCGAGAAAGGCAGGCTTTTCTGAAAGAACGGCTGCCAGTCGCTGACAGACAGATCGGCATCATAGTAATTGACATGACGGGAGAGCTGCACAAAGTAGTCTAGCAGATCGGCTAATGTACGGCCATCTATTATAGCCGGGCCTGACAGAAGTTCGTCCATGATCCGTTGCCGCTGGCTTACGCCGGGATCAGTTTGGAAAGGATGTATCAGATTTTTGCAATCATCCATCTTGGCTTTGGTTTGAATTTTAAATCACTTTAGCTCAGAAAAGCTGAACAGGCTACACAGGTTTTAAAGCCTCATTTTTATAGTAATCATACACATAGTTGAATCGGGAATTAGTCTCCGGAATAGTGTATTCGATGCTGATGGTAAAGCGGCCTTCCAGCAAATCAAAGGAGGCGTCGGAAGTAACTTCTATTTTTTCGGCCACGATGCGTGGCTCGTAGTAGAGGATGGCATTCTTTACCCTGTCTTTGATATATCCGATAACGCCACTGCTCAACGACTCAAACATATAGTCCGAGAGGTTACAACCATATTCCGGCTGCATTACCCGCTCGCCTAGGCTCGTGGAAAGCAGGATATTCAGGCTTTGCTCAATATCCTCTACATTGCTCACCATCTCTACGGTGCCTGTATTACGGTTGAAGGCGGGAGGAAAAGACCATCCGGTTCCGAGAAAAGAATTAAACTGCTGATTCATATCATACCTGTATATGTATAAATATTCTGATGACTTGTGACCTAATACTTAAGTCGCTTTGAGTATCATCCTCCTATCTGAACAGTCGGGAAGCCTGCTACAACTACTCCACCATGGGCAGTAAGGTCTCCCTGCCGGGCAGCTGGCCGACCGCCTATCATTACCGTGGCGGATCCTTTTACAATCGTATCCGGAGGGCCCACACACACAAGTAAGTCACCAACAACGGCGGCAGGTAGGTTACCTATTAGCACAGTAGGCACACATGGGCCTGTAACTGGGCCACCTACATGCGGAACAGGTCCGTTGAAGAGAGGGCAGGTATGCATATCGCTGAGTCTGGCTGCTGAGGGCATAAATGTTTGGTTTTGCTAGTTTATTTTAACAAGTGATCCACTGATCTCCGTAATTCCCTGAGCCGACAGTTTTGCAAAAGCCCCTTCTATTCCTACGTTTCCGTCTGCCTTTACCGAAAGGGTTGTACCTCCGATGGTGAGTGACGCACCTGCCGATAAAGTCAGGTTAACACCGGCTTTTATTTCTACATTCAGGGGGCTTTCCAGCTTTATGCCGCTGGGCTCAAGCGTAACCTTATTCAGGTTCTGATCTTTTATCTCTAAGGTCTGGCCCTGCTCATCCAGTTTGATGCTGTTGCCGGCAGGAGTGTCTATGGTAATGGTGTTAGAGGCGTCGTCAAACTGGAGGTGCATTCCGCTGCGGGTGGTAAATCCTTTCTTGTGATTTACATTCTGTGCCGTAAGAGGGGCCGGTTTGGCGCTGCTGTGGAGCATCCCCAGCACCACCGCATGGCGCGGATCATCATTTAAAAAACCTACCAATACTTCATCGTCTATCTCAGGTCTGAAAAAAGCCCCTCTGTTGGCACCTGCATCCAGGCTGGCTACCCGAGACCAGATACCCTGTGCGGTATTATCGATTACCGGCACTTTTACCAGAATTCTATCCTCGCCGGCAGGGTCATTTTCCAACTGCACCACCTTGCCTATCTGCAGGCCATGTATCGCGCCCACTAACCCTGCTCCCAACAAATCGTGTGTGTCGGGATGTAATCGGGCGTAGCGTTCGGGATCAAGCCCAAACTGAATGTGCGTGTCCCAGGTGCCGTTGCCTACGTCGTGCCTGACGGCAGTAACAAAGGCTTTGCCGTTAAAGCGATCGCCCACGCCTGCCAGTTTTACCATATCTCCCGGCTTGATGCCAGGATAGCCGGTAACTTTTGCCCTGCCTCTTATTTTAGACAAGCGACTACGGAGCATCATGCCATCCACCCATTCCTGTAGTTCCTGTTCAGGTAAATTCCCGCTGTGCTGCAATTCAATGTTTTCCGGGCTTACAGCGCCGGCCAGTGCGCTGCCTTTTATATTGCCGTGTTCTGCAAAGGAAGCTGCCGCAGAAGCGTCGGCATCAAAAAGTTTCTGATTGGAGTGGTCCCAGGAGAAAGCCTTCACGCTCTTAAACTGAGTTTGTGCATCCATCTCTGCTTCAAATTCCAGGACAGAGGAGCCGTAGGTTACCTGCAGCACCGGGGTCGCACTGCTATTGGGCTGCGCAACTTTGATAGTTCCATCCTCCACCAGTACCAGCATACCGTTGGCTTCCGCCCGCAACAACATAAAATCCCAGTCAGTGACATGGTGCTGCACAATTGCTTTATGGGTAGGTACGGTGGGCGCAGGGTCACTCTTAAGGCCTTTATACCTCCCGATCAATACATCGAACAGCTGGCTGTCTGTCAGGTTCTGGTAATACTGGTTGTGCCTGCCAACTGTCATTTTTACGGCTTCGTCGCGGCATTCGATCTTAAGCTCTGTGTTTCCGTTTGCCCTCACCTTAATCGCATGTTTAAGAATAATGCCTTTGAAAACCTGGGTATTGTTCCCATCTAACCCGAGCTTTATTTTTATTTTATTGCCGGGAATAAATGTATCCTCGTTGCTGATCTCAAAGTTTCTTTCAGAGGCATTTCCGTCCCGGATAACAAGTCTGGCAAGGGGTACGCGGTTTACTTCTTTGGTGATGGAAAGCGACAGAATCTCATAGGAAGGATCCAAGGCGGTCTCGTTCACCAGAATGGTGAATGAGACGACATCATGTCGGGAGGCGTTGGGGATCAGGAGTTCTTCCATCAGGCTTCATTTTTATCGAAAGGAGGAAAGTATATTTCTTTGCCGGCTGCAACGTGTCGGATGCTACTGAGGGCATTTGCTTTGGCCACCTGCAAAAAGTAGTTTGAGTTGTTGTAGATCCTGTAGGTCATCAGGTCGAGCCGGTCGCTTTGGTTTACTTTGCGGTAATGGGTCAGGTCAGGAGAACTCTGTTTATTTTCGGCCAGTTGCTCTTCACGCGACTTATGCTTCAGGAAAGTGGCGTTGATCTTTACGCGCAGGGGACTACCATCCGGCTCAAAAAGGGTATAGTTTAAATCAAGGTTAGACAGCACACACCGAAAGTCTATCTCCGAACCCCAGAACACGATCAGGAAGCGGGGGCGGTGTATGTTCTTGTCCATGTCGTACACACAATGCAGGAAGTCCTGTAATTGCTCCTTCACGGGTTTATTTCTGTAGGTGCTGTTTTCTCCCCCGTAGCTCTCCATCGTTTTGGTGCCATCCAGTATAAACTCGAGGCGCAATTCCTCGGGTGCTGTGGACTTGTACCGCACTTCCGATCCTTCGCTGCCATGTCCTGTTCGGGTGTCGTTGTTTACCTTATAGTTCTTGGTGAAGGACTCCGGGTTGATGGGAGTAATAAATTTTCTGTCCGTGTCTTCGCCTGAAAAATCTCTGTTGGCAAAAGAACGGATAAGCAATTTTTCGAGTTTTTTTCTATCTGCCATTTCTTTCTTTCAGTATCTCCAGGACTTTTTCCACACAGGTGTTGATCAACGCTTCGGTGGGTGAATCGTTAATGTCGGATGCACGTGCTGAAGAGGGAGCTGAAGCAGCTCCATCTTCCTGGGCAACAGTAGCTTTTATGACCAGTTCACGAATCTCGATAGGCATAGCGTTTATAGTAATTCATGAAATAACAGGCGATTGTAGTTCAGCTCCAGTGTCTCGATGAGTACTTCTCCTCTTTCGGCGTTCAGCTCTCCGATTTTCCAACTGCGGGGCCATACATTATTGATTGTCCAGTACATCAACGGCTGGTGCCCCTCATCTAATAACGCTATATCCACCTCCGGAAGGGGTATTACCTGTTCATCATCAAATGCCTTCTTAAACCAGGCGGTAAGGCCGGATTCTGAAGGAGAAAGCAACCCACGCTTTAAGGTGAGTGGACCATACTTCCGTCGCACAGGAATAACATGCTCATAGCGGTTTTCTCCGCCCTCTTTTACACTTTCTGTTTCGAGGGTCGCATCCAGGCCTGTTACCGACTGAAAGCGCATATCTAACGTTTCTTTGCCAAGCCGGAACCCGACACTAAAATGAAAGTTGATAGTCTGGTACACATTGTCCGGAGATCTCTTTCCAATCGCCATCGTCGCTCATTGTTAGGTAAGTATGGTCAATCCTTCATGCACCAGTTCCATCGTTTCGATGGCCACTTCACTGGCATCGGCCTTTAGATCAGTGGATTGTACCTTCGACGGCCAGGCATTCTGTAAGGTCCAGGTGATGATGGGGTCGTGGTTTTCGTTGAGCAGCATGATCTCCACATTCCGGCGAAAACGGGATCCCGTCTGATTGCCTTCCTGAAAGTAATAGGTTTTCCGCCACTCCAGATAAAAGTCATAATCGCCCTCAAAAGTGCCCCGCTTCAGCGTAACATTACTAAACTTCTGCCTACCGGGCATTTTAATTGAGCTATAGGCTTTGCTGCTGCCCTCCCGGTACTCAATCACCTCTGTTTCAAAGTCGAGGCCGCTTACTTCCGTAAAACCTATCCTGAAATCTTTTCCCCACTGCACCAGAAAGTGGAATTTAGGAATCGGATAATTTCCTTTCGCTGCCATATCAGTTTTTGTTTAATGGAGGTTTGTTTAATTATTTACTTACACCTTGTCCTGGGGTCTGTTTCCTGAATGGCTGCCGTCAGACTTTGCTTACAAGCCAGCAGCGATTCCTTTTTCTTGTTCAGGTCGATCAGCTTTTTAGATAAATCGGCCGCCCTGGCTTTATCCACTTCATACTTATTTCTCAGGCTGTCATAATAGGGATCGTTACAGATGGGAAATTCCAGCACGGGCGTAAGCTGACAGCCTTTCTTTTCCTCCTCCTTGTGATGATACTCTTCTTCGTAGCCATAGCTTTCCTTCATCCTTCTGTTATTCTTGTCTGCGTAACCGCCGGAGGTGCTGCTGTTGCAATCTTCTGCGCAGTTAAGGGTTGTTTCCCACTCCTGTATTATCAGGTACAGGCCAAAGTCCAGTGCTATGTTCTTGTTGATGCGGTAAGCCAGGTATATGGCTGACATCGACATTTTCAGCAATTCAACCCGGGTGGTCATCAGCGCCTCTAATTTTTTGCCGTAGTCTTCCAGGCATTTTACCAGGCCTTGCCCCGGTGCCAGTGCCGGGTCGTTCAGGCACCTGATGCAGTTCATGATCTGGTCATACTTCAGCTTAATCAGATCTACCTGCATGTAAAAATCCCGAATCATGCAGTAGAGTATGTTAATGGCTCTTACCGCATGTTTTGTGTTGCGCGAGATCTTTTCAATCTGACTGAGCATCACCTCCAATTGTTCGCAGATGCTCCGCGACAGATCGTTTGCTTTGGTCAGTTCGTCATACCAGGTTTTGAGTTTATCCCGACGGCCTGTTATAAAAATCAATTCTGCTGATATAAGCCGTGCTTCTTCTTCAGCCTCACTGTACTTTGTGTTCACTTCCCGGAGTTCCTCTTTCCAGAGGTCATAGCAACAGTCGCAGCCTCTTGGATCATCAGGATTTTCTTCCTCGCAGCACTCTTTTATTCTATCTTGCCAAGAGGTCTCCTTTATTTTTTTGCATTTCAGGTCAGTTATCATACTTCATCTGTTTAAGAGCTTGTAAAGTACAGCGGAGCTTAGTAAGCAGTTCGTTGTTCGCTATTATCGGAGCAAAAGGTCTCTTTCACGTCGTCGCATATGTCGCAGATGTTGCATTTGCACTCCTGTAGCCTTGGTGCGCAGTTTTTGTCTGTCACGACACAACCACAGTCGGGGCAGCAGAGATAATCCACAGTTCTGAGGCTACTTTCAAAGTCGCTGCGCTTGCTATACATGCCTATGGTGGCTTTCGTACTTTCCTGCACCGCCTTTACCAGCTCGTCCTGCGCTTTTTTCAGGTCGTTTCCGCGTGTTTGCATGGTCATCAGCAGATGGCCTTCAAAAGCTTTTGAGCGCTCCGAGAGTGTTTTCTGAAGTGGGTCAAGATTGCCGAGATTGGAGAACACCTGAATACCGATTACCTCCGAGGTTGCCTGCGAAATGGAGTCTATGTCAAAACTGAGGGCTCTGGGCATACAAACCAGATCGCAGAGGAGATCATCAGCATTATCGCATTCCCGGGGCCTGTCCCGGGGTGAGTTTGTGTTTCGTGGAGGAGGACAGGGATCTCCTTTGCAGTCTTCCCCGCTCTTGCCTGTGATCAGCATCAGCTGCGTGCAGTTGCAGCTGTCGTTTTTGCAGTTCTCCAGTTTACAGGCCGACTCCCTCAGATCACTCATTCTCGTTTTGACGTCTTTCACAGCTCTTAACATGTTCTTCAGTGTTGTAGAGAGCTCTGTTCCCCATTTCATATAGTTGGTCACGCTCTCCCTGACCAGGTCATTGGAGGTAAGGAGTTCGGTTCCCACTGTTATTTCTGTATTTCTGAAGCGCTGGTAATTGTCTTCTGTCCACACGAACAGGCACTTTTTCCGCTCCTCCAGGCTCAGTTGTCCTTCCTTATACTTTTCCCACTTACTTACCACACCTGCGGCTTCGTACAGCTGGTCGCAGTACTTCCGCCGTGTGGCACTAATCGTTTTCTGGGTAGCAGAGTTATTCTCGTTACAGTTACTATTGCCGGAATCCCGCTGCTGGTGGTAATCTTTGAAATCATTGACAGCCATAGCTTTTTGTTTTTAGGTAAAATGAAGGCTAAGACTCCTGCAGCATCTTGTGCATAAAGCGCAGGATGATGAACTCAGCAGGGCGAACCACTGCCAGTCCGATTTCCACAATCATGCGGCCTTCCCATATGTCCACTTCGGTCATGGTTTCACCCAGACCTACTTTCACAAAGTAGGCTTCGCGGGTGGTGGTGCCCATTAAGGCGCCGGCTTTCCATTGCTGTGTGAGGTAATTCTCGATCATGGATTTGACCCTGACCCAGGTGCCCCGGTCGTTGGGCTCAAACACGAACTGCTCTGTGGCGTTTTTGGTAGACTCTTCCACCATGTTAAAAAACCGCCTGACGGAGATGTAGCGCCACTCATTGTCGTTGCCAGCCAACGTGCGGGCACCCCAGATAATGGCTGGACCCCTACCCGGGAAAGACCGGATCACGTTGACAGATTTTCCGGCTAGAGGGTCTACGTTCAGGTTTTCCTGCTGGGCCCGCGTAATGAGCAGCTCGGGGCGGACTACATAATCCATGTTGACGTTGGCAGGGGCCTTCCATACGCCTCGGGAGTTATCGACCTGGGCATAAATACCTACCACTGCCGATGAGGCAGGCAATAACATTTCCATGTCGTTGATGGCACCCTTTGCCATGTTGTAGTAGGCATTGTTATTTTCTTTAAGTTCGGTCAAATTCGTGCCCAGGTCTCCGGCTCCCAAGCTCACGATCGTGACGTTCTCGTCCAGCGGTGCTCCTGTTTCAGGATCTGCATAGTAAAAATCTACACGTGAAAAAATTCGGGGAAAGTATACCGCCGCATACTTCAGCTCCTCGGTGGTGCCGGCCAGTGTATTTCTCAAAAAGGTGATATCTCCCTGCCAGTTGTCCGCATTATCGGGGCTGCGGTAAACATCCAGCACAACAAACCTGTCCTTCAACTTGGTACATTGCCTGATCGCTGCTGTGTAGAGGGCATAGTAGGTACCACCATCGGCCATGTTCAAGGCATCAGGAAAAAGTAGTAGTGTTACCTCGTTTACTTTTTCTACCTCATCCAGTCCGGGGCGGAGGTCGGCTTCCAGAATCACACCGCCTGAACTTACGTAATCCCCCACCGAAACAATGTAGCAGGACCCGCCTCCGTTTATGAAAAACATCTGCAAAGAGTAGTACATCAGGAAGTTTGACCGCAGCTCAGGAATTATCTTTCCGCGTATTTCTGTGTTGCCAGGCTGCGAGGCATCTATAGTTACCTCAATGCCGGTTTCCGGTTGGGCAAAGCCAAAGTAGCGCTCGTAGTCCAGCATAGATTCAATGCGCCAGGGCTTGTTCCGCAGGTCGTTGTCTTCTTTCCGTTTTGCTTTTTGTGTGTAGCCTATAAATGCCGGAATGGCAGTCTCTACCGAGGCGATGGAAGGAGGAAGTTTCGGTATCTCCTCTATGTAAACCCCAGGGGTTTTGTATTCAGCCATAGTTTTTGTTTTTTATAAGTCAGATTATCATCATGCTTCAGCTATCAGGTCTTTGATTTTGGAGAGGTATATATCGGAGTAAACAAGGCCGTTAGGTTCAATTCGAAGGGTATTGCCGGATGGGTTGGGTAAGAAAATTTTTGGAGCAGCAGCAGTTTCATCTTTGAATTCGACTGGGGTAGAAAGCATTGGGATTGGATGGATAGAGCGAAGGGCGCCGTTTTCCGCAGAAAGGTAGGGACTGGTTTTGGGAGTAACGGTAAAGCTTTTTCCCTGCTCCGATTTATAACGCCAATAGGTGATTCTGCTCTTGAGCCGCACCTCGAAGACGGGGTGAGGTACTTTGAGCTTACCTGTGTGGGTAAAAATGCTGAAATCAGAGCCAGAGCTACTATTTTGAATTACGATTGCCCCAAAGTTCCGGGTATTGTAAAGCTCATTATGGAGGTACAGTTTTCTTTTATCCTGGTAGCCATTGTCACCGCTTACCTCCAGGTCATAAAATCCGTTGGCTGTTTCCTGGGGAGGAGAGGAACTGTTGGTGCGGAAATCGAGGTATACGTTTTCTAGCTTTCCGGCACCGGCTATGGCGATTGTTTTGATGGTGTTGGCGTTTTGCTTTAAGGTAAAGCTCGCCTGGGTCACGTTTTTGTTTTTATCGAACGCGTAGCGGAACTGCATCGGCAGTAGTAATCTGTCGCTTTCGTTAGCCACGTCCTGTGAGTTAATTTTTCTCCAATCTGTATTCTGATTGCTATTGGTGCGCACAATGGCTTCCCGAATGTCAGCACCTGATCTGGCCAGTTCTCCCATCTCATAGAAGGTGCCAGACTTGAAGGGCGCTACCGGCTCCGATAGAGAAGGGGAGGTTTTGGTGCCGCCAGGGTCGGCATTCGAGAAAAGATATTGTGCCGGTACAACAGGCTGAAGCCGGATATTGGTGAAATTGATGATGTATGGGTTTCGGATCCGGAGTTCAAATGAAAATAAAAGCTCCTGGTGCTGCGGAATAAAAGGAGTAAAATCAGGGCCACCGGCATTAATCCGGATACCTGCAAAAAAGCCTGTCTTTTGGGGCACGAAACGGATGTGGTAGTCTCTGAATAGTTTCTTACAATCCTCAGATGGTAAAATGCTGATGTCCTGGTTGATGTCGTACTGCTTGTGGAACATCCTGTTTTGGAGGATGCTTTTTCGCTCAGCTTCAGGCAACGCAAAATAGGGGAAGGCCGTATCTTCCGACAGGTAGTATTCGTGTAATACCCTCACCTCAAAAAGTTTTTTGTAATAGATGCCGTCCATGGCAAAAAGAGTTATAAAGTACTCTGTAGGCTATTTTGTATCTCTTCTATTAAAGGAGTCTCCCGGAAAATTTTCTGGTCCTGCAGCATCACAAGGCGTCCTTTGTACATAACAAATGGCATCTGTTTACCTCCCAACGTACCCCACAGGTGATTTATCTGCTCAAAAGACATGGTATAGAGATCCATCGTAAGGGAAAGTTCCAGTTCATCAGGGGCAGGGGTGGGAGGGAGCGAGGTGCCGTTGCCGATCTCGAAGGTTTTCCTGCTTTGAAAAAATCGGATAACAGCCGATAACCTGGTTAAAGCCTTATCATAGGACTTCAGGTAGTTTGCAGAAAAAAGTAGGTAAAGGTTTAGAAAAACAGGTGAGTGAAGGTATTGGGTGGTGGTTGGCAGGGGGTGATAATAGCGGTTGTTCTTCAGAGTGGCTTCTTCTTCTATATTTACAAGTGTTAGCACAATCTTCTCATGCAAGGCATCCTGGTCAGCGGCCTCATTCAGGGCGATATTCCCTAACACGACCTCCGGCGGATCTTCCGGAATATACAGGTTCAGCTGCGTGATGATTAAGTTCAATGCCTTGTCGATCATAAAGGAAGATAAGATTGAACAACGCGTATGTGTGCATTAAAGGAAGAGCCTGTCTTCCTTCTAACTATAGTATCTTTGAAATACTAAACGTTGGTGTAGTGCTCCAAGAGGTAAAGAGCGGTTCAGGTATTAGAATGCTATATTTGTTTATTTAATATTTAAATACTCAATTTTTAAAGCAAAGTTTCGGAATATGTCTTTTATTATAAATAATTTAACTACTTGGAAATAATTTACATGTAATTCTAGTTAAGTTCATCAATTAAAAGAGTAGTACACCTGCTTTTCTACCTCCTGAGAGTTCACCTGACTTGCTAAAGGGATAGGCTTTTGTGCTTGTTTGGCGACTTCTTTGACTTCTTCTAATATAGATTAAGTGATTTGGTCTTTATTTTACATATACTGTCTGTATCTCGCTCAAGCGGGTTGTGTAGCAGGGGGATTTCATGTCGCTGCGGAGCAGCCAAGCCTTGTCCACTCCCTGTGTTGCTACGCTCACCTTGCCTCTCCCGAACCTGTCTGTCAGGCCGTCTATCACCTCCATCAGCTTCGCGTGCTTTTTCCTGTTTACCGTATCCAATAGGTCCAGCTGCACCTGGTTCTCCGGCACAACGTCCGTCACGATTACGCCGGATTTCTTGTACCAGTAGCCGTCGCGGTAGATGGCCTTCAGGGCGATGTTGGCGTAATGGATGAGCTCGATGTCAGAGTTAGTGGCCACGGGCAGGCAGATGGTCTTGCTGCCGTAGTACTGGCTGTCACGCTCCGAGAACCTATTGGTGTTCACAAACACGGTAATCAGCCGGGCGCAGCTTTTCTGCTGCCGCAGCTTCTTGGCACATTTGGCCGCGTACGTTGCTGTTGCCTCCTGTACCTCTTCAAAGTTGTTGAGCTTCTTTCCGAAGCTTCGGGAGGTGCAGATGCCTTTCTTTGGCGGCGCCACTTCTTCCAACTCTAAACATGATTCACCCCGCAGCTCTTTTAGCAGCCGCACGCCCACCACCGTCATGTGCTGCCTCACCCAGTTCTCCGACAGCTGCGTGAAGTCATAGGCTGTATTTATATTTCGCTTCTTCAGGAACTTTGCGTACTGCCCGCCGATGCCCCATACATCCTCTATACTGGTTGCTTCTAGAGCTTTCTGGATGTGGTAAGGGTCTGTCAATACCAACACGCCGTTTGCCTTTTTGGATTTCTTGGCCAGCTTGTTTGCCATCTTTGCCAATGCCTTCGTCGGGGCCACTCCCAGGCTCACCGGAATACCCGTCCACTGGTGCACCGTTTCCTTTATCTCCCGGGCATAGGCGTTCAGGTCTTTGCTGTAGAAGTCGCCCAGATCCAAGAAGCACTCGTCAATGGAGTAGACCTCTATGTTAGGTGTGAACCGCGACAGGCATTGCATCACCCTGTCTGACATGTCGCCGTAGAGCACGTAGTTGGAGGAGAAGGCGTGCACGTGCCTGTTGTCTACTAAGTTCCTAATCTTAAAGAGCGGCTCGCCCATCTGAATGCCCAATGCCTTTGCCTCGTTGCTGCGGGCAATCACGCAGCCGTCGTTGTTGCTCAGTACCACCACCGGCTTCCCGTTCAGGGCCGGGTTGAAAACCCGCTCGCAGGAGGCGTAAAAGTTGTTGCAGTCGCACAGGGCGAAAAGAGTCGTCATAGCTTCACCGGCTTATGCAGTATCCACACCACCACGCCCCACACGCGCATGTCCATCTCCTCTGTCACTTCAATAGGTTTGTAGGCAGGGTTGGCCGGCATCAGGAAGGCTTTCCCTTCTATAAGTTTAAAGGTCTTGACAGTGAACTCCCCGTCCAGGAAGCACACCACCGGCACGCCCTCCGCAGGTTTCAGTGATTTGTCTATTACCAGGATGTCTCCTTCATGGATGTTGGCGTCCACCATGGAGTTGCCTTTCACGCGCATCATGTAGGTGGAGGTGGGGTTCTGCACCAGGTACTTTCCAATGTCGATGCGGTCCTCCAGGTAGTCATCGGCAGGAGAAGGAAAGCCTGCCGAAATGTAGGAAGCCAGTAAGGGTATCTCAATGCGCTCCAGGTACTCGAATACCAGGGGCTCCAGCAGTTGCGGGGAAAGAGGGATGACTTTTGCGCTGCACATATAAACCAACTTCTTTAAGTATTGCTAATAATGTTAGCAAATACGTAAACAAGAATAACAAAAGCTAAATATATTAGTTATATTTATTAACACCCGCCATAATTTGTAGAGAAAAACAAGAAAGCTTCAGCCATAATCCACTGTGTTTGATACAGAAACCTAAACAGATACGGCATTAAGATCTTACCTTCAGGCATCCCTTACTTTCATGCATTCCTATGAACTTTGACTTCTACCTGGGCGGCTACTTCCGTGACCACAGCTATCGCTTGGTGCTGGACAACGATGTGCTGCGTATTTCTGATTATGTAGGCTTGCCCATGCCAGAACATGAGATGATAGTTTCTGTAGATGACAATAAGGCCTGGAACGAGCTGGTGGGGTTTCTGGAATCCTGTGACTGGAAGAAAAGGAATGACTCCGAGGTGTTGGATGGAACGCAGTGGGAGTTGATAGCAAAGGGCAAAGGAAGCAAGATTAGCTCCTTCGGCTCTAATGCCTATCCAACTGATTTTGATGTGTTCCTGGCGTTGCTGAACAGCGTTGTGAATGCAGTGGGTGTAAAGATAACCAAGTGAAGATGCCGGCTAATCCCAAAGCCCAAAGCTCTCGAACGCTAGCGTTTCTTTCTTGCACCTTGGGCAGTGCCAGTGTTCCTTATGCTGCAGGTAGTCGTCAGTAGCCAAGCATGGCTGATCTTCAGCTTTGCTTTCCTTTGCGTCCTCTACATAGAATTTGACCTTCCTGCGGCATGTAGGGCACTTTGAGATGCTTTTGCAAATGTCTCTGCCGATGACTATGCCACAGGTATCGCAGTATGCGGGCTCTGTTCTAATTCCGTTCGTAAAATAACCGAAGCCTATTCCCTGTAGGATTTCTTCTGACTCCAAACCACACGGACACACGGCTTGTATGATATTTCCCATGGTTGATTTGCTTATCAGAGAGAATTGATCACCTCCGGAACGTTGTTAAGCGGTGAGTTCACCAAAGGTGACACAGGATAAGCCTTCATCTTATTTGCAGCATAGGGCTTCAGCAGCGAAAGCAAATCATCCTGCGACTCATGCGCATCCAGCCACAGCTCCTCTGCCTCCGGCGATAGTATCACCGGCATGCGGTCGTGGATCGGCTTCACCAGTTCATTGGCCTCGGTAGTGATAATGGTGTAGGTGTGCAGAATCTCACCGGATGATTTGTCCAGCCACTCATCCCACAGCCCGGCAAAGGAGAACGTGTTCTCATCCTGCAACAGTATCCGGTGTGGTACCTTTCCCTGCGGCGTGACCTGCCATTCAAAGAAGCCGTCGGCAGGCACCAGGCACCGCTTTGACTTAAGCAGGTTACGGAAGGAGGGCTTCTCTGTGAGCGTTTCTGCCCTGGCGTTGATAGAGCGCTTCACCGCCTTTGCATCCCTCGCCCAGAACGGCTGCAGACCCCAGGAAAAGAATTGGATGGTGTGCGGCTGGGTGTTTGTCACCACTGGTAGTTGCTGAGAAGGGGCCGCATTGAAATGCGCTTCTTTTAGGGCTTTGGCCAGCAGCTTCGCCGCCTTTGATTCGCCCTTTGCCTTCGGAATTACTGAGTATCTGCCGCACATATTGATTGCTTAATTATTCTAGTATTGTCCAAGTTGTACAGTTCATAAGTCCTCCGTGGAGTCCTACCTCATTGAAGTTTATCGTTTCTATAATTCGGCTTGGGTAGATCTGTTTAAATAAATCATACACTTTATCATCGTGATTTCCTTCTGCCTGAAAAACGGGAATAACAATCAGATTACCCACTTCTAAGAAATTTACATAGCACCCAACAGCATTGTCTTTGTGCTTTCTGTCTTTATGCTCAAAGAATGGTACATCAATATAATCCAAGCCATGCTGTTTGAGGACTTTGCTTATCCCGCTTTTCCAGTACTTGTATTCCTGCTCCCGGTCGTTACCGAGTAGGGTATTTCGGTCTAAAAACCGGACAAGCCCGTCTGCATGGCCTGTCATGTCTGATTTTATCTGTGGAATGACAATCACTTCAACACCTAACAGTTCTTCGATTTCAGAAATCAGCTTCGTTTTGCTGGTATAGTCTGTGTTTTCACTGAACACCCTATCTGTGATGATGGCCCTGTCAGCCCAGTTTACAACATTACCGCCATCCAGGTTGATGTTTGAGAACCTGGCTTTGAGGTTGTTCGCCTTACAGACCTCTCTTGGCACAGACTGTATATGCAGGTCGTCTTCCAGGTAAGATGGCTCATATCGAAACTGCACCAACTCTCCTTTATTAATTTGAAGGGGCATATAGTCCCGACACCAGATATCCTTTGTCCCTTGTATTTGTTTGTGTGAAATACCGTGTTTGTCCAGTATACGGGTTAGCGCCTGGCTGGCGTCGCTGAATCTCTCATCTGTGTGGAGTAATGCCGAGGTATATACAGTATTTGTCTGATTGCCAGTTATCATTTTGTAATGTTTAAATGCGAACAGAAGGTTAATCAAAGCTGTTGAAAGGACAGTAGTTCTATTGAACTCTGTGTTTTCAGCCTCACTGAACTTATCCTTTTAAATAGGATTCTTGCCTGCTGACTCTACAGATTGTGTTGCCCGCTGGAAGTTAGAAGAAAGTCGTTTTGAGTAGTTAGTATCGTGTCTGGCTCTAATCCTGATAGTATTAACGGTGTTTTTGTTTAGTTAGATTACCATTAAATAGTCGGAGCTTTCGAATTAATATTCGGCTTCCTCTGCGCTTTCCTCTTCCATCAGATAAGTATCTTCCTCCTCAGTCATATAGCTTTCATCCTCTTCATTTATGTAGGATTCTTCTTCCTCTGCTTCATCAACATAGTTGTCTGTGTAGCAGCTACCTCCTTCTCCTGTTATCGTTACAGTATAATGATAGCCTCTATCGCTTGTAAAGCTGGCATAGCCGTTACTAATGTCTGTAGAGCTGAAATGGGAATCATCAAGCCAGCCACCACTTGGCCAGTGTATTGTTGTTAGTTCATTTCCTTCTATTTCGACTTCTAAGGTGTAGGTCGAACTGGTGCCAGTGTTAGGGTTGTAATAATCTACTTCCGCACAATAAGTGCCATCTGAATACTCATCCTCTGTAACTAGTTCATGGTCAGAAGAAGCGTAATTCGAATCACCATCGCAGCCAGTAACTAGCACCAGTATCAAAGCTAAGGGTATAAGTGTTTTCATTTTCATATAATATAGTTATAGTGGTTTTGCAACAGTACACAAAGAATACTTTTTATATTCTTGGGTTCAATAGCACAATAATAATTAAATATTACTAATATTATATATTAATTTGTAGCTTAAATCATACAAGTTTTAGATATGGATAACAAACCTAATCTCTTCAAATTCGCTACAAGCGAGTTGAGTCAAGACGCCTTTATCCGTTGGTTACTTGCCTGGGCTGACCCTTCTTTTAAAAACCAAGATTCGCAACTATATGAGACGGGGCAAAAACTTGTAAGAACTTTGCTGAGTTTGAGTTCTAACAAAGAGTATAGTACTCCCTCTTTGTAGGACCACCAGGCACTGTTTCTAAGTTGATTGGCCATTCTGAATTAGGCAGCCTGTTGTTTGTACACCTCTACCGGAACACACCTCCCGATTCCCTGATGGTGCTTCTCATGGTTGTAGAAACTGAAGAAGCTCTTCACTCCCTGATACAATTCCCATCCATCCTTTGCCGGGTTTAGGTAGACATAATCCCGCTTGAGCGTCCGCCACAGCCGCTCGATGTAAATATTGTCCAGCGCTCTGCCTTTGCCATCCATGCTGATGCGGATGCCTTCCTCCTTCAGGTGTCCCACCCACTCTTTGCAGGTGAACTGGCTGCCCTGGTCGGAGTTAACTATGGCAGGCTTGCCATGGCGGGCAATCGCCTCCCGCAGCACCGATAGGCTTGCATCGGCCTCCAGGCTGTTGGACAGGCCCCAGCCGACCACATAGCGGCTATACACATCGATGACGGCCGTCAGGTACATAAACCCCTTCTCCAGCGCAATGTAGGTAATGTCCACCTCCCAGACCTGGTTTGGGTGCGCTATCTCCAGGCCCCGCAGCAGGTAAGGGTGAATATACTCAGCCTGGCCCAGCCGGCTCAGGTTTATTTTGGGGTAGATGGCCTCCAGGCCCATGAGCCTCAGGAGCCTTCTGACCCGCTTGTGATTCACCCCATACCCTTCATCCCGCAAGTAATCCTGCATCTGAAGCACCCCGTGCGTGGGCTTGTCCAGGTAACGCTCGTCCATCAGGCGCATGATCGCCAGGTTCTCCTCACTCTCCTGAGCCGGCGCGTAGTAGAGGCCGCTGCGGTGGATGCCCAGCAAGTCACACTGGCAGCGGACGCTGAGCTCGCCCGTCGGCTCCACCAGCTTTCTCAGCTCTGTTAGAGACCGAGCCTCCCTAAGCTTTTTTTTAAGAACTCTTTCTCCAACTCCAGCCTGCCGATGCGGGCATAGAGCGTCTCGGTGTCAGGCTCCTGTGAAGGCCCCTTCTCCTTTTCAAAGACAAGAGAAGAGTTCTCCACAAACTCCTGCTTCCATTTGCTGATCATGTTCGGGTGCACCTCGAAGCGTTTGGACAGCTCCGCCAGGCTCTCCCGCTCTTTGAGAGCCTCCAGGGCTACCTTGGCCTTGAAGGCCGCGCTGAATTTCCTTCTTTTCCCTTTCATTGTTCCACTAAGTTAAATGTTATACCTCAATTAAAATAGTGGACCTAAATCTGGGGAGTATTATAGAGAAACCAGAAGTTATAGAAAGTGTAAAGCTTGACAAGCTCGGTAAAATCGATGTTCTCTGTATTGTTAATCAGAGATATGCAATCCTAATAGAAGATAAAACAAACACGAAAAACCATTCAGATCAATTAGCAAGATATTATCAGAATCTGCAAACAAAATACTCTGAAGAGCTTATACATCCCATTTACTTCAAGACAGGTGATCAGGCTTGCTATAAAGGTGTGAAGGGTTACGGATATAGCGTCTTTCTAAGAAAAGACTTTTTAGAAGTCCTGAACTACGGAGCCGAATTAGGTATTATCAACGATATTTTCCACAGCTTTAGAGACTACTTGCAGCACATTGAAGATAAGGTTACTAGCTATTTAACTACTCCTTATGATAAGTGGGGTTGGTATCAATGGATTGGCTTTTACAAAGAGCTACAAAAGCAGCTAGGGGAAGGACACTGGGAATATGTTCCTCAGATAAACGGAGGGTTCCTTGGTTTCTGGTGGGAATGGCAAACAAGAAACCTTGATGGTATTCAATTCAGATCATACCTTCAATTGGAAGAAAAGAAATTCTGCTTTAAAATAATACCATCAGGAAAGAAGAATGCAGCTAAGGAAAGAGACTTCTATAGAGGAATTCTCTTTAAAAAAGCAAAAGAGCAAGGCATCGATATTAGAAAGAACGGCAGAGTTGGCGCTAGTATGACTGTTGCTGCGTTTAATGGGAAACATGTGGTAGTGGATGAAAATAAGATACTCAATCTGGAGAAGACTATTGAGAAGCTTAAGAAAATAGAGGACCTAGTAGGGCAATTATAATTTGCTTAAAGGGTATTTGATAGTAACTCTTAGTTCTTTTCTAGTGTTTTAGGTCCTTGTTTATAGGGTATAGAAGATTCATCTTAACACATACTTAATAACTGCCAAGGTGCATTTTGAAGCATCAATTAAAAAGATTGGCGACGATAGGTAAAAGCCTTGGGTGGATTAGTCTTACATGGGACAAATATTATAGCTTCTATCTATAATAAGGTAGAAGCCAATGGCAGAAAGGTAGAGGCAAACAAGGAAATAAAGCTGTATCTGTGAGAATGTCCCCAGCTTCTCCTACTTTTTATTTTCCCCTAACCAACTCAGCTGCTCTCCAATTCCCATATTAGCTAGAGGCGCCTCAACAGTATATCCTAATTGGGAAAGCCTACCAGCTAGAAACTCTCTGTAGCGGGCTCCAGCTAGAAAAACAACATGATCTCCTACAGTTGTGTTGGATAAAATTGACTTCATTACGTTATCCGCCCATTCAAGCCGCTCTTTTTTACGCATAGCGTTCAATGTCTTTTCATAGGGCTCTATGAGTGCATCTGGTCTTACCAATCCATACTGCGCAGAAAGAATGAACCATGCATCAGCGCGCTTCTCTGTATAAGCCCTGGCTTTCTTAAACCAACTGGAGATATAGAGGTCTGCAGCAGCAGCTTTGCTAGCTTTCTTTACACTGACACAGGAAATTAAATATACAATAGCCATGGCAGTTCTAAGAAACAATAGGAAGAGAACGAGCTGTCTCTTTTGCCTGCTGCCTAATTTTTGATAGCGTTCTGTGGAACGGATGATGTTGGTTTTGATCCAGGTTTAGGGGTAGCGGTATGCTCTTTATTAACTCTTCTTCCGGCTCCCATGGAGCAGGGTGTTCACACCAAGCGATGAATGCGTTCTGGTCCATCCATTCTGACAATGTTTCTTCTCCTTTAGAAAAAGTTAAGCGCTTGCCACTGCCGACTCTCCTCAACTGAATATTAAGTTCGGAACTAAGCAGGCAACCGAGAGTAAGCCGAAGTGTTGAGCCTTCTGCATTACCTTTAAAGTGGTAGCGCACGCGGTGCTGGACTGTTTGGCTACTAGGCTTTGCACCATTCAATGGAGGTGCTTTGGGAGATATACCTACATAAAGTAGCGTGTATTCATTATAGCGAATACAGTTTTCTGTAGGTACACCCGGAGGAACTTCTTTAAAGTACCAAGCATAAATTCCTGGTGCTTTTGGGATGGGACATAGCTTTTCTAAAATTTCTCTGCGAGACCAAAGCTGCGGTTGGCGAAATAACTGCTCTTCTACTTTATTCATCTATTTTTAACTGTTATTTAGCTTTTAAAAATGATTTAGTCTCTTCCCTGGTATACTTTGTTTGCACATTTAACCAGACTTCCAATGATGAGCTAATACTTGAATATATAAAGTATGTAATATATATTGCTAATCATATTTATACCTTTTGTAAATCTGGTGACGCTTCTGCAAACTTTAATAGTAGCATTTACTAAACAATTATATACTAAAAACTAGATGGAACAGGAACAGCTTTTTGAAAACGAACAGATTATCACTCAATCGTCCGAGGGGGTAGTTACATTAACTACACACAGAATAAGATATGCAACTTCCGGTTGGGGACATGCTCAAATTACTTCTATGATGTTAGAAAGCATTAGCTCAATCCAGTCACATTTCAAAAGTGTGCCTTTGCTTATAATATTGGGAGCAACCGCATTTATTGCAGGGATTTTTTTGGGTGCAAATAATGAGGGTGGAGGGGCAGTTGCTAGTTTTGCAGTAGGGGCCATGCTGATAATACTATATTTTGCTTCAAGAAAGCATGTAGTGACTGTATCATCTAAGGGAGGTGCAGCATTTTCTTTCTTAGCTAAAGGAATGGACCAATACGAAATAACAAGATTTATTGATCAGGTAGAGGAAGCAAAGCATAACCGCCGTGTATCGGTGCTTTAAACTATACCAGGTCTAGAAATTCAAAAACAGGAAATCCACCTACGGTACGATAGGTGGATTTCCTGTTTTTATTTAATAGTATCCTTTCCCCTCAATGCAATGCCTTATACCTCCTCTTGGGTCTGTCATGTCTCCCTTGTAGCGTGGTATAAGGTGGCAATGGAAATGCATAACAGTTTGGCCTGCTACTTCGCCACAGTTCATTCCGATGTTATACCCATCTGGGTTGAAATCTTTCTCAATTAACTTTTTACAAATCTCTATAACCTGTGCAAGATGAGCTCTTTCTTCATTTGTCAGGTCGAAGTAATCTGCCCTTAGCTGGTTAGAGACTATGAGAGAATGGCCATCAGATACAGGGTACTTGTCTCGGATGATGAAGAACATCTGGTCCTTGTAAATTATTCGGTCCTCTGGAATCTCAAGAAAAACACTCATGGTTAAAATGTAGATTGTAATTCAATTATAAGTTTCCGAGTGTGTATAGAGGCCTGTAAGGAAAGGTTGTAGTGGTATTCCAGAAATTGCCTCCGTTTCTCAGCGGTGCTGCCCGTCTGGTTGACAATCGTCTCTGACAGAGGATGCTTGCTTTCGATAAAGAATTCATTTCTGTTATACAGCCTTTGGAGGTATTTGATTTCAGGAACCCTTGCACTCTTCTCCCTATTTACGCTGCTGTCTGCCAATACTAGATTCCACACGCCGTTTATGTTTGCTGGAAAGTGGAGCTGCTTGTTTATATGTGGCAGGAAATGGTCCACATCACATATAGTAGGAGAGAGGCTATTCACAGAAATGTCCTGGAAGCTATAGAAACATTTTCCTTTTTGATAACCGTTTAACGAATCTCGCACAGAGGTAATGTCTATCCTTCGCATGATGTTGTTCTCAACAAAGAAGATGTCTTTGTCTGTATCGTACTGTACTTCCAGCAGGTTAGGATTAATGTCCAGGTTCCAAGCTGTCTCTACCAGCTTCCAACGAGCTTCTGTTTCTTGCCCGAAGTTCTGGAAGTGGAAGGACTCTTTCAGTTTTAGCAGGCTATCTGTGATGACAATTTCTTTTTTGCCGTTTTTGTAGTTCTTCTGATAAAAGGGATTGGGTATAGTGTCTCGGTTTACTACCTGAAATGCATCTACGACATGTTTGAAGCCAAGCTTCTCTGTTTGGATTAGCAGTTCGTCTTTCTCAATCTCATGATTTATGAAGCTTCTGCACTTATCCAGAAACGTACTGGATGTTGAGTTGCCTTGCTTGTCATTTTGCTTTAGATGGTCTACTACATGCCTTGAAAATGGCTCAGCAAGTTCAGATAGTGAAACCGTAGTCTTTTCCTTTTCAACCATCTCAAGAAGAGCTTTGGCAAAAGCGAACTTATAAGTTGCAGTGTTCTTTCCAAAAAGGATGATGGCTCTCCATTGAGACTCTAGTGAGGGGTCGTTTACCTGGAACTTAACCATCGTGGTTGAAGAATTTTTAATGATGAAATTAGAATTCCTACTGTACTCGTTTTTTGTATTTTCTTATGTTCGTGATCATATAAACAGGCACTTTTCTATCGTCGGCTCCAAACTCACCTTTGATGGTAAAAAGTGCTGTCGATTTATGGCTTGGGTTGATATTGCCGCCTGCTATCTGAGCTGCAAAAGTTTTGTGTGCTTCAGCTGGGCCGCCATAATTTTTACAATGATAGTCTCTGTAGCCTGGAGGCATAGACTGAAGGTCGTACTTATAGATGTCCTTGATTATACTCGATTTTATGCCGGTTCGCTTTGGCACAAGAACACTTTCCAAAACTGATGCTTCAGCCAAAGCCTCTTCTAGCCAATCGTCAGTGTACTGCAAAGGAGAAAACACATTTGTGTGGTAAGGTTTAAAAAAAGGCTGTGCAAAGGCAATTTCTAATTTGGTCGCAAATCTTTCGGTTTGGTAGTGAAAGAGCTCATGCCTGTACACAGCGTAAAGATAAACTGCCAGATACTGTTTTGAAGTGATAGAATAAGGTATATTCTTCTGTAAGAACTTAGCTCTTTCTCTTATAAGCTCAGGATATAGATATATGCCCCAGGGCGTTTTAGTGCTGTTGTAAAATGCATGCATTGGTAAATAGCAGCCAAAGGCATCTCGACCAAACTCGGCTACAAGGTTTGCAAGACCATCCGTTTCATCTTTATTAACACTAATACCAAAGTTAAAGCCTAACGACGACGTTGTATCTTCTGTTATGTAAGCTATATCTGAATTGCTGAGCTGCTCGAATATTGAATAAATGTCGACCTGCCTAATTTCAAGCCCATCAAAGCTTTCTAATGGAAACAGAGTTGGTTCCTGTTCGTGTAACTCCTCTAGTACGTCATCTAGAAAATGATACACATCACTTGCGCCATATAAGGCAGAAGGAACATGCGTTTCTAGAAAATCCATCTCTTCTCTGAAGGTTTTAGTAGATTTTATTTTAGTATTTGTTGCCATCTTTCAGGTACATTATTGTTCCACTTTATGGTAGCTGTAGTAGAGCCTTATTGGTTGTTAGATTTGATTTTTTGTAAAAAAAATTTGCATACTGTAGGAAAAGTTCTTTTACTCTAATTTATAAAAAAAGTATATGTATATATCAAAGCAAGAATATGTGCAATAAACCTGTTGTGGTTTATGTGATTATTATACAATAACAAAATTTATAAAATTAGTCATGTCATTTGTTTCACGCCACTAAGTGCATTGTGTCAAGGTGATAATCTTACACTACTTGTAGTTATCTAAGGATTGGTATTAATATTTATT
The DNA here is from genome assembly GCF_010015475.1 of Pontibacter pamirensis. Lineage (GTDB taxonomy): Bacteria > Bacteroidota > Bacteroidia > Cytophagales > Hymenobacteraceae > Pontibacter > Pontibacter pamirensis. The sequence continues at coordinate 103,298 of NZ_SSNI01000022.1, forward strand.
AGTACTTTTTAATAGTATAACTACTTTAAATTTTAGCTAAGTGGGTTTTAAAATTACATTTAAACATACTACTATATTCAGACCATTCTGACACGCAAGTTTCTAAAAGATCTAGAAACCTTTTTCTTGCTTCAGGGGCTTTGATAGAATCTGCTGTTATTTCTACTATATTTTCTAAAGCTCTTAAACGTGCCAATGATTCAAGTCTATCTTCATTCAACTCCTCTCTATCCAGTCCAAGATATTTTATAGTAATAGTTCCTTTGGCTGTAGAAGATTCTGGTATTGCTCCATGAAAAGATATATGATCTTCCGGATTGATGTTCCCTCCTGGATCAATAAAACTCGGATCCTCTAAAGCTATATCTCTCAATAAGGGATTTGCTCTATTAAGATTATCTTCAAGAGGAAAATAATTAAGCTTATTACGACCATTACAAATCTGGCAAGACAAATACAGATTTGACCACTCATAAGCCAGCCAAAAGTATCCTGGATACTCTAAGTTTGAATTTTCATCCTGCTTATATGCAGCTTTAGGTCTAAAGTGTTCTACATCTCCATAAGATATATGGGTTATTTTTGCTTCACAAAAGCAACATTTATGACTTTGTATATGCTTAAGAAGTTCTTTAACAGTATCATGGGCATAAATGTCCGAAGAGAATTCAAACTTTGATCTTGTAGAGTTGTTAGTTAAATGAAAACCCGCAGAAGCACCTTCATATAAAGCACTATTCGCATTTCTTTCAGCTACTCCTTCATTCAATAATACAGCAGGAGTTTTATAATTTCCTTTATCTATTTTTATCATTCTTCAATGAATCTGCTGTTTGTTTGATAAAAGCCATAGCCTCTAATTCATCTATTGTTTCGCCTGTAGGTAAATAACCTATTTCGTTTTCATAACTTTTTAAAAGCTTTTTATCCTCCTCATTAAGGTTTCCTTTTCTTATTATTTCTAACCTCTTCTTCATTAGATCATCAATTTCAGGAGGACGTGTACTATCAAAATCGAAGTACTCGCTTGCTAATACTTGATCTATCCGCCAATTGTGAATTTTTAAATCATCGGAGACAACTTCTATTTTTCCACTCTCATACTTTTTATACAAAAAAATGTCTGCATTTTCCGCGGCTTGAACAATCAAAGGGCTATGAGTTGCGACTATGATGTGGCTATTGTCATCATTTAAATTAAACTGTTCAAGTAGTCTAACATATTCTCTTTGCCACCGAGGGTTTAGATGAGTATCAGGTTCATCTAAGAGGAAAAGACAGTCATCTTGGCCAGTAATTAGGATTAGCCCAAGGACAGTAATCAATTGTCTTTCTCCTTCACTCAGCTCAGTAAAATCATAAGAAATACCTTCTATTTTAGATTCTACCTTAAGGTTGATAGACGAAATAACGTCAATTAAAGACAAGGTTTCAAAGGCATCAAAAAAGCTAATTGGATGACCAAACTCTTCATAGATTTTTAAAGCGGCATCTTCTTTATTTATGGAGTTGAATTCTAAAAATTCTTTTTCTGTCTTTGAATCTTCTGCGTCTGTTACACCATATGTCGGCGGCGAAAAACTATAATCATAAAAGAACCTTAAAATTTTATTTGCTTTACCCTTTGCACCCCAGAAGGGGTATTGGGCTTTTTGCTTTCCTATAAGGTTTTCTTCAAGTTGTAGTACACCATGTTTTTTATGAACAGAATCGCCCAGCTTGTACCACTTAGGTTGTTGTAACTTTAAGTCAAATTCATAAAGCTTTTCGAAGCTTGTATAATTTTCAATCAATTCTTTGATCCTTTCTTGGAACTTCTTGCTTTTATCTTGCCCACGGTATAAAAGCAATGTTAGGAGTACCATTTGCGCATGATGATTATCTGCAAAAAATAGCCTTCTAAAATTTTTATCAAGTCCTTTGTTACCTTTTAAGTCATCCCACACCTTTTTCTCAAAAGGTTCTATGATTTCCTTTATTCTCTTGTTCTCGCCGGAATAGTAGCCTATTATATACTTAGGGAGAAGATTTTCGCTTTTAAGTTTTTTGAAATCTGAAAAGGGGAGCTCCTGTAACTCATTTATAGAACTTAATTTTTTGATCCATACTTTGAAGGTGCTTTCCTTACATTCTATTCGTACTTCATGATTTTTACATAAGTAATGGATATCATATTCAAAATGATTTAACTCGTAGGCCCAGTTTTCAAAATCATCTTGATTATCTAGTAAATCTAAGTCTCTAAAAATTAGCGCTAGTACCTCGATAAGATTAGATTTTCCTAATCCATTTTGCCCTACAAGCAGAGAGATAAGGCTATTGGCCTTGAAGTTTACTGTAAGGTTTTCAATGTTTTTATACTTTGAAATCCAGAGGCTTTTGATCTTCATGCTTAAATGTCTTACTTATGTTCTTCTTACCCTTACTAGGTTTTGATGTAGCGGCTTTTACAGCTTTTATCTTCTCCAGCAACAGGCTGGCGGGTTCATCATTGGGGTCTTGTGGCACCAGCTCGCCGCGGAAGGCTTTGGCTAAAAGGGCCTGCGGAAGCTTATCTATTTTTTCTTTTAATTTGATATAGTAGCCCTTAATGGCATCGGCTTTGGCAAACAGTGTTTCTACTCTTTTGACGATTTCTTTTTGTTCTGCGAGGGGAGGGATTGGAATTTCAAAGTTTCTGCACTGGGATAATGATATGTTCACCTGTCCAACCATGCCTCTTGTTTCCTTGTGGATGTCTCTAATTACAACACCTTCACAGAAGTAGAAGTATAAATACTTATTTAGTAAGTATTTTTTAGTTCTAAAGAGTGTAATTGCCTGATTATGATTCCACTCCTCATGTTCGTCAGGCAGTATGGCTATTTTACCGAGTGGAGGGCCAACGATATTCATCAATACATCTCCAGGAAAGGCAATTGACTTTTTTAGCTTTGATGAGTGGATGTCTGGCTTTACAAATTGAGGCTTGTAATTAAAGTCTATTTTCTGATTTACAATATTGTAAACCTTTAGAAATGGAACACCTGAGTCATCAAAACCATCAGGTTTAGGCGTTCCTCCACTTTGAACTTTTGAGCAACAGTCCTGTGCTTTCTCAAACTTCCAATCAGCCAACTCCTGGCTGTCTCGCCAATCCTCCGTCAGCTTGCCGGTAACGGCTTGGGTTAGGATGGATTGGCGGAAGCTTTTAAGAAGCTCCAGTATACGCTCCAGCCTTGCTTTCAGGGTATCAAGGTGCTGAAAGGCTTTATCCAGTTTTGCTACGATTCGCTTTTGCTCAGCAAAGGGAGGAAGAGGGAGTAGTAATTCTTCAACAGAACCTTTTCTAACAGAAGGCACAGCATTTCCAGCACTAAACTGAGCGAGTTCTTGTGTTAGAAGAAAGAAGTATAAAAACTTAGATTGTTCCTCCAAAATTGGAGATACTCCCATGACGTTATTGTCAACTAATGATGGCTCTGATAAAATAGCTCTCCTGTTCAACTTTAAAGCTTCACCAATTTTAGCAAACACAACGGTACCTTTGGGAAGCTTTCTGCCCTTAAGCTTTTTTAAATCTTGTTCGTCAATGTAGTTGTTAGCTTCTGTTAAAAATTGTTCACTTCTTAGATGAGCTTTTGAAATATCTCCAACCTTAAAAAAAGGTATATCCTTATCTAAACTCCCTTGATATGAATTAGGAAAACCTATTCCAGAAACTACCTCTGCAACATCTCTCAATTGTACATCAATCCAACCTTCAGGTAATTCTCTTTCTATCATCCCAACAATGCTATTATCTGGTTTAACTCTGCTTGTATAATTTTCAGCTCGTCGGCAGCTTCGCGGGCAATGTCTATAGGCTCCTCTGTGTGAGCGCTGCTGCTATAGTTATCGTCGGCAATCAGGCCAAGGTCCAGGGAGTCGTTCTTTTTAATAATCTCTTCGCGGGTGAGGCAGCTCCAGCGCTCGTCCTGCACCTCGGCCCGCTTTGCATGGTCTATGCTGCCGTCAAAAGCGTCTTTCACCTCGTTCAGCGGCACGCCTCCGGTATAGGCTGTTACAAAGTCGGAGAAGGCGGAGCGGGTAAAAGGCGTGCGCTTGCCGTAGCTTGGGGCGTTGGTGCGCATGTCGTAAAACCAAACTTTGTCGGTGTTGCCTGTCTCTGTTTGACCGCGCTCAAAAAACAGCACATTTGTCTTTACACCGGCCGCATAAAAAATGCCCGTTGGCAGGCGCAGGATGGTGTGCAGCTTACACTTGTCCATCAGGTCTTTGCGTATCTTACGGCCGTCGCCATCTTCAAACAGCACGTTATCAGGAAGCACCACAGCGGCTCTTGCACCACCGCGTTTGTGCAGCGAGCGGTAAATATGTTGCAAAAAGTTAAGCTGCTTGTTCCCTGATAGGTATACCAAGTCGTCGCGCGTAGGCCGCTCGCCGCCTTGCTTCGTGCCGAAAGGCGGGTTAGCTAGCACGCCATCAAAATTCTTAAAGTTCTTTCCTATTTCAGAAAGTGTGTCTCCCATCGCGATAGAACTTTCCAGGCCGTGCAACTTGGCGTTCATGAGGGCGAGGCGGTGGGCATCCTGCACAAGTTCGCAACCGCTAAATGCTTCATATACCTGGAACTGGCGTTGCTCGCTGTTCAGGTCGAAGTAGTTGTCAGTTTTGTCGCGCAGGTACTGGTCAGCAGCAATCATAAAGCCAAAAGTACCGGCGGCAGGGTCGTTCCAGCGCTCGCCCAATTTTGGGGAAATCAACTCTACCATCACGTTGATGAGTGGCCGGGGGGTAAAGTACTGGCCTGCGCCGCTTTTCTTCTCACCGGCGTTACGCTCCAGCAGCTCTTCATAAATAGTAGCAATCTTATCCTGCTCCACATCGTCATACCAGTCGATGGCGTCGATGCTCGTTACCAGCGTTTTCAAATTAACCGGTTTGCGCAGGGTAGTAGAAGCATTGGTATAAATTTCCTTTACCGCTGCATTGTCAGACTTGGTGCTGATAGTAGCCAGCAGCTCGCGGTAAGTGTCAAAGAGGTCTTTGTTATCGGTAATGCTTTTGAGCTTGCCCCAGCGGTATTCTTCCGGTATGGCCTCCTCAAAATCTTTTACTTCAGATAATCTCAGGAAAAGTAAGTAATGGGACAAATTTAGCTTGAAGTATGTTTTTTCTTAGCTATGGGAAAGATACGAACAATAGAGTTAAGTGCGGCACATCGCCAGGAGTTGGAGCAGGGTTACCGCTCAGGCAAGAGCCACG
>NZ_SSNI01000023.1 GCF_010015475.1 Pontibacter pamirensis
TTGAAAAAGGACTGCAGCTGCTCGAGCAACTCCTCCTTGCCTTCTAATAATCCTTCTACACTTACCTCCATCCTGCAAAGCTACAGCTACTTATAGCTTTGCACAACTCCTTAGCCTGACGGCTATGACCTTAACACTTACAGAAATTAATTTTTAAAACATAAAAAAAGTGGGAGAAGGCTTTGCCTCACTCCCACTTTCTATATATCAAACCAAAGAAAACTAGCTTTGGTCAACTGCTAACCATTTGTTAAAAATCTTCTGCTGTACACTTGTAGGGTTCTGTACACGCTCAAATCGGTAGCGCACACTTTCGTCCTTCAGCATCGGTATGCGCAGCGTCTGTAGCTTTCCATCGCGTGTTACCAGCACTTCAGCTGTATCTCCTATCCCCAGTCCACTTACAATACGATTGATATCATCATCAACACGGTATCCGTTTACGGCAATAATCTCATCATTCACATTCAAGCCACCTTCATAGGCAGAGCTACCGCGGCTCACACCCCGAACAAGAACTTTACCATCCGAAACGGCGGTAGTGGCACCCCAGTTGGGCAGGTTGCTTCCTTCGCTGGTATTTACAAGGCGCAAACCAGCTGCGTCAAAGAATTCATTATAGTCCGGCGTTGCAGTGCCATTCACATAGTTACGGAAAAAAGCATCCATGTTACGACCAGATACTTTTTCAAGAGCCTCTTTAAACTCTGCTTCTTTGAAGCCCCTGCCCAGCTGCTTATAGTAGCGGTTGTACATGTAGCGCATCACATCATCCAGGCTCTTTTCACCGTCTGTTGCCTCCATTATCTCCATGTTCAGCAGTTGCCCTAGCACGCCTCCCTTGGTATAGTAAGAAACCTCTGCGTTGTTTGAGTTTTCGCTGCGTCTGTAGTACTTGATCCAGGCATCGTAGCTTGCTTCTGCCACTGTCTGTACTTTGTTTCCCGGTGTGTTCTCCACTGAGGTGATGCTTCCTGCCACCACATCGAGGTAACGCTGCGGTGTGATGAAACCTGCACGACGCACAATCAGATCATCATAAAAGCTTGTGATACCCTCAGACACCCAAAGCAAGTCAGTATAATTCTCTTCATTATAGTTGAACGGCCCCAGCGCCAGCGGGCGCAGGCGTTTCACGTTCCAGAGGTGGAAGTACTCATGTGCCACCAAGCTAAGGAATCCGTTGTAGCCGGCTTCAGTGCCGTAGTTCCAGCGGGAGGTTTGCAGAGTCGTGGAGTTCAGGTGCTCTAAACCACCGCCACCACGGTTCAGGTTATGCACGATGAACACATAACGCTCTACAGGTAACTCTCCCATTACCTTCACGGCTTCTTCCGCTACCTCCTTCATATCCGCCATCAGGCGGTTCGGCTCATAGTTGCCTTCTCCGTACATAGCCACCTCATGGGGTACACCAGCAGCCGTAAAAGTGTAAACTTCGTGATTGCCAATCTCAAGCGGGGAATCTGCCAGAATATCGTAATTTGGGAAAGTGTAGGTAAAGTTACCTGTGCTTTTCAGACCGGTAGATACTTTGTCCCAGCCGTTGTAAGGCTTCACCACCAGCGTTCCGTTCTCTTTCTCGTAGCCTTCCGGATACATGAAAATGCTGGTACCATTCACATACCCATGTGAGGCATCGAGGTAGCTGGTCCGCACACTTAGCTCGTAGGCATACACATTATACTTCGCGCGTACCACATCTGCTTTATTGCTGTACACGCGCCAGGTGTTTTTATCTATTTTCTCAGAACGAAGGGGTTTACCTGACTTGTCGGTGGCTTCGAAGCCCTCTACGTTTTTTGCAAACTCACGCACCAGGTAAGACCCCGGAGCCCATACAGGAAGCGTAAAATCTACATATTTTTTCTTCGCGCCACTCAACTCCGCCTCTACCTCAAAGTAGTGTGTATGTGGCTGAGGCATAGATAAGGTATAACGTAAATCTGCTGCAAGCGCAGCGGCTGCATTGCCAAGGGTGATAAAGGCAACAAGTAAGAAGGATAATTTAAATCGGTTTTGTTTGAGCATGTTTATGTTAAGGATTAGTTTATATAAGCTTTGGCATTTTACAACAAATACCGTGCTTATCAAAATCCCTGCATGCTATAAAGTAGACGCTGTAGCGTCAGGAGGCATGCGATATCATGCTTGAATCCAGCCAGGCAACCGCATCAGATGTTTGTGAAAAAGTGTTCATGATAATGAAAGAGTTAAAACTTTGGAGGCCATACAAGCCCGCTTCGCTCAACAGGGCCTGGTAGCATTTCTCTGCCAAAACAACAGCCACATAATTATCAGTACCCATTGTCATCATGATGCGGGGGAAGAGATGCGTGTGCAGCCATGTCTCCTCCTCTTCGCTTAGTGCCCCAATTGCACGGTAATCCAGCAGCCACTGTTTTACGTGGTAATCAGCCGCAAACTGCAAAGCCACTAAAAGGCTCTCCCGGAACTCCCTGGAATTGAAATTCCCACAACACTGCAGATAAAGCCTCCCCTGCCCCTGAACGTATTTAACCGCCACCGAACTTGTGCTATACACTTCCATATTCTCCTAATCGTTACACATCCTTTACAAATATATCATTCTGTTTATACAAATTAATATAACAATCTTAAAAAGTTACAAAAAATATGAATAATAAGTAAGCGTATGTATACAATAAGTGAAAGCCCTTAAACAGCATGCGAAAATCAGGTTCAAAAGTCAGCCTCACCCCTGCTGTGTTTATCAAATTGTGATCTTGTGCAAACCCTGGTAATAATTTATTAATTTTGAGGCTTAGTTGGCATGAAATTTCCATGCAGTACATCATACTTACCGATCAGACGCTATGAAAAACACGAAGATGCTTATGTTGTTCCCCTTTTCACTGCTAACAATGCTGCTATCGGCAGCGCCACAGCAAACCCTCTTGATAGTAGCCGACAACGATTCTCCTATGCTAGCAGAGACCCCAACTGAACCCCACACAGTTGCATATGACTTCGAAAATAGTTTAGCTGTTATTGAAGAAAGCCCTTCCGCTATAGCAGAAGACAAAGGCGGTGAGAATAACAAGAACAGGCTGATTACCTACGCCATGAGCCTGTTAGGCACACCTTACGTCTGGGCTGGAGTTAGCCCGAAGGGCTTTGACTGCTCCGGTTTTATCACACACGTATTCCAGAAATTTGATGTTGCAGTGCCGCATTCATCTGCTCTTCAGGCAAAGGAAGGAGAACATATAGCGCGTGATGAAGCCAAAATTGGTGATTTAGTGATTTTCACGGGTACTAACCCCAAAAAGCGCACCCCAGGGCATGTAGGTATCATCATATCAACTGATGATGACAACATTGAGTTTGTTCACTCCTCTTCTGTGGGAGGGGTAAAAGTAAGTAAGGTAGAAGGTACAGGTTACAGTAGACGTTTCATGGAAATCAGGCGTATATTATAGCAACTGTTCCTGTAGCGGCAAGGGCAGAAAACACTTGCCGTATTATACGTACACAACACCATGACGCGCCTAATAAAGGCCGAAAGACACTTAATCAATACTGTCATGGTACATCCTTACATTATTAACACCATCAACGCGCTTGTATTAATCATAGCGGGCTTAATTGGCTACTTCGCGAATCCCGCCAGACCCCTGACAGCGCTTATCGCTCCCTTTTTTGGTGTGCTGCTGCTTGCCTGCACCTATCACCTGCGTAAACATAACCGCTTTGTGTTTAATACTGTAACGGCTCTCACGCTTCTGGTGGGTTTCCTGGTAGTGATGCGAATAGACCCTGATACATTTGAATGGAACAGGAGAAACATCCTGTTTGTGGTTATGGGCCTGAGTTGTTTTGTTTCGGCGGCATTCTTTGTTGGTACTTTTATAAGAGAGCGGCGGATGCGAAACAATACCATATACAAGGACGACCTATAAGTCAGGGAGGGGCAAAAAAAGAAACACCTGGTGTAGCCCGTCAAGTTACACCAGGTGTTTCAGAATCCTAAAAAGTCTTACCAAGCGGCTTCCTGTGTTTCAGGTTACCATCCGAAGACCAGTTGTAATGCTTGCTGCATAAACAGCAGAATCCCGTTTATGAAGCCGACTCACGGTTTAGGTGAATACTATTACTTAGGCTTGATAACACTTGTTTGGGATTAGACATCAGCACCTCCTTTCTCATTAGTCCAACATAACCCTGAACCTTCGACCAATTAATGTATTAGGTTGTTAGACCAGAGTCGTAGCACTCGCTACTATAACATTATGATAAAGATAAAACAACGCCTGAAAGTTCACAAGGTTTTGCACTTTATTTTTAGACTTTTTCCGGACAGCAGCCTTCAGATTTGCTAGGCAGACTAAAAGAACGCACCTCTTAAAAACAACTCCTTCAAAATCAATTCACTATGGATTAATTAAGAAGAACTCAGCAGCATAGCAATTCTAAAAAATTTTTTTGACTGAATGTAAAATTACAGAATGCAGTCTCCTACAATAAAATCAGCTCCTGTAATTGGCGTAGGTTCGAAATACAGACTGAGACAAGAAGTTGCATCAGAAAAAAGGAAATTAGGTGGTGAAGAAAGAAATTACTGCTCGGCTGGACTTTTTTCGAACAAAAATACTTTCTGGTTGAATTTTTGCATCGATAAGCATTAAGGGTTTAGTATATCCTTATTTTTTACTTATATTTCGTTGCATATTCAAACAAACAATTCCTAAATATGAAAAAGTATCTTCTATCCTTTGCTGTGCTCATGCTGTTCTCAACCGGTGCCTGGGCGCAAAGCTTATCACCCCTTGGAGTCTGGACTAACGAGGACAAGAAAGCTGAGTTCGAAATTTACGAGTGTGGCAACGACAAATTGTGTGCTAAAATTGTAACCTTGAAAGAGCCAAACAAGAACGGCAAGCCGAAAGTCGACGAAAACAATCCTAACCAAAAGCAACGCACGCAACCACTGAAGGGACTGGTTTTTATGAAAGGGTTTGAGTATGATGGGGATAACAAATGGGACGACGGCACTATCTATGACCCGGAGAGCGGCAAGACATACTCTTCTTACATGAAAATGCTCAACAAAAACAAAATGGAGGTAAAAGGGTATATTGGTATCTCGCTGATAGGCAGAACCCAAACTTGGACGCGTATTAAATAGGCAAAGCTAATTTAACGATACAGATAAAAAGAGGATAGCAGCTTAAGCTGCTATCCTCTTTTTATCTGAGTTCTTCTCCTGATGCTATTAAAAAACCTGTAGCACCTTGTAAGTTTTATCCCGGAATGAGAATTCATCGCCACCGGTTTTACCCGCCATTACCTTATACAGTGGTGACATTCCGGAAATAGCGTAAAAAGACTCCCCATCCAGCTTTACCTCTCCCAGACTAACACCTATAAAGTAGTTTTGGGAGGAGGTATACACTACCGCTCCAAGTGATACCTCTTTATTTAATTTAGTAGCGTTGATGTTTCTCAATACACCCATTGTTCTCATCAGCTCGTCTAACTGCCGCGCATACAGGTCTCGTTGTATCTGACAATTCTCCCTAAAAGACTCAAATTTATCTTCCATGGCTCCCTGGTGCTCGTTGGCGCTTTCCTGTGCCTGGTTCATAGCATCTTTGGCAGCCTGGATCTGAGCGCTCAGAATTTTAGAGCATTCCTGAAGCAGCCGCTTCTTTGTTTCAAGATCCTGTGTTAGAATTTCCATAATAGTTATGTATAAAATAGCGTTAGCACGGTTTTCTTATCTTAAGCAGCGGACTTTAGCTCTTAACCCAAAGTACGACTTGTGAGCGTAAGTGAAATTTTGTTAAATTTAAAATTTGCTATTTCCGGGTAACCCGCGCCTAAGACAAAAGGCCATTTAGCAAGGCTTAAACTATTTAAAGCAAACTATGTTTTATGGGTAAATTATCAAATGTCATTTAACGAAATTTTTAAGCGATTGTTGGGTCATAATACAGGAGAAACCACCTGCACCAGGCTGGAGCGATCCGGAAAGCACGTGGCTGCCTACACCACCTGGGTGAAAGAGCAGGTGTACCTGAACTGGACCGGTCCTTTTTTCAAAGCTTACCATTACAGGAAGGCAGATTTGCCAAGCCAATTACGGGTTCAGATTACACAGGATGAGTATGTTAGGGGAATTATCTTCTTCTACGACCCAAGTATAGGGGCAAACAACTTTACATACTTTTTTGATTTACTGAAAGACAGAGTGCAGGCGCAAGGCTATACCCTGCACAGTTGCGACAAGTTAGAGGTGCGGCATGAGCGTTACACTGAAATGGTAGAGAAACATGTGCTCACACCACCCGCCGCTGATGTGTCAGGGACCAGTCTTTGCAACCAGCTGTACGGAAATATCCTCCTGGATTATATAAAGGTAAACAGTCAACCTGGCTACATCCGGTTTGTGACAAACGTGTACAACGACCCATATTTCTCTAAGCCACTCCCTTTTGATGAATTGCTTGAAAAAGTATTACAACCACATGAGGTGCAGGTTAATTGAACTAAAGCAGGCTAACTGCCGCATTAACAGAATATATACAAAGGGGTAACTGTTTTAACTTTCATTTCTTTTAGATACATTTAAATCATAAATAGATGTTATTAAACTACCTGTTTGCGTATGCGGCAATGTTTTCTTCTTTTAGTTTGTGTACTATTGTTTTCTGTAAGCGCACGCGCTACCCATATTGTAGGTGGTGAGTTTGAGCTAGAGCACCTGCAGGACTACGACTACAGGCTCAAACTCAACCTATACTTCGATGTTGTGAATGGAAACCCAGGAGCCCTTGACCAGACCATTACCGTCAACATCTTCAGCAAAGCTACAAACCAGCGAATCGCGTCTCAGATGATGTCAATCATGGAGCAATCATTGGTAGAGTATACTAACATCGACTGCACCATAGGGGAACTGGTAACAAGAAAGATTGTCTACTACCAGAATATTTACCTGAATCCTGCCATATTTAATCACCCAGAGGGTTACTATGTTACCTGGGAGCGCTGCTGCCGCAACAACACCATCAACAACATTGATAGACCACAGGATGCAGCTCAGACGTTCTATATGGAGTTTCCTCCGGTAGTGCTGAACGGAGCAGCCTTTCGCAACTCCTCACCCATTCTGTTCCCGCCGCTGAGCGACTATGCCTGCGTAGGCGAACTATTTTATTTCGATTTTAATGGCACTGACCCGGACGGTGACTCTGTTGTTTATGATATGGTAACGCCCCTGAATGGCTATACCACCACCAACATGCCGGTTTACACTGTTCCGCCTCAACCCGCTCCTTACCCGGAGGTAAGGTGGCTCCCGGGGTACAGCAGCAATGTACAGGTGCAGGGAAGCCCGTCTATCAACGTAGACCGTAATACCGGTCAGCTAACCATGCGCCCTAACCGGGTAGGCCTGTTTGTTTTCGGTGTCCGGGCGCAGGAGTTCCGGAATGGAAGAAAGATTGGCGAAGTGCGCCGCGATTTCCAGGTGCTGGTTCTCGAGTGCCCCCGAAACCAAACACCTCAGGTGGTGGCCCGTGAACAGGGAAAAAAGGAATACTATGAAAGAGGGACAGTATTGCGCATCAACCCCGCTGACAGCCGTTGTATTGATATCTTTGTCACTGACCCTGACCTGGGTGAATTTGTTTCGATGCGCGCAAGGCCTGTGAATTTTTCCGGAGAGGACTATACCTTTACGGGCACCACAAGCGGCATGATCAACCAAGGCGCTGCACTGGACTCACTTAAGGCCACCATCTGCTTTGCTGATTGCTTTGACACAGGCGGAAAAGTGTATGAGCTGGACCTGATTGTGCAGGACGATGGTTGCAGCCTGCCCCGCCAGGATACCGTACGCCTCAGCCTGGTGGTGGAACCAGTTCCGGACGCTCCGCCCACAGTCTCTCTATCTACCACCGACAGAGTGTTCAGGGTAAAAGATGGAGACAAAATCAATTTTGATGTACTGGGTATAGATCCGGACGAAGACGTGGTTTCTTTAAATGTTGAAGGGCAGGGATTTTCTATCAGCGACCATGACATCACTTTCTCCGGAGTAAGCGGAACCGGCGAAGTGCAGTCGGCTTTTAACTGGAACATAAACTGTGATGCCCTGAAGAATGAATCCTATAAGTTAGATTTCATTGTGACCTCCATTGTCTGCGAAGAGCCCGTCACGCGAACGGTAACCATAGACGTGCAGCCGGAGAGCAATAACAACCTTCCTGTCCTCACCTCAGACCAGCCTGTCCAGGTGATTGAACTGGAGGTAGGCACCCCCTTCGAAGCCAACCTGTTCGGCAACGACATTGATGCTGACCTGCTAGCACTGCTGGCCCAGGGCGAGGGCTTTGACCTTGCCGACTATGGCATGGCCTTTACCAGCACAGGCGGCAATGGCGAGGCTACAGGTAACTTCCAGTGGACACCTACCTGCGAGGCATTCAACCAGGGTACCCTCCGTGTGAAATACATTCTCACAGAAGATGCCTGTGCCCCTGACACCGACCAGGAGCTTGTGCTGGAATTCAGATTGAAAGCCCCGAATAACACTCCGGTGCTCACTTCTGACCAAAACGTGCTTTCATTTGACTTAAACTTGCATGATTCGTTTGAGGCAAAATTTACAGGAACTGATTTAGACGCAGACAACCTTATACTCACTGCAACCGGTGATGGCTTTGATCTGGCTGACTATGGCATGAGTTTCCAGAGCACAGGAGGTGCAGGCAGTGCCAATGGCGTATTTAATATGCAAGCTATCTGTAGAGCAACAGAGCAGGAGGTGGTACGCGTAAATTTTACACTGGCAGAAGATGCCTGCGACCCGTCGCCACAGCAACTGACAATGGAATTTAGGATAATAGCACCAAGCATTGCAGATTATATACCACCCAACATCTTTACACCCAACGGAGACGGCAAGAACGATTTCTTCGAGGTTCCTGGCTTACCTTCAGAGTTCTGCACGGCTGTGTTCTCCAGTATTCAGATATTTAACCGCTGGGGCAAACAAGTGTACTCCAACACGAGCAGTAACTTTAAGTGGAATGGTGAAGGAGTAAACCCTGGCGTATATTTTTATGTAATTGACTATGGTACAAGCAAATACAAAGGCTCCGTTACCATTGTAAAATAGTTCTTTCTCCCATTATTAAGAGGCAGCCCCTCCCGGAATTTAAATTCCGGGAGGGGCTGCCTCTTAATGTTTTCGTATGAACTTTGATGCAGGTGTTAAATCATCAGGCTAAAAACAGGAAGACGAAATAAAGTCCCAGCCACAAAAAATCCATAAAATGCCAGTAGCTGTTTAACATAGACAACTGCAAATGCCTGAAAGGGTCACGTATAAAAATCAGGCTCCTGACACCATCAGAAGCCACATATATAGTTTTGAAAAGCATAAAGGAAAGGAAGATGATACCTCCGAGCAAGTGTAGAATATGCAATGCCGAAATCAGGTACAGGTAAGTCCCGGAGGCCTTGCCAGAAAAATACACGCCGGTTTTAGACATTTCATTCCAGCCAATAAGTTGTGCCCCGATAAACAAAATACCGAGAACAAGTGTGAGCGCAAGGTACCGCGACATCTTCTTCAACTTCTCCTTTTTATACAAGCCTGGCACCTTAGACATCGTGTAGCTACTGAAGAGTAGCAAAATAGCACTTACACTAAAAAATTTTGGCAAAGCAAATTGGTCACCGTTGAATCCTCCGGTGCGGGCAAAAGCCACTGTTAGAATAAAAAATAACACCCCAATACCGATCATGCTCAGGTAGAGCAACATCCGGATAGGGTGCATTTTCTCAATCCTCCGGAAGGCAAAGCTTTGCGTTGCGTTTATTTGTTTTTTCTTATCTGAATCCATCCTCAGCCTCTTTTTCAGCAATGTATCAATCTGCGGAACAGCAAAGACCACAGTCACTTATACATTTGTGTTTATCTATTATATTTATACCGCTGAGACCGTATTTAGTTTAACATATTCCTAATTAATTTAACGACTAGTTTAACTCTCCTTAGCACGTTGAAAAGTGTATTATATCGTAATTCACCATCCCATACTCTCCCTCCACCATATTTGAAGCCATTACTATAACATCCTAAATCGGGAATTTGCGTTTAAAAGGTAATCGCTATACTAAATGGGCTTTTATGAAGAAACACCTTCTATTCCTCTTTCTCACCTTGCTACTATTGCCATCAATAACCCTGGAGACCCTGGCGCAGGAAAACCGCGCCCCCTACACAGGCAACAACACCATCCTTGTTTCACTGGAGGGCATAGGGCAACGTTACGAGTTTGTATCAGATCAACTGCTGGTGCGCCACAACAAAACTACACACAGGCTGGAATGTGTCCTGCCTATTGCCAGCCTGGTTCCCCTTCACAGCACTACGCCACCTGCCATGGCTTATGATGTATTGTTTGGAGCAAAATACCCTGAACTGTATATTATGATTGAGGCACCAGAACAGCAGGCCAGTACGGGAAGATTTACGCCCGCCAACAGGAACCGCACCACCTCCATTAATCTGCAAGGTGTAAATAATGAAACAATTATTCCAGTTGCTTTCCAGCCAGACAAAGACACATTCTTCTTTTCTACAAATTTTGATCTGATGTTAGGAAACTTTCAGGCCTCTATGCCGGCCAAGTATCTACCTCTGCTTACAGGTAGGGTCCTTTTCAGTATTGAGCGTGCCCAGTGGTACAATCTAAGACAGCAATAGCACAAAGGTAAATATTTTAAACAATATCTTTAACAACACCATCTTATCAACTGGTTATTAAATTGTTATGATACATAATTACACACATTATACACAATACAGAAATTTCATAACCGCCCTCCCAAACCTATAGCACTTCTAGTGACTTTAGGGTTTCTATCTCTTTATCAGGGGATGACCTGTAGATAAAGCTGTCGTAATATCTATATTTGCGTAGGCTAACATAATATTGGAGTCATGAATAAAGCTTTCCTTTTACTGTTTTTAGCAGCTGCGTCGTTAAGCTGTAACCAAACAAAACCAGCTACCGAGGCTCCCGGTACTGGCTCTGCTACCACACCGGCCACAACCGGAACTACGTATGGCGCAGCAGTTCCGGAGGCAGAGACTATACCAGCCACTCAACTATCTGAAGAAGTCGCCGGCAAAGACTCTGTTCAGGCTACAGTTGCCGCTGAGGTAGTAGAAAGTTGCCAGGCGAAAGGCTGCTGGATGGATGTGAAGTTGGACGATAACAGCACCATGAAGGTAACTTTCCGCGACTATGGTTTCTTTGTGCCGGTGGAAGACCTCAAAGGCAGGCAGGTTATATTTACTGGTATAGCGAAACGCGAAGTGATATCCGTAGAAGACCAACGCCATTACGCTACAGACGCAGGCAAGCCGGAAGCGGAAATAGCAGCCATCACTACACCTAAAGAAGAACTGCGCTTTGTTGCAGATGGCGTGATTCTTAAATAGCTCTCAATACATTAAAAAAGAACCTGATAGGACAATTCACTTCATTTATACCTATAGCCTGATACGATTATGTCAGGCTTTTTTTTCGTTGGCGTTGCCTGCGGCCATACATTACAGGCGCTTAATTTCCCCTCCGTTGCGTCTCTTAATCTGATTTCTCTTTCCTATTTTTACGGATAGACCAAAAGCCCCGGCATGACACCAGAAAAAGATACAGCGCAGCAGATGCAGCAGCTGACAGAACGCATAAACTACCTCAACTACCAATACTATCAGAACAGCATTTCAGAAGTACCGGACGTTGAATTTGACAGGATGCTGAAGCAACTGCAGGAGCTGGAGGAAAAGCACCCGGACCTGCGCCAGCCCAACTCCCCTACCCTGCGCGTGGGAGGCACCATCACCAAGAACTTTAAAACCGTTTACCACAAATGGCCGATGCTCTCGCTCAGCAATACTTACTCAGAGGAAGACCTGCGTGAGTTCGACCAGCGCGTGCGCAAAGCGATAGGCGAAGAAATCGAGTACGTGTGCGAGCAGAAGTTCGATGGCGTAGCCATCAGCCTGACCTATGAGAACGGACAGTTTATACAAGGCGCCACCCGGGGCGATGGTACCAGAGGTGACGATATTACTCCTAACGTACGCACCATACATGACGTGCCACTACAAGTACAAGGGAAGGACTACCCGGATATGTTTGAAGTGCGGGGAGAGGTGTTTTTGCCGCTGCAGGTATTCGAACAGCTAAACACAGATCGCGAGGAAGCCGGCGAGCAGTTGCTGGCAAATCCGCGGAATGCCGCCTCCGGCACGTTGAAACAACAGGATTCAGCTATCGTAGCCAACCGGAAACTTGGATGCTTCTCCTACTCCTTCCATTCCGCCTCCAATCCCTTCGACACGCACTCTGAGAGCCTGCAGGCTGTGCAGAAATGGGGCTTCCAGGTTTCCGATACCTGGCGGAAGTGCAGCGGCATTGAGGCTGTGCTGGCATACATCAACGAATGGGAGACAAAGCGCTTTGATTTACCGATTGCCACAGATGGCGTGGTGGTGAAAGTGAACAGCTATGCCCTGCAGGAGGAGCTTGGTTATACTGCCAAAAGCCCCCGCTGGGCTATCGCGTATAAGTATGCCGCCATGAGCGCGGCCACGCAACTGCAGGGCATCCAGTACCAGGTGGGCCGTACGGGCGCTGTAACACCCGTAGCCCTCTTAGAACCAGTACTCCTGGCCGGTACTGTTGTGAAGCGCGCCTCGGTGCACAACGCCAACGAAATACAGCGGCTGGACCTGCGCCTGGGAGACACTGTATTTGTTGAAAAAGGAGGCGAGATTATCCCGAAGATCACCGGGGTGGATTTTGATAAACGTCCAGCAGACAGCCAGCCAATCGTATACCCTACCGAATGCCCTGCCTGTGGAACACCGCTTGTGCGCACAGAAGGCGAAGCGCATTTTTATTGCCCGAACGATGAAGGTTGCCCGCCACAGATAAAAGCAAAGCTGGAGCACTTTATCTCGCGCAAAGCCATGAACATTGATGGCCTGGGGCCTGAGACTATCGAGCAGCTATACAAAACGAATCTGGTACGCAACGCAGCAGACCTCTACGACCTGACCTTCGAGCAACTGGTGGGCCTGGAGCGAATGGGCGAGAAATCGGCTAACAACATCCTGGCTAGTCTCGAAAAATCAAAAGAGACGCCTTATGCCCGTGTACTGTTTGCGCTGGGCATCAGGTTTGTGGGCAGCACAGTGGCCAAGAAGTTAGCAGAACAATTACCGGATTTAGAGGCGCTACGTGGGGCAACTTATGAAGAACTGCTCGCCATTAATGAAATCGGCGACCGAATTGCCAACTCCATTATGCAGTACTTCCAAAACCCTGAGCATGTGCAGTTGGTGGAGCGCCTGAAGGCATCAGAACTGAATTTTAAAGCAGAGAACACTGCTCCTGAAATGGAAAGCGAGAAGCTTGCAGGCAGCACCTTTGTTATCTCAGGCGTTTTCCAGAGCGTGAGCCGGGAAGAATTGCAACAGCTTATCCAGAGCCACGGCGGCAAAGTGGTATCTTCTATATCGGCCAAGCTCTCTTACCTGGTGGCCGGAGACAAAATGGGACCTGCCAAGCTAGAGAAAGCAGGTAAGCTGGGTATAAAAATTCTGACGGAGGATGAGTTTCTGGCTCTAATCCAGGAGTAGCCACAATACTAAACAATTAAAAGTGTAAAGGCGCCGACTGCAAAACAGCGGCGCCTTTTCTACAAACACTCAAACAAACAACAAACGTATCTTCATCAGGCAATTCTTTGTTTAGAGATAGTAATTCACCCAGTACTATTACCCAAATTCCTCCGTCGCTGCTTTTGTTAGCTATGACAGCAGATAGCGGAAGAAAGGAATTTTCCGCGAGTCACTTTTATAAGTAAGAACTGGTTTATACTCACAACATATAAGGTTTGTAACCAATCATTTATCAGCTAACTTAAAACAAATAGTTCAAACTGATATCATCCCACAACCGCACTTCCCGCCTCCTAAAACTCTAACTCAGCCCGAGTGTGCCGATGATGTTTACCTGTATAGACAGTGTCTATTGAAAACCTTACGCTAAGCTGCACTTAATTTTTGCTATTGAAAAGTAAACTATACTAACTGCGGGATAAAATAGACCAAGCCCAATACACGCTTCATCAGGGGTTTATCATTTAAAATAGGCGCTTCATAGGCACAAAATAGTCCTTTGTATATACTTAGGATGTTCAGCGGGATAAAATGCCACAAATTCCTTAACTTTATAGTTAAGAGAATGAAACACGCTGCCGTAATTGTCTCTTTACACCCTACACCTTAGCTGCACCCCGTACATCATGAATCTAACGCTACCAGAGGTGACTATGAAAAAGCGCTACCAAATAGCGCTGCATATTGCCGGTTGGTTAATATTCATCGCCTGGATTTTTTATTTTGTATATGCCAACCGCACGCTTACATTTGGCAAAGGGCTTGATATTACATTTGGGCTGTTATTCCATCTGCTAATCTTTTACTTTAACTGGTATGTGCTCATACCAAACTACCTGGCCCGCAACCGTATTCTGCTGTATGTGGCCTCTGTACTAACCATGTTGATAGCAGTAGCTGTTTTACAGGCCCCTTTCGATTACTATTTGTTCAGGCAGTATAACCCGGGCATGACAATGCTCTTTAGCTATGAGCGCCTGCTGCAATACGTACTGGGAGGCTTGGTAACCACCTTTATCAGTTCAGCACTGAAGGTAACAGGCAACTACATACGCAACGAGCGGCGCAACAAAGAACTGGAAACGCAGAAGCTGATGGCGGAGCTGGCTTACCTCAAATCACAGGTCAACCCTCACTTTCTGTTTAACACTCTAAACAACATATACTCACTGGCTTATAAACAACACCCGGAGACGCCTGATGCCATTATGAAACTCTCGCTGCTGATGCGCTACATGCTGTACGAGAGCAACGATACGCTAGTGAGCCTGGAGAAAGAAGTGGAGCACATCAGGAACTTTATAGACCTTCAGAAACTGCGCCTGCGGGAGCAGACAGGTATAAAGTTTAACATCGAAGGCGATTTAAAGGGCAAGCAGATTGCTCCCATGCTGCTGATGACACTGGTGGAGAACGCCTTCAAACATGGCCTTGTGAGTAAAAATGAAATCGGCATCATCATGAACCTGGTCGTAAAAAATAATTCACTGCTCTTTAGCACCATAAACAATACCAGTACGCACAAAAAGCGGGAGTTTGGCGGCATCGGCCTTGAAAACCTGAAGCGCCGTCTGAACCTGCTGTATCATAATCAGCACCAGCTTTCTTTTGAGGAAAAGGAAGGGACGTTTTACGCTACTTTAAAAATTTACTTCAGTTCTAACCCTAAATAAAACTATGAATTTACGCTGCATCGCCGTCGACGACGAACCTTTGGCTTTGGATATTATAGAGAGCTATATCAGTAAACTGCCTTTTCTTCAACTCATCAGAACCTGCTCCAGCGCCACGGAGGCCATGCAGGTGCTGCAGGAGGAAAAGGTTGACCTGATGTTCTTGGATATCGAAATGCCGGAACTGACAGGTATACAGTTTCTGAATATCCTGAAGAACCAGCCGCTCATCATTTTCACCACCGCTTACCCAGACTACGCTTTGGAAGGCTTTAACCAGGACGCTGTAGACTACCTGCTCAAGCCCATCCCCTTCGACCGCTTTCTGAAGGCCGTAACCAAAGCGCAGGAACGGCTGCAGCGCAATGGCAAGGCCTCGGAAGCGACTCCTGCTGCCCCGGTTGCCCACGCACCACAGGAGCATGATTTTATGTTCGTGAAGGCCGACTATAAAACCATACGGGTAGATTTTAAAGACATCCTCTGGATTGAGGGACTCAAAGACTATATCATCATACAGACAAAGGACCAGAAGATTATTACGCTGCTCTCCATGAACAAGATGATGGAGAAACTCTCAGATGCTAAATTCCTGCGCGTGCACCGGTCTTTCATCGTATCGCTCCAGAAGATTGACAGCATTGAGAAAAGCCGCATCCGCATTGGTAACAAAGAAATCCCAATTGGAGAAGTATACAAAGAGCAGTTCCTGAAATGGGTAGAGGAAAACAACATCCAATAAAAGATATGAGAACAGCCAAACAAGGCTATGCTTTTGCTACAGCTGCTTCTCTTCTTCCGCAGTTTCAGAAAGAAATATATTACAGACCGTTTCTTTCGTCCTTCTTCTTTTCTCGATAATCCTTTTTCATATAATGCATTTGCAGAAAAGGATTCTTAATTCGAACTTCGTGCGTTGTAAAGAATGAACATGGTAAGAGAGAAATTAAGTGGAACAGGGGTAGCCCTGGTGACGCCTTTTACAAAAGAACTGGCTATAGATTACGACGGACTTCAAAAGCTTTTGGATTTCGTACTGGAGGGTGAAGTAAATTATATTGTAATAAACGGCACTACTGCTGAATCTTCAACAACAACAACTGCTGAGAAAGCAGCTATACTCCAATTTGTTAAGGAACATGTAAAAGACCAGGTGCCCATGGTCTATGGCTTAGGTGGCAACAACACACAACAGGTTATTGAAAACTTTGCTGCAACTGATTTGGAAGGCATCACGGCCATACTTTCCGTAAGCCCGGCGTATAACAAACCTTCGCAGCAGGGCATCTACCAGCACTTTTTGCAGATAGCCGATGCTTCGCCGGTGCCGGTGGTACTGTATAATGTGCCCGGCCGTACAGGCAGTAACATGACAACCGAAACTACCCTGAACCTCGCGCTACACGAGAACATTATTGGTATAAAAGAAGCCTCCGGAAGCATGGAGCAATGTATGGCGATAGCCAAACATAAACCGGAAGATTTCATGCTGATTAGCGGTGATGATATGCTGACAGTGCCGATGATTTCGTTTGGTGCAGAGGGCTCTATTTCTGTTCTTGCCAATGCCTTCCCAGATAAATTCAGTACAATGGTGCAGCAGGCACTGGACGGAAACTTTAAAAAAGCCACTGAATTGTTGTTTAGCTTCGTGGATATCAACCCACTCATGTATGAAGAGGGCAACCCTGTAGGAGTTAAAGTGTTGTTGGAGCGTTTTGGTGTATGTGCTGCCAGTGTACGGCTCCCGCTAGTGGAAGCATCGGCTGGCTTACGTGATAAGCTTTTCAAGCTGTTATAGATATTGATAGTACAGCAGAAAAGGCTGGCTTGATGCCAGCCTTTTCTGTCTTCAGCCATATAGATGAAACAATGTAGCGAATCTGCTGCCAGACTGAAAAACAATCATATTAAAGCCCGCTACACCCTCACTTAACTTGAGACAGAACAAGGTATGCTATACCAGAAACTAGCTGTGTTTGAGGTGATAGGCTGACACAAGCACACTTCCCGAACCTTAAAAAAATATAATTGCTCTCCCCTATTGTTTTGGATGCTACAACTGCATTCCTTTGCTGCTGTGAAAGCGACAATGGTATCGATTTTTGAGAAGCTGAGCCTTCTGCTGGCAATGCTGCTATGCAGTGCTTTCGCCTTTGCGGTGCCTGCTACGGCTACTCCTCCCTCAACTGTAGATTACAGTTACAGTGCTTACACTTCTGATGAAGCGGCTTTTCCAGTTGTAGCTGGTGAGGTTAGCGCCGGTGATTCTGAAGGCATACTTCAGAAGGCCCAAAAAACGCTGTGGCCTCCATTCACAAAAGTATTTTTACAACTCCTATACCCGCAGCCTCCAATTACAGAAGCAGTACCTTCGCACCTTTCCTTCCATTCTGGAGCTAACATACTCCACTCCATCCTCTCCAAAGGACCTTAGTTTGCCCTCCTTCTTCTGAACCCATCTATAGTATTAGATGATGCGCTCTGTATTTCCTGTTCTGGAAATATAAAGAAGCACTCCGTTCATTCTTGCCTCTTTTACATTTCTTATCGATTACATTTATGGAGCTACTACAGCACCTGATTGACTTTATACTGCACATAGACCTGCACCTGGTCAGCTTGCTACAGCAGTATGAAAGCTGGATATACCTGATCCTTTTTCTTATCATCTTCTGCGAGACGGGCCTGGTGGTGACGCCTTTCCTGCCGGGAGACTCACTTCTATTTGCCTTGGGAGCGCTGGCCGCCATACCGGCGTCGGGCCTAAATCTTTTGCTGCTGTTAGCACTACTCTGCATTGCTGCTATTTTAGGAGACTCTTTCAATTACCTTACAGGTATGAAGTTGGGAAGCAGGGTATACAGAAAGAACTACTGGTTTCTGAAGCAGGAACACCTGCAGCAGGCGGAGCGCTTTTACACCCGCTATGGTGGCCGCACAATCATTTACGCCCGCTTTATACCTATTGTGCGCACTTTCGCTCCTTTCGTGGCAGGTATGAGTAAGATGAACTACAGCAGGTTCCTGTATTACAACATAGCAGGTGCCTTTGTCTGGGTGTTGTTCTTCGTGCTGATTGGTTACATGTTTGGTAACATGCCAACGGTAAAGGAAAACTTTTCTTTGCTGGTGCTGGGCATTATCGGGGTGTCAATGCTCCCGCCAGTTATCACGGTGGCAAAGCAGCGCCTGGCGACAAGAAGGCAGGCCAAAGTACAAGGCTTTAAATAGCAAAAGAATTTACCAGCTCCGAAAGCAAGTGGCCTGGCCTCGACACCAGCTCAGTAAAAGCAGAAAAGTACCTCTCTGCACAATTGCCGCAGATGAAAAGAGTGATGGTATGACAGTAGACTCACAGCAACCATGGCCTTAACTAAACAGAAACTACAGGAAAATTTCTCTACCCGAAAGCTCGTACTGCCGATGTTGCTGGGCTTTGGGGTGATAGGCTATATGCTGTACACCAGCTATGAGCCGGGGCAACTGAACACGCTGCTGCAGGTAAGCCCTTTCTGGGTGAGCATGGCCCTGCTGGTGCTCCTTGTAAGGGATTTCGGGTACATCTACCGTATGCGTTATATCACAGATAAAGTACTGAGTTGGAAGCAGAGCTTTAACATTATCATGCTGTGGGAGTTCGCTTCCTGTGCTCTGCCTTCTGTAATGGGTGGTACTACGGTGGTCGCTTATATTCTTTTCAAAGAAAAGATTCCGCTGGGCAAAGCCATTGCACAGGTTATGGTGACGTCGCTGCTCGACAACCTGTACTTTGTGCTGGCTGTACCACTGGTGCTTTACTTTACAAAAGAAAATGTGCTGCCCGAGATGCTCGGCCTGAGCGAAACGTTACGCGAAAGCCTCGCTATTGCCTTTATCATCAGTTATCTGCTGATTTCCTTGTATGCTTTCACTATGTTTTATGCGCTCATCATTAACCCAAAAGCTGTAAAACACCTGTTCATCCGGCTAGGCCAGTTAAGGCCATTCAGAAAGTGGCGGGAGCAAATGTTCCGCCATGCCAATGAACTCCTGATCGCGTCGCAGCACCTGCGCAGCAAAAAATCCACTTACTGGTTACATGCCGGTATTTCCACCGCTTTTGTCTGGACTGCCCGCTACATTATCATCGGCTGCCTGATTGCCGCTTTCACACAACTAAACCTGCACGACCACCTGCTTATCTTCTCACGCAACCTTATTTATAAGATTGTCCTGTTTATGTCGGTAACACCGGGGGCGGCAGGCATAGCTGAAATCGCTTTCCCGGCCTTCTTCGGAGCATACCTGGGAAGCTTTACCACCATTGTTGTGCTGTTGTACCGTCTCCTGACGCATTACCTGTACCTCGTGTTGGGAGCCATTATTTTCCCGCGCTGGGCAGCACGCGTTTTCAGTGGCAGTGAGTCCGCTGATGAGGCAAAGCTTTTAATACCAGAACAACCTGAATCTTTAAACACCCAACCTATGGCTGTATAGCAGCCGCTTTATGAGCAATTTGCTGAAGAACCTTACCCGCCGCAAAAGTGCTACGGCGCTACTGGCTGATTACGAACGAGATGGTAACATCCATGGCACTGACCTGGTGCGCACCCTTCGTCTGAAGGATTTAATATCATTTGGGATTGCCGCCATTATCGGGGCGGGCATTTTTAGTACTATCGGGAACGCCAGCGCGGCTGGCGGAGCAGGAGTATCACTGCTTTTTATATTTACAGCGATAGCATGCGGCTTTTCGGCCCTTTGCTATGCCCAATTTGCCTCCACCATACCTGTTTCAGGGAGCGCTTACACCTATGCCTATGCTTCTTTTGGAGAGTTAGTTGCCTGGATTATCGGCTGGGACCTGCTCATGGAGTACGCCATCGGGAATATTGCCGTGGCTATCTCCTGGTCCGATTACTTTACGGCTGTGATGCATGGCGTAGGTCTTGGCCTGCCGGAGTACTTGACAATGGACTACTTAAGCGCCTCCCGGGGCTTTGAGGCAGCCTCTGCTCTACTGGCGCAAGGCAATCTGTTGGCAACGTTACCAGCGAACATGCAGGAAGCATACCTGGCCTGGCAGCAGGCTCCTTCTATAGCGGGAATCCGATTGGTTGCGGATGTCCCTGCTTTAGGCATTACGGTGCTGATTACGTACCTCGTTTACATTGGTATTAAAGAGTCGAAGCGAACAGCGAACCTGCTGGTGTTGCTTAAGCTGCTGGTTATCCTGCTGGTGATAACGGTGGGAGCCTTCTATGTAAACACTGACAACTGGACGCCGTTTGCTCCGAATGGTATATCCGGCATCATGAAAGGTGTATCGGCCGTGTTTTTTGCCTACATCGGTTTTGATGCCATTTCCACTACCGCCGAAGAGTGCGAAAACCCGCAACGCGATTTGCCGCGAGCCATGATTTTTGCGCTCATCATCTGTACCGTCCTGTATGTGATTCTGGCACTGATTTTAACCGGCATGGTACCTTACCAGGAGTTAGCTGTGGGCGACCCGCTGGCATTTGTGTTTTCAAGAGTAAACTTGGATGCCATTGCGGGTATAGTAGCCGTTAGTGCGATTGTGGCGATGGCTAGTGTGTTACTGGTGTTCCAGTACGGGCAGCCTCGTATCTGGATGAGTATGAGCCGTGACGGCCTGCTGCCGCAGGCTTTTTCCCGCATTCACCCAAAGCACAGAACCCCTTCCTTTGCCACCATTGTGACAGGCTTCGTAGTGGCGGTTCCTGCCCTTTTCATGAACCTGACAGAGGTAACGGACCTGACGAGTATCGGTACTTTATTTGCTTTTGTGCTTGTGTGCGGCGGTATACTACTTATGGAGCAGCAGCAAGGTGTGCCTGCCACAAATAAAGGGTTTCGAGTGCCTTATATCAACGGAAAGTTTATTCTACCTTTGCTTCTGCTGTGCTGCCTTTCACTGCTTTATGTTTACAACCAGGAGGGCCTGACGCAGTTTTTCAGTATGGAAGGCGGTTGGGGAAATCTTCAGCACAAACTGCCGCTGCTGGGTTTTATATTGGTGGCCATCGCACTAACACTGCTCACCTTCACCCGCAACCTTTCGCTGATACCGGTGCTCGGCCTCCTGACAAACCTATACCTGATGACTGAACTTGGCATCACCAACTGGAGTCGCTTTATGGCATGGCTGGTATTGGGCTTAGTCATATACTTCTTTTACGGGTACCGTAACAGTAAATTAAATAAACCTGCCGCCCCGGTAGCTGTATAGTTGAGCTCGTAAAAACTGAGGTAGATTTTTCCATTCCTGTCACAAGCAACCAGTTGATATTTTATGTTAAATAAAAGAGTGCAACAATATGAGAAACTTGTGGGAAGGTTCAGTACTGCTATGCCTTAAAGGCTTCAGTGCCTCCATTTATAAGAGAAATAGTTAGTTGAAAATAGATAGTAAAAGCCACGGCTTTTAGCCATGACCTTTCTCATTGTATGCACAAACAGCCCCTGCTTCATTGGTTGCAGGGGCTGTTTGTTTTTGCCTTCAGGCAAATTATTACACAACCCCTGAAACACTTATGGTATAGTAAGAAAATGAGACTTGTTGCAATACCGTTTCCACCTCAAGAGAAAAGGCCACAACTAAATGCTGCGGCCTTTTCTCTGATGGTATAAAGGATACTAATGTACCTTCCTGTATACGTATATGCTTTTTAAAAATAGCGCTTAGCGGTTGTATCCCCCGAAGTGCCCATAGTAATTGTTATCATCTCTGTTTCTGTCACCAAACCGGTCATTTCCAAACTCGCGGAAGGAGTCTGAGTTGCCGTAGCCTGTATCGTGACGAAAGCCATGGTTACCACGGCTGTCAAAATCGCGGTAACGGTCCCCCTCCTCAGGGTTATCATAGTTCGGGTTGTATCCCTGGCTATAGCTGTAGTGTCTAGGCTGTCTCGCATAGGGTCCTTCACCGTATGGGAAACGCTCTACCCTGTCTAAATCATTTTCTGCGCCATACGGAAGACCGTAATCCATTTGCCTGGACTGACCGCTATAGTTTGAAATGCCGTACATTTCCTGGTACTTATCATCCCGTGTACCTTCCCGTCCTCCTTCGCGGCCATACTCAGGACTTTGCTGCAGCCTGTAGTTCTGTCCTTCTTCATTCCGGGTGTCACCTAGATGCGCATTCTCGCGCCCGTGGAAACGCCCGTGGCGGTGGCCTCCATGGCCTTCTTGTCTGTAATTACGGCTAAAGTTGCCGTAGTTTTTTTCTCTTTCGTCTCTCATAGCTTTAAATTTTTAAGTTTTAAGCAGCACCGGTTTCACAACTGGTGCTGCTTTGATTTCTTTTATTTTTTGTGTGTTTACTCAGAAGTGTTTCCCAGTGACTAACGTCTGTCTCTGTCGCGCATGTAGTCATCGTAACGGTCGCGGCGCTGGTTGCTTTCACCTTGCCAGCGCTCCAGGTTGCTGTATCGGGTATCTTCACCGTAGTGATCTTCGCCACGGGCATAGTTGCGGCCGGCAAAACCGGTGCTGTAGTCATTATCATACATTCTGTTGCCATGCTCGTAGCGGCGATAAGACTCGTAGTCTCCGCGTGAACCGCGATCCCAGTTGCCATCATCATTGCCACGGCGCACATCGTGACCAAACTTCTCATCCGCCATTCCATAACGGTAATCCGAATTGTCATTGTTGCCTAAGGCCCTGTCGCTATAATCCTGGTTGCTGTAGTCGCCACGGTCATCGTACTGGCGGTGCGAATTCCGGTCCTCGTCTTCAATAAACGTCATTCCGTATGGATTATCCTGGCTGAAGTTGCCGCGATTGGTATAGTCCTCTCCGCTATATTGAGCTCCCCCAGACTGGAAGCGCCCCTGCGGGTACATCTGGCTATGGTCTGCATTGCTGTTAAAGCTGGAGTCGTCCCCGTACTGGCTAAAAGAATTGTCGCCGTAGCCACGGTTAAAGTGGCTGTCTCTGGCGTAGTTACCACGGTCTGAGTTCTGCCCATGGTGATGGCCATGCAGTGGGCGTGGTCCACTCCCTCTATCGTCTCTGTAGGTATCTCTAATATTACCTCTTTCTCTGTTGTTATCTCTTCCTCTGTTATTGTCACTTCTATCGTCTCTCATAGCTTTTTTAGGTTTGATTTGACTATCTATTATACATCTTATTACGGGTGCAAGGGGCCTAGAGGTTAGCAACAGGGCCGACTATAAGTAAACCTCAGGCCTTTTGATGCGTTAAAAATGTATAACACCAAACATAAAATGACTATGGAAAGAGACAATTGGAATAATAGGAACAAATACAGCAACGACAGAAACCAGAACCGCAGCAACCAGCGCCGTGCAGACGTGGACAGCTATCGTGGTGCCTATCGCCTGGACACCTCCAGCGACCACCGAAATGTAAGCACCTGGAACGGATTTGACAGAGGCGAAGAAAACCGCGACCAGGGCACCGACTTCAACCGCAATTACAACAACGACTATAACCGAAACTATAACAACGACTATAACCGGAATTACAACAGTGGCCAGCAAGATAACCGTGGCGGCAGCACTGCCGGAAACTTCGATTATGACCGCGACAACCGTTACCAACAGCAGGACCGCGGAGGCAGCACCCGCAACATGGGCGAGCGGTACCAGTCAACCAGCGGTGGTTACAACTCCCGCTTCGGTGGTAACCAAAGCGGCAACAGTGGTGGATATGACAGAGAAAACAGACACGACAGTGTCCGCAGCCGTATAGATGAGAGAGATCGTTCCGGCTGGGACAACTTTAACACGGATTACAGCCCCGACAATTACGGAGGCAGAAGAAGTGGCGCTAACGAAGGAAACATGGCGGGTTCTTTAAGCTACGGCTACGACGGCGACAGAAACTCCGACCCTGACCGGAACAGACATTATGACCCGCTCAGCGGAGAGCGCCGCAGCTATCATGGCGACTATCAAAGCAGGCAACTTGATCGCAGCCAGTACAGAGGCAGCACAAGCCGTAAAAGAAATACCGAAAATGATAGTGGTTGGTATTAGCAACCGGTAAAATAAATTACACTTTATGGTAGAAGGGCTTTGCCCTTTCTACCCTTTTTAAAACCTAAAACTAAAAACGATGAGCACGAACGATAAGAATAAAGAGGAAAAGAAAGATAACTACAGCAGTAAAGATCAACTGAAAAATGAAAACCTTAACAAAACCGTGAACGAAGGCAACAGCGTGCCCAACATCCACCCTACCGGCAAGGATCGAGAGATAGTTGACAACGAAGAGGTTATGAAAGGTAAAGTTGGTGGAGCCCCATCGCAGAAAAGCGGTAGCCGGGGTAGCGCTGACGTACAGGACGGTGGCGAAGATGTTGGAAGCAGCGCCGGAAGTCATTAAAATAAATTAGAGTGTTTCTGGCTCTCTTCCAGACTCAAATGAATCTTACAGTTTTTTGCAACTGAAACAGGAAAGCCACCTTATGTAAGGTGGCTTTCCTGTTTCAGTTGCAAATGGCTTACTGAAGCTCTTCCTGCTCCATGTACTCCCACATGGCATCTTCGCTTGCGCCTGTCTTTGCTGCGTAAATCAACATGGTAGTGTATACTCCAATCAGAAGAAAGCTTAGCGGGACAGAAAAAATGAAGGATATAATAAGTGTCTTCACCGGATCGGGCTTAGAACTCATTTTGGTGGAGGCATACCAGAAAAACAAGACATTGAATATGCCGGAAAGCGCTACGAAGTTGATAATATCTAACATTGGCTAAAAGGTATAGTCAGGTTGTTTAGTACAAGTAAGCTTTTAAAGCTTTAATGTTAAAAGCCAACCTCACGATGAACCTGATTGTTCTTTTAAAATCTTTCTTTTAACAAAACAGCTTAGTGCAATTTAAGAGGCCAGCACATAAATCGCAAGCTTTGTTAACAAAATATTATTTTATCATTAGCCTTTGAAAATAAATCATAAAACAGGAAAAATATTTAATTTTTCCCTCCCATTTCTTCTCATAGCTGCAAAAAATCTATTAGTCCGCTCTCGCCTTAAATGTTTTAGACAAGCATGCTTTACTCTATAGAAAAACAAAAAGCATAGAGAGTTTGATAAGAACAGTGCAATTTTTAACTACTCATTTCACTCCAGCTTTTAAAATGAAGTGTCAACAGCACGTTGAAAGCCACTTTCTACAGACCATTAGAAATCTTACCCCAGCAGGTGCAGCATCTATTCTCTCTTATTTTGCTAACAAACTAAAGGTGTTCAATACATTTAAATGAATAAGCGTAAAACATCAGAACTTTATAGAGCAAAAGCCCGCTTCACGATGAAGTGTAGCGGGCTTTTGCTCTTAGTCTAAAGATGCTACCTAGAGGCTCATCATCAGAATTTCTTTTACGTCATCCACCTGTATATCGGCACGCTCACCCAGGTTCTTCACGCCCCGGTCCTGAAAACGCTGCACAATGTTTTGAATAGTGTCTTCCCCTACTTCGTAATCTGACAGGCTGGTACTAATTTCCATAGATTCAAAGAAAGAGATGGTAGCCTGTAGCGTGGCTTCTAAGCATTCATCTTCTGTTCCGGCATCTACACCCCATACTCGCCTGCCGTACTGGAGCAGCTTTTCTTTTTTAGATTCGCTCTTGTAACGGAGCAAAGATGGCAGCACAATAGCCAGGGTTCGGGCATGGTCAATGCCATGCAGCGCCGTTAGTTCATGGCCTATCATATGCGTGGCCCAGTCGGTAGGCACTCCTACCCGAATTACTCCGTTGAGCGCCATCGTAGCACTCCACATAATGTTGGCCATCGTGTCGTAGTCCTGTGGGTTTAGCAACGCCTTCGGTCCTTCTTCTTTCAGAGTCAGTAGAATGGCTTCTGCCATACGGTCCTGAAGCGGCGCATTTACCGGATAGGTCAGGTATTGTTCCAGCACATGCGTAAAGGCATCCACCACACCGTTACTTATCTGTCGTAATGGCAACGTAAAGGTTGTTTCCGGGTCTAATATTGAAAATTTCGGGAAAGTATAAGGGCTGCCAAAGGATAACTTCTCTTTCGTTGATACTCTTGTAATCACGGCACCTGAGTTCATCTCCGAGCCTGTACCAGGCAATGTCAGCACTGATCCAAAAGGAACTGCTCCTTTAACCTGTTCACGCTTTGCAAGTATATCCCAGGGATCTTCTCCTTCATATGACATCGCGGCCACAATGAATTTTGTTCCGTCAATCACAGAACCACCACCTACTGCCAGTACAAAATCTATTTCCTGGCGTTTTGCTATTTCCACCGCCTGCATCAGTGTTTCGTAGTGTGGGTTAGGTTCAATGTTACTGAATTCGATGACAGTGTGGCCTTCCAGGGCTTTCATCACCTGTTCGTATACACCGTTTTTCCTGATACTGCCCCCGCCGTACGTCACCATTACGCGTGCGTCGGCAGATATTTCTTTGGCTATTGTACTGATTTGTCCTTTGCCGAAAATTATTTTAACCGGATTATAAAAAGTGAAGTTATTCATTTTAATGTTAAGTAATTTTATAAGTAAAAGTGGTGAACGGCAACAGCAATTTGCTTAAACCGATGCGCAGATAGTAAAAAGGAGACGATGCTGCAATTTGGCAAAATTCAGGCTTTCCGCTCCGCAACTTTTACCAACTGTTTGCCTGTGTTTTCACCTGAAAAGAGCCCTAAGAATGCTTTTGGCAGCTGCTCAAAGCCTTCTTTCACGGTTTCCTGGTACTGCAGTTTACTTTCCTGCAGCCAGTTAGCCAGTTCTTTTGCCGCATGGCCGAACTCGCTGGCATAATCATTTACAATAAAGCCTTTAATCTGAGCGCTTTTCTTCAGCAGAATCGGCTCTACCCGCAGCCCTGTAGCCGGACTGGTATTATTGTAAAAAGCAATCTGACCACAGATGGCAATGCGACCGAACTTATTCAGCGAATGATACACAGCATCAGAAATCTCACCGCCCACATTATCAAAATATATGTCAACGCCATCCGGACAAGCCTTTGCTACTGCTTCGTTTATGTTACCGGTAGTTTTATAGTTAATGCCTTCATCGAAGCCCAGTTCATTTTTGAGATAATCTATTTTATCGTCTGAACCGGCAATGCCCACTACACGGCAACCTTTTAATTTGGCTATTTGCCCCACCAAAGTGCCCACCGCTCCTGCTGCACCAGATACTACCACTGTTTCGCCCTTTTTTGGCTGCCCGATATGCAGGAGTCCGAAGTAAGCAGTAAGGCCGGGCATACCTAAAATACCTAAGTGGTAACTCAGCGGCGCCATATCCGGGTCAATCACATTCAGGCCTTTGCCATTGTGCACTACATACTGCTGCCATGGCAGGTTGCCCACAACCACAGCTCCTTTTTGCAGCCCTTCGTTTTTGCTTTCCACTACTTCAGCCACAACACCACCCATAATGGGTTTGCCTACCTCATAAGGCGCTACATATGACTTAGCATCGCTCATACGGCCACGCATGTAAGGGTCAACAGATATGTATAGTGCTTTTAGCAGCACCTCTTCCTCTTGTATAGCAGCCACATCAGTTTGTGTGAACTCAAAGTTATCCTCCGCAGGCATTCCTTTCGGGCGACTGCCTAATAATATCGTTTTATTCTGCATTTTTTATTTAGCGTAAATAGTACTTTAATTGACGAACAACCACCTTTTAACGTTTTTGTTTAATGTTTTAACAGTAAAGTTTATCCTACTTATTTACCTTTTCCTACCCAACTGATGGATAAGAGTTTAGCTTTTTTAAGGTAAAAGCAGCAGCTGCCTGGCAGTAAAAACAAGGCCTTATTGGTTGCGTAAAAATGCAGGCAGGCACAGAGCATAACAGTTGGATATGCTCCTGAGAAAGACCCTAACAATCATATAGCTGCTATATTCTTTCGCTATATTTCCATCAGAATCACTAACTTTGCTTTGCAAGACAACTAAAACAAAATTACTTTTACCCCGAATTCACGACACGCTAAAGAGTTAATCTGTATGGCAACCACAGCTGATATTAAAAACGGAGTTTGCATGGAGTTCAACAATGACCTTTATGTTGTAACAGAGTTCCAGCACGTAAAGCCTGGCAAAGGCCCTGCTTTTGTTAGAACAAAGCTTAAAAACATCAAAACCGGCAAAGTGATTGACAACACTTTCTCTTCCGGCCATAAGATTGTTACAGCCCGTGTAGAGCAACGCCCACACCAGTTTATTTATAAAGACGACCTGGGCTATAATTTTATGGACATGAATACTTTTGAGCAGGTTTCACTAGAAGAGCACATGGTGCCTTTTGCTGACCTGATGAAAGAAGGTCAGGAAGTAACCATCCTTTTCCATGCAGAAACTGAGTCGCCGCTAACTTGCGAAATTCCTCCTTTTGTGGAGTTGATGATTACCTACACTGAGCCGGGCCTGAAAGGAGATACAGCAACCAATGCTTCCAAGCCAGCCATTGTAGAAACAGGCGCTACCATTCAGGTGCCCCTTTTCATTGGTCAGGATGAAAAAATTAAAGTGGACACTCGTACATATTCATACGCAGAGAGAGTTAAATAACACATGAAAGCTAAAGAAATTCAGGAACTAATCGACTTCATCGCCAAATCCGGCCTGAACAAAGTAAACATTGAAACAGAGGAGTTCAAAATCTCGGTAAAACGTGATCCGGACCAGAAGATTAAGTATGTGAAAGACTCAGGCGCATCGCATGCTGCTGCACCTGCCGCTCCACTACCTTCTCCTCAGGCCGCTGCCCCGGCAGCCGTTGCAGCTCCGGCACTTGCCGCCGCCGCTGCACCAGCCAACGAAGAGAGCAAGTACGTGGCCATTAAGGCCCCTATGATTGGTACCTTCTACCGTGCATCAGGCCCGGAGTCTCCTATTTTTGCGAATGTAGGCGACGAAGTGAAAAAAGGCCAAGTGATCTGCATCATCGAAGCTATGAAGTTATTCAACGAGATTGAATCTGAAGTATCAGGTAAAATCGTGAAGGTGCTGGTAGACAATGCCTCCCCGGTAGAATATGATCAGCCACTGTTCCTGGTGGACCCTAGCTAATGTGCTAATTACTTGATGTGCTAATGTTCTAATTATTTGCAGCTTACTTAGTTAAACTGCTTAAATAATTTCAATATTAGCACTTTGTTTTAGTGACTTTTAAATCAGCACATTAACACATTTACTAATTAGCACACTAACACCATGTTTAAGAAGATACTAATCGCCAACCGTGGCGAGATTGCATTACGCATCATTCGTACCTGCAAAGAGATGGGCATTAAAACGGTGGCCGTGTATTCTACCGCCGACAAGGAAAGCCTGCATGTGCGCTTTGCTGATGAGGCTGTATGTATCGGACCTCCTGCCAGCGCGCAATCTTACCTGAACATCCCTAATATTATAGCTGCTGCAGAAATCACAAATGCGGATGCCATTCACCCTGGCTATGGCTTCTTGTCTGAGAACGCAGAATTCTCCCGTATCTGTGCCGAGAACCATATCAAATTCATAGGTGCCTCTCCTGAGATGATTAACTCCATGGGCGACAAAGCTTCGGCAAAGGCAACCATGAGAAAAGCTGGCGTGCCTACTATACCAGGCTCAGAAGGACTGCTGA
Source organism: Pontibacter pamirensis (assembly GCF_010015475.1). Classification (GTDB taxonomy): domain Bacteria; phylum Bacteroidota; class Bacteroidia; order Cytophagales; family Hymenobacteraceae; genus Pontibacter; species Pontibacter pamirensis. The sequence continues at coordinate 30,015 of NZ_SSNI01000023.1, forward strand.
AGTCGATGGAAGAAGGCATCAGGTTAGCAAACAAGATTAAGTACCCGGTTATTCTGAAAGCAACTGCCGGTGGTGGTGGCAAGGGTATGCGCATTGCCAAGAATGATGCCGAATTCGAGAAGGGCTGGAACGATGCCCGCGCCGAGGCGAAGGCTGCTTTCGGTAACGACGGCATCTATCTGGAGAAGTTTGTGGTAGAGCCGCGCCATATCGAGATTCAGCTGATCGGTGACCAGTACGGAAACGCAGCGCACCTTTCAGAGCGTGACTGCTCTATTCAGCGCCGCCACCAGAAACTGGTGGAAGAAACACCTTCTCCGTTCATTACCGACGATCTGCGCGAACGAATGGGTGCGGCAGCCATTGCAGGTGCCAAAGCCATCAACTACGAAGGCGTGGGTACTATTGAGTTCCTGGTAGACAAAGACCGCGAGTTTTACTTTATGGAGATGAACACGCGTATCCAGGTAGAGCACCCTATTACAGAAGAAGTAATTGACTACGACCTGATAAAGGAGCAAATAAAAGTAGCTGCCGGTGAAAGAATATCTGGTAAGAACTACTTCCCTAAGAAGCATGCTATCGAGTGCCGCATTAACGCGGAAGACCCTAAAAACGGCTTCCGTCCTTCTCCAGGCAAAATCGTGAACCTGCACTTGCCTGGAGGCCATGGCGTGCGCGTGGATTCACACGTTTACTCTGGTTATACCATTCCGCCAAACTACGACTCCATGATTGCGAAGCTGATTGTAAGTGCGCAGACACGTGAGGAGGCATTGGTAAAAATGAAGCGGGCGCTGAGCGAGTTTGTAATTGAAGGCATCAAGACAACCGTGCCTTTCCATCTTAAGTTAATGGATGATAAAGGCTTCAAAGAAGGTAACTTCACGACAGCTTATCTTGATAATTTTGACTTTAAGTCTCTGGACTAAACGCAATCTTTATAAATTACAGGCCCCAACTTTTGAGTTGGGGCTTTTTTGTTTATGTGTGTAATCAATATACTCTGTTTTGCATCTTGTTACTATATGAAATCGATAAAAGCTATATGGTGCCTGTGGCTTGTCATTCTTCTCACGCAGGCAAGCTGTGTTTCACAGCTCTTTATTGAGCGTACTTTGCCGGCAGAGGTTCCGGTTACAGCGAACCAATGGAAGGTGGTGGTCCTGAACCGTTATAATGCTGACTTATTGCCCTACAAGCGGGAGAAAAAGGTAGATGTATACGCTGATGGAGCCATGCATGCCTTTGCCGGTGTGTTGGATGCCATAGACAGTGACATGACCTATAGCATCGTTGCTACAGATACAGCAGCCTATACTACTTATGGCAGTGGAACGGTTCTGTCTACCACACAGGTACAGCATATATATTATAAGCACCCACACCACCTTCTCCTAACTCTCGACATCTTCGATACTTATATGGAGCAGGAAGTAGAACGGGTACAAGAAGAAGATGGAGATGTTACCAAAACAGCATACTATACTTTATTCTCCAAATCCAGCTGGACCCTGTATGATAGCACTGGTATAGTGCTGGATCGTGTGTCGCTAAAACGGGATGAGTTGTATGACTCCAGAGGCGTCATCAGTGGTTTGCTGGCTGTGGGCCCCGCCATTAGTAATGCAGGTCCCGTAGTAAATGACCTAGCATACCAGACCGGCATGGATTACTGGCAGCGCCTATCACCTCAGTCAGTTTCTTTCATTCGTCCCTACTACTCAAACAAAGCCTTTGCGCCCGCGGCATCTCAAATGGCTGCAGGTAACTGGACGGAAGCTATAACTTTACTAAAGCCGCTGACTGAAATTCAAAAAAAGAAAGAAGCCGCCAAGGCTGCCTATAACCTGGCCGTAGTTTATGAAGCCATGGGCCAGATAGAAGAGGCGAAATATTGGGCTAACATAGCTTCAGGCAAAAACAACAAGTTTGCGCTGCTGTTGCTTTCTGACTTAGATCTGTATTGAGATTTTACCTATAAGCTCTCATAAAATAATAAGAGCCCCACCTGGTATAGGTAAAGGGCTCTTGTTGTATAATTCGTTCAATGCTAAACTTTAGCAGGCTTCTCCTCTTCTGCTATCACCTGCTCCAATTCATTATACCAGCTTTCGCCATACTTCCGGATGAGCGGCTCTTTCAGAAACTGGTATACACGCACACCTAAATCCACACCAAAGCTACAGGCTTGGGCACAGATGCTCCACCTATCATAATTCAGTGCTTCGAAATCGTCATACTTTGTCACGCGAATCGGGTATAGATGGCAGGAGATCGGTTTCTTCCAGTTAATTTTGCCATCGTTGTAAGCCTGTTCTATGGCACATTTCAGCGTTTTGTCTTCGTCGTAAATGGCAAAGGCACATTCCCGGTTGTTGATGGTTGGGGTAGAGAAATCACCTTCCCAGTCTTTGATGTAAAGCCCCTGCTCCCCCACAGCGTGCTTTCCGGCACCCGTCATGTAAGGCTTTATTTGCTCATAGCTGTCCTGCAGAATAGCTAATTCTTCCTCTTCTAAGGGGGCTCCCAGATCACCTTCTACACAGCAGGCTCCTTTGCATTTCTCAAGGTTACAAACAAAAAACTGATCACGTACGTCATCACTGATGACTGTATTCTGTAGGACTATCATTTTTAAAAGGACTTACGGCAATGGATAAAATAGATATAGATGTAGAATCTAATCCAATTGCCAATATTAATGGAAGACAAAGGTAGCCATAAAATAGTTTAAAGCGGCTGCAAGAAGGCATGCACTTGATTTGGATAAGCAATTTCGATGACCAACAGGTAATCGGCAAGATTCATCTCCAACCCAGCTTATAAACGGTAGAGACAAATTGGTTTAAACTTAGAAAAATGTAAAGCGGCTACCTCTCGCCATAACAGATGCTCTACTCCTGCCTCTTTGGTGAGCCCGAAGCCATCAGGATGTTCTTCACGTTATGCTGTTTTGTGTAATCTATGGCTGCTTTGCCTTTATTATCTACTAATTTGGCATCTGCCCCAGCCTGCAGCAGCGCAAGGATGATTTCGAAGTTAGCGTTTATTTCACAGGCCAGCATGAGCGGAGTCTTTCCCTCGTTGTTTTTGATGTTCGGATTGGCGCCTGCCTGCAGCAGTTTTTCCAGCTCCATAATACCAATGTGCTGCCCAATCGTGGACTGCAGGGCCTGCGTCAGCACAGTGTTGCCTTCTTTATCCTGTATATTCGGGTCAGCACCATTATTAAGGAGAGTATCCAGCAACATTACCTGCTCCATTTCATAGTACTCAGATCTGATTCGGGAACTGCTAACCACGTAATGAAGGGCTGTTTTGCCATCTTTGTCCTGCGCATTTACCTCGGCACCATTCTTCAGGAGCTGCGCCACTGTTTTAAAGCGTACTTCCGGCTCGTATGACACGCCATAATCCTCCAGCAGCATGGGCACATACACCGTATGCATCAGTGGTGTACGGCCATGTAAGTTTGCGGTATATTCTTCCGGAACTGCCAGCGAGTTTACGTTACCTCCCGCCGCAATAGCACGCTGCAACATCTCCGGGTCACGGGTGATGGCTGCAATTACTACTTTCTGATCTGGTGTCTGGTTGATGTACAGTAGCTGCTCGTAGGCACTGATGCTGCCTTTTTCTACTGCCTTGCGGTATAACTGGCGCGCCTTGTCTATTTTCACTTCGCCCAGGGTGCCTTCTTCATAAAGCAGCGCCAGGGTATAAGACGCCTGCCTATCCCCTGCTTCCACTCCCTTATTAAGCCAGTATAAGGCTTTTTCATTGTCTTTGGCTACGCCTTCACCGTTCAGGTACAGGTTAGCCAGAGACGCATAGGCTGCCACATCGTTCGCCTCTGCAGCACGGATAAGATAGTTAAAGGCTAAGCCCTTGTCTACCATCTCGCCAAAACCGGTATAGTACATACTCCCCAGCATCCGGTTGCTAAAAGCATCACCCGCCACAGCTTTCTCTCGAATTTCTATACCTGCTGTGCGCATACGCTGCACGAACCGACGCTCATCGTCTTTATTACGCAACACCATTGTCTCAGCCATGCCTAAGTGGCCAAGAAGGCTTCCTTCATCCACCGCCAGTTTATAATAATGGTAGGCTGAATCACTGTTGGCAGCAAAGTACTTCTCCGCATTCTGCAGTTGCTGAACTGTATCTATCTGCACCGAATCATACTTCAGCTCCCGGAACTGGTGCATGCGGCCAATAAAGTAATAGGCATCGTTGTCGCCCTGTGCAATGGCTTCCTTAAACTTATTGTAAGCCTCCTCATAACGCAGCAGCTTGTAATAAGCCATCGCCTCGTCCATTGCCGGTGTACGCCATATCTTCTTGGTAACTACAATGGGTGCAGGGGCAGCTGCAGCTTTAGCAGATGCAGTAACAGTTACTTTGGGTGCATCTGTCGAATCGGCTTTGTCTATAGTCTTCTCAGGCACACTTTGTGCAAACCCAACCTGGCTTGCGCCGCCTAATAACAAGATGAGTAGCAAGTGCTTCATAATAGGTATGTGAGGTAGTATATGTGCGATGTTAATATTCTTCACTAGCAAACTTCATGCAAAGAAACCAACTCTGCGGCTGTAAATCAAAAACATGCCAGCCCTGAAGTTAAAGAAATTTAAATTTACAATACAAAAGCTTACATGTAACGCTTTAGAGTTTGTTCCTGTTCATCTGAAGGCATTTATCTTTTGTATTAGAGCACGTGCCATGCCAAAAAAGGAAAGCCGGTTCAGAAAACGAAATTGTATTCGTAAATTGCGGTAGATTTTAAGACGCACGCGGAAGAGAAGAAATGGATCATTTAAGCTTATTAAACGAGTCGCAACGCGCAGCAGTGCTTCACACAGAAGGACCTGCCATGATCATTGCGGGTGCCGGCTCCGGCAAAACAAGAGTACTAACCTATAGGATTGCCCATCTGATCAGCCAGAAGGTGGATCCGTTCAACATACTGGCCCTTACCTTTACTAACAAGGCGGCTAAAGAAATGCGCCACCGTATTGAGAAGGTGATCGGCAACGAAGCCAAGAACATCTGGATGGGTACCTTTCACTCGGTGTTCTCCCGCATCCTTCGCTCTGAGGCAGAGAAAATTGGCTATCCGAAAAGCTTCACCATTTACGATACCGACGATTCTAAAACACTCATTCGCAACATTGTGAAGGAGATGAACCTGGACGATAAGCTCTACAAGCCAAACGTGGTGCTGGGCAGGATATCTTCTGCAAAAAATAAACTCATCTCTGTAAAGCAGTACCTGAACGATGCCGTGATACAGGCAGACGATGACGCCGCCATGCGCCCAAAGATCGGTAAGATCTACGAGATGTATCAGAGCCGCTGCTTCCGGGCCGGTGCCATGGACTTTGATGATTTGCTGTTCAATACAAACGTGCTCTTTAAAGATCATCCTGATGCGCTGAACAAATACCAGAATATTTTCAAGTACGTAATGGTGGATGAGTACCAGGATACAAACTACTCCCAGTACCTCATCACCCGCAAACTGGCCGCCCAGAACCGTAACATTGTGGTAGTGGGTGACGATGCGCAGTCCATATACGCCTTTCGTGGGGCTGATATCCAGAACATCCTCAACTTTGAGCGCGATTACCCTGAACTGCAGGTATTTAAACTGGAGCAGAACTACCGCTCCACCAAAAACATTGTACACGCGGCGAACTCTGTTATCAAGAACAACCAGGCACAGTTGCGCAAGGATGTTTTTACGGATAACGAGCAGGGACCGCTGATTGAGGTCATTAAAGCCAACTCCGACAACGAGGAAGGCAAGTTGGTGGCTACTACCATTTTTGAGGAGAAGATGAGCAACCACCTCTCCTACGACGACTTTGCCATTCTGTACCGCACCAACGCCCAGTCGCGTGCCATGGAAGAGGCCTTGCGCCGCATGAACATCAAGTACAAGATTATCGGCGGTCTGTCTTTCTACCAGCGCAAAGAGATAAAGGACCTGATTGCTTACCTGCGCTTAACAGTGAACCCCAACGATGAGCAGGCCCTGCGCCGTGTCATTAATTACCCAAAGCGCGGTATAGGCGAAACAACCGAGCAGAAGATCTTCGTAATCGCCAACGACACCAACCATGCCGTTTGGGAAGTGGTGATGAACGCGGGCGAATTTCTGGGCAACCGTGTGGGCACAGCCATAGAGAATTTCTCTATTATGATCCGGGACTTCGCCAGAATTGCTGAAAACAGCGATGCTTTCGAGGTAGCCAAGCACGTAGCCAAGCACTCCGGCCTTGTGGACGACCTGTACCAGGACAAAACTGTGGAAGGACTGGCGCGCTATGAGAACATCCAGGAACTGCTCAATGGTATAAAAGAATATGTAGACGACCCGGAGAAAGAAGACAAAAGCCTCTCCGCTTTCCTACAGGACATTGCCTTGATCACAGACGCGGATACCAAAGCGGACGACGATGGGGAATTTGTGACCCTGATGACCATTCACTCAGCCAAAGGACTGGAGTTCAAGAACGTGTTTATCGTGGGCATGGAAGAAAACCTGTTTCCGAGCCAGATGATGCTGAACTCCCGCGCCGACCTGGAGGAAGAACGCCGGCTGTTTTACGTGGCTATTACGCGCGCTGAGAAGCGATTGTACCTCACCTATGCCACCAGCCGCTACCAGTGGGGAAACCTGAGGGCCTGTGAGAAGAGCCGTTTCCTCGATGAGATTGACCCGAAGTACATCAACTTTAAGTATGGGGATAGTGGAGTAAGTGGCGGCAATGTGTTTGACCGCGTGTTGCAGCGAAAGAGCAACCTGGTAGCACCAGCGCCACGCAAGCAGGTTGCCAGCAACTACACCCCCCCAGCCGATTTTAAAGCAAGCGATACCTCCAGCCTCGCAGCGGGTATGAAGGTGGAGCACCCGAAATTTGGCTTTGGAACCGTAACAAAGATGGACACACAAGGTAACAGCACCAAGGCGATCATCAATTTTGAAGAGGTGGGAGAAAAAACGCTATTGCTGAGTTTCGCGAAGTTAAAAATCCACGCATAGCTCAAAAGAATTAGGTTTTAGATTAAACTCTTAGTTGATAGTCGCAGGAACAGGTCCAGAAGGTGCTGGCTCCTGTTCCTGCGGCTGTATACCCTGTGCTGCCTGCTCTTTGGACTCTCTGACACTGAGAGTATCCACCACAATTTCATACAGCTTATCCATCTCCACGATATGGTTGAGGTAGTAATCGTAAGTCGCCTTAAACTCCTCCTGCTTCACCCCGTGTTTTTCCAGGATATCGGCCTGCTCCTTGTTGAATACCATCAAAGCTGTATCGGGGTATGAAACATGTTGCTCTATCAGTGCCTCCACCGTATGAATGTCCGCCAGGATGCGCACCATCTTAGGCTGTGGTATCATATTATCAGGCTTATCCCCGTTATTTTGCTGGCACCCCAGCAAAAAGAGGCAAATAAGGATATAGAAAAGTCTTTTCACGGGTGTAAATTACGAGAATATGTGATAATTTTAAAATTACGCAAGAAGGCCACAGCCTATGAAAGAGCTTGTAAAGAAGCTACGCAAGTACGAAATACGGATACGTAAAGCCATCACCACCCAAATGCAGGGTGACTTTCACTCTGTTTTCAAAGGAACAGGACTGGAGTTTGACGATGTGCGCGCATACCAGTATGGTGACGACGTGCGTTCTATAGATTGGAACGTATCTGCCAAGGGCCATGGTACTTTTGTGAAAACTTATCGGGAAGAAAAAGAGCAGTCTGTGTTCCTGATGCTGGATGTAAGCGCCTCCCAAACTATTGGTACAGGTGCCCAGCAGAAAATAGATGTGGGCAAAGAGATCTGTGGGGTGCTGGCATTATCAGCTGCGAGGCAGCAAAGCCAGATCGGGATGATATGTTTCTCAGATCAGAAGGAAAAATACATTAAGCCAGCCAAAGGCATACAGCAGGCATACAGCATCATTAAAGCACTGAGCGAACTGCAGCCAAAATCTACCAGAACAAGCCTGCCGGCAGGTATTAAACTAACACTGGACATAATCAAGCGGCGCAGCATTATCCTGCTTCTGTCCGATTTTATAGATAATAATTATGAGAAGGAGCTCTCCATGCTGGCCAGGCGCCACGACCTGATTGTGCTGCACCTGCTGGATGTCCGGGAACATGAGCTGCCGCCAATGGGAATTGTGCCTGTGCTGGACAAGGAAACAGGCCGTACCGTCTGGCTCAACACTTCCGGTGATGAATTCCAGAAGCATTACTTAGCGCAGTACAAGGAAAACCAGGAAAGCCTGGTGCGGCTCTGCCAGAAGTACCAGGCAAATTACCTGACCATCCAGACAAACGAAGATTACGTGCCGCAACTGATAAACCTATTTAGGCTAAGAAATAAATCGACGAAGAAAAGTGTCTAAACCGTTTACTATACTGCTGTGTTTCCTGCAGGCGGTGGCCGCGTGGGGGCAGCAAGTACCGAGGCCCGAAGGCTCCTTCAGCCGCGACACCGCCAGGCTGGGTGAGTTGCTGCAATATACTTTGGTGCATCATCATCCAGCGGCGCAGGAGGTAGTACTACCCCCAGAGAACTATAACTTCGCTCCTTTTGAACTGGTGCGCAAAGACTTTTTCCCTACCACCACCAAAGCAGGAATCAGCACGGACAGTGCCGTATATACCTTGCGCAGCTTCGAAGTTGAGCCTGTACAGCAGCTGGCGCTTCCGGTATACGTGCTGGGAGATCAGGATACCACCGAAGTGTTCGCAGCGGCCGACGCCATTGTGCTGCACCAACTGGTGAAAACAGTGCAGGAACCACTGCAGGTACAGGCAGATACCAATCTTGCCACGGTGGAAGAGCGTTTTAACTGGCCTGAAATGGTGTTATGGATCGCTGCTGTAGCCACTTTTCTGAGTCTGATAGGGCTTATTTTCGGACAGGCCATCCAGCGCAAGTATAAACTGTATCGCCTGCGGAAGGACCACCTGTACTTTGCTTCCCGCTATAACTCCCATGAAGACCGTTTCAAGAAAACAGGCGCTATGCAAAGCCTAGAAAAGGCTGTATCACTATGGAAAAATTACTTGACAAAACTGGAGCGAAGCGCCATTAACTCCTTCACTACAAAAGAAATTGTAGAGTATTACGAAAATGACGAGGAAGTAAACACCGCGCTCCGCATCTGCGATAAAGCCATTTACGGCAACGTGCAAACGGAAACTGAGGGCGAAACGAACCTGGCTCTTGGCATGCTCCGCCGCTTTGCCAAAAGCCGACATAAAACTCAACGTGAACTCATAAAGAATGCTAAGTACAAGCGATAACCTGTGGGATTGGCTAAGCCTGGAGTGGTTCAGCTACAGCACCCTGCGCTCTTTTGATTGGGTGTACCCGCTGGTGCTATATGCTTTGCTTGTGGTGCCCCTGCTGTTCCTGTTAAAGTGGCTGTTTACTATTAATACCCGGAACAAGCTGGATCTGGCGATGTTTGAGGGGAAAGTGCACTGGCAGTGGAGTAGTTTACTGCGGCACATTCCGAACCTGCTCTTTATGCTCTTCATGATGCTGGTGCTGGTGGCCCTGGCAAGGCCACAGCGGGCAAATGAGCAGGTAGAGCAAACAGCAGAAGGCATTGACATTGTACTGGTGCTGGATGTATCAGGATCCATGGAACTGCAGGACATTAAACCAAACCGGTTGGCGGCAGCCAGGGAAGTAGCGCTAGATTTTATACGCGGACGTGTGCAAGACCGTATTGGCTTGGTAGTTTTTGCCGGAGACGCCTACTCCCTCTCCCCCCTCACCACAGACTACCAGTTATTGCGGGATCACCTAAACTCCATCGACCATAAAATGATCCCCAACGATGGCACCGCTATTGGCAGTGCGCTGGCTGTGGCCATCAATCGAATGCGTGATTCTGACGCTAAAAGTAAAGTGGTCATTCTTATCAGCGACGGGGAAAACACTGCCGGCAGTTTGGATCCTGAACTGGCGGCACAACTGGCATATGCCTACGCCATAAAACTTTATACCATCGGGATAGGTAAAGATGGGCAGGTGCCTTACGAAGAGGTGGAAACGGGCAATACAATTTTTGTGGAAACGCAGATGGATGAGACCAGCCTGCGCCGGATCGCCCAGATAGGTGAAGGAAACTTTTACAGGGCAGATAGTAAAGATGCCTTACAGGAAATCTTCCGTAACATTAACCGACTGGAACGTACCGAAGTAACAGAAAAGCGCTTCCGCGATACCCAGGATTATTACCAGGTATACCTTAAATGGTCACTCCTGATCCTGCTGCTTTGGATGTTCCTGAAAAATACGTTTATCACCAATGTGCTGGAAGATTGAGATACGTATCACGAAGTTCGTATCAGGTATTACGAATTCCGAAGCACGTATTCCATATCAGGTATTTCGACAAAAATAAGTTTGGGAGCTACTTTAAGGGTTATACTTAAATGTTCTGAGAAACTGTTTTAAAACCTATTCAAGCGGAAAAAGCATATTTCGCTTGAATAGGTTATATACTGTAGAAATCGCCTTTACGGCTATAATCTCTGTTTCTAAAATAACTGTCAAATAGGTTTTAAAACAGCTTCTGAGTGTTTGGGTATATATTGTAACTCTAGATAATCACCTTAAATTTGCCAGCCTACTTGTTTATCATTGCAGACAAGACAGCTGTAAGAAAGAAAAATTATTTTGTCCGATCTTGCTATGAGTATCATGATTTTTAACGCCATTGTCATAATACATGATACGAACTACGTGATACGCTAAAAAAACTGCCATGTCTATAGCCGATAACATTCTATACTTTGATGAGCAACTGAGAAACACGCCCTGCCGTTTGGTGGCTGTCTCTAAAACACATTCTCCTGAAAAAATAAAAGAAGCATATGACGCGGGTCACCGGCTCTTTGGGGAGAACAAAGTACAGGAGTTGGTAGATAAAAGGGATATGCTGCCGCATGACATTGCCTGGCACCTCATCGGCCACCTGCAACGAAACAAAGTCAAGTATATCGCCCAGTTTATTGATACCATTCAATCCGTGGATAGCCTGAAATTGCTGCAGGAAATAAACAAGCGCGCCGAGCAGTTTGCCCGCACCCTGCCCATTAACTGCATGCTTCAGATTTCCATTGCCGATGAGGAAACAAAATTCGGAATGAACTACGACGAAGCGGTGGCCTTACTGCAGTCTGAGGAGTACCGGCAGATGAAATACGTTAGCATCACCGGCGTAATGGGAATTGCTACCAACACAGAAGACGAGCAGAAGCTGCGCCAGGAGTTCAGGTACCTGCGCGAATGCTTCCAGAACCTGAAGGACACTTTCTTCTTTGCCAGCGACTATTTCAAAGAAATTTCAATGGGAATGACCTCAGATTGGCAATTAGCGGTAGCAGAAGGAAGTACAATTATTCGTGTAGGCAGCGGCATTTTTGGTACTCGAAACTATAATAAGTAGCAGCCTCTGAATTTCTCCACCTGTACCCCAGATTCAACTATGGCAAATTCTGCGGTTTCGAACACTATACCTACCTTCGATAAGCAAGGACATCGCGGGGCGCGGGGTCTGATGCCGGAGAATACTGTACCCGCCATGCTTAAGGCCCTTTCGCTGAGTGTTACTACCCTGGAAATGGATGCACACATCAGCAGGGATAAAGAGGTGTTGCTCTCCCATGACCCGCACATTAACCCGGAACACGAACTGTTGCCCGATGGCAGTGAAATACCTGCAGCAGACGCTGAAAAGCATGTGTGGTACAACATGAACTACAGCGATATTCGCAGGTATGATGTAGGTACAAAATTTTATAGACGTTTCCCGGAACAGCAGCGCATGAAGGCACACAAGCCACTGCTTTCTGAAGTCATTGACGCAGTGCAGGCTTACCTCAACAAACATCGTTTGCCGCAGGTTTTTTATAACATTGAAACCAAGTCTAAGCCTGAAACAGACGGCCTATATCACCCAGCCCCGGAAGAGTTTGTGCAGCTGTTAATGACGGTCGTAAAAGAGAAAGAAATAAAGGAGTGGGTAATCATCCAGTCTTTTGATGTGCGGACGCTACAGGTGCTGCGTAAAACTCATCCTTATATGAAGACATCCCTGCTGGTGGAAAACGAGGAGAACCTGGAGCAAAATATAGAAAAGCTAGGCTTTACTCCTATCATTTACAGCCCTGACTATGAGTTAGTAACACCAGAACTGGTAGAAGCCACTCATAACCAAGGGATGAAGCTGATTCCCTGGACAGTAAATGAACCTGTTAAAATGCGGCAGCTAAAGCAGATGGGTGTGGATGGCCTTATCTCTGATTATCCAGATTTGTTCAATAAATTATAAAGATTACCACAAGTTTTATCCTCATCCACTGTTTCATGCGTAAAGGCAGTAAAGGCCTGCCCCACTTACCCTAGACAAGCTGTATCAGATTTGTTTTTTTATAGCTGATACTAATCAGGTATTGTAGAAAATAGTAAGACTCACAAAAAACATCAAAAGCCACAGATAACCATGACACCACAACATGCATCTACCGTTGAACAGAAGTACAAGGAGTTTGTAGAACGCATTGTTGCTACAAATGCTGTATGGGGGTTGACAAAAGACGAAACGTGGGCAACGTCAAGCTCCCAAGAATTTGAAGACACTGAGGTTATCCTGTTCTGGTCCGGAAAGGAAGGTGCCGCAGCCTGTGCCGAAGATGAGTGGGCCACCTATACACCGGAAAGCATTACATTGGTTGAATTTCTGGAGAACTGGTGCGTGGGCATGTACGGGGATGAATTACTGGTAGGTGCCGATTGGGACACAGACCTCAACGGCAAAGAAGCAGAACCGCTAGTGGTTGCCTTAGATGTTGTGAACGAGCTAAAAGCAAAAGGTAAAAAACTTGAGTTTACCCAATACGACAGCCAGGATGAATTTGAAGAGCAGGTGCTCGAAGCCCTGGATGGCAACAAATAGTTATTGTGGATGATGAATGAAGAATTATAAATTATGAATGGGTTCAGACTTTAAGCCTCGTGGCTTACCTTTGTCCCGACACAAAGAAAATCATCATTCTTAATTTACATAACAGTGACTCAAAAATCAATACTGCTTATAGCCACTGCTTTTGGAGCCCTGACTGTGGCTATCGGAGCCTTTGGAGCACACGCGCTGGGGCCCATGCTAAGGGAAACAAACCGCATAGACACGTTTGAAACTGCTGTAAAGTACCAGATGTACCACACGCTGGCCCTGCTGGCGGTAGGGCTGCTGTTGTTCAGAGTAGAGCAGCCGGCACTACAGGTTGCCGCATGGTGTTTTTTCCTTGGCATTCTTATTTTCTCAGGCTCCCTTTACACGCTATGTATAACGGGCATTACCTGGTTGGGGGCCATCACTCCTATTGGAGGCACAGCCCTTATAGTAGGTTGGGGTGCTTTGTTTTACGCTATCCTGAAAGCACTATAATTAGAAGAAGCAGCCACTTTAAACGTGGCTGCTTCTGATACGCTGGTCAACTTATGTGCACTATTTAGAAAAATTAACAGAAGCGCTATGCCTGCGCATAAAAAAAGCCCTCTTTCGGAGGGCTTTTTTTATGTCTATTGAACTACTACAGCTATGTCTACTGCTTTGCAGCGCTGGCAGTAGATTTATCTTTAATGTTTGTCACGATGTACACATATTTCGCACCTTCAGCTGCGTTAGAGTGCACGGTGATAGCTTTTTTCTGCTGCCCCATTTTACCGGCACTGTTGAATTTAGCTGTTACAAAACCTGTTTTACCTGGCATTACAGGCTCTTTTGTCCAGTTTGGAGTAGTACACCCGCAGGTTACATCCACGCGCTCAATAACAAGTGGCTGTGTGCCTGTATTCGTAAACTTGAATGTGTGTTCCACTACATCACCTTGGGTAATGTCACCAAAGTTATGCTCCGTTTCCTCAAAAGTTAGCGCCGGGCCATTCTTTGCCTGCTCTTGCGGAGCTGTTGCCTTGGCTTTTGGTTGTTCCTGCGCCATAGTGCTACCAGCTACTAAAGCTGCAAAAGCAAAAGAAAGAAGTACTTTTTTCATCTGAATTTAGGGTTAAGGTTAAAGCAATAGCTATGATACTGTTTTTTTTGAAAAACGTTACAATATAGGTTTTTCTTATATCAATCAACTAATAAATGCTGATTAAAGTTCAGCAGGTACAGTTCTTCCGACGAGCGGGTAAGAGCCGTATACAGCCAGCGTGCGAATTCCTCATTCACCATGTCATCTTTCAGGAATCCCTGGTCAACAAACACCGCTTTCCACTGGCCACCCTGTGCCTTATGGCAGGTCAAGGCATAAGCAAATTTTACCTGCAGCGCATTCAGGTAAGGGTTCTTTTTAAGCTCCTTGCTTCGCTCTTTCTTTGTTTTTATGTCCGCGTAATCCTGCAGCACGGCTTCGTAAAGCTTCTTGTTCTGATCAGTTGGCAGGGCGGGTGTATCCGTGTACAAGGTATCCAGCATAATCTTCACCTCCTCCTCCTGCGCTTCCGGGTAATCGATGAATCGGACGCGGACATCGGCAAAGCGGAAGCCGTACATATCCTCGTAACTGATGATTTTAGTTACCTCCACAAAGTCTCCGTTGGCCATAAAACCGATGTCAGAATCTTTGTCAAGCCAGAAATAGTTGTTGCGCACAATCATCAGGTAATCTCCCACGTTCAACTCATCTTCGGAAAAAAAGATGTTCCGGCGCACATGCTGGTTATACAGGTTGGCTGATTTGTTTGAGCGGCAGATAATGATAGTATTCTCGATGCCGAACTTATCGTAAGCGTAGCGCAAGCCATCCTCCAGTTTCTCGCCTGTCATCCGGAAAATATCGCGCCAGCCTTTGGTAAACAGCTTTATCTCAAGCGGCTCCTGTTTCATTTGATCACGCAGTTGCGTGGCATTCATCAATATGCCAGAGGCCTCTGCCTGCCGCATAACGTTACGAAGCTCTACCTGCTGCACATTGCACCAGAAGTTTTGCTTCAGGTACTCCGCGTCCAGTGAAGGGCTAAGCGCCTGCCCTACCGGTGGCAGCTGAGCCGTATCGCCAATCAGCAAAAGCTTGTTGTTCTTTTTATCAAAAACATAGTTCAGCAGGTCTTCTAACAGACCGTTTTCACCATACCCGCTCTCATCTGAAATCATTGACGACTCATCCACAATGTAGATGGTATTGTCAGATTTATTAGGCTGGCGGGTGAAGGAAAGCCCTTCAGAGAAAGGATTCGCCGTCTGGCGGTATATCTTCTTATGTATGGTGTGGGCCGGTTTGCCGCTGTAACTGGCCATTACTTTGGCCGCTCGGCCTGTTGGTGCAAGCAGCACATACTTATAGCCAAAGGTATTCAGGATTTTCACCAGCGAGCTGACCACCGTTGTCTTACCTGTACCGGCATAGCCTTTCAGTAAAAAAACCTGCCGCTCCTCCTGCTTTGACAGGATAAATTCATCAAGCTTCGTGAAAAGTTTGGCTTGGTCTTCGGTCGGTTCAAATGGAAAATTATTTTTTAAGGCTTCTAAGGGGCGCATGCTTAATCTTATAATTTGAGGCTGACAGAACGATAAAAGCAATCATTCACTTTAATTGAGAAGGGATTTTTTTCTGTCACTACTCCCATTCCAAAAGCACGTGCTGCTTCTTCGCTCCCGGGTACAAGTAAAGGTACGGAAGCAGAAAATTATGCACAAAAAAAAGCCTTACGCTGTGGTAAGGCTTTTTCGGTTTTGAAATGATGTATAGTCTAAGAACTAAGCTCTTTTAACATTAACAGCATTTAGTCCTTTTCTTCCTTCCTGAAGTTCATACGTTACTTCGTCATTTTCTCTGATCTCGTCAACAAGACCGCTAACATGTACGAAATACTCTTGTCCTGTGCTTTCATCCTTAATAAAACCAAATCCTTTTGTCTCATTAAAGAACTTTACTACTCCTTTGTTCATGATAATTTTTTTATTTTCCTCAAAAGTACATAATAATGTAATGCCAAGCACTACAATTTTCTTAATTCTTTACTTTGTTGTCTTTTTAAATGATAAACATTGCTCTAAACTATGAATTTCAGGTAAAGGAAACAACATAAATATTGAATTTTAATCTCTACGCTTTATATCGCCTGGGGTTATGGTAGCCATTGTGGTAGTGGCTTTTGCGATAAGCAAAGGCTCATGATCTTCTTTTATTACATAGACTTCAGCCTCGCAGAAGCTTAGCCTGCGGCCAGACTTGATAACATAGCCTTTTGCCCACAGTTTCTCTCCTACCCCCGGATTTAGATAGGAAACTTTTAGCTCAGCCGTTACCACACTATGGCCTTTTGGCACCAGGCTGGCAGCAGCAAAACCCGCCACAATATCAGCGACTGTGGCAATGAGGCCTCCATGCGCAAAGCCCATTTGCTGCAAGTGCTGGTCTTCCATAGTTAATTCGCCTTCTATGCTGCCAACTTCTATCTTTGTAATATTAAAGCCCGTGAGCTTCATAAAACCCTGTCGCGCTAATTTTTCACGTATGTCCTGCTTAAAGTCAGGGTTAAAAGTTTTGATCATGCAGTAAAAGTACTGCCTATACCTGTAGCACACAAAATATGCCTGAACTGAATCCCAAAGCCGCTGCCTACGCCGGGAAAACCCGCGTGCGCGTGTGTGGCATCTGCATCCACAACGACAAACTCCTGCTGGTGCGCCACGGCGGCACCGTAGATAATCGAGACTTCTGGGCGCCACCGGGAGGTGGCCTTCAATATGCTGAAACAATGCAGTCCTGCCTGAAGCGCGAAATACAGGAAGAAACAGGACTGGAAGTACAGGTGGAGCGCTTCCTGTTTGTGAATGAATTCCTGCAGCCTCCCCTGCACGCGATTGAGTTCTTCTTCGAGGCAAAAATTTCTGGAGGTACTTTAGGCACAGGCTCAGATCCCGAGGCAGCTGCCGGCGAACAGCTCATTGAGCAGGTACAGTGGCTGACTTTAAAAGAGTTGCAGGCCATTCCTTACAACGACAAGCACAGGGTGCTGCAGCTTCTGCTTTCTCTGGACGATCTGCTGGGTATGGACCATTATTTTATACCATAGCGGCTGCTTTGCTGCCTTCTGCTATATTTTTTTTATACTTGCAGAAGTGCACCAATACGCAAAGCAGCTTCTTTCCTACAGCTATATATTTTGAACACCATCAACACTCATTACCGGCTCTCCCACAAGATAGAAGACGAGGCCTTCGGCCTCTCGCAAGCCTCTTACTGTAATTTATACTTGTCGCTTAGCCAGAAGGCAATTAGGCTGGCTGTGGTCGATACTGTCCGGAACAAGTTTGTGGTGCTGGAGGATTATGAGCTGATTACTATCTTTACGCCGCTGCAGGTAGCTGAACAACTGCGCCTGATAGCCGCTGAAAACCTGCTGTTTCAGGAGCAGCACTGGAACACGGTACGTGTGTCTTTCAGTAACCTGCACTTCACCCTAGTTCCGGAAACACTTTACGACCCTACCCATAAAGAAGACTACCTGCGCCTGCACAGTGAGCTGAACCCACTGCAGGATGTGGTGCTCTCGTACCGCCACGGTGGCCTGGAGGCCCTGAATATTTTCTCGGTAGATGTAGCATCTTATGGAATACTTCAGGAGCTTTTCCCCCGACAACCTGTTCAGATTGTGCACCAGACCAGTGCTCTGATCCGAAGCGTGCTGCACCACACGGATCGCACTTCTGCCCGCAACATAAATATTTTTGTGGAGCGCAACTATGTCACAATACTCGTAATAAGCCAAAACGGACTGGAGTTTTGCAATGTGTTCCACTACCATAGCCCGGAAGACTTCATCTATTACATCATCTTTGTGATGCAGGAACAGAAGTTAAATCCGGAGCAGGAAACACTTACCGCATGGGGCGATATAACACATGATTCCTCACTGTTCAACATCTTGCAGAAATACGTACGCCATATCAAATTAGGCAAGAAACCGGCTGATGTAGAATACAGCTACAAATTCCATGATATGTTCGAGCATCGGTATTTCGAACTTTATAGCCTGCACCTGTGTGAGTAAAATTTATTGTTATATTGCTAGATTGTTATAGGCTGCATAGTTAAATCATAACCCTAAGCAACACAGGCTTTATATCAAAGAAAAGGATGTAAGCGTATGAGGTTACCGGAGAGTATACCTGTTTCACAACATCATCACTTACAACAATTTTACAATTAGATAAATGAAAAGAATTGCCCTGTTCCCCGGCTCCTTCGACCCTTTTACCAATGGGCACTACGATGTGGTGATGCGCGGAGCGAAGCTTTTTGACGAGGTGATAGTGGCCATAGGGAACAATAGCAGCAAGCAGCGCTATATACCCGTCGAGAAGATGTATGAGGTCATGACGCGGTTATTTGCCGATCAGCCCAACATTAAGGTGCAGACGTTTAAAGGCCTGACAGCAGAGTTTGCGCGCGAGGTAGGAGCCCAGTTTCTGCTGCGTGGCTTGCGCAACACCACCGACTTTGAGTATGAAAACACCATTGCGCAGGCGAACCGTCAGGTAAATAACGACCTGGAGAGTGTGTTTCTGATTACCTCACCGCTGCTTGCCGCCATCAGTTCCTCTATTATCCGTGAGATTCACCGCTTCGGGGGCAATGTGGATCAGTTTATACCTTTCCAGTTTTCAGAGATTGCAGATAGTGCCGGACAATAAAGGCAATGGAAGTATACGCTTTTGGTAACACTTCCTCCACCTCCTCCGGAGTCATCCAGCGCACTTCCTCAATAAACTCCTCGGCCTGCGGCTTTATCAGACTGTCGTCGGTGCAGTTCATCACGTACCAGTTGGTCTTCTTAAGGATCTTTTTGCCTTTGAAGGCGTAGGAGTGCCAGGTTTTCGGCAGCTTGTCTACCACTTCTACCTGAATGTTGCACTCCTCCTCTACTTCCCGCAGTGCCCCGTCTTGTACTTTCTCTTTCTTGTTCAGCTTCCCTTTCGGAAGGTCCCATACCCCTAAGCGGTAAATCATCAGGATCTTACCGTCCTTCAGTACCAAACCTCCGGCTGCCTTCACAATTTTAAACTGATCTTTGAGATGCGCGATCAGTTTCTTCTTTTTGTCGGTTACCAGCGTAAGCGAGCGCAGCTTTTTCAGCTTCTTTACCTCCATTAACCGCACAATACGATCAATCAGCAGTGCATCGGTATCTTTTACCAGCACATCCCCGACCAAATCTTTGGAAGTGAAGTGATCAGAAGCCTTCAGAATAAGGTCGTACTCATGCTTGTACACCTTTTCGTTTGCCTTTTTGAGAATCAGGGGAATATCGTTGATGAAAACATTCATGCGCTTAGCTGCTTCTGATGAAGAATTCTAAATTTACACAAATCAATTAATAAATAACCTGAAACAAAATTTGCAGGCATAAAAAGGAAGAATATTTATGTAATTTCGGCCATGGATTCTACGAACACAGCACATCAAGTAGCCTCTTTCCTGCTGGAAACCGAGGCAGTAAAACTAAGTCCGGCGCAGCCTTTTAAGTGGAGCAGCGGCTGGAACTCCCCCATTTACTGCGATAACCGCGTGACCCTCTCTTTTCCGTACATCCGCAGCTATATCAAGCAACAACTGGCTGAGCTCATCAAGCAGCACTACCCGGAGGCAGAAGCCATTGCCGGTGTCGCCACGGCTGGTATTGCCCAGGGCGCGCTTGTTGCCGACCTCTTGGAAATGCCCTTTCTCTATGTACGCCCAGAGACAAAGAAGCATGGTATGGGCAACCAGATAGAAGGACGGCTTCTGGAAGGCCAGAAAGTGGTGCTGGTAGAAGACCTTATTTCGACAGGTGGCAGTTCCCTGAAAGCCGCTGAAGCAGTAAAAGCCGCCGGTGCCGAGGTAATTGGTATGGCTGCCATTTTTACTTATGGCTTTTCTGTGGCTGATGACAACTTCCGGCAGGCAGGCATCCCACTCTTTTGCCTCTGTAATTACAATGCGCTTATAGAGGCCGCAGTGTCCAATGGCTACATCCAGGCCTCTGCCATGGAAGCCCTGGCACAGTGGCGGGAGTCTCCGGAGACGTGGGGGAAGTAGGCAGGCTTAGCCTTAAGCTATATATAAAATGACAGTGTTTGTTATACTGGCTACGTAACCTAAGTGAAACCACTCCATCCTTATATGTTTTACATTCGATAGTTCTATTAAAGTTTGGAATAGCAACTCCGGGTCAAACCACCCCTGCCCCTCCTTTTCCAAGGAGGGGAGTCCGCTGTTGCGTTCGCTAATTCCTCACTTGTAGCTACAGCTTTGTAAGCTATATGTACAGTTGGTACATAACAACTCCACTCTTTCCTTTCTGCAGTAAAATAAAGCTTGACTTAACACACATGAAAATAGGCCTCCTTTCCGACACCCACTCCTACCTTGACGACCAGATACTGCGCCTGCTCGCTGGCTGTGATGAGATTTGGCATGCCGGTGACTTTGGAACGGCAGAGGTATCAGAGCGATTGCGTGAGGTAGCGCCGCTGCGGGGAGTATATGGCAACATTGATGGACAGGACGTCCGGAAGCTGCACCCTAAGGTAGAGCGCTTTGAGGTGAATGACCTTGATGTGCTGATGACGCACATCGGCGGGTACCCAGGGAAGTACCATCCGGACGTGCGAAGCATGATCAAGGAAAACCCGCCGAAGTTGTTTATCACAGGGCACTCACACATCCTGAAGGTAATGACAGACAAGAACCTGAACAACCTGCTGCACATTAACCCGGGGGCAGCAGGCAGGCATGGCTTCCACAAAATAAGAACTATGGTACGCTTTGCTGTGAAGGAAGGCCAGGTGCGGGACCTGCAGGTAATTGAGCTCGGCAAAAGGGCATAAAAAAAGTGTGTCTGCCGCGGCAAACACACTCTGAAATCTTTTTAGTAAGCCGCCGCCATTTGCTGAAATAGCAGCGGCAGGCAGATGGGCTTACGTACCCCTAAAAAGAACTACTCAGCAGGAGTTTCTTCTTCTGTAGAATTTTCTTCTGTCTGTGCAGCAGGCGCCTCAGTGTTGTCCTCTTTCTTGTTTTTCGGAGCCTCACCGAACTGAGTTCTCAACTCGTCCATGTCAACGTTCTTGATAACAGGTGTCGCCAACAGTTGCTTAATCCTTGCTACTCTGTTGTTTGCTCTTGCCTTATTCTTACGGTCTTTTCTTTTTAATCTAGTAACTCCCATCGTTGCAATAATTTAATTTGAACGGCAAAAGTAAGTTATTAATTTTACAAAGTAAAGTATTTCCAGAACCAAATTGACATGCAAATAACAGATTTACGCTCTGACACTGTTACCAGACCAACTCCGGCCATGTTGCAGGCCATGTTTAGCGCAGAAGTGGGCGACGACGTGTACGGAGAAGACAAGACTATCAACACCTTGGAGGCTAAAACTGCCGCCATGTTTGGCATGGAGGCCGGCCTCTTCTGCCCTTCCGGCACCATGACCAACCAAATAGCCATTAAAATGCATACACAGCCGCTTACGGAGGTAATCTGTGACGTGACAGCACACATTTACCAGTATGAGGGCGGCGGCATCTCCTTTAACTCCGGTGCCTCGGTAGCCTTGGTACACGGCACCCGCGGCAAGATGACGCCACAACAAGTAGAAGCGAACATACGTCCCCTGGACAACGTGCACTTCCCGGAAACAAAGCTGGTAGCCCTCGAGAACACTTGCAACAAAGGCGGCGGCACCTTTTATACCCTGGAGGAGATTGCAGCCATCTCAGAAGTTTGTAAGCGCCACGACCTGGCCCTGCACCTGGACGGTGCCCGTGTTTTTAACGCGCTGGCTGCCTCCGGTGACAAGGCGCAGGACTACAGCACTTATTTCGACAGCATCTCCGTTTGTCTCTCTAAAGGCTTGGGGGCACCTGTTGGCTCCGTTCTTTTAGGCAGCAAGGACTTCATCAAAAGGTCGCGCAGAGTCCGAAAGGTTTTAGGTGGCGGCATGCGCCAAGCAGGCTACCTGGCTGCTGCCTGCATCTATGCGCTGGATAACCATGTAGCGCGTTTGCAGGAGGATCACCGTAAGGCGAAAGCCATGGAAGAAACATTGCTGCAAACGGATTATGTAGAGAGCGTGCTGCCTGTAGAAACCAACATCGTTATCTTTAAACTGAACAGCAAGTACAGCGATAAAGCTTTTGTGGAAGCTTTGGCGAAGGTAGGGATCCGCGCTTCCAGCTTTGGCCCGCAGATGATACGGTTTGTGACGCACCTGGATGTAACAGAGGAAATGCTGCAGCATACGCTGCAGGTACTCAAAGCCCTGAGTCAGGCACCAGTGGCCACAACTTAAATACAACATGAAGCTTAAACAGTGGTAGCGCGGGATTCTTCCCGCGCTATTTTTTTATCAGTCCTCCTCAATACACCCACTCCTTCAAATAAAACAGGCATTGGTGCCCGACAGCAACTGTATCAGGTGTTTCAAAGTCATACCCCCCTTTTCTGAGCAGGTAATTTTGAATACAACTACATAAAAGCTTTGCTCCCGCTACCCTTAGTACTGCTTTTCCACTTCCGGAATAAATATCCCCCGGCATCTATTAATCATTCTATTTAATAATCCTTATCCACTTTACCTAAAGCGGGAAAACAAGCTATACAAAATTCCCAAAGACACTTCTGTGCCTTTGTGCTAGCTATCGGCCTGGCACCTCATGCACATCTTTAGCTAAATACAATTTTTCAAGAAATTTATACTTTCACTAACACCCTGATATCAATCACACCTATATTTTGAATATTTAACAAATATTTTTCACACCCCCTATTGACATATAGGGGTAAATTCATACTTTAGTAAAAAAATAACCAACACCCCCATTAAAAACATACCCTAATCATAAATATTAACTTTATGAAAAAGATTGAAGCCATCATCAGAACATCCAAATTTGAGGATGTTTATGAAGCCCTCACCGAAATCGGTATTGCCTTTATGACGACATATGATGTAAAGGGATTCGGTTTAGAACACAGCTCGTCGCAGGTGTACAGAGGCGCGACTTACAATGTCGGGTTCATACCCAGAACGAAGATTGAGATGACCGTAACCGAAGACCATGTGGACGAAGTGGTGGAAACAATTCTGAAGGTTGCCAACACTGGCAAAGTAGGTGACGGTAAAATTTTTATCATGGATGTAGAAGCAGTCATCCGCATCCGGACCGGGGATGTCGATGAACTCGCCCTTTAGTGTCGCACTCCATCTTTCACTTCAAACAACGAAATCAATTTTAACTCTAATCTTTAAGCCATGTCACAAGAATTATTTGTCACGAACAACGTCTGGATGATGGTCTCTATTTTCCTGGTTTTCGTTATGCACCTCGGGTTTGCCACACTGGAGTCCGGTCTGGCCAGATCGAAGAACACTGTAAACGTGCTTTTTAAGAACAGCATGATCCCAGCCATCGGTCTAATTACGTATGCCCTCTGGGGCTTCTCTATGATGTACCCTGGAGAGAGCTTCGCTGGAGGCTTCTTTGGCTTCTCAAACTTTGGCATTCCACTGCCGGAAGGCGGTGAGACATCCGCCTATAACGAAGGCTACACCTTCTGGACAGACTTCCTGTTCCAGGGCATGTTTGCCGCCACAGCCGCCACTATTGTTTCCGGTGCAGTGGCAGAGCGCATCAAGCTTTCTGCGTTCATTATCTTCTCCATCCTGTTTGTAGGACTTTGCTACCCGATTGTAGGTATGTGGAAGTGGGGAGGCGGCTTCCTGAACACACTGTCTATCCCATTCTATGATTTCGCTGGCTCTACCCTTGTACACTCTGTGGGTGGCTGGGGCGCATTGGCGGGCATTATGCTGCTCGGTTCAAGAATTGGCAAGTACGTGGATGGAAAGATAAAGCCAATCCCAGGGCATAGCATTCCGCTGGCTACCATAGGGGTGTTCATTTTATGGTTAGGCTGGTTTGGCTTCAACGGAGGCTCTGTGCTGTCTGCAGACCCTGGCGCTGTATCGCGCGTGTTGGTTATGACGAGCTTAGCTGCCGCTGCAGGTGCTATTGGAGGTTGCTTGTTCTCCCTGATAATGTTCAAAGCAAGTGATATTACCATGGTACTGAACGGCATACTCGCTGGCCTTGTAGGTATCACGGCTGGCGCCGATCAAATGGGTGTAACAGATTCCATTATCATAGGCTTGGTTGCAGGTGCGCTGGTGGTTCTTGCGGTGGCCTTCTTCGACCGCATTCGCATCGACGATCCGGTGGGCGCACTTTCTGTGCACCTGGTGTGTGGCATATGGGGAACTTTGGCCGTGGGCATTTTCGGGGCATTGGCAGGTATAGACCAGCTCATAAGCCAGCTTATCGGAATCGGGGCTATCGGTGTTTTCAGTTTTGTATTTGCTTTTGCTGTGTGGTACGTGCTGAAGCTAACGATTGGCATACGTGTGAGTGCAAGAGAAGAAATTGAAGGCCTCGATATTCACGAGCACAAAATGCATGCTTATCCTGATTTCAATGGAACCGGCTTCGAAATGAGCCTGGACGAAAAGGAGATGATGATAGCCTCAAACTCACGCAATCATAAAGAAAAAGAAAAACCAGTAGTGGCCGAATAAACTTCCTCCCCTGCATGACATGGAAAAAACAAGTGGTAATGCGGTCAGGCATTACCACTGTTTTACCAAAGCAAGAAAAGCTGAACAAGCAAAGCTTTCACGTCTATAATTCCGGTGTCAGGACACCACTCTTTCCTTTAAATATTAGCTACCACTTCAAAAACGGCAATTTGAGAAGTGGCAAAAGCAGGATTGAGCGGACATATACTTCTCTTAAAAATACTCCCAAAACCAAAAGTCAAGAACATGAAAAGATTTTTATCACTCATCGCAGCTACATGCCTTGCAGGTACAAATTTAGCAAATGCACAGGAAATAGCAACGGAAGAGACCAAGGGCTCTCTTAACATAAGCGGTTACGTAGACGCTTATTATCAGTATAACCTGAACAAACCGGAGTCTGGTTTAAACCAGGGCAGAATATTTGACACAAAGCATAACAATTTTGCACTGGGCCTGGTGCAAACCATGTTTACCTACACCAAGGGCCGCGCACATGTGGTGGCAGACCTCACCTTTGGGCCTAATGCAGAACTGGGCAACTTCGGCAACGATGGAACGGCGCGTTTTATCAAGCAGGCTTACCTCTCTTACGACCTTACTCCTAAGCTCAACTTCACTATCGGGCAGTACGGCACACACATCGGGTATGAACTGATAGACGCACCACTGAATTATAACTATAGCCTCTCTTACCTCTTCGGCAATGGCCCTTTTTACCACACGGGCGCCAAGCTAAACTGCGCATTCAACGAGAAACTTGGCCTGATGCTGGGCGTAGTGAACGGTTGGGACTGCCTGTCAGATTTCAACAATAAGAAGTCAATTACGGCGCAGGCGCATATTGCCCCAGTGCCCGGTTTAGACATGTACCTAAACTGGATAGGCGGTGATGAGTATAACACCTTGTCGAATTTCGGTAGCACCAGGGGCTGTTATACCAGCCTATACGATTTCACCTCTTCCTATCAGCTAAACGATGCACTAAAGGTGGGCATCAATGCCGCGTACGGTGCCTTTTATTCCGGAAGCCCGGAAACGGACCCTGCCGATCCATGGTCTGATGATGCTAGTTGGGGAGGTGGCGCATTGTATATAAACTATGCCACCAGTTCTACCTTTGGGCTGGGCCTGCGCACTGAGTATTTCTCCGATCCGGAAGGTGTCCGTTACTTTGGCCCCATGGAAGTTGCCTCCTTAACATTAACAGGTGATTTAAAATTAGCCGACGGCAACCTGAACATCAAACCAGAAGTCCGTTTCGACAAGTCTAAAGATGCTTTCTTCGAAAATTCAAACGGATTGAATACGAAGAAGAGCCAGACAACAGTCGGAGCTGCATTCATTTATTCGTTCAGCACAAATTAAGTAGAACACCTACTTATACCTCCCCTGCTAGTAAGCAGACTTCTAGAGTGAGCAGCAGGCTTGGTTTCCCAGGCATTTCGCTGCTCACTTTTCTTTTTATAAAAGGGTGTAAGCTCGCCTTTAAAGGAATCCGGGAACGAATATAGATAAACACAGAACATCCACTTTATATTGGCAGAGTCTGAAAAATTTAGCTACTTGTATTAATATACAAATAAGCTATGTTTCCCGATTCCCCTTCTTCTGAAGTAATGGCTGTGCTGGAGAAAGACCCTGTTATGGCCGCTATAGTTAGGCAGGGGCAGCCACTCAAATCATCAAAGTCTGAGGATCTATACTATAAGTTACTTAGTTCTATTGTGTCGCAGCAACTGAGCACTAAAGTGGCGGCCGTGATATTCAGACGGTTTACAGCCTTGTTTCCGGAAGAGTACCCGCAGCCACAGCTGGTGCTGGAGGCGCAGGATGAGGCATTGCGAGGCGTTGGGCTATCCTTTCAGAAGATTGGCTATGTGCGTAACGTAGCTGCTTTTGCAGCAGCGGGGAACCTAAACCATGCTACAATTGACGCCATGGAAAGCGAAAACCTGATAAAACACCTGACGCAAATAAAGGGCGTTGGGCGTTGGACGGTGGAGATGCTGCTGATGTTTGCCCTGGAGCGGCCTGATGTGTTTCCGGTGGATGACCTGGGCATACAGAATGCCATGAAGCGGCATTATGGAATAGAAGAAACAGGCAAGGCACTGAAGCTGCGGATGCAGGAAATAGCAGAAGACTGGCGCCCCTACCGCACCATTGCCAGCAAGTACCTTTGGCAGTCGCTGGACAACATGCCGAAATAAAGTATGGGGCTTTATTTGTTTCAAGGCTCTTCTTTCCAGCCTGCTTCCTTGTGATGAACAAAACAGGCTGACAAAGAAAATACACTAAAAACCGATATTCAGGATGCAACGCTTTGCATACCAAAATGCTCTTCTTGTTATAGCACCTATGTAAAACAGCTTATGAACAAAGGATTTCTTTACTCACTATCTATTTCAATTTTCTTTTCACTCGCGTCCTGCGAGAGAGACAGCGACATAGCCCCCATAGAAGAAGTTGTTCCGCTACAGGTAGGAAATGAGTGGGTGTACGAGGTAACAGACTATGACACCAACGGAAAGCCTTTAACCAAATCTTCCTATAAAAACACTGTTCAGAGAGATACGATTATCCATAACAGCACCTGGTACATTTTAAACAACGGACAGATAGTGCAGAACAGCCGCGACGGCTACGTTCATTTTAATAAAGCCGGCAGCGAGGCCGTCATGATTTATCAGAGCACCGACTACGGCGGCATTGGCTACATGTATAAGCACCACGACTACGACTTGAGGGTGATGACCACACGAAGCCAGCAGCTGGACACTGTCACAACTGCTTCGGATACTTATCCCAGCTATGTTTTCAGAATAGAAAATCAATATAAATCTCAGTTCGACGGTACTACGCACACGCTCAACCAGGAAGATTATGTTGCCCCCGGCGTTGGATTAGTACGTACAGACAAGCATTATGCAGACTCAGATAAGGTAATGCAGCGCCATGAATTGGTGCGCTATACACTAAAGTAAAGCGGTAATGCACTGGCCGAAAAGTCTGTAAAAAGAATCATAATACTACCTCACCTTACCCCGCTTCACGAGGTAGGCGTAAAGCACCTTATCAAAAGGTTCGCTGATATCAACCGGCACAAAGTCTATCCTATACTGCCCGCATTTTAGTTCCAGCTCGCGCTTATAGCTTTCTACGGCGATGCGGTAATGCTCCCGCACCTGAGAAGGCTGCAGTTTCAGTTCCTGACCTGTCTCCACGTCAACGAACACATATGGGCGCTCGGCAAAGTCAAACTCCTCCTCTGTTTTCCGGTCCATCACATGGAAAATCAGCACTTCGTGGTTCTGGTGCTTCAGGTGCTGCAGGGCAGCAAAAGTAAACTCCAGGTCGTCCTGTCGGCTGAGCATATCGCTGAAGATAACCACCAATGAGCGCTTGGGTATCTGCTGTGCTATCTGGTGCACGACTTCTGCCACGTTGGTGTCGTTTGCTGCAGGCTTCTGCTCCAGTTGCTTTTGAAGGAGCAGCAGCAGCGTGTGCAGGTGCGAACCTGTGGAGCGCACAGGGGTCTGCATCTCTATTTTATCAGAAAAAGTAACCAGGCCAACAGCATCTCGCTGCTTGCGGAGCAGCGTAGCCAGGGCAGCAGCACAGAGAGCGGAAAACGTGATTTTACCGTTATTTTCGGTGGGGTAATACATAGACGGCGACACATCCAGGAGCATGTGGCAGCGCAGGTTCGTTTCTTCCTCGTATCGCTTCACAAAAAGTTTATCGGTGCGGGCAAAAACTTTCCAGTCGATGTGGCGGGTGCTGTCGCCATTGTTGTAAAGCCGGTGCTCTGAGAACTCTACCGAAAAGCCATGGTATGGAGACTGGTGAAGCCCTGTGATAAAACCCTCCACCAGTTGTTTAGCCAGAAATTCCATGTTCTCAAATTTCTGAACGTCGGCAAGAGTTAGTGGCTTCTTCATGATGCGTTATTTTTTCGGGATGGCTTCTGCTTCTGAAACGTCAGTCAACCGCTCTTGTTGCTCTAATGCCTCCTTTTTCACTTCATCGAGCCGCACCCTGGTACTCCCCTCCCGGATTAAATCAATCTGAAGGGCAGCAGCCCTGGATACATCGATGATGTTATGACGGCTGCGGGCCATGCGGTCGTTCACCGTCACTACCACTGCTTTACCGTTTTTAAGGTTTGTTACCCGCACCACGGTGTTAAAAGGCAGTGTAGCATGTGCAGCAGTAAATTTTTCCTTATCATAACGCTCCCCACTGGCAGTGCGGTGGCCATGCAGGCGGTCGGCATAGTAAGAGGCTTTGCCCTCCGCAGTGTAGATTGCCAGGCCATTATGAAGCGAAAGGAAAATTAAGAACACTATTGAACAGAAATTCATAGTAATTAATTTTGGTCCAACTGCAAATATAACGGGAAAAAATTATCTTAAATTTTAAATTCGAAAACTTTTATATATCACAAATAAATTTTACTTTTAGGTTCACAAAGTTGAATTTAACGTTTATAACGGTGGAAGAGAACAACGAAAAAGCAGAAATTTATTCCCAGAGGGTAAGAGCCGGGAAAAGAACGTATTTCTTTGATGTGAAATCAACTCGTTCGAATGATTACTACGTGACCATCACGGAAAGCAAGAGAAAGTTTAACGAGGAGAGTTTTTCATACGAGAAGCACAAAATTTTCCTGTACAAAGAAGACTTCGCAAAATTTATGGAGGCGCTCCAGGGAACAATCGATCACGTTAAATCTGAGCTTTTGACAGAAGAAGCCCTGGCCTCTCTCGAGGAAACTCCTGTTGCTATTGCAGAAACAGAAGCAGCGGCAGAACCTTCTTTAAGCAATGAATTGAAGTGGGAATAATTCTTCCTTCACTTTTATAGAAAACAGACTGAGCCCATGGTAACGCCATGGGCTATCTCATTTTATGCCCCTTCTATTCTTCTGCATCTGAAATGCTGGCAATTTTTTGTATCTTTGCGGCCTGATTTAAAAGATATTTATAATGGGACTCAGATGCGGAATTGTCGGACTGCCAAATGTGGGCAAGTCTACGTTGTTCAACGCTATTTCTAATGCCAAGGCAGAATCTGCCAATTACCCTTTCTGTACAATTGAGCCAAACGTGGGCGTGATTACGGTGCCTGACGAGCGCCTGCAGACACTGGAAGAACTGGTGCACCCGGAGCGGGTACTGCCAACCGTAATCGAGTTCGTGGATATAGCCGGCCTAGTGAAAGGAGCCAGCAAAGGGGAAGGCCTCGGCAACAAGTTCTTGGCCAACATTCGCGAGGTAGATGCCATCATACACGTGGTGCGCTGCTTCGAGGACCCGAACATTGTGCACGTAGCCGGAAAAGTGGATCCTATCTCTGACAAAGAAATCATCGATACAGAGCTTCAGTTAAAAGACCTTGATTCGGTTGAAAAGAAACTGTTGAAAGTTGTTCGCGCTGCCAAGTCCGGTGATGCCAAGGCAAGAAAAGAGCATGCCAGCTTGGAGAAGTATAAAAACCACCTGGAGGCAGGCCTGAATGCGCGAAGCCTGGAGGTAACGGAGGAGGATTTGGAAGCAGTTGAAGACCTGAACCTGCTTACGGCCAAGCCTGTAATATATGCTGCCAACGTAGATGAAGACTCCATGAATGACGGCAATGAGTTCTCTAAGACGCTGGAAGATCACGTGAAAAACGAGAATGCGCAGGTGGTATTGATTTCTGCCTCTATTGAAGCGCAGATTGCTGAACTGACAGACCCGGAAGAGAAAGAAATGTTCCTGGCAGAGTATGGCCTGAAAGAGTCTGGCCTGAACAAACTCATCCGCGCTTCTTACCAGTTACTGAACCTTATAACATACTTTACTGCCGGTCCGAAAGAAGTACGTGCCTGGACGATTGGCCGTGGCTGGAAAGCCCCTGCTGCTGCCGGTGTGATTCACTCTGATTTTGAAAAAGGTTTTATCCGTGCAGAAGTTATTAAGTTAAAGGACTACCAGGAGTATAAAACGGAGGCGAAGATAAAAGAAGCCGGTAAAATGGCTGTAGAAGGAAAAGACTACGTGGTGCAGGACGGTGACATTATGCACTTCCGCTTTAACGTGTAACACTCCAGATTAAATATAGCACTAAAACAAAAAGAGACCGGCTAGCAGCTGGTCTCTTTTTGTTTTAGTGCTATATTTGGTTATCAATATATAACCTCCTGCTCTTATGAGACAAACATTTACCCTACTCTTTTTTCTGGCTTTATTCTCTATTACCGCAAATGCTCAAAGGGCAGTGCTGTTGCATAGTTTTGAAGATGCCAACAGCTTTTCTGATTTTGTGCTTGCGGAGGAAAAACTCTTCCTGAGCAAGAGCTCCAGCTTTGAAGTATACAACTTATCGGATGGCCATACCTTTCATATACCCAAAGTTAGAACCTCTGAGTTATTTGTAGACAGAACAATGGGAAGGGTGGGAAATGAAATAGTATATAACACGGAGAACGGCAACATCAACCTCACGGAAGGCACACAAAGCCAGGAAATTCTTCCCTT
Source organism: Pontibacter pamirensis (assembly GCF_010015475.1). GTDB lineage: Bacteria > Bacteroidota > Bacteroidia > Cytophagales > Hymenobacteraceae > Pontibacter > Pontibacter pamirensis. Next base: position 61,218 of record NZ_SSNI01000023.1, read on the forward strand.
CCATCGCAGCTACTCGATTAGTACAGGACAGAACTATACACTGGCCATAGTAGCCCCTATTGATACTGTACTGAAAATAGTGGCAATTGATAGAGTATCGAAGGAAGTAACTACTTTATTCGAAAGAAACGTGTGGGTTTATGGCACAAAATTAAGCTATCTAGAATCGGGAGATCGTATGTTTTTCACTATTCAAATGGAGGAAAAACGTGTAGAAATTTTTCAGACTGATGGTAGCAGAGAAGGTACAATATTTATGGGTGATGTAAAACCAATAGATTATAGCGACAATACCTACGGCTATTTAATGAACAATAATGAAGAGGTTTTCTATGTGAGTGTTGACCAGGAAAGAGCTGGCCACACCCCAACCGCTACACAGTTTTACAAACTTGGAGAGTCACGCTTCACACCGATTGAAGCCGTTACAAACATAGGTCTCTACGAGGGCCAGACATACGGCAGGAATAATGTGTTTTATGGATTTGATAGGCACTCTAGAACATTAGTCAAAACACAAGATGGCAGCTACAGTAATTTCTTTGAGGTAGATAATTTTATTTCTTTTCAAGGAGAGTTTTTTTCCAATGTAGTCTTCTCTGCAAACAGCAGTTCCATTGCATCCGGAGATTCTTTGGTGACCTTGTTTGAGACAAACGGTACTTCAACCGGCACAAACCTGATTGCCGATAATGTGGACGCCTTTTTTAATAATAAATCTGTTAAAGAATATAAGGGGTATTTATATTTCTTTAAATATGATGCTGTAAATGGGCGAGAATTGTGGCGCTACGATGGAAATAAAGCCTATCTGGTTGAGGACATTATACCTGGCGCAGCAGGACTTTTTAAACCTCAGTTCTTCATTTATCAGGACAAACTATATTTTACTGCACGGCACACAGAAGAAACTAACAGAATAGATCTTTACAAGCTTTCTGATACTGCATCTGAAATAAAGCTAAACAGTTTTGCTGACTATAATAGTAATGGGGTGAAAGATCCGGATGAGCCTTACATCTCCAATATGACATACAACCTGACAACACAAAACCATCTCATTTACACCAGCGACAAGATAAACAATGTTAACCTGGAACACGGCACCTATACCATAACCCCGGTTGTCAAGGAAGGCTGGCTTCCTACTTCAACGGAGCAGCAGATAACTGTTAACCTGCCTGAGGACAATGGGAATAGCTACAGTTTTGGTTTTACTCCTCAGCAGCGTTTAACTAAAGTAAATGCTTCCCTCATGTCAGATGCAACACGTTGCGGCTTCCCAACTCCCTATACTTTACACTACAGTAACAGCGGCTTTACCAAAGCAAACGGTACTATCAAGGTGAAGCAAGAGGCAAAGTTTAACTTCGAATCTGCTTCCCCGGCCCCAACCAGGATTAGTGGAGACACGCTCATCTGGCAAATAAATGACCTGGAAGTAGGGAAGAAAGGAACTATCACTCTCCACTTTACTATGCCGGGCGTAGAACATATTGGTGATACATTGATTTCAAACCTGTTCACAAGCTTTAAATCTCCTGACAACCATACGTCATACGCTGACACCACTACATTACAGCAGATACTTACCTGTTCTTATGATCCAAACGACATTCAGGCGAATCCTGCAGGCATAGGTGAAAAGCACCTGACACTTAAAAACCAGGAGCTGCAGTACCTTATACGATTTCAGAACATGGGCACTGATAAAGCTTTTAACATTGTAGTGCAGAACAAACTACAACAGGAATTCGACTTAAGCAGCTTTAGCGTTATTGGTAGTAGCCATGATATGTACACTGTTGTAAATGGAAACCAGGTAAGCTTCCACTTCAACAACATACAGCTACCGGATGACAAGACCGATGAACCAGGCAGCCACGGCTATATTCTGTACAGTATAAAGCCCAAGAGCGGAATGCCCGACAGTACCATAGTGGAGAATCAAGCCTTCATTTATTTTGATTATAATCCTGCTATTGAGACCAATGTAACTTTTAATACCCTTGTGGATAAGCTGCCTCTCAAAAAAACAGTTCTTTCTGTTAAAGATGACTTACCAAAAGGCGCCTTAATTGTTTTCCCAAATCCAGCTAGTGGCTTTGTAAGAGTGGCCTGGCCTTCAGCTAATACCACCCTTGCTTCCTACAGCATCATGAACAGCAAAGGGAAGCAGGTGCTACAGGCAGAGTTTGATACACAGAATGTTCATCAAATAGATGTGTCTGCCTTGCCTCCAGGTTTATATTTACTGAAAGCAATGAAGCAGGGCCAAATCTTCACGAAGAGAGTCATCCTCCGGTAGCGAAAAGATGAGAAGAAGATTAAATCAAAAAGCGGCACAGGACTATTCCTGTGCCGCTTTTTGATTCTGTGCCGACCATCAGATTAGGGATGGTTTTCATTCATGCACGCGTTTAAAAGCTTACTTTTGCTTCGCATTATAGCTTCTCAAAAGAGACCGGCTCTTCTTACCAGACTCCTTCAGGTCTTTCTCTTTCCATCCACCTTCCGCATTTGCGGTGGGTAGTAAAACAGAGCAGGTTTCGTCTTTATCCGACACAGACCAGGTAATCCAACTCACTTTGTTTTTCTCAGACCAGTCAATCCACCGCTGCCATTCCTCAACATTAAGCGGACCATCGCCGGTCGCTTCCATACCTGCCGATTCGGAGATGAAAAGTGGCAGGCCTTTACTCAGAGCATAGTCGCCACGGTCACGGAGGGACTGCTTATGTGTGGCAGCATAGTAGTGTAACGTGTACATCAGGTTGTCATAGCCTGTTATAGGTGCATCGGCCACAAGATGAATGTCTTGGTCCCAATGCGGTGAGCCTACCAGAATGATGTTGTCCGGATCAATGGCCCGAATGGCTGCGATTACTTCAGTAGAATATTCCTTAACCTCCTCCCACGACTCCTCATCCGGCTCGTTGAAAATTTCATATATCACATGCGGGTGTTTGCCATAGGTCAGCGCCATCTCTGTAAAAAAAGCCTTGGCCTCCTTCAGGTTAATGTTGTGGCTGTGCCAGTCGATGATGACATACATATCTTCTTTAATGGCCGCGTCCACCACAGCTTTAATTTTCTCCTTTGACCATTCAGGCTTTTCGAGGTATCCGTTTCGGGGCTCTATGCCCATCGCAGCACGCACAACTGTGCTGTTCCAATCTTCCTGCAGCCATTTAACCGAACCGGCATTGTAGAACCGGGGCCAGAAGTTGTGCCAGCCATAGCTCATGCCACGCAATACGATGGCCTCTCCGTTTTCATCTTTCAACTGTGTACCGTCAACAGTGAGCTGGCCATGTTCTTTTACTGATTGGGCGTTTGCTATAAAGCTGCAGCCTATAAGTGCCAAGGCTGTTAGGGTTAATTTTATTTTCATTTTGATTCTATGATCGTTTTAACGGGTCTGTTATAAGGTGGCGCAGCTAATTTATAGGGTTTGTTGTGCCACGTTTTTAATTGTTCGTGCATAAAGGAATTCAGGAGCAAAATCAGCACCATTTTCCCATTCTATAGTCCAAGAGTTTAATGTAAAATTCTTGAAATAGTTGATGTCATTAAGAGGTTTGTAGATAGGCTTATTAAGTTCATTCGTTAAATCAACTATCCCAGAGGATCCATCATTGAATTCCAGTTCAATGTGATAATCTCTTATATATTCAGCCTTAGTTATCCAAATATTTTCCATTTTAGTTAATTTAATGGTTCGATTTTATTTAACGGTTCTCCACTGCGTGCAAGTTCCCAGTTCTTCATCAGCTCTCCATTATGAAGGTCCATCCATTCAAATACTAACTTAAGAGCACGCTTTGGCATATTACCTTTAACAATTTCTTCGTCAAAACTGACTACTGCTTTAAATTCTCCATATTCCACATGAAAATGAGGTGGATTATGGTCATTATAGAACATGTAAATTACTATTCCGTAGAACCTCGATATTTCCGGCATTTTTGATCAAAAAAAGACTATTCTCTAACCTTTGGATGGATCCTTTTTCAATGTGGCACAACATGCTGGGGCATGTGCTTTGTTGGCAGAAGTAATTATTATATTTTATCCAAGTTAACAGTGTGTCTGTTTAACCTTAACCCCCAAAAGAGCCTTCTATTTTTAGTATTGTCAAAACAACAGCTAATAAAAAGGCAATCCCGACTATTTTATTACCAAGACTATAAGCCACGCTATCAGCATTTATCTCTCTATACATATTCTTTATGGCGTTAAAGGATTTTGGCTCTTCCCCCTTCATAGTGTCAACTATAAAGATGATAATCCATCGGACAAATAACCCAGTGAATTCGATAAAAAAACCACTAAAGATTGCCTGAAACATATTTCTATTATTTATTTCTGCCAACTATCGGATATGCTTAAACATACGGTTATTGGTGCTATGTACACATTAGGCACTCCTCTCCTTACTTCCTGTTAAAGAACAATTGCTCATAACCTACCAGCAGGTCGGCTCTTGTGCCGGGTGGGCGGTAGTATACCAGGATGTCGTATATGTTATCGGTTTCGAAATGGCTCCCTTCAAAATAGCTGGCATCCGGAGGAGTAGCAGCATTTTGCTGCAGGGCATAATAGTAGTTATAATAACCCTGCTTAAGCAGCATCCGGCCTACATACACGTTACGCTCCGGGTCAAAAATCATACGCGACTCATCAATCTGTTGCCAGTTCGTTAGCTCTCCCTGTATGTATACTTCACCCGGCGCCTTGTCTGCCACCTGTAACTCGAAATCTACCCAGGTATAATCTCCATTTATGTCGCCATTGCCAAACTGCTTATTCCCAAAAATCCGCATGCCGTTAATATCCGGGTCCTGCGAATAGGCCAAGGTTTGCCGGTTCCTGTCTGGCTCCAGGTTCACTTCAACAGGATTAGACTGCAGGTTAATGCTCTGTACACCAATGCTGCGGAAGTTCAGGCTACGGGTGTCAAAAGCCCTGAACTCGCTCAGCCCTTTATAAAGGTCTTTCGGCTCAAAGAACACATACTCCAGGCGGCGCTGCGCATCATGAATAAACGTTGGCTTGCTGATGACTTTGGCATTGTCCCAGCGGTAGTTCTGCCTCACGATTGTCTTTACCTCCATCGCCGGGTTCACCAGCTCATAGTCCGGGTACATGATGTTAAACTCAAGCGGCTGCCGGGTTTCCCTGCCGCCCGGCCCGAGTGGTGCGCCTAGTCTTGCAGTAACAGTCAGCGCGTTCTGGTACACCATCAGTCGTTGCGTCAGCAGCGGGTTGCCTCCCTCCTCCTGCACCACCAGCAGGTAGTTCCCGCTTAATCTTACCTTGGGCACCACAAATCGGTAATGCACGTAAGGGATGCGCGTATTAACAGAGATCCGGGCATCAGTGATGATGAACTCATTGAAGTCATACAGAAACTGCGTGTCAATGAGAGTGGATGGTGTCCAGTTGGCATCGCAATGCTGCAGCTTTACCAGGAGGCGCTGTTGCCGTGCATTTAGCCTGTCGAACTCCAGCACAATGGGCTGCTGCTGCGCAAGAGGTGTTATTGCTGGGTTCAGCACTTCATCTTCCAGCCCAGTGGCCAGATAAGCCTGCACTGAAGTAACAGTTTCATCATAAACATAATCTTCGTAGCGTAGCGCACTCGGGGTAGTGCCACCGATGGTAGTGGTGCCCTGCTGTTCCAGGGGCACACAGGCTACAAGTCCGCAGGCAAGCAGGCAGGCGATAAAGTAGGTGTGGGATATTTTTTTCAGCATATAGTAGTTTTAAAGCTAAAGAGCCACGATGTATGGCAGACTTCTTTCTGAACGAAGATAGCAAAATAAATTTCTTTACCCTGCTGCATTAAATCTGCCAGAAAGTGAATTGTAAAAACAGCCTGTAGCACATATATTTATCACCATACTTGATAATATTGAGCTATGAAAAAAGTATTATTGGCAGGTGCTACAGGCCACTTGGGGCAGCACCTGCTGCGGGAGCTACAGTTGCGGGGATATACTGTAACAGTGCTCGCACGTTCTGCCGCCAGGGCCGCAGCGCTCTCTTCAACTCCACATGCTGTGTTGCTGGCCGATGCCACCCTGTCGGAGCAGCTAAAAGGTTGCTGCGAGGGTATAGATGTGGTCGTATCAGCGCTAGGCAAAAGCATTAGCTTGGAAGATAAGAGCCGGGGCAGTTTTCACGACATCGACTTCTGCGCCAATTACAGTCTGCTTCAAGAGGCAAAACAGGCGGGCGTGCAGCAGTTTATTTATATCTCGGCATTTAAAGCGGAACAGTATCCGAAACTGGCCTACTTTAAAGCCCATGCTGATTTTTCAGAAGAATTGCGGAAGTCTGGCATCAGCTACAGGATTCTGCAGCCAACAGCGCTGTTTTCTGCCTTCGATGAGGTGGTGGCCATGGCCCGTAAAGGACTGATTGGCTCTTTGGGAGATGGGCATTATAAAACAAACCCGGTATTTGAAGGAGACCTTGCAAAAGTAGCCGTGCAATGTATAGGGCAAGCAGCCGCAACAATACCAATCGGAGGCAAAAGCCTCTACAGCCGCCTGGAATTGATTCAACTGGCTTGTAAGGCAGCTGATTACCCGGGTGCTATACGGTCCGTACCGCTTGGCGTAGTGAACACGATGCTGCCAATGCTCAGGCTATTCAGCCGGAACCTGTTTGATAAAGTGGCGTTTCTGGTAGCCGTTTCGTCAGAAGATTGTGTAGCTCCTTTTGTGGGCGAATATACGCTGGAGGAATATTTTGGCCTTGCTACAGAAAAATCAGCCTGATTTATACTTCCTCCATTTCAGTGACAATTAGTATACCCGCCTCCAGTGTTTTTTGCACCGGGCACTTTGTTGAAATCAATTTCAGTCGCTTCCGCTGATCTGGTGTCAGGTCTCCCACTAAGCGCAGTTGCTTTGTCACCTGGGTCAGCTTGGATACATCGTCTTCACAGTTCTCACAGTCTTTTGAATGCACGCGCCCGTGGCGCAGGATCACCTCGGCCCGCTGCAGCGGCCACCCTTTGCGCTGGGCATACATGTGCAGCGTGATTACAGTGCAGGCACCGAGGGCACTTAAGATATAATCATAAGGATCAGGCCCTATTTTCATACCTGTCAGTACACTTGTTTCATCCATCACCATGTCCTGGGCACCTGCCCTGATGTTCGCTACCATCGGTGCCGTGCTGTCTGCGCTCACCCGTACCCCCTCTTCCAGCTCGTTGCTTGTCATATCCTTTTTCAGTTGTTTCTGATATACTATAAGCATTTCGCCTTGAAAGGTTGTAGCAGTTGAAGCAGGTTATACGGGGAAGAGCAGCATTTAACAGCAAACCTTCCGGAGTGGTCTAAAACCGCAATATAAAGGTAGTGCCTTTCTCCAGTTCAGACTGCACTGATATCGTTCCCTTGTGCAGGCGCATGATTTGCCGCGAAAGGCTTAAGCCGATACCAGAGCCTGACTTTTTTGTCGTGAAAAAAGGAATGAATATTTTCGCCATGGCTTCGGACGTCATGCCGTGTCCATTGTCTATCACTTCTATGCTGATGCGGCTTCGCTCGTCGTGGTAAGCGCGTACAAGCACCTTGCCCTCCGGTTGGTCCTGCACTGCCTCCATGGCATTTTTCACGAGATTAATCAGCACCTGCTCTATCATGGCTCTGTCAGCAGACAGAATCAGACCTTCAGGCGGCACCTCCAGCTGCAGTGCTACGTGTTTTGCGGTAAATTGCCCGCGCAGCAGCATCTTTATTTCCTGCAGCAGCTCCGTTACATTAAAATGTGTTAGCTGCGGCACGGAGATAGTTGTCAGGTTGCGGAAGTCGTTTACAAAATAAATAAGCCCATCTGACCGGCGGTTGATGGTCTGCAGGCACTGCCCGATATCCGCCAGCTCTTCGCGCAGCAGCGTCACCTCCTCAGCTGCTGTGTCTGTATAACTATTTACTTCCTCATAGGCGCTTGCCGACAGTGAAGCAATGGGGGTAACAGAATTCATGATTTCATGGGTCAGCACCTTGATTAGGTTGTGCCATGCCTCCATCTCCTTCTCCTCCAGCTCACTCTGAATATTCTGCAGCGAGGCCAGGCGTATACGTTCCCCCAGCACCGATAGCTCTATCACGTGCACCGACAGGTTTGCCTGCTCAGCCTCCTGCCGCACAGGCACCAGCACTTTCTCGCCATTCTCCAACTGCTGCAGGCCCAAAGCCAGTTCAGGGCTCACGGCTTTAAGTTCCTGCACATGCCGCAGCTGGCCCACTTTCAGCAGCTTTTTTGCCGCGTTGTTCAGTAATAGTATAGAGCCGTCTGGTTTAAGCGTAATAATGCCGATGCCGATATGCTGCACAATCACTTCGAAGTACTGCATGTGCGCCTCCTTCTCTGCCCGTACCTCCCGGAACTTATCCATCACCTCATTCAGGCGCAGCGACAGCTCCCGCAGCGTTTTGCCCTCTCCGCTAATATAAAACTGCTCTGTAAAATCATCATACTTGATGGAGTTCAGAAAGCGGAGAAAGAACTTGTTCGTGCGATCATAGAGCCGGATCAGCAACCCTATCTGCAGTAGGATGAACACAGCTAGGCCAATAAGGGTGCTACGATAATCAGGATTGAAACCTACTCTCGAAAAGGCATAAATGGAAACAGCCAGCAGAAGTATGCGCAGGAGTAACTGCAGCTTATAATTTTTAAAGCTCATACTTTTCCAGTCTTCGATACAGGGCACCGCGCGATAGGCCTAACTCTTTTGCGGCCTTTGAAATGTTGCCATCGTGCTTTTGCAGGGCCCGTTTCACCGCCTCACGCTCCAGCTCATCCAGGTCCAGGCTCGACGCCTCCAATTGTGTTGCCGCAGGGGCAGGTTCTGACTCAGCTAAAAAGAAGAAATCGTCAGCCTGCAGTTCCCGGTTTTCGCTCATAATGGAGGCTCGCTCCAAGGCATGCTGTAGCTCCCGCACGTTACCTGGCCAGCTGTAACGACGCAGGCGTGCCAGTCCGGAATCAGAAAGGCGCTTTACCGGTTGCCTGTACTTCTGCGCGTATTCCGCCAGGAAATGCTCCGCAAACAGCGGTATATCATCCAGGCGATCACGCAGTGGAGGCAGGTTGAGTTCTACTGTATTGATACGGTACATCAAATCCTGCCGGAACTCATTCCGCTGCACCATTTCTTTCAGCGGCATATTGGTGGCACTAATCAGGCGCACGTTTACTGAAATGGGTTTGTTTGTGCCTACCCGTATTACCTCGCGGCGCTGCAGTACCGTCAGCAACTTGGCCTGCATGGCCAGCGACAGGTTCCCGATTTCATCCAGGAAAAGCGTTCCACCGTTAGCCGCCTCTATCCGCCCTATCCTATCTTCTTTGGCATCAGTAAAGGCGCCCTTTTTATGGCCGAACAGCTCACTTTCAAAAAGCGACTCTGTTACGGCGCCCATGTCTACAGTTACAAATACTTTATCGGCACGCGAAGAGCGCTGGTGGATAGTACGGGCAATCACTTCCTTACCGGTTCCGTTCTCGCCCAGCAGCAGAATGTCAGCGTCTGTTCTGGCTACTTTATCAATAATGGAAAAGAGTTGGCGCATGGAGGCACTCAGGCCCTGGATAATGTTCTGCGGCGAGTTTAACTGCGTCGTGAGCGTGCGGTTTACTTCCTTCAGCTGGTTTACCTCTCTATAGGAGTTGCGCAGCCTGGCCGCAGCTGACAGTGTAGCCAACAGCTTTTCGTTCTGCCATGGCTTCAGCACAAAGTCGGTGGCGCCTTCTTTCAGCGCCCTTACCGCCATCTCCACATCACCGTAGGCGGTAATCATGATCACGACTGCCGAGGGGTCATACTTCAGTATCTCCTTCAGCCAGTAATACCCCTCCTGCCCGCTCGTAATGTCCTGGCTGAAGTTCATGTCCAACAGGATCAGATCAAAGTCCTCGTTGGAGACAAGAAACGGGATCTTCTTCGGGTTTTTCTCCATTACCACCTCTTTAGCGTGCTTGCGCAGGAGCATTTTAGCAGAGAACAGCACATCCTCATTGTCATCAATCACGAGTATACGACCTAAATTTTGTTCTTCCATGAGCGGTTATGTGGCTTGGGTTTCAGCAAAACAGATAGCGAAATATTGTGCCAGTATGATATTGCCTTAATTTAAAGGATTCCTTACAAATTAGGAATATCAGGTGTCCATACATGGACGAAATATGTCCACTCCTGGACACTGCTACATTCGGTAAGAAGCCAAATCGGGGAGTAAAAGAGGTTTTGTGGCTTTGGCACAGGCTTGGTAAAAGAAAAATTAAAATCAATACTTCCATATGCTGTTCTTACCACCTAACTTAAAACTATGCTAAAGCTATATTTTCTCACAGCTTTCCGATCGCTGCTGCGCAACAAGAGCTACAGCCTTCTGAACATTGCCGGCCTTACGCTCGGCATTACCTGCAGCATCCTGCTCTTTCTGGTGATAAAGTATGAGTTGAGTTACGACACCTTTCACAGCAAGGCAGATCGCATTTACCGTATGAACACAAACTACGGTCATGGAGATGGGGTGGAGAAACATACAGGTATCCGCTTCCCGATTGCCACGCTCATCCGCAGCAACGGGAAGCAGGGTCTGGAAAACCTCACACAGCTGTATGGAGAGGAAACTGCCCAAATCAACATCCTCAGTGATAATGGTGAGGCTCCGAAACGCTTACTGGAGGACAACCCGCTAGCGTTTGTGGAGCCAGAGTTCTTTGACTTGTTTGACTATGAATTTGGTGCCACTGATCCCCGTCCCGGATTGGCAGAACCAAATAATGTGGTGCTCACGCAAAGCACCGCCGATAAATACTTTCCGGACAGGAACGCCCTCGGTAAGGTAATCAGGTTCAACAATATCCTCAATCTGAAGGTGACCTCTGTTATACCAGACCCACCTTCTAACACAGACTTTCCGTTTGTGATGTTTATTTCCTACGCGTCTTACAAGAACTACAGCAAGCTGGATTTAAATAGTTTTGATATGCTGCACAGCAACCACCAGCTGTATGTGCTGCTTCCGGAAGGAGCATCGCCGGAAACCAAAGCTGCAGAATTAAGCGCATTTGTTGACAGACACAGGAAAGAGGACAGACGGGGAACAGAAACATTTAACCTACAGCCACTGAGCGACCTGCACTTTAACCCGGACTATGGCAACTATGGTCAGCGCACCATCACAAAGGAGATCATCTGGTCTATGGCGATCATAGGCATATTCCTGGTCCTGGTAGCGTGTATTAACTTCGTGAACTTAGCGACGGCACAGGCCATGAAGCGGGCAAAAGAAGTAGGTGTGCGGAAGGTGCTGGGCAGCAGCAAAGGGCAGCTGGTATTGCAGTTCATCGGCGAAACATTTCTTATTACGCTGCTGGCAACATTTTTCTCTATTATATTAGTTGAACTGGCCCTGCCCTACCTCAACGAACTGATGGAGTTGAAGATAAACTTCAGCATTCTGCAAGACCCGGTGCTGCTGCTGTTCCTGGCGGCGGAAGTGTTGCTGGTAACTTTGTTTGCAGGCTTATACCCGGCTATGATACTGGCACACTTCCAGCCCATTGCAGCCCTCAAAAGCAGGATTAACACGCAGCAGGTGGCTGGTCTGCCGATACGCCAGGGGCTCGTAGTGCTGCAGTTCACTATCTGCCAGGTGCTCATTATTTGCACCGTCCTGGTAAACGAGCAAATGCAGTACTTCAGAAGCAAACCGCTGGGTTTCGATAAAGATGCTGTGGTAACGGTTTTCCTGCCGAACCAGGCGGGGCAGAAATTGATACCACTGCGGGAGGAACTGCTCAGCAACCCTGCCGTGCGCCAGGTGAGCTTTGCAGGTACGCCACCCTCTGGTAATTTTACCTTTGGCTCTAACTTCTCCTTCAACAACTCCAGCGAAGATGCTTCATTTGGGGCGAACATGAAGTATGCGGACGGAAGTTATCTGGACTTATATGATATTCAATTGGCTGAAGGCCGTGCCTACACAAACAGTGACTCAGCTGCTGTGCTCATCAACGAAACCATGCGACGCAAGCTAGGGATAGAAAGTGCAGCAGATGCCATCGGTAAAACCATCACGCTTGGCGGTGGCGCGTTTAAAGCGCCCATTGTTGGAGTAGTGGAGGATTTTCACCAGAACTCGCTGCATGTCCCTATTGACCCCAGCATACTGCTTGCCAATCCTGAACATTACCTTTTTCTTTCTGCTAAGATAGACATGAATCAGAAGCAGGAAGCGCTCAGCCACCTTGAGAAAGTGTGGGGAATGGCCTATCCGGATGACGTGTTCAATTATGAGTTCCTGGATGAAACAATCGCTGATTTTTACCGCGATGAGGCAAGGCAGAACAAGCTGTTTAAGGTTTTCTCTTTTATTGCTATTTTTATCGGCTGCCTGGGGCTGTATGGTTTGGTGGCCTTCATGGCGGCGCAGCGAACCAAAGAAGTGGGCATACGCAAAGTCATGGGGGCGTCCATATTTAATATTGCAGTGCTTTTCTCGAAAGAGTTTATCAAACTGGTGCTGATTGCGTTTGTGCTGGCCGCTCCTATTGCCTACTACATCATCAGTCTGTGGCTGGAGGATTTCACCTACCGCGTGAGCATAGGGTACTGGCCTTTTGTACTTGCCGGTATTGCCACGCTTTTGATTGCGCTCCTCACAATGAGCACGAAAGCTGTTCAGGCAGCACTGGCTAACCCTGTTATTTCTTTGAAAAGCGAGTAAAACATCGACAATTGTTCTTCCATACAGTTAAAGTCGCTCTACATGAAGCGGCTTTACCCGTATGTATAGGGCGCAAGTTCCGGCACAGTATACAATGTTTGGAATAAAGCTTTATATTGTACTTTATTTTATAACATCATCTATACACAGCGCGTTGTTTTAATGCATACACAGCCTGAACAGCCAGACATAATATCGTGGCAGCACTTTGAACAGACAGACCTTCGCGTAGGCACCATAGTAGAGGCCAGTGACTTTCCGGAGGCTCGTCGCCCTGCCTATCAGCTACTTGTTGACCTTGGTCCTATAGGGGTAAAGAAATCCAGCGCACAGGTTACGGCTTTGTATAAGCGGGAAGAACTAATTGGCCGGCAGGTGATTTGTGTGACGAATCTGGGTAAAAAGCAGATTGGCAAATTCATGTCAGAGGTGCTGGTGACAGGTTTTGAAAACGAGAACGGCGATATAGTGCTGGCGCAACCGGCAACCCTTGTACCAAACGGTGCCAAACTAAAGTAAGGGCTTCCGTATAGCACAAATGGAATACGAGAGAAACCTGATCTTACTATTCTAAACTTTCGTACACCTAAACCGGGAGGTATGGAAAGATTTTTCCTTAAGCTTTGAGCCATTGTGCGCTCAAATTTCTAATTTTGAATCCATATAAAAGAGATAATGGAAGCTAGTACCACTTTTAAACAAGACCTGTTGCTGCGTGAATACGGCCGTAATGTGCAGGATCTGGTAAACTATATCACAAAAGTTGAGGATCGTGCCGAACGCACACGTCTCTCACAACTGCTCATTAACCTGATGGCTAAGCTGAACCCTCAGCTGCGCGAGGCACAGGATTACCAGCAAAAGCTTTGGAACCACCTGTATGTGATGTCTGGTTCCACACTGGACGTTGATGCGCCTTACAGGCTCAGCGCTATGGAGTACCTGAACGACAAGCCCCAGAAAATCGAATACCCGCTCGACACACCCAGCTACAAGCACTACGGCAAGAATGTTGAGCTGCTGGTGGAGCGTGCAACAGAACTGGAAGATGAGCAGGAACGTGAAGCGGCTATCATCTCTATTGGTAAACTGATGAAGACGCTGTACAGGTCTTACAATAAAGACAGTATTACAGACGGTGTCATTTTAAGCGATATCCGCCAGCTGTCAAAAGGCAAGCTAAACATGGACCTGAGCTATATTGAAAAGAATAACCTGTTCGAGTCAAATGTAAGACCACAGCAGGATAACCAAAACCAGCGCAGCCAGCAACAAAGCCGTGGCGATAACAACCGTGGCCGAAAAAATACAAGATCCTCTTCTAATCAAAGAAATAAATAAATATACTAAATGGCTTCATTTGAAGTAATTGGCGGAAACAAACTAAAAGGCGATATATACCCACAGGGAGCGAAAAACGAAGCGCTCCAGATACTATGTGCAGTATTGCTCACCGCAGAACCTGTCACCATTTCTAATATCCCTGACATCCGGGACGTAAATAAACTGATAGAACTGCTGCGCGACTTAGGAGTGCATGTGGAGCAATTGGCTCCGGACACGTACCTCTTCCGTGCTGACGACATCAACCTTGATTACCTGGAGTCAGAGCAGTTTGTGGAGTTAGGACGTTCTATTCGTGGCTCTGTCATGATTGTGGGACCTTTACTAGCGCGCTTTGGCCAGGCTAAAATGCCGAAGCCGGGTGGAGACAAAATCGGTCGCCGCCGCCTTGATACGCACTTCGCAGGTCTCGAGAAACTGGGCGCGCGCTTTAACTATGACACGCCGGATATTTTTTACAGCGCCACTGCCGACCGCCTAAAAGGCGCTTACATGCTGCTCGACGAAGCATCTGTAACCGGTACAGCCAACATCCTGATGGGAGCTGTTTTAGCGGAGGGCACCACTACCATCTACAACGCTGCCTGCGAGCCTTATATACAACAGCTCTGCCGGATGCTGATTCGCATGGGCGCGAAAATAAATGGCGTTGGTTCTAACCTTCTTGTGATTGATGGTGTGGAGAAACTTCAGGGCACTGAGCACGTGATGTTGCCCGACATGATTGAGATTGGTTCTTTTATGGGGCTGGCAGCCATGACGGCCTCTGAGATAACAATTAAGAACTGCAGAATTCCGGAATTAGGCCTTATTCCTGAGACTTTCCAGCGCCTGGGCGTAAAGATGGAGTTCCGCGGTGACGACATCTATATTCCGGAGCAGGACCATTATGAGGTGGACACATATATTGATGGCAGTATCCTGAATATATCTGACCACACCTGGCCCGGCCTTACCCCTGACTTGCTGAGTGTAGCGCTGGTAACAGCCACACAGGCCAAAGGCACTGTGCTCATTCACCAGAAGATGTTTGAGAGCCGCCTGTTCTTTGTAGATAAACTCATTGACATGGGTGCTCAGATTATTCTCTGCGACCCGCACAGAGCCACTGTCATCGGCCAGAACAACCAGATACCGCTTCGTGGCATCCGGATGACTTCTCCTGACATTCGTGCCGGTGTAGCGCTACTTATTGCCGCCCTTTCAGCAGAAGGACGCAGCATCATCGATAACGTGGAGCAGATTGACCGTGGCTATCAGAACATTGATGGCCGCTTGAATGCTATTGGCGCACAGATTAGAAGAATTTAAAGTCTTATCACTTAATAGTAAAACAAAAGGAGCACCGGTCTTGGTGCTCCTTTTGTTTTACACGTATGTTTATGCAACCAACATGCTGAAATGCTATGCCATCTGAACTTGAAAAAATGCTGAGCGGAGAACTTTATGTTGCCGCAGATCCACAGCTAACAGAGATGCGTGTAAAAGCACGTACCCTCCTGGCGCAGTACAATGCTCTTCCTTTTGGGCAGACAGACAAGCGCCGTGAGTTAATTAGCCAGATGTTCGGGCAGGTCGGGCAGAACGCAGAGATCCAGCCCCCCTTCTACTGCGACTATGGCTGCCACATTCACGCTGGTGATAACCTCTACATGAACTTTAATTGCGTGGTGCTAGACTGTGCCACAGTTAAAATTGGCGATAATGTACAGTTTGGTCCTAACGTTCAAATCTACACTGCCACGCATCCGCTTCTGGCTTCAGAGCGCATCAAGGGTCCCGAGTTGGCATACCCTATCACCATCGGCAATAACGTCTGGCTGGGAGGCGGCACCATTGTCTGCCCCGGTGTAACCATTGGTGTCAACACCACCATTGGTGCAGGCAGCGTGGTTACAAAAGATGTGCCGCCTTATGTATTTGCCGCTGGCAATCCATGCCGTATCATCAGAGAACTACCAACATAACGCTTGTTGACCCTCAACGGTGGATATATTTCATCTTTATTGAGGCCTATGCATTATTCTCTGCTCCGCTCCTGCGGCTTCCTCTGTAAAGTTCATACTTTAGTAAACGGCAATCGATGGGGCCATTGTATAAAGGAGTACGGCGGGAGGCACGCAAACCTACATTCTTGGCAGCCTCCAAATTTCCTGTGAACACAAAGGCATCATAGCCTTGATAATTGTTCTTCAGTGCATCGCCAATGTTTTTGTAAAGTAATTCGATGTCTTCTGAAACGATACGTTCGTTATACGGCGGATTCATCACCACCACTCCTGGCGCAGCTGGTGCCTCTGTCTTAAAAAAGTCAGCCTCCTCTACTTTAATGACATTCTCCAGACCAGCATTTTCTATATTATTCTGTGCCGCCTGCACATAATCCGGGTCAATATCATAGCCCATGATAGTTGCTTTGGGGTCAAAGCTGGCTTTCGCTTCCGCCGTTTTCCAAAGCATTTCAAACAGACCGGCATCATAGTCCTTCCAGCTCTCAAAGCCATAGGGGTCGCGGCGGTAAAGGCCGGGAGCTATATTCTGCGCCATCATGGCAGCTTCTATCAGAAATGTACCAGAGCCGCACATAGGATCTATAAACGGGGATTTTTTGTCCCAGCCTGTTAGCTTAATAATGCCGGCTGCCAGCACCTCGTTCAGGGGCGCAACGTTGGTCTGCAGGCGGTATCCGCGGCGGTGCAATGAATCACCGGATGAATCCATAGACATGGTGACCATGTTCTCGTGCATGTGCAGGTTAAAGCGTACATCTGCATGAACCTTATCTACGGATGGACGCTTGCCAGTAGCCTTTCGGAACTGGTCCACGATAGCGTCTTTTGTTAATTGCGCTACATACAGCGAGTGCTCAAAGGTAGAATGACTTACGGCGGCACTGATAGCGAACGTCTGGTCCAGGTTCAGGTACTGAGACCAATCTATTTTCTGCACCTGTTCATACAAATCCTTCTCATCGCGGGCCTTAAAGTTGCGAAATGGCTTTAGCACCCGAATGGCGGTACGGCACCACAAATTAGCCTCATACAGCTGCCGGAGATTACCAGAGCAAGTCACTGCGCGTGTCCCTACTTTGATGTATTCCATGTCCAGGGAGCGGAGCTCTTCTGCCAGTACTTCCTCTAAGCCTGCTAATGTAGTAACCGTTATATTAAAATTGCCGTTTGGTTTTGCCTTCGCCATGATCTATGTTTTATATGCCTACAAAGATATAGTATAGATGTACGAGTTCCGAATTAGGAAGCATAGGTGCAGCTCGAACAACCAGGAGAGAAAGAACGATTGAGCGGCAAAAAGACACTACTGTACCCGTTTAAGCAGCAATCAAACTATCCATGTTGTTTTCAATGATTTCGGTAAACCGACTGATTTTTATAGATATACTTATTTCAGCGGCAACACCTTCTGAGAGTGCTGTCGGATGACCGAAGGTAAATTCTTATCCTCTGAGAAGCGATCGAATAGTAAGGTAAACGCAAAGAAAGCCATGTTAAACCGCTCTTTTGCATATAAAAGTTATTTGCCAGTGCTAATGCAACAGGATATAACATCTGCTAAACAAATTAAAAAGATAATCTACAAACTAAAGCAAGATTGAAGCAATTTTGTCTCTTTCAGCTTCCTGAAGCATAAAACAGCGATAAAGACGCATAGGAATAACATAGCCAAAATAAGAAAATCTATATATTATAATATTAATAACACCTCTGGTAATAAGTAACAAAAACTAGGATTAGGTAGTAATTAGGCTTGAGGTAAGGCTACAGCCGTATCCATGCATAACCTGTCTATGAAAATAATAACTCTCCCTATAGAGGAATCTTCACATATAAAGAAGTCTCTATCTCATAAAATAGGTGAACCTGGTAGTGAGCGGAATCATCATAACGCAATAGAACTACCTTCTGAGATCACCTCTCCTTCTGTTCGGATCAAATGCTTTGCTGCCTACTGCAAGCAGTGGCTTAAACTAATCCTCGGTTTTACCACAAAAGACACTGCCTCTAGCCGCTCACTATCAACGGGCGTAGGTAATATGAAGGCTGTTAAAGAAAGTGACACAGATGAGACTATGTCTTTTGATTCAAGCTTTAACACAGCAATAAGCAAAGGCGCTAATGTAAAGTTCAACCACCTGTTTCCTTTGAAAGCGTCTGACGAGAAAAGTGCCGGTGCGGGTAGTTTGCACGATACCAGAAAAAAGGATCAAAGGCTTAGAACAGGCATTTACACACAACGTGACAAGGATAGAAAAACTGTCGAGCCTCACAGACTAAAAGCAGAAGAAACGTCCAAACCTAAACACAGTGAAGCGGGAGCACTACTGGCAGAAACTGAGCAGATCGCCAGAATCGGCAGTTGGGAGTATACTGTAGAAGCACATAACTTTTTCTGCACTGATTTTGTGTATACGCTGCTGAGGATCCCGACAAAAAAAACAGTAAGCAGCTTTCTTTCCTTTCTTCAGTATTTTATTGAGGAGGACCGACCCAAACTTACTCATGGCTGGAGCCAGGCTTTAAGTAATGGGAAAGCGTTAAACTGCGTTACCCGTTTAGGGCATTTGCAGGAAAACACCTGGGTTAGAGTTATAATGAAGCCGGTTTACAAAGATAACAGGCTGTTGAAAGTTATAGGCACCTTGCAGGATGTGACGGATTGCATAGAGACTCAAATGCAGCTCTTAGCAGAAAAAGAAAAGGCTGAACAAAGCACAAAAGCAAAATCAGAGTTTGTCTCGCTGATGAGCCACGAAATTCGTACCCCTTTAAATGCCATCATGGGACATACGTACCTGCTTCTACAAGAAGAGAACGTGGCTCAGGAGCACAAAGAGAACCTCCAGTCCATCCACTTCTCTTCGCAAAACATGCTGACACTGATCAACAATACCCTTGATTTTTCAAGAATTGAAGCCGGCAAAATTGAACTTGAGAAGGTTAACTTTCAATTAACAGACTTATTAAAAAAAATAATCCGAGCACTTTCCACACGAGCCTCGGAAAAACACCTGAATCTCGTGTTGAATTTGGGTGAAGACACACCATCTGAAGTTGCGGGAGATCCGGCAAGGCTGACACAAATCCTGAACAACCTGATAAGCAACGCCATTAAGTTCACAATCTCTGGAAGTGTTACGCTATCTGTAGAGGTTGTGTATCAGTCAAACGATGATTGGGTACTGGAATTCATGGTAACGGATACCGGTGTAGGCATACCTGTAGACAAACAGCAGAAAATTTTTGAAAGCTTTGTGCAAGCCAGTGCGGCGACACACCGCCAGTACGGTGGCAGTGGATTGGGCCTGGCCATCACTAAGAAAATTGTAGAACTGCAAAACGGAAGTATTCACCTTATTAGCACGCCGGGAGCAGGCTCAGAATTTGCTGTGCGGCTACGTTTCCTGAAACCGGATATATCCCTTGAGTCCCTAAAGGCAATAGAACCGGCACAAAAGTCAGCATCTACCTTAAAAGACGCAAAAGTTCTGGTGATAGACGATAATATCTTCAATAACATGGTGGCCAGCAAACTTCTCATTAGTTGGCAGGCAGAAGTAGACACTGCGGGAGATGGCTTTGCCGCAATTGAAAAAATGAAGACAACTGCTTATGATCTTGTTTTAATGGACCTGCATATGCCTGTTATGAATGGGTTTGAAGCTATGGCGGAAATACGAAGCCTTGGCTACACCTTGCCTATCATCGCCCTGACTGCCAATGCCTGTGAAGATGAAAAGAAAATAATACTAGCCCTTGGCGGCAATGATTACATCACAAAACCATTTGCACCGCAGGAACTGCAAGATAAAATGCTGAAGCATTTGCAGCCGATGTGCTATTAGCATTACCCTTAGAATGCCCTCTTGTAGAAGTCTCAAATAAATCGTGTTAAAGGTCCTGATTTTTGCACAAGGAGTGTAGAAGCAACTTACTGTTACACTCCTGTTATGCTTTCCAGCGAACATTTGGGGAATAGCGATGTATAACAACACTGATACACCTTCTATTATTTTTTGTCACTGGGGCAGGATGCTATAGGCAAGTAACCTGCTTCACTCATATTAGCCTTTAAAGGAATCTCATAAGATACTTATACCACAAAACAAGCTTAAGAATCAAAAATGGAATTCGCCAAGCAGGTTATTCAAACCGACCCCAACCCCACCTATGTTAAAAATGAACATGGCAAGTTCGTACTTGCTAATGCTGCCTATGCAGACTTACATGGCCTTACTGTAGAAGAAATGCTGACAAAGGATACCAATTTTTTTGATTACTCTTACGAAAGGGATCTTGAACTGCTCAGGAAAAATGAGGCATTAAGCATCGAGGAGTTATATAAACTAAAAAACGGCGAAAAAAAATGGTTTAATACCATAAAAAAAACATTCACTCAGCCTGACGGCACACGCTACTTATTATCTGTTTCATCAGATATCACTTTGCTGAAAAGTGCAGTGCAGGCGGCAGAAGAATCCGCCAGGTCGAAGGAGAGTTTTCTTGCCAGTTTAAGCAATGAGATTAGTATATCTGTGAGCGCTATTTCAGGCATCGTAAAGCTAATGAAAAAGAGCTTACTTAATAAGGACCAGGAAGGGTACCTGGATACCATCACTTCCATTGCTGATAACTTGTTAGTACCTCCAAGCGAACTACTGGAAGTTGCAAAATTGGAGGCAGGTGAAGTGAAGACTGTCACTGTACCTTTCGAAATTTCAACTGTTATCGGTGAGACGGTGCGGGCAGTGGCCTGCAAGGAGCAAGGTGTGAAAATCCATTATAACGAAACGGTGGAAAAAATACCAATGGTGGAAGGGGATCCTTTTCTTTTAAGCCAGGTCTTGATTAAACTGATTAACAACGCCATCAAATACATGAGGCATGGCGAAATGACCGTCTCGGTAGAGCGTCTTGAAATTTCAGATGACATGCTTCATATATCCTGCTGTTTAAAGGAAACGGATGTTGGCTTTAGTGCTGCTAATTTCAAAACAGTACATGATACATTAATAGAAGAACAAAGTATTCTTAACCAACTCTATAACGGCACAGGACTAGGACTAACTATCGCTAAGAAGCTGCTTGAACTGCAGAAAGGAAAGTTATGGCTGGAAAATAAACCTGGTCAGGGTAATTGTTTTTACTTTAGTATCCCCTATACCCTTTCTAAAAGTGACAGTTCTTTAAATAAAGTAGCGTCTCATACAAAATCCGACCAGCTGAACGGGCTTAGAATTTTAATAGCAGAAGATAACCACCTAAATGAGCTGCTGTTAACATCTCAACTAAAGCCATTCGGCATAGACACTGACATAGCCTATAACGGTGAGCAAGCCCTGGTAAAGGCCAACGAAACGAAGTATGATTTGATTCTCATGGACATACAGATGCCAAAGCTCGACGGCATCAAAGCCACTTATGAAATTCGAAATAAACAAAGCCTGAATGAATATACCCCTATTATAGCGCTCACAGCTGATTTTCATGAGATTGATGAGGATCGCTACAAGTACTATGGCTTTACAGATTGTATGCTGAAGCCTTACCCTGAATCAAAGCTGCTGCAAATTATTGCATGCTACGCTGGCCGCAAAACAGCACCTCAGAACCCAACACCGCATAAGGCTCCAAATGAGGAATCAACTTTATATGATTTCTCTGGCCTGGGCAATCTTAAGGACGATGCACTTTTTATCCGGAGGATGCAGCAAATGTTTGTTGAAACCGTTCCCCTGCAGCTGGACGAGTTAGAAGAAGCTATTGAAAGAAAGGAACTTAGTACTGCAGCCCACATTGCGCATAAGCTGAAGTCCACATTTGGAAACATTAAGATTATGATAGCTACAGAAGCTGTGAAAAGGATAGAAGAACATGCTAATAGTAAAACGAAAATGGATGAAATGTTACGTCTAATGCAAATTGTGCGTGAAGAAGTTAATAAAGTGATAAGGGTTTTTTCAAATCAGCTACACATTTAACAGTAATAAATTTATGATTGATCTCAAACACCTTACGACAGCGCTGAGTCAAAAGGCATAAAAATAACAAAATTACAATCTGGCTTCGCGAACAGAAAAAGTACTTAATCAATTATGTGCATGATTTTCAGGTTTAGAAATTGCTGTGGCCTTTTTTCACTTAATTAAGTTTCAACAAAAGAACTTCTTAAAACTTATGCGATTTGTAAGGTTCTGGAGTAGCCTGTCTTATTTTAAAAACCTTTTTCCAAGTCGATAAGTACGTATAGCATCAATGAAAAAATTTCCCGGCAAAGAAATAACATATCCAAGCATGGGAATCAACATAAATATAAATATATAAAGATAAAATAAAGTATATTTAATAATACTAATGAATCTATATATATAACTATTTAAAGTTGCTTTATAGATATCATCTTTAAGGCAATTAAATACCTTTTATTATGAAAAAACGATTACTGATAGTTGACGATGAACCATCTATAGGCTTAATTCTAGAACACTTCTTCTCAAAAGAATACGAAGTGGTAGTAAAAGAAAATGGACATGCTGCCATGCTGTGGCTGCAGGATGGTCACTTTACAGATGGTATAGTAGCAGATTACGATATGCCCTATATGAACGGGCTTGAATTTATAATGCAGCTCCGTTCCAGTACCTTATATAAAGACATCCCCCTGGTCATGTTATCAGGAAAAGATGACACCAACAACAAAATTCTTTGCCTCAAGAATGGAGCCGACGATTATATGGTTAAGCCTTTCAATCCGGAAGAACTTGATATCAGGCTAAAGAATATGCTTAAAAGAGTTAAGATTTAGAAATCTTTGCCATGGTTAGAAAAGTTCTGTACCTGACAACTGACACTGAAGAAATTGACAGCTTCAGTAGGGAATTAAAGAACGATCTAGAGGTTCAAGGCTTCGATAATCCATCTCATTTCCTCACGTGGCTGTCGAAAGGAGAAGCTTTTGACGCTATTATTTTTAGCTTGGTTAACCCGTCTTCACAATTGGGCCTCAACTTGATAAAAGCGATTAAGAAGGATTTAAGCGTGCAAAAACCCGTTTTCTGGGTATCAGACGCCCCTGTTAGTCCTGCGCTGCAGACTTTACTATTAAATGCTGGTGTTTCCGACATTTTTGAGCGCGCAACAGTTAGAGGGAAGCTGCTCACCAGATTGCGCTACTTCTCGATACAAATAGAAGAACCTGTTTTGGATATTAAGAAAAATGCTGGAACCTACCGGAACCGCACTGGCAAACGGTTTTTTGATATTGTATTTTCTTTAACAGCCCTCATTTGTCTGTTACCGCTGTTTCTGGTAGTTGCGCTCCTAATCAAGATGGAGTCCAAAGGACCTGTTTTTTACTATTCTTATCGGGTTGGCACAGGCTATCGCATCTTCAAGTTCTGGAAATTCCGTTCGATGCGGCAGGATGCAGAACATTTACTCAACTCTATAAAAGAGCTGAACCAGTACCAGTCTTCTTCGGGCCAGACTTACAACCTGGAAAACACCTTATGTGATACATGCGCTGCCGCTGGAAACGGATGTCAGAATGAGCTTGTGGATATGAAGGGGCAGATGATATGCGAAAAACAATTTCAGCAAGCGCGGAAAATGCAGCTCGGCTCTGCCTTCATCAAAATCTCCAACGACCCGCGGGTAACGCGTATCGGTTTGTTTCTCAGAAACACCAGCATAGATGAGCTACCACAACTCTTCAACGTACTCCGGGGTGATATGTCCATTGTAGGAAACCGCCCACTCCCTCTCTATGAGGCTGAGAAAATAACGACAGATCAATTTGCTGCCAGATTTGTTGCACCGGCTGGTATCACGGGTCTTTGGCAGATTAGCAAACGCGGGAAAAAAGACATGTCTGAGGATGAACGCAAAGCCCTGGACATAGAATATGCGCAGACTTACTCGCTCTTCAAAGACTTACAGATAATCCTTAAAACACTTCCAGCTTTATTTCAAAAAGAAAACGTTTGATGAAAAAATTAATTACTACCCTCCTTTTCACCATGCATGTGCTTATGGTAATAGCGCAGGTAAATCCGGTACAAACGGAGCAGCAATTAAGTCCGCAGGAAAAATTTTTCTCTTTCTCCGATTATGCTCTCCCGCTTTTATATGATGCTGCCATTCAACACTCAGCAGAGATAGAAAACACGGAAGCTGCAAAGAGGATCGCCAGTGAAGAAATACAGATTGGTAAAAGGCTCATTCTGAGCGGTATTAGCTTAAACTCTGGCTATAGTTATGGAACCTGGTTTCAATTTGCTGGTGCAGGAGAAACAACCCCAAGTCAATGGAATGCATTTAGTCAGCCGGTACGCTCAAACTGGAATGTGGGCCTGGGTATGAGCTTTTCTTTGCTCAATATCTTAAACCGTGGTAATGAAATAACTATTCGCCAGATGGGACTTAAACAAGCGGAATCAAACCGTAAGCTTGCTGAAATGGAAATCAGAAAGGAAGTTATCGCTTTGTACCAACAACTCACCCTTTCCAGAACAGTTCTTCAGAATTACCAGGATGCCTACCAATCTGCCAGCATCAACAAAGAAATTTCTGATAAAAGATTCAGGGAAGGAGAGATTCAGGTAGCTGAGCAAATCGAAGCCATGGAGTATTATAACGCATCAAGCTTAGCGCTACAGGAAGCAAAAAACACATATGCAACAAACTTACTTCTACTTGAGGAGAGAATAGGAATGACCATTAACACCTTAATATCTGGCAAATGACACTCAGAGAATTTATAAAGCTAATGCGCCGTAACTGGCTTTTGTTACTGGTAATCCCTTTGTTAACGGTAGTGTCTATTTTCATCTTTAATTTGGGGCAGGACAAAGAATATAAATCTAAAACTATCATCTATACCGGTATTACATCTGGTTATAAAGTTACAGGGGAAGAAACCGACAGCAGGGGATCTGAAGGCGCCTATGAGAACCTAATCACACTCATCAAGTCTAGGGATACTAAAGAAGAGGTAATCATGCGTTTACTGGCTTCTCATTTGATGATGAAGCAACATGACCCGGCCCTGATGAGCGAAGACACTTATGAGCGGCTGAACGAACTGTTCTCTGATTCGCTGAAAGCAGCCTTAAGAGGAGCCACAGTAGAAGAGACCACTGCAAACATTGTGAAACTGTACAGATCCGACAATGACAACATTATCTACGAAACGATCAATTCTTATGACCCCGCATATTCATTAGAGGCGCTCTCCTATATACAGCCTTTTCGCATTGGCACCAGCGACCTTGTCCAGGTGGATTATGTGACGAACGATCCTGGAGTTTGTTATCATACGCTTCAGATAATGACTGATGTGTTCACACGCAAAAACAAGGAGCTTTTCTCCGGTCAGAATCAGGATGTGATGGTGTATTTTGACGAGGCAACTCAGAGCGCATATGACAGGCTGCAGCAAGCAGAGCAAAAGTTATACGAGTTTAACAAAACAAACAACATCATTGACTATGATCAACAGATATCGTCTACATCTACAAATAAATCTCAGGTGTTAGATAAGCTGAGCACATTGGAGATGCAGTACGCTGGCGCATTCTCCGCATTAAAATCAGTGGAAGAATCAATGAAAATGCGTGGAGCTGCCAACCTGAAAAGCCAGGAAATCATGAGTCTTCGCGCGAGGCTGTCTAATATAAACAATCAGGCACTGGAGCTTGAGATGTCAGACAAGAGCGGAAATGCTGAAAAAATTGCGCGTCTGAAAAGAGAGTCTGCTGAAGTGTCTGATAAGATAAAAGCGTCAGTAGATAACTACTATGCCAATACCCACTCTATTCAGGGCGCTCCTATTGCCTCGCTGCTGGATGATTATGTAAGAAACACTGTGCTGGTAGAGGAATTGAAAAGTCAGCTTGATTTACTGCGCCAGCAAAAAGAAAACCTTGGCGGAGAATATGAAAAATTAGTTCCTCTAGGTGCTGAAATCAGGAAGATACGAAGAGAAGTGCAGGTGGCAGAACAGGAGTACATGGCGCAGCTGGACGGCTTGAAAAAGAGTAAGCTGAGCCAGCAAAACATTGAGCTGTCATCTCAGCTAAGAGTCATTGACCCGCCTTACTATCCTATCAGTTCTTCCAGTACCAGTCTGGTGCTTCTACTGTTGTTTGGTTTCTTTGGTGCTTTACTACTTACAGGAGCGGGTGTGTTCACAGCAGATATGGTAGACGGCACCCTCAGGAAGCCTGAATATGCAGCCAAGGAAACGAACTTCCCGGTAATGGGTGTGTTGCCTGACATGGCAGCATTAAAAGCCCAAGACAGGCATAAAGCAAACCAGGCTGAAGAACAGCTTGTAAGACAGCTACTCTTAAAGATACAGCAGAAAAAAGACTCTCAGGGGCCTTTCGTGCTAGGTGTGCTAAGCAGCCACAATGGCGAAGGAAAGAGTACCTTAAGTAACTCCCTATCGAATAGGTTAGCAAGTAAGGGGATTAAAACTTTGAGCCTGCTTCCCAATAGCCCAGACCACGTAGCAGAGTATACTGGTAGTACAAGTTCCTTCTACTCTCCAATGCAGGGTGTCAGCTCCAGCGCTACGGTGGCCGACCTTGCCGGAAACCGAGTGTTTAACTATGCAGTTATTATCGTGGAGTTCCCTGCCTTGCTCGAAGAAACATACCCGGTGTCGCTGCTGCAATACCTTGATATGATTCTGGTGGCTGTAAAAGCAGACAGAACGTGGGAGAATGCAGACAGGGTTATGTTCGACAACATACAGAAGGTTACCAAAGCACCAATTGAGTTGGTATTAAATGGCGTATACCCTGATTATGTGGAAGACTTTGTAGGTGGGCGGGTTAAGCCTGCCAGATCAGTAGCTTCTAACCCGGTTGACGCACCGAAGCAGGTGGGAAAGTGGGAAAATGAACCTGCCGTGTTAAACACCTGATACGTTATAGTTCTTTTTAGCAGAAGCAAGGGAAGTGATATAGCATTGTGCGTATTAACTGCTTGCTTATGTGCAAGGCGTAAGAGTGCTTTCCATTAAGCCCTTTTCTAGGTATTACTACAGGGCTGGCTTAAGCTAAAAGCTGGATGGTAACCACTAATAAGTACTAGCTGCACAAACACTCATTAACAACTATTATGAGTCAATTTATTAACCCTTCTGCAAACAGGCCGAAGGCTATTCTTTTACCTCTTGGAATACTAGCTGCTATAGGTATAGGCTGGTTAACCACTCTGATGGGTATAGCAGCTCCTGCCCTCTTAGTGGTATTAGCCTTCGCTATTCCGTTTGTTGTGGCTGTTTTCTATGAACCTAAATACGGCGTTGTTGCCTTTATTATTTTCTGCTTTACACTTCAAATATTCTTAAGAGAAATTGGGAGTAGCATCCCATACGGAATAGCAGGAGAAGCATTGCTACTGCTTACTTGGGTAGCAGTTCTCACAAACACATCTAACAGGTTTGAATGGGGCAATCTCAAGAACGACCTTATGTTCCTAACCCTGTTCTGGTTTCTAATAAACTTGGTAGAAGTGTTCCATCCCGCTGATGTAAGTATGAGAGGGTGGCTACAGGAAATTAGGGGCACCAGCTTAGTCTGGTTTTTTGTGGTGCCTTTAACCTTGGTTGTCTTCAACAAACACAAAGACCTGAACATTTTTCTATACCTCATCATTGGCTTATCTATACTTGCCGCTATTAATGGTATAAAGCAATTGTATATAGGGCCCTGGCCTGGTGAGCAGGCGTTTCTTAACGGTCCTTCTCAAAAGACACACATATTGTTTGGGAAACTGCGGGTGTTTTCCTTCTATAGCGATGCAGGAAATTTCGGAGCCTCACAGGCCCACATTGGTTTGGTAGCACTTATATTGGCTTTAGGCCCGTTCAAGCTTTGGAAAAGGATTTTACTTGTTATAGCTGCGGGGCTTTTGTTCTATGGTATGCTTATTTCCGGAACAAGGGGAGCCTTGTATGCGCTTGTAGTAGGAGTTGCTGTTGCCATCTTTCTGAGTAAGAGTTTCAAAATAATGATCATAGGTACAGCCATTGCTCTCAGTGGTTTGTTCCTTTTGAAGTTTACATCCGTAGGCAGTGGCTCTTATCACATTCAAAGGCTTCGAACGGCACTTAATCCTGAAGATGCTTCTTTGGGTGTAAGACTCTATAACCAGGAAAGGCTAGCCGAATACCTTGATACAAGCCCATTTGGTGGTGGCATGGGCGTGATTGGTTTCTGGGGAGCAAAGTACAACTCAGATAAATACCTTGCCTCCATACCGCCCGATAGTTACTGGGTAAAAGTTTGGGCCATGTATGGCATCGTGGGTTTTATTATCTGGTTTGGCATTATGATGTACATATTAGGCAAGTGCTGTGGCATTGTTTGGATGATAAGAGACAAACGGCTGAGAATAAAACTCATGGCCCTTACGGCAGGCACGGCAGGTATACTCTTCTGCAGCTATGGTAACGAGATTATCAACGCCATGCCATCAGCCATGATAGTTTATATATCGTGGGTTTTCATTTTCCTCGGTCCAAAGCTAGACAGCAAAAAACAAGAAGCAGCGTTAGCAGAATCTTATGCATAGGCCTTTAGTATCTATCATTTCAGTAAATTATAACCAGGCTGGGGTTACCTGTGAGATGGTGGCATCTCTGCGCCAGGTAACATATCCGAACCTGGAAATTATTGTAGTGGATAATGCCTCGCCTACCGATAACCCCTCACTTATCCTAGAGACATATCCTGAGGTAAAGTTGATCAGGTCATCATCAAATCTAGGGTATGCGGGAGGTAATAACCTCGGTATCTTACAGGCAAAAGGTAAATACTTGCTTTTCCTGAACAATGACACCGAAGTGGATCCGGGTTTTCTGGAGCCTCTGGTGCAACTATTCGAAAACACCCCCCAGGCCGGCATTGCATCTCCCAAAATAATCTTCTACGGAACCGATAACCTTATTCAGTATGCCGGTTCTATGGGCGTGAACCCGTGGACGGGTCGCAGTAAAGGTATTGGCTATCAGGAAAGAGACAAGGGGCAATATAATGTCTCCACTAAAACTGCGCTGGCCGATGGTGCTGCCATGCTGGTGCCTAAAAAAGTTATCGACCAGGTAGGCATGATGCCGGAGCTGTATTTCCTGTACTACGAAGAACTGGACTGGTGCGAAATGATAAAAAGAGCCGGCTTTACATGCCACTATGTAGCTGACGCTACTGTCTATCACAAAGAGTCGGTTTCTGTGGGAAAATTCTCCGTTCTGAAAACGTATTACATGAACCGGAACCGGTTGCTCTTTATCAGAAGAAATGTTAATGGATGGGCATTTCTGACCAGTACAACTATTTTTCTGATGGCTGCCATTCCGAAGAAGGCCTTGAGCCATTCTTTACGCAGGGAATGGAAACACCTGCTTGCCCTTGGGCGCGGCTTATGGTGGAATTTGCAGAACCAGAATAGAACATTACCTAATTAACCGTATCACGTAAAGCAGAACTAGCTTTTCACCATGCCTTTGTCAGAACTAACTTTAATTACACTATGCTTGTAATACAGTTTCTTTTACAGTCAGTCTTTTACTTGATAGGTGCTTACCTGCTGTTTAATTGCGCCTATCTCTTATTCTTTTCACTTGCTGGCCATAAAAGTATAAAAAGCTTACCCCGCCCGGATATTAAGGAAGGCCATCGTAGATTCTGTATACTGATTCCTGCCTTTAAAGAAGACAATGTAATACTTGAAACCACTAAAGCTGCCTTACACCATACTTATCTGGGAGAATTTGATGTATTTGTTATTGCTGACGGACTACAGCCCGAAACTATCCGAACACTGAAAAGCCAAGGTGCGGAAGTGATTGAAGTAAGCTTTGAGAAAAGCACGAAAGGAAAGGCGCTCGAGACAGCAATGAATACGCTGCCTCCTAACGCGTACGACATCGCCGTAGTGCTGGATGTAGACAACTTGATGGGTGCCAATTTTATGGGGGAGGTAAATAAAGCCTTTGCAGCCGGGTACTATGTGGTGCAGGCACACAGAACTGCTAAAAACATGGATTCAGCCTTTGCCGTGCTAGACGCATGCAACGAAGAAATAAACAACCACATTTTCCGGAAAGGACATTTCGCCATGGGTATGTCCTCCTCCCTCATCGGATCAGGCATGGCCTTCGAATACGGTTACTTTAAAAAGATATTAGTGGGTATAGGGGAAACAGTAGGGGAAGACAAAGAAATAGACCTCCGCATTGCAAGAGATCAGGTAAAGGTCTGCTACCTGGATAAAGTGTATGTGTACGATGAGAAAATTGAAAACGCACAGGTATTCACTAAGCAAAGAACCAGATGGATAGCAACACAGGTAGAATTCGTTCAGAAGTATGCTGTTGAAGGCTTAAAGCAGCTTCTAGCGTTAAAAAATCTGGATTACTTAGACAAGATTCTGCAATCTATCATCCTGCCCCGCACCTTACTTGCGGGTGTCTTAGGTTTCTTTTTCGTTATATCCTGGTTTGTCCCTTATGCTCCAGCCAGCCCTTTCTGGGCAGCACTGCTGTTAGCTTTCTGCGCTGCCATGTTTCTTGCCCTGCCAGGCAGGCTCTACAATAGCAATCTGTTTGCGGCTATGCTTCGGTTGCCTTATGCTTTATTTTGTATGTGTGCGGCGCTCTTGAAAATCAATACCGCAAAGTCATCCTTTCTGCCAACACCACATAAAGCCAAAGCCGTTACGTCAGATGTCAATAATAAGCTTTACTAAAAACAACAAATATGCCTTTTGAAATATTTGCTTTCCCGGCGCTCGTTTGCCTGCTTATAGGCTTCATCAGGGGACTGAAAACCGGTAAATAGATTGAGTCGCAGATTACTGTTTTATGCTTGAACAAACGTACTGAAGGGTAAACCTGCCAGTTACGTCTCTAACCCCTTTTTCTTTATGCTGATACTGAAAGTTGTTTTCTGGTTTTCCCTTGCGGTTGTTCTATACACCTATATAGGGTATGGACTGATAGTTTGGATATGGGCAAAGGCAAAAAACTTGCTGAGTGACAACAAAATGAGCTATTCAGATACCTATGAGCCTGAAGTTACATTAGTGGTGCCTGCCTATAACGAAGGGAGTATTCTTGAAAGCAAAATTGCAGACTGTTTAGCGTTAGATTATCCTGCAGACAAGCTACTGATTACTTTTATTACCGACGGGTCTACTGATAACTCAGAAGAAGTTTTGTCGTGCTATCCTCAGGTAACCCACCTGCACTCACCTGTCAGGGGCGGCAAATCTTTGGCTGAAAACCGGGCTATGGAATATGTGCATACCTCTTATGTCATATTTACTGATTGCAACACCTTCCTGAACAGGGACGCAGTACGGGAATTGGTAAAACACTACCAAAACCCAGCAGTAGGCGCTGTATCCGGTGAAAAAAAGATACTTTCAGAAGGTTCATCATCTGGTTCAGGAGAAGGTCTTTATTGGAAGTATGAATCCTTTTTAAAGCGCTGCGATTCGCAGATACACAGTCTGATGGGCGCTGCTGGTGAGCTGGTCTCTTTCAGGTCAAGCCTGTTTCAACCACTAGAAGCTGACACGATTCTAGATGACTTTATGCAATCGCTAAGGATTGTAGACAAAGGGTATAAAGTGGTCTATGAGCCTGATGCATATGCCATGGAAGCGCCTTCGGCATCTATGGCGGAGGAAATGAAAAGAAAAATACGCATCTGTGCCGGAGGATGGCAGTCTATGGCGCGGCTGACCTCACTTCTGAATCCATTCCGCCAGCCGGTTGTTACGTTTCTTTACCTGTCTCACCGGGTGCTGCGCTGGAGCCTCACTCCTGCTTTGCTTGCTTTGTTAGTGCCCCTGAGTACGGTACTGGCCTGGTTCCAAGGCGGCATTTATACACTTGTTTTTGCCATGCAAGTCCTTTTTTACCTGATGGCCTGGGCAGGGTGGAATGCAGAGGCGAAAGGTAAAAAGCTAAAGTTGCTGCTTGTACCTCTCTACTTCTCTATGATGAATATTGCCGTGTTCAAGGGTTTTATACGGTACACCCGCGGTAGCCAGCCAGCAACATGGGAAAAGGCAGAGAGAGAAACATACCTGTCATCGACCGGTAATCTTTAATCAAACGTTGTGTCTATTGAATATCAATGTATCTACTCACAGAAGCTGTAGACAACTAAAAAATACTTCTGACAATAATAAAAACCATGCATGTCTTCAATTTTCCCTCCTGGGTAAATCAGTTCAGATATCCTTATAAAAGGTTTGAGGAGATACCATCCGCTGTATTCGAAGCAATCAACCGTGACCTGATCCGGGTACAAAGCAACGATCCTTTAGTGAGTATCATAATTACCGCCTGGAACGAAGAGACCAATATCCTGCATTGCCTGGCAAGTTTATCAAAGACTAAAACTTCCATTCCTTTTGAGATTATAGTGGTTAATAATAACTCAACAGATAAAACGCAGGAGGTCCTGGATAGATTACATGTAAAGAGCACCTTTCAAGACATACAAGGTTGGGGACCGGCAAGACAAGCAGGTCTCGAGAATGCAAAAGGAAAATACGTTTTGCTTGCAGATGCAGATTGCTTATATCCTGCATGTTGGGTAGACGAAATGATGAAAGAGCTGCAGCGCCCGGGAATAGTTTGCGTATACGGAAGGTATTCTTTTATTCCGGAGCCTGGTTTTCCGCGCTGGAAGCTTTTTCTGATGGAAAGACTTAAAGACACCATAGCAGAAGTCCGTCACCTGAAAAGGCCATATCTGAATGCTTATGGAATGAGTATGGGATACGTAAAAGAGTATGGCCTCAAGGTCGGCTATGTGATGCATAAGATTAGAGGAGAAGACGGCAGAATGTGTTATGACCTGATGCAATTTGGCAAAGTCAAGCAAGTGAAAGCCAGTCGCGCACGAATATGGACCTCACCCCGTACGCTACAGCAGGATGGTAGCTTTGGTGAAGCCTTGCGTACAAGAACTTATAAAGAACTGAAGCGGGCTACCACTATGCTAAAGCCTCTTCCTCTTCATGATACAAAAACATCAACTAATGAATAAACATGCAAGCCTAAGCCTATTTGTGGCGTCACCTTAAGTTAGTCTACCCCATAGGCTGAGCCGAGCTTTGGAAATAGCAAGCAAGTTATTGATCGTACTTTAATCTATAGCAAACTAAATGAATTTTGTATTTGTCAGTCTGCAACGTATAAACACCGATAGAGACTCCACATCTACCAGTCTGGCAAAGGAGTTGGCAAAGAACCATAGGGTACTATATGTCAATTCTCCCATTGATAGAAAGACCTATTACTCCAACAACATAGATAATTTCACGAAGTCACACATTAACAGCATAAAGCAAGGAGAGGAAAAGCTAAGGAAACTGGATGAAAACCTTTGGGTACTGAATCCCTCAAATATAATAGAATCCATTAACTGGATACCTTTCACCTCTATCTTCTCTTTTTTTAACAGGAAAAACAACCTGCGCTTTGCAAA
Source organism: Pontibacter pamirensis (assembly GCF_010015475.1). GTDB lineage: Bacteria > Bacteroidota > Bacteroidia > Cytophagales > Hymenobacteraceae > Pontibacter > Pontibacter pamirensis. Next base: position 94,860 of record NZ_SSNI01000023.1, read on the forward strand.
AGAAATAAAAGAAGCAATAGAAGAACTTGGCCTTGATAACTACATCCTGATTAACGACAAAGATATTTTCAGAAGCTTCTATCTTAAAGAAATACTGAAGCCAGCAAAATACATTTACCTGGATCGGGACTATACGATTGGGATGGACTACTGGAAAAAGCATGGTGTAGTACTGGAGCCCCAACTCATGCAGAAATCAGATGCTGTAGTCTGTAACTCTTACGATTTTACCAAAAGGGCCAAAAAGTATAATTTGAATAGCTTTTATATAGGCAACGGGTTCAACATGGAGCAGTATAACCATGATGAATATTTTCCTGTGCCGGATGACCTGCAGGATATTCCTGGCCCTATTGTAGGTTATGTGGGAGCACTGATAACCCTACGATTGAATTTAGAAATGATGATAGAGATGGCTCAGGCAAGGCCCGATCTAAGCTTCGTTCTCATTGGGTGGCAGGATAAAGAATTTGAAAATAGCTCCCTTCACACGTTACCCAATATATACTATTTAGGTAAAAAGCATACCAGAGAGGTGCCTGCTTATATTAAACATTTTGATGTGTGCATCAATCCTCAGATCCTGAACAAAATTACCAGTGGTAACTTCCCATTAAAGATCGTAGAATACCTGGCTATGGGAAGACCGGTAGTTGCCACTGCGACCCCTACCATGCACGAAATATTTGGAGGCTACACCTACCTTGCCGATAGCACAAGTACATTTATTGAACTAATTGATAAAGCTCTCCGGGACGAAAAGCCATCCTGCATACAGCGCAGAAAAGAGTTTGCTGCTAACTTCAGTTGGCAGAATGCTGCCTCTGCCCTACTAAAATCCATCGAAAGTGTACAGTCTAAAAGACCAGCACCAGTCTCTACCTGACGTCTACTTGAACATAAAATGAATTTTATTCCCCTTAAAGAAGAAGATAAAGAAACTGTAGTAGATAACAACCAGTCCCGTTGGTTTGAAACAAAACACCTTCATGCCGACTTAAAGTCCCGGTCTGTGAAAGGTGGTTTCAGTACCATTGCCGGACAGGTGTTTTCGTTTGTTATCAATATTTCCTCCACCATTATCTTAGCAAGGCTTCTTACACCGGATGATTATGGGCTTGTTGCCATGGTTACCGCTGTTACAGGCTTTATTACCATTTTCAACGATCTGGGTTTATCATCCGCTGTAATCCAGAAGGAGAACATTAACCAGCAACAGGTGAGTGCCGTGTTCTGGATTAATGTGATTATTAGCTTAGGTATAGCTATCATAGTGGCCTTGCTTGCTCCTTTTTTAGTGCACTTTTACGATGAAGAAAGGCTTTTTTACATGACAATTGTTTTCTCTGTCGGCATTTTTATTTCAGGCTTATCCCTTCAGCACAGTGCCCTCTTGAAGCGGCAAATGAAATTTCAGAACCTGGCACTGATCCAAGCAATAAATTCATTTTTAAGTATACTATGCGGTGTTTTGTTGGCCTGGTTTGGCTTTGGTTACTGGGCTATTGTCGCTATAATGGTTCTTTTCCCCTCCTTTAATACACTTGCATTTTGGATTGCGTGCGACTGGAGGCCGAGTTTCACTTTTAAAGCGTATAATGTAAAATCATTTGTAAAGTTCGGAGCGGGAATAACTGGTTTTGATCTGATCAACTACTTCTCCAGAAACATGGACAACGTGTTAATTGGTAAATACATAGGTTCTGTAGCCTTGGGTTTGTACACAAAGGCTTACCAATTACTCTTATTACCTATAACCCAGTTAAGGAACCCCTTGAATAGTGTTGCCCTTCCGGCGCTAAGTACTTTGCAAAATGATAGAGAAAAGTATAAGAGCTATTACAAGAGATTCTTATTTATACTGGCTTTCTTCTCTATGCCTGCCGTTGTTTTTATGGCGGTGTTTTCAGAAGAACTGATACTGATAGTTTTAGGAGACCAATGGATAGCAGCAAGTTCTATTTTTCAAATTTTAGCCCTTGCCGCTTTTATACAACCCACCTTAGGGACAATAGGTTTGGTGATGATAACCACCGGAGACACCAAAAGATACTTTATCTGGGGTTGTATAAACGCAGTTCTAGTAGTCACGGCGTTTTTTATTGGCGTACAGTGGGGCGTCGATGGTGTAGCCAAGGCTTACGTAGCCGTAACTTACCTCCTCCTTTTTCCTTCTTTATATTATAGTTTGCAAGGTTCACCTGTTCCGGTGCCTTTGTTCCTGAAAGAAATTTCTCTTCCTGCTCTGTTTTCTATTACCTGTGGAGTTGCTATGTATTTCTTCCGCTACTATTTCGAAAGCCTGCACGAAATAATTCTCTGTGCTTCAGGATTTTTCATCGGTGCCGTACTTTATCTTTTGCTCTGGTTTACCAGTAGAGCAAGCAGAGAAAGAGCCAAACAGGTACTAGAAATAAGACATGTACTAACTAATAAATTTAAATAATACTGCACAACCTTTTATACATCTTTTCATATATTGATCAATCACTGTATTAGAAAGCAAAAACTACCGCCGAAGTTTATTTGGGAACTTATTGCTTAACTGTATGAGAGGATGATCAATTAAGTACATGCATGCGAAGCCTTATTTTCAGTATTTTATCATTAGTTACGCTCCTGAAATATCCTTCTATCAAAAAGAGCTACCGATATTTTATCAGGGATAATTACTACAGCAGATTACTTCAGACCAAATACCTCATTAAAGATTATATTCTTAAAGAGAAGTATAAGATCGTTGACTATTATGGAGAGTTTCAGCAGGAATTATCCTTTATTCTTCCTTTCGCGTACTGGCATCATTTAAATGGCACCCTGAAACAAACAGTCTCCTGTAAAAACACGAAAGAATTTTACTTCTTTAGTGATAATCATGAGGAGAGATATTCTGAAAGAGACGCGGTATCTAACTATGGAAACTTTGAGGTACCTAACATGACCCATAACATTTCGTTCAGTTATGCTAAATGGACCCGGGTGCCGTTAAAGGAGCGTTATCAAAACACGACTTTCTTATATGATAAGCCCCTATTGGTAATTGCCAATAAGTATAATGTTGAGTGGGATGAGTCACCGGTGAATTTCCTAAGTATAGCGCTTCTAAACAAGATTATTTCGAAATACAAGAACAAGTACCAAATTGTCTACAATCGTCCTTTGTACGCACATATTGTACCTGACAATAGTGAAATACTGGATTTAAATGAATACAAATGGCTTCAGGAAACACATCCCGAGGTGATTGTTTTGAAGGACTTGTACAAGCGCCATAGCGCGTCGCTGAAAAACTTCAATCATCTTCAACTGCTGGTATATGCTAATTGCAGCCATTTTATATCTGTGCATGGAGGAACTGCTGCACTAGCTAGCTATTTCGGAGGCACCAATATTATTCTATCCAAAAAAGGGATTGAACAGTATTTTCAAGAGTATTCCACTATCTTCCCGGCTCTTTCGGGGGCAACTATTCTACACGCTAAAACAGAAGCAGATATTTTCAGGTATCTTGAAGAACATTTCTGAGAAGGTTGAATTTGATGTCATTCTGAAGCCCGGGAGCACCTTATTAAGTTTTTTGATAAGTACGTCTTAGACGAGTAGAGGCTGCTGTGATGACCTGTTATCATAGACTCTTTGCGCGGAGACTGAACACGTCAGCCAAAGCGCGTCGGGCAGCATGATACCCACACATGCCATGCACACCACCTCCGGGAGGCGTGGAAGAGGAACAGATATAGAGGCCTTTGGCTGACGTTCTGTATGGAGACAGCCGTATTGCGGGCCTTGTAAAGAGCTGTCCCACATCTATAATTCCCCCGTTAATGTCTCCACCAATATAGTTAGCATTATATACTTCCATTTCAGTGGTATTCATGATATGCCTCGCCAGAATCCTGTTACGAAAACCAGGCGCAAACCGCTCCACCTGTTTTTCAATAGCTTCCGTCATATCCAACTCTGAACCATTTGGTACATGGCAGTAAGCCCAGGCAGTGTGTTTACCGGCAGGTGCCCGCGTGGGGTCAAAGAGGCTTTGCTGCGCCAGCAAAACAAAAGGCTTTTCAGGGTGGCCGCCTTTTGACGTCCTATGCTCTGAGCCAGCAATCTCTTCCAGTGTATTACCCAGGTGCACAGTGCCTGCACGCTTACATTCAGCCGCTGTAAAGGGTATAGGGCCATCAAGTGCCCAATCTAATTTAAATACCCCCATACCATAGCGGTAACGCTCCAGTTGCCACTTATAGAGGGAGGAGAACTTATGCCCTGCAATCTGTAACAGCTGTTTCGGTGTCACATCAAATAAAACGGCATGCGAGGAAGGAAGCTGTTTTAAGGAGCTCACCGTAAATCCCGTTTCTATCTGCCCGCCTAACGAAACAAAATAAGAAGCCAGCGCAGTGGCAATGCCCTGCGAGCCGCCTTTAGGCATAGGCCACCCTTTGATGTGCCCCATAGCCATCAGCACCAGTCCAATGGCTGAGGTAGCAGTATTAGTTAAGGGCTGAATAGAATGTGCCGCCATACCAGCCCACAAGCCTCGTGCTTTCTTAGTTTTAAAGCGATGATTTGCCAGGAAAACGGCTGATTGAAGTGCATTCAAGCCAAACTTGCCCATGGCTACTGGGTGGTTCGGGATACGTAGTGGGCCCAAAGCTGCTTTCGCAATATCAGGCCAGTCATTTACTAAAGGCTTCATCAGCCGCAGGTATGACATTTCATCGTCGCCGAGCAACTGTGCCGTTTCTTCTATTGATTTGCTTAAAACAGCAGCTGTTCCGTTATCAAACGGGTGGGCAGCCGACACTGGAGGATAAAAATACTCCAAGCCATGCGCTGCCAAAGGAAGCGTTTTGAAATAAGGGGACTCTGCTGCCAGTGGATGAATAGCAGAGCAGATGTCGTGCAGATAGCCCGGTAAGGTGAGCTCCGCTGTTCGTAAACCTCCTCCTATGGTGCCCTTCGCTTCCAGCAGTAATACATATAGCCCTGCCTCCTGCATTGTTATGGCAGCTGCAAGTCCGTTTGGACCAGAACCTACTACAACTGCATCAAAATCTCGCTTTTCCAATATTAAGTAACTAACAAAGTAGAATTTTAATTTCCCTGCCACGAAAGCACAGTTCTAAAAGTATTCATAGAGTGTTCTGTGCGAAATAGCTATCAAGCTAAACTCTAGCTGCAGTTTAGCCTATGTGCATCAATAGGAGGCGGCTATCACAGGTGCTACCATGAGGGAAAGCATTCGATTGGCAAATCCTATACATAGAATATTGCAGGATTGAACCTTTGTCTGAGGGCAAGAAGCAGAAAACTAGTCTTAAAGCCAAACTGCTTTTCCAGAAAACCAAATCGAATTCGACGCCATAAAATTAATTGCTTGTTGCCGAAATTAACCTAGATGAAGGCAGGTTGCTTTAAATGACCTTTTATAATGACACAGTATCATTGTACTTCATAATTAACTCTTTTGAAGAGAGGGCGTCTCTGCCGAAGTTTTTATAGATAGTAAAATTTTCCATCCCACTTGCATTTGCGGTCAGTATGCCATTTTCGATATTGGCATCAGAAATCACTCTATTTGAACCCTCAAGTTCATAATAGTCTCTTAATTCCTCTACGCAGTTAACAGATTTTTCAAAAGTAGTGTTACTTAAGTATCGCTGAAAATTTTCCAGTTGTTCCTGCTTAAACAGAAAACCCATTTCACTACCTCTGTTAACAAGGTCAATGTCTTCATGGCCAATAGGAAGAAATGCCTCATTGTAGCCACCCAATTTCATAAACACCTTCTTCTGAAAGCTCAACCTCCCAACGGTGCCCCAATAAGGAGGTTTGTGAAACTGAAAGATTGTCTCTTCACCATGTCTGTTATATAAGTAGTTGATATAAAAGGAAAAGTCTTTACCTGTAAAGTTATCGCCATCTACATTACACACTATCTCCCCTTTCGCTAAGGCATGAGACAAGTTTTTTGCTTTAGAGGCATGAAAAGACTGAGGCTGAAACGTCTTATAGTAATTAAGAAGCCCCGCCTCAATATATCTGGAAAAATTTTTCTTAGCGTAATTTTCTAAACCATCTTGTGAGTTATAGTCAATCAGAACAAATTCCACTTTAGGATAACTCATATTGTCTATAATATTCTTTTCCAGTGTATGCTTCAGGTGAAAAAGCCGGTTCATACAGGTTGAACAGAACGAAATAGAATAATAATGGCTCTGGTTATAAATTTCTGCGGGAAGTGCGGTAACATGGTACTTCCTTAATCTAGTATCTCTAAAAGTTCTAAGAGTTCTTTCAATCTTTTGAGGCAGCAGGTTCCTGAGCAACAGCGACAGCTTAGACATAGATTGGTATTATATAAAACAGAATGAAACAACTTTATTTCAACACTTCTTTAGTCGCCAAACTTTAGGATTGAAAAGATAAAGGTCTACGAATCAGTCCAAAAAACTTGTTTTCATGAAGGTTTTGAACTCAGAGAAAATAAACCTTCTTTTAAAACTGCTATAGCAAAGCAAGCCACTCATTCAAAAAGGATGTTTCTATCACACGTGTGGTGTAAGGATTTAATAGTAGGCGTAGCTTAAGAATTGTGGTAAATACTCATCACTCAACATTTAGAATCAACTAAAAGTGGTGCGCTGTAAAAACCATTTCAGCCATGGAATGTCAATGAACATTAGTGTAACTAGTAATACAGCAAAAAAAACAACGTAAAGCATAAACCACTTTCGGGTGTAGAGTTTCTCAGAACCTTGCACCGGCGAGTCCTTTAGCAGGCCTAATCGAAGGTACCAGGAAAAAAGAAGAGCGAAAAATGGAAAGCTGATGAGCAGTTCAAGTCGGTTCTTAACTAAGAATATGCCTAAGAAAAAAGCAGAAGTTAGCGCATAGAAGAACATTGAAATCAACAGGCTGTTTTCTGTATAATACCTGAAAGACTTGCGGTAGAGCCCTGCCAGATTCGAGTCTGCAATGAGGCGGTATTCTGCAAAACGTTTGGTAGCCATTAAGAAGGCGCCACCCATCCAGTAGGCTATAATAATGCTGGAGGGGGGAAATGTGAGCCACTCAACATCCCAGACGCTCTGTGGCAGCGCCACTACCGGCGTAAAGATGAACCAGCCCAATACGAAGCGGATAGGGTTGTTCACAGATTCTGACAGCACATCAAGGTAAACCCTGTCTTTGCTTCGGAAAGGCTTTACATTGTATATAATGCCCATAAAAAGAAGAAAGGCAGCGATAATAAGGAACTGTGTGGAAATAACGTAGGCCAGCGAAAGACCTATGGCGGCCAGCGCAGCATACTCTATATAAACCAACACCGGGTTTACGACCCGCACAACAGAGGTACGCTTCTTCTTCAGAGGGTGGAATTTATCGAATTCAGCGTCCAGATACTCATTAATTACATAATTGGCAGAAGCAATCAGGCAGGTGCTGCCTATACCAATAAAGATTCTGGAGACCAATGTCAGATCAAAAGGTATATTGTAGACGATCATGGCAAAAAGCATTCCTGGCACCATGAACACATTCTTAATCCAGTTATCCGGACGTGCAATGGCGATATAGTCAGGTAAGGATGCAGGAATCACAGCTTGCTCCTGTGCTACAAAAGGGGCCTGCGAAGCAGAATTAGAATGAGGCAGGTTGTGCTCCATATAGATATGAACTTAATTTAGAATTATTTATTAGCTGCTGGTAAAAATCAAACTGGCTGAAAGGTTTCTTATCAATTATCAGGTATGGCATATGTGCACGAATAGCACAATCTCCGTCCATCTCCTGCCGATCTCCAATAAACAGGCAGTCCTCCGGAGCAAAACCCAATTGATTCGCAGCATAGAGCAAGCCTTTGGGGTTTGGTTTCAGTTGATTCACCTCAGGGTCAGTAGAACATACTACCAGATCGGCTTCAAGATTCATTGCCTTTAGCTTTTCATGTGCCTTATAGTCAGAATAGATGCCTATTTTGATGCCTTTCTGCCGTAGCAACCTAAACAAATCCTGTGTTCCGGGATAAGTGCAGCCAGCCAAATACCGGACTGGATGTTGAAAAATCCAGCGTTCTACAATCCTTCTTATTTCAGCAACCGGATAGCCCTTTTCTTCCGCGCACCAGAGATACTGGGCATTTTCCAAATCCGCAACTCCCTGTCCTGCTCTTCTTTCCCGCTCCTCTCTGAAGTATGAGAGCATCAGCATTTCTTTTAACCGCCACGGCCGCAAAACATAATAGCTCAACAGAGCAGCCAGCATTTTCTTCCTCAGTTTAGACTGGTCGTATAGCGTTCCGTCTACATCGAAAATGATTGCTTTCACACCCTTCCAATCTATTATATTGTTCTTCTCACCTTGCATAAGGAACTTTGTTTCTTGGACTACCCTCTCCTATTCTTTCTCATTTAAACTGCTCTAATAACCTAATAAGGGTATATTTGTCTTATTTGAGTCCAAATCAACATACATGGAGTTCAAGTACGGGGGCATGATGATATAAGTTTACATTTTAGATAAAATTTATGTTAACCCTGCTTTCCACTCACAGGCAAATTATTTAATATAATATTTATTATATTAATATATATAATTTAATAGTTTTTATCTCAATCAAGAACAAAGCCTATCTTAATTTGCCTTCTATCCGTACCTATCGGATTATAATGATATTTTTACTTTTAAAAGTAAATGCTTCTTACATGTCCTTATTTAGCAGAGTTCATCAAAGTCAGGTCATCCGGTTTATATTAGTAGGAGGTTTCTGCGCAGGTCTGGAGTTTATGGTTTTTGCCCTGCTGGTACACCGCTTTGAATTTGAATACCTTCATGCCAACTTTTCTTCTCTTTTGGTAGCCGTGGTACTCAACTACCTGATTTCACGCAGGTTTGTCTTTATGAAAGGGAGATATTCTGGCAGAGTGGAGTTCATTGCTTTTGTTATTTTCTCAGCTGTTGGTGTTGCCCTGAACCAATACCTTGTATGGCTCTTTGTAGAGCAGGTGGAACTACAGGTATATGCTGGCAAAGTGTTAGCCATAGGCCTGGTAGCAGTATTCAACTACCTTACAAAAAAGCATATTGTTTTCATCAAGTAAGCTCTTTAAGGAGTAAGTACTCAGAACAACAGCCAACTCTTCGTAAGCCAGAACACTTTCCCCACCCCTTCTCATAGCATTAGTACAAGAACTGGGGCTGCACATTTAGGGTAGTCAGCGTTTTGCAGAAAAACGCTCTGCTATAGAAGCCTGAAAAGTGCTTGTAAAACAAGAACAAAGAAACATCTCTCTCCAATCACTAAGCTGTAAGAGATCTCTGTATACAAACTTCATATCGCAAATTACCGTAACGGTTGACAACTATAGTCAAGTAGTACCAATGAGAATAGGAATTGAAGCTCAACGAATCTTCCGGCCCAAAAAGCACGGAATGGAAGTCGTGGCCCTGGAACTAATTCGCCAGTTACAGAAGTCTGATAAAAAAAATGAATACATCATATTTGCAAAAGAAGACGCTGATATAAATTGTTTAAAAGAAACTGAAAATTTTAAGATAGAAACCATACCAGCTTATAGTTACGCAGATTGGGAGCAAATTCAGTTACCCAAAGCGTTAAAGAAAAGCAAAATTGATTTTCTGCACTCTACCTGTAACACTTCTGCACTATGGCAATCTAATCCGCTCCTACTCACGTTGCACGATATTATTTACCTGGAAAAGGTAGATTTTAATGGTACTGCGTATCAGAATTTTGGCAACCTGTACAGAAGGTTTGTGGTTCCAAAAGTGATAAATAAAAGCACCTCTATCATAACTGTTTCTCATTTTGAAAGAGATACCATTCTAGAAAGACTGCACTTGCCTGAAGAAAAGGTTCAGGTAGTTTATAACGCTGTAAGTGATATATTCCACTCCAACTACCCTGTTGAGCAAGTGAATAATTTTAGATTGAAGCACGAAATCCCTGAAAAGTTCGTGCTCTTTTTGGGCAATACCGCTCCTAAAAAGAACACTAAAGGTGTACTTACAGCCTATGTCGAATATTGCCAATGCACTGATGAACCCGTGCCCATGGTTATCCTTGATCATGACAGGGCATATGTATTAACTTTTTTAACTGAAATAAATAAAAAGCATCTTATATCACATTTTGTGTTTCCTGGGTATATAGCGCCTCAGCAGATGCCTATGATGTATAATGCTGCCACCATTTTCCTGTACCCTTCACTTCGTGAAAGCTTTGGCTTGCCTATTTTAGAAGCTATGGCATGTGGTACGCCTGTTATTTCTTCAACCTCTTCCTCTATGCCAGAAGTAGCCGGTGGTGCAGCCCTACTAGTAGATCCTTATCAGGAAAAGGACATTGCGGAAGGCATCCAAAAGCTATTATCTGATAGTATATACTACAGTAGTCTTGTTGAGAAAGGGTTGAAAAGAGCTGCTGAATTCACCTGGAATTCCTCTGCGAAAGCCTTACTATCTATATATGACACCTTTGATAATTAACGTGAACTCGGGAATTACGAGAGTTTAAAAAGGCTGTTTTAGGTAAACAAGAAGGCTAAAGGCCAGGTAGAAATATTGTCTGATGTTTCACCTAATCCTTTAGCCTTATGCACTTTATCATAGATACTACCAAGGTCGTAGAAGTGTTTTGTTTCATCGATGATTTCTGCCAGGAAGTAAAGGCTTATTTCGCTTCCCACCCCTTGCCCAAAGGACTGGCCCCCAAGCATCTGGCCGGACGCAGGCCCTCCCTTTCTGAGAGCGAGGTGCTCACCATTTTGACCCTCTACCACCTCTCGGGCTTCAAGTGCTTCGAGTACTACTATGAGCGCCTGGTGCTAGGAGAGCTCAAAAGCTTCTTTCCCCAAGGCTGTTTCTTACACGCAGTTCCTCTCCCTCTCCCGCCAGGCCTGCTTCCACGCCTTCCTGCTGGCCCAGTGCCGGGCCAGCCTCTCTGAGAAAACCAGTCACTACTACATCGACTCTAAGAAGCTGCCCGTTT
>NZ_SSNI01000024.1 GCF_010015475.1 Pontibacter pamirensis
CATTTAGGCTATGGCAGTGAGGACAGGTGGTCATATAAAATAAAGGTTTGGCGATCTCTATTTTATAACACCTGCTCCTTATTGCTAATTTCACAATATATCCATCCTTACTTTAAATACACTACCCATACTTGTGAGCCTGGTGTATTTATTAATTTTATAATGGGCTGCAGGCTAACTTAATTTAACTGGTTTTTGAGTAGTTAAAGTTTCTCGCTAAGAAACGATATGATGAACATGAAATCTTAAATATATCGAGTAAAAACACTGCGAAAAGTGACCTATAAGGTCACTTTTTTTGTTATTCTAATATGGGCAGGTTACAGAATATTATAGTACCTTGCATATATAAAAAACAAGCATATTAGTTATTTATGTTTTCGGTATATGTCGAAAATGTGATTCTGATAAAAATCTAATAAATTTATTTTGCTGCTTTTGTAAGTTACAGGTAATCAGTCTATTGTGTTAGATTATTTCCTTATACGAAATAAAAGCGGTAATTTTACCTATTCAATTTTTCTTATAACACACCATGAGTGACGTAAAAGAAATAGCAAAAGCTAACAATTATTCAGCCAATAGCATTCAGGTACTGGAAGGACTCGAGGCGGTGCGGAAGCGTCCGGCCATGTACATCGGCGATATCGGTATCAAGGGCCTTCACCACCTGGTATGGGAGGTAGTAGACAACTCTATTGACGAAGCTCTTGCCGGACATTGCGACGAAATATCTGTAACAATTAACGAAGACAATTCCGTTACGGTGTCTGACAACGGGCGCGGTATCCCGACAGACTTCCACACCAAAGAAGGCCGTTCGGCCCTGGAGGTGGTGATGACTGTGCTGCACGCTGGTGGTAAGTTCGACAAAGACACCTATAAAGTGTCCGGTGGTTTGCACGGGGTGGGTGTGTCCTGCGTAAACGCACTCTCAACAGACCTGCACGTGACCGTGCATCGCGACGGAAAAATATACGAACAGCACTACAATATTGGTGTACCTGCTTTCCCGGTGCGTGAGATAGGCGAAACTGAGAAAACAGGGACAACCGTCCGCTTTCAGCCGGACGCCTCCATTTTTACTACCACCGAGTACAAATACGATACCATCCAAGGGCGTTTGCGCGAACTGTCGTTTCTGAACAAGGGCATCCGCATTAACCTGACGGACCTGCGGGAGATGAACGATCAGGGGGAGCCGCTGAACGTTTCTTTCTTATCAGAAGGTGGTCTGAAGGAATTCGTGGCTTATCTTGATGAGACGCGCGAAAACCTTATACCGGAGCCAATTCACGTAGAAAGCGAGAAGAACGGTGTGCCAGTGGAAATTGCCTTGCAGTATAATACCTCATACGCTGAGAATATTTTCTCTTATGTGAACAACATCAACACCATAGAGGGCGGTACGCACGTGGCTGGTTTCCGCCGTGCCCTTACCCGCACCCTGAAGTCCTATGCTGACAAGTCGGGTATGCTGGATAAGGTGAAGATAGAGATTGCAGGCGACGACTTCCGCGAGGGGCTTACGGCTGTCATCTCGGTAAAGGTGCAGGAGCCTCAATTTGAAGGCCAGACAAAAACAAAGCTGGGGAATTCAGAAGTTTCCGGTGCCGTGGATACGGCTGTAGGCGAAATGCTGACACAATACCTGGAGGAGAACCCGAGGGAGGCCCGCATTATAGTGCAGAAGGTAATACTGGCGGCGCAAGCTCGTTTTGCAGCCCGTAAGGCGCGTGAGATGGTGCAGCGCAAGAGCGTGCTCTCCAGCACCAGCCTGCCAGGTAAACTAGCCGACTGCTCTGACAGCAACCCGGAGAACTGCGAGATATACTTGGTGGAGGGTGACTCAGCGGGTGGTTCTGCCAAGCAGGGCCGTAACCGTAAGTTCCAGGCTATCCTACCGCTGCGCGGTAAAATCCTGAACGTGGAGAAAGCGCAGGAGCACCGCATCTACGAAAACGAGGAAATCAAGAACATGATTACGGCCCTTGGAGTGAGCTTCGGAACAAAAGAAGACGACAAGGCCCTGAACATGGAGAAACTACGCTACCACCGCGTTATCATTATGACGGATGCGGACGTGGACGGTTCTCACATCCGTACGCTCATCCTGACTTTCTTCTTCCGTTATATGAAGGAGCTGATTGAGAACGGTTATATTTATATAGCGCTTCCGCCGCTCTACCTCGTGAAGAAGGGCAAGGAGGAACGTTACTGCTGGAGTGAGCAGGATCGCGTTAATGCCATACAGGAATTGGGCAAAGGCCGTGAGGAAAGTGTGGGTGTGCAGCGTTACAAAGGTTTGGGTGAGATGAACCCGGAGCAGCTCTGGAACACCACCATGGACCCTCAGCACCGCAGTCTAAAGCAGGTGTCTATTGACTCTGCCGCTGAGGCCGACCACCTCTTCTCGATGCTGATGGGCGATGAAGTTGGACCGCGCCGCGACTTTATTGAGCGCAACGCCAAGTATGCCCGTGTAGACGTGTAATCATCACCATCATAAATAAAGCAGCAGCGGCTATACCTGACAAAAGGTATAGCCGCTGCTGCTTTATTGCGTCTCATCAACTCTGCTTGCCTGTACTAGCCTGGCAGTTTCTCTCCTGTTAAGTGTGTTACTTCAATTTCATCTTGCAAACACAGGTGTTTTAGCTTCTGTTTTCACCTGTCAGCAATTATAACTTTTTACCGGAGCTTAAGTTGAATAAAGAAGGATACTATATTGAACCTTAAAGAAAAGCCTATGAAAGCAATCGTTCTAAACAACCCTGGAGGGGCAGAGAACCTGCAACTGCAGGAAGTAGAGAAACCCACACCACTTAAAAACGAGGTGCTGGTGAAGGTGCACGCTGTTAGCGTAAACCCTGTTGACACGAAGACACGTGAGGGGAAATCGTTTTATGACAAACTGAAAGAAGATTCTACGGTAATTTTAGGCTGGGATATTTCAGGAGTAGTGGAAGCTGTTGGCGACGATGTAACCAATTTTAAAGCGGGTGATGAAGTATTCGGAATGGTAAATTTTCCGGGCCATGGAAAAGCCTATGCAGAGTATGTGGCGGCACCCGAAACACACCTGGCGCATAAACCCGCCAATATTCCGCACCATGAGGCTGCTGCCGCTACGTTAGCAGCGCTTACTGCCTGGCAGGTGCTGGTGCATGAAGCAGGGATAAAAGCAGGCCAACGTGTGCTGATACATGCAGCAGCTGGCGGAGTAGGTCATTTTGCGGTGCAGATAGCGAAATATTTCAGAGCCATAGTTATTGGTACAGCCTCTGCCGAGAACCATGATTTTATAAGAAATATGGGTGCCGACGAGCAGGTTGACTATCACAAGTTTAATGTAGAGGATGTCGTGATGGATGCTGACATTGTGCTCGATTCGCTGGGAGAAGAAAATACCCGACGTTCGCTTGCTACCCTTAAAGAGGGTGGAAAAATTATTTCTATTTTAGGTGGCGCGAAGGAAGCTGTGCAGGAAGAGGCAAAAAAAAGAAAAATAGAGGCAAAAAATTATCTAGTACACTCCAGTGGCGAAGACCAGGAGCAGCTGGCGGAATTGATGCGGCAAGGCCATCTGAGGCCTCACGTGTCGCATGTTTATGAGCTAAAAGACATGGCCGAGGCGCATAAGCAGGTGGAAACCCGTAAGACGAAGGGTAAGGTAGTGGTGAATGTAGTATAGAAGCAAGCGCTTCTAAAAATCACAAAGCAAGCATGTGCTCTGAAAAGCACATGCTTGCTTTCATTTTAAGCCTCTTGTCCATGTTTTAGCCAGAAATGGTGCAGTGCATAAGACTGAGCTTGATTAATTGGAAATACTTACTATATTGGTTATAGGATATACTCTGTGGGGCGTGTAGTTTCTAAGGTCGGAATAGAAAGCTGTGAGAGTTGCTCCATACATAGTGTAGAAGAGGCAAATAACTCGGTAAATAATTAATTAGCTATCATAAGGCTAATTAATGAACCAGCTTTCCCCCTTTCTTTACACAACAAAGCTGCCTGTGCAAAACGCACATTTTAGGCACAGTCATTTAAAATAAAAATATAAGATGAAAAGGAATTTTATCCTTCAGGTATTATTAGCATTAAGTTTAAGTATGGTGAATGCAGCCTGGGCCGTGACGGTTCCGGCTATTTTCAGCGACCACATGGTGCTGCAGCAAAACGCAGAAATTATTATCTGGGGCTCGGCCAAGTCCGGGGAAGAAGTGACTGTAACAGGAAGTTGGGACAACAAGCCTGTGAAGACGAAGGCCAGCAACCTGGCGAAGTGGTCGGTAAAGCTGAAAACTCCTGCTGCAGGAGGGCCTTACACCGTCACCATCAAAGGGTATAATACGATTGTAATAAATGATGTGCTGACGGGCGAGGTGTGGCTTGCTTCCGGCCAGTCGAATATGGAATGGTCAGCAGCGGCGGGTATAGACAGAGCCGAGCAGGAAATACCGAAGGCGAATTACCCTGAGATTCGTTTCTTCAGTGTGGCCCACCAGACGGCCGACGGCCCGCAACTTGACCTGAAGGGGCAGTGGGTGGTAAGTACTCCCGAAACCATGAAACATTTCAGTGCCATCGGCTACTTTTTCGGAAGAGAGTTACATCAGGAGCTGAATGTGCCGGTAGGTGTGATTAACAGCAGTTGGGGTGGTACACCCGGAGAAGTGTGGGTAAATCCTGAAGTTATTGCTGGTGACCCGGTGCTGGCAAAAGCTGCAGCACAGCAGAAAGAAGTGGAGTATGGTCCTACACAACCAGGCAAAGCTTACCATGCCATGATTGCCCCCTTAATACCGTACCGCATCGCAGGTGCGCTCTGGTACCAGGGCGAGTCGAACACAGCCACTCCTGAGGCTTATGCCACCTTGCTGCCGGCGCTCATCAACAACTGGCGCAGCGAGTGGGGGCACGAGTTTCCGTTCTACTTTGTGCAAATCGCGCCTTATAAGGACTATGGCCCATATGCCGGTGCACTGCTGAGGGATTCGCAAAGAAAGAGCCTGAAAACACCAAACACGGGTATGGTGGTGGTAAGCGATATCGGCAACAACGACGACATCCACCCAAGAAATAAACTGGATGTGGGCAAGCGGCTGGCTAACCTGGCACTAAACAAAACCTACGGCAAAACAGAGCGGCCTGCCTCCGGACCTTTATTCCGCGACATGAAGGTAGAAGGCAGAAAAGTGAGGCTCTTCTTCGACTATGCTGACAACGGCCTAGTGAGCAAAGGCAAGGCTCTGACAAATTTCGAAATTGCCGGCGAAGACCAGAATTTCGTAAAAGCAGATGCCAGAATAGAAGGAAATACCGTTGTGGTGCAGGCAAAGTCAGTGAAGAACCCTGTGGCGGTACGCTATGAGTGGAGCAATACCGTGGATCCGAACCTGTACAACAAAGCAGGTTTGCCCGCCTCCTCTTTCAGAACAGACAACTGGCCCATGAAGCAGCAGCTTTAGACCACAGCATAAAGTAATTTTTACAGTACAGCACAATACCAACAGGTCAAACAACAGAGCCATTCACCTAGGTGAATGGCTCTGTTGTTTGACCTGTTAGAGGATACTTTATCGCTGCTAATCCTTATCTTCTCCGTTCGTCCACTTCGAAGCCAGAAGCCCTCCAAGCACAATGCCACCTAAAGCCAAAGCGCCTCCCAAGATTTGGTCGCGGTGAAGGCTGAGCCATACTTGAGGGCTGGAATAGGTGGCCTGTTCGTCGAAGTTTCCGTGCGCACCATGGTCTCCCGGGATAGGATCCCAAAGGTTGTGGTCCCGGTTCGGGTCCTCTGGTTCATCTGTTTGCTGTCCATCAAAAGCACTATTAGCCAGAACATAATCTGCATACCAGGGAGCTATTTTGTTACCAATTATCGCCTCCAAGGTAGAATATCCTACCCTGTACTCACGGCGTTCATGCTCAGCGGCGTAAGCGATTACTTCTGCAGCCACCTCTGGTTGGTAGATAGTGCCCATTGGCCTTGGCTTGTTTGGTAAACGGGTTTTCACGAATCCGAATTGGGTTGTGTTCATGGCTGGCAGTTGCACCATAGTTATCTTTACATTGCTTTTGTCATGCATCAGTTCGGTGCGCAGCGAGTCGTAAAAGCCTTGAATGGCATGTTTGGAGGCGCAGTACGCAGACTGTAGCGGAATGCCCCGGTAGGCAAGGGCCGAACCCACGAACACAATGGAACCACGGTCACGGGGAAGCATGCGCTTGAGTGCTGAAAGTGCGCCATACACCTGGCCGAGGTATGTCACTTCCGTTACACGCTTGTATTCATTAGCCTTCATTTTCTTTACAGGGCTAAACACACTGTTCATGGCGTTATTTACCCACACGTCAATCTCGCCAAGCTCTTCTTCTATTTTAGCGGCTGCCTCTTCCACGGCATCTGCATCAGCTACGTCTACTTGAATATAAACTGATTTACGCCCAAAGGCTGCTACTTCTTTTTTGGCTCCTTCCAGTCCGTCTAAACCGCGTGCTATAAGGCCCACATCATACCCTTGTTTAGCGAACTCACGAACAATGGCCCGTCCCAGGCCAGCAGATGCACCGGTTACTACTGCGACGCCCTTGTGATTACTGTCGTTATTTTCATTCATATGTTATGGCAGGTTAAGTATAAGTTTCTCCTGCTGAATGGTACGCCTCCTTCCCAGACTTAGTTTTAAGCAGCGCAGGTCTTGCCATTTGAATAGCCTGCGTACGTGTTTGATTTGCAGGAGATTGTTTAGGAACCCATCAAGTGTTGGGGCGTAAATGAGAGAAAAAGAAAAGCTATGAAAAAGGCAAAACAATTGTTGATGAAACATTCGGGATAACCACGCACAACCAACGGGTACTGTGAGGTTTTTAATCTGTTGTTTCCATTTCTTCCAGATGCACCAGGTAACGGGTTAGATTATCCCACTGCAAGCCCTGCACTCCGGCCCAACCACCTTCGGCCACCAGCGTGTTTAACAAGGCTCTATCACCGGCTTCATCGCCATGGTTGTTGATGCCTTCGTTTTTTCCTATTTCGTAGGCGTGCAGTGTTTTACCCTCGCGCATCACCCGAAATGTACTGCTGGCCTCCTTAATAAAAAAGTGTTCGATTACCTTATCCTCCTGGTCTTGTGCCTGCGGCTGCTCACTCGGGTGCACCACAAATTCCGCAAGGTTTGGCTCTTCTCTTATATCGGTAATTTTAACCCAATTTTCTAAAGTTGAGGCAGGGAGTATAATTTCGATAAAGAAGCCAATTTCAGGCTTACGTGTTGTTGTGCGGCGCCCATTCGCATCGTAAAGGCGAAACTCTGAACTGAACCCTTCTATCTTGGTCCACATGTTAACATCAAAGAGCTTTTGCTTTGCCCTTTCTAACTCCTGTATAGCGGTGGATTCATCAACAAACTCATTTTGGTTGCTGTAGACTTTGTCCTTGGTCCCCTCGCCCTGCACTACCTTGATTTCCTTTTTCAGGCTCTCAAACATGTCTTTTATTCCCATCTCGCTATGCTTCCTCCAAAAGCTTAAAAAATCAATGTATCAATGTTTTAACTCAAAGAGAATACGGCGCTGAAGGCGAGATGTTGGTGTTTATACCCGCTTTCGGCATGTTAAAAGACAAAATCAGGTAAAGTGCCTGTGGGCGTATAAGTTTTTAGATTATCCAGTATGTAGGAGGTATAAAATACGGCTTTACCTGGACATGCTCCATAATATGGCCGTGGCTCCAGGTTTGATGAATTCATAGCATAATCGATTAGCAATCTAAGCTCCTGTTTTTCAAAATAGATTTTTTAAAAGGTCATGATGCTGGTTATTAACTAAAAACAACGCAGCTGCGTTAAAATGAGTTTGTGTAGAACCTATATAATATAAAAACTATGGAAGAGACACTTTTGGGGTTTGGTATTTTCGGACTTATACTAGGGTTGGTGTTGCTAGTGCTGTATTTCTGGAGTATTGTATGGTCGTATAAAGATGCGGAACGAAGAGGTAAACCAGGGTGGCTTGTAGCCATTGTCGTAGCATTTCTGGCCTGGCCCATCGGACTACTCTTGTGGCTGCTCATACGTCCAAGCGATACAACACCATACCAGCGTTAAGGCTTATTTCAATGTCATAAAGTAGCACCTGCCGGTCTTGCAAAAGCACAAGTAGGTGCTACTTGTATCTACAGGACAGGCTCCTCAACTAAGATGCTCTACCAGATAGATGTGTGCATACACTTGGGTATTAATCAAAGGCTTCTGCTGACCCACTAGAACAGTCTGCATACATACTGTTGAAATATCGGCTGATTAAAGCATTAATGTGTCATGCCACATTGACTTATGTCCGGCGTATGCATGCCTCCCCCTTCAATAAGAGAATCAGGAAAAAATCTTCTTTCTAATTATAACTTTTTTGATTTACAACAATTTTAGTTTTAGAAGGAGACTATCAAAGTCGCCTGATATTTTTTAGCTGTGTAGAAGTTTGTTTGTTGTTTCTGTTATAATACAGCTGTAAATCAGGTGATTGTGTTGTTTTTTTTGATGGTGCAAATCGCTGTATAGAGAGGTTGAAACGGGAGATAATTTTTTATAGATAAATAGATTTTGTACTTTTGTGGTTCAGTCAATAATTTTTTGTGTAAGTGCTCTGAAAACAGAGCCGTTAAAGCTTAGGAAAAAAACAGAAGAATGAATAATAGCAACGTAGCTATCCTCGGAGCAGGAAACCTCGGAGTCGCAATTGCAGAAGGCCTTGTAAGTAATGGCCAGTTTAAGCCGGAAAATGTTTTTGTAACCAGAAGAAACACCAAGTCTATACAGTTTCTGAAAGACAAAGGCCTTCAGGTAACAAACAGCAACAGCGAGGCCGTGAAGCAATGCCGTTGGATCATGCTGTGTGTGCAGCCAGCACAACTCGAAAACGTACTCAACGATATAAAGCCACACCTGAACCTGGAGCAGCACGTACTGCTGAGCGTTATAACGGGGGTGACAATTGATAAAATTGTGCTGTCTGTAGGCGATTTCCCAATCGTGCGCAGCATGCCAAACACAGCCATCGCTGTGCAGCAATCCATGACCTGCCTGGCCTTCAACGAAAGGGCATCGCAGGTGGAGCAGGAAGTAGTGGATATATTCAATTGTTTAGGCGAAACCCTAATCATTGAAGAAGAATTGATGGCCGGGGCCACCGCCCTTTGCTCCAGTGGCATCGCCTTTAACATGCGCTTTATACGTGCGGCTACGCAGGGCGGAATTCAGCTAGGCCTTGATGCCGAAGATGCCCAGAAGATTGCGGTGCAGGTAAGTAAAGGCGCCTCTACTTTGCTTGCAGTAAATGAATCACACCCGGAGCAGGAAATAGACAAAGTAACAACTCCTGAAGGTTGTACCATTGCTGGCCTGAACGAGATGGAACACCAGGGGCTCAGCTCTGCGGTTATCAAAGGTCTTGTTACTTCTTTTGAAAGAATTCAGATCCTGAAAGAACAACGGGAAAAAGAATCAGCATAATTGATTTTACTTGTTGCTGCTCCCAGGCTATAGCACGCGTGCTATAGCCTGGGAGCAGCAACTTTTTAGTTTAAGGCGGTTTGCTCTTAAGGCAGTCCCATATCATCTGCAATAACCACTATTTTTTTGCACACAGCTGTTGCAGTCGGATAATAGCGCATGGGTGTGCAGGTCTGCCTAGTATAGCAGCACAATTGAACAGGGACGGGTATGTGTTCTGTCCGAATAGTATATTTTTAATTAAAACAAACAAATATAAATGGATCATCAAGCGCAGCTTGTTGTTGTAAAAGTAGGTTCTAACGTACTTACAAAGGACGATGGCTCACCCGACAGAGAACGCATGGCTTCTCTCGTGAAGCAACTTGTTTTTTTAAAGGAACAGGGACTGCAGGTGGTGTTGGTTTCTTCAGGAGCAGTAGCCTTTGCCAGAAAACACATCACCTTCGAAGAGAAAACAGAATCAGTTGTTAGAAAACAAATTCTTGCCTCAGTAGGGCAGATAGACATTATACATGCCTACAAGGATCTTTTTCAGAAAGAGGGGCATCAAATCGCCCAGATTGTGGTGACACCGCAGGATTTCCGCTCCCGGAGGCATTACCTGAACATCAAAGACTGTCTTCTGGGCCTGCTAAACCATGGTATTATCCCGGTTATCAATGAGAACGATGCGGTAGCGGTTACGGAACTTATGTTCACAGATAATGATGAGCTTGCCAGCATGACCGCCGCCATGATAGATGCGGATACGCTGATTTTGTTGACGAACGTAGACGGTATCTACAAGGGACATCCCGATGACCCTGCTTCACAACTGATTGAGCGGGTAAGCCGCAAAACATCTGGAGTAAGCCGTTATATTGCCTCTTCAAAGTCTGCCTTCGGCAGAGGCGGGATGCAGAGTAAGATGAAGATGGCAAAAAAAGCGGCTTTTCTAGGTATACATGTTTACATTGCCAACGGTAACCGTGAGGACGTGCTGCACGACTTCTATCATAACAAATTGAAGGCAACTTACTTTGAGCCCGACTCATCCAAACCAAATCTGCGGAAATGGGTAGCCCACAGTGACAACTACACCAAAGGTGAAGTACACATCAATGAAGGTGCTAAAGAAGCTTTGTATTCCGATGAAGTAACCAGTTTACTACCCGTAGGTATTGCGTCTGTAACCGGTGATTTTTCGAAAGGAGACATCATCCGTATCAGAGATGCGCACGGGGAGAAGATAGGGCTCGGTAAAGCGGAGTATAACTCCAGAAAAGCGACAGAGCGGGTAGGATTGAACAATCAGAAGCCGCTCATTCATTACAATTACTTATATTTATTTAAATATCATAACGTCTAAAAATATGGCATTGCAACAGGTTTTCGAAAGTGTAAAGCAAGCGAGCAGGAAATTGAATCTGCTCTCTGAAGATAAGGTAGAAAAGGTGCTGCAAGACCTTGCCAAAAAGGCCGTTGAAGCCACTGATATTATTCTGGCAGAAAACCAGAAAGACCTGCAGCGCATGGACGCCGACGACCCAAAATTCGACCGATTGAAACTGACGAGAGAGCGGGTGGAAAGTATAGCCGCTGATATACGCAATGTAGCCAGCCTGCCTTCTCCACTTGGTAAGGTGCTGTCTGAGAGGAAGCTGGAGAATGGGCTGGAGCTTAAGAAAGTGTCGGTTCCCTTAGGCGTTATCGGTGTGATTTATGAAGCCCGGCCAAACGTAACTTTCGATGTTTTCTGCCTGTGCCTCCGCTCAGGAAATGCGCTGCTGCTAAAAGGAGGCAGTGATGCAAAAGACTCAAACACGGCCATTGTCAAGCTGATACATGAGGTGCTCGAAAGCAATGGCGTAGACAATAACATCGTGCAGCTCCTGCCACCAGACCGCGTAGCCACACATGAGATGCTGCATGCAGTGGATTATGTGGACATTATCATTCCACGCGGCAGCCAGGGCTTGATCAACTATGTGCGCGAAAACTCGAAGGTGCCGGTTATTGAAACAGGAGCCGGTATTGTACATACCTATTTCGATGAATTTGCGGACCTGGATAAGGGAAAGGAGATTATTGTAAACGCTAAAACACGAAGAGTGAGTGTGTGCAATGCTCTTGACTGCCTGGTGATTAACAAGAACAGGTTAAATGATTTGGCAGAAATAGGAAAAGGTTTGGCTCAGAAAGAAGTAGACGTATATGCCGATGCACCTGCTTATGAAGTGCTGAAGGGGAACTACCCGGATGAAAAACTGCATAAGGCAACGGAAGAACATTTTGGAACAGAGTTTCTGTCCCTTAAAATGTCTGTTAAAACAGTGGCTGGTCTGGATGAGGCCATCGAGCACATTAACAAATACAGCTCACAGCATAGTGAAGCCATCATCTCTGAAAACGAGGCAAATGTAGAGCACTTCCTGAAAGCTGTGGATGCCGCCGCAGTATACGCCAATGCCTCAACCGCCTTCACCGACGGAGCTCAATTTGGTCTTGGTGCCGAGATAGGCATCAGTACCCAGAAGCTACACGCCCGCGGCCCAATGGCATTAGACGAGCTAACCAGCTATAAGTGGATTGTGAAAGGAAACGGACAGGTAAGGGTTTAAATATAGCCGGAGAACCAGTAATAAACTGCAAGGGCCAACTGTTGTGCTATGGCAGCAGTCGGCCCTTTAGTTTTTAAAAGAGTATCAGGCTGTAGCCGGGCGTGTTTTTCCACAGACGCAGGAAAGCAGAATTCAAAGACGGTTATCAAGCCTTTGGAAGAAAGCACTTTAGATTGAGTGCAAAAATTTTTGTTGCCACTTTGTACACTTCAGTATCAAATTATAGTTATATTTTGTGGTATGGCAGGATATGGCAGCGTATAGCGCTTCTTTATTCTTTAAAACGATGGACGCATGCTTATAAATAAGGTTTCTGACCAAATAAAAAGAAGTAAGTACATTAGTCGCGACCTGAGCTGGTTGCGTTTCAATTACCGTGTGCTGGACCAGGCGCGGGATACCAACAAAAGCTTCTTCGACAGGTTGAAGTTTATGGCTATCACATCCTCCAACCTGGATGAGTTCTTTATGATCCGGGTGGGTAGTTTGTACAATTATCTCGACTATGGCAAGGAGCGCACCGACTATTCCGGCCTGCGGGAATTGCCATTCCGTAAGAAGCTGCTTGATTATGCCCATCGTTTCGTCAACGACCAGTACCTGACCTTCAATAATGAGCTGAAACCGATTTTCGAAAAGCATGGCTGCGATATTCTGAAGGTAAGCGAACTGACAGAAATCGAACAGAAGAAAGCAGACTCTTACTTTAAGAATACTATTTACCCGCTGCTCACGCCCATGGTGTACGACAACTACCATGGCTTTCCGTTGCTGATGAACCAACTGCTGACTTTTGGCGTGGTAACCCGCACCACAGAAGAGCTAAAGGCGCAGGATAGGGTAACATTTGTGCAGATACCGCAGAACCTGGCGCGTTTCTACGAGATAAACCGCAAGGACAGAATTATCTTTGTGCCGATAGAAGATATTATCCGCTGGAAGATCAAGAAGCTTTTCCGGAATGTAGAGATTGTGTCTGTTAACCTGTTCCGCATTACGCGCAACGGCGACTTTACCCTGGAGGAGTCGGATGACTTAGAGGCGGACTTTATACAGGAGATCAAGTCGAAGCTGCGCACACGCAAAAAGGGACGGGTGGTGCGCCTTGAAGTGGAGCGAAATCCATCGCAGTTCATGATGAAAACCCTGAAAGAGCGCTGGACAATCGATAACGCCAATGTGTTTACTATAAATTCCCTCCTAGATCTGCGAGGATTGTGGCAGATCATCAACCACCGGCATTTTAAAGATAAAGGCTTTAAGCAACCATCAGCGGTGCAGCCGCTCAGTCTGCCAAGCGATGGCGTGGATATGTTTGAGTACCTGAAAGAGCACGATGTGTTGCTGCACCACCCTTACAACAGTATGGAGCCAGTTGTGAGCTTGCTGGAGCGTGCTGCCGAGGACCCGTCGGTGCTGGGAATCAAGCAAACTATCTATCGGCTGGCAGATCAGTCGCGGGTAACGGCAGCGCTGTTGAAAGCTGCTGAAAACGGGAAGCACGTGTCGGTGCTGTTTGAGGTGAAGGCACGTTTTGACGAGGAGCGAAACTTAAGGGAGGGAGAGCGGCTGGAAAAGGCAGGCTGCTTCGTGATATATGGCATCAGCAAGTATAAAACACACACTAAAATGCTCATGATCATCCGGAAGGAAGGGGAGAAGGTGACGCGTTATATCCACATCGGTAGCGGTAACTACAACGAGCAAACCGCACGCCTCTATACCGATGTGAGCCTGCTTACTACCAATGAAGTATATGCGCACGATGTGTCAGAGTTCTTCAACGTTATCACGGGCCATTCCAGGCCAAACGAATACAAGTACCTGATGACGTCGCCAAAAGGCATGCGGCATCAGCTGATTGAGCTAATCCGGAATGAAGCGCGCAATGCAAAAAAAGGCTTAAAGAGCGGCATCGTTATCAAGATTAACTCTCTGGAGGATAAAGAGGTAATTGATGAATTCTACAAGGCCTCTAAAGCCGGCGTGCCTATCAAACTGATTGTGCGCGGCATCTGCTGCCTTCGTCCTGGCCGCGAGGAACTGAGCGATAACATTACTGTGAAGTCTATTGTGGGAGAGTATTTAGAGCACTCCCGACTGTACTACTTCCACAACAACGGCGAAACGAAAGTATACAGCGGCAGCGCCGATATAATGGTGCGCAGCTTCGACCGGCGTATAGAAGCCCTTTTCCTGATCACTAACGAAGAACTGAAGAAGGAAGTTATCAATATCCTGTATTACAACGTGCAAGACAACCAGAACTCTTACATTATGAGGGAAGACGGCACATATGTGAAGAGGCGGGTAGGGGCGAACGAAGAAGTAACAGACATTCATAAGCTGTTCTTTAAAAAAGCTATTAGCGAGGTGCAGGAGGCCGTAGAACTGCTTTAGTCATTTATCAGGTATATTATCAACACAAGTGAAAATAAGCGCGGCTGCAGTTATCTCTCTGAGAAAAGACTGCAGCCGCGCTTTTTGATGGATAAGGATATGTATATTAGTTACACCTTATGAATGTAAACTGCTAGCTGATAATTGATAGGTGGTACCTCAGTTGATTTTCTCAATAACAAAGGGCTCCGGGTGGTAACGCTCGTAGAGGGCGTGCAACATGCCGTCTTTCAGGCCAACGGCAGGTACGAGCATTGTTTCCAGCTTAGCCCATTTCATCGCGGACAAGTAAATTTCAGATGCTGGTACGATTACGTCAGCACGGTCAGGGTTTAGAAGCAGGTTTGTAATGCGCTCCTGCATGGGCATGGAACTAATGTGTGCCGCAACTTCTTCAATTTGTTTCCGGAAAATAGCCTTGCCGGGCGTTTTACCTGCAATTTCAAATATCTTATTGATGTTACCGCCTGTGCCGATAGCACGGGACAAATGGTACTTCTTAGAGTTTGTCTCAATCCAATGGCGCATCTGGTTCCACAGTTCCATGGATTCGTCGCCTTGCATGTGGCGGATAGAGCCTTGTTCAAATGACTGACATGCTTTCTTCTCCTTGTTCACATAGATGTTAAATTCTGTGCTTCCGCCGCCCACATCAATGTGCAGATAATTGCGCTCATCCAGAAAGTTGAAGATGACTTTATTGATCAGGTCAGCTTCTCTTTCTCCGTCAATCACCTGTATTTCCATGTCTACTTCTTCCTTTACCCGCTTCATTATTTCGGGCGCATTTACTGCGGAGCGCATGGCAGAGGTGGCACAAATCATGTAGTGGTCTACGTCGTGCACATCCAACAGCAGTTGGAAGGCTTTCAGAAGCTTTACAAATTTCTCTATTTTATTTTGAGGGATATAGCCGGAGTTGAACACGTCCTCGCCAAAGCGGATGGCATACCGCACGTACTCCACCTTTTTAAAAAATACATGACCGTTCTGGTTCAGCACACTGGAGATCTGGCATCTCACTGCATTCGAACCGATATCTATGGCTGCTAACTTCAAAGGCTTGTCTGTTTATGTTTTCAATAGGGTAAATATAAGCAGAAAATATTTTTATGGCAGGCCCCGAGGGAAACTGCATGGCCTCCGAACCGAAAATAGCGGCTCCCAAAGGAGCGACTATAGACTATAGCAGGAAAGGACTAAATAAATGGAAGGCTTAGCGCAAGCTTACATCGCCTTCGGTATTAATCCAGCCGAGTAGACCATCGTCGTTCCGGACCAGCTGGAACCCATTGTAGTTGCCCAACACGGCCACATTGTTTCCGGGTTTTAAGCTGTCTTTCGCAGCAGCCAAAGGGTGTGCCTCATCCAGCAGGTCAGTCTCAGCGGAAATCTTCTCGTAACGGACAGGCTTGGTGGTAGCTTCGACTAAACTGCCTGCAATATAAGCTTCGGTACCATTGGGTAAAGCAATACGGTACCATGTATCTACGCCACCCATTACCTGCAAGGGGGTGTGTTGTGGCAGTGTGGCATAAACCGTCGATTTTATAGTTGGCTGCAGCCTGATATTCGCTGACTTTGCCGATATACGTACCCAATTGCCCACCAGCGATGCATCGATCCTTACATCAGGCAATTTCTGGTTTGACTCGTACAGGTAAGGAAATGGGTTTGTGGCGCCGCGTCCGAAGCGGTATATGCCAAAGTGCAGGTGTGGGTTTGTGGTGATGGCATTGCCTGTATTGCCAATAAAACCCAGTGTGTCGCCTATCTGCACCCGCTGCCCGGCTGCAACCGCCTGGCTGTCAAGGTGGGCATAGTATAAGCTCTGCCTGCGTTTTACGTCTGTAAGCCACACTACCTTTCCGCCCCGTGGCGTTACGCTTACTTTTGATACTACGCCTTCAGTGGAGGCAATAGCGGGCGTGCCCCGCTTCGCAAATACATCAACGCCCTCGTGCAGACGAACGCCTCCGTCGCGCGGGTCGCCCCAGATGCTGGCGATGTTACGGCTGGTTTTGCCTTGCACCGGGAAAGCCAGGGTAGGTTCTGCCTGAATCGTTACCGTGTACTGGCCACTGCGCAGCAGCTCTGGCTGTACACGCAAAATATGCTGCTGGTCTTCGTCTACTTCGTAGCTTATCGATGTAGAGGCGGTATCAGCGGAGGCTACGCGGTGAGCCTCCGCTGAAGGTATGGCGGGTGCCTCAAACAAATCCATAAATACCTGTGCCTGCTCCCTTGCTTTCATTTCAAGGTTCACTACAAGGCGCTCTCCCCGTTTTGCAGCTATCCTGTACCCGAGGGCTTTGGGTTTCTCCGCAGAAAAGTAACCTGTTTCTTTAAAAGGGAGCGTCACAGTGATTGAATCCCTTAAGGCTTGTTGCCCCGCCTGCAGCCACTCCTGCCCTAAAGCTGTCTCGTCTAGTTTAGCATCTTTCAATTTGGCTGCATACTTCTCATAGGGTGTCTGTTCTTTGCTGAACACGCCTCGCAAGGTTTGCTTGCCGCTACAGCCGGCGAGCAGTAGTCCCATGAAAATGTAAAATATATAACTATGATAATTTATATTATCTGATCTCATTGTTCTCTTCAGGATAGGTGTTGCTGTTATAACAGCTTCAGAGTCATAAATGATGCCTTTTACCGGAAAATATTGATAAGCTGGGGACTAATGCTAAGGGATGATTTTAGTGTGAACTAACCGAAGGTGCTGCAATACGTACAAAGAAGGTGAACCAAAGAAGAGATGGAGATGAAAATACATTCTTGGAGATATACCCGACGTAAAATGGCTCGGGGGCTTTTACCGCTGTTTGCACCCTTGGTGCTAGTACCGTTTGCAACTCCTGTGAACAAGGGATCTGCTATGTCCAAGCCGGATCAAAAGAAGATCAGAGACAGAGTCACCAACTATAAATTGATGCGGTTTAACCAGGTATCATACAATCTGTATAGCTACATGGACCTTCAGGAAACAGGGTTGAAGTTTGAGGTGTTTGATAAGGCACTGACAGGCTATTACAATATGAAGCGTAATCAGAAAATCTCTGATAAACCCATCATCACCATCATAGATTTTACAAAATCGTCGAACGAGAAAAGGCTGTGGGTAGTGGATGTGGAGAAGAAGGAATTACTTATTAACACCTACGTATCCCATGGCCGCAACTCCGGGGAAGAATTTGCGGAGCATTTCTCAAACGAGAATGAATCCTTTATGAGCAGTATCGGCTTTTATGTGACCGATGAAACATACCAGGGCAAGCACGGCCTTTCGCTGAAACTGGAGGGGTTGGACGAGGGGTTCAACACCAATGCAAAAGACCGGTGCATAGTAATGCATGGCGCTGAGTACGCCACAGAAGACTTTATAAAACAGGCAGGCCGCCTAGGACGCAGTTTAGGTTGCCCTGCCGTGCCGATGGAGCAGCACGATGAAATAATCAAAACGGTAATGGGCGGTACCGCATTGTATGCGCATGCCGCGCATGATGCCTATACCTCCCAATACCTCGACCACATGACAGCAATGGCGGAGTTAGTAAATGAAAACAAAAAGGACATACCGGTTCCGGCTAAATCTTAAGAATCACGCCATTTAATGCTGCAGCCTACGCTGGGTGCCTGCTCCTGTGGCACAGGCTGCCTGGTAAGCAGCGCATCTAGCGCAGTACGCAGGTCGTTGCCCGTGACCGGCTTTCCGTTATTGGGGCGGGAGTCGTCGAACTGCCCGTGGTAGGCAAGGCCCATTTTGCCGTCATACACAAAGAATTCAGGCGTACATTCCGCCTCATAGGTGCGGGCTACCTGTTGTGTCTGGTCGTAGAGGTACGGAAATGAGAAATCATAATCCAGCGCCAGTGCTTTCATCTGCTGAGGTCCGTCCTGCGGATACGTCATGGCATCGTTCGAACTGATGGCTACAAAATTGACGCCTTTAGTCTTGTACTCAGCCGCTACATCCACTAGCTCATCTAGAATGTGCTGCACATAGGGGCAATGGTTGCTGATGAACATGATAACAGTAGCTTTGGGAGAGGCTACATCCGTGAGGGAAACCAGTGCGTCAGAAGCAGTGTCTAAAAGCGCAAAGTTATGTGCTTTGGTGCCCAGGTCAATCTGGGCATTGGAATATGCTGCCATAGCTTATCTAATTTTTCGGGTAAGCCCGTGGCAGAGTGCTACGGGCTATGATTTCTAAAATAGGTATTTTTACGGCGGATAGCAAACGCCCTTTCAGTGTAAGGTTATTTCTCCCTGCCCACAAACCTGCCGTAAAGCTTAGTCAACTCTAACAGTTCTTTCGCGTTTTTATCTGTGAACTGGTTCTTTTTGAGTCGCCATTCCCAATTTCCCCTGGAGGTAGAGGGCTTGTTCATAGTGGCTTCTTTCCCAAGCCCCAGCACATCCTGCACCGGCAGCACAGCCAGTTGTGCCACAGAAGCCAGTGCTAAACGCCCCATTATTTCATGCACATTGTCTTCAGAGAGCTCCTGATAGGTGTAGTCGCTGAGGGCTTTTTTGTCACCTTTCTTTGCGTCGTGGTACCAGGCTACCACTGTGCTGTTGTCGTGCGTGCCGGTATATACAATGCTGTTACGTGTATGGTTGTGCGGCATAAAGGAGCCTTCAAACGCTTTCTCATCCGAGACAAAAGCAAATAGTAATACAAGCATGCCCGGCAGGTCGAACTGCTGTATCAGATCACGGACAGGCTGGTCTATCTCGCCCAGGTCCTCGGCAATGATTGGCATTTTGTGATATTTCTTCTGTACAAGGCTCAGGATTTCGGCACCCGGTGATTTCTTCCACTTTCCGTTCATGGCTGTCTCTTCACCGGCAGGCACCTCCCAGTAAGCAGAGAAGGCGCGGAAATGGTCGAGGCGCAGCAACCCGAACAGGCGCAGGTTATGGTCGATGCGGCGTATCCACCAGTCATAGTTGTGTTTGGCCAGCTCTGTCCAGTCAAAAACCGGTGTGCCCCACAGCTGACCAGTCTCGCTGAAGAAGTCCGGTGGCACCCCGGAAAGCCCGGTGGCGTTTCCTTCTTTATCCAGCTTAAAATACTCCGGGTTCTGCCATACATCCGCACTGTCGTGACTTACATAAAAAGGCATGTCGCCGAAAAAGGTGATGTCTTTCTGGTGACAGTATTGCTTTAGTTTCTCCCATTGCCTGTAAAACAGGAACTGCATAAACTGCTCAAAATGGACCTCTTCCACCATCTCTTGTTCAAGGGCCTTTACGGCATGCTCCTCGTGCTGCTTTATTTCTTTGGGCCATTCCACCCAGCTTCTGTCTTCAAAGCGCTTCTTGAAGGCAGCGAACCGTGCAAAGTCCGGTAACCACGCCTTTTGTTCGCGCATGAAGGCTTTGTATTCCTGCTGCAAATCAGAGTCTGCAGTTTCGTTAAACTTATCAAAAGCCTTCTGCCATAGCTTCAGCTTCAGTTTAACTACCTTCGGATACTCTACCCGGTCCTCTTTAAATTCCTCGTCTAATTCAAGATCGCTTTTTTGTAGCAAACCATCCTGCACGAGCAGCTCAGGGCTGATGAGCAACGGGTTCCCTGCAAAGGCAGAGTGGCTGCTGTAGGGGGAGTGGCCGTAGCCGCCTTCGGTGGGGTTTAGCGGGAGTATCTGCCAGTACCGCTGGCCCGCTTCTTCTAACAGGTCAGCAAAATGATAGGCTTCTGGTCCTAAATCCCCAATACCGAAGCGGGAGGGGAGAGAGGTAATATGCAGTAAAAGGCCTGCACTTCGTTTTGATATAATCATAAAGTATTTGTTGCGGTTAAAAATGCTACCGGGAATGTTTTAAGTACCCCGGCTAAGGGCAGTATGTTCTCTTCTGCTTGCAGCGTGCCATTTCCAAGTACGTGCTGCCATGCTACCGGTGCTCCTTCAGGCAGCGCGATAGCAGTGTCTTCCCAAACTTCTTCCCCTATTGGCAACTCATGTTCGCCAATGAGGTTTACGAGCAGAAGCGGTACCACCACCACGCCCCACTGCCCCTCATGGTGGCGGGCAAACGCCAGAATACGGTGCTTGTGCGTTCCCTGTACATGCAGCGGCACATAATCCCCAAAGTTAAACAGTGGCTGTAAGTCACGTCGCCTGTTCAGCACCTTGTACAGCATGTATAATTTCACTTTCCCGTCGTCCGGGTTCTGAAGCAGTTGCTGTTGCAGGCCGTCAGGGTCCTGCTGCTCCTGCTCTTTTAATTCCGTCAGGTACTGCTGGCGTAGCTCGTAGTCTACAGGGCGGCGGTTATCGGGGTCTACAAGGCTCAGGTCCCAAAGTTCGCAGCTCTGGTAAATATCGGGCACACCGGGGCAGGTTATTTTGAGCAAGGCCTGGCAGAGCGCATAAATCCAGCCATAGTGCGATACCTTCTGGAAGAAAGGCCTGAAAGTATCCATGAAATCTTTATCGTCGAGCAACAGCTGCTGCACCAGGTCCGTCATGGCCTGTTCATACCCTTCGTTCGGATCAGACCAACCTGTTTTTACTTTTGCCTCCCGCAGCGCCTTTTGCAGGTACTCCTGCACCCGCTCCACAATCGACTCATCAGCCTGGCCGTTCAGCGGAAGTACGCCAATGAGTGTCTGGAAAAAGAAATAGAGGTCGTTGATGCTTGGTTTGGTGGTGTATTTTTTACTTCTCTCAATCCAATCCTGCACATTATTTTCCCACTCTTCCGGGAGTTCGCTCAGCACGTTCAGGCGGATACGGGCACCTTCGCCGCGCTTGGTGTCGTGGGTAGCCGTGGCGTTGATGGAGTGGGGGTACACCCGCTGGCGGTACAGCATGCGCTCGTGAAACTCATCGTCGTTGAGGTGGAAAATATCCGGACTGTTACCCACTTCGTTAAGGGAAATCAGGCGGTTATAATTATAGAAGGTGGTATCTTCCACGCCTTTGGCGGCAAGTGGCCCTGTATATTGCTGGCTCCGCATAACAAAGTACAGCTTGTCATGCGTCGTCTGCTCTGTATCGCCGGGCTCTAAAGTAAAGAGCTTGTGCAGCTCCTGGAAGTACTCCTGCAATTCCGGGGCCTGGTTATGGGCTTCCTCAAATGCATTGTCCACCACCTGCATTTCGTCTTTAGAGAGCGGCAGCCGGTTACCATAGATACAGTAAACCGGCCAGGCGCACAGCAACACTCCCAGTGCCTTTCTCCATTCATCTTCCGGATCAAGCGGTATCAGGTGGCGTTCCTGTAACAGACGCAACAGGTTATGCAACTCTCCCTGCATCTGGTCTTTCAGGATGAACGTTTTCTTTTCAAAAACCAGCTGCTCATAGTTTTTAGCCGCGCTTGGCACCAGCCGGCTGTAGATTTGGGTAAGCTTGCGGCGGCCGGAGCCGGAGGTATACAGGTTGCTGACCCACGCCAGGAAATCGTAGCCGCTGTTGCCCTCAATCGGCCAGCGCTCCGGTAACTGTTCCTCACCTTCGAGGATTTTCTCTACGACTATATAGGCTTCCGGGCCAGCCAGTTTGCGCAGGCGCTTCAGGTAATTGGTAGGGTCGAAGAGACCGTCCACGTGGTCTACCCGCAGGCCCTGCAGCAGCCCTTGGTCTACCAGTTGCTTTATGAACTGGTGATACTGCTCAAACACCTCCGGGTGCTCCATGCGCAGGCAAATCAGGTCGTTCACAGTAAAGAAGCGGCGGAAGTTGATGCGCTTCTCTGTTTCCTGCCAGTGGCAAAGTATATAGTGCTGCTGCTGAAGTAGCTGCTGCAGCTTTCCATTATCGTTCTGAATGCTTTTCACCATCCCTTCCAGTTCCTGCCTGAGCTGCGCGTTGTTGAAGAGCTTCTTTTTAAAGTTGTTCCAGGCGGCAGGGGAGATGCTTTCTTCTGATTCGAATAATCGCAGGTCGTTGAGGAATTGTTGTACGTGGTTGCTTGTATCCGGTTCTCCGGCAATTGGTTGTATCTCCTGCAAGAGCGTTTTGTAGCTGGATATACTCAAGGGATAGGCGCTGTCGTAGTAGTTGACGGTAAGGCCTTTGTCCGAAAACCTGAGCTCTAATTGATTTTGCCTGAGCACCTCTTCCAGAGAATCGCCCAAAAAAGGAACCATCACCTGGCCTGCAAAATCGGGGTGATGAAAATCGATGTCGAAGAAGGTATAGAAGTGAGACTGCGGGCCTTTTTCCAGCACATCCATCAGCCACACATTGCCGGGGTGGTAAGCCATGTGGTTGGGCACAATGTCCTGCAGCCAGCCCATGTTCCTTTCTTTCAGTTCCGAAGCAATTTGCTTTAGCTCCTGCTTGGTGCCAACATCAGGGTTGATGTCGTAGGGGGCGGTTACGTCGTAACCGTGCTCGCTGCCGGGGCGGGAGCAGAAAAAAGGAGCCGAGTAAACCGTGCTGATGCCCAGATCGTGCAGGTATGGGATTATCTCCTGCACCTGTTTAAACGTGAATTTAGGCGATATTTGTAGCCTGTAGGTGGCTGCTGGAATGTATACCATATTGTGTTTTCAGATTTAGGTTTGAACAAAGCACATCGAACTTTTCAATCCATGCTGCGGCTTCTTTATCGCCAAGTTCGCTGTGCTTCAGGTACTTCTTGTAAATAGTTTGTTGCATCCGGAAAGCAATGTTCTGTGCCTGCCAGTAGTCGCCCTCTAACTTTGAGCTTTCCAGTACGTCGAGTAAATCAATTAAAAGCTGCATTTTACGTAGGTTGTTCGGGTGCTCCTGTACATACTTCATTAGCTGGTTTGCCCGGTGCGATAAGGCAAACTCCAGAGAGGTATAGCTGAGTTTTACCTTCATACGCTTTGCTTCCTCGAGTAGTCTTTTTACCTCCTGTGTAGCGGGCGTTTCTGACTTAAACTCATGCAGCAGTTTAGTATTTAAGATATACTCTACGGTTGTCTGCAGCGGCTCCGGCAGTTTCATTCCCAATGTTTTGATGGCGGAAATCAAGGGGTAATTATTATAGTAAAGCTGCTCGAAATTACTCTCCACGTTTTGCATGGTGTTTTCCAGCACCTGGTCCAGTATTTTCTTCTGATCATCTTTAAATAAGTGCCAGAACGAATAGCTGTGAGATTCAAAGTGCTTATCTAGCAACATAATCACCTCGCTCACATTTCCGCGCTCAAAGGCTATACGTAACTCACCTGTCAGGTTAGCATAATTTTCAGCACTCACAAACTCACGCACGCCGCCGAACAGCTGGTGGTCGCCCAGGTGCAGGACGCTAAAAGTAATTACCTCTTCCTCCCACGTAACCATAGAACAAATATTGGCTCTACCAACCGCCAGATTCTGCCGGCCGGCTGCCATCTGCTCGTACTCCAGTGATGTTGCCTTATAGCTATACAGTTCTACCTCTTTTTTATGTTCTGCAAAAAGTGAAGATACAGCATAATGTGCACCCACCCGCCTCAAGTCAAGGA
Organism: Pontibacter pamirensis; assembly: GCF_010015475.1. Lineage (GTDB taxonomy): Bacteria > Bacteroidota > Bacteroidia > Cytophagales > Hymenobacteraceae > Pontibacter > Pontibacter pamirensis. The sequence continues at coordinate 23,949 of NZ_SSNI01000024.1, forward strand.
TGGTGGGTTTTACCGATTTAAGATAAGCTTCCGCTGCATTCCCCAGGTCTTTGTGGTTGCTCTTTGCCTGCCTCAGCAGCTTCAAGAATGGTTTCTCATAATCAGTGTCCTGCCCGCTAATACTGTGAGCTAACTGAATGGCTCTGGCTGCATAGTAAATATCCTGCACCGTTTCTATGCCTGTCACCTCGTCAAAAAACCAGCCGCAACTGGTGTACATGAGCAGGGTATGGTACTGCATTTCAAGTAGTTTCAGGAAACGCACCTTCTCCATTTTACTCAGCTCGCGTGTGGTATGGCTTTGAATAAACGCCGCCACATTTTGCTCCGAGCGATCCATAATAACTTGTACATAATCATTTCGGGCAGCCCATGGCGCTGCTCCCAGTTTTTTTATTTCCTTTTCAAAGAGCGGTGTAAGCTGGTCGCGGAGCCAGTCAAAGGCTTTCCGGAGAGGACCGCGCCACTGCTGATCCCAGCCACTGTTGCCGCCTGTGTTGCAGCCACAGTTACTTTGCCAGCGTTCTACGCCGTGGGCACAGCTCCAGGAGGTTTGCTCTATAATTTCTGCCTCATACTGCGGCGGAAACTTCTCCAGGAACTCCCCATAGATTGTGATTTTTGCCAGCTCTTCTGCCTCAATGTGTTCAAGCGCAAAGGAGAGGGCCATCTCGCCAAAGCGGTGATGGTGGCCGTAGGTCTCGCCATCCGTGGCAATGTGCATCAGCTGTGGTTCTTCTCTTTTAGTATGGAGCGCGCCAATTAGGCGATTCGCCAGGTCTTCCCCCCGGTTCAGTAACCGCTCAAAGGCGATGCCCTGTGAGACCGGGGCATCGTAAAAGAACAACACGATTTCTTTGCCGGAAGGCAGCTTGCAAAGGTAGGGCCGCCGCGGATCAATGTTGGCTCCCACGGCACTGTGCCATTCCTTTTCCCCCACCCGGCGGTAACGCTTTGCCTGGTACGGAGACAGGATGGTAAATTTAATACCACGTTCCGCCAATACTTCCAAGGTGGGGGTGTCAGCGGCTGTCTCTGCCAGCCACATGCCTTCCGGTTTCCGTCCAAAGCGTTTTTGGAAATCATAAATGCCCCAGACAACCTGTGTCTGTTTGTCGCGGGCATTGGCCAGCGGCATGATGATGTGGTTGTATACCTGTGCCAGCGCAGAGCCATGCCCGGAGAAGCGTTCCCTGCTTTCTATATCAGCCTCCAGGATCGCCTCATACGTCTCAGGCTCTTTCTTCTGCATCCACTCAAGTAACGTAGGCCCGAAATTAAAGCTGATGTGGGCGTAGTTATTCATGATATCCTCAATCTTGCCATTCCCGTCGAGGATGCGGGAGGCGGAATTGCGGGCGTAGCACTCATCGTTTATACGCTCGTTCCAGTCGTGGTACGGGGAAGCGGATTCCTGCAGTTCTACCTCGTTCAGCCAAGGGTTTTCGCGTGGGGGCTGGTAAAAGTGCCCGTGTATACAGATGTAGCGGTTCATTTATGTTTGTTGTTCAAGTATGAGCACAGACGCTGGCGGAAGGCTGACAGAGGCCCCTGATACCAGTGCCTCTCCTTTACCTGTGCCACTTCCTCCCCAGTCATTATCAGTTGAGTTCAGAATCGGTTTCCAGTTCCTTCCTGCTGATGTATTTACCAGTGTTGTTTCCTGTGGTTGATTACTTATGTTAAACAGGCAGTAGAGATTAGATGTCGCCCCTGTATGGATGAGGTGCAGCACAAGTTTCTCTTCCTCCAGGCTTACCTTCATGTTCGGCTTGTCCGGCTTTGCCAGGGCAGGGGCGGTCTTGCGCAGCTGTATCAGCTGTTTGTAAAACTCCCGCAGTTGCTTTTGCTTCTCATTAGAAGTATAGCTCCGCTGCAGTTTAGACCTGTTAAAGGTTTCCTCGCTTTGCGGGTCAGGTGCTTCTCCTTTTGAGGCAAAGTAGGCAAATTCCGCTTTCCTTCCTTTCTGTACGGCCTCCACCAATTCCTTGTCTGTGTGGCTTACAAAGTACAGGAAAGGATTCTCCTCCCCATATTCTTCCCCCATAAACAGCATCGGCACATAAGGCGAGAGCAGTACCAGGCCTGCCACTGCTTTTAGCATCTCAAAAGACACCAGCTCGGTGAGGCGTTCGCCCAACATGCGGTTACCAACCTGGTCGTGGTTTTGAGAACAAACCACAAACTGCTGCGCCGGGTTAGCGGTGGCGTCGGTGCCGAGGGTTTTCTTACGGTGCTCTGAATAAAGGCCATTGTAGACAAAGGTATGCTCCAGCGCTTTTTTGAGTTGTTCCGGCTTGCCGTAGTCTTCGTAATAACCTTCCTGCTCACCCGTTACAAGCGTGTGGATGACGTGGTGGTAATCATCAAACCACTGCGCATCTAAGCCATATCCTCCTTTTTCAATCGGGTTAATCAGGCGTACATCGCTCAGGTCTGTTTCTGCCGTGAGTATATAGTTGCGACCTTCCTGCTCTTCCAGCTGGTTTACATGCTCGCGTAGCTCTTGCAGAAAATGCTTGGCGCCAGTGTCGTAAATCGCATGTACGGCATCAAGCCGCAGGGCATCTATATGGAAGTCCCGGAGCCACATCAGGGCGTTTTGGAAAAAGAAATTGCGGACGTGGTCGGAGTGGGCGTCGTCAAAGTTAAGGGCGTTTCCCCAGGGCGTGTGATATTTGTCTGTAAAGTACGGGCCGTAATCGTTGAGGTAGTTTCCCTCCGGGCCCATGTGATTGTACACTACATCCAGCACCACCGAAATTTCCTGCTCATGGCAGGCGTTCACAAGCTTTTTCAAACCCTCCGGACCTCCGTAAGAGTCCTGCGTGGCGAAGGGGTAAACACCATCGTAGCCCCAGTTGCGGTTACCAGGGAACTGGGCCACCGGCATTATCTCGATGGCTGTGATACCTAAGTCTTTCAACTCCGGCAGTTTTTGAATAGTGGCTTCAAAAGTACCTTCCTCTGTGAACGTGCCTACGTGCAGCTCATAAATAATCAGCTGTTCCAGGGACAGCCCCTTCCAGTTTTTATCAGTCCAGTTAAAGTGGCTGTGATCGACTACGGCAGAAGCTTTATGCACGCCATCCGGTTGAAAGAGAGAGGCGGGATCAGGCCTCTCTTTCTCCCCATCCAGATTAAACATGTAGCGTGTGCCAGGACCGGCGTTCTCTGCCAGGGCCGTCCAGTAACCGAAAGCTTCACGTTGTAGTTTTAGTTTTTTCTTATCAGGAGCATGAAGCGATACCTCTACCTGCTCAACCTCCGGTGCCCACACGGTAAAAGTAGTTCCTCTGCCTGGGGTGTAGTCTGCTCCAATTTTTCTTAATATTGACATAAAATTAATGGATTTTCACAGCTCGTATTAACTTGCTTCTCGGGCTTAAGGTTATACCTTTTGGTGAAAAGATAGGTGTCTGATGATAAGCTTTTTGCTACATTGGCTACAGGTATGGGTGCAATTACGGGTGATATTTGCTAATATAGAATATTGTCCGTAACCTATTTATCTGAGCACAGTAACTATAAACTGACAAAACAGAACTACTACACAGACTACTACATGGAACATCTTGCAGGAACCAAACGCATTATAATTGAAAAAATAAAACCAGAAATAAATTGCGGTAGATTCCCCGCCAAACGGGTAGTGGGAGAGGAGATGACAGTGACAGCCGACATCTTTGGTGACGGGCACGATGAGGTAAAAGCGCAACTTATATACCGCAACACCAGCAACACCGATTCAGAAGAATGGACTGCCGTTCCGATGGAGTTCCTGGGGAACGACCACTGGCAGGCTACCTTTACCCCCGATGCCATGGGGCGTTATGAGTATACTATAGAAGGTTGGGTCGATCACTTTTACACCTGGCAGAAAGGCCTGAAGAAAAAATTTGAGGCGGGCCAGGATATAACAGTGGAGTTGCAGATTGGAGCGCAGATGATAGAAGAAACCGCTGCACCAGCAGAGGGCAGTGTGCAGGAGCAACTTTACAGTGTCGCACACCAGCTGCGCCACAACCCGAACCATGCCGATGGTGTGGCGCTTGCTACAGGCAAAGAGATATCAGATTTGATGAGCACTACCGGCGAACGGGAGAATGTAACGTCGTATGAGAAGCGGTTGCAACTGGATGTAGAGCGGAAGAAAGCGCTCTTCAGTGCTTGGTACGAATTCTTTCCGAGGTCGGCTTCGCCACAGGCCGGGCAGCATGGTACGTTCAAGGATTGTGAAAGACTGCTGCCCCGCATCGCTGAGATGGGCTTCGACACCATATACCTGCCACCTATCCACCCCATCGGGCACGCTTTCAGAAAAGGTAAAAACAACAATCCTGCCGCGCAGCCAGGTGAACCCGGGTCTCCGTGGGCAATTGGCGCTGCTGAGGGAGGCCACGATGGCATTCTACCGGAACTGGGTACATTGGATGATTTCAGACATCTTGTGCAGCAGGCGAAAGAACATGGTATTGAAATAGCGCTTGACTTTGCCATACAATGTTCCCAGGACCATCCTTATGTGAAAGAGCACCCGCAGTGGTTTAAGTGGCGGCCGGATGGCACCGTACAATATGCGGAGAACCCACCCAAGAAGTACCAGGACGTGTTGCCTGTCAACTTCGAGACGGAAGACTGGCAGAACTTGTGGCAGGAACTCCGTCGGGTACTGCAGCACTGGATCGATCAGGGCGTCGTGGTTTTTAGAGTGGATAACCCGCATACCAAGGCTTTCGCTTTTTGGGATTGGGTGATTGAGGATATTCATAAAGACCATCCGGAGGTGATTTTCCTGGCTGAGGCATTTACCCGCCCCCGTGTGATGGAGCGCTTAGCCAAAGGTGGATTTACTCAATCCTATACCTACTATACATGGCGCAACTCTGCCGAGGAACTGAAAGAGTACATGCAGGAGCTCACTAAGACGGAGATGCGCGAATACTTCAGACCAAACTTCTGGCCCAATACCCCGGATATCAATCCTCCTGCACTGCAGGAAGGTGGAGAGGCGGCACATATCACGCGCTTGGTAATGGCGGCCACCATGTCGTCTAACTACGGTCTGTATGGCCCGGTGTATGAGTTCGGTATCGCCACGCCGGTACCTGGAAAGGAGGAGTACTTAAACTCTGAAAAATATGAGATCAAGCATTGGGATTGGGGTAAGCTGACCAAAATTCGCGAAGTTATCACGATGATTAACCGGGCCCGCAGAGTGAACGCAGCACTGCAGACTACCTGGAACATTGCCTTCGGAGGCACTGATAACCCGGCATTCTTATGTTATGCTAAGTGGAGCAGCGACTTCAGCAATAAAATAATCGTGGTGGTGAACCTTGACCCGTATAACACACAGGCAGGCTGGGTGCAGGTGCCGCTCACCGACCTGAAAATGGGCAACGGGCAGTACGTGGTGCACGACTTGCTGACCGAGCGAAAGTACACCTGGACGGATGAGTGGAACTATGTTGAGCTTCGTCCGCACGAAATGCCGGTGCACGTATTAAGAGTAGAAGAGTCTGCACCTGGAGCAGGGCAGCAAGATATAGATAACACCTGGTTAGCATCCGATCACGACTAAAAACTTTAGAACCCTATCAACAACAAATATGGCAGACGAAAAAGAACTGTTAGACGACAATATACATTGGTACAAAGACGCCATCATTTATGAGCTTCACATTAAAGCTTTTAAAGATGGAAACGGTGACGGCATCGGCGACTTCAAAGGCCTGATGCAGAAGCTGGATTATTTAGAAGACTTAGGCGTGACAGCTATCTGGCTGCTACCCTTTTATCCTTCACCCCTCCGCGACGATGGCTATGATATCGCTGATTATTTAGGCATCAACCCTTCGTACGGCAACATGCAAGACTTTAAGCTTTTCGTGAAAGAAGCGCACCGCCGTGGACTAAAGGTCATCACAGAGTTGGTTATTAACCACACTTCTGACCAGCACCCGTGGTTCCAGCGCGCCCGAAAAGCTAAAAAGGGATCCAAACACAGAGACTTCTACGTCTGGTCCGATGATAACACGAAATGGAAAGATGTCCGCATCATTTTCACGGATACTGAGCAAAGCAACTGGACCTGGGACCCGGTGGCAGAGCAGTATTACTGGCACCGCTTTTTTTCCCATCAGCCGGATTTAAACTATGATAACCCGGAGGTTCAGAAAGAGGTGTTCAAAGTGCTGGACTACTGGTTTGATTTAGGAGTGGACGGTTTCCGCCTGGATGCGGTTCCTTACCTGTTCGAGCGCGAAGGCACTAACGGTGAAAACCTGCCGGAAACACACGACTTTCTGAAGAAGCTTCGTGCGCACGTGGATAGCAAGTATGAGGGAAAACTCCTGCTGGCCGAAGCGAACATGTGGCCTGAGGATTCGGCCGCATACTTCGGTGATGGCGATGAGTGCCACATGAACTATCACTTCCCCATCATGCCGCGCCTGTTTATGTCGGTGAAGATGGAGGACCGCTACCCGATCATCGATATCTTCAACCAGACACCCGAAATACATGAAAGTTGCCAATGGGCCATGTTCCTGCGAAATCACGATGAGCTGACGCTGGAAATGGTAACCGACGAGGAGCGTGATTATATGTACAAGGTCTACACCAAAGACCCCATGGCGCGCATCAACTTAGGTATAAGGCATCGCCTGGCCCCACTATTGGGCAACGACCGCAATAAGATAGAGCTCATGAACGTGCTGCTCTTCTCGATGCGCGGAACGCCGGTGGTATACTATGGTGATGAGATTGGCATGGGGGATAACTACTACCTCGGTGACCGCGACGGCGTTCGCACACCCATGCAGTGGAACGAAGACCGCAACGCCGGTTTCTCTGCTGCCAACCCGCAGCGCCTGTACCTGCCTGTTATTATTGACCCGGAGTATAAGTATGAGTCGATAAACGTTGACACGCAGAACCATAACGCCAACTCGCTGCTATGGTGGATGCGCCGCATCATTAACATGCGCAAGCGCTACAAAGCCTTTGGCCGCGGTACGATAAAATTCCTGTCGCCTACTAATTCCAAAGTGCTGGCTTTTGTGCGGGAGTATGAGAACGAGACCATACTGGTAATTGCAAACCTTTCCCGCTTCCCGGAGGCGGTGGAACTGGATCTGCATGACTACAGAGGCCGCACACCGGTAGAGGTTTTCAGCAAGAATAAATTCCCGAACATCAAAGATGAAGATTACCTGTTCACTATAAGTGGCCACGGCTACTATTGGATGGAGCTGCAGCCTCAGGAAGTAGCGCAGGAGTCAGGAGTGCAGCAGAAGGCGGTGCAAATCAGTTCTCTGAAAGCGGCACTTGATACGAAAACACTGAAGACACTGGACTCGCAAATACTGCCGCCTTACGTGTTGAAGCGCCGCTGGTTTGGTGGCAAGGCTCGTACCGTGCAGCGCATGCAGGTTACCAACAACATGCCGCTGCCACTTGGCAAGACCGGTGCCTCCATGCTCTTCATTGAAGTTAGCTACAACGAAGGGCTGCCGGAGCTGTACCAGCTTCCTGTGGCCTTTGCCACAGGCGATGACGAGCAGGAGTTGCGCAACAATAACCCGAATGGGGTGATTGCCCGCGTTGCCATAGACGGAAAAGAGGGTATACTCTATGATGCTCTCTACAGCGATGAGTTCCGACAGAGCCTGCTGCAGATGATGGTGAAGAAAAAAAGAGTACGGCAGGATGAGGCAGAACTGGTTGGCTACAGCAACAAAAGCGTGGCAACAGACCTGCGCAGTTCCACCGAGCCGCTTACGTCTAAAATCCTGGCGGCAGAGCAGAGCAATACGTCCATCATTTTTGATAATTCGCTCTTCCTGAAAGTGTATCGCAAGCTCGACAGAACTATGAACCCAGATGTGGAGGTAGTGCAGATGCTGACCGAGAAGGTGGGCTTTGCCAACACGCCGCGCTTCCTGGGAGCAATAGAGCAGCACGAAGCAGGCAAGCAGCCGATGGTACTTGTGATGCTGCAGGAACTGGTGCCAAACCAGGGCGATGCTTGGGATTATATTGGCGATTCTCTGAAGCGCCTCTATGAGCGCATCCTGACGCAGAACGAGCGCCTGAAGGCAAAACAGCCTGCCGGTTCCCTTTCCCGCCCATTAGCCTTCTCCGATATTCCGGAAGAAGTGCAGATGCAGATAGGGGGTGCCCATGTAGAGCGGGTAGAACTCTTAGGCCTGCGTACCGCTGAAATGCACCTGGCGCTGGGTAGTATAGACGATGAAAAGGACTTTGTGCCAGAGGGGTTTTCGCTGCACTACCAGCGCTCCCTTTACTCTTCCCTGACATCACTTGTGCGCAGCAACTTCGATAGTTTGCAGAAGCACCTGCCAAACTTGCCGGAAAATGTGCGAGGGGAGGCCGAGGAAGTGCTAAATATGCGCGAAGAAGTGCTGGAGCGCCTGAAAATGATTTTTGCCAGAAAAATAGATACCCTGAAAATCAGGACTCACGGCGACTACCATTTAGGACAGGTGCTTTTTACTGGTAAAGACTTCTACATCATTGACTTTGAGGGAGAGCCAGCACGTTCTTTTAGTGAACGCCGCTTAAAACGCTCTGCGCTGCGCGATGTGGCGGGTATGATACGCTCATTCCACTACGCCGCCTATAGTGCCATGTTCCAGCAGGAAGGGCTGCGTCGTGAAGATGTGGAATACCTGGAAACCTGGGCGGAGCAATGGTACCAATACGCTAGTGGCTTCTATATGCACAACTACCTGGGCAAGATCCAAGGTTCCGGTATCGTACCGGCTAAAGAAGAAGACTTCGAGACACTGATCCATACCTTCCTTTTAGAGAAGGCGATTTACGAACTCGGATATGAATTAAATAATCGTCCGGATTGGGTGCTCATCCCCATCAGAGGCATCAAGTACATCATGAAAAAGTATAAGAATGGCTAAGAAAAAAGAAAGCACAACCACCGAGACCACAAATATAACGCAAGCTACCGGCCAGGATTCTGGTCAGGATATAAAGAAGAAATCCTCCAAAAAAGGTTCTAAACTAGCAGCAGATGCTGCTGGTGAGGGCCAGGGGGAGACTTCTGCAAAGCGCGGAAAAAATAAATCTAAGGACAGTAAGCCTGCGGCTGAGATGGGTTCTCCTGTAACCGGTGCTGCATCGGGTGAGGAGGGAGCAAAGGTCTCGAAGCGAGGGCGGCCAAAGAAATCAGAAACAGAAGCGGCTAGCAAAGCATCCGCAAAGGGTGGTAAATCTAAGAAAGCTGCAGCTTCTGCGGATGACTCAGAAGTAGTGGTGCCTGTTGCAAGCAATGAAACTGTGCAGGAGAATATTGTTGTCAAAACAAAAGGCTTTGGAAGTACTGCAGCAGAATCTCAACCTTCTGCTACATCCGATGCCCAGGAACAAACAGGTGCAGGACAGGGCGACCAAGCCGCTGCAGCACAAACAAGAGAGGAGGACACCATTTCAGCAGAAACTACACCATCGGCCGTGCAACTTGCCAGCCGCTTTACAGATTTCGATATTTACCTTTTTAAGGAGGGAAAACATTTCTCCTTATATGAAAAACTTGGCTCGCACCACATGGAGCACGGTGGAAAACAGGGAACATACTTTGCGGTATGGGCTCCCAACGCCGAACTGGTGTCTGTTATGGGTGACTTTAACGGATGGAGCCGCGACAGTCATAAACTATACCTGCGCGGGGATGAATCCGGGATATGGGAAGGATTTGTGCCTGACGTAGAGACTGGTGTCATGTATAAATACCACATAAAGTCGCGCTACAACCTGTACCATGTTGAGAAAAGTGATCCTTTTGCTTTCAGCCGGGAAAAGCCGCCGCAAACAGCTTCAGTTGTCGCGGACATGAACTACAACTGGCAGGATCAGCAGTGGCTGGACCGCCGCAAGAGCATGGCAGATCAGGCGCAGCCTTACAGTGTTTACGAACTGCACCTGGGTTCATGGCGTCGTAAACCGGAAGAAGATAACCGTTCGCTCACTTACCGCGAACTGGCTGAAGAACTGCCTGCCTATGTAAAGCATATGGGCTTTACACACATAGAGTTGATGCCAATTATGTTCCACCCGTTTAACGGTTCATGGGGATATCAGGTAACAGGTTATTTTGCGCCCGCCAGCACCTTTGGCTCTCCACAAGACCTGATGTACCTGATTGATGTGCTGCACCAGCACGATATTGGCGTAATTCTGGATTGGGTACCTTCACACTTCCCATCTGATGAGCATGGACTGGCTTACTTCGACGGCACGCACTTGTTTGAGCATGCCGATCCACGCAAAGGCTATCACCCTGATTGGAACAGTTATATCTTTAACTACGGCCGCAGCGAAGTTCGCTCTTTCCTGATCAGTAATGCATTGTTCTGGATAGACAAGTACCATGCGGATGGCTTGCGTGTAGATGCCGTGGCCTCTATGTTATACTTAGACTACAGCCGCAAAGAAGGGGAGTGGATACCGAATGAGTACGGTGGCCGCGAGAACCTCGAAGCTATCTCCTTACTGAAGGACTTTAACTACGCTGTGCGTGAACGCTTCCCGGATGTGAAAACCATCGCAGAGGAATCTACTGCATGGCCGGGTGTTACAGCACCGGTAGAGCACGGAGGTCTTGGCTTTGATATGAAGTGGATGATGGGCTGGATGCACGATACCCTCGACTACTTTGCCAAAGATTCTGTCTACCGCAGATATCATCAGGGAGAGATTACCTTCAGTATGATGTATGCATTCTCAGAGAAGTTTATGTTGCCGCTTTCACATGATGAAATCGTGCACGGCAAAGGTTCGCTTCTTCAGAAAATGCCGGGAGATGAGTGGCAGCGATTTGCTAACCTACGCACGCTCTACGCTTACATGTACGCTCACCCTGGAGGTAAACTCTTATTCATGGGGGCGGAAATTGGCCAGAGCAGCGAATGGAACCATGACAGCAGTGTGGAATGGCATCTGCTTCAGTATGGTTACCACCAGGGAATACAGGATGAACTACGCGAACTGAACGCCATCTACAAACAGGAGCCTGCACTATATGCGCACAGCTTTAGTCCGGAAGGTTTTGAATGGATTGATTATAATGATGCACACAACAGCGTGATGAGCTTCCTGCGCAAAAGCGATAATCCGGATGAGACACTGCTGGTGGCATGTAACTTTACACCGGCCATGCATGAGCATTACCGCTTAGGGGTGCCGCAGGCAGGGCAGTGGGTGCAGGTGTTTAACTCCGACGACAGCCGTTACGGAGGCAGCAACCAGCACAACGACGGACCGATCAGCACAATTGATGAGCCGTTCCATGGCCGCGGTTACTCGCTAACACTTAAGTTGCCACCGCTTTCTGTGGTATATTTCAAGCTTCAGCGTTAAGGAGTTTTGGATAATAACAAAAAAGAGGCAGCGTACTTATACGCTGCCTCTTTTTTGTTCTGCTTTTTTTAACGTGCTCGGTGTGTCGTGATATTAGTATCGCGTTACTTTCCTTTGCGCAGGGGAAAGAGTTTTCGGAAGCTTTTATTTCCATCCTTTGTGTTATTAGATGAGATATCTGTTTCAGAAACAGAGCGAACGTCTTCTATTGAATAAAAAGCCTGCGGGTTGTAATTTCGGATGATGTCAATTACACTTTCCAGTTTTTTGCGTTTCACGATCATAAAAAGCAGGTTTACTTTGCCCCGCGTGCCGCGCGCATCCACGCTGGTAAGCCGATAGCCGTGTCCTGTTAGCTGCTCAATCAGTTTATCTGCGGGCTCTACCGTAATTACGCGCACCACCGCTTGCCCCAGCGCCAGCTTTTGCTCTACCCGCAAGCCTAAAAAGTTGCCTGTGGCAAATCCGCCGGCCCAGGCCAGGTAAGAGGCCACGTTGTTTAGGTTCTCCATCACCTGCGTTATGGCAATCAGCCAGATCAGGACTTCTAAAAAACCAAGCAAGGGAGCAATCACTTTATCTCCTTTAGAGATAAAAACAATCCGCAACGTGCCTAAAGTTACATCGCAGATGCGCGCCAGAAATATAAGAGCAGGTATGATAACCCACTCGACTATACCCGGATCTATTCCTTCAAAATAATTCATTTCTTCATCAGGAGGCGGAGGTGGCACCTCAATCTTTATTTATAGTTTCTAGTAACCTCAACTGTCACTGGCAATACATCCCCGACAAACTCAGTACGAGCTTTAGACAGAGCGCCAGTATAGAGTGCTGCTTTATAAAAATGAGCCTTCCGGATACCAGGCAGCGCAGACCTCTACTTATATCCGAGATACCGTTGCTCATCAGTGCACGGAGCTTATATGTCCGTTTTATGACTGTTACCTGCAGCCCCGCTAGCAGGTTAGGGACAGGCCTTTGTGCGGCAAAACCAATCTCAATACTGGCCACACCGGCAGCTGTCAAAGAGTCTGCACCTGGTTTCCGGACACCTTCAAAGCTCAGCAAAATAAATGAAGCCGCCATAAAAGTGGCAATAGAAATGGGCAGTTTCTTTGTGAACATAGGTTGTGTCTATCTGCTCCGTTCTATTATAAATTTTTAGGAACCGGATAAACCTGGTTCAGGGGCTGCGGAGGTTTGTGTGGTAGCGTCATTCTACTTCAGATTATACTTTGAGGTTGTACTTTATCAAATTAAAGCTGTAAATACTTTGAAAGAGACTTAATTATAGCTATTTTTATATATTACCTCAACACAAATGATATTTTATGCGTATGGATAATTAGGTAATTGTATCCAACCGAAATTAAATTAACGCGAAAATAGGCTTGTAAGATAGCATTGATACACCCCATGCGCTTTCTTAAACTGCCTGCATAAACATACCCGAAAAATGGCAAAACTGATCATCGTATCTAACAGGCTTCCTGTAAAACTGCAAGAGAAGGAGGGTGAGTTACTCTACAAAACAAGTGAAGGCGGGCTTGCTACAGGCCTTGGATCTATCTATAAACAAGGGGATAACCTATGGATAGGTTGGCCTGGTATGGTGGTGGAAGATCCGGAAAAGCAACAGCGCATCGCCGATGATATCCGGAAGGAGAGCATGAGTCCTGTTTTTTTGACGGAAACTGAGATAAAGGAATTCTACGAAGGCTTCAGCAACGAGACGCTCTGGCCTACCTTCCACTATTTTAGTCAGTATGCCATCTATGAGCAACAGCTTTGGGAAACTTATGTAGAGGTGAATCAGAAATATTGCGATGCGGTAGTGGCACAGGCCGGACCAGAAGATACCATTTGGGTACATGATTACCAGCTCCTGCTTTTGCCGTCTATGTTGCGCGAAAGACTGCCAAACAGTACCATCGGCTTCTTTCAACACATCCCGTTCCCTTCTTACGAGATATTCCGTTTACTGCCCTGGCGAAAAGAACTGCTGGAAGGTATGCTTGGCTCTGACCTCGTAGGCTTCCATACCTACGATGACATGCGCCACTTCCTGAGTTCAGTGAACCGCATCGTAGGATACGGTAGTATGCACGGGTGGATCAATACTAACTCCCGCTCTCTGCTGGTAGATTCGTTCCCGATGGGGATAGACTATGAAAAGTACAGCAGTACAGCCGCCCTTGAAGAGGTGCAAAAGCGGGAGCAGATTTACCGTGGCAACCTGAATGCAGAAAAGGTAATACTTTCCATCGACAGACTGGATTATTCTAAAGGTATAGCACAACGCCTGAAGGCATTTGAGCTGTTCCTCGAGAAATACCCGCAGTTCCATGAAAGGGTGACGCTGCTCATGCTGGTGGTGCCAAGTCGGGATGCCGTAGAAAAGTATAAGGAACTGAAAGAGGAGATAGATGAACTGGTAGGCCGTATTAACGGCAGGTACAGCCGTATCAGCTGGAACCCAATTCAGTACTTCTACCGCTCTTATCCGCTCGAAACCCTTTCTGCTTTTTACCGCATGGCCGATGTGGCGCTGGTAACGCCTATGCGCGATGGAATGAACTTGGTTTGTAAGGAATACATCGCCAGTAAATCAGACCAGAAAGGAGTGCTGATATTAAGTGAGATGGCAGGAGCCTCTAAAGAACTTTCTGATGCCCTGCTGATCAACCCGAATGATATAAACCAGATGGTAGAGGCGCTGAACACCGCGCTCACGATGCCAGAGGACCAGCAAATTGCCCATATGAAAAACATGCAGGAGTCGCTACAGCGCTACAACATCCATCACTGGGTGAGCATGTTCATGGATCGCCTGTCATACGTCAAAATCAAGCAGCTGTCGCTGGCAACTTCTTACCTCGACGATGCGACGATCCAGGAAATGAACGATGCCTACGATTCTGCAAGCTCACGCCTGTTCTTTCTGGAATATGATGGTGCTTTGGTTGATTACCGTAACCGCCCGCTGATGGCCCGTCCGGATGATGACCTGATGGACTTGCTGGAGCGCCTCAGCAGCAATAAGAAAAACAGGGTAGTAGTAGTTAGCAGCCGCGAAAAAGCAACCATGCAGGATTGGCTCGGGCACCTGAACATTGATATTATAGCAGAGCACGGCGTCTGGATAAAACAGCGTGGTACCGGCTGGCAAACCATGCTAAGCCTGCTGGATGACTGGAAGAAAGACATTCGCATGATACTGGATTTATACGTAGACCGTACGCCAGCCTCTTTTATAGAAGAAAAGGAGTACTCGCTTGTGTGGCACTACCGCCGTGTGGAAACCGGACTTGGTGAGCTACGTGCCCGCGAGTTAGTAAACCACCTGAATTTTATTGCCTCCAACAGTAACCTTCAGGTGCTGGATGGGCAGATGGCAGTAGAAATAAAAGCGCAGGAAATAAACAAAGGAAAAGCATCCAGCTACTGGCTGAGCAAATTTCCGCACAAATTTGTGCTAGCCATTGGCGATGATTGGGGAGATGAGGACATTTTTAAAGCAATGCCTCGTGAAGCCTATACTGTAAAAGTAGGGAACTCCTATTCAGTAGCGAAGTACCATGTGGATACTTGTGAGGAAGCTCGCCAGACACTGGACAGATTAGTGCAGACAAGAAGGCAGGAACAGTCTCCTGGTGCTTTAATGACTGGTTGATTAATCAATCAATAGAACTTGTATCAACAAAGAACGCCCCCTGTTACAACCCTGTAGCAGAGGGCGTTTTGTTGCAGGGCTTGTTGAAATTAAAAAGCCTCTATCGGTCTAAGTCTACTTATGCGCAACGGTCTTTCGCCAAAAGGCAAAATTTTCTCCCGAGGGGCAGGTTCAAGATACATGACACAGCCTAATGCATGTCTTCATTCGCAACATTTCTTTGGTCTTGGTATAATTACAGTGGAGCATTGTGATGTATAACTCATCTACTCTCCCTAATCGAAGGGGTTAAGTCCCAGCGGGACGGCCTGTTGATAGAATTCAGGGATGCAACGATTTGAGCTCCAGCTGAGCGGCCTGTTAAGTATCCCATACAGGCCGCTCAGCTGGAGTTTGAAATTGGCATTAAAAAGAAGATATTAATAGGGCGCCCCGCTGGGACTGTTTATATTCTGGATATTAGTTAAAGCACAAAAGGCTGCTTTCCTATAGAAAAGCAGCCTTTTGCGATAGCATGTTTGAATCAAAGTTTAAAATAATGAGCCGTTTCCTTTAGCAGTTCCTGCTCTTCCTTCCTGCGCTTTATCCATTGCAGGGGCCTCACAGTTTTCCTCGTTAAAAACCTGGTCGATAGCCTTCTCAGCACTGCGTAGTTTCTCTTTGCAGAGCTTTATTAACTGCGACGACCGCTGTACTTTCTGAGTTAACTCATCTACATCAACAGAGTCATTTTCAATGGCACGTAAAATTTCTTCCAGCTCCTGTGTCGCCTCGCGATACGTTAAATTCTTTAAATCTTTATTTGTCATCTTCTTCAATGTTTACAACCATACTGTGGAGCGTGCCGTCCTGCATTTTCGTCTCAATCACGTCTCCGTTGTTGATGTTTTTAATACTTTTAGTGATTTTACCGTTCACCAGCGTTAAGGTATAGCCGCGCAAGAGCAAACGCTCCGGGTTATTTGCCTCTATACCCATTTCCAATATCCGCATGCGGTGGTTTTCGTTCTGCAACTTCTTCTGAGCGCAAAAAGCTACTTTGTCGCTGTTCTTCGTGAAGCGAAGTTGCGCCTGTTTCAGCCCGTCTTTGGCTTCTGTTTCAATGCAGTGCACCAGGTTATTCAGTTCGTGCTCTTTCATGTGCAGATAGCGTTGGCTCTTACCCTCTACACAAACAGACAGCTCCTGCAGATAGCTTCTACGCTCGTGCAGCAAATCCTTTGTATTGGCGCTGATGTCCTTGTCCAGGTTGCTGACATGGTGCTTTTGTAACTCTAAATAGTTTTTCGGTTTTAGCAGCAGCCCTCGCGAAAGTAATCCTAACGTGTCTTTTTTCTTTTGAAGCAGTTCCTTTGTCTGGTTGGAAATGCGCAGGCTTACACGCTCCAGCAGACCATCTGTCACTTTCAGTTGCTGAGCCGAGAACATCCGGATACTGTCGAAAAGATTTTCATTGTACTCCTCCGCCGACCTGTAGCGGTCGATCAGGAAATTGGCAACGGCTGTGGGTGTTTTCAAACGCGTATGCGCCACCAGGTCAGAGATGCTCTCGTCCCGCTCGTGTCCGATACCTGTCAGCACGGGGAGAGGGGAGTGGCCTATAGCAGCGGCAATGGCGTAATCGTCGAAGCAGCTAAGGTCGGTCTGTGAGCCTCCGCCACGGATAATGATGATCGCATCAAACCTGTCTTTGTGCTTTCCTGCCAGGGCCATCGCACGCTTTACAGAGGCCGGGGCCTCGTTTCCCTGCACGCTGGCCGGGAAAAGTGTTGTATGGAAGGAGTAGCCAAAGCTGTTATTTTGCAGCTGATGAATAAAGTCCTGGTAGCCCGCTGCTGTGGCCGACGAAACAACCGCCAACCGCTGTGGCACCAGGTCTAGCTCCAGAGCTTTGTTGGCTTCTATCAACCCTTCTGCCTCCAGCCGTTTCAGCGTTTCCTGCCGTTGCCGTGCCAGGTCACCTATGGTATAATTCGGGTCGATGTTCACGATGTCGAGGCTCAGGCCATACAACTCGTGAAAGCGCACTGTTGCCTGGAAGAGGACTTTAAGCCCCGCCTTAAGCGGTTGCCCCGTCTTCTCCTCAAAGTAACGGCCCAGCATCTGGTACCGGGAACTCCAGATAGTAGCCCGCGCCTGCGCGAGCATCTGCCGGGCATCATCACCTTTGTCCACTAGGGTGAGGTAGCAGTGGCCTTTGCGGCGATCAGCAGAAACCTGTGCCACTTCAGCCACCACCCAATAGTTATCAGGAAACGCCATTTCCAGCTCTTCCCGAATCTGCTGGTGCAGCTGGTGGAGCGAAAGAGGCGCATGCAGCTCTTCTTTAACGGTCTGCCGGATGGAAAACTGGGCCATGTATGGGGGTGGTGGTTTCTGGTTGTGTCAGTATATCAGGTCAGTACGAAACCTGCTTCTGAGGCACAATATAAGCTTTTGTTGGCGGAGCGCAAAGAAGAGAGGAGTGGCTTTTTATAGTTTTGAATATAGATGTGATTGTATGTAAATTGATTGTCAACAGCTTCTATTGGTGAAACCGCTCATACACCTGCTGTTTTATGTGGCTGGCAACCTGCACTAGTTCAGCTGCATCGGCTATAGGCTCTGCCGACATGAGGTAGAGGGGCACTGACTGTCCTCCTTTCTGATAAGGTGGCTGGTGGTAATCGAAGGTGTTGTGGAGGGTAAAGCCATGCAGATCCTGATAAAAGCGGATTCTTCTTTTACTGATTTCATCAACAGGGCGCTCCACTTCCAGCACAAGTTTTCTGCTGCTCCGGGTCAATAGCCATAGCATCACGTGCTTTCCCAATCCATGCTTCTGATGAGAAGGAACAATAGCTAAATGCTCCAGGAAACAGAAACCCTCTAACTGCCAGTAGATGCACAGGCCGGTTACCTCTTTGGCAGAGACGATCATGTATAAAAACATGTCTGGCTGATGGAGGAGCGTGAGCAGTTGAGAGAACTCCCGCCGCTCCGCAGCAGGAAACGCCGCTTCATAAATGTTTTGGAGAACAGAGACAGCCGGATGGTGTTTGTTCTGGATGTGCAGGAGGTCAATGGACTTGTTCACTGCTGGCATATTTTGTTTTTTACGCTGCTGTTGGGTATGCTCCTAAACGCCCTGTGCCGTTATTGGTAGGAATATCAATAACGGCACAGGGCGTTAGTTTGAAATATGTGGTTGGCGGTTAAACTGCCTTCTTACACGTGAGACTGCTTTTTTAGAGCGGCAATTTGCTGATTCAGATCCTCTATTCTGTTCATCTCGGTTTGAAGCTCTCTTTTCAGCTTTAGTTCTTTTTCGCGGGCGCCTTTTTTATACTCATCGTACTCCTGGTTTACCTCATCGTAGGCTCTACGCTTTTCTACAGCTACGTTTTTGCTGTTTTTGTACTGCAACAGGAAAATACCCAGCAGGACAAGCAGCGTGATGATGACCACAAAACTCAGGATAACATACGTTTGCTTTTCCATATCTATTCCTAAAACAGAGAGATTGGCAACATCATGGGCATTTTGTTGTACCTCCTGTTCTTTGGCCGCATACTGCTGTTTCAGCGCCTGCAGTTGCTCTTGCTGTGCGGCAATGTCTTCGCGCGCCTGTACCAGGTTCTGCTCTGTTTCTATGCCGGCTTGCTTCAGTTGCTGCTCTCTTGCCGCTATCGTCTCCTGAACACTCTTCCAGAAGGCGTCGAGCGAGGCGACATTCACTACCTTATATGACCTGTTATTTTCAGAGTAGGAATTGGAATTAGACTTCAGGTTATTGAATTGCCTGGCTAAGTTATCTGTTGCAGGAGTTCCTTCTTTGGCTGTTCCCTGTGCATTCGCTACCAAGCCAAAGAGCACAAAGAAAATTGATAAAAAGACTGCCTTCATAATAAAATAAATAAAGTTCCAGGAGCTTGCCTGGGTTTAACATAAATAAAAAAGCCTGTTTTTTGTGTCAGGAGATAGTATTTGCTCTAAAGAGTTGAATAAAGCTTACAAAGACTAACAATCGAATTTCGTTTTTATTGTTAAAGCAGGCAAAACATCTCCTTTAAGATGCGTTTTTTGTTTAACTGCCGGGGCAAAAGCAGCTAAATCTGTTCTTCCTGCGGATACTTCACCGCCCTGTTTTAGGAAGCCCAGATATGCAGGGTGCTGCTATAGTAAGGCAAGAATACAAAATGCATCGATAACTAACAAAGCAATCGTAATATCCTTTGTCTTGCCTGTCGCCAGCTTAATGGCCGTCCAGGAGAGGAATCCCCAAATGATACCCTGTGTGATAGAGTATGAAAAAGGAATTAAAACCATGGCCAAAAAGGCAGGAATGGCCTCATCCAGCCGTCCCCAGTTTATCTTTACAACGGGCCGCACCATAAAAACGCCCACCAGCACAAGGGCCGGTGCAGTGGCAATGGCCGGCACGATGGACAGGAGGGGAGCCAGGAATAGAAAGGGGAGGAACAGCAAAGCTCCTACCACTGCGGTAAGACCTGTACGTCCGCCTGCCTCTATGCCCACCGCCGATTCTATATAGGCTGTTCCGGGACTTGACCCCACCAGGCCCGCCAGCGTAGTGGCAACGGCATCCGTCATCAGGGAGCGCTTCACATTTCTTGGCTCACCTTGCTCGTCCAGGAGGTTGGCGGCTTCAGCCAGCCCCACGAAGGTGGAAACGCTGTCGAACATATCCGTGAAAACAAACGCAAAAATAATGGGCACCACCGCCCACTGCAGCGAGTTTACATAATCTAACTGGAGCAGCAGACTAAAATCCGGAGCCGCGAAAAGCCCCTGCCAGCTTACTAAAGGAGCTACGCCATCACCCCCATACCAACGGCCTATCGGGTAAGCAGCCAGCGTTGTAAATAAAATGCCAAATAGGATGGCCCCTCTTACATTTTTTGTTAGCAACACCGCCGTCAGCAGCAAACCTGCGAGAAAAGTGAGAAGGGCAGGAGTAAGTTCCCCGATACCAAGAATGGTGGCTGGGTTTGAGACAATAAATTTCGCATTTGCAAAGCCTATCAGTGTGATAAACAAGCCGATACCTGCTGCGATGGCAAAACGCAAGGGACGCGGAATAGCCCGCACAATGAGCGTACGTACATTGAAGGCAGACAAAATCAGGAAAACCACACCTGACCAGAATACTGCTCCCAGCGCAACCTGCCAAGAGATACCCAATCCTAACACAGCCGAGTATGTGAAAAAGGCATTTAATCCCATCCCGGGGGCCACCAGAATGGGGTTGCGGGCGTAGAGGCCCATCATCAAGCTACTAAAGAAGCTTACAATAATGGTTGCGGTAAGCACTCCGGCAAAAGGCATTCCGGCCTGGCTGAGAACGCTGGGGTTCACCACGATAATATAAGAAGTGGCCAGAAAGGAAGAAATACCGGCAATAACCTCTGTCTGTACGCTTGTGCCGTTCTTCTTCAGTTCAAAGTATGACTGCACCATCCTTATTCTTGATTTCTGTTACTAGATACAAACATGACCTTTGATTGCTTTGTAATGGGTTTGTGGGATGTGCGATAGTAAGAAAGAGTAAACAAAAGTAATATAAGTTAAAGTTTAGTGTCCGAAATATCCCCGTAGTTCGGGCGTTCCCGCATCTTGGTCTATTATCAGAGACACGAATATGACACTAAATTTTTACCTGGACAAACCAAAGCTTGAGGGAGACACTGCTATATACCTGTTCCTCCGCGTTGGCAATGGAACATTAAGCTTTAGACCAGCCAGTATATCAATCCCATCTACTGGCAAACAAGAGCAGATAAGAACGGCAACTACGTTAAGCGCTCCTATACCGGACACCTCGAGTTTAACAGCTGGTTGAAATTTCATAAGCACGACCTGTACAAGCTGTATAACAGGCTGACAGAGGAGAACTCGGGCTTAACGATGCAGGAGCTTAGGGATGCTGCGGGAGACTTCTTTGAGAAGAAGGAGCCAACCTCGCCACCGGCTTTTTTGAGCACTTCCAGTTATGAGATGAAACGGTTCGGCAGAGAAGTGGGTATCCGATTTAACCTATATCAGAACAGGGGAAGGTTGGCTGTACCTGACGGTGGTACTGGATTTGGCCGATAGAAAAGTGGTGGGCTGGGCGCTGAGCGAGACAATGGAGGCGGAAGCAACCACCGTGGCGGCCTGGCAGATGGCCATCAGAAACAGGCCCCTGTTCCACTCCCTTTTGTTTCACTCTGACCGGGGCGTGCCCTACGCCTGCAGTGCCTTCCAGGAGCAGTTGGAGGGGATGCCGGTGCTGCAGAGCATGAGCAGAAAGGGCAACTGTTGGGATAACGCGGTAGCCGAGAGCTTCTTTAAGACGATGAAGACCAAAATGGTCTACCACCACAAGTTTGCCAACAGGAAGGAGGCACGGCTGGCCGTGTTTGAGTACATTGAGAGTTTCTACAACCGGAAAAGGAGGCATTCAGCCCTTGGCTACCTGACTCCTTGCCTATATGAAGACTTGTTGTACAATCAAGCTGTGGCTGCCAGAAAAAGTCTCCAGTAAAACATTGCGATTCCACTCTAAACATTGTATAATGGAGCACACTTACACCGGTATCGATGTGGCCAAAGACAAGTTTCGTGGTTGCTACAAAACTAGCAGGCAAAGTCACCACCTCCTTGCACAACAACGACAAAAAAGGTATCAGCAGCTTCCTTAAGAGCTTATCCAGCCAGAGTTGGTGCATTATGGAGGCAACAGGGGTTTACAGCCTGCAGCTGGCCATTGCCTTGCACGAAAAAGGCATCAAGGTGTCGGTGGTGAATCCTTTGCAGATCAAGCACTTTGCCCAGACCAATCTTAAGAGGACGAAAACAGACAAGGTGGATGCCTGAGTACGGGGAGCGCATGCAGCCAACGCTGTACGAGCCGCCGACACCTTTCATGAGGAAACTGCAGCAACAGCGCATGTCTTTGAAGCTGCTTGTCAAGAGCAAGCGCTCTTTCCTGAACCAGTTGCATGCCCTGTCTCAATTGGAAGAAGCGGATAAAGCTGCTCTAAAGGCCTGTAAAGCGGTCTTGATAAGCATAGAAAAGCAAATTGGGAGACTAGAGGAACAGATGCAACAGCTGGCAGAAGAGCACTGCCGGGACCTGTTTACCTTGCTGCAGACTATTCCCGGCATCAGCACTAATTCTGCCATAGAGCTCATCGTTGTCTCTGGCGGGTTCAGAAACTTTACATCAGCCAGGCAGTTCAGCCCTTTATTGGTATCAGCCCCTGCATCAATGAGTCTGGTACATCCATCCGCGGATACAAGGGGATCAGCAGGATCGGGGACAAAAACATAAGGGCCATGCTCTACATGTGCGCCATGGCGGCAAAAGTGCACAACAAAGCTTGCCGGGAGCTTTATGAGCGGATGGTGGCGGCAGTGAAAGCAAAGAAAGTAGCCTTGGTGGCCGTGATGAACAAGCTGATAAAACAAGTGTTTGGAATAGTGCGATCTGGAGAGGTTTATAATGTAAACTAAGAAAAGCAGCAGTTGGAAAAAAACATTAATACTCTTGCTTTTCAACACATTCCATAAAGCCTCTCGTAAACTGTTGCAATTCCAGCAAGCCCCCTGCCCCAGAGATGGGAGGAATGAAGGGAGCGGGAAGACACTGTTGCGCCCAGCCGAAGGACGCAACAGTGTTCATACAGAGTTTCATATGTGTTATCGCTCCACGACCAGCTTTACCGTTTGCACCTTGCCCGCAGTGCTCAGGCGCGCCAGGTACAACCCTTTAGGCAGGCCCTCTGCCCGCAGCTCGTGCTCGTGCCTTCTTCCGGCCTCGCTGGTGCCGGCGGCGATGCGCTGAATAAGCGCCCCTTTCAGGTCGTAGAGCTCCAGCAGGTAGCCTGTGTTGCTCTCGGTGACGAAAGCCAAGGTGGTGCGGTCACTGAAGGCAGTAGGGTACGCTTCAAGGCCTTGGGGAAGCGGCTCCACCACAGACCTTTGCAATAAAGCACTGCTCAGGCTCTTGATGGGTTTGTGGATAATGATTGCGCCCCTGTCAATGGCGTCGCAGGCTGGCGCGTTGTTATCCAAACTGGCGGAAGTACATCCGGCTTGGTTGTCGTAAACGACCTCACCCTCGGTTCCGTCCTCGTTCATTACCCAGATTTTGAGGCGGAGCTGATCTGGACCGGTGTTTTCTCTAAACTGCCCGTCGGTGGCGGTGACGAGATAGCCGAACCTGCGATCATCCGCGTCAGTTTCAAAGCCCTGCTTGTGGAGGAGAACACCTTTGCCCCTAAAGAAGGCCCTGTTGTCGGAGATAACCAAAGAGCCGTCTTCCACGCTGGTGCTTCGGAAAATGGAGGGGCCGGACTCTAGAATCACGATGGCTGAGCCAACTACCTGATCTTCATTTCTATACTTTGCCACAAAGCCCCAATACATGTTTCCACTCTGGTGCATGAGCTCGTAATCCGCATTGGAGGGGGAGTCGCTCCTGCCCCCGCCGGACACGAAGCCGGCGTCGGGATGATAAACATGAACATAAAGTACAGAGGTCTGGGAAGGACAGCCTTCTTTGCCTACATATGTGACACTCACCTTGTAGGCGTTTGGTTCGTCGGGCCAGTCGACAGCGATGGAACCGGTGCCCTGGCCGGTGAAGTCGGTATAGGCCGAACCGTCGATGTCGGTGATGCTCCAGGTATAGGAGGTGGCTCCAGAGTGAGGAAGTGTATAGACGGAGTTGCTGGTGCCCACGGCGGCATTTGTGCTGCCCGCGATGGCTGCCTCGGCAATGCCCGGTTCAAAATTATAAATGGTATTGTGGCCGTTTATGCCGATGGTAAAGGCATCGATGTAACCGGTAAAGGCAGTGCCCCAATATTCATCAAAAGGAGCAAACCGTGGGGAACCTATATTGAGCCGGATACCACCAAACCCGCCACCTGAAACCTGATTCACAATTCTGGCATCAGGATACTGACTGATATAGGAGTCTAAGGTTAAATAAATTCCACCCTTTTCCGGATTAAGGACATAAGGCGTACCTAACCACCAAATGGCATTGAGCATATCCCAGGTCTGCCAGGTTTTTTCAATTGTGGGCCCTTGGTCCGGCAAACCGGTTCCTGCTATCCAGGAACCGGTTTGCCAGCGTGGTTCAAAAACCAAGTGGTCATCTTTTAGGCCATCTCCTGTTCTGTCTATCTGCAAAACCACAAAAATGTTATCGGTATTGTTGGTGCGGCTTTGAATATAAGTAGAGTAACTAAAGTTGGTGAGGGAAGAAAGAAGCGTATTATGATAAGACTCATTTCTGAAATTACCCAGGTCACCGGTAAGGGTCGTGTATTCTAAACTGCCATTGCCCAATAGGGGTTCTGCCTCTCCGGTGGTAAAGGTAGCGATGATGTCGGGGTTGCCCTGATCTACCCAGCCATCCCGGTTACAATCCGTAACGGTGATAACAGTTTGAGAATAAACGCTTGTTGAAAAAACCATTGCGGTAAGCAGCAACAGTTTTTTCGGGGAGAAAGTAATTTTAGTTTCCATGTTTCTTAGATTAAAAGGTTTCAGGTTATTACCGCATAAAGTAAAAGGGCCTTGTTTTATCTTTTAAAAAGCTAACCTCACTGGGGTTAGAAACAGGTGCCTGTTTAGCTATCCGTTTATATGGTTTGAGAGGTCTGATTTAGGCGCTAAAAGGGCTTTAGTCCAACTCTGTTAAATCGATGTCGGCTACCTTGTCGCCTGAATTTTTACTTAAGTTCAAGCCTGCATCTACTGCAATTTCGTAGCGTAAACACGGGAGATAGCAACCTTATCCATGACCAGAAAAGAGTCATTTGCAGCCGGAGAGGTAATGGCGACTAACGGGGCAGCAGCATCGGGCGCATTATCCTCACATGCCGCAACGCTAAAGGCGAAGAAAAACAGGAGTAGCCAAGGTGTCTTTTTCATTCCTGTGAAATATCACAGGAATACATTCAAGCCAGCATGTGGCACAAATGATCTTCTCTCTGAAAAATTACTGTTTCCGCTGCAATGGATTGGCTTCTGTCGGGGGTGGATGAAGCGTATATGCTTGATCTATAGCCAGTGATTACTGGTAAATCCATATAAATACTCGTTACTGCTCAACATACCATCACCATCAAGATCTAAGCGATGAAAGAGATAGTTTGCAAACTCTTCTTGGGAAAACAAATGATCCTTATTCAGATCCCATTCAGCTAAGAAGCCAGCTTTTTCTAAGCCGCTACTGAACTCTTTAGGTTGCATAATATCGTCACCGTTTGTGTCCCAATCCGACCAGATTTGGTTCTCCAGTCCATGAAGCTGTACAAACCAATTCCAATAGTCCTCATCATCAGCTCCAGTTTCCATGTCTTCTCCACCATGAAAAACATTAGCATGGAAGGCGGCACCTAACTCGTCATAGTTCAGAAATCCATCACCATTATCTATGTTCTCAAATGCACCCTGAGAAAATATCGTGCTAAAGCTGGCCAAATCTAAGTCTGGCGCAAGCACGGTAAAAGTAAAAGAACTTTTTGTCACGTTCTGCTGCCTATCTACTGCTTCCACTATGTATGTATAGGTACCTATAAACATTACTGAAGGTATATGGATGGTTAAGTTCCAGTTTAAACTGCTATTACCTTTGCTAATACTAACCGCTTCATCAGGCATCTCCTGGGGTGTGGGTATGCAATTGAAATCAAAGTACATATCATCGCATACTAGGACATCTACGTACACCCGTACATCGCTCAATCCCTTATTATCGGTGATGTTTACTTTGATTTCATTTTGTTCATACACCAATAAAGTATCATTGTCTGCCGGAGACTTGATACTGACTACAGGATGAACAGTATCAGGTTCAGGTACAACTAGGCTGGGCTCAGCACCATCGTCACATGCTGCAATGGTGAAGGCAAATAGAAACAGGTATAGCCAATTTAACTTTTCCATAACCTTATGTTTTAAATAAAATAAGAACATGTACACGGCTAACACACAGCAAAAATAACCCTCGCCCTACTCTTGCTCCTTCAGCATGCGGTCAGTCAGAAGGTATGAAAGAAGTTTACTTTGCAGGGGAGTATCAGAAGAGGTAAAGCGGCAGCCGGACAGGATATTTATTTTGTATGTAACATCATTTTCCTTTCCGGCTGCCGCTTTAATAAAGTTTATTGTAATCTAAGACTTAGGTGATACATATAACTATCGCTGCAACTTTAGTTGCATTACATTATGCCCAATCTCTTCACCTAATATTTTCCCTGCTTCAACTGCAGGCCGGTAATGGATACCGCCATAAATCCTGGACCACCCTGCTTCGGTGGCTGCGTCGCGGAAGGAGTCATAGGAACGGACAACGCCCCGGAACTCATAAGTTTTGTCTGTATACTCATAGTTCTCACCAAACATGCCGGTCATTACTTCCATAAAAGCAGTGGTAATCACAGTGTGCGCAGCCGGGTACTCAGGGTAGCTTGGTGTTGCCCCTAAATAAGGGAGCCAGTTAGGGTCTATGTGTTTTTGGATGTATGTAACCGGCCGAACCAGATTATAGAAATACTTAGAGCGCCAAGTCATAATCAAACCATCACGTGTTGCGATACCCGCTCTTGCATAGGCCATAGCCGCCGTACCCAGGCTTGATTCGGTTTCTTCCAAAACAGCAGTCAGTATTTTATAATGGTGGGCCAGGGCAGTATATGTACCCGGACCTGCGTTGTGCCAAAAGGAGGCGATGGCCTTTTGCTCGTCAGTAGCATTTTTAGAGGCCTCGTAGGTATAGTACACTTCGTTGTAAAACGGAGAGCCAGGCTCTTCAGAATAGGGGTACGGGTAAGCAGGAACCACACCTTCTAAATGCTCTTCCAGGAAAGGGCGGTAACTGCCCATGTAAGGAAAGCCGGCGGGAGCGAAATTAGGCGGGGTTGGCACCCAGGCACCAGGGAATACAGGAGGTGTATAAGCCTCGGTGTTGCGGCTGACGCCATCGGTTGCAGCCCAGGCGATAACGGCTGCCGCTACTGCCCTGCCAAATTCCCGGGACCGAAGGGCTACAGCTGAGTTCTGGTTTGGCTTCAGTGTATTGTTATAGGAATCTTCCAGCGATTTGATTGATGCGAGGTTATCCTCCGTGAGGTTGGTAAACATATGCCTGGTGTAATAAGCCATGGCCGCGTTGGCTGCAATTGACCAGGAGTAGCCATTGTTTTTCTCCTTGTCCGGCATCTGTGGCATCTGATACAGCAGGCTGCTTAAACTTACAGCTTTGGGAATGCCATACCGGACGGTTTCATACAGCACTATGCCCTCATAAGAAAAGAAACGTCCTGTGACAACAGGGGAAAGCTGCGGGGCGGTCTGAAGAATGATTTCAGCTTGAAGGTTATACCAATCTGTCGCCACATCACTGCTTTCGCGCATGGCCTTAGAGGAATGTTCATCATCTTTACCAGGCTTTAGCTCATCGTAGATGTAGTCGAGTTCTTTTTCACATCCAGTAAGAGAAACTATCATCACCATACCAAATATGAGGCAGGTTTGTTTAAATAACTTGTAGCACATAACAGTAGATTTAAGGTTAAAAATGATTCAACATGCCTATACATTTCAATCTTCTTGTGTTGAGGTGAAGCAATAGTTATAACCGGGACTACAGAATAAAGAGGGTTCCCCTTGTCTGTTTTATATGACACGAAGGGCAGAAGAAATGACAAGAGCCAATGTATTCATCCTGTTAAGAATCAATAGCCGATTGGGTTGTCGTACTATATAGAGGGTATTTCTATGTGCGAGTATGATATTTAAGGGAATTCACGGGAAGTAGCAAGCTTCAAAATGGCCTTTCTTTCCTTGAAAAAATCTTTAGTGGTGTCTGACTGTTCTCCTTCAGGGTATAAAGTAGGTATGCATTTTACTTTCATACTCGTTCCTGCTCAGCACACCATCCTCATTGTCGTCCCAGCGGCCAAAGATGCCGCCCGTTAATTCAGCCTCGTTGAGCAGGTTGTTGTTGTCCAGGTCCCAGTCATCAAAGAACTTAACCTTGCGCAATAAGGCATTAAGGGTTCCTAATGACAATCCATCAAACTCGTCGTAATAATACCAATCTGAGCTTGTCTCAAGGTCGAAATCTACTGTAAACTTATCAAACTCATTATTTTCCACATAGCCGTCATGACCCCTGTCCATTATATGAAAGACGCTGGTTCCGAACTCACCCTCGGTGAGAGAAGCCCCGTTGTTAATCACCCGTTTCCTAAAGAAGGTATTCTTGGTCAGGGCTGTGTTAAAAGCGACTTTCTCCAGGTCCGGTGCCTGCACGTTTATATTGACTGCGCTTTCTGACGTGTTCTGCTGCTCGTCCTGCGCCTCTACTATCATCGTATAAATGCCTGCAGCTGATCCTTCAGCCATGTAGAAAGTCACTTTTAAGTTTTCATTCCTGCTATCGTTCACGAAATCAATATTCACTTCATCCACCTGCCTGCGGTCGCCATCGGGGCCGCTTAAATATATCCTTACTTGCTCAACCTCTCTATTATCTGTTACGTTTGCTCTCAGTTCAATTTCATCAATCACCAGAAAAGAAGTATTCACTGCCGGAGAGGTAATAGCTATCTCCGGGGCATCAGCATCGGGCGCAACATCATCTTCGTCGTCACATGCCGCAATGGCGAAGGCAAACAGGAACAGGAATAGCCAATTTATCTTTTCCATAACCTTTATTCTAAATAAGATAAAAACGTATAGTCGGACAACACTCAGCACAAATAGCCCTAGCTCTACTGTTGTTCCTTCAGCATGCAGAAAATCAGAAGTTATGAAAGTGGTAAACTTTGCAGGGGAGTAAGCAGAAGATGATGCTTTTAAAACGGGTTAGCTTTGCAGTTATAAATTTCGAAATAGATTCAAAATTAGGTCAGAAGCAGCTTTGAACAGCATCCTTTCAGGTGGACGATACGCGATTGTAAACTTTGTTTAGTAAAATGATGATGGAATTATAGTTGCAAATATTATAACAATAAAGAGTTGTTCCTCCTGCTTCTTCGCGTTTAATTCTCTATATATATATCCTATGTTATAACTTCGTTCTATTTTCTGCCTTCAGAATTGGCTTTAATCAAAAGAGCGTCAGGATTGCTAGATAAAATGTTGAAAAATTTTTCTCTTCAGATTCTACAGTTTTATTTAGCTTGCTCCAAATTAACATCTTGGATGACAGTTTTATTTATTTAAAGGAGGTGAAGGGAGTGAAGGACACCATTCACCTACATAATACAAATATACATTGCAGCTACTGCTGATGCATTGTAAAAATCAGACAGAACAATTTTTATTTTAGTTTTAACTTATTGAGCACACCGCCTTGATAAAGTGTCCATCGAAGCTTTGATCAGTAGACAGGTATTGATTAGGAGAATGACCAGTGAAGTCATGAAAGTCTTTTATAAAATGTGATTGGTCATAAAATCCAAATTTATACGTAACATCAAGCAGGGAAGCCTCTGGATTAAGAAGCAGAAAATTGATAATCGCCCGGAAGCGTACGATCCGGGCATACAACTTCGGCGACAAGCCTACTTGTTCAGTGAATTTACGAGTGAGGGTTCGAATGTTTGTTCGCTCCCGGGTTGACAATTCACTTACTTTCATCTGTCCTTGCGTCTGCAGAATATATTGTACCGCCATATCTACCTCATTTGGTTTATTGGTTTTGTCCCGGAACAGTCGCCTCAGAAAATTATCAAGCATAGTCAGTTGCCCCTTCTGATTTTTTTCATCCCGGAGCTGCTCAGGCAAGAACCGGCAGTTTGGAATCAGGTCATCAAGCTTAAGGTAAGTATCATTGAAGACATCTGCCGACTCACCCAGTACTTTTTGCAAGGCAGTCGGCTTTAATACAGCCATATAAGACTGACAGGTGCTGACCTTCAACCACCACATTTGCGTTGCCTGCCCGCATAGATAAACACCGTTTGTGATGGATTGAGCTTTATTGAGTTGTATGCACTCCAGTTGTACCTTGCTATAATCATTCATAACAACCATAAGAGCAGGTACACCGCGAGGAAGGGTGGGTATAAGTCTGCTATCCTTAAATTCGCTTTGACCAAAGAGGTATCCGCTCACAAACGGCGCTAATTCTAAAGGTGCAGGCGAAGTTTGCAGAATCATGGCTTATCTTTGAAGGCTGTATGCACTTAACTAATTCGTTAGTTATATACGAGTTTTTTAAATTCTTATCTTGTTAAGGAACAGTCCTTTAACATAATTTCATGTGTATGTATAAATATATGGTTTGATATTACCTAATTACTGAGGTAAAGCATGCATCCACGATGATGAATTTCCTAATATGTAGCTATCTTTAAATACTTTCAACACTAAAAGCCTCTCATGACATTATTAAACAGCCATTAAAATAGCTACATTATATGCTTTTAGATTGTTTTCAAGCTGTTCCTCATTCTTATGACCTGACCATCAGCACCGAAACATATGGCGGCGGGCGGGTCCCGGAAACATGTGAAAAGCTTTTCGAGCAGGGTGCTATTGAGAAGCTATCTAACACCTATTCAAGCAAGTAACGCCTTTTAAAGATTATATTTATATAGCCGGCAGGAAGTAATTTTTAACGCAAGCCAGACTCCGGCGAGTAACGTGACAACAGAATACGAGGTATCTTTCCACGCGACAAACGCTAACGTCACCTTTAGTAAGAACGGACCGGAAATTCAGGTGGAGACCACAACTGCAACGTCTGGTTCAGTTGGGACAGTTCATGTGAAACCGAGGCAGAATGGGCAAACCCAGCAAGTTTCATCCCTTATCATAGTGCGTGATTAAGCATCACCAAAGTATCTTTTCAAATAGGTGAAGCTATTATGAGGCTTCACCTATTTTTTATAGAATTAATTTAAGTGTGTTTGGAAACGCAGGTAATCGTCCGTTACCGTCCGAAATATTTCCGAAATAAAATAAAAAGCCCCTATACGCAGCGTATAAGGGCTTTTGTGGGTTTAAATTATGACTTCATTTTAAGTCGGTTAGTCTTTGTTACAAATCGGTGCTGGACAAATAAAGCCTCAAAGGTACTAAAATCTGATATGTTCGTAGCTGCTAAAAAGGCAGGTATGGTTTCGTCACTCTTTAGTGTGCGTGCCTTTGTGCCTGTTACCAGTTGACTGTAGATCTGGAGATAAGCCTCGGAAGAATAAAGGACCCAATTTGGTAATAGCACGTATTAATGCTAATTTTCAGATATAGAAAATAGCTATTTACAGACTATTCATAATCAAATCATCATCAAAAGATAACACTATGTTTGTACACCACGTATTTTTCTGGCTAAAGAACGCCGACTCGGAAGAAGATAAAAACAAACTGCTCGAAGGGCTGAATAAGATGAAGTCCATAGAAGGAATTCGCACCGTACACATTGGTGTGCCGGCCAGTACAAACAGGGACGTTATTGAAAGAGGGTATGCGCTTTCGTGGATGTTGATATTCGACAGCTTGGAGGACCAGGAAACGTATCAGGTGCATCCGGTGCATAAGAACTTTGTGGAAGAGTGTTCTTCTCTCTGGTCTAAAGTTGTTGTGTATGATGCTGTGGATGCTCAAAAGCAGTAGCCTTCTGCTTGTCTAACAGAAGGTACTCGGTAAAATACATCTAAAACAAAAGTCGCGCTATCAGCTAGCGCGACTTTTGTTTTAAGTGACAGCTACAGGAGAAACGAAGGTGAGTATCCGGAGAAGCAAACTTCCTTTTTTTAAGTGAGTAGCCTTTATCCGTAAGAAAATCGCGTAAATCTAATTAGCTACAACTGATGGTATGGGTGCAACAGCGACTTTTGAGTTTTTGGGTAGCCTGAACGATTTTCCTGCCCTATCAGGTAGAGACAGTAAGTTGCTTTACAGATTTACGGGTACACCAGCCGTGAAAGATGCAATCGAAGCCATTGGCGTTCCCCACCCGGAGGTAAATGTGATTATGTTAAACGGCTTGCCCGTTGATTTTTCCCAACCTTTGCAAGCGGGTGACAAGGTAGCCGTATACCCGGCTGATGCAAACAGAGAATGGCCGGAAGGATTTTCGCTGCAGGCAAATCACCCCGCTCCAGACCAGTTTGTTTTAGATGTGCATCTCGGCAAGCTGGCAAGGGCGTTGAGGATGCTGGGGTTTGACACCTGTTATGAGAACGATTACTCAGACAAAGCCATCGCGCACGTAGCCGCAACAGAGGAGCGCGTCGTGCTTACTCGTGATGTTGGCCTGCTGAAGCATAAAAGCATCCGGTGGGGTTATTGGCTGCGTTCTCAGCACCCTGATGAGCAGTTGGCAGAGGTTATACTTCACTTTAACCTGAAGGGTAAGCTTCATCCTTTTACCCGCTGCTTGGCCTGTAATGGAAGCATTGCTGAAGTTCCTAAAGACAGCGTAATAGCGCAGTTGCCGCCTAAAACGAAGCTGTACTTCAACGAGTTTTATCAATGTGAGTCCTGTAAACGGGTCTACTGGAAAGGGTCACACTATGAGCGGATGCAGCAATTTATTCAACAGCAGGCACAGTCTCTGAAAAGCGCAGAGTAGCTTTCAAAAAGGGTACAAGGTTAATCGTTAAAGTGATACAGGAAGGTGATGATGCCTGTGAACGCAGGTTTTTTGCTGCCTTCAATCTCCATGGTAACTTCCAGCCTTGCTTTTGCAATGCCCCGCAGGTCTTTTACCGACAGCAGCTTTGCCCGCAGGCGTACCTGGCTGTCTACGGTGACGGCTTGGTTAAAACGGAGGCTTTCGATTTCATAGTTCACCTGCATTTTTAGGTTTTCGATAGAGGTAATCTGCTGCCACAGGTAAGGCAGGAGCGACACCGTCAGGTAACCGTGTGCTATAGTTTTTTTGAAAGGGGATTCTGTTTTGGCTCTCTCCGCGTCAAGGTGAATCCACTGATGGTCCAGCGTAGCATCTGCAAACTTGTTTATTTGTTCCTGCGTGATGGTGTGGTAATCAGATACACCCATTTCAGTTCCTTCATATTGCTCAAGCTCCTGCAAGCTCCTGATTGTTATCTTGCTCATGTACCGTGTTTTTTTCTTTTGATGGTATTGCTTCCTGTTGGAGTGGCCTTTCTTATGGCATACTGCCACAACTCGCGTAGCATTTACTTTGGCTAATATAGTGTAATTTTGCGAATCGCGTTGCATGATAATCGTCTTCTACAGTTAAATTCACTGCTCTAAAGGAACCCCTTGAAGCTAAATCTCCTTGTATACGTTATAAGCCACATCAGAAATCAGTAACTTGCTATCTTAGCATACTGCTCGTTTTTAAGATAGAATGAAATAGCCTGAGATGAAGGAAGTGCAGGACATAGTGCGGGCTTTTGAAGAAGCTCAGAAAGAAGGTAAACAAACAGCGCTGGCAACAGTGGTGCATGTGCAGGGATCCTCCTACAGAAGACCAGGCGCACGTATGCTTGTAACCGAAGATGGCAAATTGACAGGTGCCATCAGCGGTGGTTGCCTGGAGGGCGATGCCCTCAGAAAGGCGCGGCTGGCAATGGTACAGCAAAAAGCTATGCTTGTGACCTACGATACAACTGATGATGACGACGCCAAACTCGGCGTCGGGTTGGGTTGTAACGGTATCATCCAGATACTGATTGAACCCATCAACCCAGAGAGTCCGCAGAATCCTGTCGCTTTACTTCAGTCCTTTTTGAGCAACCGCCAGCATGCCGTCATGGTCACACTATTTTCCCTGGACTACCAGGCAACCGTACAGCCGGGAACCTGTTTGATCATTTCTGAAGGAGGCGCTATCATAGGTGGTTTTCAGGATAAGTCCCTGGAGAAGGCGCTTATTGCTGATGCGCAGCAGGTGTTACAGGAGCATGTTTCTATGACAAAAACCTACGCGACGCCTCAAACTGCTCTTACCGGCTTTATCGAACTTTTAAAACCTGCCGTTTCACTGATTATAGCAGGTGCAGGAAACGATGCCATCCCGGTAACACAAATGGCGGCCATTCTGGGTTGGCAGACAACAGTGGTGGACGGTCGCGCGAACTATGCTACGGCGGAACGGTTTCCTTCCGCACATAATTTAATCGTAGCCAAGCCGGAACAGGTTCTGCCAAAATTGAAGCTGGACGAGCAAACGGTTTTTGTGCTGATGACCCACAACTATAACTACGACACCGCTATGCTGCGCCAACTTCTACCGCTCCACATGCCGTATATCGGTGTACTTGGTCCTAAAAAGAAGCTCGAGCGTATGCTGGAGGAACT
Source organism: Pontibacter pamirensis (assembly GCF_010015475.1). Taxonomy (GTDB): domain Bacteria; phylum Bacteroidota; class Bacteroidia; order Cytophagales; family Hymenobacteraceae; genus Pontibacter; species Pontibacter pamirensis. The sequence continues at coordinate 58,315 of NZ_SSNI01000024.1, forward strand.
ACAGGAGGAGGGCATGCAGCTAAGTGAGGAAGAGTTGAAAAGCATCTTTGGCCCGGTGGGGCTGGATGTCGGGGCAGAAACATCTGAAGAAATCGCCCTTGCCATTGTTTCTGAAATAAAAGCAGTGCTTTCTAAAAGAGCAGGCACTTCGCTACGGGATAAGCAGGATGTTATCCATTCCCGCGAGGCTGAGAAAATAAATCAAGTAACGCTAAAGTAGGAATCATTATATGACAGGACTTGTGTTATTAGCAGCAGGAGCATCAAAGCGCCTCGGTAAACCGAAGCAGGAGTTGCTGTACCAGGGCGAGACGCTGTTGCAGCATGCTATACATGCTGCTCTTGAATCAGCCTGCAAGCCCATTGTGATGGTGACAGGAGCCAATGCAGAGAAGCTTTCTATTGAGGATATAGGTGAAGCTGTGGTTACCGTGCATAATCCGGCGTGGCAGGAAGGAATGGCTTCCTCTATACGTTTCGGACTTGATAAATTAATCTCTGTTGAGCCTGAGGTTTCAGAAGCCATTCTAATGGTGTGTGACCAGCCGTTTGTAGATGCCGCACTGCTGGATAAACTTGTCCAGGCGAAGCAGGAAAGTGGCAAAGGGATTGTAGCTTGCGCTTATGGAAATACCCTGGGTACGCCTGCCTTGTTTGATAAAACTTACTTTGAGGAGTTGATGACACTGAAAGGCAAGGGGGGAGCCAAAGAGTTTTTATTCCGGTATAATGCCGATACTGCATCTGTTCCTTTTCCTCAAGGCGTTGTTGATATAGATACTGCTGCTGATTATGATGCGTTACTAAATTCATAATCAGATAATTAAACAAATTTATTTTAGCTGATTTTTAAATTTTCTACTGCAAACTGGTGTTATTTTTTTAATTTAGATTTCCATCATACAAAATCGATTATATGGCCACTTATAAGCTGCAAATCAACGGCCGAACCTACGAGGCCGACGTTGAGGCAGACACTCCTTTGTTGTGGGTGCTGCGTGACAACCTGGGGTTAGTCGGAACCAAATACGGGTGCGGCATAGCGCAATGCGGCGCGTGTACGGTACACGTGAACGGAGATGCTGTCCGCTCTTGCGTTTATCCGGTTTCTGCCGTAGGCACCTCCAAAGTCACGACCATCGAAGGGCTTTCTGAAATGGGGGACCATCCGGTGCAGTTGGCATGGGACGAAGTAGACGTGGCCCAATGTGGCTACTGCCAGGCTGGCCAGATAATGGCAGCAACTGCCTTGCTCAACAAAAATCCTAATCCAACAGCAGAAGAAATAGACAACACGATGAACGGGAATATCTGCCGTTGCGGTACTTACCACCGTATTCGTGAAGCCGTTGCTTTAGCCGCCAAAAAAACTAAATAGCCATGTCAAGTTTATCTAAACCAAGCAGACGCAATTTTATGAAGCTGGCCGCTACGGCAAGTGGCGGTCTTTTCCTGGGCTTCAGTTGGACCAGTTCAGTTGCTTCGGCGATGGAGGTAGTAAGCGATACAGCAATTGCCGCAGGAAAAATTGAATTCAACAGCTTCCTGGCCCTTTCGCCAGACGGAATTGTGACCATACTTTCTCCCAACCCTGAACTGGGCCAGAATATCAAAACTTCTTTCCCGATGGTTGTGGCCGAAGAACTGGACGCCGACTGGACAAAGGTGAAGGTGGTGCAGGCACCGTTGGATACTAAAAAATTTGAGCGCCAGCTAACAGGTGGCAGCGGTGCAGTTCCGCACTCCTGGGAGCGCCTGCGTAAAGCGGGTGCCACAGCCCGATATATGTTAGTGGAAGCAGCTGCCAAGCGATTAAAAGTGCCTGCCTCCTCCCTCACCACAGAAAACGGTATGGTGGTGCACCAGGCAAGTGGCCGCAAACTGAGTTATGGCGAACTGGCTACCGAGGCTTCTAAAATTCCGGTTCCGACAGATGTAAAGCTGAAAGACCCGAAAGATTTCAAGTTGATAGGTACGGCCGTACGCAACGTGGATAACCATGAAATGATTACGGGCAAGCCGTTGTATGGCCTTGATATCTATAAAGAAGGCATGTTGTTCGCAATGATTCAGCGCCCGAAAGCCTTCGGCATGAAACTCAAATCAGTGGACGCCGCTGCAGCGAAGGCCATGCCGGGTATTGTGGATGTGGTGACCTTCAAAAATAATGTAGCCGTTGTCGGAAAATCCACCTGGCAGGTAAACAAAGCCAGAAAAGCACTCAAAATAGAATACGAAAAAGAGGCGACACTTGAAAGCAGCGCTGACCATGACCGTATTTTCAAAGAATTACTGGATAGCCCGGATGTAACAGTTCGCCGCAAGGATGGCGACGTAGATGCGGCTTTTAAAAAGGCTGCAAAAGTTATCAAGAGCGAGTATCAGTGCCCGTTCCTGCCGCACAGCCCAATGGAGCCGATGAATTTCTTCGCGCATGTGCGCGAAGATGGAGTGGAATTGGCCGGTCCGACCCAAACGCCGGAAATGGCGCGTGGTATGGTTGCCAAAATGCTTAACATCGACCCTGAGAAAATTACGCTGGAGTTAACCCGTTTGGGTGGTGGCTTTGGCCGCAGGCTCAGTGCAGACTATGTGTTGGAAGCCGCTGAACTATCCAGCATCATCAAAGCGCCGGTAAAATTAATCTGGACCCGCGAAGACGATACCACTGGTGGTACCTACCGACCAGCCGTTCGTTATCGCTTTGAGGCCGCCCTGGATGAGAAAGGGAACATGATTGGCTATAAGCTGCGTGGTGTGGGTATGAATGCCGGTAACCCGACCCGCGAAGATAACTTCCCTTCTGGTGCAGTAGACAACCTGCTGATAGAATCTGTAGACCATAAATCTCCAATCACTACAGGTCCGTGGCGTGCGCCCATCACAAACTTCCTGGCCTATGCAGAGCAGGCTTTCCTTGATGAGGTAGCGCATGAAGCGGGCAAGGACCCGGTTCAGTTCCGCCTGGAGTTGCTCGACAAAGCGAAGAAATCTCCTGTAGGCGAAATAAAGTATGACATCGACCGCATGAAAGGTGTGATAGACTTAGCGGTTGAAAAATCTGGCTGGGGCAAGAAAAAAGGAGTGGCGCAGGGCTTTAGCGTTTACTTCTCGCACAGGTCGTATGTGGCGCAGGTAGGAGAGGTAGAGGTGAAGAACGGAGCCCCTGTCGTGACGAAGATGTATGCAGCCTGTGACTGTGGTATGGTCATTAACCTGAGCGGTGCTAACCAGCAGGTAAAAGGAGGTATTATAGATGGCATGGGGCATGCCATGTACAGTAAACTTTCTTTTAAGGACGGAGCGCCAGACCAAAGCAATTTTAATAATTACCGGCTGATTCGCCTAAAGGAGGTGCCTGAGGTGGATGTTCATTTCGTGAACAACGGCATAGACCCTACCGGTTTAGGTGAACCGGCGCTTCCCCCAACTGGTGGGGCCGTAGCAAACGCCATCTTTAAGGCAACAGGCAAGCGACTGCGAAACCAGCCATTTATAGAGCAGGCAGAGTTAAAAACTGTTTAACAGGATTCTGAATTCAAAGAGTAAGATAAAACATGTCGCCAAGTGTAAAGCTCAACCTGACACTGGCGACATGTTTCTTTTTTCGGGGGATGGAGGTATAGCTTTTAATGTTTAAAAAGAATACCCACCCCTGCCCCTCCGAGGAGGGAAATTTATACAAGTGTAATTTAATCCCCTCCTCGGAGGGGCAGGGGTGGGTTCTTTTCATATTCCCCAACTAGAGAGCTTAAACTAAGGTGTCGGAATAGTGGTTACAGAAACAGGTATGTTGCAGAGACATATAAAACCTCTTCAGGTAAACCACAATTTCAGAGAAACAAAATATGCTGATAGACAAACACGGAAGAAAAGTCAACTACTTAAGGCTGGCGGTAACAGACAGGTGTAACCTGCGCTGCTTTTACTGTATGCCGGAGGAGGGGCTTGACTGGCTGGGCAGAAAGGAATTGATGACCTATGAAGAGATGCTCCACATTTGTTCTGTGTTAGTGAAAATGGGGATAGAGAAAATACGCATTACGGGTGGCGAGCCTTTTGTGCGGAAAGAATTCATGTCCTTTTTAACGAAGCTGTCGAAGCTGAAGGGCCTGCAGGAGCTAACCATCACCACCAACGGTGTACTGACTGCTCCCTTTGTTCCTGAGCTTAAGAGATTAGGCGTAAAATCGGTTAACCTCAGCCTCGATACCTTAGACAGAAACCGGTTTTTTGCTATTACCCGCCGCGATGAGCTGCCGAAGGTAATGGAAACTATGGAGGCTTTGCTGAAGCATGATATGGAAGTAAAGCTGAATGCTGTGGTGATGGAGGGGAAAAATACCGATGATATCCTGCCGCTTGTCGAACTCACCAAAGACTTGCCTGTCAGTGTACGTTTTATCGAAGAGATGCCGTTCAACGGGGAAGGCAGCCACTACACCAGCCTCACCTGGGACCATGTGCAGATCCTACATACCATCAAAGAGAAGTATCGGGATATCCAGAAAGTCCCTGACGCACCCTTTTCTACTTCTTTTAATTACCAGATTCCCGGCCACAAAGGCAATGTAGGGGTTATAGCAGCTTATACCCGTTCTTTCTGCGGCACCTGTAACCGTATCAGGCTAACACCACTGGGTGTATTGAAAACATGCCTGTATGGTGATGGCGTGATGAATGTAAAAGACCTCATGCGCGCAGGCGCAGGCGAAATGGATTTACAGGCGGCTTTGATGGATGCTATTGGCAGGAAAGAAAAAAATGGCTGGGAGGCTGAAAGAAACAGTTTAGAGCGTTCTTCCCTTAATGCGTCCATGGCGACTATCGGAGGATAGCTCTCACCACCACTCCCGTTCCTATCCCTTCATTCTTCGGAATAACTCTGATGCCTTCACCCATCAGTTAGAAAACATTTACACAGACTCAAATCCCTTTTTCAGATATGGTTCAAGTTGAGGAAGCAGAAGCAATTATTCAGTCAGAAGTTAAAGATTTCGGTATGGAAAGCGTGCCGTTTGAACAGGCTTTAGGCAGAGTATTAGCCGAAGATTTAAAAGCAGACAGAGACATGCCACCATATAACCGGGTGGCCATGGATGGCATTGCAATTCGGTACGAAGCGATTGAACAGGGCATACAGACTTTCAATATCAAAGCAACACAGGCGGCAGGAGACAAACCTGCGGAAATCAACTCTGCAGCAGAATGCATCGAAATTATGACGGGTGCCGCTTTACCCGCCTCCACAGATACAGTTATACGTTATGAGGATCTCTCTATCAAAGATGGAAAAGCTACCCTGGTTGTAGATGGAATCAGCAAAGGACAAAATATACATACGCAGGGAAAAGATAGAAAAAAGGAGGAGCCTGTTGCGTTGGCGAACCAGGTCATTACTCCTGCGCTTATAGGCGTGGCAGCAGCAGTAGGAGCGAAGGAACTGCAGGTAAAAACGCTTCCGAAGGTGGTGGTGATTTCTACCGGAGATGAACTGGTGAAAGTAGAGGAAACACCCTTGCCTTATCAGATAAGGCGCTCAAACAGTTATACCATTAAAGCTGCCTTACAGCAATATGGTTTGCAGGCCGACTTGCTGCATATTCCGGACGATATAGCCACTCTGAAGCGGCAGCTGAACAATTGCCTGCAACAGTATGATGTGCTAATCCTGAGCGGAGGCATCTCGATGGGCAAGTTTGATTACGTGCCACAGGTGCTGGAGGACTTAGCTGTATCAAAGCTTTTCCATAAAGTGAAGCAAAGGCCGGGGAAGCCGTTCTGGTTTGGGAAACATAACAATGGGGTGCACGTGTTTGCCTTGCCGGGCAATCCAGTCTCCACCTTCATGTGCTTTCACCGGTATTTTCTGCCGTGGCTCCAGGCGTGCCTGGGTACAGGGGCAAAATCATACATGTATGCCGCATTAAGCAAAGATATTACTTTTGACCCTCCCTTACAGTATTTCCTGCAGGTGAACGTAAGCCTGAATGAGCAGGGGCAAGTGCTGGCTACACCGCTGGAGGGCAACGGCTCCGGAGACTTTGCCAACCTGGTAGAGGCAGACGCTTTTTTGGAGCTTCCCGCTGAACAGCGTAACTTTAAGCAGGGGGAGGTGTACCGGGTGTGGCCTTTCAGGCAGCTTACATAACTTATAATGCCGGCAGTTCTCCTATATACTCAGATTCTGAAAAAATAACATGAGTGAATTTTCACACTTAGATAAAGAGGGAAAAGCCACGATGGTGGATGTGAGCGGCAAGCAGGTGACACACCGCACAGCCACCGCAAGAAGTATCGTAGTACTGCCTCCCGAAGTACTGGAGAAATTTACTGCCGACGATATACAGACAAAGAAAGGCTCTGTGTTCCAAACAGCTATCATTGCAGGCGTGATGGCGGCGAAAAAGACCGGCGACCTGATTCCGCTCTGCCACCCGATCGGGATGGACAACTGCAACATCAGCATCAAGATTAACGAGCAGCAGGAACTGGTGATTGACTGCACGGCCAGCATCACGGCGAAAACGGGCATCGAAATGGAGGCTTTAGTAGGAGCATCTGTGGCAGCGCTCACCGTATATGATATGTGCAAAGCTTTGAGCCATGATATTGTCATCAAAGAAACCAAGCTGATTCAAAAGACAGGAGGAAAGCGTGATTTCAAAAGATCATAAAAAACACAGTGTAATTTCAAGGCCTGCCTATGGCAACTTCGGCCGCAACGAATGGGCCATCCTGGGCACACCCTGTGGAGCTATCAAAACGCTGGCGGATGCGGTTATTAAGGCACTGTCTGTGGATTATAAATGCGCGTATGTAGATGCATCACATGCCCATTCAGATGGAAATGAGGCGCTGCCCGGACGTATGGCAGCAGGTGCTGTAGCGGAGTATACCGACCAAATCAGTTATCATCAACTTGACTTAATCACGGAGCTAAACCCCTTCCGGTTCAGGCAGTTCTTTTCTGACATGGACGTTGTCCTGGTGAATGGGAATCATCAGCAGGCGAAAGCGCAGGTGGTGGTGATAGATGAAAGTAAGAAAGCATCCCTGCAAAAGCGCCTGGAGCAGCTGACGAATGTGCAGCTTATTTTGTTGGCTGACAATGCAAATGAAGTTTTTGACTTTGTGCAGGAGGCAGTTCCAGAGTGGCAGGAATTACCCCTGTACCGGCTAAGTGAGATGGACAAGATTATCGCCTTCTTTCAGAAGCAACTACAGCGGGCAAAGCCAGTGCTGAATGGTTTGGTGTTAGCGGGAGGGAAGAGCGTTCGTATGGGGCAGGATAAAGGAGCCATGCAGTGGCACGGGAAGGAGCAGCGGTACTATGTGGCGGACCTGCTAAAGCAGTTCTGTCCGGAAGTATTCATTTCCTGCCGCCCTGAGCAGCAGAATGAATTTGATAGTAACTACAAAACAGTGGCGGATACCTTTACAGGTTTAGGCCCTTATGGCGCTATACTTTCTGCGTTTCGGGAGCAGCCGGATGCAGCCTGGCTGGTAGTAGCCTGCGACCTGCCCTTGCTGGATCAGCAAACCTTACAGCGTTTGAAAGAAAGCCGAAGTGTATCCTCCGTTGCTACTACTTTTGAAAGCCCGCATGATAGTTTCCCGGAGCCGCTTATTACCATTTGGGAGCCGAAAAGTTATCCGCTGCTGCTCTCATTCTTAGCCCAGGGGTATTCGTGCCCTCGGAAGGTGTTGCGCAACAGTGATATTAACCTGCTGAAGCCTATAAATCCTGATGCACTCCTGAATGTCAATACGCCGGAGGATTCTGAGAAAGTAAAACAGATGATACAGGAGTAATTCTTCATACATCAGTAGTTTGTTTCTCCCTGCCTAATTCATCTTATTCCAGAACGAAAAGAATCACCCCATGCAACCCGACTTACTACGCTACAGCTGCCAGATGTCTTTACCAGGCTTTAGTGAGACATCACAAAAGCAGCTGCAAAATGCACGCGTTCTTATTGTAGGAACAGGCGGTTTAGGATGCCCTGCGGCACAGTATTTAACGTCGGCGGGCGTGGGTACTATTGGAATAGCGGATTTTGATACTGTATCTGTCAGCAATCTGCACCGGCAGATTTTGTTTACGCCGGAGGAGGTAGGCCAGAAAAAAGCCTTGGTGGCATGTGAGAAGCTGCAAAAGCAAAACCCTGGCGTAAAGCTGGTGCCGCATGATGTAAAAGTCACTTCTGATAATGTCATGGACCTGCTGCGGGACTATGATCTGGTATTGGATGGAACAGATAATTTTGACACTACCTATCTGCTGAACGATGCCTGTGTGCTGGCTGGTAAACCCTTGGTGTACGGTGCCATTTACCAGTTTGAGGGGCAGGTTGCGGTCTGGAATGCACCCAATGAAGACGGAACAAGAACCCCAAACTATCGGGACATTTTTCCGGATGTGGACGCCTCTCAGGTGCCGAACTGTACCGAAGGGGGCGTTATTCCCACACTGGCAGGTATGATAGGCTGCATGCAAGCGAATGAGGTGATCAAGTTCATCACGAAAACAGGGGAGGTGCTGACTGGGAAAATGCTGCTGCTGGATGCACAAACCATGCAAAGCCGCATCATCAAAATCGGTACCGTTACCAATACGCATATTACATCTTTACCGGAAACAGAGTTTGTTCCCACTATCAGTGCCCCTGAGTTGAAAGCAGGAGTAGAAGAGGGAGCCTATGAACTGGTGGATGTGCGGAATACAGCTGAACGCTTGCTGTACAGTATAGGAGGGAAGCATGTGCCGCTCGATAAAGTAGAGCAGGACACTTCTTTTCTGAAGACAGGAAAGCCAGTGGTTTTCTATTGTGCCTCCGGGAAACGCAGTGCCGAAGCAGCAAAACTTATTCGGAATAAGTATCCGGATGTGGAGGCGCTTTCACTGGAGGGGGGTGTAAAAGCCTGGATGGAGCAGGGTTAAAAAAGAACCCTGTTCTGGTTGGCAGTCTAGGTATTAACTTTTTGGTCAGCTACTACTTTTTTCATACACACGCTGTTTTCTACATTTTCATATTGGCCGTAGTTGGGGATGATTTGATAGTTACTTTTTGTGTACAACCTGATGGCTTCCGGTTGGGCTTTTCCGGTTTCTAAAATAAGGGTATGAAATCCTAGCTCGTCTGCCCATTTCTCTAATTCGCTCAGTATTTTTCCTGCTATACCTTTCCCGCGATACTCGGGCCGCACGTACATGCGCTTTACTTCACCGGTACCTTCTGCATAAGCCTTTACAGCTCCGCAGCCCACTGCCTGCTCCTGGTGATAAGCCACTACGGCATGCTTTATCTTGTCTATCTTATTAAACTGCGCATAAAAGCTGTGGTCTTCTCCATCTCTGATGCTCAGATCTGCATCAAGAAGGCGTACAAGCTCTACAAAGTCTCTATTGCCGGAGTCTGTACGGGTAATGGTTATCATGATTTTTTAAGGTTTGATTTGACAAGATAAATGTATTACTTTAATTCAATTTTATACCTGTAAAATTTTTATTTGTCGTCGCAGGAAAGGTGAAGATACCCCATATAACCAGTACCATACATATCTTTTAAACCCTTACATCACCTCCAGCACTACCTCCCCGCCAACCGGATAACCCACGCAGGTAAGCGTTAAACCTTTGGCGAGATCTTTTTCGGTTAGCACTTCATTATACGACATCCATACCTGGCCCTTCGTGCAGCGGGCGGCGCAGCTGCCACACTTACCGGCTTCGCAACTATAGGGGAGGGGCATACCTGCCTTGTTAGCTGCCTGTAAAATGGTTGTTGGGTGCTGTACCTGCACTTTATACTCCCGGCCTTTGAAATGCAGCACAACAGTGTGTTTATCTGTGTCGGGTGGCAGTAGCGGCACCTTTACCTTTGTCGTGCTGAAGTTCTCTCGCCGGATATTATCGTTCGGGACATTAACCTGGCGCAGGGCATAGAAGCACATGCGCATATAGGTGGTTGGTCCGCAAAGGTAAAACAGCGTCTGGTGGTAAGGAGCTATGGCATACTGCCGCAACAGGTCCTGCAGCAGGTCTTTGTAAAGCCTGGCCCGCTTCAGGTCAGGAGAAACACTATAGAGGAACTCAATGTGAAGTTGCTCCGGAAAGTCTTGGGCCAGTTGCTCCAACTCCTTCCGAAAAATAGCTTTTTGGGGATTGTTGTTGCTGTAGATAAGCACAACCTTTAACTCAGGGTAAGCATACAGTAAGGTTTTGAGCAGGGAGAAAACAGGGGTGATGCCACTACCCGCCGCCAGCAGGAAGAATTTCTTATACTGGCTCATATCGTCGGGCAAGGTGAAGAGGCCGGAGGCACCAATGGTGTACAGTTTGTCGCCAATACGGGCTTTGTCAATCAGCTCTCTTGAGAAAAAGCCATTTTCAACGCGTTTTACACCTATGGTCAATGGTTCCTGCAGCGCGGGAGTGGAGGTAATAGAGTAGGATCGACGTACTTCCCCGCGGTGGCCCAGGTGGGCAAACGTCAGGTACTGCCCCGGCTGATAGTGAATGTCTTTTGCATCGTCGCCTCCAAACACAAAGGTTTTAACGCCTGGGGCCTCTTCCTGAATGTCTGTGATGGTGATGGCTGTATAATCCGGGTTTGTCGCTATTTCATTTTCTTCCATACTGTAGGTTCTTACGGAAGTTCAAATTAAAAAGGTCCTGCTGGAGGAGAAGGTGTTACATTTCGTACAATTCCAGTGGCAGGTTATCGGGGTCAGAAAAGAAAGTAAAGCGCTTTCCTGTATATTCATCTACACGAATGGGTTCTGGTAAAACACCCTGCCGTTGCAGTTCCCGTACAGCAACTTCAATGTCTGCAACCGCAAAAGCAAGGTGGCGCAATCCGCTTGCCTCTGGATGGGAAGGCCGCTCGGGTGGAGCAGGAAAGGAGAAAAGTTCTATGACATACTCCCCGTTCAAAGCCAGGTCCAGTTTATACGACTCCCGCTCTGCTCGGTATACCTCCCGCTTGACTTCCAGGCCAAGCATGGCTGTATAAAAGTGTTTAGAGGTTTCATAGTCGGAGCAGATAATGGCGATGTGGTGTATTTTGTGCAGTTGAAGCATTCGTGGTATGAGGTATGAAGTCAGAAATGAATAAGCTAGTTTACAGCAACCAGCGCATCAAACCAAGCAGGCCGGGGTTAATTCTGCCGCTATACCTGCTTTTGCCTACATGTACAGTATAATACGCGCTAAAAGCTTTATCTTTATTATCCACTTGCCGATGCCTTACAAGCAATGGAAACAGCAAATGGCTGAACAACTGAAAGGACTGGCGGTTGAACAAAAGATGACAGCAGGAATTTTCATGTTTGCTATACAAGCCCAGGCGGTAAATGAACATTAAAAAGGAGAAAATTATACGTGAGCGATAACCCTGAAAAGAGCACCAGCAAGGGGCGCAAAATCGTCTTCATCGGCAATGGCATAGCAGGCGTTACCTGCGCACGCCACATTCGCAAAAGAGACAGTGCCGCACAGATCACCCTCATATCCGGAGAAACAGAACACTTTTTTTCCCGCACAGCGCTGATGTACCTCTACATGGGGCACATGAAGTATAAAAACATCAAGCCTTACGAGGATTTTTTCTGGGGCAAAAACCGGCTGCAACTAGTATATGACTGGGTAACAGAAATTGATTTCGAAGGGAAAACCCTAAAGCTACAGCAGCATGACCTTATCACCTACGATATTCTAATCCTGGCCACTGGCTCTGTTGCTAACAAATTCGGGTGGCCGGGGCAGGCCCTGCAGGGCGTGCAGGGCTTGTACAGCTATCAGGACCTGGAGGCGATGGAAGCAAACACCAACTCGTGCCAGCGGGCGGTGGTGGTAGGGGGCGGCCTCATCGGCATTGAAATGGCCGAGATGCTGCGCAGCCGTGACATTCCTGTTACCTTCCTGGTGCGCGAAGAGAACTTTTGGGGAAACGTGCTCCCGAAGGAGGAGGCGCAGCTGGTGAACCGGCATGTGCTGGAGCATCACATTGAGCTGAAGCTGGTCCATGAGCTAAAGGAGATTCAGGATGATGGGACAGGCAAAGTAGGTGGCGTTGTCACCTCCACAGGAGAGCAAATCGATTGCCAGTTTGTAGGGCTGGCGGTAGGGGTGAGCCCGAATATAGCTTTATTCAAAGATACACCGTTGGAGACAAACCGGGGAGTTCTGGTAGATGAATACTTTGCCACCAGCATACCGGATGTATATGCCATTGGCGACTGTGCCGAGTTTCGAAAGCCGGTTTTGCATCGCAGGAGCGTAGAACAGACGTGGTACACCGGCCGCATGCACGGTGAAACGCTGGCCTACAGCCTCACCCGAAAGCCAGTGCCCTACCACCCCGGCGCCTGGTTTAATTCTGCTAAATTTCTGGATATCGAGTATCAGACCTATGGCGTTGTGCCCGCCAGGTGGGGCGATGAGTTGCAGTCGCTGTACTGGGAACATCCCGAGGGCAAAATCTGTTTTAGAGCGATGTTCGAAGCCGAAACCAAAGTGCTGACTGGCGTTAACGCTTTCGGACTTCGCCTGCGGCACGACTTCTTTGACAAGGCCCTCCGGAACGGCAGCACCATAGAAGAAGTGCTTGCCAGACTGGACAAGGCAGATTTCAATGGCGAATTTTTTGACAAAGGCTATCTGCAGGATATCGTCCGGACGTATAATGAGCAATTTGATGCATCGCTGCGGGTTCATAAGAAAAAGGGCCTGTTTTCGTTTCTAAGGAGTTAATCCACACCATGAAGTATATAAAAGCTATCGGACTGGCACTTTTTTTAGCATCGCTGGTCTTTTTTACCTCCCTGTTGTTTCTGGGGCAGTTCCGGCTCACGGATGCTGTTTTGCAGGAAGCGGTGAGCGAGGAGCATTACCCTATTCTGAAGGAGGAACTGGCGCCTATGATGGGCAATATATATAACACCAATTTCTCTTTCGCCAGTGACTTTAACAACTACTTCGGAGCCTACAACGACAGGCTGAGGATGGAGGAGCAGTATGAAAAGGTGATTTGGGATGATTACGCTTTCTCCGTTACTAAGGCCTCCAGCACAGGGTTTGTTGCTGATAACAAGCTGCTCCTGCTGCTTCTGACTATTATAGCGGGCTCCCTGGGCGCTTTGCTGTATGTGCTGCCATCACCGCGGCACAAAACAGGTGGACTGAAGCACGAGGGGGTATACTTCTCTTCCCTCAAATCTAGGGGCTGGCTGGGCATTGTGGTGGGTACTTACCTGATTGCATTTTACGTGCTGCTCTATTGGTTTGCGGAGTATATAACCAACTGGGTTTTACTGGCAGACCCTGTCAGCGTTGTTCTTTCCGGCAACCCCGCCAGCAAGTGGTTTATGTATGGGCTTATTTATACATTGGCGATTCTGGTGATGGGCGTGCGCATGTTCCGGAAGTACCGGGGCAATAAGTACCAGACACTGCGCACAGCCTCAGTTATGTTTTTCCAGCTGGCCTTCGCTTTCCTGATTCCGGAGATACTGGTGCTGTTCAACAGACCCTGGCACGACTTTAAGCATATCTGGCCCCTGGATTATACTTTCTTTTTCGAGTACCGGGTAGAGAACATGCTGAGTAGCGGCGCCATCGGCATGTTTATGCTGATATGGGGCATCCTGCTCGTTATTGTTGGTGTACCGCTCATGAGCTACTTCTATGGTAAGCGCTGGTATTGCAGCTGGGTGTGTGGCTGTGGTGGACTGGCCGAAACAGCCGGTGACCCGTTCCGGCATCTGTCTAACAAGTCTTTGAAAGCCTGGAAAATTGAGCGGTGGATGGTGCACGGTGTGCTGGTGTTTGCGGTTGTGATGACGGCCATGACCATTGCGAACTACTTTTCCGGGTTTTCTATGCTCGGCGATGCGACGGGTGTGGTGCACCAGTGGTACGGCTTCCTGATTAGTGCCGCTTTTGCCGGTGTGATAGGCGTTGGCTTTTACCCGTTTATGGGCAACCGCGTGTGGTGCCGCTATGGGTGCCCTCTGGCGGCTTACATTGGCATTATACAGCGTTTCAAGTCTAGGTTCCGGATTACAACAAACGGCGGACAGTGTATTTCCTGCGGCAACTGCTCCACCTACTGCGAAATGGGCATAGACGTGCGCTGGTATGCGCAACGAGGACAGAACGTGGTACGCGCCTCCTGCGTAGGCTGTGGCATTTGCGCCTCCGTATGTCCGCGTGGCGTACTGAAGCTGGAGAACGGCCCCGAGCAAGGGCGCATCACCGATATCCCCATCTTAACCGGTAACGACTCCATCACCATTCATCAGACCGTTCGGATCTAAGGCGAATAACGTGTGAAGCAGGAGTGAAGGAGCAGTCAGGTTAACATCCTGAATGGAAGAAACTTTCGGTAATTTCTCCTAAACCGGCTGTTTCTTCAGAGCCTCCTGTAAAACGGTGTTGATGGCGGCAGCAACTTCCTTTGGGTGATCTTCCGGCGTGAAGTGGCGCCCGCCCGGTATGCGGATGAAGGTGGCACCAAGTTCTGTGGCAAGCCTTTTGCCAGAGGCCATGCTCAGCGCGTCAGCCTCGCCCCATACAACGCGGGTAGGTGCGTTTATTTGATACAGTTTTCCCGCTACAGCCATGGTGTCCCTGTCGCGCAGGTGCCGTAACTGGTTTGCAAAAGCTTTCGGGCCAATGGCGCGGGCGTACGGCTTCCAATGTAGGTTGATTGACTCCAGGAGGCGTCCGGCGTTATCATGCCCAAGGTTCAGTAGCCCAGCCAGGAAAAAAGGTTTCACCAGTTGCGGCGGTAGCTTTTGTATGCTTTCTTCCATGGCGCGAGCCATCCGAATGGCCGCAACGGGCCAGTTGCCATATGCTACACTATCAGCCAGTATCAGTCCCTGGCATAACTCCGGGTGACGCGTCAGCAACTCCTGGAGCACACCTCCTCCAAGGTCGTGGCCGACGAAAACAGCTCTTTTGATCCCCTGGTGGTTTAGCCAGGCATACAGGTATTCTGCCTGGCGCGCAACCGAAATGTCTCGTCCCATACCTTCGGACATGGACCAGCCATAGCCCACCAGCTCCCAGGCGAAGCATTGCACCCCAGCCCGTTCTATTTTCGGAATTACATAACGCCAGAGCCTAGGATGCGTCGGAATACCGTGCACCATCACGATGGGAATACTGCCTTCGCTACTGTCGCCATGCGCTTCCCATCTCATTTCTATGCCATCCACAGTAGCTCGATAATTATTCTCCGGGGCAGGGACGTCATCCTGATCGGCAGGAGAAGCCTTGAACTGCGATTTCCACAGCCCTTGTCCTAATTCTACGGCGGCTACTGTAACAAAAGTGAGTTTCCATTTACTCCGGCGGGGAAGCGCCAGTGCCACACCAGCTGCCGCTGCGCCTATGATAAGATGTATATTTTGCTTGATGTTAACGTTTGTCTTCATTTTAGGAGTGTTTGTAGTAGAGTCGGTTGACTTATGTCACGCAGGATAATGTTCGTTCTTATACGGTTGCATTTTGAAATGTTTGAGGTGCTTGTTTGAACGAGCAACAGGTTCACCTGAAGTTTTGAGGAGCTATACTTGTTTTTATGTCCTGCGTTTCAAAACTTGTCATACCTAATGCTGTTAAAAACTCATGAATCAGAGGCTGCAGTTTATATACAACGCCAAAACAGGACTCTTCAACAAGCTGACCGATTTTGCACATAAAGCCATTTCGCCAGCCACTTATAACTGCAATTTGTGCGCATTAACGTATGGCACTTTTACCATGAAGCAAGAGTGGTCGGAT
Source organism: Pontibacter pamirensis (assembly GCF_010015475.1). GTDB lineage: Bacteria > Bacteroidota > Bacteroidia > Cytophagales > Hymenobacteraceae > Pontibacter > Pontibacter pamirensis. The sequence goes on from NZ_SSNI01000024.1 coordinate 74,111, forward strand.
TACATTAAAAGCCTGCCGCTGGAAGTTGCGTTTATTTACCGCGACGAGTGGAAGTATAAAACTGCTCATCGTGATTATCCACTGGTGGCACTGCAAACAGGGGAGAAGGAGCCGGAGGTGCTGTTGGAAGCTAGTCAACTAAATGAGTTGAAAAGCCTGCAGGAGCTGAAGCAAGCCATACAGGCTGCTCTGCAAGATGCAGGCAGCAAAAATACTTGTAACTGACATCACGACAGTCCCGCTGGGACTTGAATCTTTTCTTGCGCATTTACTTTATGGGAGGGAGAAGAAGCCTCGTGCTTCTCATATCTGCTAACACCGTAGTATAATTCGCTACCCTCCCGATGCATTGCTCGTACAAAAGGTTTTAACTTGAATTTTTGGTATGAGTAGTAATCTAACAGTTGAGCAGGTAATTGAGCAGCATCGTTCTTCCGGAAAATTTGTGCTTATAGGTGGCGTTAAAACATTTGCGCTGGATTACGGAAGTGGCGAAGCCGTACTTTGCATTCATGGCGTGCCTACTTCGTCTTTTCTGTACCGAAAGGTGCTCCGCTCTTTAGCTGATAAGGGATTTCGAGGTGTCTCAGTTGATTTACCTGGCTTGGGTCTGGCAGAGCGTCCGGAGGATTTTGATTACTCCTTTCCTAATTTCGCTCTGTTCCTTTCCCAGGCAGCTGAAGAACTGGGGCTGGACAAGTATCACCTCGTTGTGCACGATATCGGCGGGCCCATTGGTTTTGCATTGGCTGCGGAGAATAAAGAAAAGATATTATCGCTGACGATACTGAATACATGGGTGGATGTTGTGAATTTTGAGAAACCGCTGCCGATGCGTCCTTTTGAAAAGCCATTGCTAGGAGAAGCAGAGCTAGCGGGCCTTCAGCACTCCACCTGGAACCTCCTGTTTTCTGCCGGAGCTGTCTCAGATTCAGAAGTTGTTCCGAAAGAAGAGGTTTATGCTTACGTAGACCTGCTCAAGCGCGAAGATGGGGGAGATGCTTTTTTGAAAATCATGCGCAATTTTGCCAATACCGAAGAATATAGGGAACTATGCTATTCGGCAGTTCAGAATGTTCCTTACCCGGTGCAGGCTATCTGGGGAGTTGAAGACCCGGGGCTTCGGTATGAGCGCTACGGAACCGAAGTAAAGGAAGCCGCCGGTCTAGCTGAAGTATACAAGCTGCCTGCGAAGCACCTGCTGCAGGAAGAACAGTGGGAAGCTATCGCAGAAAAGATTGCAGAAATAGCGGAACGTTCGAAAGCCATGCTGCCACGGTAATGATTTTTCATACTTTGTAACTGACGCTACGCAAGAGTCCCAGCGGGACGACCTGTTGATAGAAAAAAAGCTCACTTTACTTTAGCTCCAGCGGAGCGACCGGTTGGGGATAGATTTACAGGCCGATCCGATGGAGCTAAGAGCGGTTAATGGCCATCATGCTAATAACAAGTCGTCCCGCTGTGACTAAAACAAGTTATGAACTGGTGTTGCGTAACGTCAGTTGACAAGTATTATTCCGGGCAAACGGTTGAATGACTTTTATCTGATCCTATACCTCAAAACCGCTCATGGTAAAGGATCGACATGGAGCACATTTCCAGCACACACTCCTGCAACAGGAGTTGATCCGTGGATTTATCCGCTACCAGCTGAAAGGCGATATGAGCGACCTGCGGGATGCCTAGCGCCAGCCCCAGTTGCTCTGCCACTGCAATCGCTCCCATGGAGTTATAGTTGGAGAGGTATAGCTGGTGGAGGTCCTGCCAGGGACCTTTTGCCCCGCTTGTGAGCGCAATCATATCACCCAACGCCTCGCGGGCTTTTCCTGCCATCGTGCCTAAGGCTGTTCGTACATCAGAGGGATTTCTGTCTATGGCAGAAAACAGCTCTCCCCGAATCACCTCCTCATGTGTTTCTGCCCGCATCGCTATTTCAGCAAGGTACTGCTTGATGTGAGGCTCATCTATTTTCTCCACTGTATCCTGAACCAGCTTCCGGTAAGATGCCTGTGTGAGCAGCACGTTGTTAAACCAGGTGGCCGCTCTGTCCAGCTGCTTGCTCCTGGTTTCGTTGTCTAACTCAATGAGAATGGGCTGCATTTGTGTCATATTATCCATTGTTCACTTCCTTTTTAGTTACTTTCCATAGAACACCTGTGTGTGCGTAGGCCATCATATTGCCTGATGTTACCTGCACTCCTCCAAAATCCAGCACATACAGGCTCTTTCCATCAGGGCTGAACTTGCAGGAGACAGGGCGCTCTATACCGCCGCCGCCAACTTTAGAGGCCGGGCCCATTTCTTTGTTGTGGACAAAAGGCTCCGCTGTGCCATTCTTCACGTTTACCCGAATTACTCTGAAACCATGGGTGAGGTCTTCTGGATGTGGAGAGTTTAAGGGTGCCATACTTCCCCATTCCGCCACAAAGAGGTCACCTCGGAAGCCAAAGGCATCTGACCGTGAAAAGTCCATGCGGCACATGCAGGAGTGTGGCTGCTCTAAAAAAGCGGCTGGGCCAGCAAGGGGAGGATGGTTTTCCATCAGCATTTCAGCTGGTGTGCCTCTGCCGGGCAGGTGGGATGGGTGGTTTACCGGTAGCCCATCATGGCAGAAGTCGGGGAAGCCGTACCAATCTGGTTTTTTGATAGAGCCGAACGGCTGAGATGCATTTTTGATGTGCCAGATACAGTCCGGATCCATGGCGATGGCACGTTCTCCTTTCTCCTCGAAATCATTGTCAGATACATAAAGCTCATCTTCCTCATTCAGGGCCATTCCAAACGGATTCCGGATGCCCCAGGCCAGCAGCTCCATATCAGTACCATCCGGGCGAGAACGCCAAACGGCGGAGTTGCAGTTTATATCGCCTTTCACTACTTCTCCTTTTTCAGCAGCTGTGCCGAAAGGTTTGAATGGTCCTGTCTCTACCATATAAGGGTAAGGCATACGCGGGTCGCGGCTTCGGACGTTGTTTCCGCTCAGCGTTACATCCTGCCCCGGCACGTCGTGTGCCAGCGGGTGCTTCGCCATATCTACGGTAAATCCTGCCGGCAGCACCACTCCCTGCTGCGATACAGAGCCGTTTCCGAAATACATCAGCCCGTCCTTTCCAAAAATAGGTCCCCCGGGCTCGTGCCAACCCCCGCTGGGCAGCGAGTCAATCAGCACTTTCAGTTCACCAGACTGCAGGTTATACTTCACAATCTGCATATGGTAGCCGCCTTTCAGGGCCATGTACAGTTCGCCGTCCCGCCAGGCAATGCCTCGTGGACCAGCCTGTACGTTCATGTCTATGGTTTCAGTCTCTCCGTTAGCACGAAATGCAATAACCCGGGCAGGCATATAGGGGCGGGTGGGCCACGAACTGCCTCCTTCACTTACAAATACAGACCCTTTATCATCGAAGGCAATATCGGTAGGGAAGGAGAGGCCCACCATTACGGGCTCCACAGTATATCCTTCCGGAACCACCACATCGCGGGCATCTACTGTGGGCCTTGCTGGCGTAGGTAAGTTATGAAGGTCCTGCGGGCTGGCAGTCCCTGGCTGTAATTTAGATTTTGAGATTTTGAACCCGGTGTTCTTGCGCCTTTCTGCGTTACTTGTTTTCATAGGTTGAGTTTAGAGGTATAAATTGTTTCAGCTCTGCCTGAAGAAGTAGAGCCTAGTATAAAAGTGGAGATGCAGGCAAGGGTGGCGTGCCAAGTCAACTGGCTGGGTATAATCTACATCAAAGCTGCTTTTCTATGTACAGGTAAAGAGAAAGCAGCAATTGGGTTGGTGAATCTGGTAAGGGTAATGTGAGTAATTTATACAGTAGCAGATAAGCAAAGGTTATCCTAAAAAACTATCTGACAGAGGAGGTTTGCTATAGGTATGGGGAAGGATAAAAGGTAGAGCCACTTCCAGGGTGAATTGCGCTGAGGAGCAAACACTGTTTTTAAAAGCTAATCTCCTTCCTGAGAACTAAACAGCAGCTCATTCCGGTTTTTACCGACCACGGTAACAGCTCCCATCTTACGCAGGCAGTATGTCATCTGGCGGCAACGATGAAGCGGCAACTGTAAAGAAGCAGCCAGGTCTTTGTTGGAAAAAGGCTGGAGAAGTGTAGTTGGAATAAAAGTTAGTAAGTCTTTTTCACTCCTGAACTGATGAGATGCAACAACTTCTATGAGTTGCCTGTCTACTACGCTCACCCGTTTACGGTGCTTACTGCCTTTCCCGTCGCGGCACCTTACCTCTTCTTCATTGATGAGGAGCACCTCAAACGAGAAATTCTCATGTACCATTAGCTCCGGTATCCGCACCAGTTCTTCGAACAGGTCGGTCAGCTTTCCTTTATAAGGCGACTTGCGGCGGGAAGTTATCTTCTGCCCGGTAGCATCCACCTGCACCACCCATTTCTCAGCCGTAACAGGATGCAGCAGATGCACCTTGTGCTGCGCTAAAAGTGAGGATAACTTGTTTCGTATGGCTGAAAAGTTACGGGTCTGGATTTCAATGAGCTGCTCCCCCCGCACCATGTCAATCACGTAACCGTCTAAAGGCACTTCAAACTTATCCTCAGGCAAGGCAGCCCAACGTTTCAGGGCCGCATGCAGCGAGCGTTCATTTCGTAACCCTATTCCATTGCTAACTACTTTGTCTGTCTCTTTTGCTGCTTTGGGCATATATAAGGATGTTGCTTTGGCTTATAGAAAGTGAGGCTGGCAAAGATACCACAGCATCCGGAAAGCGCCTTATTTTCATAAGCACAACGATAGTACGGTGTGAAGGAGGGAGAGTAGTAAATTGTAATATATAATTATATCTGTTTTTTATTAAAACATTTTAAGTGTTTATACTTAGCGCTAATACGTGTTTATAGCGTATTTTAAAAAAATTAAAGTGCGTATGTACAGGGATGTTTACACGTTCCTGCTGAAGCTGCTCCTGCTGCTGCAGCTTTATTACTATTTATATATGCTTAAAACAAACTTGATACCCCCGGTTTCGGAAAGATCCGGTGAGAATTGGACTGCCACTATTACAGAGGCTTCTACTGAAAAAAGAAAACTAAACAGCAACACAACAGAAATCGATAACTTCTTAAAAAACCTGCCGGATGTTGTTTGTCTTTCTCACCTGCGCTGGGATTTTGTTTACCAGCGCCCTCAGCACCTGCTTTCCCGGTTTGCAAAGTATGGGCGGGTGTTCTTTGTAGAAGAACCAATCTTTGGGCAAACGCAGGCTCCAAGGCTAGATGTTTCCTCCCGTGAAATGAACTTATATGTGGCGGTGCCTCATTTGCCACATGGCTTAACGGCAGAACAAGCCGAAGAAGCACAGCGCACGCTCCTGAACAGCCTGTTAAAAGAGCAGTTGCTGGAGCGCTTTGTGCTTTGGTATTATACCCCGATGGCTCTGAGTTTCTCAAACCACCTCACACCAGCTTTAACCGTTTATGACTGCATGGATGAGCTGTCGGCGTTTAAGTTTTCGCCGCCACGCTTAAAGGAACTGGAGCAGGAACTGTTCAAAAAAGCTGACTTGGTTTTTACTGGAGGGCAAAGCCTCTATGCCTCTAAAAAGAAGCAACACATGCAGACGCACCTGTTCCCGAGCAGCATTGACAGGGCACATTTTGCCAAAGCAAAAGAACCGCTGGATCAACCAAAAGATCAGGCTGCTATACCGGAGCCTCGCATCGGTTTCTTTGGGGTGATTGACGAACGGATGGATCTTGCTTTGTTAGAAGCAGTAGCCGATGCACGACCAGACTGGCAGCTTGTGATGGTAGGACCGGTGGTGAAGATTGACCCGACAGATTTGCCAAAGCGGCAGAATATTCATTACCTCGGAGGCAAGTCATACCAGGAGCTGCCAGCCTATATCAGCGGGTGGGAAGTGGCCCTCCTGCCATTCGCCATCAATGAGTCAACAGAATTTATCAGCCCCACCAAAACACCAGAGTACTTAGCGGCCGGAAAGCCGGTGGTATCCACGCCTGTGCGGGATGTGGTGCAGCCTTACGGTGAGGCAAAGCTGGTGCACATTGCCCGGTCACCAGAGGAGTTTGTAGCTGCAGTAGAAACAGCCATGGGGCAGGCAAACGACCTGAAGTGGCGCAGTGAAGTAGATGCTTTCCTGGCAGACAGATCCTGGGACAACACATGGCGCGGCATGGTGTCGCTCATGAGCCAGGCACTGCAACACAAGAAATCCTAACCCTTAGCCAGGTTTTTTACATTCATTTAAAGCAGAAAGGGAGAAGTATGTTCGATTATCTGATAGTGGGGGCTGGCTTTGCCGGTAGTGTGGTGGCTGAAAGGCTTGCATCCCAGTTAAATAAAAAAGTACTAATCATAGACAAGCGGCCGCATATAGCGGGCAACGCTTTTGACCATTATAACGAGGAGGGAATCCTGGTGCATAAGTATGGGCCGCACATCTTCCATACCAATTCAAAGGATGTGTTCGACTACCTCTCCAACTTCACAGAGTGGCGACCTTATGAGCACCGTGTGCTAGCCAGTGTGGACGGGCAACTGGTGCCCATGCCTATCAACTTAGACACCATAAACAAGCTGTACGGCCTGCACCTGACCACCTTTGAGGTAGATGATTTCTTTAAGTCTGTGGCGGAAGAGGTGCCGGAAATCCGTACTTCCGAAGATGTGGTGGTGAGCAAGGTAGGGCGAGAACTGTATGAGAAGTTCTTCCGCAACTACACGCGCAAACAATGGGGTATGGACCCCTCTGAACTGGACAAGTCGGTGACTTCCCGGGTGCCGGTGCGCAATAACCGCGACGACCGCTACTTCACCGACACTTTCCAGGCAATGCCCAAACAGGGGTACACGGCTATGTTCGAGCGGCTGCTCGCCCACCCGAACATCAAAATCATGCTGAACACGGATTACCATGAAATACTTGATGTAATACCGTTCAGGCAGATGATTTACACCGGGCCTGTGGATGAGTATTTCGATTTTAAGTATGGAAAGCTGCCCTACCGATCGCTGGAGTTTAAGCACCAGACCCTGGAAACTGCTTTGCATTTACCTGCTGCGGTGGTAAACTACCCGAACGAGCACGCTTACACCCGCGTAACAGAGTTCAAGTACCTGACAGGGCAGCAGCATCTTAAAACAAGTGTTGTGTATGAATATCCAAAGGCAGAGGGTGACCCATATTACCCGGTGCCGAAGGCTGAGAATGCAGCCATATACCAGCAGTACAAAAAGTTGGCAGACCGGACCAAAGACGTTTATTTTACCGGAAGACTGGCCACTTACAAATACTACAACATGGACCAGGTAGTAGCCCAGGCGCTGACACTCTTTAAAAAATTAAAGGAAGCGCAGGAAGAAAAGCCGCTTGTACTGGACGGTGTTGCTGTTCTAAGCGCGAATGGTAACGGCAAGGGAACTTTCGTTGCAGCTACTTTAAAAAATGGCATACATGGAGCGGACAAAGGAGCTCATACTCAATTCAAAGAAAACTGATTTATTAAAAGAGAAACAAAATATCGGCGCTGCAGCGCAGGGGCAACAGGCATTTCAGGGTGGGGCAACAGACCTTCCCTGGATACAGGTAGCCCCTGACGCGCCTTATTTCATTACGGAAGAGGGAGAGAACTGGACACCCATCGGGCAAAACGATGCTATTACCTGGCCCGACTTTGCCAATGCTTTTAGACGCAAAGACCTAAAGCAGGTAGAGGACCACCTGGCGTGGCTTGCAGCCCACGGCGTAACTTGCCTGCGTTTTATGCTGGAGTATGCGCAAACAGAAAACCGCTATTTTGAGCGCCCAGCTGGTACTTTCTCGCCTAACATGGTGCGCCTCTGGGACGACCTTTTTGAGCTTTGCGGCAAGCACAAGCTCCGCATCCTTCTCACGCCTGTAGATACTTTCTGGATGTGGATCAGGTGGAAGCACCACCCGTACAATAAGCAAAACGGCGGGCCGTGCAGCGACAGGTCGCAGTGGCTGTTGTGTGCCGATACGCGGAAGTTTTTCAAGGACAGAATTACGTTTGTGGCGGAACGCTGGGGCGGGAGCGGGGTTTTATTTGCCTGGGACCTGTGGAACGAGATACACCCAGCCCATGCCAACAATAGAACCAATATTTTCCATAGTTTCATCAAAGATATAAGTGAGCACCTGCGGGAAACAGAACTGCGCCTGTACGGCCGTACGCACCCGCAGACAGTATCGCTTTATGGCCCGGTGCTGGACGAGAATCCGGAGGTTGCGGATGCTATCTTCCGTCACCCTAACCTCGATTTTGCCACTACGCATTTTTATGATGCGGCTACCATCAACAATCCAAAGGATACATTATCGTCCGCCATCATTACGGGGCGGCTGGTGCGGGAGGCGCTGGAGCATGTGAACAAGGCGAGACCGTTTTTTGACAGCGAGCATGGCCCAATCCACGCCTTCAAAGATCGCAAAAAGACTTTGCCGGAGCCTTTTGACGAAGAGTACTTCCGCCACATGCAGTGGGCACATTTTGCCTCTGGTGGTGCTGGAGGAGGCATGCGCTGGCCAAACCGCCATCCGCACGTCCTGACACACGGCATGCGCCGCGCCCAGAAAAGTATGGCCGCTTTCGCCAGCCTCATCGACTGGAAGCGCTTCAGGCGTAAAAACCTGAATTATGAAGTGCAAACTACTTCTTCTGCAGTAACCGTGTTTGCCTGTGCTGATGCGGAGCAGGCAGTTGTGTGGGTACTACGCACAGACACCACACGCAAGCGCGAAGGAACGTTCAAACAAACAGCTCCGCCCATTGAGGTAGGCTTGAAGGTGCCCGGCATGTCGGAAGGAAAATACCGCTTCACGATTTGGAATACCGCCGAAGGCCGGCCGATACTTCAGGAAGAGGCGCAGAATACAATTCGGGGGAGCCTGAGCGTAGTGATTCCTGCTGTTGTGACGGATATCGCACTAGCTATCCGAAAAGTTGGCTGAGGTGGTATGGTTCGAGGCAGCGAAGCTTCATGCTACACTATCAGTTCATCTCAAACATTAGTTCTTTATAGAAGTTTCCTGCTTTTGCGGGGTTTTTCCGAGGCGGGCTGTCAGTTGTGCCTGTTTACATATTCTGGCTTGCTATAACTGTTTATGAGCATAGTATAAGAAGGAGAGGGTATAGTGGTATCATCAGGAGAATAGACTGCATGTAGCATGTTGATAGTATAATCTGCACGTTTCATATGTAGTAAATATGAATTTCCTTATCTAACAACCAAACAGGAAATAGAGGCTGCCACCACTACGCAAAGGCAAAAAATGCTTAGTGAGGTGGTGAAATACGGAGAGGTAAATACCTAATTGTGATCGTTAAAGTATGATTCCTCCGGTATCGTGAAAAGCTTGGTCGCAATACACGTAACTTTATAAAGGTATACAATTGCAGGCTAAGGCAAATTAATTGAACACTGCTTTTGTCTTTACGTGTAGTGGCCGCTGGCTGGCCTGCTTCTACTTATCTGCTTTAACGGAAAATTCAAAATGAGTACATCAAGAGCCGGAAAAGGAACTGACACTGACAGCGAGCTGGCAGAAAGGGTGAGAAGGCGTGTTATGGCTGAGGGGCATAGGCATAAAAGCAAGCAGCAGAACATGCCAGCCAAACAGCGGCAGCGTCGTGAGATGCTGCTCCGGGAGACGCTGTCCATTGCCAGCATCGGAAGCTTTAGCTATGACATTGAAACGGATGAGATGGAGTGGACGGATGAGATGTACTACATCCACGGGTATCGGCCGGGAGATGTGGCGCTCACCCTCAGAATGATTATCAGCCATACACACCCAACAGACCGGGCAAGGGTGGAGCGCATCGTACACCATGCGTTGCTAAATAGAGAAAAATTATTCTTTCACAATGCATTATGTGCTGCCTCGCGGGGAATCATGCTACATCCATAACATCGGGCGATTTTTGGCGGAGGCCGGCCAGAGCGTGCGCCTGGTGGGTACCTCCCAGGATGTTACCTCTCTCAAGCAGGCGGAGGCAGAGGTCATGCATCATAATGTTGCACTGCAATTGAGTAATCAGCGGCTGCAAAAGGAGATAGAGGAGCGTAAAAAGGCAGAAGCGGCGCTGAAAGAAAGTGAGGAGAAGTGGCGGTCACTGGTTGAGAACACACCAGACGCTATCTCCCGCTTCGACCGTGACCTGCGCTTTGTTTTCGCGAACAGCGGCGTACAGAAGAAGATCGCGCTTAGCCCCGTACAAATGCTCGGTAAAACATATGCGGAACTTGGATTGCCGGAAGAGTTTAGTAAATGCTCTATGGCTAGCATAAATCAAGTGCTGGAGACAGGAGAGCAAAAAGTATGGTATGCCAGCCTGAACTCCCCGACAGGCATCAAGCATTAATACTCCATTTCGGTTCCTGAGTTCGATGCGTCTGGCAGAGTAAAAACAGTGCTGAACACAAGCCGGGAAATTACGCATGTAAAGTAGAAGGAGAATCTGTTAAACACTGTCCTGAACAGTTCGACCAGCGGTATTACAGCTATCAAGTCTGTAAGAGACAAAGACAACAAGACAGTTGATTTTAATTTTCTGCATGCTAACAAACAGGCACAGGCTATGCTGCAGCAAACAACGGAGCAACTATTAAGTAAGACGTTGCTCGAAGTATTACCGAGCTTCCAAGAGTCCGGCTTGCTGGACAAATGCACCAGGGCAGTAGAAACGGGTGAGACCTTCAGTGAAACCCTATACTACGGCTATGATCACCGGCCAGACTGGTACCAGTTAGTGGCCGTGAAGCTGGAGGACGGTTTAGTTGTGACTTTTATCGATATAAATGAACACAAACTGACGGCGCTGGCCCTTGAGCAGGCAAACACTGACCTGCGGCAGGAAATTGCAACAAGAAAAGAGGCTGAACGGGTAGCCCGGCAGGAGAAAGAGCTCAAAGATAGCATTATTGAGCACGCGACAGATGGCATCAGTGCTTTCGATAAAGAGGGTGCTTACACCGCATGGAACAAAATGCTTGAACAATTTACAGGAATTAAAAGTGAGGACGTAATCGGGAGAAAATTCAGAGAAGTGTTTCCTACATTAGCGCAATCTGAACTAGCGAGAAGATTGACAGAGCCCTGAATGGAGAACATACCCAACTGCGTAACATTCCTTTTATGAACCGCCAGGGCTTTTATGACGCTGAAGTTGTCCCTAACCTTGATCAGAAGGGGGAGCTTATAGGTGGTATTATTGTGGTGCACGATATAACGGAAAGCCTCAAGAACAAAGATAAAGCCATCACTCAAAACCTGTCGCAGCAAAAGATAGTCGTAAATGCCATACTGGAGGCGGAGGAGGAAGAGCGTAAACGTATAGCAGAAGCAATGCACAACGGTTTGGGCCAACTACTGTATGGCATCAGGCTGTATGTAAACCAGCTGGAAATTGAGCAGGATCCAGCACAGGATAAAAATCATAGAATAAAGCAGCATATAGAACAGCTTTTAGCGGAAGCCATAGACAGTACCCGCAGCCTCTCTTACGAACTAACCCCTGCCATATTAAAGGATTTCGGCCTGAAAACTGCGCTGGGGGAGCTTTGTGAGAAATCCTCGAAGGCGGAGCTTAGGTTTTCGCTGGCCACGTACGAGGTGGCCACGCAACTGGAGGAAAATATGGAACTGGTTACCTACCGTATTACACAGGAACTGATAAATAATGTGCTCAAATACGCCAACGCCACCGAAGCAGAGATTGAGGTAGAGCAGAAGAATTACAAACTTATTATCACCGTCAGCGATAACGGAAACGGGTTTAAACAGGAAGATAAATTAAGGCGGGGGATTGGACTCTACAGCATTATGAACCGGGTTAAATTGCTGAACGGGCAACTGGATATTATGAGCAAAGAAAACACGGGTTCAAAAAATAAAGGTGATGCTATCTCTTGATTCCTAATGCCGTTTTCTACTTTACCAACTTAATTGTATAAAACCGCAGCCGCAACAGGGCAAATGCAGTGTGCCTGCTGGCTGAAATACCTAACGGGATTAGTGCGTACTGGAGCAGTAAGTGTTTGTTACCATAAATCATTTAAATCGTAGTACAAAAATTGTACAGGAACTACGGAGTATACGTATAGAGTTTGTAAGTGCGCGGACCAGAAGAAGCATAGATTATAAATAGTAATCAGAAGTTTTTATGCCTGTACTATTTTCAGTAAAAGAAAAAAGGAGTTTTAAGAAGCTTCGATAGGAGAATTTAAAATGGCAGAGAACAAGTTGATAAGAGTAGTACTGACAGATGACCATAATATAATTAGAGAGGGGCTACGGTCTTTGTTGGAAGACGATAAAGAAACAGTAGTGGTAGGGGAGGCATCTAACGGTAAGGAATTGCTCGATTTACTGGAGCACACTCCTGCAGATGTAGTGCTGATGGACATAAACATGCCAGTAATGGATGGCTACGAAGCGACAAAGCAGGTAGCCGAGCGCTTCCCCGATACAAAAGTGTTGGCGCTCTCGATGCTGAACAGCGAACCGTTTGTTCAGAAAATGATGGAGAATGGTGCGGCAGGGTATATTCTGAAGAATACAGGCAAAGCCGAACTCCAATCAGCCATCAAATTAGTAGCAAACGGCAGCAAGTTTATGTGTGCCGATTTAGCCATTAAATTCCTTCACAAACCGTCAGTCCCAGAAGAGGATTCAGATAAGCCGAGCCGCGGCGGCAGTGTGCTGTCCAAACGCGAGTTGGAGGTATTAGGTTTGATTGCTGAGGGATTCACCAATGCAGAGATAGCTGATAAGCTGTTTACAAGTAAGCGCACCATCGAAACACACCGGCAAAATATCCTTGAAAAAACCAATGCTAAAAACACTGCTAACCTGGTAAAGTATGCGATTCAGAACGGTTATATTAGTATAGACACCTGAGAGCAATTTTACTCTCCTTTGAACTAGCGAAGGAGCCTTTCTTAATCTTAGCCTTTGTTGAGCCAGACATCTACTGGCATGCGTTAAAAAGGAAGCCATCACGTACAAAAAGTGCAAAAAAGAGGGCCTTCACTCTCAACATTTGTTGAAGAATAAAGGCCCTTCTATAATAGCTATCAGATGTGGTCTGCCTTAAGCACCCATTTATCAGCATCCACATCATTCTTAGCTTTTTAGGTCTGTTCCAGTTGCAGGACTTCTTCCTATACTGGCAGTGATTCATCAGATAGCTTAACCAACCAAAAGCATCTGTACACTTACTAACAGCCGTTTCCAGTCTATACGGACTTCCTTCTATTATAGCTTTCTTGACTGATAGTATTGGGTACTAATACAGTTAAACTACCGATTTATACGGGGTGTATACGTATCTCTTTGGACCGTTTCTTTACCAAACCAATTGACTGTTACGCAAAGCCAGCATCAGCTAGTTTTTGTCCTAGCAAGATAATGCGTTTATTGCCTGATGTGAGAGAGTATCTTTTGCTCCATCGGAGCTGGAGTGTTTGTGGGAGAAAGTTCTGAAGCAGGTCGTGCTGCTGGGGCTGTTGCGTCAGTATATCATTTATCCCTTCCATATGCTGTATATAGTTTGGCTCCTCTTCGGGCCTGCATTGCAGGAGCCACAGACCTTTCTGAGTTTCTGGCTCCAATTTTAAGGTTTTGCAAAAAAAGGAATGGCATTAATAGCATTAATCTTAAAAAGCTATGCAGGAAGGCTGTGTTATTATGGTATCTTCAAAGCGAAAATAATTAATAAAGCCTGGTTTTCTTGACCAGAAGGGAGATAAATTGTAAATTTAGACAAATAAAGAGATTAAAATCAGCGCTATAAATCTGACGCATTTGATTTTTAAATGCATTGTTTTTACAAGACAAAGGAGCGGACAAACTTAAACGGGTGCTGAGAATGGCCCTTCTTACGGTTTGCTAAGCGCATATTACTCTCTTCGGAGCCACCCTTCCTGTAACTTGATGCAGCACAAAATAGCATCTGGCAATATCGATGCACCCCCTCACCTAAAGAAGAAAATTTTTGAACACCTCAAAGATAAACCAAACAAGCATTATTTACAGTAGCGCAGAAAAGCATGCAGTAAATGAAGGTAAGAACCTTAAGGCGCATGACAGCAATCAGATGTGTCACCCTTTGAAAAGAACCGGTTTTGTTAAGGTTGACGAAAGCAAACGCAAGTCCGGCGACGGCGGTTATGCTCCCATGTCACATGGAGTGGCCGTAGATGAAAACAATTCTGACATGAAAACTGGTGCTGCCTCATACAATGATTTTATTCTCTATAATTATGGGAAAGAGAACGAAGGGCCACAAGCACCAGACGCGGGCAACAAGCCTTAGCCTTACTTTAGTGAATAAAATTTTGAATCCAACTAGCAGAACACATCCTGTACGTCAAGTAGGTCAAGCTGATGTTTGGGCGGGGCGATACCATTGAAGGTTTTAATAGCCTCATTCAGCCTGCCTCTGTCTATCAGGTTCTGAATATTCTTGTCTGCGTCGTATACAACTGCCGAGGCGTGTTTCGCTATTTCCACCTCATGCGCATTGTAGGGGCTCTGGTGCAGCAGGTTATACAGGCATTTCAGCAGTCGCATATTTATTTGCAGATCTCCCTTTCCGTACGTTCTAATCGGGCTCAGGTAACGGTGCAGCAATTCATCCAGTGAGATGTTATTTTCAATTACCCGCAGGTTGTTTTCCTCATCCAGCAGGCAGTTCCGGTCTTCGCACTGCACCCGGTAAATGAACAGGAGTGTCAGGAAGTCGATAGCTTTGAGTGCGGTGCCCGGGTCGTTGATGCCAGGGCTCAGTGCCTTTACAGCAACCTCTGACAACTGTTTTACCCCCTGCTCAAAGTCTTCCATCACTACCTCTTCTTCGCTTAAGTCAAAGCATTCCTGCAACTGCTGTGTGAGGTCGCCATACTCCTTCGGGTCAGCTGAAAGGCGCAGCAGGGGTGAGCCCTCCACTGTAAATGCCCCCACTTCTACCATTATTTCGATTTGCAGGTCGTGTTGCCTGGCAAGTTGCTGTAGATCTTTCAGTTGTATGCGCTTTAAGTAGCCGTTGCCGTCGTTATTCAATGTATGAGTAAATACCCTGACGTTGTGTACTTTTGTGCTTTTGATTCTGTTGGCCATGCGGCTTTCATGGTGCAGTGCGGCTTTTGCTTTCCGGAAAACACTGTTCATGATGTTGTCCACCTGTATGGCTTTTGAGATAGAATGGATAAAGTACACGAACAGCACGAGGCAGGTAACAGCAAAGGCCATCGACAGAAGAACGGCAATGGCTGGGGTATCTTCATCTCCTCCGCTCTCCGTTTTAAAGTTGAGCAGCAGGAGTAGGGTATAGATGATGGTGCCAATATAGAAGCCCAGCACCACCTGGTGGTACTTTACCGTTGTTAAGCCCGGTATTACCCGGGGCGACTGATTGCTTGAGGCTTGGCTCAGCACAATCATCACCATCGAAAAGCTGAATACAGTCAAGGAGATTATGCCGCTGGCAATAGTGCTCAGTATGAGCCGTGCATTTTCCTCTTGTGGCACCAGCAGGGAAGGCAGCCGGCGCTCTATAGCAGCAGCAATAGGCAGAGACTCGAAATACAAGCTGCCCACCGCAAGAAGAAGAAAGGCAGCTGATATAATAGATGGAAGAAAGGCAATGCTGCTGGTAATGGTTGCCTCTCTTTTGTAGGAGGAAGTGGTTAGTTTATTCATGTCAGCATCATGTTCTCTTTACGGAGAGTATATTCCCTTTTAGTAAATCTCATTTTCCCAGCCAGCCACGATAGGCGCTCCGACTGTTCGGCTATACGTACCAAAGCCAACGATGTACACGTCTTCCCTACAAAACAGATGCTGCTCATGTTGTATAGCATAGGGTCTCATATTTGCTTTATACTTGGCAGGTCTACCGAAGCGGTATAAGTGCTATTTTACTTTTTCCGGAGTATGTGGTTAAACAGGTATACTCGCTGAACTAATTTTAGTGTTTTACGCTCTTTTTATATAAGCAGACAGTGTTTGAAGCGGTGCAACAAAATGGCATAGAACCTGTTTTTGACATAATTGATTAAGTGCTGCACTCCTATTTTTTCCAATATTTATGAGTATGTCAAGGCAGTATTTTTGCATCCGCTTTGTGTATGCAGTAAAAAGCAGGCGGTAAAATATGCAATTTTGATTCAGAATTGTGTAACCAATAACACTGTAAGGAAGAGTATCTTTGTTATAGACAGAAAGTAGGTTCGGCACCACTTGATTTCCCTGCAGCATGATGTCAACAAGCCTTTATAGCGGAAGCGGATAGGAATACGTACAATTAAAAGAGAATGACAAGAGGGAAGACATATTTGTTATGAAGAACGATAAAGCAGATATAGAAACAGATTTTAAACCACTGGAGATAACTTCGCCCAGAACAGCCGATGCACCGGGGCCGGAGGCGGATAGCTGCTGCTCGGGTGGGGCGTGTAGTGCTGCCTCGGGCCAGGTAAATGAAGCACAGGAAGAGGCGAAAGAATCATACCTGCCCACTATTGTCAGTTTTGTGCTCCTGGTAACAGGTATTGCCTTGGACTATTTGGATGTCGCCTGGTTTTCGGGCCTGGTTAGGTTCCTGACCTTAGGGTTGGCCTATGTGCTGGTGGGCTGGCGCGTGGTGTGGCACGCCATCAAGAGCGTACGAAGCAGCTTCTTTAATGAGTTCCTGCTGATGACGGTGGCCACACTCGGCGCTTTTTACTTAGGTGAGTATGCAGAGGGTGTGGCGGTGATGCTATTCTACGTGGTAGGAGAGCACTTTCAGGAAGCAGCCGTTATCCGCTCCAGAAGGTCTATTCGGGACCTTATTGACAACCGCCCGGACATGGTAAACCTACAGACAGTGAATGGAGTGATCAGCGTGCCTGCCAAAGAGGTAAGCGTGGGAGAAACCATATTGGTGCGGCCAGGGGAGAAGGTGGCCCTGGACGGGCAACTGCAGTCAGAAGCAGCTGCCTTCAACACTGCCGCACTCACCGGCGAAGCGAAGCCCGACACAAAGCGGCAGGGCGATAAAGTACTGGCAGGTATGATTAACCTGAACACAGCTGCCACCCTGCAGGTAACGGCTGCTTACGAGGACAGCGCCCTGTCTAAGATACTGCAACTGATTGAGCAAGCGAGTGGCCGCAAAGCAAAAACACAAAAATTCATTACCCGCTTTGCCAAAGTCTATACCCCCATTGTTTTTTTCCTGGCGCTGAGCATTACAGTGCTTCCTTACTTTTTTGTAAATACATACGTGTTCGGCGATTGGTTCTACAGAGCACTTGTGTTCCTGGTAATCTCCTGCCCCTGCGCTCTGGTGGTGTCTATTCCGCTGGGCTACTTTGGAGGAATCGGAGCTGCTTCGCGCAATGGTATACTGTTTAAAGGCGCTAACTTTCTCGACCAGGTAACGCAGCTGGACACTGTGGTAATGGACAAAACCGGAACCCTGACTGAAGGTGTTTTTGAAGTGCAGAAAGTAAGCACGCTGTGGTCAGATGAGCAGGAGTTTCTGAGTTATGTAGCCGCCGTGGAAAGCCTTTCCACACACCCGGTGGCGCAGGCTGTAACTGCGTATGTAGGCAATGCCAATGTGCGGGTAACGCAGGTGCAGGAAGTGCCTGGCCATGGCGTAAAGGGGTTGGTAAACGGACGTGAGGTGCTTGCCGGTAACGGAAAACTGCTGCGCCAGTCTGGGGTGAGTTATAATGCATCCATCGATGCCATACCAGATACAACAGTGCTTGTAGCCATAGATGGCAGCTACGCCGGCCACTTAATAATTGCTGATAAGATAAAGTCAGATGCAGCAGCAGCTGTTAAAGCACTACGCAGCCTGGGCATTAAGCGCCTGGTGATGCTGTCGGGCGACAAAGATAGTATAGTGCAGAAAGTAGCGAAAGAACTTCAGTTAGACGAAGCTTACGGCGGCCTGTTGCCTCAGGATAAAGTAACGAAAGTAGAAGAGCTAAAGGCACAGCAAAAGAAAGTGGCCTTTGTGGGAGACGGTATTAATGATGCCCCTGTCATCACGCTTTCGGATGTGGGTATAGCGATGGGTGGTTTAGGCTCTGACGCTGCCATTGAAACAGCCGATGTGGTGATACAAACAGACCAGCCCTCCAAAATTGCGACGGCCATCTCTGTAGGTAAAAAGACGAAACAGGTCGTGTGGCAGAACATCGGTATGGCTTTCGGCGTGAAGGCAGCCGTACTGCTCCTGGGCGCTGTAGGTGTTGCCTCTATGTGGGAGGCGGTTTTTGCCGATGTAGGCGTAGCCTTGCTCGCTATCCTGAACGCCGTACGGATTCAGCAGATGAAGTTTTAATTTCAAAAGCCTGTACCTCCTAATCGGGATACAGGCTTTTGCTTTTAAAGTCAGTTAATTAATACACTTCTGCTGCAGCATCAAGTTTAAAGTCCGATGTAAAGTGGAATTTAAGAGCAGGGTAAGACTCCTGCACCGACCGCAGCACCCAGGCGGTGTCGGCGAAAAATACTGGGTTTTCGTCTTTGTCGTAGGCGATGCTGCTGCCCTTGAATGAAATAAAGCGGGCCAGTGCCTCCTTGTCTTCTGAGGTAATCCAGCAAGCTTTGTAGTAGTTGAGGTTGTGCAAATCAGCGGTAGCGCCATACTCCTGCAGCAGGCGGAACTTAATTACATCGAATTGCAGCTCGCCCACCGTGCCAATGATTTTACGGCTACCCGGCTGCTGCACAAAAAGCTGCGCCACTCCTTCGTCTGTCAGTTGCCGGATGCCTTTCTCCAACTGCTTTGTCTTGAACGGGTCTCTGTTGATGACTTCCTTGAATATTTCCGGAGAAAAACTCGGCAGGCCTTTATAATGCAGCAGCTCACCTTCCGTAAGCGTATCGCCGATTTTAAAGGAACCTGTATCGTACAAGCCCACTACATCACCAGGCCATGCTTCCTCCAGCAGGGTTTTCTCGTTGGCCATAAAACTGGTAGGGCTGGAGAAGCGAAGCTTCTTGTCGAGGCGCGTGTGGTAGTAAAACTTATTCCGCTCAAATTTGCCCGAACATACCCTGCAGAAAGCAATACGGTCGCGGTGGTTGGGGTCCAGGTTGGCGTGTATTTTAAAGATAAAGCCGCTGAAGGCATCCTCATCCGGCAGTACTTCGCGCTGCGATGCCTCGCGGGGCTGTGGGTAAGGGGCAACCTTCACAAAAGTGTCGAGCAACTCACCCACACCAAAGTTGTTGATGGCGCTTCCGAAAAAGACCGGTGCCAAGTAAGCTTCTCTGTAAAGGTCCAGGTCAAAGTTCTCGTAATACCCCTCCAGAAACTCCACATCCTCCCGCAACTGCACGGCAAATTTCGGCCCTACAAGCTGGTCCACCTGTGCATCATCAATATTTTCTATCTCGACAACGTCCTTTGCCATTTTGGTTTTGTTCACCGAAAAGAGGCGGAGTTCTTTGTCATAGATGTTGTATACTCCTTTAAACTGAGCTCCCATACCAATGGGCCAGCTGAGCGGCCGCACATGTATGTTCAGTTCCTGCTCCAGTTCGTCCAGCAGCTCGTAAGGGTCGCGGCCCTCCCGGTCCATTTTATTAATGAAGATGATAACAGGTGTGTTGCGCATGCGGCACACCTGCATCAGTTTGCGGGTCTGTTCCTCTACGCCCTTCACGCTGTCTACCACCAGTATCACACTGTCAACGGCGGAGAGGGTGCGGTAAGTGTCTTCGGCAAAGTCGCGGTGGCCTGGGGTATCAAGAATGTTCACCTTATAGCCGGCATACTCAAAGCCCATCACGGAGGTGGCCACCGATATACCCCTTTGCTTCTCTATCTCCAGGAAGTCGGAGGTGGCCGTCTTGTTTATTTTATTGCTTTTTACAGCTCCCGCTGTATTGATAGCGCCTCCAAAGAGTAGCAATTTTTCAGTAAGGGTTGTCTTGCCCGCATCGGGGTGACTAATAATCGCAAATGTCCTTCTCTTAAGGATTTCTTCAGTTACCATCAGGTTTATGTGTTCTCTGGTCTGCGTGAAACCAGGTAAAAAGTAGATTTAAAAATTCGTTTCCTGCTTGTACAGGAAAAGGATGAGCATGTCAAGGCATCGTAGAGATGCTACTCTATGGGTAACAAAACATAAAGAGATAAAATTACAAAAACAGAGGATGCAAACAAAGCAGGAGGAACAAGGCACTACAGGAAGTCTCTGTATGGCATGAGTTGGCGTATAGCTAGCTGCGTATAACTGCCTCTTTTAGTTGCCAGGATGTATGGTTATGCTGCCAGTAAACTTCATAGTACACCCACTGCGTTTCCTGATTTAAAAGCGGCTGCGTTGGCTTTTCTTCAGGTTGAGAATAATCCTCCAGAAAGTTGAGGAATTCTTCTTTGTCTATTTCACGCGTTATAAAGCGTGGCTTTTCAACGGAAGCAAACGTACGGTCGGCACTGACAAAAACATAACCGGATTTTGGGGCGTGTTTTATAAATTCTTCCATGATAGCAGGTCTGTTTTTACCTAAAAACTTTAGCTGTAGCAACGCAACGCCTTTATCTTCGTCCATGAGTCTTTCACTTAATGATAAATCAGGGAATCATTCACCGGTTCGGCAAAGGCTATTGTCGAGCTAAACGGGTTATTTAAGACAAATCGAGCAATCCGGCGGCAGGTAAAGCCGCAGAACTATCATGTCGTATGATGGAAAAAGGCATGCAGCAAAAGAATCTGTTAGCAAGTGTGGCTGCATATATCGCAACAAACAGCACAGAAAGGAAGGAGCATACCGGGAGGTGTGCCTGCTTCAGGGTGGAGTGGGAGAAGCGTGTACGAAAGTAAGAAACATAGCTGTTAGAGTAATTTCCAATCACATTAAACTGCACTTAGCAAAATAGGTTACGATTCAGGTGTGTGAACTACAGGTAAGTGACAGGGAGTGAGTGCAGTATCGAGTACTAGTTATGGAGGGTATAAAAGGTATTAACGAAAAATATTTTATTTTATGGTTGACTTCTTTAAAAAAATACTTTTACCTTTGCAGCCACTATGACAGCAGTAGCTAAACATACAAGCAATACTCCAGACTGATTTAGTCTATTACAGGCAGCAGGCACTCCCACGCCATAGGCTGCTTTTCTTTATCTGATCTTCTTGAACTCAGATTTGTGCTGCCTTTTCTAGGCCGCATAAAATTATCCCTTTAATACCTATTCCGATCGCTGCCAAAAAGGATGTAGCGAAACAGCAGAGAACTTGGTGGTTCTCTCTTAGATACCTTATCAAGCAGCATAACTCAGGTGTTTTACTTCCCTTGTGCTGTGTCTCCAAAGAATTATTTTTTATTTCTTCTCACAATCATGAAAGAACATCTTAAAATTTTCACCTATAGTCCGAAGATTAATTATAAAATCGAAATTCTGGCTGGTTTAACCGTTGCACTGGCACTCATACCCGAAGCCGTAGCCTTCTCACTTATTGCCGGTTTGCCGCCTTTGGTGGGCCTTTATGCCGCCTTCGTTTTGGGCTTGGTGACAGCCCTGTTTGGTGGCAGGCCAGGAATGATCTCCGGAGCCACAGGGGCCGTCGCTGTCGTGATTGTTGCGCTGGCGCAAACGCACGGCATTGAATATGTGTTTGCCACTGTTGTTCTGGCTGGTGTCATACAGGTTGTGGTAGGCTTACTGAAACTAGGAAAGCTGATTCGCCTGGTGCCGCACCCAGTGATGTTCGGCTTCGTAAACGGTCTGGCCATTATCATTTTCATGTCGCAGCTCGATCTCTTTAAAACTACTGTGAACGGAGAAACAGTATGGCAGACAGGTACACCGCTGTATATTCTGCTGGGTCTGGTGGGGCTTACTATCGCCATCATGGTGCTCCTGCCGCGCCTTACTAAAGCGGTTCCGTCTTCCTTGGTAGCGATTCTCGTTGTATTTGCCATTGTAGTCGGCTTTAACATCGACACCAAAACAGTAGGCGATATTGCCTCTATCAGCGGTGGTTTTCCTCCTTTTCATATTCCTGCCGTTCCATTTACGCTCGAAACACTTAACATTATTTTCCCTTATGCCGCTATTATGGCGGGTGTAGGTTTAAATGAAAGTCTGCTGACGCTGAACCTTGTTGACCAGATTACAGAAACCCGCGGCAATGGTAACAGAGAGTGCCTGGCGCAGGGCGGTGGTAATATACTAAGTGGTCTGTTCTTCGGAATGGGCGGATGTGCGATGTTGGGCCAAAGCCTAATTAACGTATCATCGGGTGCAAGAGCCCGTCTGGCAGGTATTGTGGCTGCAGTAACGCTGCTGATTTTTATCATGTTTGCCGGACCGCTGATAGAAAGGATTCCTATGGCGGCCTTGGCAGGCCTGATGATCATGGTGGCAGTTGGTACCTTCGAGTGGGTGAGCTTTAAGATGATCGGGAAAATGCCTACCACCGATGTGCTGATTGGTATACTGGTGGCAGCCGTAACGGTGCTGCTGCACAACCTGGCCCTGGCCGTACTAATAGGTGTGGTTCTCTCTGCTTTGGTGTTTGCCTGGGAGAGCGCCAGACGCATCAGGGCAAGAAAGTATGTGGATGAGCACGGTGTAAAACACTATGAGTTGTTCGGGCCGCTGTTCTTTGGTTCTGTAACAGCTTTTGAAGAAAAGTTTGACGTGCTCAACGATCCGGAGGAGGTCATCATCGATTTCAAGGAAAGCAGAATAGCAGACATGTCGGCCATAGAGGCGGTGAACGTTCTGACGGAGCGTTACCACAAACAAGGAAAGAAGCTGCACTTACGAAACCTGAGTGACAGCAGCCAGCGCAAACTCATCAATGCAGACGCAGTGATAGAGGTCAGCATACTAGAACCTACTTTCGCAAGAGCCACGGATAAGTACTAATGAAGGAAATATTGTCTCTTGAAAGATCCTGTATTCAAAAAAATGAATAAGGATACAGTATAGAAATAAACCTATCAAGGACTTTTCAAAATATCTTATAGATCAAACGGGTCAAAAAGGAAGTCTTGCCTCCTTTCTGTCTTTTTTATACATAAATAGGACTTTCGCACATTAGGCATAACAGATAGCAGGATTTACCAGTTGTTGATTCATGTATTGGTCGAGCAGCCCTTTTTTGAGCTGGTAAATTGTTAGTTCATAGGCATAGGCCAAACTCTTGAGT
>NZ_SSNI01000025.1 GCF_010015475.1 Pontibacter pamirensis
GAGTGGTTTTGGAAAGTGCTCAGAAGGGTAATCAGGATAGGCAGGAAAGAAAAAAGAAGAGACAAAAACGGGCTACTAAAACCATCGCCAAATGATATACTTTACCCTTAGCCTGACGGCTATGGTGACAACACCAATAACGGCGAATTAGAAATGATTTAAACCTGTTACAGGTGTCCCTGCTGTATTCTCACCAACAATGCAAGAGGTGTCTTTTTTGTCCCCCTTTGAAGGGGGATTTTTCACAGACTTGACTTTTTCCTTTTTATAAATTCTAGAATTATCAGGAAATGTTTAAAGAGATATTCCTTTTCGAACTGAAGTACAGGCTGAAGCGGCCTGCTACTTATATATATTTCGGACTGCTGTTCCTGATGGCTTTTCTGGCGATGCTGGGACTAGCTGGGGCATTCGGTGCAAGTGTGATTATTGGGGATGCCAGCGGCGGGAAGGTATATGCCAACTCTCCTTACCAGATTAACTGGATTGTGACACTGCTGAGCTGGTTTGGGGTGCTGATAACCTCGGCCATGATGGGTACGCCTGTTTTCCGGGACTTCGAGCACAAAACACATTCGCTGTATTATACCACCCCCATCTCCAAGGCAGGCTATCTCTTTGGCCGCTTCTGTGGCTCCTTCCTTATCACGCTGCTCGTGTTTCTGGGAGTGGCGCTGGGGGCATGGGCTGCTACCTATATGCCGTGGGTAGAGCCTGAAAAGATTGGGCCGTTTAACGCCATGTGGTACCTGCAGCCTTACCTCACCATTATCATCCCGAACCTTATTCTGACAGGAGCCATTTTCTTTACCCTCGCCACGCTTACCCGCAGTGCCCTTTCCATTTACGTGGGCGGCGTGATTTTCCTGGTGCTGTATGGTGTTTCCAGCAGCCTCACCGGCGACCTGGACAATGAAATGTGGGCTAACCTGCTGGACCCAATGGGTGCCTCCGCCATCTACTTTACCCAACGCTACTGGACTACTGCCGAGCGTAATACCCTGATGCTGCCCTTCAGTGAGCACGTATTGCTTAACCGTGCGCTATGGACAGGTATTGGACTGGCTCTGCTGGCTTTCTGCTACTTCCGCTTTTCGTTCTCTTTCTCCAATGCAGGCATTAAGCTTTTCCGCAAGCGCAGCAGTGCTGAAGCCGCCGGTGCCTTTGTGCCGACTGCCAGGCTGCAACTACCTAAAGTAAAGCAGAATTTCTCCTTCAACCTCAGTTTGCAGCAGTTTTTCAAGCTCACCAAGTTGGAGTTTAAGGGCGTGGTGAAAAGCGTTTACTTCATCGCCATTGTGTCGGCGGGCATTATGTTCCTGTTTGTGACAGGTACCCAGATTGGGAAAATGTATGACACTAATTTCTTCCCGGTTACCTCGCAGGTAGTACAGATACTCAGTGGCACCTTCGCCTTGTTTTTCCTGATTATCATTACCTTTTATGCCGGTGATCTGGTGTGGCGCGAACGCGACAACCATATGAACCAGATATATGATGCCCTGCCTATCCCGAACTGGGTACCTTTCGCCTCCAAACTGGCCGCGCTGATGCTGGTGCAGGTCGTGCTGCTGTTTACTTTGATGCTTTGCGGCATCGTTATCCAGACGTTCAAGGGCTACTATAACTATGAACTGGACATATACCTGACCGGCCTCTTTGGTATAAAGCTAATTGATTACCTGATGCTGTGCGTGCTGGCCATGCTGGTGCAGGTGATTGTGAACAACAAATACCTGGGCCATTTTGTGATGGTGGTTTACTACCTGCTCAACATCTTTAAGGGGCAGTTAGGCTGGGAGCACAACCTGTACTCGTTCAACTCCGACCCGGGCGTCACTTATTCTGCCATGAACGACTACGGACACTTTGTGTGGCCTTTCACCGTGTTCAAGATTTACTGGGCCGCTTTTACCCTGCTGCTGGCAGTGCTGGCGAACCTGCTCTGGGCACGCGGCTCTGAAACCATGCTGAAGTGGCGCTTTAAGCTGGCGGGTCTGCAGCTCACAAAGTCTACTTTATTTGTAACGGGAGCAGGACTGGCAATATTCCTAATCTCCGGCGGCTTTATCTTCTACAACACGAATATCCTGAACGAATACCGCACTTCTGACGAGCAGGAGGAGCGTGCGGCCTTGTTCGAGAAAACCTACAAAAAGTATGACGGCATTCTGCAGCCCCGCATCACCGACGTGAAGCTGAACGTGGACATCTACCCCAAAGAGCGCAATTTTGCTTTTGAAGGCTATTTCTGGATGAAGAACAAGCACAGCCAGCCCATCGACTCGGTGCACCTGATGGTGAGCGACGAGGCGGATATCAGGAAGCTGGCCTTCTCTACCCCTGCGGAACTGGTGCTCACTGACAAAGCCAACGGCTATTACATCTATCAACTGGCGCAGCCCCTGCAGCCCGGTGATTCGGTTCAGCTGAACATGGACCTTTACTTTGAAACCAAAGGCTTCCGCAACCGTGGCTCCAACACCGGAATTGTATATAACGGCACCTTCATTAACAGCCAATACCTACCAAAAATCGGCTACCAATCTGGCGGAGAGCTGAGCCAGGACGACCTGCGCAAAGAGCACGGCCTGGAACCGAAACCGCGTATGGCCGACGTAAACGACCTGCAGGCCCGCATGAATACTTACATCAGCAACGAAGCCGACTGGATTAACTTCGAAGCCACCGTCAGCACGATCGAAGGTCAGATAGCCATCGCTCCGGGTTACCTGCAGAAAGAATGGACAGAGAACGACCGTCGTTACTTCCATTATAAAATGGATTCGCCTATTCTTAACTTCTATTCTTTCCTGTCTGCCGATTATGAAGTAAAGAAAGATGTATGGACGGATGCAGAAGGGAAGCCTGTCACCATTGAAATCTACTACCACAAAGACCACGACTATAACCTGGACCGCATGATAAAGGGCGTAAAGAAGTCGCTGGACTATTTTACAGCCAACTTCAGCCCGTACCAGCACCGGCAGGTGCGTATCCTAGAGTTTCCGGGCTACCAGAGTTTTGCACAGTCATTCCCGAACACGATTCCGTTCTCAGAGTCCATCGGTTTTATTGCGGATGTGGATGATGATGACCCGGAGGATGTAGATTATCCCTTCTATATTACAGCCCATGAGGTGGCGCACCAATGGTGGGCGCACCAGGTAATCGGTGGCAATGTGCAGGGTTCTGTGCTGATGTCAGAGACCATGAGCCAGTACAGCGCCCTAATGGTGATGAAGGAGGAGTATGGCGAAGAAAGAATGAATAAATTCCTGAAGTATGAGTTAAACTCTTATCTCACGGGCCGTACAGCGGAGCGCAAAAAAGAAATGCCGCTCTACCGCGTCGAGAACCAGCCCTATATCCATTACCGCAAAGGCAGCCTGGTAATGTATGCGCTGGCAAACTACATAGGTGAAGACAAGCTGAACCAGGCACTGCAGCAGTACATTGGGAAAGTAGCTTTTCAGCAGGCGCCTTATACCAACTCTGTCGAATTTATGCAGTATATTCGTGCCGCCACTCCAGATTCGCTGCAGTACCTTGTAACGGATATGTTTGAGAACATCACGCTCTACGAGAACAAGGCAACCGATGCAACTTATGAGGAGCTGAAGGACGGCAAGTATAAAGTATCGCTCACTGTGGACGCCAAGAAGCTGTACGCGGACAGCCTAGGCACCGAGAGTGAGGCGAAGATGAATGACTGGGTGGATGTGGGTGTGATGAGCCGCAAAAAAGTGGACGGACACTGGCAGGACGCACCGCTTTACCTTAAAAAGCACAGGCTGAAAACCGGTGAAAACAAGTTTGAGTTTATAGTAGATGAAAAGCCTGCCAAAGCGGGTATAGACCCGTATAATATTCTGATAGACAGGAATCCAGGGGATAATACAAAGACATTGTCGGCGAGCTAATAGCTTCCGGCAATAAGGTAAGCTTATTTTTAAAGGGGGTAAGCATTGCCTTTCCGTACCAAACAACCACAAGTGACGTTAAAAAGAAGAAGCCATACCTGCTGGGTGTGGCTTCTTTGGTTATATAGTATGTTTGTTTAAGAAGCCTCTAAAATAAAATTCTGCCCAAGCTGCCGTTGTGACTGTTCATCCAGCGGCATCAAGCCTACAGTTTCATTGTTTCTCTCTGAACTCTCCAGGCCGAGAGGCCTCGTCTTCGGGCATCGCGCTGGGAGTTTTTTGCGCCAAGGCGCTGCCGCGCGAGCGGCACCAAAAATCTCCAAATAGAGGGCTCCATTCCCCCAGGCGCTCTACCCAAAGACTGGAAACACCTTCACTCCGTGCTGACTTTTAGAATTCGAAGAAAAAAGCTTATCCAGTTTTTCTGAGAGGCGCCTTGTAAATTTCCGGTGCCACGCTAGTGGCAGCCGTAAGGCAGGAAATATACACAGCGCCGAACGGGAAAACGCGCCCTCGCGGGAGTGGAGTGCTAAGTTACATCCATGCAAAAGGTTGCTCATGAGTCGCTGGATGAACTACCACTACGGCAGCTTAGACAGAAACATTCCTTGCGAGTTAACTTGTGACTTATTATAGCCTGCTTTACTTAAACATACCCCCCAACTTACCACCTAAGCCCTTAGTAATAGAGTCTTTAATACCGCCGCCAATCAGGCTGCTCATAATGTCTGACTGTCCCATGCCCTCTGAGGTCACTTTGTTGGAGAACTTGTTCATGATAAAGGTCATTACAAACGGCCCAATCTGGTTGGCTACTGATGCTGGAATCCCCAGCTTGGTGGTCAGGTCTCCGACATACCTTTGGATGGCACCATTCACGGCCGTGCTTTCGGTAGCTCCCTTGTTCCCTTTCAGCACATCCATAATACCGCCGAAATCGCCGCTGCTGGCGCGGTTCTTCATCTCATCCATCAGGTTATCCTTTGCCAGATCTACTGATTTGTCCGCCTTCTCAGGCTCTAAATTATACTTGCTCTGCAACTCACCTGTCAGCTGCCCTTTCATGTTGTTGATAATATCTGTAAACATAGCTTTACGTATGGTTAAATGGTTGTTTTGTTACTTGCTTATCCTCTTTGTAATACCCCTCAATTGCTTTAAGTCAGCCTGATGAAGTTGCCGCACATACGGGAATAAGCACGCTCCCTTATCTAACGATATTTACCTGCAGAAGATATTACGGCACAATGAAAGCAGGTGGTGCATCGTTAGTGACTTTGGCAGAATAATTGCTTCTAAAGAGCAGTTCAGGCCCATTGTGCCTATAATTTCAATACCTTTGCCAACCGACCACTATGAATATGCGATATTTAGCTTTTTTAGCCATTCTTCTAATAACCGGCGTTGCTTTCGCTCAGCCCAAACCGAAAAAAGTAAACATCAGTAAGGAGCTAAGCGTCATGCTGCCGCGGGATTTCACACCGATGCCAGATGATGGAATCGCCCGCCGGTATCCTGCCACCACCAAGCCGCTCGCCGTTTACACCAGCCCGAATGGACAGGTAGACTTTAGCGTGACGCAGAAAATATCCCAGTTCAGAGCACAGGATCTGGGTATGATGCGTGAGTTTTACAAGGCTGCTTTGATGGAAAGGCATTCAAAAATCGATTTTATCCGCGATGAAGTGACGCAGATCAAAGGCAAAGACCATATTGTTTTTGAGTATGTGTCCTCGGTGGAGGATGAGCGCGGCGCCAGTAACCTGGCACCAGTGCAGAAATACAGCATTGTGCAGTACACCATTTCAGGAAACCAGATGATGATCTTCACTTTTCATGTGCCCTTCATGCTGAAGAACGATTGGCAGCAACCTGCCCGTGATATAATGAGCTCTATCAATATCAAATAAGAAAGAACCTTATGTATACTCTCAGAAGCCTCTCCTGTTGTGGAGGGGCTTTTACATTTGTAATGTGTTCTAAAACCGATCATTTCATTGTGGTTAGACAAGGGTACATTAACCACGGAGAATGAAAGACGGAGGAGCAGGTATAAAGTAACTTTAAAATATTCCTATATTTAGAATCTATCAAACTTATCTTCAAGAAAAACTTCTACACCACATTATTCAAATGGCAAACTCACCTCTCTTTATCTCTCTCCTGCTTCTCTTGTCGTCAGGCACATCGTCACTTGTCCAGGCTCAAAATTCTCACCCACCCACTACACAGGTTCCGGCACCGACAAAGGCTTCTGTATCGGCAGACAAAATAACAGCACCTCAGTACCCTGGAGGAGAAAATGAGATGTTAAAGTTGCTGGCGATGAACGCAAGGTATCCCTCTCAGGCTCAAATAGCTAAAAAAGCAGGCCGTGCCATTATGCAGGTAACCATAGATGAGGCAGGTAAACTTCGTAACATAAAAGCAGCCTATACTGATAACCCGCTCTTTGAGAAGGAAGGTATGAGAGTGCTCAAACTAATGCCAAAATGGGAGCCGGCAAAAAACAACGGAACCCCTGTTTCTTCCACTTACCTGTTTCCTTTTACTTTTAAGATGAGTGGATCAGATGGAAATGAGATGCCTTTACCGGAGGACAATACAAAAGAAGTCTCTGAGAAAATTTCAGCCGATGCTCCTGCTCAACCCGTTTACTTGGCTGAAGAAGTTGTCATCGTCGGTTATGGTGTAAGCAGAAGCAGATAATTTGCCGCCTGATATTAAGCACAGCCACTGTGCCTGCTTTTTGATTCGTACTCCCTATGCAGTAAATTTGCAGCAAAGGGGGTACACACTTCTGTTTGCATGCGCCACAGTATAGGCAAAGCCCATAGGTATATACCCTCCATCCTTACATAAAGCAGCCGGCTATAAAACCGGCTCCACCTAAACCAAACTTAATGGCAACAGACTTTTTATCAATCTACAGCGATGAGAATTTTATGCAGCAGGCGTATGTGCAGGCACAACAGGCCTTTGCCGAAGGCGAAGTGCCGATTGGCGCTGTGATTGTTTCTAATAACCGCGTTATTGCCAAGGCCTACAACCAGACCGAGAAGCTGAACGATGTAACGGCACATGCCGAGATGCTGGCTTTTACAGCTGCCTCTGAATACCTGGGCAACAAATACCTCCACGACTGCACCTTGTATGTAACGGTGGAGCCCTGCATTATGTGTGCCGGCGCCAGCTACTGGGCACAGCTGAAGCGCGTTGTGTTCGGAGCACCTGAACCTAAGCGCGGTTATCGGCGGGTGGGTAACCTGCTGCACCCCAAAACAGAGATGGTCAGCGGGATTATGGCGCAGGAGTGCGCCGGGCTGATGGCCTCCTTCTTTGCGGCTAAAAGAAATTAACTAACTTTGAAATCAACCCGTACACCTATAACAAGTGTACAAACATTATTTTTCAACCAAAAACCTATATAAAACTATGGCTTTCGAACTTCCGAACCTACCTTACGATTACAACGCACTGGAGCCGCACATCGATGCGCGCACCATGGAAATCCATCATACCAAGCACCACCAGGCTTATACAAACAAGCTGAATGAAGCCGTTCAGGGCTCTGACATGGAAGGTAAATCCATCGAAGAAATCATGCGCAACGTAAAAAAAGACAACGGAGCGGTGCGTAACAATGGCGGTGGTTACTACAACCACAACCTCTTCTGGACCATCCTGTCTCCGAACGGCGGCGGACAGCCATCTGGCGAGTTGGCTGATGCCATTAACTCTGCTTTCGGCTCTTTCGACCAGTTTAAAGAGAAATTCAACAGTGCTGCTGCTACACGTTTCGGTTCAGGCTGGGCCTGGCTTTGCGTGAAAGGCGGCAAGCTGGAAGTATGCTCTACCCCCAACCAGGATAACCCGCTGATGTCATTCGCAGATTGCGATGGACAGCCAATCCTTGGCTTGGATGTATGGGAGCATGCTTATTACCTGAACTACCAGAACCGTCGTCCGGACTACGTTAGCGCCTTCTGGAACGTGGTGAACTGGGACGAGGTAACGCGTCGCTTCAACGAAGCAAAGTAATCTTAAACAGCAGACGTTTAACGTCTATATTGTTAGTAAGTAAAAGCCCTGCCGGAAACGGTAGGGCTTTTATGTTGTGCAGGCAATCTATAGCAGCTCTGTTTCCTAATCCAGAAGAAAATCAGTAATATAGTCTTTTAGATTTAAGATTACCTATGGAATTAGCGTTGCTGCTGTTGCTTATTGTACTGGTGTTATGGCTGTCGAACCTGCTCTCCGAAAAGTTAAAGCAGAGCTCAATTGACATCCGCCAACTCAGCGATGAGGTGCAGCAACTGCGGGAGCAGCTGGAAAAGCAGGCCCGGACCAATACACCTATTAACCCACCAGCTGCTACAAGAACGACAGTGGCGCCTGCACCACCGCAACAGCAAGAGACGAAAACTCCTCTTACGCCACCAATTCCCGGACCAGAGCCAAAGCCTCCTGTTGCCCCTGCTCCTACGCCTTTGCGTGAACCTGCGCCACGGCGTATACCAGTGCCTGCCCCAGAACCGCAGCCTATAGCAGCTTTTACTTCAACAGAAGAACCAGTAGAATCAAAAAGCATTTTCTCTTCTTTCGGAGATAACCTGGATTTGGAGAAATTCATTGGCGAAAACCTCATCAACAAGCTTGGTATAGCAATACTGGTCCTGGGCATCGGCTTCTTCGTGAAGTATGCCATTGACCAGGACTGGATAAACGAAGTGGGACGTGTGGCGATAGGTATTCTGGCAGGTGGTGCTCTGTTGGCAGTAGCGCACCGCCTGCGAAAGGGCTACCAAGCCTTCAGTTCTGTGCTGGTGGGCGGTGGCATGGCCGTTTTATACTTCACAGTTGCCATTGCCTTTCACGAGTACCAACTGTTCAGCCAAACCGTCACTTTCCTGCTGATGGTGGGCATTACGGGCTTCTCTATTTTCATGTCTGTTGCCTATAACCGCATCGAACTGGCAGTATTGGCTTTGGTGGGCGGTTTTGCCAGTCCGTTTATGGTCAGCACAGGCGAGGGCAACTATGTGGTGCTGTTCTCTTTTATACTTATTCTGAACCTGGGCATTCTGGTGCTGGCTTACTTTAAAAAGTGGAACCTGCTCCATAGCATTGCTTATGTTTTCACAATTATCCTCTACGGCGGCTGGCTCTCTACCCGCGTCATCGGGGAACCGGACCGGCCTTATATTGGAGCTTTGGTGTTTGCCACGCTGTTCTACCTGGTCTTCTTCGGCATGAACATTATCAACAACATCAAAGAAAGCCGCCGCTTTACAGCTCCTGAAATTATGATGTTGCTGAGCAACACCTTTCTCTACTACTCCGCAGGCATGTATGCACTGGCGAATGTGGCAGGAGGTGCTTATCAAGGCCTGTTTACTGCCGCTATAGCCGTGTTTAATTTCGTGTTTGCTTACCTGCTATACCAGCGGCAGAGCACCGACCGCAATCTGGTGTACCTGCTCATCGGCGTGGTGCTTACGTTCCTCAGCTTAACAGCTCCTGTGCAGCTGGAGGGTAATTTTATCACCTTATTTTGGGCGCTGGAGGCTGTTCTGCTTCTGTGGCTCTCACAGAAATCAGGTATAAAGCTGATTAGAACTGCCTCTGTGGTAGTGTTGGCACTGATGCTCTTCAGCCTGATAATAGATTGGAGCATCTACAGCATGCCACTGGAAGCGCCGCTAAATGTTGTCTTCAATAAAGTGTTTATAACCGGCATAGTAGCGGTGCTGTCGATAGCTGCTACCTTTTGGTTGCTGCGCCGTGAGGAGGACGAAGAGGCTCCGGTGCTCTTTTCCTTTCTACCGGTAAGCCTGTATCGGACACTGGTGGCCGTCGTGTTTGCCCTGACCTTCTATGCGGTGCTGCTACTGGAGCTTCGTTACCAGCTAGACCGTTTTGGTTTAAGCTATGGCACCCAGGCCTTCATCTTCGGGCTGTATAATTACATTTACGTGTTTGGGCTGTTGCTGGGAAGCAAGCGGATGCACAACGCCAGGTTCAGACTGGCTGCAGGAGTTCTGGCCGCTATTAGTACCATTACATACCTTGCGGTGCTCCACCCAATTACCATTGAAACCCGTAACCTATACCTTCTGGAGCAGGGCGAGAGCTTTGGCAGCTTCCTGCTGCACTACTTCCCGCTGGCACTTATTCTGGCGATGCTGACGGTACTGGTGCGTATGGTGCGGCAAGAGACAGGCTTCCGAAACAAAGCAGGCAAAGCAGCCCTTTGGGCATTGAGCTTTGTCGCTGTTTTTATAGCTAGTGCGGAGCTGGAACATATTGCCCTCCTCTCGCTGCATGAACCAAATGCCAGAATTGCACCACTGCTCGATCAGATCCGTAAAATCGGGTTTCCCATTCTCTGGGGCATCAGTTCTTTTGTGCTGATGATGATCGGGATGCAGCACAAGTTGAAGACACTGCGCATTATTTCCCTGTCGCTGTTCTTCCTCACGCTGGCCAAACTTTTCCTGTTCGATGTCATGGACATGTCAGAAGGCGGTAAGATTGCCGCTTTCATTTGCCTGGGCATGCTGCTGCTGGTGGTTTCTTTTATGTACCAGAAGCTGAAGGTGCTAATTTTGGAAGATGATACGAATGCAACCCCGCAAGAACCTTCTACCGATGGGTTTCATGCATAAACTTCTGTTTAGCATCCTGCTTCTGCTGAGCGGGAGCACGTTTGCAAAGGCACAAGAATATGAATGGAAGGCTCCTGTTGCGCCAGCACCTGAAAAGGGCTATTACCGCATCCTGCTTTCTCCGGAGGTAAGAGGCAATTTACAGGCTGATCTCTCAGATGTAAGGCTGATAAATGAGCAGCAACAGGAAGTGCCTTACCTCCTGCGCAGCGAGCAGCCTGTGCAGTATAAGAAACTTTTCAAACCTTACATTATCCTGCATTACGACCGCGACAAAGACTGCTGTTCTGAACTGCTAATCGAGAACACAGATAAGCGGAAAATCGACAATATCAGCCTGCTCATCAAAAACGCAGATGTGCAGAAACAGGTGCGTCTCAGCGGCAGCGACGACCGCGAGAACTGGTTTGTACTAAAGGCACAGGATGTGCTGCACACTCTCAACAGCACAGAAAGCACCGCCAGGCTTAGGTTGCTGGAGTTCCCGCTCAACGATTACCGCTACCTGCGCCTGCAACTCAACGACTCCAGTAGCGCCCCTCTCAACATCCTGCAGGCCGGCTACTACGACACACAAACAGAGACCGGTCAGTATACCGCCATTCCGGTGCAACAGGTCACCCGCACCGACAGCGCCAGATACACCTATATCAGGCTGCAGTTTGCCGGGCCTGCGTACCCGGAGCAACTGGACATGAACATCACCTCTCCAGCGCTATACCTGCGTGAGGGCTACGTGATAGCCGGCAAAGCAACCCCTACCAGGAAAAGGAAGCGCCGCAGGAGGCTAAGCGAAACCGAGCCTGTGCGCGTGAATTTTACGCTTAACGCAAACGCACCTGCCCGCATCGCACTGCCACGCCGCCAGGTGCAGGAACTCACCATTGTCATTGACAATGCCGATAACCCGCCATTGCAGATAGCAGACATTACACCGCTGCAGTTCAACCGCTACCTGGTGGCAAACCTGGAGGCGAATGAAACTTATACCCTCTACTTCGGTGATAAAGACGCTGCAGCGCCCCTGTATGACCTTGAGTTCTTCAGCGACAGCATTCCGTCTGACCTGCCTGTGCTTATGACCACAAACATACATACAGTAACGGAGCGCCAACAGGCTACAGGCTGGAATGCCTCTAAATTCCTGCTTTGGGCAGCTATTGGTGTAGTAGTAGCAGGTTTAGGTTATATGACAGTGCGTATGTTGAGAGAGATGGAGCGGGAGAAAGGGCAGTGAAAGGGGCAAAAACAAATCCCCTGTCACGCAATTACAACGGCAGGGGATTACAATGAAGGTTTGGTTTCTGGTTATACCTACTGCTGTGCTACCTGGTCGTGCCTTGCCTTGTAGGAAGCGACACCTGCATCCAAGAAATTCACGAAGTTCTCCACGTTCAGGTCGTAGGAGATAGGCTTTACCAGCACATTCTCGTTCTCATCCATCAGCACATAATAGGGCTGCGCATTTACGTTGAATTTAGAAATTTGGTAATCAGCGTATTGCTTCCCGATGGTCTTTTTCACTTTGTCATCGTAGCTGCTGGTGTACCAATCTGCCTCGGGCAGCTCTGTTTTGTCATCGACATAGAGCGCTACAATCACATAGTCCTCACGCAGGCGTTGTAACACCGCCGGGTCCGACCACACGTTGGCTTCCATCTCGCGGCAGTTCACACAGCCATGGCCTGTGAAATCTATGAAGATAGGCTTGTCTTGCTCGGCAGCGCAGCGCTTTGCCTGCTCCAGGTCAAAATACCCTTTCAGGCCATGTGGCAGGTGCAGGAAATCAGCATATTTCGGCGGCTCACATAGCTGGTTCACATCTGAGGCTGCACTTGCTGCTCCTCCTCCTTGTTGCGCGATCAGGTTCAGATTGAAGTCCTGGGTGGTCTGTGGCGGCAGGTAACCTGCCAGGGCTTTGAGTGGCGCACCAAACATACCTGGCACCAGGTATATTACAAAGGCAAAAGTGACGATGGCCAGGAACAGACGCGGCACACTGATATACTTCAACTCAGAGTCGTGGGAGAACTTGAGTTTACCCAGCAGGTAAAAGCCCATGAGCGAGAAAATAATTATCCAGAGGGCGAGGTATACTTCCCTGTCCAGAATACCCCAGTGGTATACCTGGTCGGCAACACTTAGAAATTTAAGCGCCAGCGCCAGCTCTATGAAACCAAGCACCACCTTTACAGAATTCAGCCAGCCGCCAGACTTTGGCAGGCCGCTCAGCCACGACGGGAAAACAGCAAACAAGGTAAAAGGCAGCGCAAAAGCCAGCGAGAAGCCAAACATACCGACAACCGGACGTATGGTCTCGCCGCCTGCCGATGCTACCAGGATGCTGCCCACAATTGGTCCTGTGCAGGAGAAGGACACCAGAGCTAATGTAAAAGCCATAAAAAACACGCCAATCCAGCCGCCTCTATCGGCCTGGGCATCTACTTTAGTAAGCCAGGAACTCGGCAGCGTTATCTCGAACATGCCAAAGAAAGACATGGCAAAAAGCAGGAACACTGCGAAGAACAGCAGGTTGGGAAACCAGTGTGTACTTAAAAAGTTAGCGCCATCAGCGCCAAAAAGCTTGGCGACCACCGTACCGATGATGGTATAAATAGCGATGATGGACACGCCATAGACCAGGGCTTTCAGAATGGCCTGCCCTCTGCTGCCACTGCTTCCTGTAAAGAAACTTACCGTCATGGGCACCATCGGGAACACACAGGGTGTGAGCAGCGCAACCAGCCCCGAGCCAAAGGCAATCAGCATAAAAGCCCATAGACCATCGGCGGCAACCTCAGGCGCAGGCTCAGCGATAGCAGCGGGAACCTCGCTGGCTGTTGCCTCACCAGTAGGTGCACTCAGCTCCGGAATTACGGCCAGTGCTTCTGTGCTGTTTGGGGAAGCGGCAGTATCTTCAGTAGCAGCGGCCTGTGTACCGGCAGGCTCTTGTGCAGGAGGTGCAGGCTTTTGTTCTGGTGCGTCCTGCTCTACTTTTACAGGCACTTTATTAGCAGGTTGGGCAGCAGGACTCGCAGCGGGCGTAACAGCTATTTGTTTATTTGTGAAGGTGAATGTGTCATCGAACGGTATACAGCGTCCGTCAACATCTGTGCATACCTGGTACTCATACTCGCCTTTTACCTGCAGGTCAGGCTGCAACACGCGTATTTTCTGGCGAAACTGTGCTGTGCCGGTAAAGTAGGTATACTCTCCCTCCCAGATGTCGTCGTACTTCTTTTTCGGGTTAACGGGTTTAATTTCCCCCACCAACTCATAGGACGGATGCTTCTGGAAATCAAACTCCGTTACCATCGGCCCGAGGTCAGGGTCAAAGTCAGAGGAGTAGAGGTACCAATCTTTGTCAATTTTAACGTTAAAGATTAATTCCACCTCCTCACCTACAGCCACCTGTTTTTTAGAGACGTCATAGCTCCAGACAGCAGGCTTGAGCACCTGTGCCTGCGCCAGCACGGCCACCATCATAAGCAGCCAGGTGGCCAGCAACTGCTTTACTATCTTATTTCTATTCATCATTTGGGTTGGTTCGCAAATAATACCGGTACAGGGCACTTCAACTTCAAAAATAGCAGCATTACACTCCTGCAAAAATAGGCATTTTTGTACTGATCCGGCACCCGATGTCCTGGGTGTCGGATAAACAACAACTAAATAGACCTTAACGTTACCTGTTCCGGCATATAAAACTGCTATAGTGGGTGCAGGTGCCCCTTTATAAGTCAGGAGCCAGCTCTCTCTTTATTCTTTCGAAAAAAATTATCTCGCATTCAGTACAACTTTATCCTAGCCTGCTCCAGCTCAGGTACCCTCTATAGCAGTTTAAATACATATTTTGCAATATTTAATCAGTAAAATGCAGCCACACCGATACAATTTTAAATAAACATTTAGCAATTTATATATTAAAAAATAAACATAGTTAAATACTTTCCGTATTTGATACCATAACAAAGACATTCACATGTTATACAGATAGCTTAACCATTAAATGGTATACACTCACTAACAAAACGAGCTTTCTGTGTAACCCTGTGAATTATATATCAAATTATCTTGTAATATTTACATCAGGCAATATAAAATAGAACACATCAGAAATGGAAGAAACTCTACAAAGCTATGTTGATTTCACTTTGCGGACCGAGTGTGGCAAGATGTTCGAGAATGTCTTCAAAGCTATCAAGTTAGTGCGCGATGAGAAGCACAACTTCCATATAGTGTACAAAACTTTTTCTGATGAGTATATTTACTCCTTTTGTAATCCTTTTCTGGATGAAGCTGCCACACATACTTATACTATCATATCTGAGTCAGAGGCCCGGAACATTTTTCTACCCCGCCTGTCTCAGGAAAACGCCAGCGAGTTATTCAGCACCGCCAAGGCGACCCCTGCGCAGTTGCGCTCCTGACCATTTACACATGTCTGAGAACAAAAAGGTGCTTTGCGGCACCTTTTTGTTTTAGTGGCATCTATAAGATGCATACATAAAAAGCCCCTATACTGCCTGCACAGGCTGATATGGGCAGGTTTTGGCAACAGCAGCACCTCCCTTGGTGGTAAAAGCACGTATTTTGATTAATTTTACAGCTTTGCTGCTATACAACAGCAAGAACTCTCTATGACTTTTGATATACTGTTAACAATATTCCTGGTTCTTCTAAACGGTTTTTTTGTTGCGGCCGAGTTTGCACTCGTGAAGGTGCGCTCTTCACAAATTGAGCTGCGGGCGCTGGCAGGCCACAGCATGGCGAAACTAACCCAGAACATGCTAACGCACCTCGACGCCTATCTCTCGGCCACGCAGTTGGGAATTACGCTTGCCTCGCTGGGCTTGGGTTGGATAGGCGAAAGCGTGGTATCGCAGATTGTGATTAACGTGATGGAGTATTTTGGTTTTAGAGGTAGTGAAGTACTGGCCCACCAGATTGCCCTACCCATTTCCTTTGCCATCATTACCGTGCTGCACATTGTGTTTGGGGAGCTTGCCCCTAAGTCGCTGGCTATACAACGCTCTGAGTCTACTGCGCTGGCCGTGGCTTTTCCGCTTCGCTTCTTTTACGTTTTGTTCAGCCCCTTTATCTGGCTGTTGAACGGATTGGCTAACCTCGTGCTGCGCGGCATGGGCATACAGCCAACGCACGGTGCGGAGGTGCACTCAGCAGAAGAGCTGAGGCTGCTGTTTGAGCAGAGCGTGGAGAGCGGCGCCATTCTGGATGCGCACCACGAGCTGATTGAGAACGTGTTCGAGTTTAACGAGCGTATGGTAAAGCAGATACTGGTGCCGCGTACAAAAGTGGCAGCTGTTGATGTTAACGTGTCGGAGCAGGAGCTGATGGAACTGATATTCAACGAAGGCTATTCGCGCCTGCCCGTTTACAGCGGGAACATCGACAATATTGTGGGCATACTTTACGTAAAGGACATTCTGAGTATTGTGCGCCGTGGCGAGGCAATTCATGTTGAGGAGCTGATGCGCCCCGCTTACTTTGTGCCGGAAACCAAGAAAATAAACCTTTTGCTGAAGCAGTTTCAGCGCCGCCACATGCACATGGCCGTTGCCACAGATGAGTTCGGTGGCGTGTCGGGCATTGTGACGATAGAAGACATTATAGAGGAGCTGGTAGGAGAGATACAGGACGAGTACGACGAGGAGGTGCCCATCGTACAGAAAGTCGGCGACTTTGATTATAAAGTGAGTGGTTCTGCCACCGTCTCCGATGCCAATGACTACCTGCCTTACCCGCTGCCCGAAGGCGAAGACTATGAAACAGTGGGTGGCCTGCTGAACGTAATCTACGGACAGATACCGGAAAACCTGAACGAGATCACCAGCTTCAATGAGTATGAGGTGCGGGTTCTGGAAAAATCGGAAAGGCGCGTGGAGTGGGTACTCTTTAAAGTGCGCGAAGAAATGCTGAAGGGAGAGGAAGAATAACATATCTATGAAACGACACCAGAGCCTGCAGCCTATCTCGCGCCAGCACCACGGGGGTTTGCTAACAGCCAGGCTCCTGCAACATGGCGCCCCGCCTTATAAAGGAATGCCCACCACAGACGCTGCCAAGCGGGAGTACGTGCTGCAGTTTTACAAAGAGCACCTGCAGCCTCACTTCGTCTTAGAAGAGGCGACTGTTTTTGCGCTTGCCGGCGCTTTCTCTGCTAGCTTAAAGCAGCAGGCTGAACAGCTGCAGGCAGAGCACCGGAAACTGGAAGAGCTGATTCAAGTTTTGCCGCAGGCTACCGATGCAGCACTGCCGGATAAGCTCCATGAGGTGGGGCAGCTTTTAGAGCAGCACATCCGGCAGGAAGAACGCGTATTCTTTGAGCAACTGCAGCAAGAGTTGCCCGCAGATAAACTTCGCCTGCTGGAGGAGCAGGTGCTACAGCACTCAGCTTAAACTAAATCACGACCTGTGAACCAGCCGCTGTACATCACGTAGTTGTTGGCTACCTTATCCAGGCCTTCGATCTGCTCCGGGCTCAGCTGCTTCACTTTTTTAGCCGGAATGCCCGCATAAATCCACCCTGATTCGCACAAGGTATTTTCGAGCACAATAGCCCCCGCCGCCACAATGCAGTTCTGTTGCACCACCGCATTATCCATTACAATAGACCCCATTCCTATCAGCACATTGTCTTCCACGGTGCAGCCATGCACAATCGCGTTGTGGCCGATAGACACGTTACTGCCTATAGTGGTGGCAGCTTTCTGATAAGTGCAGTGAATGACAGCCCCATCCTGTATGTTCGACTTGTCTCCGATGCGGATGCTGTTCACATCACCCCTAATCACGGCGTTAAACCAGACAGAGCACTCGTTGCCCAAGATTACATCGCCTACCAGGGTGGCGTTCTCTGCTATAAAACAGCCTGTGCCCATTTGTGGCTTCACACCTTTAACCGGAAGTATAACTGGCATAGTTTAATTGTTAAATTGTTGAATTGTTAAATAGATAAGTATATGATGGCACATAAAACGCATATCGCCCCACCTTTTACAGAGTTACTGTATTCATTTCATCATAACGAACCAACAATTTAACCATTCAACAATTTAACAATTAAAAAACCTTTTCCAGGTGCCTTTCATGTAGTTGTACTTGAGGGTGCTGGGCAAGGCTTTCCAGAAGTACTTGTTAACCTCTACGGCAAAGCTGGGTTGCATGTAGCAGTTAATGGTGCAGCCTTCGCACTCCGGCAACCTTCCCTCCTGCCGTTTCAGTTCCTCCACTTCCCTGGACTTATACAGCTCATACAGCTTCCCGTCGATAGGGTAACTTTTAGAACCAAGGTGATAGCAGGGCAGCACCAGCTCGTTCTCCGGAGAAATAACCAGCGTGGTACTGGCAGCCTTGCAAACCGGATTTGCTATGTGATTGCCCCCGTCGCGGCGGAGCTGCACAAAACCATCGTTCAGGTATACGCTTTTACGCTTGCCAAAAGCAGTCAGGTAGTTTAGCTCTTCCGCTGTCAGTTGCTCCCCGGTGTCCACGGCATTATACTCAAAAGCAGGATTGATGACGAGCAGCAGCTTGTTTGGGAGTGTAATCTTCTGATACACCTCCTCCAACTGGTTTAGGTTATTTCTGAACACGGTAAAGAGTATGTCGGGGCGCTCACCTATTTGCTTTGCTATGGCAATAGATTCCATCACAAAGTCGTAACAGGCTACGCCGCGGCCTTTATCGTGCACCTCTTTTTCTGATGAATCAAGGGAAAAGTGCAGCATGTCTACTTTGCCTTTTAACCGTTTGGCCAGCTTCGGATACAGCATACCGTTGGTTGTGAGGGTGGTGATAAAGCCCATGTCGTGCGCCATCCTCAGCATCTCGTCTATCTGGCGGTGCAGCAGCGGCTCTCCTCCGGTAAAGTCTATCACCTGCACCCCCAGTCGCTTCAGGTCCTGCAGGTTTCGGGCCACGTCCTCCAGCGTAATGTACGGCGAAGGCTTCTCCCAAATGTCGCAGAACGAGCACTTTGCGTTACAGCGGTAGGTAACGTAGTAGTTGCAAAGCACGGGTTTTGAGGTCAGGCGCATGTAACAAAGATAAGGGGCAAGCAGCACAATCGGCCAGTTTAGTCTTACTTTCTACTGCCATTCTGGCTTTAGAGGTTTGGTGCATCGTGATTAAAACACTCCTTTAGATGCTGTAGCCCGCAGCGCTTTCGCGGTTACTGTTGACAATTATAGCAGCAGGGCAAGCTATAGTATAAGAATTTCCTTACATTGAAAAAAAGTATAGTGCTGATAGTACAAAGAAAGCTCGATGCGATTGCTACATGAACTCTACACAAAGTGCAGCTAACAGGAGTAGTACTCCAGCTACACAATAGTTGTAAGTCATTTTAAACACAGAAAAAATCCTTATGAAATATTCAATAATTTTCACTGTCCTGTTACTCATATCATTTAGCGCATCTGGTCAAGACAAAAAAGACTTAACTATTTCCGTTTCGGGTGGACTTTTAACTGGTCCTTACTACAATGAGGCTGCCCCTAACCTTTTTGGAGGTGTTGATTTTGATTATCACCTTAGTAAGCGACATGTACTAGCAGCAAATTTCATTGGAGGCTATCATACATACTATGAAGTTGAACCGCCAAATATTCCGGTTTGGATTACCTACTCCGATGGAACTAATGCTACAGCAGAGTATACTGCTTTTTCGTTGATGTATAAATACAAAATATCACACAATAACGCTATAAGCATCGTGCCAGGTGTCGGTGCTGGAATAGTGACTCAATCTCTAGAGTATCCTTCTAGTAATGGGAATACAACATATAGAACAACAACTTCATGGTCAACCCTTGTTTTTCCAGTAAGTCTGGACTTAAACTTCATGATATCTGAGCACTGGCAAGCAGGACTAAAAGGAGGCTTCACAATCCATCCTGACTATCCGATTTTAGCTTTGTATGCTGGACCTAAACTTTCTTATACTATTAAATAAAATACGCGTACAATCGAGTGGATGGCTGACAGCCAATTGACTGCCAGTGCACCCCTCACACCACCCTGCGTACGGTTCGCGTACAGGGCGGTTCGTTAAGCATAGCACAGTCGCTCTTTACACCGACCATGCCCTTGCCCTAGTTTGGGCTAAGGCTAGCAAACTCTAGGTTTGAACCTCCTTGTCGGATTTCAGGCAACTTAACGTTTGGTCCTTCATCACCCTATGAGGCCTCCGTAGCGCTTATGGCTCGTTTCCAGGTGACTACTGTGACCGCTGCTGACTTCTTGGCTCATAGAAACCGAATCTATTCCAAGACCTCCCCAGGTAAGACGCTCATCCTTCCACCTAATCCTGCTGCATCTACACAAAGTCGTTTGTTGGTCAGGGGCTTTGCAAAGATGTGCTTGCTTACCCACGGCTCTCTGCCTCTTATGCAGTTTCTGTTCGTCAGTTCAGGCTTTTGCAGTCCCGCTTTCTTCAGTGCATGGGTCACCCCAAACCACCTTGCGGCTTGCTAATCGGCTTCACCAACTCGCCGATAAGGGACTTGCACCCTCTGGATAATCTGAGTATGTTTCATAAGAAATATACTCGCGCCATACTGGGCGCGCACACCACCTATAGTGCATAAACGCACCATAGCCCACCCCGTTACCT
Organism: Pontibacter pamirensis; assembly: GCF_010015475.1. GTDB lineage: Bacteria > Bacteroidota > Bacteroidia > Cytophagales > Hymenobacteraceae > Pontibacter > Pontibacter pamirensis. The sequence continues at coordinate 20,229 of NZ_SSNI01000025.1, forward strand.
ATCATAGAAATTTATAGAACTTTGTCTTGAAGTCAGGCGTTAATGTAATAACTTTGTAATTACATTTTTTTTTAAATGCTATGGAAGTATCAATTATCCAAATAGGAAACTCTAAGGGACTTCGGCTGACCAAGTCCATTCTCGATAGGTATAACATCAAAGATAAAGTTGAGCTAATACTGGAAAAAGGGCAGATTATATTAAAGCCTATAGAGCATCCAAGAAAAGGCTGGGACAAGGCATTCAGTAAAATGAATGAGAATGGTGATGACCAGCTTTTACTGGATGATGTGTTTGGCGATGAAAGCTTTGACGAATGGAAATAAGCCAGTATGATATTGTCTTAGTGAATCTAGACCCCACTGTAGGAAGTGAAATACAGAAAACAAGACCATATGTAGTAATATCCCCTGACGAGATTAACCATAACTTGAGAACAGTAGTTGTCGCGCCGATGACTACCAAGAGTCGTAGTTATCCAACTCGCGTGAAAGTGAAACACAATAATCAATCGGGATGGGTAGTGATTGACCAGTTAAGGACCATCGATAAAGTCCGCATCTTTAAAGTGTTAGGAAACCTGAACCCTTCAGAAGTAGCTGCCTGCAAGGGTGTCATAAAAGAAACCTTTGTTGACTAATCAAAAACAACGATAGGTAACTCAGTGCAGCCGTAACTCCCGCTACGCTTCGGGCTTCGGCTGCACGAATAACGTTGGCACCAATTGAAGATGTCCTTAAAAAGAGTGCATTGAAGAAATGTATAAATTCAGAAAAGCATGAAAGATTCAGTAAATATATGTTTGTCTTGTGGGTTATGTTGTGACGGTACCGTGATTGGTTTTGTACAGCTCGGACGTGAAGAAGTGCCTGTATTGAGAGAATTCATCGATATGGAGAATGCAAATGGTGAAGGTTTTTTTCTTCAACCCTGCAACAACTATTGTGATGGTTGCACTATTTATTCCAAAAGACCGAAACAATGTGCCAGTTTCAAGTGCGGGCTTTTAAAATCCCTAGAACAAAAGGAAATAGATTTTGATTCGGCTATCGAAACAATTAACGTGGTTAAACAAAAAAAGACCGCTATAGAAAAAAAATTAGCGCTACTACAGCTTAAACTACACTCCCAATCATTTTACTTTAAAATGCTCGAATTGAAAAAGTTGTTTCAGAAAAACAAGTCTGAATCATCATTATCGCAAAACCATCTAGATTTAGTATCGGACCTCCAGCAACTCGATAATCTGCTGTCAAAAAAATTTAATATCTAAATGTTCTAACAATAAAAGATTATTGACTAAAAAAAAAGATTTTATGTAATTACCACAATTACCGTTACATGTTTACCTACTAAACAACTCTAGCGAGGCGGCGCTCATCGCTTTCACACCTGTTTTGATAGTTGGCTCGGGTAACGGTGCAAATAAAGGGGAATGCAGCGAAGGCAGTGCTTCTCCTTTTTGCTCGGCCTCCCGCACTTTAGCCGGATCCACGGCACCAAGCCAGAACATGCAGATAGGCACCTCCTTTTCCTGCCTGCCAAACCGGCTGAAATCCTCTCCTACCATATTAGGAGGCATCTCTACCAGGTTCTCCTCTCCAAAGCTCTTGCTTAGCACACTCACGAGTCTGTTAGTTAATGCAGGATCGTTGATGGTGGCAGGTGTCTGAGGATCACGGATGCTGATAATGGGCATTTTGCTTTCCGGCAATCCTGCCGACTCAGCTAAGTTCTTACTGATCCGGCGGATGGAGGAGATAATTTGCTCCCGTACCTCGTCGGAGTAAGAACGCAAGGTGAGCTGCAGTTTTACCTCATCCGGTATGATATTGTGCACCGTGCCGCCATGTATGGAGCCTACTGTGACCACGGCAGGTTCAATCGGGTTTATCGTTCGGCTTACGACAGTCTGGAAGGCCAGCACCATTTGGGAGCTTAGCACTACCGGGTCTATAGTGGTGTGCGGTGCAGCGCCGTGGCCGCCTTGGCCGAACACAGTAATATCCATCATGTCCACGCTGGCCATAAAAGCCCCTTCGCGGTAGCCGATTTTGCCGGCAGGCAGCGAGGCGTTATCATGCAGGGCAATGGCATAATCAGGAGTAGGAATTTTATCATACAGCCCTGCCTTAAACATCAGGTCTGCCCCTAATCCGTTCTCCTCTGCCGATTGCGCCACCATCACCAGTGTGCCTTTCCATTTGCCCTTTGTATGCACCAGCGCCCGCGCCGTTCCGGCAAACACGGTCATGTGTATGTCGTGCCCACAGGCATGCATCACGTTTACCTCATTGCCTGCAGCGTTCACGCCCCTGGCTGTGCTGGCATACGGGAGGCCGGTCTTCTCTTCCAGCGGCAGGGCATCCATATCTGTCCGGATGAGGACAGTTGGTCCTTTGCCGTTCTTTAGTACACCCACCACCCCATGGGCACCCATTTTCTCCATCACCTCAAAGCCAAGGCCTCTCAGTTCGCTGGCCATCACCTGGGCTGTCATCTCCTCCTGCAGCGATAGCTCGGGGTTCTGGTGGAGTTGCTTATAGAGCTTGTCAAGCGCCGGATAATTCTCATCGGTATAAGCGCTGACTTCTTTTAGTACAGGAGATTGTGCATGGCTAAAGCCAGCGGAGAGGGCCAGGGCAAGAAGTAAGGAAATTTTCTTCACAGGTAATAAAATTTTTATGTAGCGTAATTTACAGCTTTAACCTGAAAATACCCATTTACTACATATAGGCATCAAAGCATGAGTATGAATATTACGGCCATACATCTTATAGCAGTGGATAGCTTTGAACTAAAGTTTAAAACGATAGCGAAAGGAGTATATTCTGCTTTTTCCGTGTAACTTTTATACTGTTTGTCTATTTATTCCAGCTAATGGCCCATGAAAGCAACCTCTTCGTCTAATTTAACTTTAGCAGTGCCGCTTAATTGTTATATTTGATTAGCTTAATTGCTACGGTATACTTGTTTAAGGTGAGATGTAAGTAAGTTTCCTACCGTTTAAGTTCAGAAGCCGCACTTTTTTTAGTGCGGCTTCTGTCGTTTCATACCAACATTTGTTGTCCTGACGTTATACCCTGTATAAAAGCACCTGGATTAAATGTTGGAACTATGAAGAGAGTAATAATCATGCTTATGGCTTTGCTGACTACCAGTGTGGTAGCAAAAGCGCAGTTACAGGCAGGTGTGAAAGCAGGACTGAGCACCGCAAACGTAGACATACAAAAAGTCCGCGACGACCCGTGGCAGTACACTAAAGCAGAAAACGTGACCGGATACCATGCCGGCGCATTTGCCCGCCTTCAGGTGGCCGGCTTCTTTGTGCAGCCGGAGGCAATCTTAACCTCCACGGGTGGTGAAATTAAAGTATCGGGTGCAGACATTGTGGGTGTACGGGTAGAGGACTTTAAATTTAACCGCCTCGATGTACCTATTATGGTCGGCTACAATTTCTTTGATATAGTGCGTGTGCAGGCCGGACCGGTATCCTCCACCCTACTCAGCGCCAGGCAGGAGGGGCAGGACATTAAACAGTATATGCAGAATGCAGACTGGGGCTTTCAGGCAGGCGTCGGCCTCGACATTGGCAGTATCACGGCCGACGTCAGGTATGAATTGATAAACCGCCAGCTCACCAACACAGTTCAGCAAACTGGCATGCAGGTGAATAACCAGCAGTTTATCGTCAGTCTTGGCTATAAATTGATTAGGTAAGCTGAAAAGCCTAAAATACAGAAGCCGCAGGTACAACACCTGCGGCTTCTGTATTAAAGTAGGTGAAGAATAACAAGGTCTTGTGTCCTGATAAGTTTTTTTGCTATCGAGGCATATACATTTCTGCCCCCGGCCCAACCGGAATCCCTAGCAGAATCCAGATAATGAGCAGGATAACCCAGCCAATAAAGAACACGACTGAGTAGGGCAGCATCGTTGAAATAACCGTACCGATACCCGCATTCTTATCATAGCGCTGTATAAAGGCGACAATAAGGGCGAAATATGACATCATCGGTGAAATAATGTTGGTGACGCTATCGCCGATACGATAAGCTACCTGCGTAAACTCCGGCGTATAGCCCAGCAACATAAACATCGGGATAAATACCGGCGCCATAATTGCCCATTTGGCCGAGGCAGACCCCATCACAAGGTTGATGAGGGCGGCTACAATGATAAACGTGATCATGAGCGGGATATCACTTAGCCCGAGTGTTTTCAGCACATCAGCTCCATTGATGGCCAGGATCAGCCCCAGATTAGTCCAGTTGAAGTAGGCGACGAACTGCGCCGCGAAGAACACCAGCACAATGTATGAGCCAAGGGTTTCCATCGACTTGGCCATGCCCCGCATCACATCGTTGTCGTTCTTGATGGTTTTTGCACCCACACCATAGGCTATACCCGCTATACCTGCCAGCAAAAAGATAAAGGCCACAATACCGGACATAAACGGCGAGTGCAGAATCTCGTTTGTCTCCGGGTCGCGCAAGTAGCCGTTCTCGGGTATAAGGCCTCCCAGTATGAATGCTGTCATTAGCAGTATGGCAACAGTCGCATACAGCAGCCCGCGCTTTTCCAGTGCATTCAGTCTGTCTATGCTTTGGGGTTTCTCATCTCCTTCATACTCCCCCAGCCGCGGAATCACCACCTTCTCCGTTACCCAGGTACCCAGTGCGGCAATAATGAAAGTAGACACAAACATGAAATAATAGTTGGCCGCCGGGTTCACTGCATAGTTCGGGTCAATAATCCTGGCCGCCTCTGTAGACAAACCAGCCAACAGCGGATCGACGGTGCCCAACAGGAGGTTGGCACTGTAACCTCCCGATACCCCGGCAAAAGCTGCCGCCAGGCCAGCCAGCGGATGGCGGCCTGCCGCCAGGAAGATAACAGCAGCCAAAGGCACCAGCAGCACATACCCTACTTCCGAAGCTGTGTTTGAAAGCACCCCGGAGAAAACAATGACAAACGTAAGCAAGCGCTTCGGCGACGAGAGCACCACCAGGCGCAGCACCGCCCCAATCAAGCCTGTACCCTCGGCAATACCGATACCTAATAATGAAACCAGTACCGTACCCAGCGGCGCAAAGCCAGTGAAGTTGGTCACCATGCGCGTCAGGATCAGGTGCAGGCCCTCAGTGGAAAGCAGGTTGAAAGGCGTGATGGTCTCTCCGGTGCCCGGGTGTACCACGGCCAAGTCAAACAAGCTGGCCACCCATGATAAAATCACCACTAACAGGGCAAAACCAGCAAAAAGTGTGGCGGGGTGCGGCAGGGCATTGCCAATGCGCTCCACCACCGATAGGAACTTATCTACTCCTGATTTCTTCTTTTGTAGGTCAGTCATAAAAAAGGTTAGAATTTGCTTCTCAGAAGCGCAGCAGTTTCAGTTGCCCACAGGTGCTTCACGAGGTTTCGAAATTGGCCAAAAAAAGGCACCCCCGCAAATTTTATCTGAAAAGCCCTATATTAGCTTTCGCCTAACACTTTTCACTATGATTCCTGCTTTACAACCCGGCGACAGCATTGCCATTATTGCCACTGCCCGTAAAATAACCTTCCCTGAAATAGAGCTTGCCATCAGCACCTTCGAAAGCTGGGGACTGAAAGTAGTACTGGGGAAAACAATTGGCGCCAGCTACAACTATTTTGCCGGCGATGATGCTTTGCGCCTGCAGGACCTGCAGCAGATGATGGACAACCCGGAAATAAAAGCCATTGTCTGTGCCCGCGGCGGCTACGGCACCACCCGCATTATCGACCAGGTGGATTTCACACAGTTCAAGAAGCACCCAAAGTGGCTGGTAGGCTTTAGTGATGTCACAGCCCTGCACAGCCACATCCATACCCTTGGTATCGAAAGTGTGCACGCCATCATGCCCTTGCTATTTCCTAAGGAAGGCACCACTGACTCTATTGAGACGCTGCGTAAGGTATTATTTGGGGAAGAGTTAAGCTATACAGTTGCACCGCATGAACTTAACCGCACCGGCACCGGACAAGGGAAGTTGATAGGCGGAAACCTCTCGATGCTGGGCACCCTTACCGGCACACGCTCTGACAGCGACACCGCAGGCAAAATTCTATTCCTGGAAGACCTGGACGAATACCTCTACCACATCGATCGTATGATGGTGCACCTCGACCGCAGCGGCAAGTTAGCACAACTCTCCGGCCTCATCATCGGCGACATGAGTGACATGAAGGATCCTGCCACTCCATTCGGTAAAACCGCTTACGAGATTATTCTGGAGCACACGGGCAAGTATAACTATCCTGTTTGTTATGGCTTTCCGGTAGGGCATGAGCCGCTGAACTTAGCTTTGGTTTGTGGCCGTGACGCGAAGTTGGAGGTAAGTGAGCAGGGGGCGGTGTTATGGTACGTATAACTGGTTAAAGTATACTATTACACCTGATACGAGAAGATATTCAGAATGCAAGAACAACCTCATTGCGCATATTTTTATTGATAATAACAACAAGCCCACTTATCCGTTTTAAATTATACATAGAAATAAAAAAAAGATTATGCAGACTATACGATTAAGGGTAAACGAAAAAGTATATGAGCATTTGATGTGGTTTCTCAGCAAGTTCAATAAAGATGAACTGCAAATCATTGAGGAGGGCGAGGAGTTTGCGTCTATTCAAAAAGATTTACAGCAAGAACTGACAAGGGTCGAAGAAGGTAGTGCCGAGTTTATTGATTTGCAGCAGCTTGATACAGATCTGGAATCCACTATTCAAAAATATGAAGCTTAAAGTCACGAAAGGCTTCAGAGATAAGTTGAATGCTCAGGTAGACTGTATCGCAAAGGATAAACCGGCAGCTGCACGAAAATTCAAAAATGACCTTATTTCAAAAAATCAAAGAGATTCCTGAGATGCCCTTTAAAAACAGGAAGTCAATTTTCTTTGACAGAGATGACATAAGAGATTTAGTTTTCAAAGGTTATATCATAATCTACAAGGTAAATTAGAAATCACAGGAAATTCAGGTGTTCGGATTAACTAGATATGAACAAGATCCCTTTAAAAAATGATTGCTAGTACTACCCTAACGAATCAATACTCCTCCTGTACCCTACGCCGCCTGGTCTATCCCCTTTTCCCGCACATCCTGGTAATAATTGCAGATGCTGTTGAGCACGCATTCCCCACACTTCGGGCTGTAAAAAGTGCAGACACGCTGGCCATGCCAGAACAGGTGCTTGTGAAAGTTAAAAAGTTCTATAGCGTCCGGCGGCAGCATCCGGAGGAGCAGGTCATGGGCTTTGTTGGCGGTTACCTTCGCCCCGATTAGCCCTACCCGCTGGCTTACCCGGAATACATGCGTATCAACAGGCAGCACGGGCTTCTTGAAGTTGAAAAGCAGGAGTAAAGTAGCTGTCTTTAAGCCTACGCCAGGCAACTTTGTCAGCCAGTCCATGGCCTCCTGCACAGGCATCTCTTTCAAAAAACCGATACTTATCTCTCCCCGTTCTTCTTTTATAATGCGGAGCGTCTGCTGTATCTGGGGGGCTTTCTGCAAAGGATATCGGGTGGTTTGCACAGCATCCGCCAGTTCGTCTACGTCTGCGTTCATTACGCCCTCCCAGTCGCCGAAGCGATCCAGCATGGTATTATATGCTTTTTCTTCGTCGGCATGATTGGTACGGTGCGAGAGCATGGTAGAGATCAACTCGTGCATCGGGTCGCGCCGGCTATTCAGTGTTAGGCGCTTGTAGATCTCGTTCAGCAACTCGTGCGTCATCAGCGCCTTGTCTTCCTGGGGCAGTTTATGAGCATCCATAGGCCTATACGTATCAGGCTATAATTTACGGCAGTGCCTGTACCTGTGTTGGTTTTGATACTTCGCAGTCAACCATCATGCAATGCATACCTGCTGAACACAACGACTACTGTATATTATAGGTTTACTTTAAAGTTTTCAACATCCCCTTAAAAAATATAACTATATACACAACTATTTTCACCCCTTTCCGCTATATGCTTTAATCTGTTCAGTGCAGCCTATGTTGTCACATTTATAAACTTGTATGCAAATTAAATTTTTAGGGACAGGCGGAGCATTTGATACCGACTATCGTAACTCGGCTGCTTTGCTGGAATTCAGAGATATCAACTTATTGATCGATTGTGGGTTTACCGTGTTCTCAACGTTGGTGGAGAAGAATCTGACACAGAAGATAGATCATATCATACTCACACACTTGCACAACGACCACTGCGGCAGCCTGGCAAACCTGCTCCTCTACAAACATATTGTGGAGAAGAGCAAGCGCCCTATCATACTTTACCCTTCAGAGCAGTTTAAGCAGCAGCTTTATAAGTTTCTGGAACTACAGGTAAAAGATCCGGATAAATATGCTGAATTCGTGCCCCTCGATCAGGTAGAGGGCATTATCCCCATTGACACCTATGGCCAGCACTCAGAGGGCCTGCAGACTTACGCCTATATTTTCGATAATGAAAGCCGCATTGTATACTCCGGAGACCTGAGTAAGCCAGAAGTGCTATTCGAAAGACTAGAACGGCTACCAGGAAAAAAAACAAGTGTTTTCCACGACATTACCTTTAACTCCGATAACACCGGCCACACCTACTATAAGAAGTTGCTGCCTTACATAAATGGCATTGACATGTACGGTTACCACTGCGACCCCACACAAAGCCCTCAGGACAACCCTATCAGGCTGGTATTCCACGAAAAGGCGCTGATGGCGTAAAACGGCTGCTTTCAAATCCTTGATTGCTTTCTTAGCGAGCTTTCTCCCTTTTTCAGGCGCATAAAAAAATGAATTGCTGTTGCTGATTTACGGCGTGCCGTGAAAATCAAAATACCGGATTTACAGCCTGTTATGCTATAAAATTCTTGTGCACTAAAACCTATCTTGCGCATAAAGGTTAACGCTGCAGAACAAAAATCTTCTGCCTGATGTACCATGTAACCATGACCGCGAGACCAGATGCCAAAAGGCCATACCTGAGCCAGCCCCTGCATATACTCTATAGCCTGCTGTTTGCCGGTTTCTGGGTGTACACAGGGCTTACCACGCCTGACCTGGTAAATTGGTTGATGGAGAATACACTCACGCTATCCCTGATCATTTTCCTGGTGGCGTTTTACAATATCTTTCGCTTTTCAGACACAAGCTACACGCTTATATTCCTGTTCCTGCTACTGCATGTGTATGGCAGCCAGTATCAGTATGCTGAGAATCCGTTTGGAGAATGGCTCAAAGAGCAGTACGGCTTTCAGCGAAACCACTATGACAGACTGGTGCACCTGGGTTTTGGCCTCTTGCTCGCTTATCCGATGCATGAGGTGCTGGCCTACGGCTTTAAGGTAACACCTTACTGGCTGACGTTCCTGATGCCGGTAGAGTTCATATTATCTTTCAGTGCCCTGTATGAGATAGTGGAGTGGCTGGTAGCCGATGTTGCGTTTAGTGGCACTGAGCAGGGAATGGATTTCCTGGGGATGCAGGGCGATATATGGGATGCTCAGAAAGACATTGCCTTAGCATTTGTGGGCGGTATAGTAGCCATGGGAACAGCATTTGCTTTAAAGCGCCGGCGATAGCTGAAAGAAATGAGCTAAATGGCAGCAAAAAACATTTAGGCTTGATTTTATCAGCTGTCTCTTTAAAAATGAAGACTTGGAGGCAACCTGCCAAAAGCATGAATCATTTAAGTTTACCGGAACACATCACCAGCGTTCTGATATGATTCTTCATTTCCCCCGCAACAGGCACTATTTAGTCTCTGCAGAAGTCCCTTTTCCTGTAATAGTGGTCGCAGAGGCATCAGCCACCAGACGTTCGCAGGCACTAAAAAAGGCAGTGATCAGCAGGCTCAGGAGAGCCATGTATAAGTATTTCCTAATCATGTTCATGGCCGGGCAAAGATATATTTCAACAAGATTTCAGCAGGTTCAACTGTGTAATACTGGTCGTAAAAAAGCCAGCCGCACATAAGTGCGGCTGGCAGTAAATAAAAAAATCAGGCTGTTATTACAAGTCGCCTCGTTCAGCGGCTTTCTTCATATCTTCGTTTGCAAAGATAGCAATCTCAACACGTCGGTTCTTCTGGCGGCCAGCTTCCGTCGTGTTGTCGGCAATCGGCTGGTCAAAGGCATATCCCTGTGTGGTTATACGGCTACGATCAACACCCAAAGAGGCAGCATAGTCTGCTACAGCCTGGGCACGGCGCTCAGACAATGGCTGGTTGATCTCACGTGAACCAGTATTGTCTGTATGTCCTTCAATCACAATATTTGTGTCAGGGTACTTCTTCAGCGTTTCGGCTAGTTGTGAAATTTCTGTTTGAGCAGCTGGCTGTAACTGTGCAGAGTTCGTCGGGAACAGGATACCAGAGTCAAACGTGATTTTTATACCTTCTCCAACGCGCTCTACTTCCGCATTCTCCAGGTCTCGTTCCAGTTCCTCGGCCTGCTTGTCCATTCTGCGCCCGATGATGGCACCAGTCGTACCCCCCACAGCAGCACCGATTATAGCACCCGCAGCTGTGTTACCAGCCACTCTACCGATTACGCCACCTACCACGGCACCAGAACCAGCACCAATCACACCGCCTTTTGTAGTTCTGCTCATTCCACCGTTATCAGAAGCAGTACCAGCCTGCTGAGAAGATGTACAAGAGGTGGATAAGAAGCCAAGTAAGGCGAATATGGATAGATAAATTCTTAGGTTTTTCATGTTTTTCATCTTAAGTAAAATTTTATGAACTCGAAGTTCAGTGGTAAATACTACTCTTTCTTTTTAAAAATGTTCGGTAACTATAAGCTCCTCCGCTTATCAATCAGCACTTAAACGGCCGTTGCCGCTAAAGGTTAGCCCTTTAGAAGTTTTAAATATTTTACTATTTAACGTTCCCAACATTGTCAGGTTCTGGGGACTTCAGCGCTTTAGAACTATTTCACACCGCCACCCGCACAAGGCGGCTATAAAAAAGCAGCGCCCGCCAACTTGCGCTGGACGGACACTACCTCAAAAAACAGGAAGTAAAATCTACTAATTCAGCGCGCCAGACTCGGCGGCTTGCTTTAATTCTTCGTTGGCTACAATGATGATTTCCACACGGCGGTTCTGCTGGCGGCCTTCTACCGTAGTGTTATCAGCAATTGGCTGGTCATAGCTGTAGCCTTTCGCCTGCAGACGACCATTTTCCACACCCAGGCTGCGGGCATAAGAAGCCACTGCCTCGGCACGACGCTCCGACAACTTCTGGTTAAGTTCATAAGAACCTGAGTTGTCTGTATGGCCTTCTACAATTACGTTTGTTCCCGGATAATCTTTAAGCGTTTTTGCCAGCTTCTCAATGTCTCGCTTAGCATTGGGGCTCAGTTCTGCAGAGTTAACCTGGAAAAGGATACCAGAATCAAAGTTCACACGAATAGCTTCGCCTACGCGCTCTACCTTAGCACCTTCCATTGTCTTCTCCAGTTCTTCTGCCTGCTTGTCCATGCGTCTGCCAATTACGGCACCTGTGGCACCACCTACGGCTGCACCTACAATGGCACCGGCGGCAGTGTTACCTAACCTGTTACCAATTAATCCACCAAGCACAGCACCGCCACCGGCTCCGATGATGCCGCCTTTTGTGGTTTTCTTCATGCCGGGCTTGTCGGGCTCCGTTTCAGCGGTTTTGGCTTGCGTCGTTGTTTCGTAATCACCGGAGCCCGCTACGGGTGCCGTAGACTGGCACGAGGAAAACAGCATGGTCGCGGCTAAAAATGAGCTAAGAGTTATGTTAGTTAATTTCATGGTCTTGTTTGTAAAATTTTGGCTAATAATATTGTTGTTAAAATGTTAATTAAACTAAAGCATGCTTGATATCTCAATTGCAACTCTCATGCCAGAACGAAACAAATACTGCTATAATATTTTGTAGCCAATATATTTTTCTGGTCTTATACAGGCTGCTTTTATATATCCCTGACAATCAGCGGGGCCTGCTATAAAAAATAGCAGGCCCCGCTGATTTCATTTTACTTAAATGATTATGATGCCTGTGCGGCTTTGCGCTTCTTCGGCTTTTCGCTTTTTGGTTCCGCTTCCTGAGCAGGAGGCATGACCATACTTAGCAGGTCTGTCAGCTTCTGCTTCATTGCCTTGCGGTCTACTATAAAATCGAGGAAGCCGTGCTCTAATACAAACTCAGCACTCTGGAAGCCTTTTGGCAGGTCTTTACCAATTGTTTCTTTGATCACGCGCGGGCCGGCGAACCCGATCAACGCACCTGGCTCTGCAATGTTAAAATCACCCAACATGGCATAAGAGGCTGTTACGCCACCCGTGGTAGGGTCTGTGAGCAGGGAAATGTAAGGCAACCCTTCCTCTGACAAAAGCGCCAGTTTTGCCGATGTTTTCGCCATCTGCATGAGTGAGAAACCAGCTTCCATCATACGCGCACCGCCTGATTTAGAAATCATCAGGAATGGGGTGCGGTTTTGGCGGGCGTAGTCTATGGCACGTGCAATTTTCTCGCCCACCACCGAGCCCATCGAGCCGCCGATAAAGGCAAAGTCCATGCTGGCGATGGTGATGTCCTGGCCGTTTATTTTACCGTAGGCTGTGCGAACGGCATCTTTCAGGCCAGTTTTCTTTTCTGTGGCTGCAACGCGCTGTGGGTATGGCTTGGAATCCGTGAAATCAAGTGGGTCACCAGAAGTGAGGTTCTCGTCCATCTCCGTAAATTCGTTGTCATCAAACAGAATGGCAAAGTACTCTTTAGAACCAATTCGGTCATGGTAATCGCACTTCACGCAGGTGTGCATGTTCTTGCGATGCTCGGCCATGCTGGTAACTGCTTTGCATTCCGAACATTTATACCACAACCCATCCGGTGTCTCCTTCTTCTCCTCTGTGGGTGTGTGAATTCCTTTTTCAACTCTTTTAAACCAAGGCATCATAGACAAAAGCGTGCTTGCAGCACTTTTAAATGTTGGGTACTATTTCTTTGCCAGGCAGCAAAGTGTAAAAAAACATAGCCTGCCCTAATCCTTCCCTCACAGAGGCTTCAGAAGAGGCAGGCTGCAAAAATATGTAATTATCTGCAGTTGTGCTACAAATTATGCTACTGTAATCTCTTTTGCCAGATACACGTCCTGCACCGCATGCAGCAGCTCCACGCCTTCTTCAAATGGTCTTTGGAAAGCCCTCCTGCCCAGGATCAGCCCCGTGCCGCCGGCCCGCTTGTTGATAACGGCTGTGCGCACAGACTGCTGCAGGTCTGACTCCCCCTGAGATTCGCCGCCAGAATTGATGAGGCCGGCGCGGCCCATATAGCAGTTTGCCACCTGATAGCGGCACAAGTCGATGGGATGGTCAGTGCTTAGCTCGGTGTACATTCTTTTATCAGACTTTGAGAAGTTGATGGCAGTAAAGCCCCCGTTGGTTTCCGGCAGTTTCTGCTTGATGATGTCTGCCTGAATGGTTACACCTAGGTGGTTGGCCTGGCCTGTAAGGTCTGCCGCCACATGATAATCTTTCCCGTCTTTTTTGAAAGCGCTGTTTCGGGTGTAGCACCATAAAATAGTGGCCATGCCCAACTGGTGTGCCCGCTCAAAAGCCTCCGCTACCTCTATAATCTGCCGCGACGATTCCTCAGAACCAAAGTAAATTGTGGCCCCCACGGCTGCCGCACCTAAATTCCAGGCCTCATCTACAGAACCGAACATAATCTGGTTGTACTTGCTTGGGTAAGTCAGCAGCTCGTTATGGTTTATTTTAACGATGAACGGAATCTTATGGGCATACTTCCGAGACATCATCGCCAGGTTACCAAACGTAGTGGCCACCCCATTGCAGCCACCTTCTAAGGCCAGTTTCAGTATATTCTCCGGGTCAAAGTAAATAGGATTTGGGGCAAAGGAGGCGCCTGCTGTATGCTCGATGCCCTGGTCGATGGGCAAAATAGAAATATAGCCCGTACCTGCCAGGCGGCCATGGTCAAATAGCTGCTGCATGTTGCGCAGCACCTGCGGGCTGCGGTTCGTCTGAGCAAAAATCCTGTCTACGAAATCAGGGCCCGGCAAATGCAGCTGCTCTTTCCCGAAGGTTTTACTTTCATGCAGTAAAAGGCTATCCGCATCCTGGCCAAGGGTCAAAACAATGTCATCGTACGTCATCTGTCTTTAGCTTTTTAAATGGAGACACTTTGTGGATTATTGGTTTCGAATAAAAGGGGTGCTGAGGCACATATATACATGATCGGCAGCCTGATGAAGGTATCTTATTTTCGTTCGATGTAAAGCTGTCCGGCCTGTGAGGAAACCTGTTTTGAAGGGTTCCTTTAAAATTTATACTAAGAGCGGCTTAAAAAGTTGCTCTTTAAGAAAGCGCCAGCCACTTATATAAAACACCTGACACAGAGTATTTTAAACATCTATCCTCCCCTGCCTAGGTGCCCCTTTCACTCTTGGCAATAAAAAAAGTCCTTCTTGTAATGAAGGACTTTTTTTATTGCCAAGAGTGAAAGATAGTGTGACCTTGTTAACAAAGGTCTTGCGGCAGTAGCGGTGTACTTGCAGTCATACAAAGTACATGAGAGGTGGGATTACTGCCTTCAATCTATGGCACTACTTGAAGGAGGGATTACGTTTTTTCTAACCGATGCAGCAATCAATGCGCACTGGCCGCTACCGGCGAATTGCCAATCTGCTGCATCAGGGCCACTGTGTCTGCTTGCATCCAGTGGTTGACAACTTTATTATTTTCTAATTCATAAATAATGATGAGATCGACGTTTACTTCCCGACCAGTTGGGGCTATACCGAAAAGCTCCCCCTTGTGCTCGCCTTTAACTGTTCCCCGCAACACCACTTTGTTTCCCTCTACAATCATGTCCTTGGCAATTATTTGATAGTTAGGCAAGCCTGCCTCGAAGAGAATTATATGGCCTTTCAACTCAGGGTCGGCTATGTATTTGTCAATGGTAGCTTCAGACTTGTCCAGGCTTATGGCCTGTACGTATTCCTGTATCAGCTTTTTGCTTTGATCTGTGGTCATCATAGTTTGATTCTCCTTTTTGTTTATGTTGTTTTCATTGAAGTAAAGCTAGCACTATACTTCTATTATTTATTGTAAAAAATGGACATTCTCAGGCACCAACTAATGCTGCCAACGCACGGTTATAGTTCACAAATTCAGATGGCTTCTTACCTGAAAAATCGCAAAAGTCCCTGATAAAGTGTGCCTGATCATAATAGCCGCCTTCATGCACCATGTCCATCCAGATACCCGAAGAAGTAGTGGACAAGTTAGAGATATAGTTGAATCGTTTGATGCGGGAGAACAACTTAGGGCTGACTCCCACCTTTTCAGAGAAGCGCCTCCTGAATTGCCGCGGGCTGATGCAGAGTTTATCTGACAGCTGGCTGATAGACAAAATACCTTTCTGCTGCACAATGGTAGCTAAGGCATAATCTACCACATCAACTGTAAGGTTAGTGTTATAGAGCTTATGCAGCAGGAACTGCTCCAGCACTGAAATCCGCTGCTGGTTTGTTTTGCTTTCCAGTATCTGGTGCTCCAGTTGGGCTGTTTCTTTACCTAATACCAAGTTTAAATCAGTGCGTAGGCCAGTGAAGGCTATCATGGGCATGCCCAGCAGGTGGGAAAGGCCCGCTGGCCAGAAAGCGACACCAACCGTACCGAGCTTACCGCTCAGGCGCAATGTATAGCTCTTTGTAAACTGCCCGGCTACAAAACAGTTGGGCACGCTTTCCCAATTACCTTTTTCACTTAGTGCCTGGTAGGGGTCGCCATAATTAAATACTATACCACCAAGGCCATTAGGAGGGGAATGTATTTCCAAAGGCCCCTCCATCTGCTGCTGGTTCTCCCAGACGTAATAGCACATAACGTAAGGCTGTAGGGCAGCAGAGGGTTGATATTTAAGATAAATCATAATCTGCCTCTTGTGGTGATAAATACAAACCGGAGAACAAATAAGCTGGAGGTAATAAAAATCTTTAACCTGTAGCGGGTGAACATTTACAGGCTAAAACGCTAACATATTTTAAATATTCATTTATGAATAACAAATATAATTATACTCACCCCTGTAATCAAGCGCTGGTAACAGAAATTTAAGCCTGAAACAAAAAACTCCCATTCTTCATTTGAAGTATGGGAGCCTGTCTTTGAAGGTAATAATTTAGGTTAGTTTAGCCATACAACCAAGCCATTTTATTCTTGCCGTAAAACAAGGAAGCCAATTTCCTGTTCATACTCCTGACGATGTTCATTTTATATCTTAAGAACCTGAACTGCGTTAATAACAGGACCAAAATAACCTAACAGAGAACAAACCATGAAAATAAGCATTAAATCATCTTCACAAAAGCTCTTGTCCTACCTTACGGTTTTAGTCATAGGCCTGGGTCTTTATGGCTGCGCCGCCTCCACCGAGGTGATAGGCTCCTGGAAAAGGCCGGAAGCTGTAACTGAGACCTATAACAATGTGGTGGTAGCCGCCATGACAGACAACATTCAGGCGCGGCAGATAATAGAGGAACAGCTCGAAAACCAGTTAGAGCTGCGCGGAGTAAAGGCTACTAAAAGTATTGAGTTGTTTCCGCCCTCTGCCGCAGACAAACAGGGTGGAGACCCTGACATGATGTTGCAGCGCATTCAAGGCGAAGGCTACGATGGCATTATTACAGCAGCCGTGGTAGACCAGGAGACGGAAACCCGCTATGTTCCGGGCAACCTTGGATATGGTGCCTATGCCCCGGTAACGCGTTTTGGTTGGTACAACACCTTCAGAGGATACTATGGGTATATGTCGCCCGCGCTATACCAGCCCGGCTATTACACCAAAGACAAGATCTACTTCCTGGAGTCTAACCTGTATGATGCAGGCTCAGAGAACCTTGTTTGGTCAGCACAGTCGCGCTCTTACGATCCAGGTACCGTTACTTCCTTTGCCGATGAGTTTGCAGAGGTTACGGTAAAGCAATTGGCAAAAGACAACGTTATTCAGTAAGAGCCGGCAAATAGAATATTTGTGTCAAGTATTAAGACGCCTGATGAGAAGGATACAAGAATATACCTGATTGTGCAGGTTTCTTATAAATAAGTTTCTCACATTGACTAAAAGCAGAAAGGCCTACATTGTAGGCCTTTCTGCTTTTATACTTTTCGCTTTCATGCGAAGCTATTCGTTGTACAGCACATGCAACACTGTTTGCCCTACGGCTTTCAGGGTGTTTTTGCTGATTACATCCATATTATCGCTATGGCGGTGATGGTAGGGACCAAAATAATCGCCGTCAGCGGCACTCATGTTATACTCTATGATGTCAATCATTCGGATGTTACCCAGCCGGTTCACATAGTAGTGGTCGTCTATAATAGCAGGTGCGTTCACGTACTTAAAGTAATCGGAGTAGCCAATCCTGTTACCTGCTTTCCATACTTTGTTTACAACTTCGCGGGCAAACTGCATGGAGTGTCCCTCGCGGGCAAAGCGTGCATTCTCAGCACCCACCATATCTAATAGAATCCCGTAGTTGGCTCTGTAGTTAGGTATGTGTTTGTTCTTACTCCAATACTGCGAGCCTAAGGCCCAGGTATCCTCTTTGTAAGGCAACTCACTGTTGTCCGGCTGCCCGTAATCTTCTCCGTCAAAAAAGATAAGGTCTACGCCTACATCCGGTTTCTGCTGAGCTTCGTGTATGGTTCTGGCAATTTCCAGCAGCACGCCTACGCCACTCGCGCCGTCGTTGGCACCTGCAATCGGCGTGTCCGGCTCGTTCTCGTCTTTATCAGCAAAGGGCCGGGTATCCCAGTGGGCGGCCAGCAGTACACGATTGGCAGCATCGGGGTTATAGGAGGCAACGATGTTGCGCAGGTTCAGCGTGGTGCCGTCGTAGGCCTGCATCTGAAACTTCTGCTCTTTTACCTCTGCGCCATATTCTTTCAGCTTTTCCACAATCCATTCGCCAGTGGCATAGTGCGCCGCAGTATTAGGTACACGCGGGCCGAAGCTCACCTGCTTCTCCACCAGCGCATAAGCAGTGTCAGCATTAAAAGCGGGCGCCTGCACGATTTCTTCCTGTTCCTCTACCCTTACCTGTCGCGCCGCACCGTTATCGGCAGAGTCGCAGGAGTAAAAGACCAGAGAACCACAAAGTAGCAGTGCCAGCATGTTCAATCTATTCTTCATAAGCCCAGTCAATTCCTGTTTTCAGGTCTTTGATCACGATGCCCTGCTTTTTCAGTTCAGCACGAATCACGTCGACCTTATCATATTGTTTAGCCTCTTTGGCCTCTTTGTAAAATTGCAGCACAAGGTCCAGCATTTCCTCCACGTCCCCGAGTGCTTCTTCCTGCAGCCCCAATACTTCCAGCACCAGTTCCTGATAGGTTTCCCGGATGGTATCGAACGTGCCCCTTGAAAGCTGCTCCATCTTAACTTGCCCTAAGTTCAGGCTGTTTATCTTCTTGAGCAGGTTAAAGAGCGAGGCAATGGTACGGGCTGTGTTCAGGTCGTCATTCAGGCCCCTGTAGCAATCCTCTGTCAGTTTCAGCAGTTCCTCGTTCAGTTTGGCATCCGGCGCCACTGCCGTTGTGTCTTCTGTATACCTCAGCTTTTTAAGCACATTCAAGCCATTCATCAGCTTGGTGTAGCCTTTCCGGGCCGCCTGCAGTGCTTCGTTGCTAAAGTCGAGGGTACTGCGGTAATGCGCCTGTAGTATAAAGAAGCGGATAGTCATGGGGCTGTAAGCCTGCTCCAGCATCTCATGGTTGCCGCTGAACAGCTCGCTCAGGTTAATGAAGTTGCCCAGAGACTTGCCCATCTTCTGCCCGCCCACGGTAATCATGTTGTTATGCACCCAGTAACGGGCACCGTCGCTGTGGTCGCAGCTCGCCTTGTTCTGCGCGATTTCGCACTCGTGGTGCGGAAACATCAGGTCTAAACCTCCTCCGTGTATATCAAAGGTTGTGCCTAAATATTTGCGGCTCATGGCAGAACACTCCAGGTGCCAACCCGGAAAGCCATTGCTCCAAGGCGAAGGCCAGCGCATGATATGCGAGGGAGACGCCTTTTTCCATAGGGCAAAATCCACAGGCGAGCGTTTTTCCTCCTGCCCTTCCGTGTCACGGGTATTCCCCAGCAGGTCCTCCACCACACGCCCGGAGAGCTTGCCGTAGTTGTTTTCTTTCTGGTAGGCCTGCACATCAAAGTAAACCGAGCCATTTACTTCGTAAGCAAAGCCATTGTCCAGTATTTCCTTTATCATCTCTATCTGCTCAATAATATGGCCGGAGGCACGTGGCTCAATGTCGGGCGGCAGCACATTCAGTTTGCGCAGTTCCTCGTGGTACACGTTGGTATAGTGCTGCACCACCTCCATCGGCTCAAGGTGCTCAAGCTTGGCCTTCCGCTGGATTTTATCTTCGCCTTCGTCCGCGTCGTTCTCCAGGTGGCCTACATCGGTTACATTGCGCACATAGCGCACTTTGTACCCCAGGTTCTTCAGGAAACGGTTCAGTATATCGAATGTAACGGCACTGCGGGCATGGCCCAGGTGCGGCTCTCCGTAAACGGTTGGCCCGCAGACATACATCCCTACAAAGGGAGCATTCAGCGGTTCAAACATCTCTTTCTTTCGCGTAAGCGTATTGTACAGGTTCAGTTTCTGTTGCATGACGAATCAAATATATACACCCTCGGGTGCGGCGCTTTCAGGCGCGTCGGCCAGTATAATCCGGCTGATTAATGGTTCAAAACTATAAATATTGCTTTCCATCTCCTAACGCTACTCTTCCTCCTTTGGCTCCAGCACATACTTTGCCGATATCGGAAAGTGATCCGATAAAGCCATCTCGTAGTGCGTCTCGAATTCGTAAGCCTGGAGCCCTTCACTGTAAAACTGGTTATCAATACGTAAAAACGGCAACGGGCCATTATAGGTGGCTCCCAGCCCACTACCCGCCTCTACAAATGCATTCGTCAGCCTTTTTGCCAGTTCGTTATAAGTATAACTAAAAGGAATATCATTGTAGTCGCCGCTGATAACAAAGGGGTAAGGGCATGTTTCAAAATGCTCCAGCAGGAGTTCCACCTGGTAACCCCGCTTTACGAATCCGTTTCGCAGGCGCCTTGCCAGGTTCCGTCCTTCTTTCTTAAAGCTCTCCTCGTCGCTTCCTATGGCAGTATAGGTATTCTCAATATCCTCGGCCTTAATGCTCATAGACTGCAGGTGGGTGGCATACACCCGCACCGTATCTCCATCCATATCCAGGTCAGCCCATATCGCACGATTGCCACTCGGTTTCTCAGAAAAATGAATGACTCCTTTATCCACAATAGGATACTTGGAGAATATCGCCACTCCCAGATCACCGTGCCTGCTGCTGGAACTGGCTGCGGAAAAAAAATGCTCTTTGCCATACCGGGCACCTATTCTGCTGATGATGTTGAAATCATACTCTTTCGAGTTAGGGTTGCTGTAAAACTCCTGCAGGCAATACACATCTGCCGGATGCGCGGCTACCCAATCTACCATCTCGGAAGATACGCCTGCAGTTAGTCTTTCTTTGCCATGATACGCGGTAAACATATGGGTATTCAGGCTCATCACATGCAGGGTTTTAGCATCCTGTGGCGGCAGTTCTTTTACCAGGCCCAAGGGCAGCAGCCGCTCATAGTAAGTCCAGCCCAGCACCATCACCGCCAGGGGCAAAAATAAAAACCAGGAACGGCGCAGCGCCCAGTAGAGCAGGAACAGGAAGTTCAGCACCAGTGCCCCAGGAAGGGAGAAGGCTATAAAGCCTGCGGGCCAGAAATCATGAGGGGGCACCTGCATACAAAGCACCCCCAGCAGCACCCACAGCACCACTGCGATGTTGAGAATGAGCCATATCCGGGTGCGTATTTTTTTGAAGGTACCTGACACAAAAGCAAACTTACGAATTATGATAGTATCTATTTCTATCCCACGCCTGAAGTCAGTATATATTATGCCCTGCAGCATAAATTTAGTGGGCTACAAGGCTGCCACGGCACTACCCGAACTAAACTACAGCTGCTGCTGTTACAGACCAAGGCCACACGTAACGGGCCTCCTGCACAGTTCGGCTTTTGCCATCTCTTCCTTGTAATTAAGTGATTGCGATAATTTAATACAGGCATTGGCAATACGCTATGTTGTTTATCTAAGGATTTTGTAGTAAATTTGTGCCATTATTTCCAAGGAGATGAGGGGACACGAAGTCCCCTTCTTTATTTCTTAACCGTTTGCTATGGCACTTACTGCAACAACCATAAGAAAGATGGCAGAGACAAGCCTGCCGGAGCAAGATCTGTTTATCGTGGATGTGGCCGTGTCTGACTCGGCTGTCCGCCCAAAGATTACAGTGCTGGCCGATGGGGAGCAGGGCATTACGATAGACCAGTGCGCTACCATCAGCCGCCGCATCAACAAACAGATTGAGGAGATGCTCGGCGAAGAAGAGCTAAGTTATGTACTCGAGGTGAGCTCACCCGGTCTTGACTTCCCGCTGACACAGCCGCAGCAGTTTAATCGTAATATAGGCCGTAACCTGAAGCTAAGGCTGCAGAACGATACTGAAAAAACAGGAAAACTGGAGGAGGTAACTGAAACCGGCCTTAACCTGTTGGAGGAAGTTAAACAAAAAGGCAAAAAGGCAACGTATGTGCCTGTGCAAATACCTTTCGGGGAAATTGTAAAAGCAAATGTTGTGATATCTTTTAAATGATAAAATAATGAATAGTTCAGTCCTGATCGAGTCGTTCTCCGAATTCGCGAAATTCAAGAACATTGACCGCCCGACCATGATGCGCATCCTCGAGGATGTGTTTCGCACCATGATTCGTAAAAAGTGGTCTACTGACGAGAACTTTGACATCATTCTAAACGTGGAAAAGGGTGACCTGGAGATTTGGCGCAACCGCGAGATAGTGGACGACAACTCGGAGGATATCTGGGACCATGATAAAATCAGCCTGTCTGATGCCCGCAAGATTGAGCCTGACTTTGAAGTAGGCGAGGAAGTATCTGAAGAGGTGAAACTGGAAGACTTCGGCCGACGTGCCGTACTGACAGCCCGCCAGACCCTGATCCAGCGCATCAAGGATATGGAGAAGGAGTTGGTGTTCCAGAAGTACAAAGACCAGGTGGGAGAAATTATCTCCGGCGAAGTATACCAGGTATGGAACCGAGAGGTACTATTGCTTGACCAGGAAGAAAATGAGTTACTGATTCCGAAGGTGGAACAGATACCGAAAGACCGTTACCGAAAAGGGGATACGGTGAGAGCGGTGGTGCAGCGCGTGGAGATTGTGAACGGTAACCCGAAGATCATTCTCTCCCGTACATCGCCAGCTTTTCTGGAGCGTCTGTTCGAGAATGAGGTGCCGGAAATCTATGATGGCCTGATCGCGATAAAGAAAATTGTTCGTGAGCCGGGAGAGCGTGCCAAGGTAGCCGTGGAGTCTTTCGACGACCGCATTGACCCGGTAGGAGCCTGCGTAGGTATGAAAGGTTCCCGTATCCACAGCATCGTACGCGAGCTGGAGAACGAGAACATTGACGTAATTAACTACACAGAGAACACGGAGCTTTACATTCAGCGTGCCCTTAGCCCGGCTAAGATTAGCAGCATGAAGATTGATGAGGAGTCAGGTCGCGTATCTGTATTCCTGAAGCCGGACCAGGTGTCACTGGCTATTGGTAAAGGTGGCCAGAACATTAAGCTGGCTAGCCGCCTGGTAGGCCTTGAGATTGACGTATTCCGTGAGTCTGAAAGCTATGAGGAGGATATCAGCCTGGAAGAATTTACAGATGAGATTGAAGATTGGGTGATTGCAGAATTGAGACGCATCGGCCTCGATACAGCGAAAAGTGTGCTGGCTGTGAGCAAAGAAGATTTGCTGCGCCGCACCGAGCTGGAAGAAGAGACCATTGATGATGTGTTCACTATCCTGCGCGAAGAGTTGGAAGAAGAAGATAATCAGTAGTTGCGAGTTGCGCTCTGTTCTTTTAATTTTGAAAGAATTACAACAGAGCGCGGCTTTTAGTCTCTGACGAAGCAACTATATTTTTACACAGAATTAAAAGACAGCATATTAGAACAAAATGGCAGAAGAAAAAACAAGGAGGCTCAAACAGGTTGCAACTACATTGAACATTGGTACATCTACCATTGTGGACTACCTCTCTGCTAAAGGTTTTGACGTGGAAAACAAACCCACTACCAAAATCACGGCAGAGCAGTTCGGTATGCTGGCTAAAGAGTACGCTTCCTCTATGCAGGACAAGCAGGAAGCGGAAGAAATAAACATAGGAAAGAAGCCGCAGAGCAACCAGGTGATTGAGTCTGAAAAGCACCACCCTGAACCAAAGAAGCAAAGCGAACCTGAGCAGGAAATCCTGATCAAGAACAGCAGCCAGCCAAAGCAGGAAGCTCCTGCCCCTAAACCGGCAGCGCCTGCTGAGCCCGCTTCCCAACTACCAGGCATAAAAGTAATAGGCAAAATTGAACTGGATGCCAAAGGCCGTCCTGTTCCAAAGCAGCCTGCACCAGCCCCTGCAGAGAAACCGGCGCCTGCACCAGCAGCTGAACCAAAGGCAGCCGAAAAGCCTGCTCCAGTTCCAGTTGCAGAAGCACCGCAGACACCTGCGCCTGAGCAGCCTGCTGCACCTGCGCCAGAGAAGCCTGCTGCGCCAGCACTTGATAAAACAGAAGCTCCAAAGGCAGAAGCTCCTGAGACTCCTGTTGCACCAGAACAACCAGCAGCCAAGGCTCCTGAGGCTCCTGCCAAGCCTACAGAACCGGAAGCACCTGCACCACAACCTGCGAAGCCTGCAGCTGAAAAACCAGCCGCAAACGCACCGCAACAGCCAGCAACAGAGAAGGCGCCACAGCAACCGGCCACTCCTGATGCAGCTAATGACCAAGAAAATAAAAAGGATATAGAAAAGATTTCAGGAAGAGCAGACCAGTTAAAAGGTCTCACTGTACTTGGCAAAATAGAATTGCCGACAGAATCGCGCAGAAAAGGTTCTAAGCCTGTGGCGTCATCAGACGACAAAAAGGGCAAGAAGAAAAAGCGCAAACGCATTATTGTAGGCGAAGGTGGCCAGCAGGGCCAGGCGCAAGGCCAGGGGCCTGGGCAGGGCAATCAGCGGCCTATCGTTCCTTCGCAGCACCGCGCTGCCGGCGGAGGAGCCGCCGGGCGCCCTCCAAGAGGAGGCAAAGGTGGGCCGAGGCCTACTACTCCAGCTGGAGGCAGACCTGTAAAAGCGGAGGTTACTGATAAGGAAATCCAGGAGCAGATTAAGGCTACGCTCGCGAAGTTGAGCGGAGGTAAAGGCGGAGGTAACCGAGCCAAATACCGTCGTGAAAAGCGTTCTGCCGCTGCCGATGCCAGCGAAGAGCGCCGCATGGCAGAACAGGCCGAGTCTAAGACACTGCGTGTAACTGAATTCGTGTCGGCCAACGACTTAGCCTCGCTGATGGATGTGAGCGTGAACGACATCATTAAGGTGTGTATGCAGATGGGCATGTTCGTGTCCATTAACCAGCGCCTTGATGCCGAAGCCATCACTGTTATTGCAGATGAGTTTGGCTATGACGTGGACTTCATCACAACTGAAGAAGAACAGGGACTTGAGGATATTGGCGAAGAGAACGAGGAGGATCTGGAAGAACGTGCACCAATCGTGACCATCATGGGACACGTTGACCACGGTAAAACTTCCTTGCTCGACTACATCCGAAACGCAAACGTGACTGCCGGTGAGGCCGGTGGTATTACGCAGCACATTGGTGCCTATAAGGTGAAAACCGAAAGCGGCCGTACTGTTACGTTCCTTGATACACCGGGTCACGAGGCCTTTACGGCCATGCGTGCCCGTGGTGCCAAAGTAACAGACGTTGTTATTATTGTGGTTGCCGCTGACGACTCCGTGATGCCTCAGACAAAAGAGGCCATCAACCATGCGCAGGCAGCCGGTGTACCAATTATCATCGCACTGAACAAGGTAGATAAGCCAACCGCTAACCCGGATAAGGTAAGAGAAGAGCTTGCGCAGATGAACGTGCTGGTGGAAGAATGGGGTGGTAAGTACCAGTCGCAGGAAGTGTCTGCTAAAACAGGATTAGGTGTACCTGACCTACTAGAGAAGGTGCTGCTGGAAGCTGAAATACTTGAACTGAAAGCCAACCCTGACCGTGCGGCAATCGGTACCGTTATTGAAGCCTCTCTGGACAAAGGCCGTGGCTACGTAGCTACCGTTCTGGTGCAGACAGGTAACCTGAAAATTGGTGATGTGGTGCTGGCTGGCTCTCATTATGGTAGAGTAAAAGCCATGACCAACCACCTTGGCAAGAAAATGAAAGAAGCAGGTCCGTCTACGCCAGTGCAGTTGCTCGGTTTAGATGGAGCGCCACAGGCGGGTGACAAGTTCCTGGTGATGGAATCGGAGCGTGAGGCACGTGAAATTGCCACAAACCGTTCGCAGGTACAGCGTGAGCAGAGCTTGCGTACACGTAAGCATATTACACTGGATGAGATTGGCCGCCGTCTGGCAATCGGATCTTTCAAGGAGCTTAACGTGATTGTGAAAGGTGACGTGGATGGTTCCGTGGAAGCACTAGCTGACTCCTTGCTGAAGCTGTCTACGCCTGAAGTTCAGGTAAGCATTATCAACAAAGGGGTGGGTGCCATCTCTGAGTCTGATGTGTTGCTGGCTTCTGCCTCTGACGCGATTATCATTGGTTTCCAGGTGCGCCCTTCGTTGAATGCACGTAAACTGGCAGAGCAGGAACAGATTGATGTACGCCTGTACTCTATCATCTACGACGCTATTAACGAGGTGAAAGACGCCATGGAAGGTATGCTTGCACCAACACTGAAGGAAGAGATTACAGGTAACGCACAAGTGCGTGACGTATTCAAGATAACGAAGGTGGGTACTATTGCAGGTTGTATGGTAACAGATGGCAGCATACAGCGTAACGCCAAAGTTCGCCTGGTACGTGATGGCATCGTAGTACACGACGGTGAAATACTAGCGCTGAAGCGTTTCAAAGATGATGTATCAGAAGTGAAACAAGGCTACGAGTGTGGTATCAGCCTGAGAAACTACAATGAGATTGAGATGGGAGACGTGATTGAAGCCTATGTAGAAAAAGAAATTAAGCGTACGCTGTAAATCAGAATATACTTCAATACCAAAGCGTCCCAGCTGCTAACGCGGCTGGGACGCTTTGGTATTTAGGTTCACCAGGTATGCACCAACTTCTTTTGGTTCCAAGAATTTATACCGAATCTCCTGAACCGTACTCCCTAGTATTGAGCAGTATTGGTAGTATGTAATTCTGTCTAAGCTGCCGTGGTGACTGTTCATCCAGCGGCAGCTTGCCAAATGTTTCATCTCTCTTGTCTGAGCTCTCAAGGCCGAGAGGCCTCGTCTTTGGGCATCGCGCTGGGAGTTTTTTGCGCCGGGGCGCTGCCGCACGAGCGGCACCAAAAATCTCCAAAGGCGCTCAACCCAAAGACTGGAAACACCTTCACTCCGTGCTGACGGATAGAAAAGGCTACCACTTTATGGAAAGAGCTTCATTTGTATGGGTATAAGACATGAACACGCGCCAGTAGAATCTATTTGTTGTAAAAGCAAGGAAGCCTGCCAGAACTATCTCTGGCAGGCTTCCTTGCTTTATTTTCAGTAAAAGAATGTGTTATTGTGAGCGACGTAAGCGGCGTTTGTCACGCTTATGTTTTTTCATCATTTTCTTTTCCTTCTTCAGAATCTCTTTCATCCGCTTGCTGTTCGCTATTTTCTTTTTATCAAAGTTCCTGCGGCGGTCATTTTCATACGCATTGAAACGAGTGTCTAAACCTGCTGCACGGCGATCTGCGGCATCAACTGATGTACCTTTGCGCTCTACCTTTGCAGTACCCCAATACTCATCTTTCGCAGACAAAGTGCTGCTTTGAGAGGTCTGGGCATTCGCTTCCGGGTATAAAAGGATAATTCCAAAAGTAAATATCAGCAGGGTCAGTTTCTTCATATTAATGCTACTTATCTGTGTTTTTCAGGTCTATAACGTGAAACCCTTTCTAAAGGTATCACTTAAGTTACTCTAACACGAAATAAGAAGCTAAAAGTTCTGATATATAAAATTTTATGCCACTCTGGCTACACCACTTTGTTACTCGGTTCGGTAGCGGAAGCCTCGTCTTGCCCCTTCAACAAGTCTCGGATCTCGGCCAGGAGCACCTCCTGTTTATTTGTTGCCGGCGCA
The DNA here is from genome assembly GCF_010015475.1 of Pontibacter pamirensis. Taxonomy (GTDB): domain Bacteria; phylum Bacteroidota; class Bacteroidia; order Cytophagales; family Hymenobacteraceae; genus Pontibacter; species Pontibacter pamirensis. Next base: position 47,549 of record NZ_SSNI01000025.1, read on the forward strand.
GGCTTAGCGGCTTCTTGCTCCCGCAGGCGGTTAACAGTGCGCACTAACAGGAAGATGGCAAACGCAATAATAAGGAAGTTGAAAATGGCCTGCAGAAAGTTGCCATACCTCAGCGTAACGGCAGCCTCCACTACTTCTCCGTTTTCTACCACAGCCTGCTGCAGCACCAGTTGCAACCTCGACAGGTCTACGTTGCTCACCAGCAGGCCCAGGGGCGGCATGATAACGTCGTCTACCAGCGATTTGGTAATGGCCCCGAAAGCAGCACCAATTACCACACCTACAGCTAAATCTATCACATTCCCTTTTACGGCAAACTTTTTAAACTCTGAAAAGAAACCCATGCACTTATATGATTTATGAACAAGAAGTAATGCGCGAATTTAGTTATTATTCAGATACTCCACACCCCTTCCTGCACCAGTGTTACCCGTAGCGTACCTGATAAGCTATTTAAGGATTGAACTAAATCACTATCTTTGTAAAAGAAAAAATTGATTTTAACCTGAGTTGGATCAACTTATGACGACATACGAGAACCTGCTGCTTACCCTCGACAATGGCATACTAACAATTACTATCAACAGGGCAGCTAAGCTGAATGCGCTAAGTATTGAGACTGTAACGGAGATAAGAAGTGCCGTGCAGCAAGTGTATGACGATGCTGCCGTGAAAGGAGCCATCATAACGGGAACGGGCCCGAAGGCATTCGTGGCTGGCGCTGACATCTCTGAAATTGCTGAATTAAGCGAGGTGACAGCCCGTAGCTTTGCCGAACGCGGCCAGGAGGTCTTCAGCATGATAGAGCGTTGCAACAAGCCCATTATAGCAGCCGTGAATGGTTTTGCCTTAGGGGGAGGTTGCGAACTGGCCATGGCCTGCCACATACGCGTAGCCAGCGACAATGCCCGTATTGGCCTGCCAGAGGTAAGCTTGGGCATATTACCGGGATACGGTGGCACACAGCGCCTGACACAGTTGGTAGGCAAAGGTAAAGCCATGGAACTGATAATGACCGGTGACATGATTCCTGCAGAAGAGGCGAAAGCACTTGGATTGGTAAACCATGTCGTGCCGCAGGAAGACCTGATGGCTAAATGTGTGCAAATAATGGAGAAGATTATGATTAAGGCACCATTGGCAGTAGGCCTTGTGATAGATTGCATAAATGCAGCGCTCAATAAAGATGAGAACGGTTACCAGACAGAGGCCAATGCCTTTGCCCGCTGCTGTGCATCAGAAGACTTTGTAGAAGGCACGAACGCGTTTCTAGAGAAGCGTACGCCGAACTTTACAGGTAAATAAAATAAGCTACACCCGGCCCTCAACCACATGACATGAGTATAGCCAAGAAATTGGTCGGGCAGACTGCTGCCTATGGCTTAAGTAGTATTGTAGGCAGAGCCCTCAATTACCTGCTCGTACCTATTTACACCGCTATTTTCATTCCAGCGGAGTATGGTGTAGTCTCTTATCTCTACGCGTTCGTCGGCTTCTTCAACATCCTGTATACCTACGGAATGGAGACAGCCTTTTTCCGCTTCGCCAATAAACCCGGGGCTGACAGAGATAAACTTTACAACGAGGTGCTCACCCTGATTATCTGCAGCAGCGCCATTTTTACTGGTATACTTCTACTTGCTTCCGGGGCCATTGTCGACTTTAAAGGTTACCCAGAGGACTACCAGAGTTACATCAACTGGCTTGCTCTTATTCTTGCTATCGATGCCATTGTAGCCATCCCCTTTGCGAGGCTGCGCCTGCAGAACAAGCCGATTAAGTTTGCGTCTATCAAGCTCATCAACATCCTGCTGACGGTAGGCGGTAACTTACTATTCCTGGTGGTTTTCCGCCATATTTATGAGGGTGCTTATTTGCAAGAGCTTCGCCCGCTGGTAGCACAGCTTTATGACCCTGACTTTGGGATTGGTTATATCTTCCTGATAAACCTGGTGGCTAATGCTCTACTGATTCCTATGCTGTGGAAGGAGTTCTCTGTACTACGGTTTGAACTGAACAAGGAGCTGCTGCGCCCGATGCTTGTATATGCCTACCCGCTATTATTTATGGGTTTGGCAGGTATGGTAAATGAGGTGATTGACAGAATCCTTTTGGAAGAGTGGCTACCGGAAAGTTTTTACCCTAACCAGGACAACATGGCGGCTGTCGGAATTTACAGTGCCTGCTATAAGCTATCAATCTTCATGACACTGGCCATACAGGCATTTCGTTACGCAGCCGAGCCGTTCTTCTTTTCGCAGGCCGAAGAAAAAGATTCGCCTCAGTCATTCGCCCTTATCATGAAGTGGTTTGTGATTGCCTGTGCCTTTATTTTCCTTTTCATCTCAGCTAATTTAGAGGACTTTGCCCTGCTACTGCGAAAAGAAGAGTACAGAGAAGGCATTATGGTGGTTCCCGTGCTGCTGCTGGCCAACCTGTTTCTGGGGGTATATTATAACCTATCGGTGTGGTTTAAACTGACTGACAAGACTAGATACGGCACGTACATCAGCTTTGGAGGAGCGGCCATTACCATTACCTTCAACCTGCTCCTGATTCCGGTGTTAGGCTATATGGGCTCTGCTATCGCTACCTTTGTATGCTACTTCACTATGGCAACAGCCAGCTACCTGCTTGGCAACCGCCACTATCCTATTCCCTATCCAACCAAAACGATCATAGCTTACATTTTGCTGGCTACAGGCTTAGTGTGGCTGGCACTTGCAGTTGATATTGAGAACTTCTGGCTGCGCCATGCTTACCATTTGGCCGTTTGTGCTGCCTTTCTGGTCATCGTGTGGTTACGCGAGCGGCCGCGCTTCCGCCTTAAAGCTTAGGCATTATATTTCATGCGTATTATATTTAGAGATGATGAACAACAAGAACTTGCTGGTTAACGTCATTAACCAATCCAAACACTCACTTCCCTCCTACCAAACGCAGCATTCGGCAGGCATGGACCTGCGGGCAAACCTCGAAGCGCCGGTTACGTTGAAGCCACTGCAGCGCGCACTTATCCCGACGGGTTTGTTTATTGAGTTGCCGGAGGGGCACGAGGCGCAGATTCGCCCGCGCAGCGGCCTGGCTTTCAAACACGGTATTTCTATCGTTAATAGTCCGGGTACTATTGATGCCGATTACCGGGGCGAGGTAAAGGTACTGCTGGTAAACCTGTCTGATCAGGAGTTTGTGGTAGAGGATGGTGAGCGCATTGCGCAGATGGTAGTAGCCCGGTATGAACGCATAGCATGGCGTGAGGCGGAAGCACTGACTGACACAGAACGCGGTGCAGGCGGCTACGGCAGCACCGGAACCAAATAATTTTTGTAACCTCCGCGCTTTTTTTCGTTATTAATAAAAAGTGTTCACTACTATTATAACAGTAAATCACCCCAATTATTAAAATAAATGTAAAATTGCTGCAGCAGCAGATGCTCCTGTAGCTTAAACCAATCAAAAAACTATGAGGATAATCATACCGATGGCGGGAATGGGCAAGCGCATGCGCCCTCACACCTTAACTGTTCCAAAACCACTTATTCCAATTGCAGGCAAGCCTATAGTGCAGCGCCTTGTAGAGGACATTGCAAAAGTATGCGAGGAGCCAATTGAAGAGGTTGCTTTCATTATTGGCCACTTTGGTGACCAGGTAGAGCAGGACCTGAAAAAAATCGCTGCCGCCGTTGGTGCCAAAGGCAGCATCTATTACCAGGAGGAAGCTTTGGGTACAGCCCATGCCATCCTGTGTGCACAAGCTTCTCTGGAAGGCAAAGTAGTGGTAGCCTTTGCAGATACGCTTTTTAAAGCCGATTTCCAGCTCGACACAAACGCCGATGGTACCATCTGGGTACAGCGTGTGGAAGACCCGCGTCCTTTTGGCGTGATAAAGCTGAACGAGCAGAACGAGATCACTGATTTTGTGGAGAAGCCAGAGCACTTCGTTTCCGATTTGGCCATCATCGGCATCTACTATTTCCGCGACGGAGAGTACCTGCGCAGCGAGCTGCAGTACCTGCTGGATAATAACATCAAAGACAAAGGTGAGTTCCAGTTAACCAACGCATTAGAGAATATGAAGAACAAAGGAACCACCTTTATTCCAGCTGTTATCTCTGAATGGCTCGATTGCGGAAATAAAAACGCAACTGTGTATACTAATCAACGCTATTTAGAGTATATAAAGGACGAGGAAGGCCTGGTGGCCTCATCGGCGAAGCTGGAGAACGCAGTAATTATCCCTCCTGTATACATTGGTGAAAACGTTAGCATTACCAATTCGGTAATTGGCCCGCACGTTTCAATCGGAAATAACACAAGCGTATACAACTCGGTGGTGAGCAACTCTATTATTCAGCAAGACACCGCCCTAAAAAATGGCAATGTTGCAAACTCTATGTTAGGCAACTTTGTTGTGTATGAAGGGCGCCCGACTGACCTCAGCCTCGGCGACTTTAATACGCTTACAGAGTAGATATTTATGAAAACATTCAGAAACGTAATACTTGCCACGTGCTGCCTGGCCTTCGTTGCATCAGGTGAAAGCAACGCTCAGTCTTCGAAAAAGAGAGCCCGTTCTGCAACCGACACGGCCACTGCCCCGCAAAAGCAGGAGCCATCAGCGCGCGACAGGCAAATAAGCGAGGCACTGTTTCTGGATGGAATGAAATATTATATGCTGGAGGACTATCAACAAGCCCTCCAGCTTTTTCAAAAAGCCTACACCGTTACCCCCGACAACGCCGCTTTAAATTATAAGATAGGCGAAACATACCTGCACCTTAAAGACTCAGAGTCGGCAATGCCTTTTGCAAAGGCAGCAGTAGTCCTTGAAAAGCAGAACGCCTACTACTACCTCCTGGTAGCGCAGCTGCACACAGAAAAAAAGCAGTATACCGAAGCTGCCCAGGCTTTCAACGACCTGCTGCGCAATGTGCCCAACTCAGAAGAGTACCTTTTTAACCTGGCCGATCTCTATTTGTCGCAGTCCCGTTTTGAGGATGCTCTGAAAACGTATGAGCGCATTGAAGATGAATTTGGTGAGATGGAGCAGCTCCTCGTAAACCGCCAGCAGATATACCTGCGCCAGAAGAATATGCCAAAGGCGATTCTGGAAGGTGAGAAACTATTAGCAACCAACCCAACGGAAGTACGTTACTTTTTGGCCCAAGCTGAGCTTCTGAACGCTTCCAAGAAGCCGGACGATGCTATCCAGGTGCTGGACAAGGCGCTGCGCATAGAGCCGAATAACCCCTTTGCCCATCTTATGCTCTCGGACCTGAATCGCCAGAAAGGCAATAAAGCGGAAGCTGAGAAGCAGGTAAAAGAGGCATTTAGCAGCGCGGAATTAGACATCGATACCAAAGTGCGCATCTTGGTTGACTTCATACGCCAGCTACCTAACCCTGAAGTGAAAGATGTAGCGCTGGAGCTTGTTGACCTGACCATCGAAAAACACCCTGACGAAGCCAAAGCTTATGCTGTAGCAGGCGATTTGCAAACAATTGTAGGCAAGAAAGAGGACGCGCGCAATAACTACCTTCAGGCTGTAAAGCTGGATGATTCTCATTTCAAGATCTGGCAGCAGATTGTGCTGCTGGACGCAGAGCTCTCAGAGGCGAGTGCCATGGTGAAACACTCTGAGCAGGCGTTAGAGCTTTTTCCAAACCAGGCAGTATTCTGGTTCTATAACGGAACCGGCCACCTGATTGCGAAAAACTATGACAGGGCTGTAAAATCGCTGGAGCACGGCAAGCGCCTTTCAGCTGGCGAACCGGAGTTGCTGGTACAGTTTAATATGCAACTGGGCGATGGCTACAATTCGCTGAAAGAGTATGAAAAAGCGGACAAGGCATACGAAGCAGTACTGGCGCAGGACAAAGACAATGAGCACGTACTAAACAACTACAGCTATTTCCTGTCGCTGCGCAACCAGAACATGCAGAAAGCCATGGAAATGGCAGAGCGCCTTGTAAAGCAGCATCCTACTAACCCTACTTACCTGGATACCTATGCCTGGGTGCTGTACAAAAGCGGCAAGTATACGGAAGCACGTAAATACCTGGAGCAGGCGGTAGCCATTTCAGACGATGCCACCATTGTAGAGCATTACGGTGATGTGTTGTTCAAGCTGGGAAAAAAAGAAGAAGCTGTCAGCCAATGGCAGAAAGCCAAGCTAAAAGGCGAAGCCTCAGCCTTTATTGATAAAAAAATAAAAGACAGAAAGCTGTATGAGTAAACACATTTTGCTCTGCCTGGCAGTAGTTTTCCTGCTGGCAGGCTGCAAAAGAGAAACAGCGCCCACCACTGCCTCTGCCACTACAGAAACCATAGGCACAGTATCCGTTAACAATTTTGATTTTGATTACTTCAGCTCTAAAGGCCAGCTTTCGCTGAACAGCAAAAAAGAGAACCTATCATCAGGCGTTTCCATCCGGATGAAGAAGGACAGCGTGATATGGGTATCAGTGCAGCCGGGACTTGGCATTGAGGCAGCCCGCATGATGCTGACACAGGACTCCGTATACCTGATGAACCGCCTGCAAAAGGAGTATGTGGCCACCGACTATTCCTTTCTTCGCAACAGGTTTCAGGTGGATGTAAACTTTGAGATACTGCAGGCCATCCTGCTGGGCAATTACGAGCAGCAGGGTACAGAGAAAGCCATGGATGAGGGCGAACTGCAGCATGTGCAGCAGATGCGTGAGAACTTGCTGTTCGACTACTTTATTGGCCGCCTGAACAGTAAACTGCAACAGCTGAATGTACAGGACCAAAACACAGGCAACACCATCACTGTGCTGTATAGCAGCTTTGAGGATATAGGGCAGGAGCCCTTTGCACACGCACTGGCAGCGCAGGTACTTCAGAAAGGTGAGGTGTCTGACTTTAAAATCAACTACAGTCGTGTAGCGGTCTCTGACGAGGCGCTCTCTTTCCCGTTCAGTGTACCGTCTGATTATAAGCGCCCGCCTGTCAATTAAATATCTGAGGCTGTTGGTTCTTCACTTATAGTTTTGCCATATTTGTAAACTCAGAGTAGAAGAACCACCCTTGTGATGAACGCCCTTTACAGACTCACTTTTTTCCTGCTATTGCTTTCCCTGCCCCTGGCTACCCAGGCCCAGAAAAAGAAAAGCAAGGCCCAGTTGGAAAAAGAGAAGAAAGAAAATCTTAGCCGTATAAAAGAAGCAAACCGCATTCTGCAGCAGACCAAGAAGCAGAAGGAGGCTTCTATTGGTCAGCTAAATGCCATCAAAGAAAAAATAACGGTTCAGAAAGGTGTTATCAGCAACATCTCCCGCGAAATACACTTTATTGAGTCTGATGTACAGGAGACGGAGGGCATTGTAGGGGCACTCCAGAACGACCTCGACAGGTTAAAAGCGGAATATGCCACCATGGTGTACGCTGCCTCCAAAACAGCAAACAGCTATAACAAGCTCATGTTCCTGTTTGCCTCCGATAACTTTAATCAATTGGTGCGGCGCATGCGCTACCTTCAGCAGTACTCAGAAGCCCGCAAAAAACAAGTAGAGCAGATAAGCAAGGTGCAGACTGTTCTCTCCGGTCAGTTAGCGATACTGGAGTCGAAGAAGCAGCAAAAGCAAAACCTGCTGAATAAGCAACTGTCAGAAAACAAGAACCTGCTAACCTTGCGCCAGCAGCAGGACAGTGTTATCACCAACCTCAGCAAACAGGAATCAAACCTGAAACAGGAAGTGGCGAGCCGCCAGGAATCTGTCAAGAAACTAGATAAACTGATTGCCGACATTGTACGCGAGGAAATTGCCCGCGCCGCGCGAGCCGCCCGTGCGGCAGGTAAAGCATCCAGCGCCGGTGCCGGCAAGGTTACCCTCACACCGGAACTGGCTCTTATCTCCTCTTCTTTTGCAGGTAACAAGGGCCGCCTGGCCTGGCCTGTGGAGCGGGGCTTTGTTTCCCAGAAATTCGGCCGCCACAACCATCCGGTACTAAAAGGAGTTGTGGTAGAAAACCACGGTGTTGATATACAGACCACTCAGGGAGCCAGCGCACGCGCTATTTTTGAAGGTACGGTGCTCACTGTAGCTTCCGTGCCGGGTATGAACAACATTGTGATGGTGCAGCATGGTGACTACTTTACCGTGTATGCGAAGCTGAAAACGGTTACCGTGAAGCCTGGCCAGACAGTTAAGCTAAAAGATGTAATTGGCACGGTCTACACCGATAGCGACGGCACCACTGCGCTTCAGTTTCAGGTCTGGAAGAACCAGCAGAACCTGAACCCGGAGACCTGGATTGCCCGCTTGCAGTAAAAGAGCACAACCGGTGGTCCCGGTTCAACAGGAAAGCCGGTGCCTCAGGATGTGTGTAGCTTACGAAACACATCCTGAGGCACCGGCTTTATCGTGATAACACGTTAGAGCCTTACCTCTCAGTGATTTATGACTTTGCCTGCTTCAGTAGCCTTGGATACCTCTATGAAGAGCATGAAAGATGCGCCACATCAGCAGGGCCATAAATAAAAAAACACCCCACAGTGTAGGGTGCCTTTCCAAGCTATGAAAACAAACTTAATACTTTATATGAAAGCAAGCTTCTGAACGCCTGCATCAAAATCAAAATCAAATTTACAACGATATGGTTACAAATGCAACTGTAATGCATTAACCAGAAGTATCTTTAAATTTATTTATATATATACTTATATTTAATTGAAAAGTTTTGCTAATCCTCTCTTTTATTTTAAAAACAAATGAAAACATTGGTAAGTTGCTTCTGAAGCGGATATTTTAGTGCCTCTTTACCCTAATACGTCCGCCCAAAAGCGACACAGGGACGCTTTATCTCTTAATTGTGTGTTGCCAAATCCAATAGTCTGCCCAAACTGTTGGTATTTAAGCGAATTATATTTTACCTTACCTGTGTCATTCGTCTGCTGTTGTATATAGGAAGTTGTTCCTATCGTCTTACTGCTTCAGAATCATCAAGAGCAGCAAGCCCTGGGGAGCAGTACAGACAAGCATGCTATTCCTGAGGCGGCAGGAACTGGCAGCCAGCCATAACTTTATTAATCATAGGTTGCTGAATAACAGGCAATAACCATATTATTTACAGCGTTTAAGAGCAGTATTAAACTTATCTAAGCTGTTATGGGTTTAATTAAAATATTAGATCTAATTTTGTAGCAATCATTTAAACATTTAAAAGATGGAAATTACCAACACACTTTTGTTTATTGGAGGTCTCGGAGGCACAGAAATTTTCTTAATCCTCTTCGTTATCCTGCTTCTTTTCGGTGCTAAGCGTATTCCTGAACTAGCCAGAGGTATGGGCCGCGGCATCCGTGAGTTCAAAGACGCTACAAAGGAGATCAAGAACGACATTGAGAGCTCAGTAAAAGACGACAGCCACACTACTACTAAGTAATCCACCTATAAGCTTTCATTAGCTGTATGTACTTTAGTACTGTATTCCTTTTCCTGGGGGACCTTGGAGGAGGAGAAATGCTTGTCGTCATGATGGCAGTGCTTTTACTGTTTGGCGCTGATAAAATTCCAAATATAGCACGTTCTGTTGGGCGCGGCATGCGGGAGTTTAAAGATGCGACAAACGAAATCAAAAACGAACTTGAACAATCCATCAAAGACGAACCTAAGTCAAAAATAGATTGAGACAGTATAACTCGCTACACGACATCCGCACGGATATCGCCAATGGGCAGATTACGTGCCGGAACCTGGTAGAACACTATCTACAGAACATCAAAGAGAAAGCTGAACTGAATGCCTTTCTGGAGGTATTTGAGCAGGAAGCAATCACGCAGGCAGACATCGTAGATCACAAAATTGCCAATGGCACAGCCGGAAAACTGGCTGGAATGATCATCGGCATTAAAGATGTTCTTGCCTACAAGGGGCACAGTCTGCAAGCTTCCAGCAAAATCCTGGACGGCTTCAAGTCACTTTACACCGCTTCGGCTGTAGAACGCCTCCTTCAGGAAGATGCCATCATCATTGGCCGCCAGAACTGCGATGAGTTTGCCATGGGTGCCTCTAATGAGTCATCCGCCTTTGGCAATGTGCTCAACGCCGACGACACCTCCCGTGTACCAGGCGGTTCTTCAGGTGGTTCGGCTGTGGCAGTACAGGCTGACCTGTGCCTTGTCTCTATTGGTTCAGATACCGGTGGTTCTGTGCGCCAGCCTGCTGCTTTCTGCGGTGTTGTCGGTTTTAAACCTACCTATTCCCGTATTTCACGCTATGGCCTTATCGCCTACGCCTCTTCTTTCGACCAGATTGGGTTTATAACGAAGAGTGTATCCGATGCAGCATTGTTGCTGGAGGTAGTAGCAGGCAAAGACGGTATGGATAGTACCGCCAGCGAGCGCGAGGTGCCTGCTTACAGCGAGTTACTTTCTACAGACAAAAAATATAAAATCGGCTACATCCGCGACTGCTTCGAAAACGAAGGCCTGGATGCGGAAGTGAAAGAGGCTATACTGGGTGTAAAAGAAATGCTCAAGGACGATGGCCACCAGGTAGAGGCGGTAGAGTTCCCTTACCTCGACTACATTGTGCCTACGTACTACATCCTCACCACTGCCGAAGCCAGCTCTAACCTGGGACGCTACGACGGTGTGAAGTATGGCTTCCGTTCTGGAAACGTGACGGACCTGACCTCACTGTATAAGAAAACCCGGGCCGAAGGCTTTGGGCATGAAGTGCAGCGCCGCATCATGCTGGGTACTTTTGTACTAAGTGCCGACTATTATGATGCCTACTACACCAAGGCGCAGAAAGTGAGACGACTAATTAAAGAGAAGACGGACGAGTTGCTTCAGGAATATGATTTTCTTATCTTGCCTACAGCTCCTACAACTGCCTTTAAAATTGGGGAGAATATAGAAAATCCGTTGGCCATGTACCTGGCCGATATCTTTACAGTTCAGGCCTCACTCGCAGGCGTACCAGCTATTTCTATTCCGGCTGGCCGCGATGCTAACGGCCTGTCCATAGGGTTACAGTTAATGACCCGCTCATTCGAAGAGCCGCAGCTGCTGGCTTTCTCGAATTATATCATGGACAAGATAACCGTTGAAGCATAGATAAAATGCCATGACCTACACAAAATTCTTTACACTGCTCACGGCTGTGGTCTGTAGCGTATGGGGAAACAACACCCCTGCTATCGGCCACGGCCGTTTGCTTGAAACGCCTTTTACGGCAGACGACTCACTAAGAACCAAAGTAAAAACTGCCCTCTCCCCTGAAGAGGAGGCCCTGCTGGTAGAGTATGTTCCCAATGTGCCTAGCGACCTGATTGCAGACAGGCTGAGCTGCATTGAGACAGAGATTCCGCTTGAGTTTAACAATTATGTAAGGAATTTTATTGACTACTTTACCATCCGGAACAGGAAGTATTCCCGCACCATGCTCACGCGCGAGAACGTGTACTTCCCGATGTATGAGAAGTATCTCAAAAAGCATAACATGCCGATGGAGCTAAAGTACCTTTCCATCGTGGAATCAGGGCTTAACCCAAAGGCACTCTCGCCAGTAGGAGCAGCTGGCCTGTGGCAGTTTATGAAACCGACAGCCGGCGACTTTGGCTTAAAATTCAATGAGTATGTTGATGAGCGCCTGGACCCGGAGAAGTCTACCGAAGCAGCGTTAAAGTTCCTGCGCCGCCTCCACAACACCTACGGCGACTGGGAATTGGCCATGGCAGCTTACAACTGCGGCCCCGGCAACGTGAACAAAGCCATCCGCAAAGCTGGTGGCGGCAAAAAGACATTCTGGGAAATATTCCCGTACCTCCCAAAAGAAACCCGCGGCTACATTCCATCCATGACGGCCGTCATCTATACCATGCATCATGCCGGAGACCATAATATTTTCTCTGACTCCATTCTATACCAGCCACAGGTAGCCTACCTGGAAGTAACACAGGAACTGGATTTGAACAGACTCGCTGCTGAACTGCATATAACTCCGGCACAACTGATGGCCCTGAACCCTGAAGTGAAGGGCACGACTATACCAAAGCATCTGCGCAACTACAAACTTCGCATTCCGGCAGAACGCGCTCCCTTACTGGCCTCTGTGGAAGACAAAAGCTGTATCATGCTAGCCGCTGCCCCTGTACATGAGCCAGTCAGGAGAAACGAGGCCGCTACAGAAGCACCTGTTTTACTGGCCTCTGCCAAAAAGGAGAAGCCTGCAGAGAAGAAAACAGAGAAGGCTGCCGATAAAACAGAAGATAAAGAAGAACCGGCTGTGGCTGTAACTGCAGCTGATAAAAAATCAACGTACATAGTACAACGTGGCGATAACCTGACGCAGATTGCCTTGCGCCACCAGGTGACTATTGCACAGCTAAAAGAGTGGAACGACCTAAAGGGCAGCAGCATTAAGCCAGACCAGAAACTGATTATATACAAGCAGGCTACCGCAGTAGAAGAACCCGTTTTGCTTGCCTCTAACGAGGAAGTGCAGCCAGCCGCCAAAGCAACTGCCAAACAGGTAAAAGAAAGCGTGCAGGCAGAGCAGGTGATTCACCATGTGCAACCAGGCGATACCCTCTGGAATATCTCCCGCAAGTATGACGGCATCAGCATTGAGCAAATCAAGAAGCTGAACAAACTGAAATCTGACAACTTGAAGCCTGGCCAGAAGCTGATCCTGAGCTAAAACCTCCAGCTACCTTTAAAAAAGAGCACCTTCTGCAGAAGAGGGTGCTTTTTGTTTATCAGTAGGTTAAGGTATTGTAATTTGTACTAAAAAATTGTTAAATTCTGCACTATAAACTATTGCACTCCTTATCTTTGAAAGCTTAACCTGGACAATCAGCTAATTCTTTCAAAATTGGACTTTAATTACATTCATACAAATAAGAGCCAAAGCCGTTCTGCCAAAGCAGGAAACCTGTAATACAAACAACAAACGCATCTATGATTAAAGTAAACAGAGAGGACGCACTTAACTATCACATGGACGGCAAGCCCGGGAAAATCGAGGTGGTACCAACCAAAATGCTGAGTACCCAGCACGATTTGGCCTTGGCTTACTCCCCTGGCGTTGCGGAACCGTGTAAAGAAATTCATGCAGATAAAGAGAATGTGTATAAGTATACAGCCAAGGGCAACCTCGTTGGGGTCATCTCAAACGGAACGGCTGTATTAGGATTGGGGAATATCGGCCCTGATGCGTCTAAGCCGGTAATGGAAGGCAAAGGCGTACTCTTCAAGAAGTTTGCGGGCATCGATGTATTTGACATAGAGATAGACAGCACCGATCCGGATGAGTTTATCCGAATCGTAAAATCACTGGAACCAACATTTGGAGGAATAAACTTAGAAGACATAAAGGCGCCGGAGAGCTTTAAGATTGAGGTGGCCCTGAAAGAGCAGATGAACATCCCGCTCATGCACGATGACCAGCATGGCACTGCCATCATATCTGCAGCAGCCCTCCTGAATGCCCTGGAACTAACAGGAAAAAAAATAGAGGAGATAAAGGTGGTGATGAACGGAGCCGGAGCCGCCGCCATTGCCTGTGCCAAGCTCTATGTATCCCTCGGCCTGAAGATGGATAATATCGTGATGCTAGATATTGAGGGAGTTGTACACCCCGAGCGAAACGATTTAGACATATATAAGGCGCAGTTTGTAACCACGCGCAACATAAGAACCCTCGCGGAAGCCTTGGTAGGCGCAGATGTGTTTGTGGGCCTTTCGGCAGGCAACGTGCTGGCACCAGAATTGGTGAAAACCATGGCCGCTGATCCGATTATCTTCGCCCTTGCAAACCCGGACCCCGAGATTCCCTATGACGTAGCTATGTCTACGCGCGATGATTTGATTATGGCCACAGGCCGCTCCGACCATCCTAACCAGGTAAACAACGTGTTGGGCTTCCCTTACATTTTCAGAGGAGCCCTCGATGTGCGTGCCACAGAGATAAACGAGGCAATGAAGTTGGCCGCTGTACATGCACTGGCTAATTTAGCTAAAGAGCCCGTGCCTGATGTGGTCCTGAAAGCATACAGCGACACCACTATCAACTTCGGCCGCACTTACCTTATTCCAAAACCCCTGGATACACGCCTGATTACCACCATCTCACCGGCAGTGGCGAAAGCAGCCATGGAAAGCGGTGTGGCCAAGCATCCTATCACCGACTGGGAAGCCTATGAGCAGGAGTTAAAGGAACGCATCGGCATCGATCAGAAGCTGATGACCCGTATCATAAACCAGGCGAAGAAAGACCCGAAGACCGTTGTGTTCACGGAAGCGGACAACTACAAGATCCTGAAGGCGGCCCAAATTGTAAAAGAGCAGCGTATAGCCAAGCCAATCCTGCTGGGTAATCGCGAAACCATAGAGGCCATTATTGCAGAACATAAGATGGACCTGCAAGGGGTCACCATCATGGATACCTACCAGGAAGATGCCAGGCGGGAGGAATATGGCCAATTGCTCTTCGAGAAGCGCCAGCGCAAAGGCGTGACCCTATTCGATGCCAAGCGCCTGATGCGCGACCGCAACTATTTTGGTAGTATGATGCTGAACAACGGAGAGGCAGATGCCCTCATCTCCGGACTTACCCGCGATTACTCTAAGACTATTCTACCGGCGCTGCAGGTAGTAGGTGTGGAAGAAGGTGTAAACAAGGTAGCGGGGATGTACATTATCCTAAGCCAGCGGGAGCCTTTCTTCTTTGCGGATACCACTGTAAACCTGAACCCAACTGCTGACGAACTGGTTGACATTATTGGTCTAACAGCCCGTACCGTTAAGTTCTTCGACACAGAGCCGCGCGTGGCCATGCTGTCTTACTCTAACTTTGGGTCAGTACGCGGGGACGTGCCAGACAAAGCAGCGGAGGCTGTACGAAAGGCAAAGCAACGCTACCCTGAGCTTCTGATAGACGGCGAGATGCAAGCGAATACGGCCCTAAACCGCAACCTGCTCCGCGAGCAATATCCGTTCAGCGAACTGGCCGAGCAAGGTGCCAACACCCTGGTATTCCCCGATCTGGCTTCCGGCAACATTGCCTACAAAGTGCTGCAGGAGATTGGGGGCGCTGAGGTAATTGGCCCGGTATTGATGGGTATGCGCAAACCAGTGCATATTTTACAACTAGGCTCCTCCATCCGCGAAATCGTGAATATCGTGTCTATCGCTGTAGTAGATGCCCAGAACTATAAAAACCAACACCTATAGATGATAGCCTATATTGATGGCAAACTAACGCACAAAGACCCGACTTATGTCATTATAGATGTAGGGGGCGTAGGTTACCAGATAAAAGTTTCGCTGAACACATACTCTTCGCTGCCAGCCAGTGAGCGCTGTAAGCTGCATACGCACCTGCACATAAAGGAAGATGCACACACGCTCTTTGGTTTTACCACGGCAGCCGAAAAAGAACTGTTTCTGCTTTTGATATCTATTTCAGGCGTGGGCCCCAATACGGGGCTCATGATTCTGTCTTCTTTGTCAGTGGAGGAAGTGCAGCAGGCCATCGCGAGAGAGGATGTGCGCACCATTCAGCAGGTGAAGGGGATTGGGGCCAAAACAGCGCAACGCATCATCCTGGAGCTAAAAGATAAAGTCAGGAAAGAGGCCATGATATCGGATGCTGGTGTGCCTGCTGCGACACACAATATGAACCGATCCGAAGCGTTATCTGCATTAGTAACCTTAGGATTTGCGAAGAACGTGGCTGAGAAAACACTTGACGCTATCGTTAAACGCGAAGGCGGGAACCTGAGCGTAGAGGAGTTGATTAAGTTTGCGTTGAAGTCTTCATAAGAGCATATATCCAATTTTGATCTGGAAAAGTAAAAAAAGTAGCCTGCTTCTGGCGGTTGCCACTATTTCTATGCTGGGCTGGTGGTCACAGGCAGAAGAATTGCGCTCTACCAATAGATTCAGATTAACTATTCTCAACAACCTCCTGCTCCAGGACACGGTGAAGACAGACACCTCCAAGGTGCAGTACATACCGAGCCGAAAGCCCACGTTTGCACCTGCCGACAGGTATGGCAATCCGTTCAGTACGCGGTCCAGCGCTTCTCCCCTGCTACTGGGCCAGCCCAGCAATGTGCAGTTAAACGTAGAGTTGGATGATAGCCTGGAGATGTACAACATCACCGAAACCATGGGTGATGTAAACTATCGTCCACCATCGTCTATGAGCCTGAAGGAGTACTCGGAGTGGCAGCAGCGCGAGGCTATCCGCAACTACTGGCGGGCTAAGTCTTCCGGCCTGGATGGCGAGAGCGTGGTCAGCAGCAGCCGCCTGATACCGAAGCTGTACATCAGCCCGGTGTTCGACCGTATTTTCGGCGGCAATTACGTAGACATCCAGCCCAATGGTAATGTGTCGCTTAAATTTGGCGCACGCTTTAACCGCAACGAGAACCCGACCATCCCCCTCAGCCAGCAGCGCACCGGCGACTTTGATTTTGAGCAGAACATCTCCCTGAACCTGGTAGGTAAGATAGGGGATAAAATGCGCCTGAACTTTAACTGGGACAACAACGCCAACTTCGACTTTGAGAACAACATGAAGTTGGATTATACAGGCTATGAGGAAGAGATAGTTCGGAAGGTGGAGGCTGGTAACGTGAGCCTGCCGCTCAACAACTCCCTCATTATGGGTGCCCAGAACTTGTTCGGCATTAAAACCCAGTTGCAGTTCGGCCGCCTGGGTGTTACCACAATTGCATCGAGTGTGCGGGGTACAAACGATGAGGTGGTTGTGCAGAACGGTGCCCAGAACAGGCCTTTTTCCATCCGGGTAGATGAGTATGATAACAACCGTCACTTCTTCCTGTCGCAGTTCTTCCGGGGCCGTTACAACCAGGCCCTGAGCAACCTGCCGCTGGTTAACTCCGGCATTGTTATCCGCCGCATTGAGTTATATGTAACCAACAGCAACCGGTCTACAGAGAACCTGCGCAACATGGTGGCCTATATGGACTTGGCTGAGGCTGATCCGTTTCGTAACCAGTTCGAGAGCGGAAGACCACCCGCGGCACCTGCCGACAACGCTGTAAACACACTGTATAGCCAAATTGCTCGTAACAACCTCGCCCGTAACAACTCACAGGTAGATACTTACCTGAACAGCCTCGGCCTCCAGAAAGGCATCGACTTTGAGCATGTACGCGCCCGCAGGCTGGATGCCCGGGAATATAAGTTCAACCCCCAGTTAGGCTATATCTCGCTGAACACCATGCTCCTGCCCGACCAGGTGCTGGGGGTGGCGTTTGAATACACCTACAACGGCAAAACCTACCAGGTGGGAGAACTAATGGATGATTACCAGAACCTGGATGCAGAACAGGTTATCCACATGAAGTTGCTGCGGGCTACCAACCCCTCCCTCGAATACCCCACCTGGGACCTGATGATGAAAAACGTCTACAGCCTGGAAGCCACGCAGGTAACACGGGAGAACTTCCAGTTGCAGATAGTTTATAAAGACGATGAGACGGGCGTAGACATCACCAGCTTGAAAGAGCCAAGCCCTATTCAGAACATACCGCTGGTGGAGGTCCTGAACCTGGATAATGTTAACACAAACAACGACAGGCCAAGCGACGGTAACTTCGACTTTTTGCCTGGCATTACCATCGATCCGGAATCCGGCCGTATTTACTTTCCGCAGGTAGAGCCATTTGGGGATTACCTGGCAGAAAAGCTGGCGGGCCGCCCGGAGTTAATAGAGCGGTATGTGTTTCAGGAACTATATGACCAGACACAAACGGATGCGCAGCAGAATAACGTGAAGGCCAAATTTTACCTGAATGGCCGTTTTCAGGCTTCATCCGCTGACGAAATCATGCTGCCGGGCTTTCGTATTGCAGAGGGCTCTGTGGCGGTATATTCCGGCGGTACCCGCCTGGAGGAGGGCACAGATTACCAGGTGTTTTACGATATGGGTCGCATCAAGATTCTCAACCCAAGCTACATCAGCTCGGCAAACGACCTGCGCGTGACCTATGAGAAAGCAGAACTCCTGAACATACAGCCCCGCACCATGCTGGGTGCCCGCTTCGACTACCGCCTGAGCGATGACATTAACCTGGGGGCAACGGTATTGAGCATAAACGAGCAAGCCTTCATTAACCGCGTGAGCATTGGCGACGAGCCGACCAACAATACCATCTATGGCTTTGATGTGAACCTGCAGAAAGAGTCCCGGTTCCTGACCAAGCTGACGGACGCCATTCCGCTGATAGACACTAAGATACCCTCTCTGGTTACATTTAGTGGTGAGTTTGCACAACTGGTACCCGCCAAGTCAAAATCTAACGCCAACGAAGACGGTGCCTCCTACATCGATGACTTCGAGGGAGCCGAGACACCTTATAACCTGGGCGGATTTAGCAACAACAACTGGCGACTGGCTGCCACACCTGCTCCGCTTGTTCCGGGAGCGGGCCTGGCCTATTCTTATAACCGCGCCAAATTAGCCTGGTATACCATCGACCAGATCTTCTACCGCAACAGGGACAACCTGAAGCCATCTAATATTACGGATACAGATCTGAAGAACCATTACATACGTGGCGTACGGCGCCAGGAGGTGTTCCCGGGCCGTGATGCAGAGGTTTCCAACACATTCGAGTACACGTTTGACCTGGCCTACTACCCACGGGAGCGGGGACAGTATAACTACAACCCGAACCTGACGCCGCAGGGACTTTTAGCAGATGACCCCCGCAATAACTGGGGCGGTATCAGCAGGGAAATAGCCTTTGACACAGATTTTGACAATGCCAACATTGAGTATGTCGAGTTCTGGCTCATGGATCCGTTCATTACAGGACCGAACGGCCGCAAAGACGCAGCGGGTAACGAGATAGTAAACGACGAAGGCGGAGAACTGGTACTAAACCTGGGAAGTGTTTCAGAGGACATCCTGCGGGACAACCAGTACGCCTTCGAAAACGGCTTGCCGACCTCTCCTACTGATGAACAGAACCTTCTGGAAACAACTTGGGGCCTTGTAACGCAGCAGCAGTTCCTGACCGATGCCTTTACAGGTGTGCCAGGAGGACGGCAGTTCCAGGATATAGGTTTAGATGGTCTGGGCGATGCAGGTGAGGCATCATACTTCCAGAACAGCTTCTTGAACCTGATACCGGGAACACCGCCGCAGATGGTGCTGGACGACCCTTCGGCAGATAACTTCCTCCACCACCTCGATGAACGCTACGATCAGCAGAATGCAGGTATCCTGGCCCGCTATAAGAACTTTAACGGAATGGAGAATAATTCTCCTGAAAACAGCCGTTTCTCGAACTATGCTTTCCCCGACAAGGAAGACCTGAACCGCGACAATGTTATCAATGACCTGGAACAGTACTACGAGTACAAGATAAACCTTAACTCTGAGCAACTGGAAGTAGGCCGTAACTTCATTGTAGATCGTGTTACCCGCGAAATCCATGGAGATCAGGTAACCTGGTACCAGTTCCGGATTCCGGTGCGCCAGCCAACAAACGCAGTAGGCGGCATCAGCGGCTTTAAGTCTATTAGGTTTATGCGGATGTACCTGACCCAGTTTGCTGACCCGGTTGTGCTCCGCTTTGCGCAGTTCCAGTTCGTAGCCAACCAGTGGCGTAAGTTTGAGCAGCCGATTACAGACGGAAGCCCTTGCCTTACCTGTACCGACGATGTACGCAACTTTACGGTGTCTACCGTTAACATTGAAGAGAACGGACAGTTGGTGGAAGGCTCTCAGGATATTCCATACACAGTGCCTCCGGGCATTAGCCGCCTTCGTGACTACACCTCCACCAACGACCGCCGCCAGAATGAGCAGTCGCTGCAACTGTGCGTGGACGACCTGAAAGATTCTTTCTCTAAAGCAGTTTTCAAGAATATCTCTCTGGATATGCTCATCTACAAGCAACTGAAGATGTTCCTCCACGCCGAGTCAAGCGACCCCGCCACCAGAGACGGTGACGTGCAGGCGTTTATACGTATAGGCACCGACTTTACCCAGAACTACTATGAGTATGTGGTGCCGCTGAAAATCACACCGCCAGGCAGTAACACAGAAAGTGCCATCTGGCCAGCAGAAAACCAGATAGAAATAGCCCTTCAGGCTTTTGTGGATGCCAAAGTAGAGCGTAACAGGCTAGCAGGAGACCGCCCGATTTACATGCCGTATGAGGTGACTTTAGAGGGCGGCAAAAAGATACGCGTAGTCGGAAACCCGGATTTTAGCGAAGTAGAGGGTATTATGATTGGGGTGCGTAACCCGCGCCAACCAAACGAAGACGGGCGCCCGCAATCGGTTTGTATCTGGGCGGATGAGTTGCGTGTAACAGACTTCCGTAACCAGTCAGGCTGGGCCGGTAATGCGCGTTTGAACACGAAGCTGGCAGACTTTGCAAACATCACGGCCACAGGCGCCTATACCACCGTAGGCTTTGGTGGCCTGCAGCAGAAGCTGGCCCAGCGTGCCCGCGAGAATACGGCTCTGTTTGATGTAAGCGCCAATGTGGTGATGGATAAATTCCTGCCGGAAAAGTGGGGAGTGAGGATTCCGCTAACATTACAGTATGGTGTCTTGTCCAGTGAACCTCAGTTTGACCCACTGGACAAAGATGTGCCGCTGGAGCAATCGCTGACAAAGCTAGAATCAGCCGAACAGCGGGACGCCTACAAGAGAGAGGTAACTACCCGGGAGATTAGGAAAAGTATAAGCCTGCTAAACGTGCGAAAAGAACGGATAGACACGGAGGCAAAAGTGCGTCTGTATGATATAGAGAACTTTTCCTTCTCCTACTCTTATGCAGAGCGCATGTTCACCAACATCGAAACAGACCGCGACTTTAGCAAGACCTATACAGCAGGAGCGGCCTACGCCTACAACAACACGCCAAGAAGCTACACGCCTTTCGCAAACACCGAAGCACTCAGGTCGCCGTACCTGCGTCTGATAAAGGACTTCAACTTTTCGCTGGTACCAAGCCGTTTTGCCGTTCGGGCTGACTTGAACCGCTTCTACAACGAAAGGTTCCTGCAACGCCCTGACCCGGCCACGCGCTTTGTGACGACACGAGGAATTGCCCCGGTTTTTCAAAAGTACTTTTATTTTAACCGCATCTACGACATGCGCTGGGACCTGACGAAGGGTCTGTCACTGGACTATACAGCTACAAACCGGGCAGTGGTTGATGAGCCGGATGCCCGTATCGACGGCGAGGTAGATTCCCTGCAGTATAAGAACAGAATTATCCGGGATAACCTCTTGCGCGGTGGCCGTAACACTAACTTCAACCAGCTGATAGCGCTGAACTATAAGCTGCCTTTCGATAAGTTCCCGCTCACAGACTGGCTAGATGCGGAAACCCGCTATGCCGCAACCTATATCTGGACGGCTGGCTCCACAGCGTTGAACCAGGCCGCTGACTTTAAACTGGGTAACACGGCCGAGAACAACACGGAGCTTAGCGTTAACGGCAAAATAGACATGGTGAAGCTGTACAACAAGGTCAGGTTCCTGAAAGAAGTTAATTCACCGACCCCGACCAGACCAGTAGCTGCACCGGCAGCTACTGATACCATAGCTCAGAAGCCGCAGCCAGACCGGAAGCTACTCAAGTCACTGGCAAGGGTACTGATGATGACACGCTCGCTGAATGTGGCGTACCTCGAAAACCGTGGCTCTATGTTGCCAGGCTACCTGCCTGCCTCCAGGTTCTTTGGTTTTGATGATGCCTTTGAGGCGCCGGGCCTTCCGTTCATACTCGGCAAGCAGTATGACCTTGATGAGCTGTATAATCGGGTGCATACCAGTGGCTGGTACACTGACAGCAGCCAGTACCTGAACACGCCATTCAGCGCTGTTAATACAGAAACCTTTACGGCACGCGCCAACCTGGAGCCATTCCCTAACTTCAACGTGCAGTTGGATGCACGCCGCACGAAATCTGTGATTGACGAAGTATTCTACCGGAAGGAGACAGATGATTTCGGAGACATCAGCGCGACAGACCACCGCCAGAACCCGTTTACGTCCGGTTCGTTCAGCACATCGTTTATGGCACTAGGTACTTTGTTCGAGCCAATAAAAGCCGGCACGTCTGAAGCCTTTAATAGCTTTGTGCGTAACCGCTATGACGTGCGCGATAAACTGACAATGGCCAATGCAGAAGCCAGTGACTCTTCGTACTCGCTTAACTCGCAGGAGGTGCTCATGAAGTCTTTCCTCTACGCTTACCAAGGGCGCGACATTAGCGGGTATGAAGCCAGGGCAGAAAAAAGCCCATTTGGCCGCCTGCCGATTCCGAACTGGCGCATTGATTACAATGGCTTGGAGCGGCTGCCTCTCTTCCAGCAGTGGTTCAGCCAGATCAGCATTTCCCATGCTTATAACTCAAGCTTTAATATTACGAACTTCACCACCTCGCTAGCCTATAACCAAGAGCCAAACGGGTTCCCGACACAGTTGAATGAGTTTGGCAGGATAGAGCCATATTATCTGGTAAGCCAACTTACGGTAATGGAGCGCCTGGCACCGCTACTGGGCGTTAACTTCCGGACAAAGACAAACCTTACAGGCCGTGTGGAGTATAAAATTGAGCGCAACCTCTCGCTGAACCTGACGAATGCACAGGTAACGGAGACGAACGTGAAGGATTATGTGATAGGGTTTGGCTATGCCACCAGCAACTTCCGTATACCGTTCAAAATTAATGGGCAGCGAAAGGTACTGGAGAATGAACTGACCATGCGCCTGGATTTGTCGGTGCGCGAAAACCAGACAGTGCAGCGGGCTATTACCACCGACAATGAAGGAATAGAACGCAGCCAAAATCAGATAATAAACGGAACACGCCAACTGCAGCTGCGCCCAACAGTAGATTACGTGCTGAGCCAGCGTGTGAACGTGCAGTTCTATGTGCTGCGCAGCGTTTCAGATCCGAAGATTTCTACGTCTTTCCGCAACAGCGTAACGGAGGGGGGCGTGCAGCTACGAGTTAATTTGCAATAATATTTTAGCATTGCGAAAAAGACCGTAATTTTGAGAAAAATTAATATTTACAAAATTCATGAACTTACCTGATAACCTAAAGTACACCAAAGACCACGAGTGGATCCGCTTTGAAGGAGATGTAGCCATTGTAGGCATCACTGATTTTGCCCAAAGTGAGTTAGGTGACATCGTATATGTAGACATAGACACTATAGACAAGCAGATAAACCAGGAAGACGTGTTTGGTACAGTGGAGGCTGTGAAGACAGTATCTGACCTATTTAGCCCATTGAGCGGTACTGTGCTTGAGTTTAATGAGAAGTTAGAGAACAGCCCGGAACTGGTAAACTCTGACCCTTACGGCGACGGCTGGATTATCAAAATGTCTGTGGACAACGCCAGCCAGATTGAAGGCCTGCTAAGCGCAGAAGGTTATCGTGAAGTAATCGGTCAGTAAGCACAACGCGTAGCAGTACTTGATACTCCGATACAACCTTTTTACAATAATGTGGGCAGCAGTGATACTGCTAACAACACTGCTGCCCTCTTCTTCCCTGCCCACTGTTTCTGTCTGGTGGAGTTTATTCTCCATCGATTCCTTTGCCCACGTTTTCTTATTCTGCATCCTTACTTTCCTGATGATTGTCGGGTTCGCGAAGCAGTTTACGCTTTTAAAGCTGAAGCACTACCCCATCCGGTATGCCCTTTTTATAAGTACCATGTTTGGTATCTTTGTGGAGCTGATGCAGCATTTCTTTATTCCCGGCCGACATGGAGACATTGTTGATGTGTTATGCAACACGCTCGGCTGCCTGATAGGTATTGTGCTCTTTAAGTGGGTTTACGTTTGGTAAACTCCTGCTGCAAACAAGGGAATTCCTTCTTCCTTTGTCCTACACAGAGGTTTTGTGTGCCAGTCTCTAAGTTTTATCTTTAAAGGATGAAGCGACTATACACTCTGCTCTTGCTGCTGTGCCCTGCAGTAGCGGCTGTCTTTGCACAAGACATGCCCCGCGTGCGGCAAACAATTGACACGCTTACCTCCGCAACGATGCACGGCCGTGGCTATATACAGGAAGGCGATGCCAAAGCTGCCAGCTATATCCAAAACAGGTTCAGGCAAATGGAACTTCAACCTTTGGGTGAGTCATACTTTCAGTCTTTTCGTTTTCCGGTAAACACCATAGTGGAAACACCGCAGCTTCAGGTTGCGGAGCAGGTGTTAAAACCCGGGGTGGACTTTGTAGCCAATGCAGCCTCCGCTTCCGGCAAGGGCAATGCTAGCGTGCTAACCCTGGACAGCACCATCTTTAAAGATCCCGCCGCCGCACAGAAGTTTTTCAGCCAGAGCTTCAAGGGCAAAGCCATCGTTTTCAGGCAGCAGGACCAGCAAAAGCTCAGCCAACTGCCGCAGCCTTACCTGCAAAAGCTGCAGCAGGCCAAAGCACACGTTATATTGCAGCCAAAAGCACTGCTGACATCTGTGGCTTCGCAGCAGGCACCACTACCGGTGCTGGAGGTGCTGGAAGCGGCATGGCCGAAGAACGCCAGAAGCCTTACGTTTAAAGTAGAGGCAAAGTTAAAGCCTCAGCATGAGGCGAAGAATGTAATAGCCTATATAGAAGGCAGCATTCAGCCAGACTCCTTTCTCGTTTTCTCAGCACATTATGACCATTTGGGCGGGCAGGGCAGGGATGTATACTTTCCGGGAGCCAACGATAATGCCAGCGGCACGGCTATGATGCTGGAACTGGCGGAGTACTATAGCCTACCACAGAACAGGCCTGCATACAGTATCGCGTTTATCGCCTTTGCTGCAGAGGAAGCAGGCTTGCTGGGCTCTTTTCACTACACCGGAAATCCGCTTTTCCCGCTGCAGCAAATCCACTTTCTTGTGAACCTCGACCTGCTGGGAACCGGCTCTGAAGGAATGATGGTGGTGAACGGCAAGGTACATCAGCAGGAGTTCAACATGTTACATCAACTGAACCAGCAGCACCAATATCTCCCGCAGATCAGGAGCCGTGGCAAAGCCGCCAACTCAGATCATTACCCTTTCTCCGGAAAAGGTGTACCAGCCTTTTTCTTCTATACTTTAGGAGGCACCGCCGCCTATCACAACACCAGGGATTATGCTTCTCAATTGCCGCTAACAGAGTTTAGGGATGCATTCCAATTGATTGTAGATTTCGCTGGAGCGTTGCAGGAGTAAGTTGTCAGAATCAGGATTGGCAGGATGCGTATACTTAGAGCAACATGCTGTTCTCGCTCACATCTGGCGAGAACAGCATGACGAAAGTCTATCTAAGCTACGTTTAAAAATATAAGTCAAATCTATATGCCTAAAAACAAAAGCGCCTGCCATTGTTGAAATGGCAGGCGCTTCTTAAATTTAGAAGCAGAAAAATGTCTTTTATCCTTAGTCCTTTGTCTGACCGAAGGCTACAGAATATTGTTTATCTGTTCTTTAATCTTCTCCAGTTCTTCTTTCATTTCCACCACGTGGTGCTGAATAACGGAATCGTTGGCTTTAGAACCGATGGTGTTAATCTCACGGCCAATCTCCTGGGCAATGAAGTTTAGCTTTTTGCCTGTTGGCTCCGGCAGGTAAACTGTTTCTGTGAAATAATGCAGGTGGTTTACCAGACGTACCTTTTCCTCAGCAATGTCAAGCTTCTCAATATAATACACCATTTCCTGCTCAAACCGGTTCTGGTCGAAGTGCTCTGAAACGGCAAGCTCCATCATATGCCCACGGATGCGGTTACGGATGTTTTCCATGCGCACAGGGTCGTGCTTATCCACTTCTGCCAGCAGAATTCTTATTCTATCAATATAAGACATGATTTCGGCTGTCAGGGCCTTGCCCTCATCGTTACGGAAAGCATTGATGTTCTGGAGCGCCTCCTCCAGCAGTGGCTGTACTTTGCTCCAGTCAGCTTCCGTTGTGTCGTCGTCCTCATGCTCCTGCTGCAATACCTCCGGCATGTGCAGTGCCAGCCGGAACAAATCGCTCTTTGAAGCGCCTACCATTTCGGCAGCTTCGTTCAACTCGTTATAGTAAGTCTGTAGCAATTCTTTGTTGATGGTGTTCTTCGCCTTCTGCGCCTTGTTCTTCGAAAGCTCGATATTAATACCGACTTTCCCGCGCACCAAGGCCTTCTGCACCATGTTTCGGATATCATACTCATGGTCTGATATAACCTTGGGAATCCGCACACTTAGGTCCATACTTTTAGAGTTCAGCGACCGGATCTCTATAGAAATGGAATATTGATCGGCATCAAGGCGTGCGCTACCAAAGCCTGTCATTGACTGCAACATAAGCTACTTATATTTGTATCTACCGCAAATTAATTAAAATTATTTAATCTTGCTTAGCCTGCGCCACGAAAGGTGGTTTAATGTATGTTGCCTATTATAAATTGTTTAACTTTGCACTATGAAATTTGGTGTAGTCGTTTTTCCAGGGTCCAACTGCGACCAAGACCTTGTAGATGCCATCAGCACGGGCATGCAACAAGAAGTTGTAAAACTGTGGCACAAAGACCACGATTTGCAAGGCTGTGATTTTATTCTCCTTCCGGGTGGTTTCTCCTATGGTGATTACCTTCGCTCCGGTGCAATTTCACGCTTCTCTCCTATCATGCAGGAGGTCATTCTGCACGCTAATCGTGGAGGATACGTAATGGGTATCTGCAACGGTTTTCAGATTCTGACAGAGGCGGGTTTGCTTCCAGGTGCTTTGCTGCGCAACATAAACCAAAAGTTTATCTGCGAGAACGTATACATCAAACCTGTAACAACCAACCTGCTGCCCACGCGCCTGTTGGATGTAAATAAGGCTTATAAAATACCTGTGGCACACGGCGAAGGTCGTTATTATGCTGATGAGGACACGCTGAAGGCTTTGCAGGACAATGACCAGATCATGTTTAAGTACTGCAGCAATGCCTCTGACACAGGTGAAATCTATAACATGAACGGCAGTTTATTGAACATTGCCGGTGTGAGCAACGATAAAAAGAATGTGTTTGGCATGATGCCACACCCGGAGCGTGCTGTAGACCCAGAGTTGGGCAATACCGATGGCCGCGCCATTTTCGAATCTATTTTAGAATTAGTGAGCGCATAGCCGCCACCAAGAAACTATATTTAACAAGCCCCGTCTGCGACGTGCAGACGGGGCTTGTGTTTTTCAGGTTAAAGTTTAGGTATTCTCAGTGTAGTGGAACAGGAGCAGACTTAAACCTGGTTTGAGTTCAGCATCTTGTTTACAGCGTCAATAATAACTCTGACATCATTGGGATGATTGTCGACTACTTCATCCCGCTCCTTCCCGAGGCGCACGATCACAAGGTCCTTTTCAGGTATCACAATAATGTACTGGCCTAAAATACCGCGCGCGTAGAAAACGTCCTGTCCCTTATAGTCTGGCATCAGCCACCAATGGTAGCCGTAAAAATCTACTTTTTTGCCGTCTTTTGCTTTTGGAAGACCATTTGGCCTAAGCGAAGCCGCTACATAGGCTGGGGGTACAAGTGTGTCTTCGTTCCAGCGGCCGTTATGCAGGTACAATCTGCCGAGGCGGGCAAAGTCTCGGGCGTTGGAGAAGAAGCAGCAGTAGGCTTTCTCTATGCCTTCAGGTGTATCCACGCTCCACTCGGCATCATGCGCGGCACCAATTGGCTTCCACAGCTTTTCTTCCGCAAATGCACTCAGGCTTTTGCCCGTGGCTGCCTGCAGCACAAAGCCTAATACCTGCGTATCACCGCTTTTGTAGGTATACTGCCGTCCTGGCACTTCTACAGCCTCCAGCCTGTCAATCACTTTTCTCAGGTTGGTGCCGTAGTAGCTTTCGGTGGTCATGGAGAAAGGATTGATATAAGATTCGTCCCAGTTTAGGCCGGAACTCATCCAGAGCAGGTGCCTGATCCTGATTTTTGCTTTGTCTCCTTCTCTAAATTCCGGCAGAAAATCCCCCACCGGCTGCTCCACGCTCTCAATCTTTCCTTCTTTTATGGCTATCCCAACCAGCATACTCACGATGCTTTTAGCCATTGAGAAAGAATTACTCAACGATTCATCAGAGTAGCCATCCCAGTATCTCTCATAAAGTATAGAGTCGTGTTGTACTATTAGAAAAGCCACGGAGCGCAGTTCCTCGTGCAGAAGTTCCAGTTCTGCAGGAGACGAGAGTTTATTGTAGCCCACCGCTAATGGCCATGGCTGCGTCATTGGCGGCGCCTCTATCTCCCGCTGCTCAAAGATGGTGTTATCGTCTATATCTGCTAAGTTATAGTAGATGGCCCGGTACACGTAGTTCTTGTCAGCCATGTGCACCCAGGCCGCAAACAACACCAGCAACAGTAAGGCCCCGAATCCATAACGTCTGCCTTTTCGGCTCATAGAATGCGTTTTAGAAGTCGTAGCCCAGGGTGATGTAGAATTTAGGACCTGTACGGTGATCTTCCGCCTCTCCCCATGCTACGTCGAGCTTTCCATAAACTCCTAACACCGTAGTGCGCGCACCCACGCCATACCCTACCAGGAACGGGTTTCGGTAGTTGATAACTTCAATCTCAAAATTATCACGCTCAGTCGGGCTGATAACACCACCAATCACACGGGTGTTGATGGAGTTGTTACCTGAGAAAGGGTTATCACCATTATAGGCAGAACCCGCATCAGCAAAGCCTACCAACTGCAGGTTGCGGAAAAAGCCTGAAGCAATCGGCCCGTTGTACAGGTATTGCACAATAGGCACCCGCAACTCTGCATTGGCCAGCAGGTGGCGGTTACCACTGCGCACATTAAAGTTGAAGCCGCGCAACGGTGTTATGTACTCCAGGTAAAACAAGTCTGCAGGTGAGCTGATTTCTACGTCATTTAATTCAGCGCTTTCATCTTCATCTGCCAGCAGCCAGTTATCCATTCCCCCAATCAGGAACTGCTTGGTAGAGTTACCGAAGAAAGCCCCATAACTGATGCGCGTGGCAAAAACAATCTGCCTGTGAATTTTAAGGTAATTTCTGAAATCAACATACAACTTACTGAAATTACCCTGTGAGCCTTCAAGACCCTTCAGCGATAGCAGGCCTACCTTCAGACGAGTGCCCTCCAGCATATTGATACCGGTTCTTACGCTGTTGTCGTACACCATCTCCACATTACCGCCCCAGAGATTCTCCAGGGTATCCGGCACAAAGAAGTCGCTTAAGTAGGTGAAGCGGGTGCTTACCAGTTTCGGCATAACACGTATGCTGGTGCTGTGGCTGAGCGGGTATTCTATGACTGGGGATACTTCGTTTTTCGCAAAGCGCACTTCCGAGCCAGGTGAATTCAAAAGGCCTCCTACTAAGGTTTTGCGCTCAAACTGAACGCCTATATCTACACGGTTCTTCAGGTTCATGTACTCTGCCCAGAAGTTACTCGTTTCCAAATCGGTACGCAGGAAGGCTGTACCCCGGATGTGGTGGTTTTCGAAGAGGTCGCTCATATTTACGCCGGCTACAAAACCAAAGCCCAGCAGTGGATCGGCGTGCACCGACGTCACGATTTCCTGCACACTGAAGCGCAGGTCATAGTCCAGCGGTCCCAGCATCTGGAAAGGCCTGGCAGCAGTGGCCCTGCGTACAGGGGCCTGTGTTCTCACCTCCGGCTCCACCTCCTCAGCAGCTTCGTTTTCAAACTCGTAGTTATCGATGTCTACTTCGCCTGTTTTGCGACTTGGGCTACTTCTCCTTGTAATAGTATTGTTATCCTCCTCTACCAGTTTACGCACATTAGACGCCGCATTCTGGGCTGTACGGGCACGGGTTTCCAGAATAATCTGCCGCGATGTTTTAGGCAGCTCTGCCAGCGAGGTAGGTGTGAAGTTCGGTAACAGGTACACGAAGTTACGTGACTCATCTTTGGCAACCACAGCCAGCACGTTTGCCGAAGGCTCATAATCATACTCCTCTATACCCTGTATGAAGTTTGTAACCGGGCTACTGGCACCTGTAGTGAGGTCGTAGCGGTAAAGGCTACGGATACCGCTTTGCTCACTCAAGTATATCAGGTTGCCATCCTGGGTTGCCTTTGGCTGTAGTTCACTGGCAATAGATGTTGTCAGCTGCCGGATATCGGCATCAGGGCCTTGCTGCTGCAGCAGGAAAATATCGTAGTTGTTTACCACGCCGCCGAAGCTGGGAGAAGCTGCATTGCCTGTTGTATCCACCCATCGGTTGGAACTGAAGGCTATCCCCGCATTGTTTCGGAGGAAAACAGGACCCAGGTCATCAAAAATATCGTTTGTTAGCTGCTGCTGCAGGCGGCCATTGGCACGTAGCAGAAACAGGTCTGTCTGGCCGTTGCGGACAGCGCTTACCACTATGTTCTGCCCGTCCTCGGAGTAGCTCATGCTGCGCACCTGCGAGAATGGCTCCAGCACAGTGCCCTGAGTTGTCAGATTCTCCACGAAAGGAATAAGCGAGAAGCGATCACGGGCATCTACTTGGCGCAGCATCATCTTACCCCGCCGGGCCTCTATAAAACCGAGTTGCGTGTTAGAGCGCCATGCCAGCACCGGAGTTTTGTAATCTACCTTCTGGTCTCTGCTCTTGTAGCCGGCGCGCCATACTATGCGGTCTTTACCGGTACGAACATCCTGCACAAATATTTTAAAGATGCCGTTGTCGTTTTTCACATACGCCAGCAGGGTCCCGTTCGGGTTCAGCACCGGCTCCCCGTAATAATGGCCTTCTTTGTTCTTTTTGAACAGCTTTTTATCGTCCTGCAACGTCACCAACTCGCCGCCTGCACCCGTGTTTATCTGCACGTAGTAGTTGTACCAATCCTGCAGAAAGCGGTTGTAAGGGATGTTAAGGCTACTGGTTATTCCTATTTCCACATCACGGGTGATGCGGGTGAGGTTCAGGATATTTTGAATGGCTGTATAGCCGTAGCGCTCAGCGATATAATTCCAGACAGACTGCCCGGTAAGCTCCGGGTTAATGGCGAAGAGTTTCTCTGGGCGGCGCCTATCCTGCTGCTGCTTTTGCAGCATGTTGCGCATGTAGTTATCCATCTCGATGCTCCAGCCCTCGGCCGTGTAGGCGGCTACTCCGCTGATGAACCACTCCGGCAGGCGCAGCAGGTAACTACTCTGCAGGGCCTCCTTCAGACTGCCGCCATACATCATGTCGTTCATCAGCAGCTCCGTCAGCTCATAACTCAGGTCGGTCTTGAATTCTGTCTGGGTTCCTTCGTAGGCCAGCTCTATTTTGCTCTTCATAAAGAGTGTTTCACCACCGGTCTGGTATTGGTCGCTGTTCAGGCCGATGTTGCTCTGGAGCAGGTCTGTAGGGGAGTTATACAGGATCAGCGTGATTTTAGAGTAAGGGTAATAGCCAATGAGGCTGGTAACCCGCCGTAACTCTTTCTCGGCATACTCAGCAGCATTTTTGGCCGCCTCCTGCCCGCCCTGGTAGAAGTAGACGTTAAAGTTCTGTGTGCTGTAGAGCTTCCAGTCGAAATTCTTGTATTGAATCCGGCTTTTACCGAAGGGGTCGCGGTTTGGCTGCGCCTGCAGGGTATGCCCCATCCATGAGCAGAACACAAACAGCAACAAAAGCCTTGTAGAAAAACGCATGCGCTTAAAGTTGATGGTTTTAGTGTTTTATATAGTCGTAATATAACGATAAATAACGTGATATTCGTATATCTGGCATCACATCGCCCTCTCCGGCCAGCGCTGCTGCAAATTGTTGCGCCAGGTAAGGCGCCATCTGCACACCTTTAGAGCCCATACCGTTAAACACACTTAATTGCGGGTACTGCGGGTGCCTGCCTGCCAGCGGTTTACGGTCGCGAACGGCAGGCCGTATGCCTGCCTGGTGGTGAATCATGGTAAAGTGCTGTGAAGTAATCTGGCTAAAGCGCTCAGCGAGTTCCTGCTGCCCTTCCGGGCTTGGCTGCTCGTCCGGCTGCCGCCAGTTATAGGTGGCGCCAACCTTGAACCGGCTTCCTCCTACCGGAACAACGTAAACACCTTTGTTATAGATGCATTCCGGGTTAAAATTCTCTGCCTCCACTTCCAGCACCTCTCCTTTAGTAGGCTGAATGGGCAACCATTTAAACCAGGGATTGTTTATGACCTGAAACCCCTCACAAAAAACCAGGTGGTCAGCTTCTTCTTCCTTATACTTCACACCTTGCTCCGTAAGTTGCAGTTCATCCATTTCAAACCGCTCCGGTAGCAGCAGCCCCTGCATCAGTAGTTCCTTTGTGAGTAGGTCCAGCATGTCCTCTACCAGCAGGTTGCCGCCCCTGCCAATCAGGATGCCGCCATAAGGGTCTTTCACAGAGGGCTGGCCGATGCTTTGTGTGTGGGTAGCCAGGATGAAATCATTCCAGCCTTCACTGGCGCTTTTGGCCATCCAGGTATTCTGTTCCTCTATGGAAGAGAAGATTTTATAGATAGGCTTGTGTATAAAGAGCTCCCGCCCGAAATGAGCTTCCAGTTCATCGTAAAAAGCATCTGCGGCAGGTATAAATTCATCCGCCAGCCATGATTTAGCAAAGCGCTTACCGGCAATGGGGTTCAGCAAACCGGCGGCTACCCGTGAGGCGCCGCTGGGCCTTGGCTCATCAATCACCAACACCCGATGGCCGCGCTTGCGTAAGGTATAGCTTAGGATGGCTCCGGCCAAGCCATGCCCTACTATGATAAAATCGTATTTCATCAGGGCAAGTTACGAGATGTACAGGTGAAATTTGTAACTTAGAAGCCTATTTTGCACTTGCCCCTGGCGCTTGTTTTAATTTTGTTTTGCAGCCGCAAGGGTGAATTTTTGATACGCTCTAAACCATGAGAACTATGAAAGTTACCTGCCTTACTTTTAATCCATTCCAGGAAAACACCTATATCCTGCACGACGACACAAACGAATGTGTGGTAATTGACCCGGGCTGTTACGAGAAACAGGAGCGCGAGCAGCTGAAGAATTATATTAAAGAGAACGGGCTGAAAGTAGTGCGCCTCTTGAACACGCACTGCCATATAGACCACGTGCTGGGCAATCAGTTTGTAGCCGATACTTATAAGGTGGGGCTGGAGATTCACCCCGACGATGAGCAGACGCTGCGTGCTATACCAGCCTACGCCCCTGCCTATGGCTTTCAGATGTACGAGGAGGTGTTGCCAACCGCCTTCCTGAAGGAGGGTGACGTGGTAGGGTTTGGCAAAACGGAACTTCAGGTGCTGTTCACGCCCGGACATGCGCCGGGGCATGTGGTGTTTTACAACGGTCCCGAAAAAATATGTATCGGAGGCGATGTGCTGTTCCAGAACAGCATTGGCCGCACCGATTTGCCTGGTGGCAACTTCGACACCCTCATAGCCAGTATAAAGTCAAAACTATTTGCGCTGCCTGATGATGTAACCGTTTACCCTGGCCACGGACCGGAAACCACCATCGGACACGAACGAAACAATAACCCCTTTCTGCGGTAGCCCCGGCGACTGCCACGCACCCTTATATGATGAAACACATCCCTAACGCCATTACCTGCCTTAACCTGTTTTCAGGCTGCCTGGCGCTATATTTTGCTTTTCACGGAGAACTAGTTACCGCTGCCTACCTGGTAGGTTTAGCCGCTGTGTTCGATTACCTGGATGGCATGGTGGCCCGCGTTATGAAAGCTTATTCAGAAATCGGAAAGCAACTGGACTCGCTGGCGGACATGGTGTCGTTTGGTGTAGTACCCGGCACCATTATGTTTATTCTGCTGCAAAGATCCGAGGCTGCTGTGCTCGGTATACCGATGGATGTGGTGGCTTTCTCTGGTTTTCTGATCACAATTTTCTCGGCGCTGCGCCTGGCCAAATTCAATATCGACACCCGCCAGACCACCTCTTTTATCGGATTACCCACACCAGCCTGCACCCTGTTTGTGGCATCACTGCCGCTCATTCTGGAGCACGGCACCCTAACGCATTCCGAAGTCATCCTGAACCCATGGGTACTGCTGGTGCTTACCGTGCTGCTCTCGTTCCTGCTGGTGGCTGAGTTGCCTTTGTTTGCCCTTAAGTTCACAAACCTGAGCTGGCAGGACAATTCCCTGCGGTTTATTTTCATAGGTTTGTCGGTTATCTTACTGGCTCTTCTTAAATTCGCAGCCATACCACTAATTATAGTGCTGTATGTACTTTTGTCTTTCATCAAAAAAACCTCACACTCATCATGAAATTTGTTGCTGAAATTGATATAATGCCTCGTCCGGAACTGTTAGACCCACAAGGCAAAGCCGTATTATTGGGCCTGGAGCATTTAGGCCTAGATCAGGTGGATGACGTGCGCATTGGTAAGCATATTACCCTGCAGTTAGAAGCAGAAACAGAAGAGATAGCCCGTGAAAAAGTGGAGAAAGCATGCAACAAGCTGTTGGCAAACCTCATCATGGAGTCTTTCACTTATGATCTGAAGCAGGCATAGCACATAGCTGATGTACAATAAATTAGCCGTATATTTGTTGATTAAATAACTCATACAGCCGCACACTTGTACGGCTGTATGAGTTATAAAAAGTAAGTATACCGGAAATTATCATGTGGATGTGGCCTCCCCGATGGGTTTACGTATGCACGCTTCTATTGCTGAGCTTACTGACAGTAGCGGCACAGGCTCAAACGTCTGCTACTACTGTTACCTTACAGTGGCAGGGCCAGGCAACAGTACTCCCCACCCGTAGCGCATCCGGCAAAGTACCTACTTTTGCAGGAGCCTCCCTCGACCCTGTGGAAGGCCTTCCTTATTACCGCCTGCAATTGCCGGGCGCAAATACCCGCAACCTCACATTAACAGAAACAGCATACCAGCTTTTCTCTGATGCCGAACAAAAACTCTTCGGCAACTATCTGTTTCCTGCCGAGCCCCAGGTGCTTATAAACTCGGCCATACAGCATAAACAGCCGGTAAGCCTCGTTTCCATACTTCCTATCCGCCGCAACCCCGGCAGCAACCAATTGGAAAAGCTGGTCAGCTTTAGCTACACCTACACTGCAGAAGAAACTAATACCACCTTTGCCAGCACTGCAGCCACTTCTGGTACCGGCAGCTTTGCCGGTACCTCTGTGCTTAGCTCCGGGGAATGGTATAAACTGGCTGTCACGGCATCTGGCATACATAAGATTGATAAAAATGTACTGCAGGAACTGGGTATCAGCACACAAAGTATTGACCCCAGGAAAATTCAGGTGTATGGTAACGGAGGAGGTATGCTGCCACAGCCTAACAGCAGCGTCCGCCCCGATGACCTGCAGGAGAACGCTATTATGGTGGCCGGTGAGGCGGATGGCAGGTTTGATGATGCCGATTATGTACTCTTCTATGCCCAAGGGCCACATACCTGGAACTATAAGGCCGCTGAAGAACAGTTCGAACATACCTACAACGTCTACTCCGACACGGCTTTTTACTTTCTCCGGGTAAACCATACCACCGGGGCCCGCATTGGCTCCCGTGGGCAAACAGCAGGGGCCACACAAACCATCAGCACCTACGACGAGCGGCTGTTTTACGAGAAGGACCTGAAGAATATGGTGTACTCGGGCCGGGAATGGTATGGCGAAGAATTCAGCAGCTTTAACGCCTCCCGTGAGTTTTCCTTTGCCGTTTCTGATGTGGTACCAAACTCCACTGTCAAGCTAACAGCTTTCCTGATGGCGAATTCCCCCGCCAATTCCTCCTTCTCTTTACAGTTAAACGGCCAGAACCTGGGCACGCAATCTATCACTAGCCGGGGCACCTATAACTATCACCCGGAAGGCACCAACAGCATTAAAACCTATAGTATCAATCAACAGGCTTTGGGCAATGCGACTGATTATAAAGTAAACTTCAATTTTAGCACTGGTGGCAGTTCCACCTCGTTGGGTTATCTCAATTACCTGGAGCTGAACTATGAGCGACAGCTAAAATTATATGGCGCACAAACCAGTTTCCGGTCTGTGGCAAGTATAGGAGCACCTGTCAGCAATTTTACGATAGCCGAAGCACCTGCTGGTACCACTGTCTGGGATGTCACTAACCCCTTGCTGCCTGTGTTACAGGAAATCAGCAACGGCAGCTTTAGCGCCCCCACAGATGAACTGCGGGAGTTTGTAGTGTTTCAGGGGAATAGCATCACCTCCAAGCCTATAGCAGCAGGCAAGGTAGCTAACCAGAACCTGCATGGCGTAAATACCAACGGAGCGCTTGACTTCGTAATTGTGGCGCACCCGGATTTTCTGCAGGAAGCAAACAGGCTGGCTGCTCACCGGGCCCAACACAGCAACATGCAGGTGCAGGTGTTTACGCCTGCTCAAATCTATAATGAGTTTTCTTCCGGGGCACAGGATGTAACAGCCATCCGCGATTTTATGCGCATGGTGCACAGCCGAAGCAGCAAAAGCGGCGACGACATCATTTACCTCCTGCTCTTTGGTGACGCTTCCTATGACTATAAAAACCGCATTCGAAACAACACCAACTTTGTGCCGGTGTATGAGTCGCGGGAGTCGCTGCATCCTATCACCAGTTACTCCTCAGAAGACTACTTCGGCTTTTTAGATGAGGAGGAAGGCGAGTGGGCTGAAAACACATCAGGCGACCACCTGCTGGACATAGGCATCGGACGATTACCGGTTAAAACAATTGCTGAGGCGGCAACAATGGTTGATAAAATTATGGCTTATGACAGTCCGGCTCACTTTGGCAAATGGCGCAGCCAGGTTACGTTTGTTTCCGATGACGGAGACTTCAATGAGCACCAGAATGATGCCGAGCATTTGGCCAATTATGTGGAGAGCACATTTCCTGTTTATCAGCCCAACAAAATTTATCTAGACCTGTACCCGCAACAGGCGGTTGCGAACGGCCAACAGGTGCCAGAAGCCTCTTCTGCCATAGACAAAGCAGTAGAACAAGGCTCCCTAATCATCAATTATACCGGCCATGGAAACGAAGTTAGCTGGACAGCAGAGCAAATCCTGACGATGCAGCAGATAAACAGCTGGAAGAACAAAGATAACCTCGCTTTTTTCCTGACTGCCACCTGCGAGTTCGGCCGCTACGACGACCCAGCCAGAGCATCGGGAGCAGAAGTAGCGTTGCTCCATGAAGAGGGCGGCGCCATCGGGCTTGTGACAACCACCCGCCCCGTTTACTCCAATGGCAACCGGGTACTGAACCGAAACTTCTTCAAGAACGCTTTTACGACCTTAGGCAACCGCATGCCGCGCCTGGGCGACTTGGTGCTTCACACCAAAAACAACAGCATTACAGATAACATCAGTGGCTCTACAGGAGTAAATAACCGCAACTTCTCACTCTTAAGCGACCCTTCGCTGCAACTGGCATACCCGCAGCTTCAGGCCCAGATTACGAGTATAAATGGCAGCCAGGATGCTACAGATACACTTAAGGCGCTAAGTAAAACCACGCTGAAGGGGCAGATCACCACAAGCGCGGGCTCCATAGCAGCCAACTTTAACGGCGACCTGCGGTTAACAGTTTATGAGAAACCGACCACCCGCTACACGCTGGGTGATGAGCGCTCCCAGAAAGTACCGGTTCAGTTGCGGGAGAACATTATTTATGACGGGAAAGTAAACGTGCAGCAGGGAGTTTTTGAGACAGCCTTTGTGGTACCTAAAGACATTGCCTATCACTATGGTGCAGGCAAAATCATGCTCTATGCCAGCAACAGTTCTTCTGATGCCATGGGTGCAAATCAATCCATCGTGATAGGCGGTACGGCAAAGGATGTTCCTGCTGACAATGTTCCGCCTACAGTAAAGCTGTTCATGGATGACGAGTCGTTTGTATTCGGTGGCCTTACCGGCAAGACCACCACCCTACTGGCAGATTTGTTTGATGACAACGGCATCAATACAGCAGGAATAGGCATTGGCCACGAGATAACGGCTGTTCTGGATGAGAACCGCGATAACGTGATAGTGCTGAACGACTACTATACCGCAGAGCAGAACAGCTATCAGAAAGGGAAAGTAAAGTATACCCTTAAGGACTTAGATGCGGGTCTTCATTCCCTTCGCCTCAAGGCCTGGGACACGCATAATAACTCTTCGGAAGAATATATAGAGTTTTTTGTATCTAATGATGCCGGTGTTGCGTTAGAGCATGTGTTAAATTACCCAAACCCGTTTTCCACGAACACAACCTTTAAATTTGACCATAACAGAGCTGGTGAGAACCTTGACATTCAAATAGAGATTTACACCATTTCTGGTAAGTTGGTGAAAACGTTACAGACAACTGCCTATGCCAGCAAGGCACATGTGTCAGAATTAACTTGGAATGGCAGAGACCAATACAATGATATGCTGGCGCACGGCGTTTATGTCTATAGGATAAATGTCCGATCGCAGCAGGATGGCTCAAAAGCCTCAAAAATTGAGAAACTTGTAATTTTAAACTAGTATAGTAACCTATAATATCTATATTTGACGTAGCTATTTACCCTTCATATGTATAACAAAAGTCAGATTTTTAAGGCTACAGCATTTGCGCTTGCCTTGTTTACAGCTCCTGCTGCCTTTGCGCAGATTACTACCGGAGGAAATGTGAGCGCAGTAACCACTGCTGTACCTATCCTTACTGTTGGCCCTGATTCACGGTCTGCAGCCTTAGGAGATGCCGGTGTAGCTTTGTCACCAGACGCAAACGCGTCCTACTGGAATCCAGCCAAGCTCGGCTTTGTTCAGAACGACCTCAGCGTTGCTTTCTCCTACTCTCCCTGGTTGAGCAATATCGTGGATGACATGTCGCTGAACTACCTTTCTGGCTATAAGAGGCTGAACGAAACATCGGCTTTGTCTGTGTCACTAATGTACTTTGACTTAGGCGAAATACAGTTTATTGATGCAAACCAGAACCCGCTGCAGAATTATAACCCGAAAGAGTATGCTGTGGCGGTGAGTTACGGGCAAGCCCTGAGCGAATATTTTAGTGTTGGTGTAACCGGTCGTTTTATTCACTCTAACCTTGCCGGTGATGTGAATGTGAGCGGAAGCAACACGGAGTCTCAACCCGGTAATACAGCTGCCGTAGATGTAGGGGTATACTATAACAGAGATCTCAACCAGAACCTGAACCTCGGTTTGGCTGCCAACATTTCGAACATAGGCGGTAAAATAGCTTATTCTGAAAATGAAGATAAAAGCTTTTTGCCCACTAACCTGAAAGTAGGTACAGCGTTAACCTATAACCTGGATGCTTATAACACGCTTACATTGGCTGTTGATGCAAATAAACTGTTAGTACCCTCACCAGGGGCTGATTCAGACCAGAGTGTGGTAAGCGGCATCTTCTCTTCGTTTGCAGATGCCGAGGGAGGCGCAAGCGAAGAGTTAAAAGAAGTAAACATTTCGACAGGTTTGGAGTACTGGTATAACCAGCTGTTTGCTGCCCGCGTCGGTTATTTTTATGAGAACCCAGATAAAGGTGGAAGGCAGTACTTTTCGACCGGCATAGGGATACGCTACCAGAAATTCGGCTTAGATGGAGCATACCTCATCCCGAGCGATGAAAACAATCCGTTGGCAGATACCTGGCGGTTCACGCTGGTTCTAAACCTTGAGTAATAATTAAACAGTAAAGAATGCTTGATAGAACAAAAGCACCAGAAACATATGAAATAGATGCCATTACGCTTCAGGTAGCAGAAGTTACTAACTTAAGTAATGGAGCGCGCATGCATGTTATCAAAAGCGAAACCCAGCCTGTTGTCAGGCTGGATTTTGTTTTTAAGGCCGGCAAGTGGTTCGAAAACAAAACAGGAGTGTCTGACCTGGCAGCGAAAATGCTGCTGGAGGGCAGCCTGAACCACTCAGCTAAGCAAATAGCAGATAAAATTGCTTTTTACGGCGCATCTTTCGATAATAACCACGGCTACGACCGCACGGAGTTCACACTCTATTGCTTGGCAAAGTATGTAGAGGAGTTGCTGCCGCTTGTACTGGACGTACTACAGAATCCGGTATTTCCGGAAGAAGAGTATAACCTGTTGAAAAAGCGCACCATACAGAACATTAAGGTGCAGCGCCAAAAGAACAGCTACTTAGCAACTCACAGCTTTACAAAGCAACTGTTCGGAGAGCAACATCCTTATGTTTTTGGTTTCGATGAAGAAGATCTGGAAAGCCTGACAAAGGAAGGCCTACAGCAATTTTATAAGAGCCGGTACATCACGCAGGAACTGGAAGTATTTGCCTGTGGCGCTATTGATGACACGATGCAACGATACCTAGAGCGTGAAATTCAGCACCTAAGCATTCAGCCTTCCAAAGCTTCTTATACCTCCTCTCAGAAAGAAGAAACGGCTAAAGCTACTGAGAAGACTAATCTGGTATTTGTAGAAGATAGTTTGCAGTCATCTATCCGCATGGGTAAGCTTTTTCCGCATATCAGCCATAGCGATCATTTACAGCTACTCGTCCTGAATGAGGTATTTGGCGGCTACTTTGGTTCAAGATTAATGCGTAACATCAGGGAGGATAAAGGATATACCTATGGTATATATTCCGTGATATCACCCAAAGAACAGAACAGCCTCTTCTATATTGGGACTGATGTAGGCTATGCAGTTACAGATAATACCATAGAAGAGATAGTAAAAGAGATAAAAATCCTACAGCAGGAAGAGATACCGGAAGAGGAGTTAAGCACTGTGAAGAATTACATGCTGGGGAAATTTCTCAACGACATCAATACGATATTCGACCAGTGCGACCGTTACAAGCGCATTGTATTGTATGACCTCCCACAGAATTACTATAACAACTTCGTCACTACTATCAGAACAGCGACATCTGCCGAACTTCTCAAACTGGCAAATCAATATTTGCTGGAAGAGGATTTATATACTGCGGTTGCTGGTAGAAAGAGTTAGCTAATGCAAATATCTTACAAACAGAGAAGCCCCGACTATGTAGTTGGGGCTTCTCTGTTTGTAGGCAGTAACCCCTAACGTTACCAATACCCGTACTAATAGGTAGAGAACCTGTCCCTGCAATGGCTTCTGTATGATATAAAGGTGGCTGATATTTTTAGGAAGATTTATCCTGCTTACCTTTAATCCTGAGTATCCTGCCCCAAGACATACCCACGGCTGCCGCCCGGCATGGGTGCCAAGGCACAGCGCATGCCCGTCCTGCTGCGGCAAGCAAGGTTAGTATTCCTCAAACACAAGAACGCCCCCTGCTATCTCTAACAGGGGGCGTCTTTTTGTAGGGTTGGCGGCCACCTACTCTCCCGGGTGTGACCCCAGTACCATCGGCGCGTCCGGGCTTAACTT
>NZ_SSNI01000026.1 GCF_010015475.1 Pontibacter pamirensis
TCTACATTGAGCGGCTTTGGCGGACGCTGAAGCGGGACTATGTTTACCTGAACCCGGCAAAGGATGGATGGGAGCTGTATCAGGGGGTGAAGAGCTTCTTCAGTTTCTACAACCATGAGAAGCACCACCAGGGAATCTGCAGGTGTATTCCAGTTGAGGTTTATGAGCAAGAAGCTGCCTGAATGGGACAGTGTACAAGTAAAGAATCAACTTAGAAACAGCACAGTGTGGTCCTGCAAAGAGTGAGTACTATAGGCCTCCTATATGAAAGAACACCTAAGCCCTGAAGACTATCATCTGTGGCTAAATATGGGGGATTACAGTTATTACCGTTAGAGCCTCTAACAGTAAGAAGTTTTGTAAATATATTTTTATCTATACAGCCCCTATCACACAAATCATGAGAAAGCTACTCTTATTGCCGGTCCTGTTCTTCTTGATACTCACCTCCTGTAAAGAAGATGATGGGGATCCGGCACCGAGTAACACCGTAAACGACCAGATAAAGGGTACATGGGTTACCACTAACCAAAGCTATAAGTACTATGATGCATCCGGCCAGGAGGTGTATGAGGAACGAGACGACACTAATACGGTCTTCAGCTTTGACGGATCAAAGGTAACCTCAACCTATGATACTGGAGGCGGTATGTCCGGCACCTACACTATTACTCAAAATGATGGCAAGAGCTTCATCAATTTGACAGAGGACAGCCAAACCAAGCAAATGGAGATACTATCCATTGGTAGCTCAGCGATGATATGGACTAGTGAGGAAGACAATGCACAGTACTTTGATAACGGGCTGAAGACTGCAGACCATGCCGTGATTACCATTGACTTCAAGAAATAGTAAGAAATCATCTTACTATTTTAACCAATATCCTGTGATTGCGCCAATAATCACTTGGGGGGAATATAGTTTAAACTGTGTCATCTTTCCCCCTTTTGTAAAGTTTCGCTTCAAGTCCAGTTGCATTCTTTCCCCGAACCAGATGGCGAGCTGCTGGGCTGTCTGGCTCCAGTTCCTCAGCGGCATGACCCACTTCTCGCTGATGTTCTGTTGGGCCAGATAAATCAGTTTCAGCAGGGCCATATCCGAGGGGAAAGCCCCCATAGCCGTTAGGCTAAGGGGGCCTATGTGAAGTTCTCAAGCTGTTGGTTTCCTTTTTAAGAGTTTTGCAGTAGAAACTACTTTACCTGTTATTTTCTACTATGGTACCATTCCCCCTTAGCCGCGTAAAAACCAGTCATGCCTAAGACAGCTTGAGCCACTTCTTTGATGCCAATACCCTGGAGAAAAGAGCCAGAGATACGGGCTTTATCAAGCGCACCAGCAAACTGGGCGCTTTAGACTTCCTGCGGCTCTGCCTTTTGGGCACCTACAAGGCCTGCTCTAAAAGCCTCACTCAGCTTTGCACGCTGCTGCAGGAAAAAGCAGGGTGTGTTTAAGCAAGTAGTCGCTGGATGCACGCTTCTGCCCCGGTGCAGCGGCTTTCCTGAAAGCGTGCATCGCCCA
The DNA here is from genome assembly GCF_010015475.1 of Pontibacter pamirensis. Lineage (GTDB taxonomy): Bacteria > Bacteroidota > Bacteroidia > Cytophagales > Hymenobacteraceae > Pontibacter > Pontibacter pamirensis. Next base: position 1,520 of record NZ_SSNI01000026.1, read on the forward strand.
GCTGCTTGATTTGCAACTGGGCTGGAACAGGAGCTCCCTTACTAGAATGGCCGCTAAGTTCAGCCGGGTGCGCCTGGCCGACAGCACCACCATCACACTGCCCGAGCAGCTTGCCGCTCATTACAGAGGTTCAGGAGGCTCGGCCTCCGGCGCTGCCATCAAGCTCTTTTATGAGTACGACTGCCAGTGCGGCGCGCTGCTCTCCCTGCAGGTAGCGCAGGGTGTAAAGGCATACCAGCGTTTTAACAGTGCCTTGGGCATAGGAGCAAGTGAGTTAAGTATAATAGATAATATTACGATAAATCTTATATGAGACATTGAAAGAACAAAAGCGGCGTCAGAAAGGCTTATAGAGTATGCAAAGTCTCTATAGTAACCGATCTAACCACCGCTTCATGCTCAGCTTAACGTCTTTGACAGAGGCGGAGTTTTCTTTGTTGTTGCTTCACTTTGATGCGCTCTGGCAGGAGTATCATCGGTGCTTCGACTTGGTTGGCAAAAGCCGCCGCATTGAGAAGTTCTCCGAGCACAGTTCCATGAGCCTGAAGGGGAGCCCAGATAAGCTTTTCTTCCTTTTGATGTACCTGAAGCAAAATCCCACCCAGGAGTATCAGGCATTCGCCTTCTCGATGAGCCAGGGCAAAGTGAGCCAGTGGCTAAAGGTGCTTCTGCCGCTTGTGGAGCGGGCCTTGGAGCGGATAAAGCTCCTGCCGGCCCGTACGGCAGAGCGGCTCTGCCTGCGCCTGCTGGCAGGGCAGGTGCTGTACATGGATGCCACCGAACGCGCTATACCGCGTTCAGCGGACTATGAGCGGCAAAGGCACGAGTACAGCGGCAAGAAATGCGCCCACACGGTCAAGAACCTGCTCCTCAGCGATGAAGGCGGCAGGGTGCTCTACCTGAGCGCCACAGTGGAGGGGAGCCTGCGCGACAAAGCGCTGGCCGATGAGGCCGGGTTGGTCTTCCGCCCCGGGCAAGGCCTGCTGCTGGACCTGGGCTTTATGGGCTACCAGCCGGAGGGGGCACAGGTTTGCCTGCCCGTCAAGAAGGCACGCAACAGGGAACTCACCGACTACGACAAACTCTACAACCGCTTGCTGGCAAGCCTGCGAGTAAAGGTCGAGCACGTGGTGGCGGGCGTGAAAAGGGTGAGAATTGCCAAAGAAAAGGTAAGGCTCCACGGTGAGCAAGTGAGAGACAAGGTAATCTCTATTGCCTGTGGACTCCATAACCTGAGAAATGACTATAGAAATTTATCATAATAAGCTTTAATGGTTCTGGACTTTTACCAGATGGACTTCCTCTGCAAGGTGCATCAGGCAAAAGCTTTCTTTATCTCCCGCCTGCGTAGCGGGATCTGTCTTTTCAACAGGGTTAGCAGCTTTGCTTCCATAAGCTAGTCAAGCGTTTTCCGCCGCACTTCCAGTTCATTAGGTGACAGAACACCGGAGGAGTGGATGCAAAACAATATAGCAGAACCTGAATTCTATACTTTTCACATGTTCTAAAAATGGGAGGAGCTCAAGACTCAAGCTTTATAAAAGGAAAGGCTGCCCAATAAAAGGGAAGTCTTTCTATATTGTCAATAATTGCACTTTACATATAAATTATATAGTGCAACAACCTCTGATAACATTAGCAGGAGTGTCGGTTCTGTGCTTCTGGCTACGCCTACCCTCTTTCTTGATGGCTTCCACAGGGTAGAATAATAATTAATAAAATAATATATATTGAATATCTGGTTCTTCATCCTATCTTCATGTTCCTGTCAGATATTTGGAAGGTAAATATAAACAAACACTTAAATATCTCTCCTATGAAAACTTCATCCTTATTACTAATTGCTTCCCTGTCACTTGGCATGCTTGCCTGCGGGGAGGAAGAGACCGCAGCGCCGCAGCCGCAGGTTGGCCTCAGCTTTAGCACCGTTACAGCAGCAGCCCCCGTGAACGGAAGGATAGCATCCACCAATAGCCTGTCCTTCAGCTCCGGCACCATCACTCTGAGTGAGATTCAGTTCGAGGCAGAGGGCGACGCTGACTCCCTGGAGGTGGAATTTGAGCTGGAGCAGGACGTGCAGATAGATTTTGCCACCGGCGCCACCACTCCTGACATCAGTGCCGTTGCTTTCCGCCCGGGAACCTATGAGGAGATAGAGGTGGAGATGGAGCTTCAGGATAAAGGCAGCCAGCCCGCCATTGTGCTAAACGGAACATTCACTGACGCGCTGGGGCAGGCCCACCCGGTTCGCTTCGAGTTCAATTCATCTGAGAGCTTTGAGGTGGAGAGAGAGGGCACTGTCACCTTTGAAGAGGGGCAGAGCGTGGTGGCCCAGGTGACATTTAACCCCGTTGCCTGGTTTGCCGGTGTCTCCTCAGAAGAGCTCTTAACGGCAACAAAGAACGAGCAGGGTGTTATTGTCATCAGCTCGACCCACAACACCGATATCTTTGAGGAGGTGGCCGATGGCCTAGACCTGGCAACGGAGGTGGAAATAGAGGATTAATCCAGCAGTCATATTCTTAACCTACATTTGTAAATTTCATGAAATTAAATTCTCCCGTTAAGCATTCCGCCATTTTAGTGGCAGGTTTACTTCTTCTCTCTTCCTGTGAGACAGAAGAGGTAGAGCGCACCAGCGCAAACGTCGCTGTTGAGGCAACTGCCTCCCCTCTTACTGCCGCTGAAAGCCAGCAGGGTCGGATTGTACTGACAGACTTTCGGATAAATATAAAGGAGGTGGAGTTTGAGTTTGACAAAGCCGACGCCAGGTCTGCCACAGACGTTGCCGTCAAAGACGTCAAACTTAAAGGCCCCTTTGAGCTTGACCTGCTTAGCCCAAACGGCTCGCTGAGTGCGATAGCCGCGACTGTGGTGTTGCCCAATGCCGTTTATGAGCAGGTGGGATTCAAGACCCACAAGGGCACCAGCGGCGTCATGCTCGACAAAGCCGTGCTGATGGCCGGCACGCTAGACGGTGTACCATTTGAGTTCTGGCATGACATGGACGAGGAGTTTGACGTGGATTTCGAAGATGCCAACCAGGACCTGGTTGTGGACGGCCATGACCAGGCGCTGACCATAGACTACAAGATAAGCACCCTCCTGAGTGCCGCATCAGGAGTTGACCTGACTGCGGCCAGGGACGGCAACGGTGACGGCAAGATAGAGATCAGCCCGAAGGATGCGGACGGTAACCAGGAACTGGCAAAGGACCTGAGGGACAGCCTACGCAGCGCCATCAAGCTGATGGATGATAAATAGATAAAACAGAGCTATGAGTAAGGAAGGCTCCTCGGGATGAGGAGCCTTCCTTACTTTATAATACTCAGAAGCTGCGCCGCTAACGGCTATGGTATGCAGTAAAAAGAAAAGGGTAGCCACCGACTACCCTATCATCCTGATAAAAACCAAACGTGAACTAGTGACTTTGATTCAAAGCCATTAGCCATGCACAAAGGTGCTAGCCCTGCTTTGTATTTAGCAAAATAATTCAACTATATTTTAACTATGCTACAAATTACCCAATATAATTCAATTTAATGCATTAAAAACAAAGTATTGGCATCAGTCATTTGTAGAAGGAGCATGTTATACGCAACAGGCAGGAAAATGAGCTCAATGCACCTAGGGAGGCGCAAGGTGTATGAAGTGTGCAACCTGAAGAAAAGTGTACTGAAATGATGCGTTTGCGGCATGCTATATACGGGCCGCATAAGGCTTCTTGTGCGTGAACTAATAACTGAAATCACGTTGGGTTTATCTGAATATTTATATTATTGCATGCGCTTTATGTACAAAATACCAGTTATGGAAATGATTTGTTATAACTTGTTTCAATTTGAAGAAGTAGGGAGGGCCGCCCTTATATTCTTAAGACTTGGATTTATCTGATATGAGCGAACTAACCACAGTAGTTCAGTAGCATGCTGTTTCAAGGATTAAGGTAAAAAAGTATCAACTTTTTTCAGGAAGAGGCAAATACACCTAAGGCTTCTACAACCGAAAAAGGAGGCATTCAGCACCTGGCTATTTAACTCCATGCCAGTATGATTTGGCCACCAACTAATATGCTGTAAAGGAATGACACACAATTAAAAATACTTTTTTACTAAGGATACATAATCCATGGTTGTAAAGGGTTTATATATGTGGTCGGTAATATCAACGTAAGTCTTTATTTTTACCAAATCGTAGAAGCTGGCTGAGGAAGTCAACCCAAATATATGCTTTGCTTTGTATTTTGGTTCTAGGTTTTTATAGATTTCTAAAAACTCAAACCCATTCATTTCCGGCATTTGAATATCCAGTAAAATAAGGTCTAGCGGTAAAGTGATATTTTCAATCTGATGGAAATAATCCAAGGCATCCTGGCCACTGGTAACCGCATCAACGTGCGTACTTACATTGGCATTCAGGATGTTGCGCTTATTTACAAGATTAGTAGTCTCGTCATCATCTATTAATAATACGCGGTGCAATAATTCCATTTGGTCAACTTTATATGTTTAGAAAAAAAGACTATTGATAGAGGAGTACCCAAGATAGGCTTTTTAACCCGGGATATAACTAAACAGATTTTTGAGAAGCGAATAAAACCTCTTTCATTTTATCTACGTGACCCTGAATGGCTTCCGCTTTTTCATGGTAACCTTTAGCCATTGTAGAAAGTCCTTTACGGGCGTGGTCGTTTTCCATCTTCATAAACAGGTTGCGCCGTTCTTCCATAATGCGCAAAGCTATCCAGAGTGTCGCCTCAAATACTTCATATTGTTTAATAACCAAATCTTTTTCGGAGTAGGAATGGCCGATATGGCAGCGGTAGCGGTCCATTTTGGCCTGGCCTTCGCCACTGGCATCTATACCCCAAAGCCCGCCGCCGCAATCGGGGCAGGCATAAATACTTTTCTCCCCCAATTGTTTCACGTTGTCATAATCCACCACTACCCGTTCCGCAATTTCCGATTCTATTATAACATCCGGGGGCGCTGGAATTTCTTCGGGGCTGGTTTGGGTAATGCCTAAAATTACCTCTCCCATACTGGCCAGGGAAATGCAGTAATTCACTTCCATATTATTCAGTACCGACAAGGGCATATCCGGGTACTCGGCTTCGTTAGGGTCCTGCACCATACACGTGCCGCCGCTTCTTTTAATAGCCAGCATACCGGTGGTACCGTCATCGAGCAAACCGGTTAAGACTACCCCAATGGCCCGGTTACTGTACGCCGCTGCCGCCGAACGAAACAACACGTCTATGGATGGCCGCCACCGGTTTTCTTCCGGACCATGACCCAGAACGATAGTCTCTTTTTTTACCAGTAAGTGAAGGTTAGGCGATGCGACATAGATATGGCCTTTTTTTATGGGTGCGCCATCAGTAGCTACTTCACAAGGTAAAGTGGTACGCTGTTTTAAATTATGCACTAAAAAATCACCGATACTGGTGTGGGATAAATGCATGACAATAAAAATTGCGGCGTCCAAATCGGGCTGCAATTGTGCGACAAATTCAGATAGTGCATTCAGGCCCCCTGCCGAAGCACCTACCACAATAACAAATTCAGGCTTATCCATGTGAATAGAGTCTATATACTATAAGGGAAACTATATACGCCAATACTTCAGTTCCGGCAAAAATGAACTAAATACTTATTTTACGCTTTTTGTTAACATAAGCAAAAATTACATTCTTTATAAATTTTTGAATATGTGGTTTAAAAGTGTCAGATTTTAAACTTATTACCAGCGGTTACTTTACATGGAGCAAAACAAAATCTGAGTCTAATTATAACTATTATATCCAGTACATTTACGTATAAGTACAGGCGATACAGGAGTATATTTTTACTGCTTTTGAATTAACTGCCAGTTCTTCCCCTTCAAGATACGTTTCTTGAATTTCCGGTTCACTCTTTTCAAAGAAAACAATGGTCACGTCAGATCCCCAATATGTCATTGCAATAGGAGCTTCTGCCGGTGGCGTAGAAGAAATATATTCCTTTTTTGATCATACGCCTTTAGATAGCGCAGCGTACGTGATTATTCAGCACTTTCCCCCGGATTTTAAAAGCCGGATGGTAGAACTGCTGGCGCGACACAGTAAACTGAAGGTGAAAGAGTCAGAAGACGGAATGCCGGTAAAAAGAAATGAAGTTTACCTGGTTCCGAACGATAAGTTTATGACCATCCGGGACAATACCTTGTATTTAACGGATAAAAAAAATGTAGCCGGTCCCCATCATACTGTTAATGCCTTTTTTGATTCGCTGGCGGCTGATTGCGGACGGAAAGCAATTGGGGTAATTCTATCTGGCTTAGGTTCCGATGGCACCACAGGGGTAAAAGCCATAAAAAATGCCGGCGGGCTGGTTATCGTGCGCGACCCGGACACTACCTCTTTTAATAGCATGCCCGTAAATGCGATTGCCACCGGAATAGTAGATTATATATTAGAACCTGCTCAAATTCCGGGTTTTATTTTAGATTATACCCAGCAAGAAGCAGGCTTAACTGCTGATAATACCACTGATTTAAAAAATTTAGATGCTATTGTCACTTTAATTAAAGAAAACTCTCCCCTTGATTTTTCGGACTACAAGCAAACTACTATTTTAAGAAGAACGGAACGCCGGGCAAAGTATAATAATATTAACGACCTGGGCAATTACCTGTATTTTCTGAAAGCAAATCCGTCTGAGATAGAAAGCCTGGCCCAGGAGTTCCTTATAAGCGTTACTGCATTTTTCAGGGATAAAGAGGCTTTTAAAAATATCCAGGAAAATATAATTCCCAATATATTGGCAAGCCTGGCTCCGGGCGAGGAGTTAAGAATGTGGGTGGCCGGTTGCGCCACCGGCGAGGAAGCCTATAGCCTGGCTATTCTTATTTGTGAACAGTTAGCGAAAAAAGACAAGGCCCTGGGGGTAAAAATATTTGCGACCGACATTGATACAATAGCTTTAAAACAAGCCGGTAAAGGAATTTACGCAGCCAATATTGCCAAGGATGTTTCGCCGGAACGCCTGGATAAGTATTTTATAAAAGAGGAGAAACACTACAGGGTCAAACCGGAAATTCGTAAAATGGTCATTTTTGCCCAACACGATTTGGTGAAAAACCCACCGTATTGCAACATGCATTTAATTAGCTGCCGGAACCTGCTGATTTACATGACGCCGGCCCTGCAAAAGAAAATATATGCCGTGTTACTGTTCGGGCTTAAGAAAGAAGGTTACTTATTTTTGGGAACCAGCGAAAACCCACTGCCCATTATTGATGATTTGAAAGTCATTGATAAAAAATTTAAACTGTACCGCAGCCTAAAGAATATCCGGGCATTGCGGTTTGAAGCGTTCTCATTGCCGGAACTGAAACATAAACCCCTTGTTGCCTTACCGGAAGATCCTTCCCAAAATGCATTGCACAGCTTGCCGGAAGCGGTGAATGCGGCGCTGATCAGGGAGCTGGATTACCTGGCAATTTGCATTGATGAAAAATACCAGGTGGTAAAAACCTACGGTGATACCACAAAATTTCTACTGCAGAAAAACTTCAACTCCAATTTAACCGAGCTTTTGCCACCGCCACTGGCCGTAGCCTTTAATACGCTATTTGCGAATGCTGTAACGGCAGATGAAAAATTGTCGGTTACGGGTATAAAGATAAAGCAGCAGGATGCCACTATCAGTATCCGATTATCGATTAGCCGTTTGCCTCTTAAAAAAAGAACGCCAACCCTCTACCTGGTAATGTTCAAAGAAGAAAACGTAGAAGCCCCGGTTGGGCTAAACTCCCTGGTGTTTGATGAAAAATTGTATCACGGTGAATATACCCTGAACCTGGAGAAAGAAGTAAGGGAACTAAAGGACAAGCTACAGGCAACCTATCTGCAACTTGATGCCACCAATGAAAATATGCAGTCTTTTAACGAAGAATTGCTTTCGGCCAATGAAGAGATGCAGAGCACCAACGAGGAAATGCAATCGGTGAACGAGGAACTGCACACCATAAACGCAGATTACCAATTAAAGAACAAAGAACTGCTGGAATTAAACGACGATTTAGACAACTATTTTCGCAGTAATATTAACGGGCAGTTGTTTGTTAACAAAGATTTATTGTTGATGAAATTCTCGCCGGGCACCGTGAAGCACATCAACCTGGTGACAACGGATATTGGCCGGCCTTTAAGCAATATTTCCACTAATATAAAATTTGAGACATTAATAGAAGACATCAAGCAAGTATTGGACAAGGGCAGCATCATCACAAAAGAAATGGAAGCTATTAATGGCCGGTGGTACCAGATTATGACCATGCCTTACCTGCAACAACCCCATGATAAGATTAATGGCGCCATTATAACGTTTAATGATATTACCGAACTAAAAAAAACCCAACTGGAACTAAGCAAAAGAAACCGAATTTTACAACGCATAAACGCTGATCTGGATACTTTTGTGTACACGGCTTCGCACGATTTGTTAGGCCCGCTCAACAACATTGAAGGTAGTATCGGCTTAATGAATTCGCTAGAAGTAGCCGATCCGCAATTGAAACAGTATTTAGAGATAATAAATGCATCCATTCAAAAATTCCGTTCCCTCATAACCGAAATTGCGACCGTGGCAAAAGTGGAAAGCGATATGACCACCCAGGAAAATGTTGATTTATCGGAAGTTATTGATAACATTGAATGGAGTCTGGTGGATAAAATCAAAGCTTCACAAGCAATTATTATCCGGGAATTAAACGTAAAATATATTCTGTTCTCCAAAAAAAACTTACGCAGTATTATTTACAACCTTATTTCTAACGCCATAAAATTTAAAAACAACCACCCACCGGTTATTCATATTCAAACGAAACAGGAAGGCGATTCTGTTATTTTATCGGTGCAGGATAATGGAATGGGGATATCAGAGCATAACCAGGAACAAATCTTTAAGAAATATGAACGAATTAACCACGATGTGGAAGGCCAGGGGATTGGGTTGTTCCTGGCTAAAAAGATAGTAGATGCTACCGGTGGTGATATCAAGGTAGAAAGTGAATTAGGGCAAGGCAGTACGTTTACTATCTACTTTAAGACCGAATCGCCCTCTTTAAGTTAGGCAAACATACAGTCTATCAATTAAGCTGTTTTTCACCATTAAATCAGTAAGACGAATTTATCAAGGGCACGCCCTGGCCGTCTCCCAAGTACTCTAAAAGAGGAAAAGAGTTTGTCCCGCTTACTTGTCTTGTATTTTAAAGTCTATGTTTGATTTGTGAGACGGCAAAATGTGAATGGTTAGTGGATGTAGCGACTGCTGAAGACAAGGCTTTTCTATCTCCTATGATTTCCACGTTTTATAAGAAGAGTTTGTCAACCTATTTCTGTACAATTTCATTTTAAGTGGCTAAAAAATAAGCTCTTGAGAAAAGCTTTTCAAGTTCGCTCTGAATTAGTTTAAGCGCCTGGACGCGTTTTTCAACCTGCTTTAACCCAATCCGTCTGCTTTTTTCATTGCTTTCCTTTATCTCGTTTTTCTTGTACTCTTCTGCTTTAGTTACCATGTTCCAGATAATGACGGCCAGCTTTCTTGCTGTTGCCGTGATGGCGGCTATCCTCCCTTTCTTGAAGGCTATTCTTTTGAAAAACGGGGTGAGTTCATGCTCCTTCTGGTTGCCAATGGAGTTGGCCGCCTGGCCAAGAGCTATCGCCAAGTAAGACTTACCTGACGGTGTGCGGCTGCTGATAATACGCCCGCCGCTTACCTTGTTGTTTGGGACCAGGCGCAGCTAACTGGCGAAGCTCTTGGCGGTTGGGAACCTGTGCAGATCTTTTCCCATCGTCGTCAGCAGGCAAAGGACAGTGCCGTAGCTGATCCCGGAGATAGCGAGAAGGTCAGTCTTGAAGTACTGGTAGGCTATCCTGGGGACATTGAACTCAGGAGCATTTTTACTGCTCTTTTTCTTGCTTTGCCTCATGGACTTCTCTTCAAGTTCAGATATTGAGGTCTGCGGCGCATGCTTCATCAGGGAACGCTCGATCTTCTGGTCACACTCCTTGAAGGCTTCTTCATAGAGCCTGTAGAAGTGCAGGCAAGACTTCAATTCAAACAGCAGCACTTCCCGCCAGGAGCCATGGAGCGCCTCGGCTATCTGCTGTTTGGTCTTTTTCATCCTCACATCCACCAGCGAGGCAAGGTGCTGCGGGACCCCACGTCTATACCGGCGGCGTGTGGGTTGACGATTTGAAGTGGCCGAGAGCTTCTTTAAGAAGATGAAAACAGAAATGGTGTACCACCACAAGTTTGCTACCATAGCAGAGGCAAAGCTGGCCGTCTTCGAGTACATCGAAAGCTTCTATAACAGGAAAAGGAGGCATTCAGCACTGGGTTATCTGACGCCATGCCAGTATGAAGAATCGTTATACCAGCAAAGTGTGGCTGCTTAAGAAAAAGTCTCCAGTAAAATGTAGCAATTCTAGTATGGAGTGAGCCTGTAAGTTAGGTGAAGTAGGAATGTGTTGGCTTCCTGCTTCTCAATAATATTTTTGGTTGTGAGAAGGGCTTTACTACAAATCTGAAAGAATGGCATACCTTATTACCAGTAGATCTGAAGTTGCATGTGCCGCCATTTATTAAGCAGCACTGGTCCTATTACTATTAAATAAACAGGGTCTTTTTCAGGCGTCCTAAAATAATTAACCGCGGACTGTTGCTTTAGTCTGCGTTACCATCTTCCTTTGCTGCATGAAAGCAATGGGTGCATCTTGTTTGAAGAAGCTTTACGTGCTGCTCGCTGTGCTCCTGTGCAGCGTGCTGACCCTAGCTGTGCCTGTTGTTTCCCAGGCAGCATCTCCAGACATCGTGGCGTCTACACTTCAAGTGGATGCGGACAATGAATCGCCTTTCCAGCTGACAGCCGGAGACGTAAGCCCCGGTGACGCTGAGGCTGTCCTGCAGCTGGACAAGTCGCCTTTGAGCCAGGTTTTTCAGAACCTGCTTCAGCAGAAGTACCCGGAACAAGCCGACGCTCCTGCTGTTCCATCCTTTTACTCCTTCTCCAGAAGGGATTGCGGGTTATATACCATCCTCACCAAAGGACCCTAGTCCTAAACCCCTGCTATTTCTTTCCCTTCAGCGGATTCCGCTTCTCAGCCATCTTAAGTAAAAGAACAGGCTGGTCCTCTTTTCTATTGTTTGTATTGCCTTTGGGATTACCTGTATGGAGCTACTCCAGCACCTGGTTGATTTTGTGCTTCATGTTGATGTTCACCTGGTAGACCTGTTGCGGGAGTACCGGAGCTGGATCTACTTTATCCTTTTCCTGATCATCTTCTGTGAGACGGGGCTGGTTGTCACTCCTTTCCTGCCGGGGGATTCCCTGCTCTTTGCGCTAGGCGCACTGGCAGCTATACCGGCTTCAGGGCTGAGTGTGCTGCTGCTCCTGTTTTTGCTTTCCACAGCGGCCGTGCTGGGGGATTCATTTAATTACTACACAGGCAGCAAGCTTGGGGGCAGGCTCTACGACAAGGATTACTGGTTCCTGAGGCAGGCGCACCTGCAGCAGGCGGAAAGGTTCTACGCGCGCTACGGCGGGCGAACCCTTATCTATGCCCGCTTTATACCCATTGTGCGCACGTTCGCTCCCTTTGTAGCAGGCATGGGCAAGATGAACTATACCCGCTTCCTGTATTTCAACGTGGTGGGAGCCCTGCTGTGGGTGGTATTCTTCATCCTGATCGGGTATGTGTTTGGCAACCTGCCGACGGTTAAGCGAAACTTCTCCCTGCTCGTGCTGGGCATCATCGTCGTGTCGCTGCTGCCGCCAGTCGTCACTATCCTGAGGCAGCGCCTCCACCAGGTAAAAAAACCTTAGAATAAAGTCAGTAGAGGAAATCCAGGACTTAGCAACCCATCATCACGTTCTTAAACACCACCGTTGAAAAGCCGCAAAAATAGAACCATTTTAAGTAGCCTGCTGCTGTGGGTTGCCCTGCTGTGTGCCTGCGGCTTTCTCAAGGCGGAACAGCTCCTGACAACCGCTCCCGGCTTTCCTTCCGGTAACTCCATTGAGCAGCTTTCGGGTGAAGTGGCGGGTGATCCGGTAGCTTGGCTGGAGCGGTCGGTGCCGCCGGGTGCCGCCGCTTCGGCGGACCAGGCCCTGCCGCTTCTCCTGCTGGTGTACGGTCTGCTCTATTGTTCCTTCAGGCGCCCAGGCCCGAAGCCCGCGAAGGCCAAACATGGCTTTGCCTCTCTCGCTGCGCAGTTCCGGATACTGCCCAACGCCCCCTAGCCTTTCTTTTGTTTGATGCACCTGCACCTGCTGCGGGTAGTTTCCTTACCCGCGGTTATGCCGCCTGTAAGGCCGTTGTTTTGCCTGCCCCGGGGCAGGTACTACCTCATTGTGTCATTTCTAAAAGAATTAAGAATGTCTAAGAATCTATTTGCGACAAAGTCTGTCGAAAAACTTATCAAAGAATCCGAGAGCGGGGAGCACGGCTTAAAGCGCACCCTCACGGCCTCCAACCTGACCATGCTGGGCGTTGGGGCTATCATAGGCGCAGGCATCTTTGTCTTAACGGGCACGGCTGCCGCCAACGCAGCGGGCCCTGCGATTGTGATATCTTTTCTGATTGCCGGCCTGGGCTGCCTTTTTGCTGGCCTGTGTTATGCGGAGTTTGCCTCCATGATACCGATTGCCGGCAGCGCCTACACCTACGGCTACGCCACACTGGGGGAGTTTATTGCCTGGATTATCGGCTGGGACCTGATTCTGGAGTACCTGTTCGGGGCTGCCACGGTGGCAGTGGGATGGAGCGGTAACTTCGTGAGCCTGCTCAAATCCCTTGGCATCACCATCCCTGCTGCTATCGCCTCCGCCCCGCTCGCTTACAATGGTTCTTCCTTTGAGGCTACCGGTGCCATCATCAACCTGCCCGCCATCGTGCTTATCCTGGTGATGACGGCCCTGCTGGTCGTGGGTATCCAGGAATCTGCTAAGTTCAACAACATCATCGTTATTGTGAAGGTGGCCATTGTCCTGCTGGTCATCGGCTTCGGGTTTCAGTACGTGGACTCTGCTAACTGGGAGCCCTTTATTCCGGCGAAGGAGATACTCTCGGACGGAAGCACCCGCTACGGGTGGCAGGGTGTGGTCGCCGGCGCGGCTATCGTGTTCTTCTCTTACATCGGCTTTGACGCGGTGAGCACGGCTGCCCAGGAAGCAAAGAATCCACAGCGCGACATGCCCATCGGGATGCTGGCATCTTTAGGCGTTTGTACGCTGCTTTATGTGCTGATGTCGCTGGTGCTGACGGGCCTCGTGCCTTTTCAAACACTCAATGTGCCGGACCCGGTGCTGGTTGCCCTGCAGGCAGCCGGACCCGGTCTGAAGTGGCTCTACTTCCTGACAGGGGTGGGCGCCGTGGCTGGCCTAGCCTCCGTGGTGCTGGTGATGCTGATGGGGCAGCCGCGCATCTTCTATGCCATGAGCCGTGACGGCCTTTTGCCGGCCTTTTTCGGAAAGGTGCACCCCAGGTACAACACCCCCTATGTCACGACTATTTTGACAGGAGTGGTCGCCGCCATGGTGGCCGGCATATTCCCGATTGGCCTGCTGGGTGAGCTGGTGAGCATCGGTACGCTGCTGGCGTTTGTGATTGTCTGTGCCGGCATTATCGTGCTGCGCCGCACAAGCCCGGATCTGCAACGCCCCTTCAGAACGCCTTTTGTACCGCTCATCCCCATCCTGGGCATCCTCATCTGTGGGTATATGATGGTGAACCTGGGCGCAGACACCTGGCTGCGCCTGATTATCTGGATGGCGGTTGGTATCGCTATTTACTTCTTATACGGGCGCCGGCACAGTAAGCTTCGGACCACACCTTTAGAGGACAAGCCAAGCGAGAAGGTGGTTGCCTAAATTCCTTTGGCACCTATAGAACATCCCTTTCCCAACTGGCAAAGGGAGAAAGGCTATCGCTATGACCATTTCATACGCTTTCCTTTTCCGGCGGGTGGAAAGAAACTTTTAAATCCATAGAAACAAAATAAGATAATCTGATCATGCAGCTTATAGACTACCTCGTATTCCTGGTCTACTTTATCATCGTGTCCGGGTACGGCATTTACATATACAGAAAGCACAAGACTCAAGAGGCCGACTCAAAGGATTACTTTCTGGCAGAGGGTTCTTTGACCTGGTGGGCGATAGGCGCTTCGCTTATTGCCTCCAACATCTCGGCCGAGCAGTTCATCGGCATGTCCGGCTCGGGCTTTGCCATGGGGCTGGCCGTCTCCGCTTACGAGTGGATGGCGGCCCTCACGCTGGTGCTGGTAGCGGTATTCTTCATACCAATCTACCTGAAGAACAACATTTACACCATGCCCCAGTTCCTCTCGCAGCGCTACAACACCACAGTCAGTACCATCATGGCCGTGTTCTGGCTGCTGGTGTATGTGTTCGTGAACCTGACCTCCATCCTCTACCTTGGGGCGCTGGCAATCGAGACCATCTCCGGCATTGACTTCACCTATTGCGTGTACGGCCTTGCCATCTTCTCCATCATCATCACGCTGGGTGGAATGAAGGTGATTGGCTATACAGACGTTTTCCAGGTGTTCGTGCTCATCTGCGGAGGGCTTGCCACGACGTACCTGGCGCTGGACCTGGTGGCCGAGCAGTACGGAGGTTCAGGCGTTATAGATGGTTTGGTCGTTATGAAGCGGGAAGCCTCTTCGCATTTCCACATGATCCTCAACGAAGGGCAGCTGACAATCCCGGACGGGATGGGCGGCACGCGCGATGCGTATATGGACCTGCCCGGACTCTCTGTGCTGATGGGCGGGCTGTGGATCACGAACCTGAGTTATTGGGGGGCGAACCAGTACATTGTGCAGCGCGCCCTGGGTGCTGACCTGAGGACTGCCCGCAGTGGACTGCTCTTTGCCGCCTTCCTGAAAATGCTGATGCCGATCATCGTGGTGCTGCCGGGCATCGCTGCCTATGTGCTCTACCAGAAGGGTCTTTTCCAGCAGGAGATGGCCAACGGGCTGGGACATGTAAAGCCGGACCACGCGTACCCTGTCCTGCTGAACCTGCTGCCAAACGGCCTGAGGGGGCTGTCTTTCGCGGCACTGACTGCCGCCATCGTCGCTTCGCTGGCAGGCAAGGCCAACAGCATCGCCACCATCTTCACCCTGGATATCTACCAGAAGTTCTTCAGCCCGAAAGCCACAGAGGAAAGGCTGGTTGTTGTCGGTAAGGTTACCGTGGTGGCGGCTTCTTTGATAGGTGTGGTGGTCGCGCCCTCCCTGCGGAACCTGGACCAGGGCTTCCAGTACATACAGGAGTACACCGGTTTTATCTCCCCTGGGGTGCTGGCCATTTTCCTGCTGGGTTTCTTCTGGAAGCCCACCACCGCGCTGGCAGCCACGGTAGCGGCCGTGCTGACCATCCCCCTTTCTACTTTCCTTAAGTTCCAGTTTCCCAGCATCCCGTTCCTGGACAGGATGAGCATTGTCTTCCTGGTGCTGGTGGAGCTGATGGTGCTCCTGACGCTGCTTGACCCGAAGAGCAGGAACAACCCGGATGGACTGGACATCGAGAAGTCCATGTTCAAACCCTCGGCGGGCTTTGTGGCCGGCTCTATCCTCATCTGCGGCATGCTGTCGGCACTCTACATTGTGTTCTGGTAAAGCGTAAGGAAGCAACCGGTAGCTTTCTCAACCCAAACTGTCCATGAAGAGTTGAATCCTTCAGAAATATTTTCAAACATTTATAAAACCAAAATGGATATTACCTCAGTTATCATAGGTCTTATTTCCCTGGCACTATTCGCGGTGCCGGTCATGCTCATTCAAAGAAAGCAAAAACAGCAAAAACAGAAACAGCTGCAGCATTTCTTAGATATAGCGCAACAGCAGCAGCTAACGATAACGCAGCATGACCTGTGGAACCATCACTTCGCCATCGGCATCGACACAGAACAGAGCATCCTGCTTTTCCTAAAGAAGCGGGCCGAAGGGGAAGGCATGCTTCTCCTTCATTTATCAGAAGTGGCAGCGTGCAGGGTCAACAACGTGAACAGGGAAGTGGCAGGGAACAGGGTGATTGACCTCATTGAACTGCGCTTCACGTTCCAGGTGTCAGGGCTGCGGGAGCAAGCGGTGGAATTCTATAACCGGGAGGAGAGCATGTCCCTTAACGAGGAGCTCCTGCTCGCCGAAAAATGGAGGGACATCGTAAGCACCCATCTGCAGAACCCGCAACCACAGCGGAGCAACACGGCTTACAAAGGTGGCTCTGCCGCTTTCGTCTAGCCTTTCGCATGAAACGTATTGCCTGATGAAAATCCGGTCTTTCTACTTTGCTTCAGCACCGGGCTTAATGGTTTGGGTCGATAAGTTCCATACCGTTAAGACCGGTGCTGGCTCAGTCTGTATGCAGGTTCTTATGCGCTTTATAAACTGCCTGCCTCAGGTTAGAGCATTTTATACACTTTAAAACGGCTATAAGGTAACCGTAAAATTACCTTACATCAGTTACACTTTACCTACATTAACCTTGAGTAGCATACCTAGTTCAAAAGCCAGGGCAGTCACATCTGCTGGCTTGCTCATAGCCCTTGGCATCATCTACGGTGACATCGGCACTTCGCCGCTTTATGTGATGAAGGCCATTATCGGGGAGGCTCCTATCAGCAGGATACTTGTGTTCGGGGGCATCTCCTGTGTTTTCTGGACCCTGACCTTGCAGACCACCTTTAAGTATGTGGTGCTTACCCTGCAGGCGGATAACAGGGGGGAAGGGGGCATCTTCTCGCTTTATACCCTCATCCGGCGCAGGGCCACCTGGCTCATCATTCCCGCTATGGCTGGTGGCGCGGCCCTATTGGCTGACGGGATTATCACCCCGCCTATCTCGGTCTCGTCGGCGGTGGAGGGGCTGCGGCTTCTGTATCCCGATTTAGCCACCGTGCCGATTGTGATTGCCATCCTGACCGGGATTTTCCTGCTGCAGAGCGTTGGCACCGAGATAGTAGGCAAGGCCTTCGGCCCCGTCATGTTCCTGTGGTTTGCCATGCTTGGCTCTTTGGGAGCGGCCATGCTGGTACACCACCCGGAGATACTGTACGCGCTGAGCCCCTATTATGCTTATAGCCTCCTGGTGGAGTACCCGGGCGGTTTCTGGCTACTGGGTGCTGTGTTTCTTTGCACCACGGGCGCGGAGGCGCTCTACTCTGACCTGGGCCACTGCGGCAAGTCCAACATCCGCGTAAGCTGGGTCTTTGTGAAAACGGCACTCGTGCTGAACTACCTGGGGCAGGGGGCATGGCTGATGACGCAGGAAGGGAAGTACCTGGAGACGAACCCTTTTTATGGGATTATGCCGAAATCGTTCCTGCTCACCGGCATCGGCCTGGCCACTGTCGCCGCCATTATCGCCAGCCAGGCGCTCATCAGCGGCTCCTTCACGCTCATCAGTGAGGCGACGCGGCTGAACCTGTGGCCGAAGGTGCGCATCAACTACCCCACCCTCCACAAAGGGCAGCTCTATGTGCCCAGCATCAACTGGCTGCTGTGGCTGGGGTGTGTCGGCGTGGTGCTGTATTTCCGGGAGTCAGCCAACATGGAGGCGGCCTATGGGCTGGCCATTACGCTGGCCATGCTTTCCACCACCATCCTGCTGAGTTACTATCTCCTGGTAAAGACGGGGTCCAGGATGGCCTCTTTCTTGTTCCTGGGCCTGTACCTGCTCATCGAGGGGGCGTTCCTGGTGGCCAACCTGATCAAGTTCCCCCATGGCGGCTGGGTGTCGCTGCTCATCGGGGGGGCGCTGCTCATGGTGATGTATATCTGGATCAGGGCCTTTCACATCAAGCGCAGGCTGGCTGATGATGTGCGCCTGAAAGGCTACCTGCCGGCGCTCCGGGAACTCAGCATGGACGAGACAATCCCCAAGTATGCCACGCACCTGGTGTTCATGACAGGGGCGGCCAGTCCCAAGGAGATAGAGTCAAAAGTGATTTACTCCATTTTCCAGAAAAGGCCCAAGCGGGCGGACATCTACTGGTTTGTGCATGTGGACACCACCGATGAGCCCTTCACCATGGAGTACAAGGTGCGCATCATTGCCCCGGATGACGTGATCCGCGTTGACTTCAGGCTTGGGTTCCGGGTGGAGCAGCGCATCAACCTCTTCTTCCGCAAGGTGGTGGAGGAAATGGTCCGGAAGGGAGAGGTGGACATCACCAGCCGCTATGCTTCCCTGAGCAAGTTCAACTTCATCGGAGACTTCCGTTTTGTGGTGCTGGAGAAGTTCCTCTCCTATGAAAACGACCTTCCCTTCGCAGAGGAGCGGATCATGGAGTGGTATTTCTTCATGAAGCAGTTCACCCTGTCGGAGGCCAAGTGGTTCGGGCTTGACACCAGCTCGGTGAAAGTGGAGAAAGTGCCGCTGGTGATAAAGCCTGTGGCGGTTTCAGAGCTAAAGCGCATCTCCTAAGGGTGGCAGCCGCTGGGTCGTAGCCAGGCTGCTCCTGCTGTTTCAGGACCTGCCGCTGCCTTATACCTTCGGAAAGGGGAATTCTGAGAGGAAGTGATGGGGTATACTATATGCAACAGTACTGGCTGACTCTTAAACAGCATACTCCGAAAAACTGATGCAAGCTGTTTAGAATGGGTTAAGAAAGGACCTTTTCATCAGGTGCCGCCTCAGGCTTTTTGTTCTGCTTTCTGATGAACCACCAGTACATCGGGATGCCGGTGAGCATCAGCACCATGCCCATCGCTGCCTCACGCGGACGAACAAGAATGGTGTTAAAGAACAGCGCGGCGCAGAAAAGCACCATGACGGCAGGCACGATGGGATATCCCCATACCTTGTAGGGGCGGTGAGCATCCGGCATCTTCCACCTCAGGATGAAGACACCCAGGGTGGTGGCACCGTAGAAGATGAACACCGCGAAGATAATCATGTCCGTCAGCTGGTCAAACGTGCCGGAGAGCACCAGCAGGCAGGCCCAGACACATTGGTACAGCAGGGAGTTGGCCGGTGCCTGCGCCTGGTTCAGCGCGGCGGCTTTCGGGAAGAACATGCCTTCGCGTGCCATGGCAAAATAGGTGCGGCAACTTGCCAGGATGGTGGCGTTGGTGCAGCCCAGGGTGGTAACCAGGATAAGGGCGGAGATAAACACGGCGCCACCATACCCCCAGAAACTCCTGATGGCCTCCACGGCCGCAATCTGGTTCCCCGCCTGATGGACCTGTTCCAGAACTGCTACAGGAAGGAGGGAAAGATACGTCATGTTGACCAGCAGGTAAACGGCGACAACAGTGAACACGCCGATGGTGATGCCGCGGGGTATGTTACGGTGGGCATCCTTGATCTCCCCTCCAACGTAGCCGATGGCGGCCCAGCCCTGGTAGGCCCAGAACGCCGACAGCATGGCAGCGAAAACAGCGCTGAACGTTATGGGGGCAGCGGAGGTGGTAGCCAGTTCGAAGTTCCTTCCTATCTCTGCCTGCGGGTTGCCGAGTCCGAAGAAAACGATAACGCCAATGCCCGTGAATACCAGTAGCAGGATAGCGGTGCTGAGTCCCGCCCCGGATTTAATACCGCGCATGTTCACCCACGTCAGCACCACAATCAGGAGAATGGCGGTCAGCTTGACGCTGAAGTCAGCGAAGGGGGAGAACACCCCCCCGATGGAGACGTCAGCCAGGGAGCCTAAAAGCTGCGGCAAGGGCAGTATGCTGTGGAGAGACTGCGCAAAAACATAGGCCAGGGAAGATATGGCGGCGGTTTGGATAACGGTGAAAAGGGACCACCCGAAGAAAAAGGCGAAGAAGCGGTTGTATATCTTCTTGTAGTAAGCGTACTCCCCGCCGGTGTCCGCCAAAAGGCCTGCCACCTCTGCATTACTCAGTGCGCCAAAGAGCGTGATGATGCCTCCCAGCGCCCAGCAGATAAGCACCCATCCCGGGGAATGCAGCTCCGCCGCCATAGGCGCCACTTTTTTGTACACACCGGAACCGATGATGTTTCCGATGACAACCACAAGGACCAGGCGCAAGCCAAGGGTGCGGTTGAGTTGGCTGTTATTATCCATACAGGTTTTCTTTTACTGGGTGCTTTGCGGCGAGCGTAAAACAGCATCTAATGTATGCCGGAATCCGGTGATATCATACAACCACGCCAGAAGAAATAAAGCCTGTCACATCTCCTGTATGTTGCTGACATAACTCCCGTTAGGGTAGTGCACATCCGGGAAGGTCCGGAGGTAGGAAACAGGCTGGCGTGGGCCTGTTATTTTATTTTCCGTCTAGCTGTTTCTTTAGGCACAAGCCCCTATATTTACCGGTTATTTATTGCCTCTATTCAAACAATAAGGCCAGTTCGAATGCTGCTGTTGAAAGAACTTTCAATTCGTCGGGCTCCTGGCTGTAGTACGCCTTTATAACATTTGCATGCAAGAAACATCCGTACAGGAACTCCCTCTTATCACCAACGATGCTGTTGTGCTGGGCATACTGGTTCTCATTCTGGCCCTGGTTTTCAGCACCTCGTCCAGCAGCCGTCCCTTCTTCAGGAAATTTTACGCCGTGGTGCCTTCGGTGCTGCTGTGCTACCTGATTCCCAGTTTGCTCAACTCATTCGGCGTCATATCAGGGGAGCAGTCAGGCCTTTACCAGATGGCTTCGCGTTACCTCCTCCCCGCCAGCCTGGTGCTGTTCACCATCAGCTTGGACCTGAAGGAGATATGGAAACTGCGCCAGATGGCGGGCCTCATGTTCATAACAGGCACTGTCGGCATCATGATCGGCGGCCCGCTGGCAGTGCTGCTGGTGTCTTCTTTTGCCCCTGAACTGGTAGGGGGAGAGGGTCCTTATGCCGTGTGGCGCGGGCTATCCACCATAGCCGGGAGCTGGATCGGAGGCGGGGCGAACCAATTGGCTATGTTCGAAGTATTCAAGCCGGCCCCGAACCTGTTTTCCGCTGTGATAGCCGTGGATGTGATTGTGGCAAATATCTGGATGGCGGTGCTGCTGTACGGTGCAGGCAACAGTGAGCGGGTGGACAGGTTCTTCCGGGCTGACAGCACGGCGGTCAATGAGCTGAAGGAACGGATCGAGGAGCACCGGCTCAGTATCATGCGTATTCCCAACATGGCCGACACGATGGCGGTGGTAGGCGTGGGCCTGGGTATAACGGGTGTCTCTCACTTTCTTTCAGACCTGATTGCGCCCTGGGTGGCACTCCACGCCCCTTACCTGGATAAGTTCAGCCTTACCTCCGGCTTTTTCTGGCTGGTCGTGCTGGCCACCACCTTTGGGATGCTGCTCTCTTTTACCAAGGTACGGAATTTAGAGGGAGTGGGCGCTACCCGGATCGGGAGTGTGTTCCTCTACATTCTGGTGGCCACCATTGGCATGCAGATGGACATCACCGCTATCGTCAGCCAGCCCGGGTTGTTCCTGGTTGGCTTTATCTGGATCACGGTTCACATGCTGCTGCTGTTGCTAGTGGGCAAGCTAGTCAAGGCCCCTTTCTTTTTCCTGGCAGTAGGAAGCCAGGCAAATGTGGGAGGGGCGGCATCAGCACCCATCGTGGCCGCGGCTTTCCATCCGGCCCTGGCCCCGGTAGGGGTGCTGCTCGCCATCCTGGGCTATGCGCTCGGCACCTACGGCGGGTACCTGTCGACCCTTATGATGCAGGCGGTAGCTCCATAGACATGCTGCGTGAAGAGGATGCTTGCAATGCGGCTTTGAATTCATTTTGAAGCGTGCCTTCCATTGCTTTAGAAACTGTAGTTAAACACACCATGAGAAGAACACTAGTGCCGCTGGAGGGAAACAACTGGCAATGGATAGACGTGGAAGGCCCCACCAAAGAGGAGCTGCAGGAACTGGCGGAAGCGTACGGCCTGCACCGGACTTCTGTCATAGACTCGCTTCAGCCCGAGCACCTGCCCAAATACGAGGTTATCGGGGACGGTGCCTTCATGATTGCCCGTGTCTATGATGCGGGGGCGCATGGGGAAGCCGACACCATCCAGGAGCTGACAAACAAGATTGCCATCTTCTACTCGGGCAGATACATCATCACCATACACCGGAGCCCCTCCGACCTGATTGAGCAGGTTAAAGCAAGGTACACCGACACAGGAGCAGTGAAGCAACCGCAGGACCTGCTCATCAGGCTCATCAAAGCCGTTTTCAGCACCTATGAAACGCCGGCGCACCGGCTGGCCGAGGAGTTGGATTATTACGAGGAAAAGACATTCCTGAACCAAAAGATGCCGCCCCTCACGAAAGGCCTCTATCACCTGAAGCGGAAAGCCACCGTGTGCCGGCGGGTGCTCCGCCTGTCGGAGGTCATTCTGAGTAACATGCAGCAGATAGGGTTTCAGCCAACGGAAATCCAGGATCTGAAAGATCTGTACGTGCATGTGGAGACGCAGTTTGAGGAGGTGAACGACGGCACCAACAACCTGATAAACACCTATATCTCCCTTTCCTCCCAGAGAACCAACGAGGTGATGCGGGTGCTCACCATCTTCTCCGCCTTTTTCCTGCCCCTCACTTTCATTGCGGGTGTCTACGGGATGAACTTTGCGTTCATGCCCGAGCTGGGGCAAAAGTACGGGTATCCTGCGGTGGTTGCCGTGATGCTGGTGGTGACCCTCTGCATATATAAGTGGTTCCGACGGAAAGGGTGGCTATAGAAAGGCGGGCTCAGGCTATGTTTGGTTTTATAGCCATTGCTGTTCATCAGGATAACAGAACTTTACACTTTTTGCCAAACCGCCTGGAAATACCCCCCGCTCTGAGACATCCTGCGGTGCGCGTCAAAAGCATCGGATTCTTCAATAAGGCTGAAGCTGCTCAGCATCGCCTCGTAATCACTAAACCTGATAGGTGTCACCACCCAGGAGCTTTTGGTGCTTTCCTTCCCATTGCGCGCCTGCAGCAGGTAAATGTATCGGCAGCTGTCCTGAATGTAGCTCAGGTAGTTTTGCACGATGTCGGGTTCCATTTCCCCAAAGCTTGCCGCATTCCAGAACAGGTGAAACGGAAAGGTCTTCAGCAGTGGAAACTGCCAGTTCCCCAGCAGGTGCACCTTCCCCTTCTCCACGACCTCTTCCAGGCTGGTCACACCCAGTGTCCGGCTTGAGGGAACAATGCTGTGGTCTCCCAGCACCTGGGAGAGATAATGTTCACACAGGTAGAGCGGGGCGGGTAAGTCAAAGCAGAGGACGGTGAGGTCGGGGTACATCTTTTTCAGCACCTCTACCTGAAACCCGGAGCCGGAGCCTGTCAGCTCCCCTGAAAACAGAACTGTTTTGAAGTAGAGAAAAAGCTTTAACTTTAAACAGTTATTTATGAAGAGAAAGAAATTTACCCCTCAGCAGATCGCCAGAATCCTGAAGGAGTTCGAGGCAGGCAAGAGCGCGGCAGAAATCAGCCGTGAGTACGGCGTGAGCCAGGCAGCCTTCTACAAGTGGCGCCAGCGCTACAACGGCATGGACGCCACCGAGCTTAAGCGCTTGAAGGAGTTGGAGGAGGAGAACCGCCGCCTCAAGGCCATGTACACCGAACTGGCCCTGGATTTGAAAGTAGCCAAAGAGATTATCGAAAAAAAGGTACTGTCTTAAAAGTCAAGGATCTTTTTTAGATTTTTCTTATCTTTCCCTTACCTGAAAGAGAGCTCCTGGCCGACAGGTGCTGGATGCTCATCTTGTGTAGCCTTGGCAAAAGCCGGGGCTATTTTGTTTTTGTCAGCTGCGCTGACACCTGAAAGAGAGGCTCCGGCCTCTAGGCTTTGGATTATTTCTTGTGCTTGCTGCTGGTATTTGTCCTCTGACCATGCCTCATCTTTCTTCCATAGGGTGTACATCAGGATCAGCAGCTTCTTCTGCACGGCCACGTAGGCAACCATCTTCTTTTTCCCCTTCCCCGTCAGCCTCTCATAAAGCTCCCGGCAGACCGGCACCTTCAGGCTCACCGCGTTCAAGGCCGGCATGTGCAGTGCCCGCCTGATGTGGCTGTTGCCCTGCTTGGAAATCTTCGTCCTGCCATTCCGCTTTCCCGACTGGTTCTCCACCACGTCATATCCGGCGTAGCTAGTGAGCTGCTTCTGATTAGTGATGAGGGCAAAGCCGCTGGTCTCAGCAATGATGGTGACCGCCGTCAACAGGCCCACCCCTTTGATGGTGGTGACTTTCTTTATCTTATCGCTGAGTAAGGGGTCTGCCTGGATAGTTGCTGCTATTTCCTGTTGGATGGCCTGCAACTGTGCCTCATATAGCTGGAGTGTCTTGCGGAGCCTTCTTACCGTGCCCTTGCCCTGCAGCATGGAGTGGGACTCGGCATGGAGGCGGTTGTTAACCTCCGTGCGCATCTGCTGGACCTGCTAATGTTCCCGTGTGAGCTTACGCAGCAGAAAGAGCTGTCGGCTCATCGGCTGCCAGGGCGCCAGGTGAACTTGCTACCTTTTACTGGAGGCTTTTTCTTAGGCAGATTTAAATAAAGGTTTAAATTTGACTACTATGAACAGACGTGAATTTGATGCCTCCTTCAAGCGGATGGCCATTGACCTCTCCTACGCCAGAGGTTCGGTAAAAGAGGTAGCTGAGGAACTGGGAATAGATCCCGGCCGGTTGAGCAAGTGGCGACAAAAGGACAGCCCACTAGCCCGGCCCACCGAAGGGCTTACGGACGAGCATAGGGAGATAAAGCGGCTGCAAAAGGAGCTGAAGGAGGCGCAGTTGGAGCGTGACATCTTAAAAAAACGTGAACTCGGGAATTAAGCCAACGTGAACTCGAGAATTAATCTTTGAAATTTACGCTTGCAGAGCTCTTAATATGAATATTGGTTGATGTATTCTTCTATTTTGGGAAATACAGTCTACAAATGCCATGACACTCACGATTACTTAGTGATCAAATAACTGTACAAATGATTGTAAATCAATTATTTATATATGGTTTAATTCCCGAGTTCACGTTAAAAAAGGCCATCAGCATCTTCTCCAGGGGAGACGGGCGGTATTCGGATTCGTAAAAGAGCACCGAAACCAGTTTCCCGTTGAGAGGATGTGTAAGGTGCTCCAGGTAAGTACCAGTGGCTACTATTACTGGCTCAAGCATCCGGTGGGGGTGAGAGCAGGCAAAGAACAGGAACTAGTCGAGCAGATTAAACAGGTTTATGAGCAGAGCAAACGCCGCTATGGCTCCCCCAGGATTGCTGTTGAGCTCAAAGAGCAGGGAGTTCACGTGTCGCGTCCACGCGTGGCCCGCCTGATGCAGAAGCATCAGGTCAAGAGCATTATACGCAAGAAATACCGGATGCAGACCACCGACTCCAGCCATGCATACACAGTGGCGGAGAACCACCTCTCCAGGGATTTTCAAGCGGCAGGACCGGCGGAGAAATGGGTATACGACTTAACCTATATCAGAACCGGGGAAGGCTGGCTGTACCTGACGGTGGTACTGGATTTGGCCGATAGAAAAGTGGTGGGTTGGGCGCTGAGCGAGACAATGGAGGCGGAAGCAACCACCGTGGCGGCCTGGCAGATGGCCATCAGGAACAGGCCCCTGTCCCACTCCCTTTTGTTCCACCTTAACCTTTCCTGCTTCCACGGACCATCTTGTAGGGGATACATATCGGTGGGTACTTATTTCAAGCCTTTCCCCACCAATTGTTACGCGCAGGTATATTGGCAGTAGATTATCTCTAGTAGTCTTTGATTTCCTGCCATAAAAAAGAATACTGATTTTAGTGTCCATACAACTCCTCCTTTTATGAATAAATTTAATATTCTAATCAAGGCTTTACAAGATGTACAAAACCTGTACATCTAACTGAAAGTCTTATAGTTACAACAAATTCGGGTACCCAAAAATATAGGCGTTCGGGTACCCGAATTTGCTCCCTTACGATAGAGAATAATTGAACATTTAAGGAGGGGTGTAAAAGCAAAAAAGCCCGTAAATCAATGATTTACGGGCTTTTAGCTCTATTTGATAAAGTTATTAGTGGAGATGCAGGGATTAACCATTTTCTTCCAAAAACGGCTTATATACTACACATAGGCATCTTTTAAGAAATGGTGTAACGTATG
Source organism: Pontibacter pamirensis (assembly GCF_010015475.1). Taxonomy (GTDB): domain Bacteria; phylum Bacteroidota; class Bacteroidia; order Cytophagales; family Hymenobacteraceae; genus Pontibacter; species Pontibacter pamirensis. Next base: position 27,645 of record NZ_SSNI01000026.1, read on the forward strand.
GTGTAACGCAGCTTACACAACTCATGCACTTTAGTACAGGTTTTGCCTTTATCTTTGCACCATGCTGATAGACCTGATCATGCGCAACCAGAAGTAGTGCAGCTTCCAGCGCAATGGAGAAGATATAGAGCTTAAAAAGGAAGAGTTTCAGGAGTTGGCTTATAGTCTATGGAGTATGTTGATTTGAATACCGGCTTCGCACTGATGGGATTCCCAGACTACCGGGAGTTCAAAAGAGCAAAGCAGCTGTGCATTGATAAATTTAAGTTTATAGCCTATGCCGGTGAGTTCAGCCACTTGCGAGAAATCCAGGCGAAGCATTGGGTTAGGACCGTTCACAACGGTTACCAAAACTATACCATCCCCCTGCAGAAGTATGATAACCACACGCCAGGTGTAGTAACTCCGGATGGTGTAGGCTCAGGGCTTCGCAGCATGGCCACGGCCGTACAGGAGCTGGAGCGTAAGACGCATTATGAGGTTAAGTTTGTGATAGTTGTTAGAAAGTAAAAAGCCTACTTTTCGAAGTAGGCTTTTTGTTGTTTGAAACCCTCTTATTTGTATTAGACTGCCCCCGGTAAGCAGGGATTGCCTGTAGAGGAAGCTGGTTTTAGCCCCAGCAGTACTTTGACTCTTTCTGCACATTCGGTAGGTGCACAATCAACCGCAGCTTGATTGCACCACATATCAGCTTCGAACTCATTACGGATTACGGTTGGGTCAAGCGCAACGTCATCGCCACGAAAACACTTACCTTCAAGAGCTTTTCTACAAGGGAGACTCATCACAGCGTCTAAAGCCTCCCCAGTAAGTGCAGTAGCTTCTGTTTCAGCTTTTAGCACCACCTGCCCAACAGAGCTGCTCATTGGGGTTACCTCCTCTTGCTCAGTGCAAGAATAAAGAAGACAGCCTATCATAAACACAAAGAGTACTACATTTTCTTTCATAACTAAAATTGTCCAAATTGATACAGTTGATATAAGAGCATGGCAGGGGCTGAGCACAGCAGAAAGCGCAGAATCAAGGTTTGCGCTTTACCTATAGAGTTTCTTTACTTACGACTTTATTTATATTTAATATAACTTTATTAGTATAAAAGGGTAGAGCAGGGCAAAGTAAGGGTAAGTGTATAGAGTATTAAGACAAACGATTGAACATGAAACCATTTGATGAACTCACTCCCCGTCAGCAGTTCTACAGGAAGAACATCCCCCGGCTAATCATCTATGGAAGCTTTATGGTTGTCCTGGTGTGGAGTATGTCCCAGATGGTAGAGCAGCAGGAGCAGGCAAACGCTTCACTGCAACACATTGAAGATACTATGATGGATTTTTACTTGGAGACGAGGGAACAAACAGATACTGTAGGTATGGCTGCTTACATGAGAGAGCACCTCTCACCGGAAGAATATGAGTTGTGGCTGAATGAGACAGAAAGAGAAGGATTCTATAAATAAAAAATTATATCTTATCTTTCTATTATTCAGTATAAGGCGTTATGCATAAACGTTCACACATGAAAAAGCTCTACCTTATTCCTTTTCTGTTTTTGTCTTTACTTATTGGATGTGGTGAAACATCTGAAGACCCAGCGCCAACAACAGACCCAGATACTTACCTGCAAAGCGTCAATACTTATCTGGCAGTATACGAGTACGGTAAGCCAAGCTCATATAAAAGAAATTGGGAATCTACTGTTTTCAATCAGGAGGGTGATACCATTGAGACAGTGTTAAGAGGGGAACATACAGTAGATCCTTCCAGAAGCTTTGAAAGGACTGTGAGTTATACCTATAACAACGGGAAGATATCAGAGAAGACAATCAGTTCTTTACTTGGCGGAACGAGAAGGCTTGTCTACTCCTACACCGGTGAACGGCTTTCAACCATCACGATATATGGGCAAAATGGAATAACAGACATTCAGGAGTATGAGTATTCAGGAGGGGGCAAACCAAGTAAAATGGTTTCTAAATCTTCCGCTGCTGATAAATACCCCACCATCCATGAGTATACCTATGACGGTAGAGGCAATATGATTGGTGAGGAGACTACCTATACTCGCGATAATGCCGGAGGTAAAAAGATGTGGGAATACGATTCTAAAAACAATGTGACCAAAGTGGCATATCTTTCAAAAGGTGATACAGAAGCTGTGATCTACAAGCTTTCTGAATACAAGTACGATGGGGACAGGATAGCAGAGAATGAGTTCTCTACGTTGGGTACACTGAACTTTCAGAAGCGTGTATATCACTATGATGACAAAGGCCAGATTACCACTGTAGATGTTTACGAAGAGACAGACCATCACTCCCGAAACTATGAGCAGAAAGCTGTTATCTCTTATGAATACAATTATGAGGACAAACAATAATTCCGGCAAGGTAGGATATAAAAGCAAAACCACCCCAAAGGAGTGGCTCTGTACAGGGAGTCAGAAAGAGAATCTATTTTGATAGTATGTCATCAGGTGTCAGCGGCCCATGCTTGAGAATATACCGCTCGATTATTTGCCTGTGAATATTAGCAGCACTTTGAAGCCTCATGATATCTGCCTTTAGCTGTATGTTCTCTACATTGAGTTTGTGACATTGTTGGTAAGCAAGAGCATGAAGCCTGGATTGACGGGGAATTATGTCTGCTATGTTTATCAGTGTAGGCTCTATTCCCTTGGGCAAATCAGGGTGTCCCATCGCATCCAACAAATCCGTCTGCAGTTTATCGGTTGATGACTTTAATGCTGCCAGGTATTGAGCTGTTACCATCTCGTATTCCTGCATGCTCTGTCGTAGAGCTTCTTTTGCTTGACTCTTTTCTTCTTCTGGTGTCATATCTAATATTTTATATATTGTAATTTACTAATTCCCTGTGAGTTATCAGCCTCCGTTTGCTCTCAGTATTTCGTTTGTTGAGCCTATTTTACTGTCAATCGACTTAAGGGAGCTGGTGTGTTTTATCTGCTCTGACAGCTGCTTGTCCTGCCGGGAAACGACTTCCACAAGCCTTGCCACTGTCTGCCGGGTGTTGACCTCAATCTGTTGGCTCACCTGGAAGTTCATGATGGTGTAGCGGTGCATGTCCCGGATGTCCGTGGCCTGTTGCTGATAGATGGCCGTTTGTGGGTCTGTGCCGGTTTGTACACGCATCATCTGCTCAATTCCTGCCACATGCAAGCGTATCCCGTTAATGGCACCTGCCAGGACCGTACCTGTCTGCTCTGTTAGAGAGGCCCGAATCGCGCCTTCAAGGGAGTTCTGACTGCCGCCGCCTCCGGTCGCTGAACCGAAACCCTGTCCGGTGATTTTCTTAAGGCCTTCAAACTGCTCCTCTGCGTTATCCAGGATACTTTTGAAAACCTCCCTGAGCTTCTCAATCTCTCCATCGTCGAGCGTTCCCCCGCTTTCGGTGTACTCGGCCAGCTGGTCGTAAAACTCTTTCAAAGGACCTTCAAGAGCAGACATCCTGAGACTTTGGATAATGGCATTTCGCATCAGGTCCTCAAAATTGTTGGCAAATATCTCGGCACTGCTTAACCCCTCCCGGAATCCGTCTGCAATGGAGTCAACTATGCCGCTATAGGTGGAGCCTGTCACGACCTCCTGAATCTTTGCCCTGTAATCTTCCAGTTGATCCTCTAACTGCTCATAGGCTGCAAGCAACTCTTTAAGCTGCTCCACATCCCCCTGAACAGCACCTTTTGCCAGGGCCTCATAGATACCGTCAATCTCTTTCTGGTTAGCCTCAAGGACCTCTTTCAGCGATTTAAGTACCTGGTCCGGTTCACCTGGTGTGGTGTTGCCGCCTCTGTCCGGTCTGCCGCCCGTTTGCCCTTGGATAGTTTCCATCAGCTTTTTAAGCTCAATGGTATACTCTGTTATCCTGGTGCGTCCGGTGCGCGGGTCTGTGAACATGGTTTCCAGGCTCAGGTCATTAAGCTTGTCGACGATTTCCATCAGGTCCTGAGTCAGCATCCCTATTTGCCTGCGGTAAGCTATAATTTTGTCAAAGCCCAGTGCCTTGTCTATGATTTCAGCCTGCCGCTCTAGCTGCCGGTTCATCTCCGCAATAGCGCGGGTGGTGGCATCTAGCGCCCGTTTTCTTGCCTCCTCTGCCATGCGCTGCTTTTCGGCTGAAGAATCGAACATCTTTATCAAACCGGAGACAGCAGACACAGCTCCGGATATACCCTGCACGATGTTACCGCTTGCGAATCCTGCGAATGCACTCGCAGCGTTACCGGCCACCCCTGCGATATCAGAGACAGACTGCAACATTGCAGATAATTGCGGGTTAGAAGTCTTCAGGGAGGCCGCTAGTTCACCAAAAGAAGAGGCTGCTAACTGTGAGTACTCTGCTATTTCTTCAGCATCCTGAGCCGCTTTATTGGTCTCATTCAGGTAGCCTTGCGCTTGCCCCGCTGCATCCTGAGCCGCCTTTCTTTCTACAGGTGTAAGGTTCGGGTCATCAAGCATCTGCTTCAGCTCTTTTACCCTCGCTTTCAGTTCCTCACGAGTCAGGAAGGTAATATCCTTCATCGTCTTTTTATAGAACTCTGTCTCCTGAAATGCCATGTGCTTAAGGGCCTCCATCTGCAGGTCTTTGCGCTCATCAAGCATCTTCTTCTGTGCCTCCAGCTTCTCAGCATTCTCCTCTCCCGGGAGGTTCTTTTCTAGCGTGGCGACATCTTCCTGATACTGCTTCTCAATTCTCAGGCGCTCATCTGCAGAGGTCTGGTGAGCATCAAGAATCCGCTTGTAGTTCTTTATATTCTCATCAAAGGCCGCATTGCGGATCCGCTTTTCCTCTTCTGCCTCTCGCTTCAGCAGGTCTTTGTAACGCTCCGTCTGTTTTGGTGTCAGCTGGTCAGCTGGGATGGCACGAACAGAAGAAAGAGCATCCTGTATCTGCTGCAGGTAGGTTTTGGCGATATCCAATTGCCCCTCAAATTTCGCTTTAGCTGCCTCTTCGCCAAATGCCCTATTCTTCTCCCCGAAAACTTGAATATACTCCTCATACTCAGCATACAGCTGCTTTTGCTCATCTAAGAATTTCTTAAGTGCTTCCGTTTCCTGGTCATAGCGTAGGTCAGCAATAGCCCTGTCCCTGATTGGGTCCAGTACCTCCACATTGATTTTAAGAGTGTTTTTAGGGTCCTTGTTATACTTCTCTATGTCGAAAGCAATCTTTTTAAACTTGTCCCTTACGGCCTGTAGTTCGGCATCATCCTTAGAGAGTGATTTGCGGCCATACTCCCTGTCAATCTCTGTGATACGCTCCATCATGTCCCGGTAAGCCTGCACCTCATCATAAGCGTTTTGCTCCCGGCTCTCCTTTTTGCGCTTGTTCAGAATCTTGTCTATCTCTGCCTGGATTTCATCTGCCTCTTTGAGTAACCTGGAGCGGTCTGCTTTCTGCTCATTACTAAAGGGGACGATGTTCATTGCCTTGTCACGAAGCGCATCTGCTTTAGCCTGCATTTCAGCAATGGAGAGAATCTCATCCCGGATACGCTTCTGTTCTACTAATGCATCCGTCTGCTTCTGTACATTGGTGAGCACGTTCTGAGTGGCCTTCGCCTCTTCGTCTATGGCTTTTTTCCTGCGGGTAATGTCTGCAATCTGGTTTTGATTAATACCCGCCTTACCGATGGCCGCTTTGAGTTGCTCGTCTAGCTCTTTAGCTTCCTTTTTGAGCGCATCCCGCTGTGCCTTCAGGCGCATTTCAATCATTTTAAGCTGTGGTGTGTTCAGCTTATCAATCTTATCCATGGAGGTACCTAGTTCCTGTGCAAGCTTGTCTGTGAGTTCGGTAACTTTAGATACATCCATTGCACCGGGGTTAAGCAACTGCCGGAAGAAGCCTGCAACGCTCTTCTTTGCATTCTCCCAGGTAGAGGCCATGTTGTCGGTTTTCTCTCCGAGCGTGTCAACAGCCTCCCCGCTCTTGGCCATCTCCCGCTCCATGATGTTACCCACTGACTGCGCAAAGTCCCCGGTCTTCTCAATCTCTTTCTGGAGTTCTACCATTGAGATTCCCAGGTTATCCAGGATTTGAGGTGACTTACGGCCTAAGCCTGTCACAAAAGATTGCACCAAGTAATCTACCTCTTCCCCTGTGTCCTTAGCACGTTGCTGCGCAAAGGCCAGACCTTTACCCAACACATCCATAGGTATCTTGAAGTTGGAAGCCTTTACAGCATTTTTCATCAGCTCCAGGTCACTCACTGTTCCCCTGGTAGCCTGCCGTAGCTTCTCCAGGTCTGCTGCGCTGCCTATTCTGGAGAAAGCAAGTTCAACGCCTTCCGCTTCTTTTGCTACGCTGAAGAGTTCCTTTGCAAGCTCGATAGCAGACTGTATGATGCCCACAAAGCCCAACGCCCCGGCAATACCTATAAAGGTGCTTTTCAGGTTACCGGCGAGGCTATCACTCTTTTTGATAGCTTCACCCATGCTATCAAAGCCGGATTTGCCAGCGTTAGAGAGGCGCTGAATCTCGCGGTTCGTTTCCTCCAGTCGCTTGTTATACTTGGCCAGGTTCTGTTCATTGGTAGCCTGAGAGATGCCTTGCCGGTATATCTTAGCGGCTCTTTCCAACTGGCCTAATAACCCTAGTTGCTCTTTCATTGGTCTTCCCAATGCATCAAAGCCCCGCTTGCCAATGTTGCCGATTTGCTGAATGGTTTTCTCCAGCTTCTGCATTTCCCCATTGTAAAGGGCTATGACTTTCGGGTCTGTGGACTTCTGAACAATAGCGCGGTAAGAGTCCATCTGAATCTGTAGCTGCATGATGGACTTGCGCATTGCCTCAGAACTCTGTGTAGCCCCGTCAAAGGCTCCCTTACCCGCTGCCTCAGCATCTTTGAAAGCCTTTATGGTTTGATTGATAGCATCCCGTTGCGCCAGGATAGCTTTGTTCGCCTCATCCCCCTGCGTCTCGGACTTGTTCAGGAACTCGGTTAGTCCCTGCTCCATCTTTTCGAGTTCGGCCAGGAACTGTTGTGTGTCGATGGAAGCAACAAAGCCTAAGCTGTTGCCTCCGGTGATGTCTACTGCCATAGGTTATCTAGTGATTTGGGTATTACCCCTTATTGGTTGGTTTTTGTACTAATCATTGTAACACGCTATGTATTTAACATAACAGTAGTTATAAGCGAAACCGCCTCTACTGGCTCCTGTGGGGGTGCTTTTCGGGCTTTTTTTGTTGTACTTTTCCGTTGTGCTTATCTGCCGGGGTAAATTGGCTATGGCATCAACTGCCTGATGTAAGCTGCTCTCTCTTGCTGTTGCTTTAAGTATTCCTCACTGTAGCCCTCATCCATTTCCATCATGGCCACATAGCGCAATGCATCGAGGGAGTGGTTCCAATCATCAATAGGCTGGTTTAACCATTTGCCGTTCTTGTCCTGCTGCCACTTGTAGTTCTTCAGCTCTTTAATAGTATTCAGGGAGCGCTCCGTTACGTGGATCTTCTTTCGCTTCAGGATGTCTATGCCATTCTTCACACTACCGGCACCCTTCTTTACAGGGTGGATGTTTAAGCTCATTTTGCGTAATTCCTCAATGCTCTTAGGCTCTGCGCTGTCTGCATAACCTTTTACATTCAGCATCTTCTGCTCTTTGAGCTTCTTTGCTATGTCAGTGTTGAGCAGGTGCGTTTCATACACTAACTCATCTATCCAGACCATGTTACCACTCCAGTAAATGTCAAGTACAGCTGTCACGTCATTAGTATAACCGAAATCAAGGCCGAACCTCCTTTTGTGAGTTTTAACAAATGCCGGTAGCTCTTTTACAATTTCCCACTTTTCATAAACCACTCCTTCCAGCTTCGCCCTCTTGCCTAGGCCGTATATCTCCCAAAGGTTTTTATCTGCCGTACCTGCTGCATAGTTTGCTTCAGTAGGCTCATAAGACAATATCTTTCGTCTGGAGTTAGCAGGCAGAAAGTAATTATCCAGCATTGTGCTGTGTATGTACTTTGCATCAGGACGTTTGCACACATTGTCATAAATCCAGTGTTCATCTGCTGAAGGGTTGTAATCAAGTATTGCGAAGCCGCTGCAACGCTGTTCTAATTGGTCAAAGTCTGGTTTGTAAGATTCTACTGCCTCATTAATCCAGAATGCATCAGAGGCAAAGCCATGTACTTTCTGAGTATCATCAAGACCGATAAACCAGAACTCTGTGCTGTAAAGCTTATAGATTTTGTTCGTCTTGTTAAAGCACTTGTCATCATAGAGGCCGTACAGCTTCAGTACATTGATGAAATCAAACAGCACTGTGGCAGTTATCCAGGTAGCTTTTAAGCGTCCTATGGCAACCCTTCTAACTCTGCCGGGGTCGAGGTCATACTGCTCCTGTGCATAGGTAAGCCAAAACTGAATAATGGAGAATGTCTTTGAGGAACGGGAACCTCCCTCCAGGACAAATACTCTGTAGAGGTTAGAGGAATAGGCCTCATACAGCTGCTCAAATACCTGCGTGGCCTGCAGTTCAATCTCCGGCTCCTGTGCTTCCTGCATCTTCTTTATTAGCGTGGAATATCTTGATAGAAGCTATGCGTTTGATGGGTTGCCCCTTGCTGGTAAGGTCCATCTGAGCCGGTGCATCTATGCCCAATATCTTGCAGCGTTTATCAATGCACCACTGTATACCAGAGAGGAAAGAGGGGTTACCATAAGCCACTATTTCGGCTTCTGTGATTTCTCTGTAGAGTTTTTCCTTTGGTGTTTTCGCTTTGCCAGATACTTTGATAGATTTCTTTTTGTGGTCTCTAGCTGATTTCTCCCATGCCTCCCAATAGGTTCTTTCTAGCTTATCCAGCTTCTCCAGTTCAATGGTTTTGCGTTGGTCGATGTCGTTTATCCGGTCGGCGCTCCACTGCTTCAGAAGCGCTCTAATGTCCTTAGAAACGGTGTTGTGAGTAACAGTATACCCGTTACCCACTGTCTCACCAATAAGCTTAGCAATAGAGCGCGTGGAATAGCCCTTAATATAGTATTCTGCAACTATATTGCGGTCTCTCTCAACTATGTTCGGCTTTCTTGCTGCGCCCATTCTGTAACTCTCTATAGTGTAATTATGGAAGGCTCTGCACCATCTCCTGAATCTTTCTTTTTTCGGGGTGCCCTGGTCTTTTTCTTCAGCTTCTCCACGTCTTTAAAGAGATTTGTAAGTGTTACTGCCATCTTCAGCTGCTCACGTTGGTAGGTGTAGAATTGCTCCCATAAATCATTATTGTAGGCTGTCAGCTCCTCGTTTGTTGGGGTCACTGCATGGCCACTATCTCCCAGGGCACTGGCAAGCCTGGAGGTAAGCAAAGCGTACTGCTCTGCAAGGTCGTTCAGGAGGGATTGGGTTGGTGCTGCGACTGTATGGCGCTTAAAGTGCTCTTCTACCTTCCACTTAATTAACTCCGTTCTCATCTGGAGCAGTTCTATTTCTTTCTTACGCTGCTGTGCTGTCTGGTGTATGTTCATCTTTGGGAGTTTCTTTGAGGGTGTTTAAATACTTCAGGTCTTCGAGTTGGGCCTGTTCTATAGCCTCTCTGGTTTCGGGGGATTCATGAATTCTGGCCGCTTCTGCCGTGGCTTTGGCCGGCCTCATTTGGGAGATGATGGGTAGTGCCCAGACTGCAGGGGCTTTCTTTCTTACCTGCTCTTCAGAGTTCATTACATGATTCTGTCTAGGAGGTCATCAATCTGTTTCTGTTCCGGTGATTTTGTCTCTACTTTATAATCCCGGTACTCCGGCATGAGGTTGTCTAGCAGACTATCTACAGAAACATTAAAAGCTTTCCGGACCTCTTCGCACCATGCATCTATACCATCATGTGAGGTAGGGAGGGGCTTGTCTTTATAAACTTCTTTGGGGATGTCTGAGAGGCCTGCAGCTATCTTCTGTTCAATCGTTGGACCTTTGCTCTCCTGGATAGTTTCTATCAGGTCCTGTGCCCACTGAGGCAGTTGTTCATTATGTTCCATGCGGTTAGAGGTTATAAGGGTTAGGGTTCTTCATTTTCTGCGCTAACCATTTCACTAAATCAGGCCTGAAAGAGACAGTAGCCTCCTCGGTTTTATGGAACAGCTGGTTGAACTCTATAAGGTTGTAGGAGCTAACCGATACCTGTGCTTTTCTCAGTAGCGGTAAAAATTCATTCATTGCATCTGCTACCTTCTGGAAACTATCATAAACAGCGAACTCTTCCGGGGTTGAAATGTATGTTCTGCAATATGCTTCTCGAAAACTTTCTTCTGCATCTGCCGCTAATACAGGCTCACCATCTACATAGGAGATGAGATCCAGAGGAAAGGGACTATCTGTGCCATCAATCCCAGGCTTAAAGGTTAGGTTATTCAGTTCATACACCGCCTTCCGGAAGGGGTTGAACAGTTCCCCCGTACCTGCTAGCATGTTCTGCTTTATGGCCGGATTTGGGATTCCTAGCTTATCTACTGTAGCCTTAGCATCGGCCATGTACTTGGTATAGATACGCTCAATGCCACCGGAGACAATGCTCTTTAATACAGTATCATCAAAGCTACCTTGACCTAAGGCGTTGTATGCTGATTCCGCTGTTTTGATTTTCTCAAATACTGCTTTGATAGCCCTGTTAAATGAGGCGAGGGGCTGCAGGTCTTCTTTAATGAGAAGCCGCTTTTGTGGTTCTTTCTCTTCCATTCTGTTATGATTGATTTGTTGTTTAAAAAGCACGTTTAGCCTGTGTTACGGGATGGGGCAAATTTTTTTTATCCTTCCGGTAGCGGCACAATGCAGTCTTGAAAGAATCGTAGTTGCTGAATTTCCTGAACCCGAAATGGTTTATTCGCAGCTCCTCAGTGGCTTCATAGGTCTGCTCTTTGGTCTTATGCTTCTTAGAGGCTACGCTTTCGAGATACGCCTGGAAAAATCCGACATTATCTGACAGTCTTATGATTGAGATGTGCATGAGTGTGGCTTTTTGCTTGCAGTAACTATTTGTTCTGAACCTGAACTAAGAGCGGAAAGGAAGGGGGTTGAAAGCGCTCTATATTCTAATCCTTAAATATATAAATATTATTCGACAATAACAAATAGTTACGGGCTTAATTTCCTAGTGTATAGCACTTTATTTTTTCAGCCTCTTATAACTATTTTACTGGGATCACTTTCGAATCCTACTGGGATCACTCAGGACCGGACATAAAAAAAGCCCCCATTCCGGAGGCTTTTCACTATACAGTTAGCATAACCTTTGTCAGTAAATATCTCTAGGGAAAACCCTTGATGCTTGTGCTGGCTGTAGATCTGCTGCAGTAGTGCTATCAAGATAAATGCAACTGTTAAGCAACATAGTGTCTGTTACAACTTTTTCTTCATGATTATTTAAGACTATATGACAGGTGTTGGCGCTATTTCTTTTTCAGGAACTGTTATCTCTTCTTGCTGTTGATCTTCCAAATACATATCCATCATCAAAGACTTATCACTTATCTGCAGTAAATCTTGAAGATATTCTTTTATTGCCATTAGAATAAAAGCTGCTTCCGCAAAGATAAATATACCCAGGTAGCTTATCATCAAAAGAGAGCTACCGTATGAACTCAAGGATACATTCTGAAGTACACCATAACGAGTAAGATCACTATATTTACGATGTCCAGAAATTAGATCTTCCACAACATAGTTGTAAGAAAAAGCTGATGACAATGAAAGCAAAATCAAGATTCCTGGAAGAGCGTTATAAATTTTGGATGTTGTTGCTAAGTAACGGTTTCTTATACCAGACATCTCTAGCTCAAATAATCTTACTTGCTTTGCTTCTTCACTACTAATCGATAATATTTTGGCATAATCTGTTTTTTGAATATTTATTTTTTGCTTCTCCAAGTAATATTCAGGAAAGAAAAACTTGGCAATACGGTGTCTTGAGTAGAATATATAACCGAGAAGCAGAAAACAAAATAATGTAGTATAAGTAGAAAAAACACCTTTTTGGAATTCAAAAACAGGAATTAACCCAAAAGAAGTGATGGGAATTGGAAGTGCTGCAACCACAACTGACCAAATGCTCATATAATTTTTGAAGAATTGAGCAAAGTTCTTTGCTCTCGTAGGATCAGTAATATTTTTTTCGAGAGTCATCATATTAAATTTTATTGGGTGGTATAACTCCAATTAATGGTTTGCACAAAACATAAGAGAAGACGTACCCAAAATACAATTTTTAACTATTATGTGGGTTATAGTAATGGATATTCTTCTTCAAAAATTTCTCTGAGGATTTCTACTGAGTATGTATTTACCTTTCCAAACCGCGCATCAGGAACGGTCTTTACTTCCAGGCCTCGAGCACGTGACATAGCAGCGGCCTTTTTACCCAGGCGCACAGCATCCTGAATAGGGATATGATGATGGTGTATCCGGGCGTAACCAAGGATGGTAGCACTATCCCCTTCAGTGAGTTGGTGCTGTACAGTTCGCTCCAGCTGCTCCATGCGCTGCTGCATTTGCTGCATCATCTGCACTACCCCATTTTGCAGGACATTTGCTAGCTGTTCTTTTCTCAGAAAATACGCCCTAGCCTCTTTTCCTCTTGCAGTGCCTTCCACCATACTTAACTCTTTGGCCGCATTGATTGTAAGGCCATACTCTATTGCGTTATGGCCTCCTCTCTTTGCTTCACCAGATGGTGTAGCAATGGTGATGTAATCAACGCCGTGCTCCAGCTGGTACTTTTTCGCACGATGCTTGAACCAGTCAGTAAAGCGCTTCTTGTTGCCCAAGAACTTATGTAGCCTGCTAGCCGGAACAAGCCTCTGCCCGTTTAACTCTTCCTCTGAGAAAGGTATCAGTTCTTTTGTGTCGTTTGCCATCGTAATTAGTGCTTTTAAAACTTGAATTGGTATTGGGATCACACTTGCGGGAAACCCGAAGGGGATGAAGTCTTTCCTTTTTTGATGTGCTTTAGGAAAGCTTCATATTCCATGAAGTCCATCGGCGAAGCGTTGCTTTTCGTCATCTCTTTGGTAAGCCCGCAGAAGTTATAAACCTTGTTAAGCGTAAGGCCAGTGCCGCGCTTATTGTAATACTTGATATGCCCGAAGTTTTTGTAGTACTCAATGTTTTCTGCGGTGCTCCTGCCGGGGTCTATCAGGTTACTGAAGGATAGGAAGAAGTCGCAGTTGTCCAGTATCTTTCCTGAGCCTCTGACATATTCCGAAACATCACGCATGTAAGGCTTTGCATCCTTGGTGGTGTGGCATATCAGGATAATGAACAGGTTCTCCTGATTGGCCAGGTCCTTGAGTTCTGCCGTGTGCTGCTCAAACCGCTCATTCTCCGAGCCCTTGCCGCCCATCATACTCAGACCATCTATCGCAAGAATCTGCACCGGCCCATACAGCTCCTTTGTCCGCTGCAAATCCTGATAGTACCGCTCTGCGGTCATTTTGGAGACGTTGGAGAGAACAAGTCCATCGCTAAGTCTTTTAGCCGCTTCCTTCATCCTTTGCTTCAGCCCCTCCTTATCTTCTTTAACCCATGACCTGTAGAAAACACTGGGTGCCATTCCGTTCTCTGGCGGGAAGGAAACATCCAGCGTTCTATTAATCATCTCCACCTTCCCCATCTCCATGCTGCTGTAGATGGCCCGGGCATCGTAACTGATGATGTTCTGGGACACAACGTTCAAAGCGCCATAGCTTTTCCTGGTACCTCCTTTGCCAATAAAGGCCCCAACGCGCCCCTGAAAGTTGAATTCCTGATCAGCGTTTATTTCATCGAATAGACATGTAGTTGGCGTCGGCTCCGTCGTGTAGTAATCCGCCCACTCACTGAACCAGTCCTGGAAGTTCTCTGCACCTGCCTCAGACTTAATTTCTTGCTGTTTTGCAGCTCTATTAGGAAGCGTTTTCTTAAAAGCTGAACGTACTATTTGCTCCACTTCAGAGAATGGCAGCGGAGGTTGCGCTGAACGGTTTATCAAATCCAGTAGCTGCACTATATGTTCTTCGCTCAGAGTAGAACGGTCGAACAGCATAGCAGCCTGCTTGAAAAGGTCGTTGTTCCTGCTGCCTTGTGAAGGTGCGTAGAAGCCTCCGAACGCGGCGCTTTTACCCTGTGCAATGTTCTTATTCTTGTAGTCGTTGAAATCAAAGTCCAGTGCGTATTTCCATAATCCACAAAGGTCCTCATTCGGCATCAGTGCTGAGGGGTTAAACGTGAGCCGGAAAGGTCTAGGCTGCTTTGCCAGTTCCCTTATCTCATCTAGTGTCAGGGTATTCAACTCGTTATACGTAAGGCCTATCTTGTACAAGCCGCCTTTGTGGTTTTTGGAGTTCATCAGACGAAAGATGCGGTTCGGGTTATAGATACTTAAATCCATTTCGTTAAAAATCCGCTTGCTGCATCGCTTGTAACTCTCTGCCGCCACCTCCTCTATGTGGTCCATTGTCACCTCAAAGCATTCCATCAAAACACGCACAGCCAGCACATTTATCCTGTCTGCCATATCCTTACGTATTCCCAACCCCCCGAACAAGTTCTGGTGCAGTCCAACATGAAAACCCTTGCCCCCTGAGAAAGATATGAACAGGTCGTTAGGATGCACGTTCAGCATGTTGTACAGAAGCAGGCAGAGGTTACGCGCCATGTCCAAGGACTTCTGCTGGTCTGTGTCGTTGTCAATATCGAAGTATAGGAACTTACAGAAATAATTCCCTTTGAAGCCGCTTACAGTTTTGGTTAGCTTCACATGCTCGTAAATCGAGTTATCAAAGCCGAACATAGAGATATAACGCTCTTCTGCCGTAGGGCTCAAGTCAATATCCACTTCCTTTAGAACTGTGGCGCGATGGTTTAGGGCGGTGCAGTATTCGTAGTTCATCGTGTGTTTCGTTTTAGCCAGGTGAGAAGGGTAAGGTAGACGGAAAGGTTAGATGTTATTTTCTTCCAGTTGCCCATGTTGCGGAGCATATCAACTACGGGGTCAATCCCAAACTCTCCTACCACAGAGAGTATCTGCTTTGGAAATGGTTGTTGCTCCATCCGCCGGACGTTGGCCAGTAATTCATCCTTGTTGTACCACTTGATGAAACTATCCCAAGTCTCCTGGTCTTCCGGGGAAAGGGATTGGTATTGTAGCTGTACTTCCTGTGCATGGAGTTGAGCCTTTGTCAGAGGGGTAGATTGCACAGAGCCGACAGGCGATCTATTTGTTTTATTGTTTTTATGTTTTATTGTTTTATTGTTTATATATGACTGTAATGCTTCTGCAATAGCTTTGACATCTGCTTCTGCATATGCTTCTACAATAGCTTCTGCAACTGCTTCTGCATCAGCTTTGGCATTTTTTGCATAAGCATTTGAGTAGGATTCTGCTATTTCCTCCTCCTGTTCCACAAGAGAAATCCGGTTGCAGGTATACTGGTTTTTGCTCTTCTCCACCCACTCAATAAAGCTGTTATCAGCCAGGAACTGCAGCCCGTTCTTGTAAGTTCTCCAGTCTGTGACCCCTAAGCATTCCATGGACTTTTCAGTTTGGATATCGACAATTTTCTTCCATCCGCAGGCATTTGCGCGCTCGATTATCCAGAAGTAAAGCGAGGTGTGGATAGGCTTGGCCTGTGGGTTTTCATAGGCAAAGGAGAACCACTTGCGGGACAGTAAAAATGTGTTCATGTGCAGGTTTTGCAGGTGATGACTATAAGGGTGATTTATGGAAGGTGTTATCGAAGTCTACACTGGAAAGGGCTATTCAAGCTCAAGCCGTAGGTGTGGCACGGCAGTATCTGATGTATCCGGACTTGTTTTCTCCTGCTGAGGCTTTGTATGTTCGTGGGAATATATCAGCAGCTCCGTCTGTCTTTGCGGGCTGTTGAAGTGCACAGGCGCTGCGTAAAGGATTGCCTGGTCTTTCCGGACGTAGAGGCTGTAGTCGTCCATTGTCTCATCACCGGGGTCTTCTGTAGCCCATCTCTCAAACATCATTGCATCCAGCTCTGTGTAGGTGAATGTTCCGCTGGGACCTACGTAGTTGTCCTCTTTCAGCACGTAGACCTGTTGCAGCGGCACGACGTACTGCGTCTGGTTTCCTTTCTCGTCGACGGTGTTCAGCTGGATATTCACCGGGGCGTTTAGTACTTCTTCAGGCAGCGACAGGGCCTGCTCTATCATTTGTTTTAGCGTTAGCATAGGTTAACTTTTAAAGTGAAAGGTTGTTTAAAATGTTACTCGTTGGGGTAAAAGTAGGCGCGGTTTATGTCCTCAATCAGAAGCTGATATTGATGGTAGACGTCCTGCCGTTCCTCAGGCGCCAGGGCCCGGTTATAGGACAAGAAAAAAACCGTTAACTCGTTGGCGAACACTAGCACGCCTTCTTTGATGATGTCCTTCTCTTCTTTGTAATCTTCCAGGTCTTCATCATCCTCATCATCAAAGTCAACCTCTGTGTGCGGCAAAGCCGTCTCTACTGTCCTGCCGTTGATGGCACTGCCTTGCTCAGGCCTGGCACCAAGCTTGTAAAGGACGCGCTCCAGGGCCAGCAGAAACTCTACTGTCACTCCGGGTTCTACTTCACCTCCTGCGACTGGCTTCAGGAATTTTAAGATAACTGTGATGGCGGCATCACGCTCTTCCGGAGTGAGGTGCACAGGCGGGTCCAAGGGGAATTCTGCTGTATCTGTCATGATGCGATTTGACTATGCAGTGCCCTCATATCATTTAAGGCCTTCGTCAGCTTCAGCAGCATGTTTTCCAGTGCTTTTGCCTTATTTCCCTGCGGGAAGAGGTAGAGGTCCAGGTTTAGCATCTTATAGCAGGGGGAAGTGGCAAACTGGCTCATGCGGCGTTGCTGCTTTGAGACTGGGCTTTCTGAGCATCACGCTGCCGCTCTATTTTCTTTAAGTTCTTCAGCAGGCCGTGCATTTGGTTAAAGTAGTAGTTGCAGTTTTCCCGATAGCTTCTCGACATGCCCTGCTCATTGGTTAGGTAAGAAGTGTGGAGTTCGACTAGGTAGTCATCTAACTGCTCTATGTGGTCCTCTTCAACGCCTAAGAGGTGGCTGATGGCTTTCTCTGCTGAAAGCTCCTGAGCACTATGCTGTGTACTAGTTGCTGTGATTTCCATAAGTTTAGAATGTTTAAAGGAGATTAATTGATTTACATTTCCCGGCTCAGGCGGCGTTGCTGTTCAGTTCTTCGGCACTGTCCTTGGCATCCCGGTACACTTTGCTGCGCTGCAGTATCGTGTTTATCAGCTGCCAGCGATAGTAGCAATCCTCCCGGTCTTTGGCCTCATCCAGCCATTCACAGTGTGTGACATAGTAAAGTGTGGCCTTCTGGAGATACTCTATGCATCCTTCCAGTTCCTCCTCGTCAGCGACAAATAGCAGGTCCCTGACAGCCTTATCGTATTCTTTATCTTTATCGGTTATGATTTCCATGACTCTGTTTCTTTTAAAGGTTTTCAGTTTGATTGTAAGCTTAGACTTTGTCAAAGTCTATAAAGCCCCCGCCCTTGAGTATGGCGTTCCGCATCAGGCGAAGTGAGCACAGCAGGTTAGCGTAATAAGGACCATTATAGGTGCCTTCTGTCACGAAATACTCTGTCAGGTAAGTAATACTGTCATCCAGTTGCTGTGCCGTCCTTTGCCCATCAATGGCTGCAAGCAAAGGGCCTACATCGAATGTACCGTTTACTGACTGTCCGCATGGGAAAAGCGTGGACATAGATTTCTCAGGCTGCTCCAGGGTAGCCTGTGCTGCTAATGTTTCCATAATTGAATTTATTTATAGGTTTAAACTAATTCATTCGTTGAGGTAAGCTTCAAAATCCAAGTTCATGCTGTGTTACGGCCCACCATATTGCGGCCTATCCATTCGTCTATTGCTTTCACCGTGACGCGGTAGGCGCTGCTCTTCTCCCCCACCCCAACCCGAAAAGCCGGAAGCCGCTTAGGGTCGTCTTCACTCAAAGCTATGTGCCGGTACAATGTCTTCTCACTCAGGCCTAAGTGTTTGGCTGCCTCCTCCACCGTGATGGCGATGGTGTCTGGCAGGGAGATGTTCTGAAGCTTTATCATTGTGGATAATTTTTATAAATGCTTGTATATAAATTACACTTATACCCGTATGATGCTCTAAGCAGCCTTATCTCCTGCCTGCTCATGTAGGTAGGCCATCCGTTCGCGGTACAGTTCCGGGTTTGTCTCCAGTGCTAGTGCCTCGATGTAAGGCCAGTACTTGGAGGTGTAGCGCTCATTGGCCACTGCATCGCTGATGGTAGCCTTATGTGGAGCCTTACCTGTTGCAGCCTTCACCCGCTCAAGGATGGTAGGAATGAACAAGTCCGGCATTAGTTCTCTGACGGGAGTAGATTTGCTTGTAGCGACCATCATATTTTTTAGCTTTCTTTGTGAGTAGTAGTAGTTTGTTTTTCAAATATACGCAACATTTGTTGACATGGGCAATATTTGTTGACAAAATTTAAAAAATATTTTTTATTCTTCTTATGTCTGGAGCTTATTCATCCCCTGATCACACCCAAACACCTATTAATGAACGCATTAAACTCATTATAGAAGAGTATAAGCATACACCCAGTTCATTTGCAAGATCTATTGGATCCAGTAGACAAACAGTTACTAATATCATAGAAGGAAGAAATAAGCCAAGTTATGATTTTCTATTGTCAATATTAGTTGCTGAGCCAGATGTATCTTCCGATTGGTTGATGAAAGGAGAAGGGCATATGTTAAAGAGTCGGGCGCAATCGGAAACTCACTCTATAAATTTTGATAAGGAATTTGAAGAAATAAACCTCAAATGGAAAAACTTGTTAAAAGAGGCTTATACCTCAACTAATGAGAAAGAGTTCCATGAGTTAATACTCGAGTATATGAGCCTTGTACAAGAAGAAACTCTCAGTCTCCTTAAAGCTATCAAATATTTTCCTATACACCTCTCATCTTTAGCTTACCATGCCGAATATATGAACAACATAATAACCCGCAGGGTCAGAGCAATGGAGGATGAAAAAGAAAATAACGAGAAGAAAAAAGACATAAAATAGATTGCATTACTATAAAAAAGGCACCTTAAGACCCGCAACATTATTAGACAATTTAGAGCAGGGAAGAACTTTACAACTAATAATAAAGAAAAAAGCCAGGACGAAAGAACGAAGAAACAGATAAACAGTAGCCTCTCTTCCTAAAAATTTTGTAACGAATATAGTTTAATGAGTTGGTAGAGCAGTTGTTAAAGTAGCTTAGCTTAAAAAAGAAGAAACCATTTAAATCTTTTAATATGAAACCACTTTTTACAATACTACTACTCTTTATCTGTACAGGGCTGTACGCACAAGACCCAATGTATGCTGGAGCAGAATCTAAGGTTGAATCAAAGCTTTACCTCCAGCCATTACCAATTAACTCTAAAACAGGCAAGATAGAGTTTCAGGAGGTTATTCAGGTTTCAGGTAAAAGCCAGGCTGAAATTCACACTCACGCAAGGGAATGGTTTGCGAAAGCTTTTGTTTCTGCTAATGCTGTGTTGCAAATGGATGATAAAGATGCAGGCATTTTAATAGGAAAAGGAAGATTAGGTGACGAAATAGATATTTTAATAAAAGTAGAGTCTAAGGATGGCCGCTTTCGTTACACCCTGACAGATGTTGCTTTTGAAATACCCGGGTCAGGTCCGCGAGTTGCGGAGGATATTATTACCGATCCACACCTATACAATAAAAGAGGCAAGCCTATAAAAAGACCTAAGGCTTTTAAGGAAGGGCTTATTGCGAGCAACGCAGTTCTCCTTGCATCTCTTACCGAAGCCGTTAATAACAGCACCTCTAACGACAACTGGTAATCTATGATAAAACTCCTTTTCTTCCTCAAAGCCGGAGCCATTCTGCTCTTCACCAGGCCCACCAGCTGGCAGTGGGAGCGTGACAAGCTGAGGGGGGAGTATGAGGAGATGTTTAAGTGAGTCTGTGCCGGTTATTGGTTGAGTATGAACAAAGTAATCATTTAATATGCATCTAATACTCATAATATTTCGTGAATGTCTTGATTAAGTCTATACAAGTACCTATGTTTGTCTTACTTAAGAGCGCAATTAATAGCTCCAAAGCCGAACCCTATTTCCCGACGCTACGTTTAGCCTGAAAAAGACAGAACCATCAACCTTAAAATACTACAGTCATGGGAACTGAAGCGTAACTAAAGACCGCTACCTAAAGAACTTAACTTATTTGAAACCTCAGCCAATAGCATGTCTATTGGCTTTTTTTTATCCATGAAACAAATCTTTGCCTACGTAGGGAGGTTCGTCAACCCTATTGCCGCCCTAGCCTCCATTCTCTCCCTTGTTGTAATATTCTTTGCGTCTAAGCCGGCTGCATACGCCGCGGCTGCTTTTATCGTGATAGCGGTCCTGTTCCTAGTTTATAAATTGTGTATAGTTTTGGACAGGTTCGTAAAGAATACCCACCCTGACGAATTCTTGAACCACTCGTTGTTCATCCGCTACTCTACCACGGACAGGTACAACATAGAGTTTGAAGTATTCAAGCACATCCAGTGCAAAAGAATGTTTCAAACTGAGTATCCCTACAAATTTAAGTGGTCCGGGAGCAAGCAACCCTTGATTAGCTCTAGCATGCAGATTGTAGATAACTCCATCACGTCAAGCGGGCAGGACTCCTATGACAGCGTTATTTTAAGGTTTAGAGAGCCTTTGTATTACAACGATACTGCGGTTGTGCACTTTAAGGCAAATCTTGACGACAGAGACCTTGCTTCCGCTACGCATCTGGAAACAAAAATAAGCTATAAAACGAGCGTTATACACTTCCGTGCCGAGCTGCTCTACAAGAACGGTAAGAAAATAAAGCCAGCTGTTCTGGAAAGAAAAAAGATAGAGTCTACACTATCAACACACTATGAACCAGTACTGGAGGTACCTTTTATTGGTAAATCCTATCAGCATCACCTGATAACACCTGAAATCGGTTACTTTTACCGCCTCAGATGGGATCGTTAACATTCTTATAGAAATAGAAAAGGGAGCTTAGCGGCTCCCTTTAGTTTCAAAGCCACCTACTATCAGGTGGCTTTTGCTTATACTCCCTTTTCTATTTTATCCCAGGCCTCCAGCATCTGTTCCACAAGGCGCACCTGGTCACGGTGGATATAGTGCTGTGTAGTACCTCTTTCTGCATGTCCTAAAAGCACTGAGGCCAGTTCCCGTGAGCCATGTCGCTCCATTAGCGTGCCTGCTGTATGGCGTGCTATGTGGGTTGATATCTTCTTATGTATAGGCGTGGAGCCTTCCACCACCTTATCAGCATACACCTTTCTGGTGCGCACTTTTCTTACAAGTTTAGCCTCCTCAGCGGCATCCTTTAAGTTATCCACATACTTATGCCTATAACTTGTACCTGTACGGGTACGAGGCACCGGAATAAGCCACCCATGCTTCTCCAGCAGCGCATGAGCCACCGGAGGGACAGGAACCATCACATCGTCCTGTGTCTTGCCCTGCGTTAGCCTGAGCACCTTCACAGTGCCATGGGTGTTCGTCTTCTGCTCAAAGAAATGGTCAGGTCTTACCCTTTCCATGTCTCCCCACCTTAGCCCTAACTCACAGTTGATGACAAAGGCCTCCGCCGCGTATTGTAGCTCTTCTGAGCTGTAGGTATGGTCACGCAGTTGCAGCACCTCTTCCCACCAGAGGGCGAACTTGTCAGAGGCGCGCATGCTTCCTGTTTCTATCCAGTCGAACGGCAGCCCTGCCCTCTTGCGCACCAGCCTGTATACCTTGCGGTATCTTAAAAGCGTGTTGCTGGCAAGGGTGTACTCTGTCTTCAGCCACCGCTCAAAGGTCTCTATCCACTCCAGGGAAATATCCTTCGGCCGCAGCTTCGGCGAGTGCTCATGCATCTTGTCCACTATCTGCTTATAGCCCCGGGTGTAGTCACCGGCATTAGGCTTACCCTGCAGGTACCATGCCGCCCAGTCCTCATAGAAGTCACGCACAGTCATAAGCCGCGGCTTCTCCTGCTGGAATTTTGCCTGTGGCCGCACCAAGAGGCGAAGGTCATCAGGTCCCAGCTCCTCTCCAGCATCCAGCCGTTCCCGGAACTCTGAGGCCACACGGTGGGCCATGCGTTCGAGGCGGGCATTGATTTCGGTGGAGTAGCGCACCTTCCTACCGGTCACCTTTTGCCCCTCATGGTTCCAGGCCTCCCGCACCACGCTCTCGCCGGTGCTCAGTGCCATGGGTAAAGGGGAAGCGCCGTGCACGCGGATGTAAATAATAGACTTGCCGTCTTTAGACGTTTTGTTGTGGAGGTAGAAGCGGATGCTGACAGACATTTTAACGGTGTAACGCAGGGTGTAACGTGACTTTCGTCTAAAGGGGGGTATATGGCTTACCCCACAGAGACAAATATAGGGTAAAAAAGGGCTAAAACAAGTACGGCAGGCCACATAATGTGACCTGCCGTGTACAGTACTGTGGAGATGCAGGGATTCGAACCCTGGTCCAGACAAGGAAATCGTCGTGCCTTCTACATGCTTAGGCTTATTCGGATTGTTGGGAGCTTGCGAGTATAAGCCAAACTTATGCGCACTCCTTAGATGCTTTAGTTTCGCCTGTGCATCACATCTCTACACAGACTAGTAAAACGGATCGAAGCCTCGTATGTGCAAGCAGTTTCACGAAACCTGCACGAGACTATGGCTTAATACTTAATACCTAGATTAAGCAGCCATGGCGTAATTAGATTCGCCATTTATTGTTCGAACGCAATTTTTGACAGGTGGTACGTTCAACACCTGGCATGCTTACACGCAATCTGCGCAAGCTGTCAATTCCAGTCATCCCCATAAGTTAAAGAACGTATTCTTGCTGTTTACACTTCAAGAAGTATACCACAAATATACATAATTTTGTGGCTTCCCCCCTTTGTCAGCGAGAATTTAACACCGGTATACGAACAAAAGGTTCACCTGTTTAGCGAATAAACAGGTGAACCTTACAGCTGCACTGGTAATTGATTGGGATACAGGCTGCTAAACTCCTGTGATACGATTAAAAGGTATTGGCACTTAACCGTTCTGTAATTTGCAGCGTGTTTATTTCAGGCGATTGGTATAAATCAGCCGGGGAGTTAGTGTAGATATAATCTTTCATCGGGTACTTTACCTGGAACACCTTCGGGTTTTTGGCACCTGCCGGCACCAGCATCAGCGAGGATTTGCCTTTGACAGTTTCCCGTGCAATATTTAGCCCCTCCCGGTTATCGAAACGCACATCAAAGTAGTAAAGATAAGGGTATACCCAATTCACATACTGCGTCTTGCTGGCGCCTGAAAGGCTTCTAATCTCCAGTTCTTCGTAGTTGTTGGCGATGGCCTGCTGGAACTCCACCGCGTTCAGCGGAACGTTATGCAGCACAGGCATAGCATCGAACTGACCGTCCAGCATCACCCATTTCTGCAAGTCGGGCAGGAACACTTCCAGCAGCACGTGTCCTGCTCCGGAGGTAGTGGTTTCCACATCTTTTGTTTTCAGGCCCATCACGCGGGCAGGCAAACCGATGGAGTTCAGGCAGGAAGTAGCCACAACACTGTACTCCACACATCGGAACTGCTTGCCTTCTTTTACTTCCTTTAGAATAGTGATCGCATCTGGTCTGGAGGGTTCACTTGAGCCGTTGTGCTTCCATTGATTGTGTACCCAGTTCACCATGCGCAGCGCCTTTTCTGTGTCGTTGGCGGCTCCTTTCACTACTTCATTTAACTGGTATTTGCCACGAAGCGCATTCAGAAAAACGTTGTTAATATTTTGCTCATAGGTGAACTTATAGGCTGAATGCGCCTGCACCTCGTCAAACGGCAAGGCCTGAAATCCGAAACCCTGCAGCTCCGTTAATGCATAGTCTTTTCCGTTGAGCGCTACGTAAAACAAATACTTGTCACCTGGCCTAACATCGAAGGTTATAGAATCAAGGTTAGTATAGAAAACAACCTTCTCCTGCTGCCCGTGTACCGGCACCTGCAGCACATCCGGCACCAGTTCAGGCATGATGTTCCAAGTGCCTTTTACCAGCTCTTCTCCGATTTTATAATCTGCCACCTTGGTTGTGGCTTGTATAACAGGCAGACCGTTATACATTTTCTGTGCGAAGGCCGGCATGGCCAGAAACAGCAACACGAACAGAGATTTAAATGACTTTTTCATGGTTTTATTTTGTAGGTTGAAGTGTAGTATGGTTCAGCAAAATGGTATTCACTTTAGGTAAAGGGGAGCGCCAGGACATTCTTTTGTTGCCGTTTTTATTCTGTGCGCAGCGATGTAACCGGATTGTTGATCGCTGTTTTTACGGCATGGAAGCTAAGGGTGAGCATGGCGATGACAATAGTCGATAAGAACGCGGCGGCAAATATCCACCAGCTTAGTTCAGTGCGGAAAGCGTAGTCACTTAGCCAGCTATCCATCAGGTACCAGCTTAGCGGCAGTGCAATCAGGTTGGCAATCAGCACCAGCCTCAGGAAGTCTTTAGATAGCATGTATACAATGCTGGTAATAGATGCCCCAAGCACCTTGCGGATGCCGATTTCCTTTGTTCTTTGCTCTGCAGTGAACAGCGCCAGCCCAAACAAGCCAAGGCAGGAGATAAATATGGCGACACCGGCAAAGTACGTCGTCAGCTGCCCCATCACTGCTTCGCTCTTGTACATCTTCTCGAAATCCTCATCCAGGAAGTGATACTCGAACGGGAAAGCAGGATTGTGTCTTTTTACGACCTGCTCAACAGCTGCTACTGCTGCTGTCGTGCTGCCAGGGGCTATGCGGGCAAACATTGTATTCTCCTCTTCAGGTCGCAGCACCAGTATAAGTGGCTGCATGGCTATATGCATAGAGGTGGAGTGGAAGTCGTTCATCACACCGATAACAGGCCCTTTTACTGATTCCCACAATTCCAGCGACTCCCCAACAGGCTGCTGCAATTGCATCAGACGGGCAGCCTCATTGTTCACCAGGAAAGCGGCTGTATCTGTGCCAAACTGCTTAGAAAAATCACGCCCTTCCTTCAGGGTTATCCCCATGGTTTCCAGGAAGTCATAATCTACTGTCATTACACTGAACAGAATGCTGGCGTTGGGGTCTTTGCCTTTCCACTCTACGCTGCCGGTTGAGTTGCCCACCATCATGGGGTTCTGATTAGCGGACGACACCGACATAATGCCTGGTATAGCTTCTAACTCCCGCTTTACAACCTCATACCTGCTCTGCAACTCTCCCTCCAGTGGAACATACATCAGGTTTTCACGGTCCAGCCCAATATTTTTAGTCCGGATGTAGTGCAGCTGCAGGTACACCACTAACGTGCTGATGATTAGCAGGGCAGAGAGCATGAATTGGAATACCACCAGCCCCTTCCGGAACACCGATACGCGCTTGCTTAGCTTGGCTGTTCCCTTCAGCACTACAGCCGGGTCAAAAGACGACAAAAAGAAGGCAGGGTAGCTGCCAGACAGAAGGCCTGTGAGCACAGCCACTCCTAAAAGCAGCAGAAGCAGCATGGGGTCAGACAAGTCGATGGAGATAAACTTACCGGTCAGTTCGTTGAAGTGTGGCAGCAGGATGCCTGCCAGGTTTACAGAAACAAACAGGGCCAGAAAAGCCACCAGTACCGACTCTGTCATGAACTGGTAAATAAGCGCAGACTTGTTTGCCCCGATGGCTTTACGCACCCCTACCTCCTTGGCGCGCTTGGCTGAACGGGCTGTGGCCAGGTTCATGAAATTGATGCAGGCAATAATCAGTATGAACACCGCCACTACCGAGAATAGGCGCACATCCTCAATGTTCCCGCTCCCCACCTGGCTGCCATTGCGGAACTCGCCGTACAGGTACATGTCGCTTATTGGCTGCACAAACAAATCAATATTCGATTTCTCATTGTGCTTTTTCACAATCGGCTTTATTTTCTCATTAAAAGCGGCTATGTCAGTGCCTGGCTGCAGTTGCAGGTAGGTGCGGATCCCGTTGTTTCCCCAGTCCTTCAGCCATGAACCGCCAGGGGAGTTTATCCAATCCTCTAGCGGCATCACGTAATCGAACCTTAAAGTGGAGTTCTTCGGCACGTCCTGCATCACGCCGGTCACTTTATAGCTCTTGCTGTTGTCGATCTTAAACATCTTCCCCATAGCCGCCTCCGGAGAGTCAAAAAACTGGTTTGCCACCGTTTCTGAAATAACGACAGAGTTTGGTTGTTTCAGCACCTGTGCAGCATTGCCCTGCAGCAGCGGGAAAGAAAATATCTCAAAAAACTCCGGGTCTGTATACCTGCCACTCACCTTCAGCACCTTATCGTTGTAAGCGAAGAGCTGCTTCCACTCCCAGGTGGTACTGCGAACGGCATGCTTCACCTCAGGCAACTCCTGCTCCAACGCCTCAGCCAGTGGCCCCGGGTTGGCATCGGTCGTCAGGTCATCAGCTCCCGGATAGCTTTGCACTTCCATTACCCGGTACAGGTTATCTATATCAGCGTGGAAGCGGTTGGTGCTCATCTCATCCTTTACCCATAGCAGGATCAGAATGCTGCAGGTCATGCCCAGCGCAAGGCCGGACACATTGATTAGCGAGAAGACCTTGTGCCGCATCAGGTTACGGTAGGCCATTTTGAGGTAGTTCTTAAACATAGTTTCAGGTATTGAAATGTAAAAGTATGGTTCAGGTATTTTGAGCATTCTACTGTACAGTAACTTCTTAATAAATTTAAATGCCAAATTTTTAACTAATTGATAATCAATAAATTGATTAAAAATAAGTGCGTGCAGGTGTACGCTTTCGATACACCTGCACGCGTTACACCTGCCCGCTTCCGCTACAGGGAATTGCCTGAATCAGGATTTTCAGGATTAATATGATGAACAGGATGAGAATCTAATCTTTTAACAAGAATTACTACAGCCAAATCATTCTCACATTTATCGTTTACATCCTGTACATCCTAATCATATCCTGAAAATCCTGATTCAGACAATCTGATTCCGCTACAGAATTTAAAACAGATTAAGTATATTCGGTTTCTGAAACAGAAATCACACTCACTATGGCCTCTGCAAAAAATGCCCGCGTTTTGGTGGTAGACGACGAAACGGACGTGCTGTTTGCGCTTAAAATGCTGCTCAAGACCGAAGTAAAACAGGTGGTAACCGAGAAAAACCCGGACAACCTGCCCGCCCTGCTGGACCGGGAGAAGTTTGATGTCATCTTCCTGGACATGAACTTTAAAAGCGCACTGAATACCGGCAACGAAGGCCTGTTCTGGCTGCGCCAGATACTGCAGAAAGACAAAGAGGCCAGGGTCATCCTGATTACCGCTTACGGTGATGTGGAACTGGCCGTGCGTTCACTGAAAGAGGGAGCCGCCGATTTTATCGTAAAGCCCTGGCACAACGACAAACTGCTGGAAACGCTGCACTACAACCTGCAGGCCAGGCAACCTAAAAAAGCAGGAGCCGGCAATACCAACACTCATAAAAATACCAGCACCAGCATACTCGGCGAATCAGATGCCATTAAAGAGGTTCTTTATAAGATAGATAAGATTGCACCCACTGAGGCGAATGTTTTAATACTCGGCGAGAATGGCACAGGCAAAGAACTGGTAGCGCGGGCACTGCACGAAAAGTCTTTCAGGGCTACCAAGCCTTTTGTGAGCGTAGACATGGGTGCCTTGACAGATTCCTTGTTCGAGAGCGAACTGTTCGGCTCTAAGAGAGGCGCATTTACCGATGCCAAAGAAGACAGAGCCGGCCGTTTTGAAGCCGCCAATGGCGGTACGCTTTTCCTGGATGAGATCGGCAACATAACACCCGCCATGCAGGCCAAGCTGCTCACGGTGCTGCAAAACCGGCAGGTAACGCCGTTGGGTTCAAACACGCCTGTACCAGTCGATATTCGCCTTGTTTCAGCCACCAACGAGCCCATTTATGAGTTAGCTGCCCGCAATCAGTTCCGAAAAGACCTTATCTACCGCATCAATACTGTTGAAATAACGCTGCCTCCGCTGCGACAGCGCGAGGGTGACGTAGAGCTGCTGGCTCGCCATTTTTCCGCCATTTATGCCCAAAAGAACCATAAGCCAGAACCGGACTTCGCCCCGGCTACCCTGCAAAAGCTGAAGCAGCACAGTTGGCCCGGCAATGTGCGGGAGCTGCAGCATGCCGTGGAGCGGGCCATCATTCTGGCAGAAAGCAATCTGCTGCAACCGCAGGACTTCAGCTTTTCGCCTATGGAAATGGCGACTGCCGCCTCCTCTACTGCCGCTTTTGCGCCGGAAAGGGCCGTTCCGCTCATTGAGATGGAGCGCGAGACAATTATCCGGACGCTGGAGAAGAACAAGGGCAACATCTCCAGAACAGCCAAAGAACTTGGCCTTACCCGCACCGCCTTATACCGCCGACTGAACAAGCATGATATTTAAGCGCCTCGAGTTCGGGCTATTTGTCCGCGTTCTACTGCTGCTGGCCATGATGTTCCTGACACTGGAGTACCTGGTGCAGTATACCTGGCTACAGGTTACATCAGGCTTACTCGTGCTACTGGCGCAGGTGTGGGAGCTGTCACGTTATGTAACACGCAGCAACAACGAGCTGGCCAAATTCCTGCAGGCCGTAAAGCAACGGGATTTCTCACAGCGTTTCAACGAGCATACTACCAACAGCTCGCTGCAGCAGCTGCACAAATCTTTTAACCTCATCAACGATACTTATAAGCAGCTGCACATCGAAAAGGAAGCGCAGTTCCATTACATGCAGACCATTCTGCAGATGATAGACACTGGCATTATGGCGGTGGATGCCGCTACCGGTGAAGTGGAGTGGGTGAATGATGCTTTCAAAAACACGTTGAGTGTCCCGTACCTGAAAAGTGTTGCGAATTTAGAACCGCGGTACCCGGTGCTGTACGAAGCCCTGAAAACGATAGAACCCGGCGAGAGCAAACTGCTAAAGCTGAAGCTATCAAAGGGCCAGTCGCAGTTGCTGCTATCTGCCACGGCTTTTACCATGCAGCAACGCGACCTGCTGCTGATTGCCCTCAAGAACGTAAGTGCTACCGTAGACGCCACCGAAACAGAGGCCTGGCAGAAGCTGCTGCGCGTGATGACGCACGAGATTATGAATTCGGTGGCTCCCATCGCCTCGCTGGCAGACACACTGGAGCGGCACTTGCAAATGGAGCATGAGAGGCAGGAGCAGGAACCGGAAGTTGTACCAGACCCGGAACTTCTGCAGGATACAGCAGAAGGCATCTCGATCATCAAAAAGCGAAGCGAAGGACTGCTGCGTTTCGCCCACTTTTACCGCAACCTGAACAAGTCACAGCAGCTGATGCTGACCACTGTTTATGTGCAGGAACTTTTTAAAAGTATAAACGGCCTGATGCGCCCGCAACTGGAGGAGCAGGGCGTTGCATTAAGTTGTAACGTGTCGCCTCCGGGCCTGCACCTGAACGCCGACGTGAACCTGCTGGAGCAGGTGCTCATCAACCTGATCCTGAATGCGAAACGCGCTGTACAAGGCAGCCCCCAGCCACACATACAGCTTACCGCACAGCAGGTGGATGGCAAAATCACCATTGAAGTACAGGACAACGGCAGCGGCATTCCGGAGGAGTTGCTGGAAAGTATCTTTATCCCATTTTTCACTTCCCACAAAGACGGCTCCGGTATTGGCCTCAGCCTAGCAAAGCACATCATGCTGCTGCACAAAGGCAGCATACAGGTAGAAAGCAAAGAAGGCGTGGGCACTTTGTTTAAGCTGGTGTTTTAGCAAAAGGATACAGGTAGCAAGACAATAGACACTGGACTTTCCGCTATTGCCGATGTCCTCAGAAGAAATGCTAGGTTAATTTAACTGCACTATTCCAAACATCTCTGTCCGGTACTAAATCTGCTGTTGACTCAGATGTTCGCAAATTGGTAATGGGAACGTACAAGATAAGGTTGTTATCCTCTGAAAGAACCGCCCTTCCCGCTATATAAGTTTTTCTAACTATTCTACAGTTAGAGCGTTTATTCTTATTGCTGCAGAAACTTTAACTATAGCAGCAGTAAAAGTCTTCACTTCCTACCTCTGAGCAATGAAAGAACAAAGCTTACAGCAGAAAGTAACTGAAATCTTAGAAACAGCAGACGTAAAGATAAATGGCCCCGATCTATGGGATTTGCAGGTCCATAACGATGGGTTTTACAAGCGGGTGCTGACGCAGGGAACGTTGGGGTTGGGAGAGTCTTATATGGATGGCTGGTGGGACTGTGAGCGGATAGATGAATTTGCTTATAAGGTGATACGGGCAGACCTTTACCGGCAAGCAAAGTTCGGCTGGAAAACAGTGGTGCAGATGCTGCTGGCAAAAGTCTTTAACATGCAGGCTAAAGGAAAAGCTGCCCGCAATGCCCAGCGGCACTACGACATCGGCAATAAACTTTACAAACTGATGCTGGACAAGCACATGGCCTACAGCTGCGGCTATTGGAAAGGGGCGGATAACCTGGACCAGGCACAGGAAAACAAGCTCGACCTGATTTGCCGTAAAATAAGAATACAGCCGGGCCAGCGGGTGCTAGACATCGGTTGTGGCTGGGGAAGCTTTGCAAAGTTTGCCGCCGAGCGTTATGGAGCAGAAGTAGTAGGTGTTACGGTATCGAAAGAGCAGGCGGCCTTAGGCAGGGAAATGTGCAAAGGGTTGCCTGTAGAGATACGTCTGCAGGATTACCGCGATGTGAATGAGACGTTTGACCACGTGGTGTCGGTGGGCATGCTGGAGCATGTGGGATACCGCAACTACCGCACCTTTATGAAAACGGCGGCACGCTGCCTGAAAGACGATGGCCTGTTTTTGCTGCATACCATCGGGCACCCTTTCTCCAAAACATCCGCCGATCCCTTCACCGACACCTACATCTTCCCGAACTGCCTTATTCCCTCCCTCAAACAACTTGGAGCAGCTATGGAACATGTTTTCGTACTGGAAGACCTGCATAATTTCGGCCCCTATTACGACCCAACCCTGATGGCCTGGTTCCGGAACTTTGACCACAACTGGGACCAACTAAAGGGAGACTATGACGAACGCTTTTACAGAATGTGGAAGTACTACCTGCTTTCCAGCGCCGGCTCGTTCCGCGCCCGCAATAACCAGCTCTGGCAAATGGTGCTCTCAAAAAAGGGTGTTTTAGGCGGATATGAGTCGGTGCGGTAGGTGTATAACGCTTAACCACCCAAATCCTCTGCTTACCATAAAGCCACACCAATTGCGAAACGGGAGCAAAACAAGAAAAGCGTGACTGCAGCTACAAGAGCTACAATCACGCCTTTTGTTTTATACCTACTGCTAACGCAGCAGATACTTAATGGATCATGTTACTTGACTAAAAGCATCGTACCAGACTTAGCAGTGCCTCCGTTCACCAGTCGGTAGATGTATACACCAGCCTGCTTGTTAGAAGCTTTGAAGTCCTTGGTATACTTCACACCGCTTTCAGCATTTCCTTCGAAAAGTGTGGCTACTTCACGTCCGGTTATATCGTACACCTTCAGCACCGTATGCGCGCTTTCTTTTGCTGTAAAACGAATAGTAGTGCTTTCAGAGAATGGGTTAGGATAGCTGCTTACCAGTTCTCCCTGCAGACTTCCTAATATATCTGATGAACGAGCCGTTGAAACCTTAGTAGCACTTAAGCTGAATTCCTGCGGCAAATCAAACGCTTCAACTTGATCGAACCTGCTGGCGTTTGATCCCTGGCTGGCGCTGAAGCCAAGCCCTCTTTTTGCAAAAGCATTCCAGATAAGTTCTTGGTTAGCTCCGCCATAGTTTTGCATGTCCGCAGCAAGAATTGCATCACGGGCATCTACAAAGCCTGGTCTGCATAGCTGAAGCTTTAAACCATCTATAACCAGTTGCATCGCCATGTTATTACCGCCATTCCCGTTATACAGATCTTCATCAAACCTATATTTATCTATTAGGTCCCAAGTCATCTCCCAGAGTGCAGTGGCAAACACAAAGCCGACGCCATGGGGTTGCGACAGGCCAGGATTGTTTGTAGCACCATACGTATAGCCGTTTACACTGAAGTCAGTAGAATACGGTGCTGGTCTGATACCTAGGCCATCGGTAGGCTGACCCTGTGCATAGGTACCGATTCCCCTTACCTTCTCGCGGGTATCACCACGCTTCATCGTCATCATTAAGCCAAACCAATCGCTCCAGCCTTCACCAGCTTGTTCAGCGTTGCCAAGACAGCTTGTAGTATTAGGCCCACCTGTCAGACGGTTTGAAATACCATGTCCATATTCATGCACAATAATGCCGTTATCAAAATCACCATCCAGTTCTGGTCCACCATCATCTTTTAGAGTCACATTCACTTCAACACCTGCATCTAGTTGCTCCCGTATGCTGGCTCCCACTTCCATGCCTATCATCACTGAAGGGATGGTTATAGGTTCAGTAGGTGCGCCGCCCATACTAGTAGGATCTCCAGGATTGATGTTAATCACTACCACTGCTATAGCACCTGCTTTCTGTGCATTTTGTACCTTCTGGGTGAAATTACAGCTTCCCCTGTATACAAGGGCTATATTCCCATTAATGGCATCTGCGTTGGTAAAAGGGCTACAGCCTTCGTAGGCTACTCCATCCATAGCCAGCACAAGTTTGCCAGCCAGAGGTGTTGCAGTAAGTTCAGGACCAAAGCTTGCTCCTGCAGTTATAAATCCACCTGCAATTGCGGCAGGGGAGACAATTGTAAAACCACTTGGATCAGGCTTGCCACTCCACAGGTACATTTGCATTCTTGGCCTTACACCATCGGCAGGAGTCGCAAAGTTGGCGTTGTTACGTGTGGTTGAAATATTTCTGCTATCCTGTGCTTCAGCCATTACATGGTCTCCGCCCAGGCCGCCTCTGTCTAGGTTGCTGGTTTGGAAGTTGCCGCTTTCTTCATCAAAGCCATACTTATACCAAACATCATGGATGATATTATTCCAGTAAAAAAGATTGGTGATGGCAGCATCTCTGTAGGAAACAGGTTCTTGGGAAAAGTCAATAGAGTATTTAAACACCCGCTGGGTTCCACCATCCGGACTGTAACCGTACATATCCTGCACGCGCCCTACATAGCCTGTATTATCAGGGTCTTCGTACGCATATACGTTATTGCCCCTGGTAATGGTATAACTGGTGTTTCCGGCAGTATGCCAGCCATCAGGAGAAGCTATTTTATCTGCCACTTTAGCGTTAACCGGCTTTCGGCTGCCATGGCTGGGGCTCTCCACCGGCATTGGATACACCTCATAAAGGCCGGGAGTATTTCCCTGATTCACCGGGCCTTGCATAGGCGCATACGGTGTCATATCCGCATCCTGCAGAAAAGGAGCTGAAGCAGTATGGCTGTGGGTATCGTGCAGGAATTTGCCGCCAGCTCCGTTGTTCTCAAACTGGCATTGCACCACCATGTTGTCTTTATCCAAATATTCGCCGGTGTTGGCATCGACCCTTACATTCCACCAATTTTGGGCATCCAGCTCATAAATAGAGACTTCCCACGCAAGTCTCAGGCTACCGTCTTCCATGGGTTGGTATACCAGCTTGGCAGGAATAGGCTCCAGAGAGATGCCTCCTTCCGATAACAAAACTTCTTTGTTGCTATCTCTGCCTTTCTCCAAAACACTTAAAGGCCCATTTACAGAAACACCTAAATGCCTGGCTGCCGCTGCTACTGCACCAGCAGCATCAAGGCTGGCCTGCTCGCTCTTTACCTTTTCTCCAACATCGGAATGCAAGCGATTTCCCAGGGTAACTACTTTACCCTCATTGTCCATGCTTATGTTTGTGATGGCGCCATGTATTTCGATACCATTGTGCATCTGCTTAATGTAAAGGTGCTTTATGCCGCTTTTTTTGCTTTCGGTTGCACTGCTTAGTTCTAAGTCAGCAATATCTTCATCTTTTACTTTGAGCTTTTGCTTGTTTTTCTTGATGTGTTCAAGTGCCACTGCCGGCACTTGCTTTTTCTCTTTATTTCCTCTCCCTTGGCCTTGAGCAAAGGAAAGTGTACTCCCTAAGCTGAGCGTAGCAATCAGCGCTATTTGAAGCACGTTGTGTAAAGGTTTGCGCATAGATAAATTTTAAATGATTGATAATGGTTTTAGAAAAGTAGTATATATTTATTATACTATATTTATGATTAATATAAATATAAAATATAACATTCTCTTAATTAAAGGAAATATACAACTCAAGAGTAACATCGATTTTTGCATTTTAAAATAGTATGCATAACCTACGTTTCTCATTCATTCTATAAAAAGCACGTCCAGAACATCATTTTAGACCTTGAAGAAACAGCAGAAAGTAACATTGTTTATTTCGAAAAATTTTAGATGTGGCTCCTCAGGACAGGTCAATACTTCTTAAACTTATACAAAAGGGCTTTTACCAAACAGTTAAAACCAAGGCAGGTCATAAGCTTAGACGGCACTACCGGTGGATAACTATCTGGAAAACTACTTCCTAAATCCCCTCCCATCTCAACCTCATATTGATTATCTTTGTAGTAATGGAAAATTTTGTAGTATCAGCGCGTAAATATCGTCCGACCACGTTCGACAGCGTGGTGGGGCAACACCATATAACCAATACCCTTAAGAACGCCATCAGCAGCCAGCACCTGGCGCAGGCATTCCTTTTCTGCGGGCCACGCGGTGTTGGCAAAACCACTTGTGCCCGAATTCTGGCTAAAACCATTAACTGCCAGAACATCACCCCGGAGGTGGAAGCCTGCAACGTGTGCGAGTCGTGCCGCAGCTTTAACTCCAACAGCTCTTTTAATATTCACGAGCTCGATGCGGCCTCCAATAACTCGGTGGAGGACATCCGGAACCTGGTGGAGCAGGTGCGCTACGCCCCGCAAACAGGCAAGTACAAAATCTATATTATAGATGAAGTACACATGCTCTCGAACCAGGCCTTCAACGCTTTCCTGAAGACGCTGGAGGAGCCACCTTCCTATGCTATCTTTATACTGGCTACTACCGAGCGTCATAAGATCATACCTACCATCCTGTCGCGTTGCCAGATCTTTGACTTTAACCGGATCAGGATTGACGACATGGTGCGCCATCTGGGCAGCATCGCCACGAAAGAAAGTATACAGGCGGAGCCGGATGCCCTGCACCTGATTTCGCAAAAAGCGGATGGCGCACTGCGCGATGCCCTCTCTATCTTTGACCAGATGGTGACCTTCTCTGGCAGCAACGTCACCTACAAAGCGACGGTCGAGAACCTGCACATCCTGGACTATGATTATTACTTCCGCCTGACAGACCACCTGCTGGAGCAGAACCTTTCCGGCTCGCTGCTGCTGTTCGACGAAATCCTGAAGAATGGCTTTGATGCGCACAACTTCCTGATTGGCATTGGCGAACACTTCCGCAGCCTGCTGGTGTGCAAAGACCAGGCAACGGTGCAACTGCTGGAGGTTTCTGATAATATCAAGGCAAAGTATGTGGAGCAGTCAGCAAAGGCTTCTGTGTCGTTCCTGCTTTCGGGCCTGAACCTGGTGAGCACCTGCGACATGCACTATAAGAGCAGCAAAAACCAGCGGCTGCACGTAGAGTTGTGCCTCATGAAAATGGCGCACCTCAATGCTGCCCTGAATTTTGCCCAAAACGGAGAAGCAGCAA
This sequence comes from Pontibacter pamirensis, assembly GCF_010015475.1. Lineage (GTDB taxonomy): Bacteria > Bacteroidota > Bacteroidia > Cytophagales > Hymenobacteraceae > Pontibacter > Pontibacter pamirensis. The sequence continues at coordinate 63,398 of NZ_SSNI01000026.1, forward strand.
AAAAAGCTAAGGTAGCAGCGCCGGCACCAGCCGCTACCGGTTCAGAAGGTGCCAAAACTACGCCTGCGGCTGACATGCAGCCGCAGCAAGGACAAGAAGGGCAGGTACCTTCTGAGAGGCTGCAGCAGCCAACACCAGACAGTGTGCCGTCAGAGCGTTTGCAGCAACCGCAACCGCCAACGCCTTCCAGTGTACCGTCAGAGCAGTTGCAGCAACCACAGCCCCCCTCCCATGTACCGTCGGAGGGGCTTCAGCAGCCGCCAAAGCCACAGGAGGTAACGCCGGACGCGCACATTGCGCCAGCCAACCCGCAAACCCCGCCCGGTTCCGGTCCCATACCCAGCGCCCACACGCCGCGGTCTGGTGTGCAACTGCCTCCGGCCAAAAAGCTGAGCAAGCTGCCGAGCCTGAAAGATTTGAACGCACCACAGGCTGCTGTTACTGAAACTGCCGTAGCCGAGATTGAGGAGGAGGTAAATTATGGCACAGCGCCTCCTGTAGACAAAGCCCGCCTGAATACGGTGTGGCATGCTGTCCTGCGCAGAAAGAAGTCGGAGAATATGATGGAGTACACGCTCCTGAACCGGCAGTACCATGTGAGTGATGAGAACGAAATCACATTGCACCTCGAAAATCACGTGATGCTAGACCAGTTTACGTCCCTGCGTCCTTCGCTGCTGGCCGAACTGAAAAGAGAAACCGGCAACCGCGGTATTAAACTGAAAGCAGAGGTGATAGAAGTACAGGAGGAAAATAAAATGTACACCTCGCAGGATAAATTTAACTACCTCGCCGATAAATACCCCATGCTCGTCGATATACGGCAGCGCCTGGGCCTGGACATGGACTTTTAATCTGTAAATATTTCATATATTTATTTAAAAGTAGCAAGACATATTACAAGCCACTGCGGAAGCACCTCAGTTTGAGAATGAGTTAAGGTGCATGTATTTTTCAAAGTATGTGTTTCAACACCTGCTTCAGCGAGGCTTTATTTATGACTTACTGCTTTATTCTTATTCATAAACCAAGTAAAAACTATGGCTATAAAGAGAGGATCTTCCCTGTTGCTGCTTGCGCTGGGCTTAACTTTCACGCAATGCAAGAACGAGACATACCAGACGCAGTCGACCACCGACACTGCGGCAGCAGCCACCACGGCTCCTGCCTTAACAGATTACACGTATGAAACGGCACCGGATGACCCGCTGAATGCCCGTATCTATACCCTGGATAACGGCCTGAAAGTATACCTGACGGATTACGAAGAGGCTCCGCGCATCCAGACATACATTGCCGTGCGTGCGGGTAGCAAAAACGATCCGGCTGATGCCACTGGCCTGGCGCACTACCTCGAGCACATGGTGTTTAAAGGCACTACAGAACTGGGCACCGCCAACTGGGAAAAAGAACAGGAAGAGCTGGCAAAAGTGGAGGCGCTGTACGAGAAATACCGCAACACTACGGATGCTGCCATGCGCAAGAAGATTTACAACCAGATCGACAGCGTATCCGGTGTGGCAGCTACGTATGCCATTGCCAACGAATATGACAAAGCTACAACCGCTATTGGTGCCAAAGGAACAAACGCTTATACCTGGGTAGACCAGACGGTATACGTCAACGATATTCCGAGCAACCAGATGGAGCGCTGGCTGGAACTGGAGGCTGACCGCTTCCGGGAAATGGTGCCCCGCCTGTTCCACACGGAACTGGAGGCGGTGTACGAAGAAAAGAACCGCTCCCTGGACAGCGATGGCCGCAAAGTAGCAGAGGTCATCAACACAGAGCTGTTCCCGACGCACCAGTACGGTACCCAGACAACCATCGGTACCATCGAGCACCTGAAGAACCCCTCTATCACGGCCATAAAAAATTATTTTGACAGGTATTATGTGCCGAACAATATGGCCATTGCCATGTCCGGCGACATAGACTTTGACGAGACGATTCGCCTGATTGATAAGTATTGGGGAGAGTTAGAGCAGCAGCCGGTGCCTGATTTTAGTGTAGCACAGGAGCAGCCTATTCAGCAGCCTATTGTAAAGGAAGTCTTGGGTCCGGATGCAGAAAACGTGTCCATCGCTTACCGCACACCGGGTATCAACACAAAAGATGCCCTGGTGGTACAGATGATCAGCAACCTGCTCTACAACGGCTCAGCCGGCCTCATCGACCTGAACCTGAACCAGCAGCAGAAGGTGTTGCAATCTTACGCCTACGACACACCCATGAAAGACTACGGCACGTTCCGGATGACGGGGATGCCACGCCAGGACCAGTCGCTGGACCAGGTGCGTGACCTGTTGCTGGCGCAGTTGGACATGATCAAGAAAGGCCAGTTTGATGAAGAGTTGATGACGGCAGTGGTGAACAACGACAAAATCAACACCATGCAAGCCTACGAAGACAACAGCAACCGTGCAGACGCCTTCGTAACGTCCTTTATCTATGACATGCCGTGGCAGAAGTTTGTGAATCGTCCAGAGGAATTTGCGGAAATCACAAAACAAGACGTTGTGGATGTAGCTAACAGGTACTTCAACAATAACTACGTGCTGGTGTATAAGCGCACTGGCGAAGACCCAATGGCACAGAAGGTGGAGAAGCCAACTATCACGCCGGTAGAGGTTAACCGCGATGCACAATCCGATTACTACAAAAACTTCCTTGCGAAGGAAAGTGAAGTGCAGCCGCTGCAGCCGGTTTTCATTGACTATACCAAAGACATCACTCAAAAGCAGCTGAAAAACGATATTCCTCTGCTCTACACGCACAACAAGGAAAACGGCCTGTTCCAGCTTTACTACATCCTGGACATGGGCACCAACAACGACCAGAAACTGGGGATGGCGGTGAACTACCTGAAGTACCTTGGCACCGACAAGTACACAGCGGAGGAGCTTCAGAAAGAGTTCTTTAAACTGGGGACTTCTTTTGATGTGTTCTCTTCAGGTGAGCAGGTATATGTGAGCCTGACAGGGCTGGATGAGAACTTTGAGCAAGGCCTTAACCTGTTCGAGAGTGTACTGGCCAACCCGAAGCCAGACCAGCAGGCGCTGAACGACATGGTGGCAGGTACTTTGAAAGCCCGTGAAGACGCAAAGAAAAACAAAGGCGTTATTCTGCAGCAGGCGATGGTGAACTATGCCAAGTATGGCTCCAAAAACCCGTTCAACACCTTGCTTACAGAAAAGGAACTGAAGGCTGTGAAACCGCAGGAACTGGTGAACATCATCAAGAGCATTCCTTCTTACGAGCACCGCGTACTGTACTACGGCCCACGTGAAACAGATAACCTGGTGGCAACCCTGAACACTGGGCACAACGTGCCTGCTACGCTCAAGCCGGTGCCGGCAGAGAAAGTATACGCTGAGATTGATTTTAAAGAACCAACTGTATACTGGGCAGACTATGACATGGTGCAGGCTGAAATGCTGTTCCTGAGCAAATCTGTGCCTTACAGCAAGGACATTATTCCGGTAGTAAGGTTGTACAACGAATATATGGGCGGCATTGTATTCCAGGACCTGCGCGAGTCCAAGGCACTGGCTTACTCTACGTACTCTTTCTACTCGCCTGCGTCTAAGAAAGACCGTGCAAACTATCTGCTTTCCTACATCGGCGCACAGGCCGACAAGCTTTCTGAGGCCATGGCTGGTATGCAAACCTTATTAACCGACATGCCTTTGGCTGATGCTAATTTTCAGAATGCCCGTGCCTCCCTGCGCAACAGCATTTCTACAGAGCGCATCACAAAAGCAGGCATCCTGTTCGACTACGAGCGTTCCAAAAAGCTGGGGCTGAGCCACGACATCCGTCAGGATGTATACCAAAGCACCAACAGCATGACCTTTGACCAACTGCAGGAGTTTCAGCAAAAATATATAAAAGCCCAGCCGCAGGCCATACTGGTGATTGGCTCCAAAGATAAGCTGAACTTTAAAGAACTGGAGAAATACGGCAAAGTGAAGCAGCTAAGTTTGAAGGAGCTGTTTGGTTATTAAGCTCCCCCATCCCTCTCCTAAAAACAGGAGGTGGTTACTTTTCCTTTGGATTTTTAAATAAAGGGATGTAAAATATTGCATCTTTATAAGAGCAGAAGCGGCAGCCAAAGTTTGGCTGCCGCTTCTGTTTTACCTCTCCCTGCTAAAGGCAGGAAGAGAATGCGCTTTTCAACCTCCGCCTTTACTGCAGGTTTTCACCAGAAGCGAAAAAGATTGAGAGCTATAAATGTTAGCGACCATACCAATCCCGCCGAGTCACCCCCGGGAAGCAAGGAAGTCTTTTTGTTTTGGCTGTTTCGGCTGTACTACAACACTTACGATTTAATTATGATCCGATAATGTATCTGAAAAAGGTAGCCGACAAAAAAATTTAAAACAATATATAAATCAACAGGTTAGAACAATAATGCTGTTTCTCCAGCAGAAATATTTTTTTATCCTCTAATAATAAAACTATGCTAAACCAATTAACCAGATTCAAGTTTTCAGCGCTACTCCTTGTGCTCTGTACTTTTGCCTTTACCAGTTGCAAAGATGTTGACGATAATTTTCCGACTCCTTTCAAAGATGTTAAAGTGTATGAGATACAGTCAGTGGCAGATCCAAACATTGAGGGAACAGCAACATTTGCAAAGCTTAACGACGGAACAACCTCTATCACAATCCAGTTATCGGGCACACCCGCTGACGGAAGGCATCCTGCGCACATTCATGGCAACACAGCTGTAGAAGGAGGTGGTATCGAAATCTCATTACAACCAGTAAACGGAGCTACCGGACGAAGTGTAACGATTGTTCGGGAAACAGACGCTGGAACGCCTGTATCTTATGAAGACCTGCTACAATATGATGGCTATATCAACGTGCACCTAAGCGAGGATAACCTGGCAACTATCGTGGCGCAAGGCGACATTGGCCAAAACGAACTGACAGGTGAATCTAAAGAGTATATTCTGGAAGAAAGAGCTGTACCTGGAATTAACGGAACGGTCCTTTTCGAAGAAAGAAAGAATGGGGAGGCTTTAGCCACTATTGCTCTCACAGGCACTCCTGATGGCGGTGATCACCCTGCACATATTCACCAAAACTCGGCTGAAGTAGGAGGTGGCATTGTGTATACCTTTAATCCTGTAAATGGCACCACGGGGATGAGCAAATCAAATGTGGCCATGCTTGACGATGGTACTCCGTTTGGCTATGACGATGTGCTTACTTACGATGGCTATGTAAATGTGCACTTAAGTGCTGCAGACCTGGCGACGATAGTGGCGCAAGGTAATATAGGCTCTAATGCTTACTAGTTGATAACTTTTAACTTCTATTAAAAAGAGAAGGTCTCCTGTCAAGGGAGACCTTCTCTTTTTTTACAGGTGTCGCATTATAAAATTTGCAGTTTCACCATGGCTCACCTGTATAGGCTGTAGCGTTTTGTTGTCGGTGAAAGCACCAACAACGGCAGGAAAATCTTCATTTTTTTGGAAGGAGCTTAACCTCATTCAGTATAAGTAGAATGTTGTAAGTTCACACCAGCAACAAACAAAAAAGGCTGCCTAAGAACATCTCAGGCAGCCTTTTTTTAAACTATAGAACTCTTAGAAATTAGCTAACGCCCTATTCAGCGTTTCGCTTGGGCGCATGGCTTTAACAGCTTTGTCTGTATCCGGGTGGAAATAACCGTCTAATTCTACAGACTGACTCTGCACCGCGTTCAACTCATTTACAATCTTCTCTTCGTTCTCACCCAGCTCCTTAGCCAGTTTAGAGAATCTTTCCTGTAGTTCTTTGTCTTTAGACTGCTCGGCAAGTGCCTCTGCCCAGTAAAGTGCCAGGTAGAAATGGCTACCACGGTTGTCAATTCCGCCCAATCTGCGGGTTGGCGACTTGTCTTTCTCCAGGAACTCAGCGTTCGCTTTATTTAGGGCTTCTGCTAACACCTCAGCCTTTCCATTTTTAGTTTTGTAGGCCAGGTCTTCCAACGAAACAGCAAGGGCCAGGAACTCACCGAGTGAATCCCAGCGCAGGTAATTCTCTTCCATGAACTGCTCCACGTGCTTTGGCGCTGAGCCACCCGCACCTGTCTCGAACAAGCCACCGCCATTCAGAAGCGGAACAATAGAAAGCATTTTGGCACTGGTACCCAATTCTATAATCGGGAATAAGTCAGTTAAGTAGTCGCGCAGTACGTTGCCTGTTACAGAGATAGTGTCTTTACCAGTTCTGGCGCGCTCTAACGTATAGCGCATCGCTTCTACCGGAGACATGATTTTGATTTCAAGGCCATCTGTATCATGGTCCTGCAGGTAGCGGTTTACTTTCTCAATCAGATTGGTATCGTGTGCCCTGTTCTGGTCCAGCCAGAAAACAGCAGGGGTATTCGTAATTCTTGCTCTGGTTACAGCCAGTTTCACCCAATCCTGAATCGGCAGGTCTTTGGTCTGCGTCATTCTGAAGATATCACCTTCTTCTACTTTTTGCTCCAGCAGGGTATTTCCGGATGCATCGACCACGCGAACAGTACCACTTTCAGTCATCTCGAAAGTTTTATCGTGCGAGCCGTACTCTTCCGCCTTCTGGGCCATCAGACCAATATTCGGAACAGTACCCATGGTGGTCACATCAAAAGCACCGTTTTCTTTATGGAAATTGATGACCTCCTGGTAAATGCCGGCATAGCTACGGTCCGGGATAATGGCTTTGGTATCGTGCAACTTGCCATCGGGTCCCCACATTTTTCCGGAGGAACGGATAGCTGCCGGCATAGAGGCGTCGATGATGACATCACTTGGCACGTGCAGGTTCGTAATTCCTTTATCAGAATTAACCATGGCCAGTTTAGGCCCTTTTTCATGGGCAGCCTTCAGGTCAGCTTCTATCTCTGAACGCTTGTCTTCAGGCAGATTTTTAATTTTAGCATACACATCGCCTAAACCGTTATTAGGAGACACGCCTAGCTCCTCAAAAGTAGCGCCATGCTTCTCAAATACATCTTTAAAGAAAACCGTAACGGCATGCCCAAACATAATAGGGTCAGACACCTTCATCATGGTTGCCTTCAGGTGCAGGGACAACAGCACGTCGTTGTTCTTAGCATCTTCTATCGCCTTTTCTAAGAAAGAGCGCAAGGCCTTTCTGCTCATCACAGCAGAATCAATTACTTCGCCTTTCTTCAGGCTTGTCTTTTCTTTCAGCGTTTTGGTGCTCCCGTTAGTACCAACAAATTCTATTTTAACATCACCGGCCTTCTCCACAACAGCAGATTTCTCACTGCCATAAAAATCGCCGCCTTCCATATGGGCCACATGCGTTTTGGAATCAGAACTCCATTCTCCCATCGAGTGCGGGTTCTTTTTGGCATACTGCTTTACAGCCTCAGCTACACGGCGGTCAGAATTTCCTTCCCGCAGCACCGGGTTCACAGCGCTACCGAGAATCTTGGCATAACGCAACTTCGTTTCTTTTTCAGCGTCGTTCTTAGGCTCCGATGGATAGTCAGGAATTTTGTATCCCTGCTCCTGAAGCTCTTTGATGGCTGCCGTTAATTGGGGAATAGAGGCGCTGATATTTGGTAACTTGATGATGTTTGCTTCCGGAGTTTTTGCTAGCTCTCCCAGGTAGGCAAGGTCATCGCCTTGTCTTTGGTCTTCCGTCAGGCTTTCAGGGAAAGCAGCAATGATACGTCCGGCAAGGGAAATATCTCTTGTTTCTACCTCAATACCAGCGGCTTTCGTAAAGGTCTCTACGATTGGCAAAAAAGAGCGTGTTGCCAGTGCCGGCGCTTCATCCGTTATAGTATAAACAATCTTAGCTGTTTTTGTCGTCATTTTATTTTTAGTTTAATTTCTATTACCACCAACGCGGGAAGTAAGTACAGGTTATAGTAGCAAATAAGTTATCATAGCAAATATAAGAGTCTTTTTGAAATAGGCTAATGAAGAATACGCTTTCCTGCTCCATGTATACCCTTTCTTTGAACTTATAACGGCTCAGGGAAGGTGCTGCCTGAAACCCAACAGCTAGTGCAGCAATAGCCGCGGTTGATTGTTCTCCCACCTTAATCTTCCTATCTCCCGCCATGGCCTGTTCATTTGCTTCTGCAAAAAGTCTTCCTCCCAGTTAAACTGTACAATCGTTTCTTTGCTCAACACCCTGAAAGTAGCATCCTGTAAGGGTATGTTATGTTTTGCAGCCCAGAATGCAGTAAATTTTACCAGTCCGTCCTTTACCTGTACCGTATCCTGAGGGTAAGCACCAATTGTCTGAGACCATTTGGTGAACATCCTGCCAAAACTATAGGTAGAGGCCTTGCCTTGCCTATCGATGATAGGCAACCAAACCGTCTCCTTGTTTGGAGCGACATATTCCACGGCCAGTATGTTGTAGCTGCCTTCTTCAAAACCGGTGTATACCAGGTTTTCTGTTACACCCAGTAACTTGGCATTTATAACTTCCAAAGGAAGGAAGGCCTTTGCTGTATAGTAGCGGAGTGTAGAGGTGCCTAAGTGCTCGCTGGCATTGATGACTAAAGGAGCTTGTAGCAGCTTAATCAGTTGGGCCAGCACGAGGTAGCAGGTAAAAAAATACAGCAGCTTCACTTTAACATCTTCCCGCTTTATGCGCCAGTAGCCATTTGCCTCCTGCTCTACCCGCCCGCCCTCTGGCACGGCAACTAAAAAAGGCTTCAACCACGAAAACCGGTGCAAAGCGAATATGCTGTTACTGCGACTGCCGACTTTACCCCTGATTCTGGACCAGAAGGAATCCGGCAGCAGGAGCATGTATACGCCGGCAAAGGTGAGGCCGAAGGAGGGTATAGGAAAGGTTAAGACAATACCCAGGTGCATGCTTACACCAATCAAAGCCAGCCAGGATCGGATTTTCCCGAACGGAAGCAGGAAGATAAAAAGCAACTCGAACAGCATCACCAGGTAACCTAAGCCCGTAATAAGCTCCTCCTGGTTCAGCAGCCACGAATGGGCGGTGTAAATTTGATTGGGAAGCGAGGCAGGCAACCACACGCCAAGTCCTTTCAGCCACATAGCAGACGCCGCCTTATGAAAAAAGGAATCTACGTACTGGAGGCAGAGCACCAGCAGAACAGGTAAGAAATAATATACCTTTCGCACTTTCTGCTCTCCCCGCTGAGGCCGTTGCAACTGATACAGAAAACTGTCTACGGACCAGGTGTTGGCCATGGGCAGTATGATCAGCAGAAAGCTGAGCCCAACTAAAGCGGCATCAAAGTGATATTTGATGGTGGTAAAGGAGGAAAAGAACACCAGCACCAGCACATAATTAATAAGGGCGGCTGTTCTGGTAAAAAAGCCAATCAAGAGAAAGAACAGCACTCCTAACCAAACAAGCAGCACCAGCGAAAAGCTGAGTTCCGCCTCCACTATGTAAGGTGTCGGGTCGAAGTACAGGTGGCGGAAGTAAAAAACCTTTGCCACTTCCACCAGTAGGATAAGGCTGAAGAAAACCCGGAATATACTTAATCCTAAACCAGTAACTTGTGTCTGACAAAGTTCCTTGAACTTAGTGTAAAAAGGGAGCATGCGTACGTTTGCAACAACAGGGGAAGGAGAAAGCTTATAGCGCTAACCCAGGGGCTAAGCTATAAAAAAATTTCCTGGTATAGCTTACTCTGATTGTTTTATACACCTGTACCTGGTTTAAATGGAAGCAGCACACGAAGCTATTTGCTTTACGGAAGAGCCGGTTCAGAAATTCTCCTGCCCCTGCAGCAGCTGTATTACCAGCTCATCGCTTATCTGGGAGAACTCGTCATAGAACTGTCCCACAGCCTGGAAATAAGGAGGCACCAGCAGGCATACCACCTCATCTACCATACTATCAATCATGTCGTAGGCAGAGGCTGATGCCACAGGCACAGCTACCACAATTTTGCGCGGTTGTTCTTTTTTAACCAGCTCTATTGTTGCCATCAGCGTTTTGCCGGTGGCAACACCGTCATCCACAATAATCACTAACCGGTCTTTCAAATGCACTAGTTTCCGGTCGCCCATATAAAGGCTGTATTTCTGGCGCAGGTTCTCGCGGATACGTTCAACTTCGGCCTCAATATACTCTGCTGTGACATCTGCCCTTTCATCCACCGCCACGCTTGCCAAACTGACAGAGCCTATAGCGAACTCCGGGTTAGAGGGGTGCCCGATCTTTTTGGAGAGTGTGACTTCCAGTGGCATCCCCAGTCGTTTCGCAATGGGAGCCGCCACTGGCACGCCGCCTCGGGGAATCGCCAGCACGGCCCCCTGCTCTCCTCTGTATTTCTCCAGCCGGTCTGCCAGCAGCAGCGCCGCCTCTTTTCTGTCTCGTATCCTTTCCATGGCTGTGTGTTAATTTTGAATGACTGAATACTTAACTTCAAAAGCCAGACAACAGCGTAGCAGGATCCCAATCGGGTAAGCTGAAACTGCCTAAACATCAGTTTTATTAATGTGATGTTCAGTCATTCGAAGTTCAGTTATTCAGCCTTAATCAAGGCTGGTTCTGCCGCAGAGGCTGCTGTTTTTCAGATGCAAGGTACTTCCTGAACCAGTCAGTAGCCAGTTGTGCCGCCATTTCCAAAGCGCCCGGCTCCTCGAAAAGGTGCGTAGCATCCGGCACAATCTCCACATCTTTGATGATTCGTAGTTGGTTGTTCGCCTGGATGTTCATTTCCAGCACGTTTTCATCTTTCCCACCTACAATGAGTAAAGTCGGGGACTGCACGTCCGGCAGGGCAGTATCAGCCAAATCAGGTCTACCCCCTCTGCTCACCACGCACTTGATAATGTCTCCTCCTAAAGCGGCAGCGGCACCCAAGGCAGCCGCCGCTCCTGTGCTGGCACCGAAGTAGCCAAATCCATATGCATTTGTTCGGGGGTCTTTCTGAAGCCAATAGGTCGTTTCAATCAAGCGCTGAGTTAACAGCGGAATATCAAACGGCTTGCTTCCCTGCTCATCTTCTTCTGGAGTAAGCAAATCGAACAGCAAAGTACCGAAGCCAGCCTTTCGCAGGTGCTCCGCCACAAATCGGTTCCGCTCACTGAGGCGGCTACTGCCGCTTCCATGCGCGAAGACCACAAGGCCTTTTGCTTCTTCCGGAATGGCGAGGTCTCCTACCAGCGCCGCATCCGGCATATCAATTCGTACACTTTCGTTTATAATATAGTTTGCCATAGTTCATTAGTATAGTTCAGACAGCGGCCATGTTGCCAAAGCCTACTCTACTATGGAGGTACGACCTCTCCCCTCCAAAGTTCAGGCGGCACAACTACCTACCTGCCATCTGCCGTAATCAGTATACCTAGATCATTTGCCATGCGATACTTCATCCCACTGCTCCTCTTTCTGTTTGCCTTCAACAGCGCATGCACTCCTGAGCAGCAGAACTCAGAGAATGAAAGCACCTTAAACAGCAGCGGCATCGATTCGCTGGAGGCAGTGCAGGAGGAGCCACAGCGCAAGGAGGAAACACCCGGCACCGATACGATGAGCTTTGAGGTGGCTTTTGAGCGTTTTTTCAGAGCGCTGCAAACAAGAGACACCGTAGGGCTGAATCAATTTGTTTCGCCTGAGCAGGGTATATGGCTGATAGAACAACCGGGTGCTGTGCCGGCTTATACGCACTTCCAGAATATACAAGTTGTGCAACGCAGTTACCAGAATCTGCCATTTACTTCTATAAAGGAGCAAATGCAGGAGTGCGACCTGCAGGAGCAGCAGGAATTTCCGGAATTCAACTGTGCCTGGATGGACAGGGGCCGTTCGGGGTTCGCAGAGGACGGCTGCTTCTATAAAAATGCTACTGACTTCAAAAAAAGCGACATGTGGAAGTACGCCAGTTTAGAAGAACAACAGGAGGAGGACATACAACACATGCAGCAGCAGGTACAGAAAACCGTGTTGCACACCCGCACTTCCTATCGCTTCCACTTTGCCCATGATGGCGAAAAGTGGCGCCTGCTATTTGCAGACCTCCGCGTACCCTGCAGCGCGTAAGCAATTTTGAATGATTGAATAGGAAACACGTACGAAAGTGTGAGCGAGTCTTATAAGTCGAATTAGCAGCCCTTTTAAACGTTCGCTCAACTACTCATTCAAAAGTTATTTATTCAGTTATTCATAATTAAAACAGATGGCCTACTACAGAAATTTTGATGCTCCCCCACCTGACCCGGCTGTTTTAAAGCAGCTCACAGCACAACAGAATGAAATGCAGCAGCGGGTGCTGCTACAGAAACCGGACTTTAACCTGAAGCTGATTGCCGGCTGCGACTCCTCCTTTATAGGTGAAGACACGATCCTTTCTGTGTTTGTGCTGCTGAAGTATCCTGAACTGGAAGTTGTGGAGAAAGTATGGCACCACGGGCCTGTGGAATTACCTTATATTCCAGGATTTCTGGCCTTCAGAGAAGTTCCCAACCTACTGAAGGCCTATGAAAAGTTACAGCAAAAGCCTGACTTAATCATGGTGGATGGCCATGGCATATCACACCCGCGCAAGCTGGGCATCGCCACACACCTGGGCCTGCACCTGAACAAGCCCACTATGGGCGTGGCTAAAAAAGTACTGGTAGGGAAGTATACAGAACCTGCTATCACCAAAGGTTCTGTTTCGCCTTTAGTCTATAAAGAGGAAGTCATTGCCAACGTACTTCGCACCAAAGACAAAGTAAAGCCTGTATTTGTATCGCCGGGCCACCTAATGAACCTTGCCTCTGCCACTGAGATAGCCATGGCTTGTGCTGTGAAGCATAAGCTACCGGAGCCTACCAGGTTGGCGGACCATTATGCGGCGGTGTTTAAGGGGGAGGTGAAGTAATTGGCACAGACACTCACAGGTCTGGAAGACGCTGTGAGGTCTTTTGAGCGACCGCTTCCGTATAGGCAGAGATGCAGCAAATGGCGATACTTGAACCAGGTAAGTTTTACCATGTCTATACTCAGGGTAATAATAAGGAAACTGTATTTAAGGAAAAGGAAAACTACTATTACTTTCTACAACTCTATCGCAAATATATTTCTCCTTATGCAGATACATTTGCGTACTGCCTGCTGCCGAATCACTTTCATCTTCTGATTAGAGTTAGGGAGGAGGAATTGATAATGAACCCTGATACTTTAGGTGAACCAAGAATCATCAATTTAGTACGACAGTTTCAGCACTTGCTGAATGCCTATGCCAAAGCTATTAACATAAGGTATAACCGTACAGGTAGTTTGTTCCAGGAACGTTTTAAAAGGAAGGAAATAACGTCAGAAGCGTACTTCACGAGACTGGTCTTCTACATTCACCATAATCCACAACACCATGGCCTGATAGAGGATTTTAGCGATTGGCCTTATTCCTCATACCATAGCATTCTTTCCAAAGGCACAACAGTTCTGCAGCGAGAGAATGTACTGGATTGGTTTGGCGGAAGAGCCTCCTACAAAAATTTTCACGAGGAAAACGCCGCCGACTTTACAAGCACCATGCCTCTCCTGGAGGAGGACGAGCTATGAAGCCTGCTCAAAAGACCTCACAGCGTCTTCCAGACCTGTGAGTGTCTGTGCCAACAACCGCAGCCCTCTCACTCATAAACCACTGCCATTCTGTCTTAAAACCCGCAAAACACCTTTCTAAATCCTGACATAATTACATACAACTTACCTAAAAGTACCAATGGAGCGTAAGTTGATGATAGAGTTAGTGTAAGTGCAACCAAAGGAAAACAGACAAAGACATGAACTTTAACAACTATACCATTAAAGCGCAGGAGGCCATACAAAAGGCTACTGAGATAGCAGGCGGCAATCAGCAGCAGGCTATTGAAACTGGGCACATACTAAAAGCAATTCTCGCTACAGACGAGAACGTTACGAATTTCCTGTTGCAGAAGCTGAACATCAATGGCAACATTCTCAACAGCAAGTTAGACGAAATTGTAGCCGGCTACCCAAAAGTAACAGGTGGTGGAGGGCCATACTTAGCAAATGATGCCAATGCGGCGCTGCAAAAAGCTACATCATACTTGAAAGAGTTTGGCGATGAGTATGTCGCCATCGAGCACATGCTGCTGGGTCTTTTAGCGGGCCGCGACAAAGTGGCGGGCCTGATGAAGGACGTGGGCTTCAATGAAAAGGACCTGAAGAAAGCCATCAAAGAATTACGCGGTGGCGCCAAGGTAACAGACCAGAATGCAGAAGCCAAATATAACTCGCTGAAGCGTTACGCCAAGGACCTGAACGAATTGGCGCGTGCCGGTAAAATTGACCCGGTGATTGGCCGTGATGAAGAAATCCGACGTGTGCTGCAGATTCTGAGCCGCCGTACTAAGAACAACCCGGTGCTGCTGGGTGAACCTGGTGTAGGTAAAACTGCCATAGTGGAAGGCCTGGCGCAGCGTATTGTGGCGGGTGACGTACCGGAGAACCTGAAGTCGAAAACGCTGATGAGCCTAGACATGGGTCTGCTGGTGGCCGGTGCCAAGTATAAAGGTGAATTTGAGGAGCGTCTGAAGGCGGTGATTAAAGAAGTAATTGACGCCGAAGGAGAAATTGTTCTCTTCATTGATGAAATTCATACGCTGATTGGCGCAGGTGCTGGTGGCGAAAGTGCCATGGACGCAGCCAACCTGCTGAAGCCAGCATTGGCGCGTGGTGAACTGCATGCCATTGGTGCGACTACCCTGAAAGAGTACCAGAAATATATTGAGAAGGATAAAGCTTTGGAGCGACGTTTCCAGGCCGTGATGGTGGACGAACCAAATGTGCCGGATGCCATCTCGATTCTGCGCGGTATCAAGGACAAGTATGAGTTGCACCACGGGGTACGCATCAAGGACGATGCGATTATTGCCTCTGTGGAACTGTCGAACCGCTACATTACAGACCGTTTTCTGCCTGATAAGGCGATTGACCTGATGGACGAAGCGGCTGCGAAACTGCGTATAGAAATTGATTCGCTGCCGGTAGAACTGGACGAGATTCAGCGCCGCATCATGCAGCTGGAGATTGAGCGCGAGGCGATTCGCCGCGAAAACGATAAGGATAAAGAAACGATACTTTCTAAAGAAATAGCAGACCTTTCTGGAAAGCGCGACGATTTGAAAGCTAAATGGCAAAACGAAAAGCAAATCATTGAAGGGCTGCAGCACGAGAAAGAGAACATTGAACAGTATAAACTGGAAGCGGAGCAGGCGGAGCGTGCCGGTGATTACGGCCGCGTAGCAGAGCTGCGCTACGGCAAAATTCAGGAAGCTGAAGCCAAACTAAAGCAGTTGCAGGAGCAGGTTCGTGAAATGCAGGGCGAAAACCCGATGCTGAAGGAAGAAGTAACAGCCGAGGACATTGCCGAGATAGTAGCCAAATGGACAGGTATACCTGTCAGCAAGATGCTGCAAAGCGACCGTGAAAAGCTGTTGAACCTGGAGCAGGAACTAGGCAAACGTGTAGCAGGTCAGGAAGAGGCCATAGAAGCGATTTCTGATGCCGTGCGCCGAAGCCGTGCCGGTATGCAGGATCCCAAGCGTCCGATTGGCTCATTCATTTTCCTGGGTACAACGGGTGTGGGTAAAACCGAGCTGGCAAAAGCGCTGGCCGAATACCTCTTCAACGACGACAACGCCATGGTGCGTATTGATATGAGTGAGTACCAGGAACGCCACGCGGTGAGTCGCCTGATTGGTGCGCCTCCGGGATACATAGGGTACGATGAAGGTGGCCAGTTAACAGAGGCTATACGCCGTAAGCCATACTCTGTAGTACTGCTCGACGAGATTGAGAAAGCGCACCCTGACGTGTTCAACATCCTGCTGCAGGTGCTGGACGATGGCCGTTTAACAGACAGCAAAGGCAGAGTAGTGAACTTCAAGAACACCATCATCATCATGACCTCGAACATTGGCTCGCACATCATCCAGAGCAATTTTGAGACGATGGATGACTTTAACCACGACGAGGTGGTGGACCGTACCAAAGACGAAGTGTTCGACCTGCTGAAGAAGTCGGTAAGGCCGGAGTTCCTGAACCGCATCGATGAGCTGGTGATGTTCCGTCCGCTAAGCCGTGGCGACATCAGAAAGATTGTGGATATCCAGTTCCGACACATCCAGGACCGTCTGGAAGAGACAGGTATACAGCTAATAGCGACTGACGAGGTGCTGGATTATCTGGGCGAGCAAGGTTTCGACCCGCAGTTCGGTGCCCGTCCGCTGAAGCGCGTGCTGCAGCGCCAGATTCTAAACGAGCTTTCAAAGGATATCTTGTCTGGCAAAATCAGCAAGGATTCTGTGGTGGAAGCCATACTAGAGGACGGCAAAATTCGTTTCGTGAACGTGGACGTAGAGATACCGACAGGAGAATAAGTAGAAGTATAAGTTTAAAGTTAGCTATAGACCCCGCTATTCCTTTGGAGTAGCGGGGTTTTTGTTCTCTTACCTATAGTTAAACCTGTAATGCATGCCCAAGCTTGCCTGCCTTTGCCTGTCACTAAAATAAGAATCAGCTCCTTTCCATAGGTAAAGTGGCTCCAATACAAATTTTTGTCCCAGCACAAACTGGCCACTTAACATGTTGTCTGCTCCGTTGTAACTGTACTTGAGAAAGCTTCCATTGCTCAGACCAAATCCGCTGCCAAAACCGAACCTGTACCGATAACCTGGAAAAGGAGAAGGAAAGTGATGCGCAAGTTCTATATCAGTAAAGAAAAGCTGCGTAGGCCCCACGCGCGCATAAAGCTGTGGATATACCGCCGTTCTTTTGCTGGCACTCATAGGCGTGCCAGTTCCATCTTCCTGAAGATTCTCCAGCGTGTATACCAGGTCGCCCGCATGCATACCCGCTCCAATACCCAGCCATATCCGGTCGTATCTGACATAAGGGTTGACACCCCATAGAGCAGAAGAATTTATCTGATTGGTCGCAACTCCATTTTCCAGTTTTGTTTCATGATGCTTACCGGCATAAGCATTAGCCCCGTACGTAAACTCGTGTTTTTCGTGTTGCGTCGTTACGGAAAAACCTGCACCTCCTACCTTATACTCTTGTTGAAAGTAGCCGGTATTGCTTACGCCGCTACAACCGCTACCTGACTCAATAGTATGCGAGTTCTGGTAGTCGCCGCTACCATACCCTAGCTTTAAGGTGTTAAACCTGCGAACAACAGTAGAGTCTTCCGTATAAGATCTCTTAAAAATCAGGGTTTGGCTCATGAGCAGCAAAGGCAAGACTAGGGCTCCTAAGGTAAGCCATCGATATTGCATAACTGTATAAGCCCTGAACACTGCAGCACTTACAAAGGCAATGGCAGGCACCAAAGCCATGTTTACAGCCAGCAGCTCTGTATAGGTAAACCAATTTCGTAGACCCCAGCTAACGAAAATCAGACCAAGGGTCAGCACAGTTGCGTAGGTCACCGTCGGAGCTGGTTGCTGCTGTTCCCTTTCTGCTGTAAAGGTATGTTCCCGGTAAAAGAATAGCACGCCCAGTACGCAAAGCAGCACCAGTAAAACCCATTGCACATCTTTCAAGCCAGCCACCATAGTGGCAGCAGCGTAAGCAGCATCATATCTGGAAAATTCTACAAAGAACCGCAGACAGCTATACAGTAAAATAGCACCGAGAAACATATTACCTGGTGCCTTTATATACTTTTTCACATACAGCAGCGCCATAACCACCAGCAGGCAGGCTGCCGTTTCATAAAGCTGTGTTGGATGCACCGGAAGTGAATAAAAGTCTCCTGGCGCTATATCTCCTGCTGTAAACTGGTGGTAGTGTGGTAGCGTTCCGGGTTCGTACTGCGCCCCCCATGGCAGGGTAGTGACATTGCCATGGCAGCAGCCTGCCAGGAAACAACCTATCCGCTGTATGGCAATCGACAACGGCAGTGCCAGCGCGAGCGCATCCAATGCATTTACCTTGAAGTATAAAAGCCCTCTGATGACTGGAAATCCTATCATCGCAAGAAATAATCCTCCTAAAAGAATCTTATTACTGGTATACGGCAGGTCTTGCCTCATAAGGAGCCCCTCCCATTCCTCAAAAGAATAGGTAAAGAGCTTTGTACCGACGATAAACAAAAACCATGTAACGGCTACAGCCACTGCCCATGCAGTTATATTGAATCGCCTTTTGTATCCCTCCCAAAACAACCATAAAAAGCTAAAAAAGAAAGCTAACAGGTACAGGATGTCGAACCACAGCCCGCCGTTTACAAGCACTATGAACAAAGGTAAGCTCATATCTTCTGTGGTTAAGGGGTGCATTTGTTCCGGGAAGCTTAACAGGTAGCCTCCTAAAATCACCTTATATTACAAAAAAAGATATGATATAACAATTACAAGATACGCAATAAAAGATTTCCCTGCTGCAGGTTTAGCAACAGGGAAAATACAGCTTTGCTAGTGTGACAGTTGCACCTGATCTTACGACGTAAAGCACCGTGCTTTACAACATTTTAGCTGCTATATTTCTTAGACAAATTCCAGCTTCCGCAAAAACCTCACAGTGTCTGAAAGACCTATGAGTGTCTTGTTAGCTATGCAGCAACGGCCATGGGCACAGACGCTCGCAGGAACTGCGCACGCTGCGAGGTCTTTTGAACTGGGACAGTTACACATGCTTAAAATAGGTTACTGTGTTTTTCACTTCCCAAACTCTATCCTCTTTCCTTTCCTCGCCGATTCCCGTGCGGCCTCCAGAATCTTCACTACCGTCAGGTTGTTTTCCAGCGAAGAGAGATCGTGTTTTGGTTTGATGTCGCCTCTGACCACGGCAGCAAAGTAAGACACATAATCCTGGTAAGGAGCAGCGAGCGGCTCTATTTTATCTATAGTGAAGTCTCCATCTGCTTCCTTTTTTGAGCGCAGCATGACACTGTCCACCGCCTGCAGGTAGCCGGTCTGGCCAAATACTTCAAGGTCCTTTATATTATAGGGCCAGTTCCAGGAGGCTTCTATAATGCCGGTAGCCTGCGGATACTCCAGGATAATAGTAGCGTCATCATCCACATCAGGGTAAATCTCTGGTTTCAGCTGGCGAGTGATGGCCGTCACAGCCAAGGGCTCCTGCCCCTGCATCAGCCATGTCATCAGGTTAGCCCCGTAGCAACCAAAATCCATAATTGCGCCGCCGCCGTTTTTTACCGGGTCCGTTAGCCAACTTGTGAACTCTTTGGAGCAGCCAAGTTCTTTGGGCCCGATGTTGCCGTCGTGCACCACCATCTTCCGGATATCCCCTACCGCTATATGATGGCTCACCATAATGTGCAGTTCCTGGTTACTGGGATACCAGGTGGTTTCGTAGTTGGTGAGCAGGTGTATCTGGTGCTTGCTTGCCAGTGCCGCCATGCGTTCAGCATCTTTTACTGTGGTAGCCAAAGGCTTTTCCACCATCACATGCACACCCAAAGGCGCACAGGCTTCTACCACCGCTATATGTTCTGCTATAGCATTATAGGCCATCACCACATCGGGCTTTTCATACTCTAGGAGCGTAGGCAAGTCTTTGTAAAACAGCGATTTTGGTAGTTGATAACTCCTGCGGTAGCGCTGCACCAGTTCCTCGTTTTCTTCTGCAATGCCTACCACCAGCACATCCTCCTGCGCAAGTCGTTCCAGCGCTCCTTCCACATGGTCGTGGCTTAGACCTGCCAGGGCTACTTTTAATGGCTGTTTTAACTTAGCTGAGTAATTGTTTTTAAAAACCATCTGTACTTTAGTAAGTGTATTTCGCTTTATGGAGGTTAAACAGCAAAGGGTTCTTCGCCTAAACCTGCCCTGCCCCAAAGGCTTACGTAAAAGCATCAGCATAATTTACCCCACAAACCAGCTTTTGTTAAACTGTCCCAGAACAGCTTTCTTATGCTTAAATAAAATCAGGTTTCTGTATAACATAGCCCATAGTGGGCGCTATTATTTACGATACGTAACTACACATTAGTAATTAGAATAATTATAACAATATACCTAAAATTACAACAATCGTATACATAGCGTATACTTGCCCACTGTATAATTGGTCAAGCCATTCATCTCTTAAGAAAAGGCTTTATGAGAAATGCTGCGATTGCTTTTTTTGCAGCCGCTTGGCTGCTGCTCCTTAGCGTATGTGCTGCTGTGCAGGCACAGAGCCCAAATACACAACAGGCTAAGTATCGATGCTGGGTATATCTTAAGGGATCCAATCCAGTGTACAAAGGCGTACTGCTTAGCACCAGTGACTCTACAATTCAGGTCCTGCCAAATGCTAAAAGCTACACCTTTCCTCTGACAGCTGCTCAAACGCCAATATCCATTCCGGTGACAGCTATCGAAGAAATAAGGTTCAGATCAAAAGGAAGTCCGGGCCGTGGGGCGCTTTTTGGAGGCTTAATAGGCATCGCGACCGGTGCGATTATAGGTTTTGCGGATGGTGACGATGAAGGTACGTTCCTGGCATTTAGTGCCGAAGATAAAGCACTTATGGGCAGTACATTGCTGCTGCTGCCCGGAGTTGGTATAGGTGCGGTGGTAGGCAGCGGCAAAAAGAAAGTCTATATACAGGGCAAACCGGAAGTTTACCAGCGTGCCCGGGGAAGTTTACAACAATATGCCTTGCAATCAAGTCCTCTATACTAGTGCGTTAAACATGTAGGGCGGGACAAACAACAAAAGAAGCACCAGCCATACGGCTGATGCTTCTTCATTCATACCTTTTTGAGTTTTTACTGAAAGTTCGGCACCACCTGTAAACTCACAGGCTTGTGTACCTCCGCCTCATGGCCTGTTGCTGTTAGCTTGCCCGCTGCTTTATCTATTTTAAAAGAAACAATATTATTGGAGCGCTCATTAGCTACCAGCATCACATTGCCTGTCAAGTCTACTGTGAAATCACGAGGCCAGTCACCCCCTGAAGGCACTGTCTCTATGAAGGTCAGCTTTCCGGTGCTTTCATCAATTGCGTAAACCACAATGCTGTTGTGCCCGCGGTTGGAGCCATACAGGTACTTGCCATCCGGCGACACTCTGACAGCAGCAGGGTAATTGCCCCCGTTAAAGTCAGCAGGCAGTGTTGATAGAGTTTGGATTTCGGAGAGACCACCATTGCCACTGTCATAGGTCAAAGCCGTCATCGTAGAGTTCAGTTCATTGATGACATAGGCATACTGCCCATCAGGGTGAAACGCCATTTGACGGGGCCCGGCACCAGGTGCGGCGGCAAAGGCCACAGCAGGCTCCATTGGTTCCATTGCGCCATTTTCAGCATTCAGGCGGTAACCGTATATTTTATCTACACCCAAATCTACTGCATACACATATTGATTGTCGGGACTCGGTGCCACGTAATGCGCGTGGGCTGCTTCCTGGCGATCTTTGTTTGGTCCGGTACCTTCATGCTGCTCCACGGAAGCGGCTTCTGTCAAAGTTCCGTTCTCCTGTATCGGAAAGGCAGCAACGTTGCCGCCCATATAATTTGCCACCAACACTGTTTTACCATCATCGCCGATAGAAATATAGCAGGGCGCGCCTCCCTTAGAAGCCACCTGGTTCAGGAGCGTAAGACTGCCTGTTTGCTGATTTACAGAAAAGGCGCTCACGGCACCGCTCTGCTGGCCCTGGTAATCCATTGTTTCGTTTACCGCATACAGGTTATTCCGCTGCTCGTCCAGGGTCAGGAACGACGGGTTGGCCCCGCCTTTAAAGCCGCTTACGCGGCTGAGTTCTCCGGTTTCAGGGTTCAACTGGTAAAGAAAAATGCTTTCGTTCTCCGGGTCAGCGTAAGTACCTACATATACCATATACGTTTCTGTATTTTGGGTTTGATTTCCTGTTGCAGCTTCTGCTGATGCCGCGTTATCGGACTCTGAGGAAGTACAGGCAGAAAAAGCCATCGATAAACTCATAACACCTACTGCTGCTACTTTTACAAAGTTGCGCCGTGCATGGTTGTGGAGATAATTCATATAGTTGTTTGGATGGGTTAGAACTATGGTTTATACCAGCGAGACCTTTTTGAAGGGCAAGGTTGGCTTAGTTAAACTCAAATTAACAAATATTGTGGTACAAGCTTAAACAAACATGCTTATTTATGAAAGGACGGCGTTTTCTAAAGCTTTAAAGCAGAAGACTGGCTGCAATGAAGCACAAACGCTGCCAAACATCTATGATTTGACTACTGGCACTTCTTTATCATATCGTGTCGCTGTTGCAACTCAGTAGGTAAAACTTTAATTTGCACTTTGTTTCAATAGCAACATACCGCACCCTTACTGTGTCTTCTGTTTTCTCAACGTACCTCGAACTGGGCTTTCATCATATTTTTGATTTTAAAGCCTACGACCATATGCTGTTTCTCCTGGCACTGAGCGCCATCTACACATTGAGCGACTGGCGCAAAGTAATCGCGTTGGTTACCGCCTTCACCATCGGGCATTCTATTACGCTGGCGCTTGCCACATTCAACATCATCAAGTTTGATACAGCACTAATTGAATTCCTGATTCCGGTCACCATCCTTGTCACCTGCATCACCAATTTCTTTAAGCTGAAAGGCGCTGCTTCCAAGCAATCTACTGTTCTTTCGTTGCACAACCTGATGGCGCTTTTCTTTGGCCTGATTCATGGGATGGGCTTCTCTAACTTTCTGAGGGCGATGCTGGGGCGCAGCGGCAGTATCTGGCAGCAGTTGCTGGCTTTCAATATTGGCATAGAATTGGGGCAGTTACTAATTGTTGCTATCTTGCTTATATTGGGTGCGATAGTGATGAATATTTTTAAGGCAAAAAAACGCGATTGGATTATGGTGCTATCAAGTGCCGCAGCAGGCGTTGCCTTAGTTTTAATGATGGAGACCAATATATTTTAACGTTCAAACACTTATATTTGAACTTTATAGGGAAACGCATCTCTTATTAATTTACCTTAACTAATAATCTAACTATACTACACCTAATATTCATGAGAAACCTTTTAGCAGGTTTGGCGCTGGTGGGCTTAGTGGCAGGGCCGATGGCGGCGCTGGCACAGGACACTAAATTCGGGCAGCTGGGACAAGAGCTGCCAACGCCGAATACCTACCGCACGGCATCAGGCGCACCCGGCCACCAGTACTGGCAGCAGCGCGCAGATTATACGATAAAAGTAGAGCTGGACGACAAGAACCAGTCTCTTACCGGCTCCGAGACCATCACCTACACCAACAACTCACCGGACGTGCTGGGTTACCTGTGGGTGCAGCTGGACCAGAACATCTTTGAGCCAAACTCCATGAGCAACCTGACCAAAACAGGTACGCTGCAGGACAGAATGTCGCTGCAGGCAGTGGACTACCTAACGCGTGAGGAATTTGACGGCGGCTTTAAAATCAGCAAAGTAACAGACCGCGGCGGCAAGACGCTACCTTATACCATCAACAATACCATGATGCGTATCGACCTGCCTTCGCCGCTGAAGCCAAACCAGAGCTTCACCTTCAACGTGGACTGGAAAAACAACATCAACAACCAGAAAACCCTCGGCGGTCGTTCGGGCTATGAATACTTTCCTAAAGACGACAACTACCTGTACGAGATAGCACAGTGGTTCCCGCGCATGGCTGTTTATGACGATGTGAACGGCTGGCAGCATAAGCAGTTCCTGGGTAGCGGTGAGTTTGCCCTGCCTTTCGGTGATTATAAAGTGAGCATCACGGTTCCGGCTGACCATGTGGTGGCAGGTACCGGCGAACTGCAGAATGCCAACCAGGTGCTCTCTTCCACACAGCAGAAGCGCTGGGCGCAGGCCGCAAAAAGCGACAAGCCTGTCGTAATTGTAACACAGGAAGAAGCAACGCAGGCAGAAAAAAACAAAGCCACAGATAAGAAGACATGGGTATACGCCGCTAAAAACGTGCGCGACTTTGCCTGGGCAAGCTCCCGCAAGTTTATCTGGGATGCCATGAACACGAACGTGGGCGGCAAAAACGTGCTGGCGATGTCTTACTACCCGAAAGAAGCAAACCCACTTTGGGGCCAGTACTCTACGGAGGCAGTAGGCCATACCCTCCGTGTTTATTCCAAACATACCATCGACTATCCTTACCCGGTGGCTATTTCTGTACACGGCCCTGTGGGCGGTATGGAGTACCCGATGTTGTCGTTCAACGGCTACCGTCCTGAAGAAGACGGCACTTACTCTGACCGTATCAAGTATGGTCTCATCTCTGTTATCATTCATGAAGTGGGGCATAACTTCTTCCCGATGATTGTGAACTCCGATGAGCGCCAGTGGACGTGGATGGATGAAGGCCTGAACACCTTTATGCAGTACCTGGCAGAGCAGGAATGGGAGCGCAATTATCCATCGCGTCGTGGTGAGCCAAAGGATATTGTGGAATATATGAAGAGCGCCAAAAACACGCAGACCCCGATTATGACAAACTCTGAGTCGGTGCTACAGTTTGGCCCGAACGCATACGGAAAGCCCGCTACAGGCCTGAACATCCTGCGCGAAACAGTGATGGGACGCGAGTTGTTTGACTACGCTTTCAAAGAGTATGCAAAGCGCTGGGCTTTCAAGCACCCAATGCCTGCTGACTTCTTCCGCACCATGGAAGATGCCTCAGGCGTGGACTTAGATTGGTTCTGGAGAGGCTGGTTCTATACCACCGACCATACCGACCTTGCTATTACAGATGTAAAATGGTACGCCATTGACGCACAGAATCCGGAGTTTGTGAATGCACAGCGCCGTGAGCAGCTGAACCAGGCACCTCAAACGCTTTCGCAGCAGCGCAACCTGCAGGACATACCTAAAACGCTGGTAGACGAGAAGCCTGAGCTAAAAGACTTCTATAACAGCTACGACCCACTGGCCACAACAACCACTGATTTGCAGCGCCACCAGCAGTTTATGAAGAACCTTACACCAGAGCAGAAAAAGGCTCTGGAGTCTGGCCTGAACTTCTATGAAGTTGGTTTCCAAAATAAAGGAGGACTCGTGATGCCGCTGATTGTGAAGATGGCGTATGAGGATGGATCAGAGGAAGTGATGAACATTCCGGCTGAAATCTGGCGCTATAACAACAACGAGATTACGAAGGTGTTTATCACAGAAAAGCCTGTAGTTAGCTTCACGCTGGACCCATACCTGCAGACGGCAGACACAGACTTGTCGGATAACAGCTATCCGCGCCGTATGGCACCGTCCCGTTTCGAAATTTATCAGCAGCAAAACAGGCAGCAGCAAAATCCAATGCAGCGCGAGCGTGCCACAAGCCGCACAAACGGCGGCGGTAGCAGCAATTCTGCTCAATAGCTGAGACTGTTATACACTAAAACAGCAATGCCTTCAGGTACTACCTGAAGGCATTGCTGTTTTATAAGTATAGGACTTTCGCAAACTGTACCCAAGCGAAAAAATTAA
Source organism: Pontibacter pamirensis (assembly GCF_010015475.1). Classification (GTDB taxonomy): domain Bacteria; phylum Bacteroidota; class Bacteroidia; order Cytophagales; family Hymenobacteraceae; genus Pontibacter; species Pontibacter pamirensis. The sequence continues at coordinate 88,773 of NZ_SSNI01000026.1, forward strand.
GTAGAAGTAGTTGGAGGGAGAAGTAGCATGAAAACAGCTATAGATATGTACTGCCAATATCTGTTGAGTACGCAGGTTAACTATACCT
>NZ_ML974109.1:0-86841 GCF_010015475.1 Pontibacter pamirensis
AGGACTGCAGCTGCTCGAGCAACTCCTCCTTGCCTTCTAATAATCCTTCTACACTTACCTCCATCCTGCAAAGCTACAGCTACTTATAGCTTTGCACAACTCCTTAGCCTGACGGCTATGGTCAAAACACGCAGCAAGTGCGAGTGTTGTTAGGTTAGTTCATTTATCGAATCAAAGACAGAACTGCTTTTATTTTAAACCACCTGCTCCAGCAGCTCTATATATAGCTTAATTCCCTCCTCTATTTCTGACACATAAATAAATTCATCAGCCATGTGAGAGCGGCCGGAAAATCCTGGGCCCAATTTGAGGGAAGGAACAGATAGCAGCGCCTGGTCTGAGGTCGTGGGAGAACCATAAGTCTGGCGGCCCATCCGAATGCCAGCCTGCACCAAAGGATGCACTAAAGGTATAGAAGAAGGTTTCAGACGCATGGAACGGGGTTTTACTTCCGCTTTTACATGCTGCTCTATTACCTCCATCACTTCCTCCATAGTATAAGCATCCGTTAAACGAACATCTACGGTAAAATGACAGCTGTCTGGTACCACGTTATGCTGCGTTCCTGCCTGCACCATCGTCACGCTCATCTTTACAGGACCTAGGTACTCAGACTCCTTCTGGAATTTATACTGCTGAAACCACTGTATATCCGGCAGTGCTTCGTATATCGCATTGAGTCCTTCTTCCCGGGCTGCATGGCCTGCCTTGCCTTTCGCCTCACAATCCAGCACCAGCAGGCCTTTTTCCGCTATGGCAAGTTGCATTTCGGTAGGTTCGCCTACAATGGCGGCCTCTAAGGTTCCCAACTGCGGCAAAATCAGCTCTATACCATTTCTGCCGGAGATTTCTTCCTCCGCTGTCGCTGCTAATACAAGATTATACTTTAGGTCCTTTCTTTCATAGAAATGCATGAAAGCAGCAATAAGCGAGACAAGGCATCCACCGGCGTCGTTACTGCCAAGTCCAAACAACTTATCTTCTTCTATCGCAGCCTCAAAAGGATTTCGCGTCCAGCTGGGATTCGGCTTTACCGTGTCGTGGTGCGAGTTTAGCAGGATAGTGGGTCTTGAAGCATCATAGTATTTGTTAAATGCCCACACATTGTGCTGCTCCCGGTAAATGCTTACCCTATGCTCTTCCAGGAAATGCGCAATGATAGCTGCTGTGTTGCTTTCTTCTTTGCTGAAGGATTGGGTTTGAATCAATTGTTTCAGCAGTTCAACAGCTTCTTCGTAGAGTTTACGGGGCGTCATTAACAAGGTACTTTTATTTATTTTTCTTTATGATAAAGCTGTTCGGCTTTCTGAGAGGAAGTTTTGATACCTTTTATTAAAGCGGAACTGAAACCGTTATGCTCCATTTCGTTTAAACCGGCAATTGTGCAGCCTTTCGGAGACGTTACTTTGTCTATCTCGTTCTCAGGGTGGCTTTGGAAATGCAGCAGCAGAGAGGCGGCCCCTTTTGCTGTCTGGGCAGCCATACGCAGCGCATCTGCCGCATGAAATCCGATTTCAGTGCCTCCTTGAGTGGCAGCCCGGATAGAGCGCAGGAAAAAGGCAATGCCACAGGCACAAAGGGCTGTAGCCGAGGTCATCAGCTCTTCCTCTATCTCCACCGTATCTCCCACCGCATCGAAAATATCCCTCACCAGGTTCAGGTTTTCTTCAGAAGCTTTGTTGCCAGCAATGCAAGTCATGGATTCGCGTATGGCAATAGCGGTATTCGGCATGGCACGAATTACCTGCAGCCCCATTTTTCCTACCCGCTCCACAATGTCTGTTACCATCACCCCGGTCACAATAGAAATAAAGAGGTGGCGCTGCACATCCACCTTCTCAGCCACGGAGTCTAACACAAAATCAAGCTGCTGCGGCAACATGCTCAGGATGATAATGTCGGCCTCTTCCACCGCACGTGCATTGTCGCTGGTTATCAGGTACCCTTCTTTTTCTAGGCTTTCAAGCGCCCGCAGGTTCCGGCGGGTCAGGGTGATGGCCGTAGGTTTGTATTTACCGGATGCCACCATGCCTTTGGCCAGCGCAATTCCCATATTGCCTCCGCCAAGTATGGCTACTTTTTTTACTTCTAAACTCATGATAATCTCTTTAAGGATGCATTAGGGACTATACCCTTACTAAAGCTATAGCGTAAGCAGTGTTCCTGCCTTTCCGCCTGCTACAATATCATTAATTTCGGCAGCATCTCCAATCTGCACGGCTTTTACTCCCTGGCCCAGTGCAGCGAAGGCATTATCCAGTTTAGGTATCATTCCCTCTGAAACCACGCCTGTGTCTTTCAGCTCTTGAAATGTTGCCTGATTTATATGTGAAATCACAGATGTATCGTCGGTGGGATCCTGCAACACCCCCTTTTTCTCAAAACAGTACGTCAACTTCACCTGGTACAGCGGAGCCAAAGCGGTTGCCAAAACAGAGGCAATGGTATCAGCATTGGTATTTAAAAGGCTGCCATCCCCATCATGCGTTAAAGGCGCAAAGACAGGCGTTACATCTAAGGTTAACAGCCCATGCAGTACCTCCACATTAATGCTTCTGTTGCCAGCCACATCACCTGCAAAGCCGTAATCCACCTCCCGCACAGGCCTTTTAGAGGCGAGTATGGTATTGGCATCAGCACCCGTCAAGCCTATAGCGTTACAGCTAAATGCCTGCAGCTGCGCTACTACCTGCTTATTAATCAGTCCGCCATAAACCATCGTCACCAGTTCCAGGGTCTCTGCATCCGTTATCCGGCGGCCCTCCATATACTTAGGTATGATACCAAGCCGCTGGCCAATGGTAGAGGCAATTTTCCCGCCACCGTGCACTAGTATTTTAGCACCCGGAAACGATGCAAAATCGCTTAGGAAGCGCTGCAGGTGCGTCGGTTTGTCCAGTATGTTGCCACCAATCTTGATGATGTTTAGCTCTTGCATAGGTTATTACTTAGAAGCTTGCCAGAAAGCTCACTTGTCTTGTAACAAGTGAGGTCTGTGCGGCTATCATTGTTAATTTAATCCTTCCAGGAGCCGCTTCAGTACGGTCTGCGCAGCGTAGGTGCGGTTGTTTGCCTGCTCAAGCACCAGGGAGTTTGGCCCGTCCAGTATTTCATCGCTGAGCTCCACGTTGCGGCGCACCGGCAGGCAGTGCATCACTTTCGCGTTGTTGGTTCCTTTCAGCTTTTCGTTTGTCATCATCCAACCTTCGCCATCCGTCAGCACTTTGCCATATTCAGTGTAGCTCGACCAGTTTTTAACGTATACGAAATCGGCATCCTGCAGCGCTTCCTGCTGGTTGGTCGTTACCTGCGCATTTCTTGTAAATTCATCTGCCAGTTCATACCCCTCAGGGTGCGTAATTACCAGGTCTACATCTGCCTGTCCCATCCATTCGGCAAAAGAGTTAGCCACGCACTGTGGGATTGCTTTCACATGCGGTGCCCAAGTCAGGACAACTTTGGGGCGTTTGCCTGCCGGTGTGTTTTCTGTGATGGTCAGCAAATCGGCAAAGCTTTGCAGCGGGTGGCGCGTGGCGGACTCAAGGCTCACGACCGGCACTTTGCAGTAAGAAATGAACTTATGCAGCAGGTCTTCATTGTAATCCTCCTCCCGGCTCTGCAGCTTTGGGAAAGAACGGATGCCGATGATGTCGCAGTACTGCCCCATCACAGCCGCTGCATCTTTTATATGTTCCACCGTGCTGCCGTTCATGATGGCCCCATCCTGCGTCTCCAGCGCCCAGCCTTCTTTGTCAAGGTTCATTACCATCACGTTCATGCCCAGGTTGGCACCAGCTATCTGAGTGCTCATGCGGGTGCGCAGGCTTGGGTTGAGAAAGAGCAGGCCCAGCGTTCTGTTCTGTCCCAACTCTTTATCTTGATATGGATTTTGCTTCAGTTGCTGTGCTTCTTTTACCAAATCTTTTAAATCGGCTACATCCTGCACAGAAGTAAATTTTTTCATTAATTAGCTTGTATGGTAGAAGTGTGAAGAACGGATTCAAAAGCAGACAGGAAAGTGTCTACCTCACGGGCGCCGATGCACAAAGGCGGCAGGAGGCGCAATGTGTTTTTGTCTGAGGACGAACCGGTGAAAATGCCGTGCTCGGTCAGCAGTTGCTTCCGGATGGGTGCGCAAGGTTCCTCTAACTCCACTCCAATCATCAAGCCTTCTCCGCGCACTTCCCGCACACCCGGAAACTGACGCAGGGCTTCATTCAACCTTTTACCGATGTGCTGCGCGTTTTCCAGCAGGTTCTCCTCCTCTATTACTTCTAGCACCGCTAGTGCAGCCACACAAGCCAGGTAATTCCCGCCAAAGGTAGTGCCCAGAAGGCCATGCTTCGCTTCTATTTTAGGGTGAATGAGTACACCCGCCACCGGAAAGCCATTTCCCATTCCCTTGGCAACGGTTATTAAATCAGGTTTTACGTCTGTATACTGGTGCGCAAAGAACTTGCCGGTGCGGCCGTATCCTGTCTGTACCTCATCCAGAATCAACAACGCTCCTACGCGCTCACAGCCAGCGGCAACTTCCTTCAGAAAGGCTCCTTCCGGTGCATGTACACCACCTACTCCCTGTATACCCTCTACAATCACAGCAGCCAGTTCCGGCCCATGCACTTTGAGTGCATAGTTGAAGGCTTCTGTGTCATTTAAAGGAACAAATACGACGTTTTCCGATTCGTTGATAGGCGCCTGTATGGCAGGGTTATCTGTTACAGCCACGGCAGCAGAGGTACGGCCATGGAAAGCACCTTTAAACGCCAGCACCTTTCTACGACCTGTATGGAAAGAGGCCAGCTTCAGGGCATTTTCATTTGCCTCAGCACCGGAACTGCACAGAAACAGGTTATAGTCCTCGTAGCCACTCAGCTTTCCTAACTTTTCTGCCAGCTCCTGCTGAAGGGGCATTTGCACAGAGTTTGAATAAAAACCGATGTTGTACAGTTGGCGTGCCATGCGCTTTACATAATGCGGATGGCTGTGGCCGATGGAGATAACTGCGTGGCCGCCATAAAGGTCGAGGTAGCGTCTGCCATGCTCGTCCCAAAGGTAGGCGCCTTGTGCTTTTACAGGTGTAATATCGAAGAGCGGATAAACGTCGAATAAATTCATATAAATGAAGTTAGAGGTAAGAGGTTAAACAATAAAGGAAGTACTTGATGTACATGGCTTGTGTCGTTATTTGTTAATCATTACTTATTATTCAATTTAAAAAGCAGAAGCTTTTAAGTTGAGCCCTGTCCTTTCATTCATGCCGAACAGCAGGTTCATATTTTGAACTGCCTGGCCCGAGGCTCCTTTCAGAAGATTGTCTATCATACTGGTGATGACCAGGTTCTCGCCTTGCTTCTCGATGTATAGCAGGCATTTGTTTGTATTCACCACTTGCTTCAGGTCTGGTGTAGTAGAGCTGATGCTAACAAATGGGTGCTCCTTATAGTAGGCTTCGTACAATGCTGTGGCTTCGCTCTGGCTCAGGCTGCTGCGCAGGTAGGAAGTGCACAGGATACCACGTGTAAACGGCCCCCTGTAAGGCACAAAGTTTATTTCAGACAATTCTCCTTCCTGCAGCCCTTGCAATGTTCGGCGTATCTCGTGCAGGTGCTGATGGTTCAGCACCTTATAGTTCGAGATGTTACTGCTACGCCAGCTGTAGTGCGAGGTGGCACTTAGGCTTTGGCCGGCACCAGTGCTACCGGTAATGCCGCTTACATGTACTTCTTTTGTCAGTAGCTTTTCTGCAGCCAAAGGAAGCAGGGCCAGTTGCATAGCGGTGGCAAAGCAACCTGGATTTGCGATGTTATCCGCTTCCTTTATGGCATTTCGCTGTAGCTCAGGCAAGCCGTAAACAAAAGTGCGACCGGCACCACTAACAGTGGCTTCTGTTATACTTTCATTCCATCGGAAGTCCTGGCTCAGGTCTATAATTTTCATATGCTGCGGCAGGTCACTGGCTTCTACAAACTTTTTTGCTTCGCCATGCCCTACACAAAGAAACAGCACATCCACGTCCGGCTGAAGTTCATCTGTAAAGGAAAGCTCGGTGTCACCAAGTAAATCTTTATGCACCTCATACACGGGCTTGCCTGCCTGGCTGTTGCTGTGCACAAAAGCAAGCTGCACGTTCGGGTGGTGTACCAGGAGGCGAAGCAATTCTCCTCCTGTATAGCCTGCGCCGCCTACAATACCTGCTTTCACGCTTAATCCGTCGCCCATGCCGCTTCGTTGTTGATGCTGTGATACATTTTACTCTGGTTGCCGAAAATTTTTGCAAATCCTTTTACATCGTCCGATGTCCAGGCGCGGTTCATTTCGCCATAGGTGCCGAACTTGTTGCTCATCAAATCATGCACACTCTCGATGCCTTCTACCTGGAAGCGGTAAGGCGCCAGCAGCACATGCACCTTGCCCGTCACGTTTTGCTGCGTGCTCTCCAGGAAAGCCTCAATGTCGCGCATGGTCGGGTCCAGCAGCTGCCCCTCGTGCAGCCAGTTGCCATACCATACCGACAGCTGGTCTTTCCAGTAAAGCTGCCATTTCGTGAGCACGTGTTTTTCCAGGGTATGGTGTGCTTTGATGATAACCATCGGAGCAGCAGCCTCGAAACCTACACGTCCCTTGATGCCTATGATAGTGTCTCCCACATGTATGTCGCGGCCAATGGCGAATGGCGCAGCTAACTCCTGCAGGTGCTGGATAGCCTGCACCGGGTGCTCAAACGTGTGGTCATTTACGCCAGTCAGTTCACCTTTTGTAAAGTGCAGCGTCACACGCTCCGGCTCCTGCTTGCTGAGTGGTGTCGGATAAGCTTCCTCTGGTAATGGCAGATGCGATGTCAGCGTTTCTTTCCCTCCCACTGAAGTTCCCCAGATACCTTTATTGATGGAATATTGCGCCTTTTTAAAGTCCATCTCCACGCCATGCTGCTTCAGGTACTCTATTTCCTCCTCGCGCGATAGCTTTTTGTCACGGATAGGCGTGATGATCTCTACCTCTGGTATAATGGCCTGAAAAATCATGTCGAAACGCACCTGGTCGTTTCCAGCGCCAGTGCTGCCATGGGCAACATAATCAGCGTCTATTGTTTTAGCATAGTTGGCGATGGCCAGCGCCTGCGTTACGCGCTCTGCACTCACCGACAGCGGATACACGTTGTTCTTGAGCACATTTCCGAAAACCAGGAAGCGGATACAGCTGTTATAGAAGTTTTCTGTTTCATCCAGATGCGTGTGCTTCTTAGAGCCCATAGCGTAAGCGCGACGCTTAATATCTTCCAGCTCATCCGCAGAAAAACCACCGGTGTCTACAATGGCTGTGTATACTTCCAGGCCCAGTTCCTGGGCAAGGTAGATGGCACAATAAGAGGTATCCAATCCGCCACTAAAGGCTAAAACTACTTTTTTCATTCTGTTTTCTTTTTCAGATTAAGGGTAAATTAAGCTGCCGACACTTTACTGGCGTTCTCTGGTTGTTGGTTTGGACGCTGCCGATGACGCATCCAACGCTCCTGTACGCTGTTAGCTTTTGGCTGTGGCTGCTTCTCTACTACTGGCAAAGCCATATAACTTTCTTCTTTTTCAGGATCATAAAGCATGGCTGTGCAAAGGCAGTTCGTGCGGTTTTTACTCTGCAGAATCTCGAAGTTCACGCAGCTGCGGCAGCCCTTCCAGAATTCCTCATCATCCGTCAGTTCAGAAAACGTTACCGGTTTATATCCCAAACTGGAGTTAATGCGCATCACAGGCAAGGCGGTAGTTAATCCAAAGATCTTCGCGTCCGGATATTTGGTGCGCGACAGTTCGAATATCTTCTTCTTGATCTGCCGGGCAAGGCCGCTCTTGCGCAATGTTGGCGATACTATCAGACCGGAGTTTGCAACATATTTACCATGTCCCCAGGTTTCGATATAGCAGAAACCGGCCCAGGTACCATCCGGGTGCAGCGCAATGACCGCTTTGCCTTCCTGCATTTTCTGTGCAATGTAATCTGGCGAACGTTTGGCAATGCCTGTTCCCCTGGCTTTCGCCGATTCCTCCATTTCCTGGCATATCTGCAGTGCATGGACGATGTGTTGCTCTCCGGCAACGGTAACAATGAACACTGATTGATTCATCTTTTTAGAAAATGATATAGCCCTGCTGTGGGAAGCACAGCGTAATTACAAAGTATAAAAAAAGAAAAAGTAGCTTTGGCCGGCATTCATTGATGAGCCTGGCGTCTTTAGCTATTCGGGAAGATTATTAGAAATATGACTACCACATAGGCAGTCGGTAAGCACGCCGGCCTAGGGCCTGTAGCGGACTATAGAGGTAGCTGTTATAGAAACTAGCCTTGTGGAAAGGATAGAAAAAGTCGCACGCTTCGTGTTTGAAGAGTGTTTTATCACTGATGATGATAAAAGCGCCTTTTTTTGCATTGACTTAGTAAATCGTTTAAAATTGAGCACATTACCTTATACCCAAATGAACAATACAAATGTTTCATTTTAATTTTGATATTTCAAAGTTTTGAACGCAAAATTTTGAAATTTAATGTAAATCATAGTTAATCTTAGCTAATACAGCAGGATTATGTACCTCCAAACTAGGAAATTTCACTTTAAGGTTTTGTTCAAATCAACTTTATGGGGCAAATGCGCTATCTTGCGAATTATTTGCTGCTCCTCTGCAGCCATAAACGTGCTTGCATTACATGAGAAAACTTTCCATTCGGGTTATCGCCGGAATCCTCTTTTCTGCTATAGGCATGGTATCTCTGTTTCTGACCCGTGAAGCACTGACAGCAGCCATCTGGTTGAGTTTTGGGAATGGCCTTATCCTGTCAGACCTGCGATTTTCAGCGACGGATGAAAAAGGAAACACTTATGTAAAGCCTGTTCCAAAGGCAAGATACTATACTGCCATCTTTCTGATTGTTTTCGCCATACTGCTGCTGGCGCTCCAGATTTACCTGGATGTGCAGGATGCTGGAGCAAATGAAACAAATTAACAAGCGCTAAATGCGGCTTTGCAACACCAGGTCTACATCCAGGATTTCCTGCTGCCGCTTCACCCGCAGACGCAGCGTACGACCGGGTTTGCTTTTTAAGATTTCTAGCAGCTCTGGCAACATAAGTTCATGGCATTTTCGCCCGTTAATGTTCAGGAGTTGATCCCCGGGCTCAAGTCCTAAGAGTTTGGCAGGAGAATCTTCCACTACATTGGAAATAACGTAGAAATTGGTACCAGGTAAGGGTGTTACCACCTCAAAACCAGCCATATTGTAATTAAATGGTTCTTTAAACCTGCTGTTAGGAATGAGCGTGAGGCGACCGTGCGGGTAATCAAAAACAGCTGTGAACCGGGAGAGTACGTCTGAGCCCAGATTTCCGTTCCGGCCCCCCAGATTAATAGCTAACTTTATCGACTCCTCATCAGGGTAAGAAGCGGGCAAATTTTCTAACTCATACCTGCCTAATGCAAAAGCTTGGAGCCTGCCTATCTTGCCATGCAAATCACCACTCAGCCCCCTGCCCAAATATGCTTTCATTACTTTAGGAGGCAGTGTAAGGCGTCCATCGGAAGGCAGGTAAAGAGAAAGGCTATTGCTTGCACCTGTATCTATAACCAATTTAACTTTTACTGTATCGCCATTATGCTGCCGCACATTTCCATAAACGTATGCTTTTGTTCCTTCTATGTGCAAGGGATACTCCTCGGCTTTACGTTTTTTCTTTAACTCAACGTCAGGCCGGTAAAGCGTCAGGTACTTGCTGCTATAGTTTATTTTTATAATAAAGTTTTTAAAAATATCGTAGCCTATAATGCCATGCACTGGCATGCCCATATAACTGGAAAGGTCAAACACATCTTCTAACAGCACATACACACGATGGTTGATGCCTTTTATTCCCCGCATAAACATTTCATTGCCGTCAGATTCATAGGCTTCTATGGAATGTCCCTCTCCTAATCCTTGAATCGTGATTTTATTTACCTCTTTCAGGTCAAGCGAATCATCATGGAATAGATGGGTAATAAGTGTATTTTTAACTCCGGAGTCAAGGATGAAGTTCAGCGGCTGAGAACCATTTATGCGAACAGGAATGACGATGAGGTTGTGTACCAGTTCGAAAGGAATGTTAATCTTCTTTCGTTTGGAAGTGAAAAAGACTGTGTCACTGTCCATACTCAGCGCCTCCTGGGCCTGTACCGGGTAATGCAGCAGGCAAAGGGAAAAGCAAATCAGCATCAGGAATTTAACTCGTGCCATAGCCTGAAACTCTGTGTTGGAACAATAGTAAATACGCTATTCTTATATACGTATCAAGCCAGAGTAGAGGTAATTCGTTCCCTGATTATCAAAAGATTAGCCGCAGGTTAAGGAAAAGTTTGAGAGGTGCCTGTTCGAGCTGAGGCTGCTTTACTCCCTCTTTCTGCGCGATGCTGCCACCGATGATATATCCTGCCCTTTTTCGCGGCCGAAGAAGAGGTGCTTAGGGGTGCCAATAATCTGTGACCCGTATATGCCGGAATGGCCGGAGAAAATGTAAGCGGTAACGCAGGCTAAAGCCATAAATACGCTGCTTTCTGCACCAAACAATTCAATTGCCATGATGGTGCAGGTAAGGGGGGTGTTAGTGGCACCGGAAAATACAGCAACAAAGCCCATGCCCGCCAGCAGGGCCATGGGCAGCGGAATGACGCCTGATAAAGCATTGCCCAGGGTGGCACCGGTAAAGAAAAGCGGCGTTACCTCTCCCCCTTTGAACCCCGCTCCAAGGGTAAAGGCGGTGAGTATAACTTTTACAATGGAAGCATACCACGGTTGAGCCACTTCAAATGCTTGCAGAATTGTCGGGATGCCTAGGCCAATGTATTTGGTGGTGCCCATGCCCCAGACTACGATGGCAATAACAGCCCCACCCAGCAAAGGCCGGAAGGGAGCATACGAGATACGTTGCTGAAACTGCTGTGTAAAGAAATTAGTAGATTTTGCAAAGGCCATACCAGCAACACCAAATACAGCCCCTGCCCCCAATGCAGAAGCAATACCCGATGCGTTCATATCAGGTACAAAAGGAATGGCAAAATGCATATGACCAACACCCCAGGCCAGGCAGACATAATCTGCAATAACAGCCGCAAGAAAGCTTGGCAAGAGGGCTTCGTAGCGCAGACGGCCTAATATAAACACCTCCAGCCCAAAAATGGCACCCGCCAGAGGTGTTCCGAATAAGGAAGCAAACCCGGCGCTAATACCTGTTATAATCAGTATCTTTCGATCACGGGGGCGCAGGCGAAACAGGTAGGTGAACTGGTCAGCAATGGCTCCTCCCATTTGTACTGCCGTGCCCTCCCGTCCGGCAGAGCCCCCAAACAGGTGCGTCACCAGGGTACCCAGCAGTACCAGCGGCGCCATCCGGAAAGGTATTACTTTGCGGGGCCGGTGAATCTCCTCCAGCAGCAGGTTATTTCCTTTCGCAGCGCGACCGGCATAGTAGTGGTATAGCAAGCCAACTACAAAACCGCCAATGGGCAAAAGCCAGATAATCCAGGTATTCGCCTCCCGGTAATTAGTTACCCAATCCAGCGCTACCAGGAATAAAGCTGAGGCAGAGCCTGCCAACACTCCTACCAGCACACAAATGACCAGCCATTTTAATGTGTATAAAAGTGCTGTCGCCTGCTCGCCGGCAGCGAGCGATTTGCTTAGAATCCTTTTAAATAATGATTTTTGAGATGTCGGGCGGTTTTTCATAATCAGCTGAAGACAAATATACAACATTGGCAATCTAATGCTTGCCAATCTGTAGGAGTCATCAGCCTATGCTGCGGGCGCAGGCGGTTTAAGGTGGTATCCCATCACCTTTTAGCGAAGGTACCAAAATAGCCCCTATAATGCAATAAACGCCCTTTCAGGCTGATGACTCCTACAGATTGGCCGCTTGCAAACCCCATTTTTAAGCCCCTTTTTTATAAAAAGTTGTGCATTTGGTTGTGCATAAAGTTGTGCATCATAAAAAAGGAAACATGAAGATTAAGTCACTCATTTACAGGGGTTTTGTCCATATCTACACATCACAGGACAAAAATATTTTAAGAGTTTCTACAGGTGTGAAGGCTTCGAATCTTACAAAACATGGCCTTCTGAGTAAAACAGTTGATGATTATGAAGAAAAGAACAAGCAAATCATCAAGGTTTACAAGCAAGTTGAAAAGGCTTTGGAAGAACACCCTAAACTGACATTCAAGGAGTTAGCCCACTTTGTTAAAACTGGTGAACTACCTGAAGACATTACTCAACTATCTTTCCTTGATGCTTTTGACAGGTTCATCAAAGCCAGCGAAAACGGTGAAAGGAAGACAGAGAAAGGAACAAGGTTAACCAAGGGTACTGTAAAGACATATAAGACCGTTTACAGCAATCTTAAGAAGTTTTCCAGTACTTATGACCTCCAATGGAACAACATCAATGACAGCTTCTATAATGCCTTCTGTGAATACCTCTGGACTAAACTTGATAACTATGATAACTCTGTTGGAAAGAACATCAGGATTGTCAGGTCAATGGTGTTCTGGTGCTATAAGATTGGTATCATCAATACCCTTATTCCTGCAAAGAACTGGAAAGTTTGGAAAGAAGAAATTGATATCATAGTTCTGTATCAGGATGAAATCAGAATGTTAAACCAGATGCCGTTACAGCGTGAAAGGTTAATCAGGACAAGGGACGTATTCATGATGGGTGTTTTCACTTGCTTCAGGGTGAATCACCTGCTAAACCTCACAGAAGAAGATTTGGAGATAGTCAATGGTGAATACTACATCAACACTATAGTAGAGAAAACACAGAAACCTTTAAGAGTAAGGTTAAACACCATTGCTGTGGCAATTATTGAGAAATACAGGCAAAAAGGTAAAACCCTTTTACCTTATATCAATCCACTAAGGTTCAACATTAACCTGAAGTTACTTGCAAAGGAACTTAAAGCCTATCTGAACAAGCTGAAGGAAGTAAACGGGGTTCAGGTTGATGGTAATAATTGGAACAGCAGCTTCAGACGTAGAAGAACTAAGAAGGGAATACATGTTTATGAGTACCTGAAAACTGAAGACTTCATTAGTTCACACGTAATGCGTAGGTCTGGAATAACTAACCTGTTAATGATGGGTATGAACCCTTATGAAGTTCAGATGATTTCAGGACATTCACCCAAATCAGATTCATTCCATAAGTACATCAAATTTAGTTCTGCCATAACTGAGAAGAAACACGTTGATGCATGGACTTCTGCATTAAGCACTATGAAGGTTGCTTGATTTTTACATTAATTTAACTCTACATAGATTTATGACCAAAGAAGATACATTGTATATGGATTTATATATATTTGTAACTCTAAATAAAGATTTAAAGCATCATCAAAAAAGGTGTCATGGAAGCGAAGCTGATAGAAATAATTGAGAATAAACTTAAAGTAACTTTGAAGAAGGATAATAGAAGTTACAATAGAGATTCACCCTATAAGGCAGAAGGAGATGTTTATTCTTTCGTACTAAAAGATTTGATAAACTATGGTCATGCAAAAGATGAAGTTGAAGCAATTGGTGACATTATTAAAGGTGATTTAGGCGATAAGTACCAATTGACTGCTGCTGTAAATGGGTTTGGCAGTGATATCAAAGAAGTGAAGTGTTATATAGTAACAAAAAACTAAATTTGAATAACTTAATATTTGAAGCGTAGTATGTTGGGGATACTACAATGAAGTAGTATTGGGGATACTACAAAAAGAGGGTGGTGTAATGCTACCCTTTCTTTTTAAATATCATTTGTAAAACATATATTTGGTACAAGCTGTGGAACAGCAATCATAATCACTTTTAGGGGTACCTTAATCAAGGTAAAAGAGAAGTAGCAACCTGTGCTTAAGGTTGCTTTTCTTTTTAGGTACCCTGTGTCAAACCAGATATCAGCATGGATGGTATAGACACAAAAAAGGGTAGCTGTTACGCTACCCTTTGTGACCTACTATATTCTTTGACCTATGCAGTTACTTTCTTAGCATCGTAAGATAAGGCTGTGTTGATTAGCTGTTCTGAGTACTGGAAAATATCATCAATGGACATGATTTCATTTCTCACTTCCTTTCTGTTATCGTCAAACACCCCTATATATTTCTTATTACCTTCTAAATATAGTCTGCAAACTGGTCTTCGATTGTTATCGTCTACCAGTACGCTGAAATAACTTTGGGCATCTCTGTAAAATACTCTGTTTGCATCAATCTTGATTCTAAGGATAGAACGAACCACATAAAATGCTTCCTTCTCTAATTCAGTGGTGTTAATCTTGCTTTCGGGTTCAGCATCTGGTACAGCAGCAGCATCAGCTTCAGGTGTAGGTGAAACCGTATCAGCAAATTCCCTTGTTGCCTCGTTATTTAGTGCTGATTTAAGCCTGTCTGAAATCATATCACTGATGTATTGATTAAGTGACTTCTTAACTATACCAGTGAATTGTTCCATTACTTTAGCAGTAAGAACACCTGAATGTATTTGTTTAGCAAAATGCCTTACAAATGCATCAGTTGGATTGTTCATCTCTTCCTGTAGTATCTTCTTAATTTCCCTGTTATACTTTAACTCAGTAGCAGCATTTAATATATTATCTACATCAAAAGTGTTCTTGTGATACTTTTTGAGTTCAGAAACCGCATTATCTTTTATCTCAGTAATGTTGAACTCCCAAAAAGGCTTATCATCCATCTTATTTGGTTCAACCAAATCAGTGTAGAATTTATAGATGATACCATTAGTAAGAATTCCAAACTTAGATGTGGTTACATGGAAGTAGCGGTGTAACTGGCTGTTGTGAACATTCAAATCTTCCTTCCAGTGCTTACACTCTATGATGATAATTGGTGAATCATCTTTAAAGATGCAGTAATCAACTTTTTCTCCTTTCTTAATCCCTAAATCTGCTATAAACTCAGGTACAACTTCCATCGGATTGAATACATCATAGCCCAATGCAGCTATAAAAGGCATTATGAAAGCATTCTTAGTTGCTTCTTCAGTTTGAATGCTGTCTTGCAGCCTTGATACTTTCTCAGAAAGTGCTTTGATTGAGT
This sequence comes from Pontibacter pamirensis, assembly GCF_010015475.1. Classification (GTDB taxonomy): domain Bacteria; phylum Bacteroidota; class Bacteroidia; order Cytophagales; family Hymenobacteraceae; genus Pontibacter; species Pontibacter pamirensis. The sequence goes on from NZ_ML974109.1 coordinate 15,122, forward strand.
CTATAAAGTCCATTTCATTTATTTGGTTTTGGTTAGGAGAAGGGATAAGGTATAAAAATTTTATATATTCCGAAAATATTATGTTCAAAAAATACAAAGAAATATTTATATACCTCTTCTTCTACTTTAAAAGCCTATTTTGAAAATCAGAAAATTTTAAAATTTGGGATAAGACATTTTAGGAATTCTGAGATAATGGGGTGGTGGATAATCATAGGTGGTCAGCTTGGTCAGTTAACGGCCAACAGATTTTCATTTTCCCCATCTTGTATGAAAGGAATTAGTTATATTTAGTGGTGATATATAGCATCATGGATATAAAGACCATAATCAATTCATTGGGTATAATCTTCACCATTTGGGGTGTGTTAATGGTTTATCTTCACTCACCATTAAATATCAGTTCAATTCATGGTGGTTATGCTGATACAGATTGGGATAAAATAGAAGCAGAAGTCAACAGACACAACAAATTAATGAAATACGGTGTGATAATTGTTATCGCTGGTTCACTTTTACAGCTTATCAGCAACTTCATCCCAACAGGTGAACCACTGTTCCAGATATAAGATATCAGAATTCAGAAGCTATGGATGATGTGAAATATTTTGTTTGGAATATCATTGGTGTTTGTCTGATGATTCCAATAGTAGCCCCGATACCAGCCCTGATACTAATGTCAATAAGTGGATGGAATGGGTGGGTCTTTGGTAAACAAACCTATCTTACCTGCTTGCTGGTAATGGAAGCACTTGTCATTGGGTATGCTATAATCATAATGGTGGTTTCCTTTATCAAATATCTGGTGAAGCGTAAGAAAGAACCCAAAATCAGAAAATTTTAAAATTCTGGAATCCAGATTTCCATTTTTGATACATTTTGTATGTGGGCAATAAGAAAAGAAAATGCCTCATTTTTATGTAATAAATATTAAGTTCTGTATCTTATTTTTATTTTATTCTGTATAGGGTTAATTATACAATGCACTTCCGATTTACTAAACAATTCAATTATGAAAAAGCAGTTACCTTTCTTTTGCCTGTTAGTATTTCTGCTGTTTTCATCAACTGTATACAGTCAAGATATAAGCAAACTTGATGAAAAATATGGTTTTCGTGATGCTAAATTTGAAACTCATATTAGCAAGTTTGATAACTTAGAATTTTTGCTGACCAAAGGTGATGTAAAATTCTACAGGCGTACAACAGATGTTCATCAGATAGGAGAATTTGACATCAGTATCATCATGTACAGCTTCTACAACGAAAAACTTCATGGTGTTCAGTTAAAAACCAATGGCTATAAGAATACAAAAGGTTTGATAGAGACATTGAAAGCTGCATACGGTGAATGTTTAGTAGTTGATGATGATAAAGAGTTACTGAAAAGTGAAGGGGAAAAAGCATATTTGTGGTTCAGTAAAAAGGTTTCTCTGTTTGTTATAGAAAACACAAAAACTGAGGAAGCAACTGCCACTTTTCATTGCAATGCTTTGGTTGAGGAAAGAGAAGCTGCTGATGCAGCCGCAGCCGCAAAAGCAGTCAAAGACATGTAATTATGAATATAAAGACTTCACTAAATTTAACCCACACTTTCTAAGTATTAGAGAACAAAAATTCAGAAATTGGGGATTTTCTGTGAGATGGGATATAGGAACGACCACCGAACCCCCACAAAAAATGACCCCTGCCCCCCTATCTTAATTAAGACCCATCAACCACAACCTTTAACTTTATCAAACCCCTTCTTCATGGTGCGTCCTTAATTAAGGCACTATATTTAACATAATAAACACAATATACAGGTGTGTAACAGTTGAGTAAAAATAAGCTAATAATAATTGTTATGTTAAAGAGTATTTGAACCACCCTTACATTTAGTGCTTTAAAGTGACATTCTCTGTTATGTTGAGGCTTCCTTACATGGGGCTTCTATTCATAGTATCGGCATAGTATAAGAGGCACTAAAAACAATGTTGCAAAGCTGAACCCCTCCCCTACCCCTCCCATTTTTCAGATTTCGGGTGTGGAGGGAAATGGTTAGTTAGTGCATTTGCGTAAGTGAATATACTCATGTTGTGTTTAAACCCACTTTTTATCTCATAGGCATAATTGGTACTGGTGTCCCTATATCCAGAAGTTTTTATATATTTAACATAGGTTTTTATATATGTTACTATGTTGTCTATTCTCTTACAGGTCACAAACACCTTACCCACCGCTACACCGTTAATTTCCACCACCAACATCATCACTGGTTTCATCGGTGCTGCATTAGCATTGTTCATGAAAAGGGTATTTGATGCCTATGATAAGGATAGAAAGAATTCTGACATTAGGGAGTTAATTGTATCAGATTTGAAGAAGCAGAAACAAGGTTTACTGGAAATGGATAATGATATAGTTGCTACTTTGCCTATGGTGCTGGATAAAAGTGAAGGAAGTAAAGGAAGTGCAGAAAGTGGTGATAAAACTACTACACAATATCCATTTTCGGGTTATAAGATGGAAAAGTATGTTGATACAGATATTTTTAAATCTCATACCAGAATGGAATTCTTCAAAGCTTTTCATGAAGAAGACTTTCATCTGTTATCATCTATTTATAGAAGGATTCAACTGTATGAAGAACTAAATTTGATAGGGTTACATGAAAAGATTAGTGATAAGATTCAACATTATACGGATGTTGTTTATGAAATTATGAAAGAAACAGATACTGAAACCCTATTGGAACGGTTGGATAGGATTGAATACAATGTAAAGAATTATTATAGTGACATTCACAGTACCTTGGAAACCCTACATGAAGAATCAAATGTGGTTATACCTATGATTAACAAACTAATTCAGAACATTGAAATGAAGTATGATGTGATATTCTGACAAATGAAAAAGGTAGCTATTAACTACCTTTTTTCTCCTATGATGATGTTGTGTCACATCTGCTGAAAGTTTGATAATGTCTTAATTTTGTCAAAATAAACATCCCATGATTTCGGATTTGACTGTGGGTTGCTACCATCTTTATAAAATGTAACTGCCCTCCCTATGCAACCAAACTGTTAGTGAAAACGAGAAAAATCATCAGCAACCGCTTCAAATTAATCCCTACTTCAGAAACATCATAGATTAGTTGCAAATACATATATTGGTATATATATTTGCTTCAATTCAAACACAAGCTAAACCTGAAGCATCATGAGAAGCGTTATCTACACCAGAGTATCCACTGACGAGCAAACAACGGCAAGACAAATAACTGACCTGAAAAAAGCTGAAGGGTTCGAGGTGGTGAAGATTTTTTCAGAGAACATTAGTGGCTTCAGGAAGTCTGTTGAGGAACGGCCAATATTACAAGCCATGCTAAAGTATGTTGATAAAAATGATATCAAGTGCATTCAGGTGTCTGAGGTGTCACGTCTTGGACGTAATACCCAAGAGACATTGGCTTTGATAAATGAGTTAGAGAATAAGGGAGTTTGCCTTTACATCCAGAACTTAGGTATTACACTTGGTGCAGATAACGAAAAGGACAGGATGTTCCAGCGTCTGGTGGTGACAATAATGGCAGACCTATCGAGGCTTGAATCAGAGCAACTCTCCTACAGAATCAAATCTGGCCTGCGAGAAAGGAAAGCTAAAGGGCTACACGTGGGACGCAAGGTGGAAAGCACAGAATCAAAAGATAAGTTTCTCGCAAAGTACACTAAGGTAATAAAGCTTCTCAAGTTGGGCCGAAGTTACAAAGAAGTGCAGGCTATCACTGGTACAGCACCAGCCACACATAGCAAGATTAAGAAAGCTTTAGAAGACAGAGGGCATGAGTAGTGAAGTATAGTTGAATCCTGAGTCAAATAATATTGAAGGTTTTCAATTAACTTGACTTTATGCATAACTGAGGCATATTTTATAATATAGTTTGCTTAATAGCGATATAGATGAATACCAAAAGTTATCTATTCTTATATATCACTTGATATTACTATCTTCACTCAATAAAAAAGGCATGTTTCTATGTTAGATTCAAAAGAGTTGGAGAGAATCAATGCAAGTGCTGAGAGGTTAAACCACTCAAATATCAAGGTTCCTACTGTATTTTATCATTATACATCGATAAAGGCAGCAATGGCAATATTAAGGTCTGCAAAGTTTAAGCTTAGTCATCCCGACTCCTTCAATGACCCTTATGATTTAGACACTTCTGTCATAGATTTCAATTGTGACGCAGAAATATTCATGAATCACCTTGCTCAGCTTGGGGTTCATAATCCTCTCAAAGACACACCACCAAATTCAGAACTGAAAAAGTATATGATAAATGCCAGCTCTGTTGCTTTTTTGGAGAATGAAGTCAAAAGAGTAAGAGGTGGTTATAGAGTAGGCTGCTTTTCAAAGGAATATAATAACACTTTAATGTGGAGTCATTATGCCAAGAGTCATTCAGGTGTTTGCATTGGTTTCGAGTATAATGCTTTCAATCCTGAGTGTTTCGTATATCCTGTTAAGTACCTCTGGAAAAAAGAGTCTTGTAACTTATTCGATTCAGAAATTCAGCCTGTTTTTTTTGTGTGCTACCAGAAGTCACGGGTTTGGAAGTATGAAAGAGAAATTAGGGTTGTTCACTTTGATACTAACTTACTAACTAAAGGAAAAGTAGCCTTTCAGAAAAACTCAGTTCTAAGATTGTACTTTGGTCTAAAGACGAAGCCTGAGGATAAAAAGGAAGTTCTAAGCCTTCTAAAGAAGAAAAAATATACTAATGTTAAAATTTATGATATGATTCATAATCCTAAAGGTTATGGTTTCCTTAAACCTCAAAAGATAGCTTACTAATTGTTAGAACTATCAAGAAAGCAAGAGACAACCCTGATGCATTGTGTTTATGAAGGAGAGCGAAAGACAGGCTATAATAAGAAGAAGAAACAAAACTATTGAAGTCTTAGGTATTGATAACTCTTTTGAAGGCAGTGACCCTATTATCTATCATTACACCAATTTCGAAGCGGCAAAGAAGATACTTGGTAATGCTTCCCTAAGATTTGGAGACCCAACTAATTTCGAAGACAAACGTGATATGGACGTGGGGTTGATTACGTTTGATGCTGACAAGGCTACTTATTTAAAGCACACTCTCAGGACTATGCCTGAAATACCTTATGAGAGATTATTGAAGATTTCTAATCACTTTGATATTTACCCTCGGTTGTTCAAAGAAGAAGCTCAGAAGCTGTTGAACGAGCAAAAGTCTAAGGTTGGAGTTATTTGCTTCACTGAAGAGAATGATAATGAGTATCTGTGGGATAAATATGGAGAGGGTGAAAAAGGAGTTTGTATAGGAATCAGAGTTTCAGGATTAGAAGGTTTCTTTATGTCAAAAGTTAAATACTCCCCTGCGATGCTGAAGGTGAATTTTTTTGATGAAGAGGTTGAGGCTTATATACATTGGGCCTTAGTCAAATCAACAAAATTTGATAAAGAAAAAGAGATAAGGGTTTTTTGCTTTGATGTACAGAACATATGTGACAGCAATCGTTGCATTCCATTGAAAAAGAACTCTGTTGACGCTGTTTACTTTGGTCAATATATGCCTGAGTCTAATCAAGAAGAACTTGTTAAAATTCTCAAACAGAAGAATTATCCTGATAGCCTAAGGCTTTTAAAGATGGTGGGTAACCCTGAGGACTACGGTTACCTTAACCCCAACAAATTATTTTTTTAAACTTCTTTTTCTTTGCTTTCTGCTGACACCACTCAAGGTGTTCTACTTACTCTCGTCTTTGAACCTGAGGTACCTGTACTTCTCAGGGTTTAGGGGGAATGTCTCAGCCACCATTGACACCGTTTTGAAACCTGCACTGTCTTTGTTCAGGAGAAGGCATCTCATTCCTCGTACCCTTCTGGTATAACCTTCGTGCTTTTATGAATTCAATTATTCCATCAGTTCAACTATTAATAATATTGATATTCAAACACCTCTTTTTTTAGTTTGCTCAGGTTATACTCAGCAAGCAATTTTAAGTCTTCTGGTGACAGTTCAGAGAGGTCTCTACCTGTCTCTTCCTTCAACCTGCTGATAGCCTCTTGCTCTTCTGTAGTCAGCGTGAAAGGGTCAAAAGTGGTCTCATCAGATGAATTGAGCCATTTCTCAAAATCATCATCATCATCATTTAAGTTGTACTTGCTGTACTTGTCAGCCTTAGTCTTTTCCACTGGCGCTACTACTTCTCTGTTTTCTTTGTCTTTCAGGTCTTGAGGCTCTGGTAACGCTACTGCTGCCACCACAGGCTCTACTACTGGTGCTGGTGCTGGTGTTGGTTCTGGCTGCCTGTTCGGGTAAGTGATGTGCTTCTCTGACTCTTCCTTGAGGGTTGTCACCTTTACCATGTTCATCAACCCCGTTGCCTTGTAGACTTCCTCATTCATTATTCTCAGGATTTCTGATTCATCATCTTTCTTGAAGATAAAAGCGTCATAAATTCCAGCTATGAAGGTCTGAGAACCTAACTCCTTATAGACCCTTCTGGCTATCCTGTTGTTGAACAATTCAGCCTCTACGGGAGTCATTACAGTAGTAAAACTCATTCCTTTTTTCAGCACCCTCAGGAATTCAGTGACTGTTGGATACAGCTTCTTGAATGCAGCATAGAAAGGGTTCTCTCTGTGTTTCTCGTTATGGTTACAAACTTTCCTGAGGAAATCTGTTTTAGGGTTGCTGACCTGCACACCTTCAGCCTCTAACTGCAAGCTAAGGGTTTTATAGAATTCACGTGTCTTTAGCAAAGCCTCAAACTGGTTAAGTTCTTCTGTGGCGATGGGGTCAGTCAATTGGTCTCTGTAGGTTCTCATGGCATGCAACATCAGGATAATTTGAGCAGAGGTAACGTCTGCTTGCATGATTTCACCTTCATAACCATCTACCACCAATCTTCTTCTCAAGACCTTGTAGGATGAAGTCAGGTCGGTTGTGATTCTGCCTGTCATGCCTATTGTAAAGGATACTGAGTCACTGTTGAGGCTCTCAACTGTTCTACGCATCATCTCTCTTGTGACTTCGTTGAACTCAACATTTTTGATTCGAACACCTTCAGCAAGCCACTCTTCGAAGTCAGACTCAACAGCCTCTACATCATATCTGAGCTTGTGTAAATTTGAGAGTAGGAAGTTGTACTCAGGTGTACTTGCGTTCTGAAGCAATAACTCAGTTTTCTTGTCTTCTATCTCTATTTTAGGCTGCTTAGGGTCTACCCTCTTGAATGCATGGACTAACACAGTGGCTTCATCTCTGAAGGTGTCAGTGAGCCTGTATTGCTTGCTTTCATCGTTATCAGCAGAGTAAGAGTCAGTGCCTCTGTTGTTCTGCTTTACCTCAATGATTCTTAGTGCTTTGAGGTCTTCAATAACTTTTTTATATGCACCAGTCAGGTTGATGGCTAATATCTTATACCAGAGCATTACCCATCCGTTATCATCTTTTCTTCTGTCTGATGTCAGGAGGTCAATAAATCTAAGGTATCTCCAAAACTGTGTGTCAGTTACTGGTTTCTTGGTGGTAGTTAATGAGTTGATTTGTTCTCTGAGTGCTTGAGGGTCAAGGTTCTCAGGTAGTATGCAGTTAATCTGCTTGTCAATAGTTTTTCTTTTAAGCGTTGGCATCTCTTCATTTTTTGTTTAGGCTTTAATGTTATTCTCTCACTATTTTTTTCTGTAGTTCCAGTACAGTCAGGCTTGTCGGGGTGGAACGTGAGCAGGCCGCCTGAGGGATAATGATAAACCCTAACCTGCTCACTCCCCTTAGTATTCTTATATAAATAGGTTGAAATAATATTTCAACTTGTTAGAGGGTGATTTTTTATAAAATATACTTAAGAACCTAAAAAGCGGCCATACATGCTATTTTATGGCATGGGCACGTTTTTGATATATACCAAATATATGTTTTGTGTGCTACAATTAAAAAGAGAGGTGAAAAAAAAGTACAATTATTTTTCAGAACTGAGAGTAGTCAGCAGATGTCCTGTAATGCGGGTGTTTTGTAGACTTGCTTTACCCTTCTGGCTATGTGATGGTGTTTTTTTGTGTGATGGGTATTTTGTTGTGATGCTGGTAATCAGTTAGTTATATGATGGGTAATTTGTTGGTATGCTGAAAGCCAGTTGGTTATGAGGATATTTGAACAAACTGTGGCGTATGAGGTTTTATTGAGATGGTTTACCCCTTCGTACAAGCATGGGTACTTTATTGTGATGCTGAGTATCAAGTATTTACATTATGTGTATTTTGTTGTGATGCTGGTAATCAATATCTTATGCATGATGAAATAATCAGTCATAAGTAGTTTTTTATCTCTCCTTAAGCAGTTGGGTGCTTTGTTTGGTTGCTGATTATCAACAAGTTTGGGTATTTTGTTGTCATTGCCCCTCCTCTCTCACCTGAATACTATATATATATTATAATACACTATATAGTATATAATAATCTTATATAACCCTTATAGATATAGAATAATAGATACTAATAAATAATAGGAGTATAATAACTGATGATATAGAGTATTCTTCATGAGTAAGTAAGATATTACCCCAATGATGGTGTATATAGTTGAAATATGTAACATATCAACTGTCAACAAGCCCAAGGCCACCCATGAAACAGGAAAGAACTTGATTCTGTGTATGAAGATTAGATTTTAAACAGTGCATCTATCCTGCTGGAAAATCAATACAGGTCGGGGTACTACCTGATTAATGGTAAGCCCACCCCCAAGGGAATGAAGATTACAGAAGCGCAGGCTTAAGTAAGAATACCTGAACCAAGACATCAAGCGCTTTGGAAAAGGTAAGAGCAGGTTGGCGAAGCCAGCAATCAACAAGAACATGTTCTCAGCACTGGTTTCTTTTGCGTGCAACTGCGGTCTGGACAAACTTAAAGAATACACTTCGTATGCGAGTGAGTAACGCCCCCCAATAACCCTGATGTTGCTTCAGTCTTCAGGCTCGAATCGTGGTGGTAAAGCACTGATGGGTTTGACACGTAGAAGAGCAGCAGAATCAAAGCTTCGTTTCTCTTGATGATTGAAGTAATGTAAATAATGGTCTCAATGGTCTTAATTTATATTTTCAGCCCTTCTGAGACACTTTAACAGCACCAGACAGACCAACACCTTAGCGAGGCTCAGAGAGGTTTAAAACAGCTGTAAAAAGAAAGGTTACAAGGAAAGAGGCTACTCATGACTAACCTCTTTGTTTCTGTATATATGATGTGGGTTTTTATGATATGACAGGATTAAACCACCTGCATAAGTACGCATCTATTCAAGTGTCGCCTTCAACACAGTGCCTGAAATGAAGCTATTAGAGACGATTACAGAGGCTTTTGCTCCTGCTATGGCAACTACACCACCTCAGGTGTCTGAGAACAACAGGGCCTATCAGATACTGTCTGAAGAGGAAATGTGGAAGCTTCAGGAAAGGGAGGATTGGGGCGACAGAGTGGCTGCAAGAATCCTCAGGCTCGTTGAAGCCGAAAGCAGGTTAGATTTCACTGAGGACGACATGCCCGTCATTCGCCACACTTATCGCATTAAGAAGAGGCACCTAAAGAGGGCTTCATAGCAGCGTAAGAGCATGTTTATATATGTATGTAGCTCTCTATGGATTTAGATTAACAGATTACTCAATTATTGAACATCAGCACAGAGAAGCCTTCCAATGAAAAACGGAGGGCTTTCTTGTTTCTGTTTCTCAATCTTCTATATAGGTCTCGTACATGAGGTGGCGAAGCTAACTTATAGCTCTTGTGGGAGTTTCGTCATTTGTTGTTTTCATTCCAGTTCTTCAACCAGAACTGATAACCTATAGCATCTGCTGAGTCTCCTTGAGATTCCGTTTTGATTATTGTTAGTGCTTTTTCTTCTTTTTCTTTGTCCGTTGGAAGTCTCTCAAGAATATGAACTGCTGCCCATAAACTTATTTTATGTTCGGGAATATCGAGTAAATCCGCAAATTCGTTTGGAGTTTCAGGTGTCTGCTCGTTGGCTATTGCTTCAACTATTTTGTACATTCTGCCTACAGCCTTATTGCGGCTTTTAACAGATGCTTTATCGCTATAATCTGTACAAGCGCATGTAGCCGCTAAGCTTTTGTACTCTTCTATCAAGTCTTTTTTTATCATTGGCATGCGGCACAACGTACTTGCCTATAATGTGGCATAGCTATATTATAGGCGTGGTTTGCGTTTGTATTTCTTCACTATTTGTTCTTCTTCTGATTCAATCTTCAAGATGCTTTCTTTAGAAGTCACAGAATTTATCTCTACACAGTTTCTAAGCCCACCTATTTGCTCTCTTGCACAAAGTGAATCTTGAAAATCCTTAACTGAGTTTTTCTTGTTATTCTTTATGTCGTGGAGTATTAAGGCTTCGTTCTCTTCGTGTAGGTCGGTGATATAGAGAAGTACCTGTTCAGCTTCATTTACGCCACCAGAATACCATTTAATAATTCATTTCCAGTCTTCTTTTCTATGAGTTGTATTGGGTGCGGATTACCTGCACCGAAAGAATACACAAACAAAAAAGTATCTCCAAAATCAGCACCTATGTAGCCAAGATTCTTATGTAGCATTTCAGAATTTTCTTCATTCAGTACTTTAATATCTTTTTTCCCCTTAACTAAAGTTAGGCTCTGTAATACTTCGTCAGTTGTAGAACTTGGGTATACCCTGTAAGACAAATGATAAACATGACTTAGCAATGTGTCAAAACTATATTGCTCTATCGAGTCAACTTTAATCAATTGTTTGGCTGCACCTTCTTTCAGAGATGAATTATTCATTTGTTTATCCTGTACAATTGTGGTACAGGAACAAATGAAAGCGAGCAATATTATGTATAGGAGCTTTATCATTTCATATGCATGCTAACGGTTAGGACAGGCTGCGAACGAGGCATAGCCGAGTATGAAGCCTGTGTCGTGTTAGCGGAAGGAGTTCTTGTCTAACCGATACAGCACTTGTCTGAAATACTTGTTAAGTAGTCCAGTACCTTTAAAAGTCTCTAACACTTTTGGTGCAGCTTCAACCTCTGCCTTTCTATACTCATTCTGGTCAACATTTATCAAGCTACCCAAATATGCCAGTTTGTAGATTAAATTTTTTGGTTCAAGAAGAGTCGCTTTCAAAAGCATTTCTTCTCCTTCCTTTTCTAAGTCTTCATAATCGCCATACTCATAAGGGAAGATTGAAACAGTATAACCAGCAACAAAATTGAAATCAGCTTTATCAGAAAATCTCACTTTCCCTTCCTCATACATTACCTGCAATCTATGACTTAAGTTAACCTTGTCATGGAAGCTGCTTGGAGCGTCTTCAATTGCTGTCCATAGGAAAAAGTAAAAGTGCTTCCACACCTCATAGTTACTTTTATCCGCTGAATATATTAGATTGTAAGCCTGAAAAGTCTCATTGAACTGCTCTTTTTCCTCAAGCTCAAATATGTACTGAAGCTTTTGAGTCATTTCTCTTAATGATTAAGCCTACCGCTAACGTCTCTGCTACAAGGTGGCGAAGCTAACTTATAGGTTTGGTTGGCGTATCGTTGTTCTTATTCTTTTCTTCTTTTCGCTTCTTCTTGACTTCCCGCTTTACACTACTCTTTTCAGCATACTCGTTTAACAAAGAATCTTTGTCCTTAGCCATTTCGTCAAGCTCTCGTTTTGAGAGTCCTTTCAAATCCTTACGGGTTACATGATAACTCTTTGACATTGTTTTCTTTTGTTTTGAGTTCTATTGATTGTCTATGCACGCCAACGGTCTCGTACATGAGGTGAGTGAGGCATTTGCCGAAGTTTTGCTCATGTGCATTGTTGTAAGCTGTTTATTTTTTTACGGCAACAACTATTCCTGTTGCCCACACCTGCTTTGTCAAAACCAAGTCCTCTCTTGTTTCTAAGCGGTCAATAAGGTTGATTGCCTTTTCATGATGCCCCTCTGGCCAGTTGGGCTGCGGCAGCATATCGTCAATGATATATACCCCTCCTTTATTCAACATGGACAACGCTTCATCCAAAAGAAGATATTTCCCATGCCATGTGTCGGCAAAAATGTAGTCAAACTTTTGATGCTTGTTACTTTCAATCCATTCGCCACCATCTGTATCAATCAGTTCCAACCGCTTATCATCACTAAGGAACTGCCGTGCGATTTCCAAGAACTGAGCATCATTGTCTATCGAAACCAGTGTGGAAGCATCATCCATGCCGTCCAGAATCCATGCTGTTGACAATCCAGTTCCCGTTCCAAGTTCAAGAAATTTACCTGATGGTTTAGAGCCTGCAAGCGTCCGAAGCAAAGAGCATGTTAGTACATCTGAGGCCATTGTAAAACCTGATTTTTTAGTAGCTTCATCAATAGCGATATAAGACTTCGGGAACTGCTGGTTTATTTCTTCTGTCATTATTTATTTTGTTAAAATATCTTACAACTCGGCTATGAGGTGGCGTAGCTAAAGTTTAGGTGTGGTTATGCATTGTTTTACTTCAGATTTTGCCCTAAGCTTACTGATAGTTCTTTTTCTGACCATGGAAAGTATCCAGATGCTTCTTCTACGCCTTCGTTAAATCTCACAATAGCGACTGTCTTATTATCTGGCATCCTAAATACCCAAATCCCATGCTGCTTTTCATCCTTAAAGCTTCCTTCAGTGTTCTGAATCCCACTCTCAAACCATTCAGCTATTCTTCCATTCTTTTTGCCGTTCACCCAAATGATGTGGTTTAGTCCCCCGCTTTGTGTGTATTCTTCTATTTTATTTTCTATTTTCAGATTCACCTTCAGCTTTTTAAAAGTCCTTTCCATGTCGGAGAGGTAACTTCTAAAACCACCTTCTTCATACAATGTCTCTCCGTCAAGCCCATACAGCCTGTAATCTGATGGTTGACACTTAGGCATTTCATAAGTTGTCACAAGTGCGCCATGTGTTGCGTAGCCTTCGGCAAGTGCATTTTTAAGTTCAGCGACTTTGCTTGAATGGACATACTTGAAGTACCCAAGCGACTCAAGCTTTTGAACAACTTCTTTGCCCGAAGTCTTTTTCTGAAAAATGCACTTGAAACTAAACAACATGACTATTGAAGAAAGGCAGAAGGTGAATAGTAAGACCTTTTTCATTGATTACAATTTTACTCAACGTACTGGGCTTTGCGGTGGCGTAGCTACTTTATAGGTGTTGTTGGCAGAGGTAGTTTTCATTTTCTGTTTAAACTGTCATAAGGTACACTAACTGGAGTTGGCGGAGGAGGTAATAACACGTCTTTAGCTGTGCTAAAGTATCTGTCCTCGCTTTTAATTAGATTTTGACTCTCAACGATTTCAAACAAACTGTGCATCTTCCTCTGTAATTCATTTTCAAGAGTACCCTTCATTACTACCTCCCCATTAGCAAACTTTAGTTTTAAAGAGTACCAAGGCTCGTGTTCAGCATCATAGTACTCGCTTTTCAAGCTATTAAAATCTATAGAGTCAAGTAGTTGATGAATTCTCCCCATACTTTGGGAGTCAAGTTTCGCTTTGTAATTTTCTACTATAGTCGTTTCGTCTCTCAAGCGATAGAAGACTATACTGTCCTGCAGAATCTCCACATCCTTACTCTTCCTCTCTCGGCCATACAAAGGGTTCATGGAGAAAGCAATTCTTTGAAAGCTAATGTCCTTCTTTTCAGTTGGAGATTGTTCAGTTACTTCATCACCTAACTGTATTTTTTCTTCACTACCCCCACAGGATATTAGAATCGTCAGAAACACCAGTGATAAGAGGTTTTTCATAATTTCTATTGCTGCCAATGATGTGGTGCAGCCGAAGCCCGTAGCGTAGCGAGGGTTAAGACTGAACTTGGTTGGCATGAGAGCTTCTTTTATTCTTTTATTAACTTGTTGAGGCGTGGCTGTAATACCCAATAACCGATGATTGAGAACCATATCAGAAAAAGCTCTCCTACATAGTCTCCGAACTTTGCGACCCGTCCTAACTCAACTGTTTTCATTGTCTTTGCAGCAAAGCGTAAACCCATGAAGATGAAAACCATTGACAAAAGGTGAAGCACAACTATTGCAATACCAGCCACTGCCACATTATCTCCCGAACCGTCTGTCAGAAAACCCATATATATTATGGTTCCCAAGATATATAGTATCGGAATCGAAAAGTAGACTTTAAATCTTCCAGAGTTTAGCCTTGTATCTTACGGAAGCTTTTGGTTCAACTCTGTTGCTATCGCCCATACCCATCCCAAGGTTCCAAGGGTAAAGAGTACCATCATAACTGGAAACACCTCAAACATCAATTCAGGATGAGAGAAGGTGAATACATTTATTAGTATTGGAAGTCCCCATGTCAGGAGAAACAATTGCCAATGCTTTAGCTTTAGAAGAAACTTCATTTGTTCTGTTTTTATAACTTATGCTTTGATGCCAACGGTACTCGTGCAGCCGAAGCCCAAAGCGTAGCGAGGGTTAAAGCTGAACTTTGTTGGCGGAAGCTGTTCTTTTTAACCACCAATCGAATTTCTGAAGAACCTGTAACATTCTCCTGTATCAATGTTGGTGACTATGTTAAAGTACCACTCTCCACCATCATCTACTTCTACTACTTCTGTTTTCCAGTCTGAATGGGCAAAGGAACTCTCTATTGAAAAGCAGTTAATCCAAATCAACTTCTGACCTTTCTCATTTCTGGCACCATAGTACTGTCTCCTATAACTTGGTAATTCTTCAATCGCATTATTGGAGATTCTTAAGCTATCTGCACCTATCTTGTCAACTTCAACACATCTTTTTAAGATTCTCTCTGCTTCCACGATGTTTTCAAGAGATGGGGTGAAGGGAGTAACTTCTTCCGCTTCCGTAGGTCTCATGAGCATGCTAAAGGTGTAAACATCATGTGTTGGTTTTTCTTGCTCATTAAATACAACACCTGAAAAGCTTTTGGTCTCAATCAGGTAATTTGCTGAACTATCAACTGGGGTTACAGCATATTCCACTCCATTAATTTCATAAGTTTCTGTCTTACTACATGAACAGAAACAAACCAAAAGTATAAGAAGAGGTATAAGCTGCTTCATATTTTCATAGTTAAAGTTACCGCCAACGGATAGTACATAAGGTGAGCAAGGGGTAGCCGAAGCGAAACTTATGTGCCGTGTTGGCGGCTGGAGTTCTTATTTTTCTACAATCGTGTCTCTTTCACTTAAGACTTTGTTAATCCGTGGCTGTATAAACCATATACCAATAGGCCACATCAACATCAGAACCACATCTCCCGCATACTCTCCAATCTTAGCTTCTCTTCCTAATTCAATAGATTTAAGCTCCTTAACAGGAAAGGCATAGACATATAGGTAAGCAAAAATGACATAATAAAAAGGTAAGGCGGCTAATCCGCTGAATACATAATGTTGCCCATCTCCAAAAACTAAAGCAACTCCTACAATGAGCAACACTAATACCCCATTTACCAAGAATAAATTATAGTTAAGCCTTACATTATCTGGAACATACTCATACAGTTCGTTTCCTAAAATCAAAGGAAAACTTACTATGGCAATTAGAAACAGAGTATCAAGAATGATTTGAAATGTTGAAGAATCACCACTGCTTATGTTACCGATGAAAGACAAAAGCATAAGAATTAGAAATATCTGCCAATGCTTTGCCTTTAGTATTGCTTTCATTTTTCTTTAATTAATCTTACCGCCAACGGTTTATTCATAAAGCGAGCGAGGCGCAGCCGCAGCTTAGCTCATGTGCTGGGTTATGTACTGCTTTTCTTTATATGGTTACTCTTGGTTCTGAAATATGAGTCACTGCTGCATTGTTCAGAAACTCAGACAAATAGATTTGACTTGTTGCCATACTGTTTGTAAGCTCAATAAGATATTCTAAAGGGTTAGCCATACCTTCTTCAAAAACCCAAAATCTAAACCGTCTTTTGGTGCCATTCTTATTTAGATGAGTCAGTTCTTCAAAGCAACATAACTGCATTGACTGGCTATGATAAAGATGTTTAGGGTTTAGAATCCCCTCTGTAAAAACTCTCCTGTATACTTCGTCTTCAATATCCAGTATCACTCTTAGACTGTCGAAGTAGACGATGTTGTGTTCGCTAAGAGAATCTTTGATAATGTTTCCATTGAATTTTTGATACTGCTTGACCTCGTAGTCCTGACTAAAATGTTGTTCAGCGAGGTGATTCTCATACTCGCCTTGATTAGCATAAGTTCTTTCCACTCCAACTACTCCATTTATTTCTACTGTTTTGCAGCCACAAATAGCGATAACGATTAGAAGTGGATATGCTGTTTTCATTTGTCTTCTATAATTGAAGTGCTACATAACGGATTGTGCATAATGTGGGCGTGGCATAGCCGAGCCTAAATCATGAACCGTGTTGAGTGATGTTATTTTTTCTTTTTTTAGACCACTCGCTATACCTGCTGTCGATAATCTTGCTTATCAGTTCATAGTTGCTCCATTTATCTTCTACATGATAAAGCGTTGGTAGCTCATTAGCTAATGTCTTCTCGTAGTCCTGTAGATAACTTCCTTTTTCGAAATCAAAGTAGTCCAATGTGAAGTTCATCCCAATACTGCTAAGCTCTTCTGAGGTGAAGACACCATCAAGGTAATCACTATAGAAGCTGCTTCCTGTAATTTCTCTTCTCTTGACCTTTTCAACTTCTTCTGAAAACTCTTCACTCAGCAGTTCATTGGTTAGGTTATTTTCAATTATCCAGTTCAAATATAAGCCAGTATGAACATAAGCTTGACGTTCGTTTAGCTCATAAGGAAAATCACCATCGAGGTGCCACTTCGCCTTATCAAACACAATGGTTTCAATAGGCTGAACTTCTTCACCATACCTATAGCCCTTATTGAGATATGTTGCTGCATGATTCTCTGCTTCTACTATCGCTTTATCAAGTGAGCCACAGTTCTTAGTCATTTTCGAAACTCCTGCTTTGCCCACTTTGCCTGAATGAATATGCAGAAACTTATCTTCCACTTGTAACTCTACATAGTCAGTAGTCTTCTTATTTTCTTTAATTAAGTAGAGTTTCTTCATGATTCTAATATCACTCAACGTGTTGGTATAGCAGATTGTGAGGCGTAGCCAAAGCATGACTGCTATACTTTGTTGTTACCCTGTTATTCTTAATCTACTTATCTGGTCGTTATGCTGCACATCAATATTTGTCAGCCCATTTTTGTCTAAGGCATTGAATATTGTAAAGTAGTTCTTTGTATCAAATTGATTCTTCTTTTTCAGGACAAATTCAACTCCATGCAACATATAGCCTGTCTCGTGCTTTCTACCGACATTTTTCGGGTTCTGCTTATCTTCGATGTATTCACTAATGAAGTTGTATGCAAGGATTCGGACTTCTTCAATTGGTTGGTCCAGATTTTCAAGTAACTCTTCTTTTCCGTTTACCTTCCAACTTAAGGGAAGTTCTTCTCCCAATCCAGTTTCTCATCAAGATTTATTGTGTTGATGGTTAAGCTAAGTTCATCAAGTTGATAAGCTGTGAACTCATATCGGTTATTATCTATTTCAAGAATCACTGGTCCATCAGGATACCATTCATTCTCCATGTCATCCCACATTACCCAAAAACGAGTTATAGTTTTCCCAATCAAATTTTGAAGTGTCTCCTGAAATGTTCTTTTGAAGAGTTCAACATCATAAAAAAATTTTGGTGCATAAGATGGGATTCCTAACATTCTATACTTTTAATTGAGTACAACGGATTGGCTTTTTGGTGGCATAGCTACCGTAAAGGTGGGGTTATGGGTAATATTCTTTCATTCTTTTAGCAAACCGCTGTATCATATTCCTTTCTTCAGCATCACACTTTCGGCAGTTGCTTAACATTCTGGATTCTACTCCATCTATTTCTTCTATTTCACTGTGTTCGTATTTAATGCCTACTTCCATGGCAACACCGTCTGCCCATTTGTTAAAATCAGCTTCTGTTAACACGGGTTCAGATTGAAAGTAAGTAATAAACTGCTTCGGCTCAGTTTCTACATACTCTTTCATTGATATGCCTAAAGGTTCTGAAAATGCTCCATCTGCCCACCAGAGTGTCTTTGTGACAAGCGTAAAGTAAAAGGGATGTCTAACTCTATCATTGCTGAACAAGCTATCTATGAGAGAAAGGGTTTTATCGTCATCGTCTAAAGCTACTTTTTCCTGAAACACATCTTTGAAGAGAACAGGAATCAAAGGGTCATCAAGATGCTCCTGTAGTGTCTTAGAACCTATCATCCCGTTAGTCTCAATCACTCTGAGGCTCCTTTCGTGGTAGCTCGTCTGTGCTTGTGTCAAACTTATAGAACTGCTGTCGACAACTAATTCCTGAACCACTGGCGCAGGTAGTGGTTCGTTTGTGCTTAGTTTATGTTCATTTACTTGATTGCATGAAGCAAGAAAAGCAGCCAGCAGGACAGCAAGGGCTAATTTCATTATTTATTTTTTCCCATAACGGCCAAGGGGATGAGCAGGCGGGCTTTAAAAGTTAATTGCCTTTCAGCCAAGACCAAATATTTTCAAAAGTATTACTGTTTGAATTAGCACTGCCCGCCCGCTTACATATAGCTGATGTTGTAAGTAGGGCTTCTTTATTTTCTTCTATTTCTATCGTTTCAACAGTTCTTAGTTTTCTTTCCGTGTCAGTCCTTTTGTCGATGTACTCATAATGTCCGATGTCGTCCATTTCACCTGTTGGAACAATGTTTTCTTCGTCAAGCCAATTCAAAACTAATTCAGCTTCTTTTTTGACACCTACATAAATTCGGTCAATTCTATTTTCTTTTTCACTCTTGGTCAGCTTTTCCCATTCATTGTAATCCCAAAAGTCTTCCGAGAAGGTCAGGCCGTATCCTAATCCAAGGTTGTTAAAGAAGTTGTATCCTGAACAGTACAACTTATAAGTTTCAATAAGGGATTTGGCGAAGTCGTCTGTCCGCTCATTCAGGTCAGTCAGAATTTTTCTCAATTTTCTCTCCTCATTTTTTCGGAAGTCCAAGAACGGGTCGACTATTTTACCCACTTCAGGTTTTACGTGTCGGTCTTTGAAGTTTAAAGAAATCAAGTCGATGTAAATGTCATAGCCTAAAAGCTGTTCAAGCTCCTTTGTGGAATAGAGCCACTTTTCGAAGTCAGCAATGGAAATTTCATTGTTATAGACTTTGAAGAACTGAATTTGTATGTTAAGTGGTAATTTGTTCATCGGGTATTTTGTCGCATTTCATACAACGTTCTCGTGTAGCAGAGCCGAAGCATCAGCAAGGCTTACTGCTACACCTTGTTGGGCTTTCGTGATTCTTTTAAATACTCTTCTACTACTGCATTAAACTCACCTACTGAAAAGGCAGGAACCCCATTATCTTTCTCCACCTTTTTACAATTCATATTCATGTAACTCTGCAATTCTATGTTTTCCTTCTCAATGCTTAGCTTCTGGGTCAAACCATACTTCCAATTCTTAAATGTATCTGTGGTTTTCAGCTTCCCTTCATTTATTTCTACTAATCCACACGCTTTAGCTGATTCTACACTTTCCGTAAATTCTTGATAGGTAAGAATGGCATGATTCACATAGTCAACATAGCCAATGATGTCCAGCAAACTCGCTCCTTCTTCACCCTTTTCTGAGTGAAATACAGACTTGATTACCAAGGAGTGAGTTTTGCTAAATTTCATTTTCATTAATTACTCATGCAGCCCAACGTTCTCGTGTAGCAGAGCCGAAGCCTAAATTATGAACTTTGTTGGCAGAAGGAATTCTTAATTTTCTTTAGCAATTTGATATATGTAGTCAACCAGTTTATCGACTTCGCTATTTTCATACTCTAAAGGTTCAATCAACCCGATAGCATAGTCCCTTACTTTATCTCTGTCCAAATCTGCTAATGTGCTAAGTATTGAGTCAGATAGGTGCTTTAGTCGATTTGCTATTGCTTTGCCTGTAATACTATCAAACTTGTAAACTGACCTTTTTAACCAGTCTTCAACTACATCAGCACGCCCTTCTTCCTCGAAGTTTTTCATTACTTCTTCTCTCGCCTTGATAAGAAGACTTGTTATAAGTGGGCTGCCAGCAAATTCATTTAAGTCATAACTGTCTATTTGGTCAGAGAACTTGGCCTTCGCCAGTAACTTATAAAGTGCGTAGACTTCGTTTTTATCAGCTATAACCATTTCTTCTATAATTTTTATTGCTGCCAACGCCTCTGCTTTGCGGTCGGGCGGGAT
Organism: Pontibacter pamirensis; assembly: GCF_010015475.1. GTDB lineage: Bacteria > Bacteroidota > Bacteroidia > Cytophagales > Hymenobacteraceae > Pontibacter > Pontibacter pamirensis. The sequence goes on from NZ_ML974109.1 coordinate 35,428, forward strand.
GATTAGTATTACTGCTCACTTACTACTAACACAACAGAAGGGTAATATAGTAAAATTTAGATTTAAGTCCGCCTGACGTGAAGGTTTCGTTGGGGCATGTTTTTCTATCTATTCTTAGCTCAACACCTTTAAGGGCGAAAGTATATCATCAAAACCTTACTTACTAACCAGATTTGAACAGCTAAAAGAAGTGCAAGTCCTGCTACTTTAAGAATCTTCTTTGATTTCCTTTCTTCATCTAATTCAGTCCCTTCAGAAGAATTCCAGTAAACTAAGCTGCTAAATGAAGCCACTCCATAAACCGCCAGAAGAACTAAAATAAATGTAAATACAGCTTCGGGCAATATGAGTCTGCTGAAGTTTATACCTATGAAGAAAAAGGTAAGAAATACTGAAATCACCACATTCCAGCCGAATCGAAGATATTCTTTCAAAATGTGAATCATGAGTTCATTCAATACTTTAAATACGCCCCAACGGTGTTCGTGTAGCAGAGGTGAAGCGTCAGCAAGCCTTACTGCTACACCTTGTTGGGCTATCGTTATTCTTCTTTTCCTTCTGATTTTTTAGAGTTATCAGAAGAATAGGCATCAATTAGTTGTCTACACTTCCTAAGAATGTCGGCTTTAAAAATCTTATTGGTCTCGTCAAACTCATTTTCAAATTCAATGAGCTTTTCAATATTCCATTGAAGCCGTTCCGTGCCAACTGGCAAATCATCAATAATTAAATCATAGTCTCGGAAGATACCCACCTCTACATCATCAGTCTTTCTGTAGGGTTCTAACCAGCTTATGATTTGATTCATTTTGTATACTCCAAGGGGTATAGCAACTTGGTTTGATATTATGGCTCTTGCGTTAGAGACAATTTTATTAATGAACCTTTGCCTTTCCTTTTCTTCTGGAGTCATGTGAACATTCTATAAGTTGTAATGTAGCCCAACGGTCTGGTGCAGCCGATGGGCGAGGCATAGCCGAGCCTAAATTATGAACCGTGTTGCACTAAACCTTCGGTGGTTTACGTATATACACACTGTGAACTTCGTTGGAATACATTGAAACATCTTAATAAATTTAAATAACTGACTGTCAATAGCTTGTAAAAATATTTTAGACAGATTTTTTAATGCAACAAGTTGAACATCAGTTATTTATAAAGCATTTCAGCAAAACGGAAAACCCATTATATTATAGTGTAGGCAAATCGGTAAGGTGCAACCACGGCTTCATTGTAGGCACTCCGTACCCAACGAAGCCTTAGTTGTTGGGAGAAGCTATTCTATTATCAACCTATCTTTCGGGAACACCAAGCTCTCAATCCTTGGGTTCAACAAAACTTTTTCAATTATTTCTTTATCAGCCCCAAGAAAGAGATAATCCGCATCATAACAGGTATGGATAAACCACTTTTTTGATTCATCCCAGATGTCAGTGGGTGTGCCTTTGAATCCCATTTCCAGTGTGGTGGGTATGTCATTTAATTCGCCTTCGAAAAAAGTATTCTTGTAGGTGTCTATCGCAATCAAGTCATAGTGGAAAAAGCATTTACCCTTACCTATTGGCTTTAAGGTTTTTAGTATTTCTTTCAACAACTCTTCTTCAACTGTTCCGCTATCTGGGTATAAAAGCCATTTGGGCTGACTTCTCCCAAACTGGCTACTGATATTATTAGACTTAAAATCTACCCCATACTCCAATAAGAAGCCATACTCTATTTTCATCAACTCTATTATGTGCCTAACAGGAAGTCTTAGATATTCTTCATAAGGCTTCTCATGCATGCTTACCCAGCTAAAGAAAGATTCAACAATCTCTTCTGTGTCAAACTGCTGCACCTTGTCTCTCAACTGGCTTAAATCTGGGTCAATGAGAAAGGGATTAAAGATTTTCAGATAGTGGTTGAATTTGATTGGAAACAGTTGGTCAACGCTTATCTCATAAAGTAAACGCATGTTACCTTCAAAGAAAGCTCTAAACTCGTTGTTATCCGTTTCGCTTATCATTATTATACTTTGAGTTACTCCCAACGTCTCTGCTTTGCGGTCTGGCGGCTTAGGAAATAAGCCCACAGAACAACCTTTACTAAGCAGCAAAGTAATATAGTAAACTTTGCATTTAACTCCGCCTGACGTAAAGGTTTTGTTAGGTGCTGGGTTTCTTTATTCTGATGCTTTGGATATCTTCATACACTCCATCAAAACTAACATAATGAAGAAGCTTCTAACCCTTCTTTTGCTTCTTGTCACTTTCTTAACCTACGGCCAAAGTCAAAGCTGTAATGTGGAAGAGCTATACAGATTTCTTCATTCAAAGGGTTTAGCAAATGAAGAGGATAAGGACTATGTAAAGTGTTCTCCAATAGTGACTGAAGAGAATGGCAATGGTGTCTTTTCATTCGGTATTGATGAGACGCATGCACCAACATTCTTTTTCATTCGTAGAGATTCTGAAATTCACTTCATTGACAACTCCAAAGTAGACAATATCTTCAATGATGTATCAAGCTACTTAAAAGGTTCTAACCTCTCTTTGGAGAAGAAGCTATACTGCTACCAGAGGCTATTAGAATTAGTGAAGTCAGATACAGTTGATTATCCTTGGTCTTTACCCAAGAAGTAGTATCTTTTTTCTTCTATAATTCACCTTACACCTACGGCTTAGCTATAAAATGGCGAAGCTACCTTATAGGTTTTGTTATAAGGTCTTGTTCTTTATTTTGTCTTCCCAAAGCAACTTCATGGACGTGAAGTAATCCGATTCAAAAGCTATAGCTCTTATTTCATTCACATCGAACTCAAAGTCATAGTTTTCCTCCACAGAACCGTCTGCCTTTATCATGTCGATAGTCAACAACCTATCTGTTACTTCTGATATTTTGCCGTAGAAGACTTCTGTTTCGCTGTCGTCTTGAAACTCAAACAAGCCATACTTCTGCTCTGACCATTTCAGCAGGTCAATCGCTGAGCCAAAGAGGTTAACAGTTAAACCAAACCTGAATCCTATTGGGGGTTCTTCTTTTACTCCTTTTAGGTTCAACACCTTCTCTATTACTACTTCTCTTGAGGTATAAAGTCTTTCTTCTATGAAAGATTTCCTGTAGAGTTTGTAGCCATCTATTTGATAATCCACGGGAACATACTTCACCAGAACCCATTCGTCATTTTCTACTATGACGAGACCTTTTTCTGGTTCTTCCCATGAAGCAATTTGAAAAGATTCTACTTTCATAATTATACCCTACAACGTATTGCCTAAAGGCTGGCATAGCTAACGTAGGCGTGGTTATAGGCTTCTGTGCTTCTCTTTATGATTGATACTGTAAATCAAGCTCGATAACACTACGCTTCCAGAATAGACTAAGCTAAGCATAAAAGCCATGGAGCCAGATATAATTTTGAAGGTAATAAACACAATTCCGATTATTACCATGTTCAGGAGTATCTTAATCAGTATTGCGGATGATATTGTTTCAGTCAAAAGTCTATAGGTAAGAAAGCTAATTAACAAGGCGGGTAAAGAAAGGACTAAACCGAACATTAAAAACAATGGTAGAGTCTCTAACCCTGTATTCCATTCACTTTTTGTTAACCCAATGATAATAAGCAATAGTGGGGCAACAAAGACAATGCATGTAAACCAAAGCTGCAAAGGGTATAGCTTATTCATTCTTTTTCATTCATTGGTCTTGCCTATAACTGGCTGATGCAGCCGATGGGCGAGGCGTAGTCGAGCATAAAGGCTGAACTTTGTTGTAGGGCGTTTAAAATTTCCTCATATGATATTTCTCCCCTTGATGCGTAAATATTTGCATTGAATTATTAGTAATATTCTCAACAGAGATTACATATTCTTCATTATCGAAATCGAATTTGAAAGCATTATTTTCATGTGACCATGTAAAGAACTGTCCCTTCTTTCTTCCGCACCATATTAATTCTCCACTTGTTTTATCCGTTAGTTCAAATCCAGAGTTATATTCAAAAGGTAACACTGCGTAGGCACATGGCCAAAGACTTCCTTCTTGATAAAAAATAGTGTCTCCGTTTAATTGGACTAAATATTCTGCCTCCCATTTGCCAATAAAATTTGGCTTTACACTTTCCTCTTTTCTACAAGCATAAATAAATATTAGCGCGACCAACATTAAAGTAATCCTGTTCATAGTTAAGTGGTTTTTTATTTAAAAAAGTACATATTTTTTATTTTAATATTTGTTAAATTATGATAATGGCCTACGGATTTGGCTTTGCGGTGGCGCAGCTACCGTAAAGGTGGGGTTAGCGCATGTGCTTCTATTCATTTAAGTTGTTGAATTCTACTATACTTCCTCAATCTGGTGTCCTTCCCATGTTGTTATGATTGGGCGCTTGTGCATTTTATACCATCGTTGAACAAAATATTCAATATTATTCAAATCCGTTTCGATGATTCTCTTTAGTTGCTTTGCTCTTTTGCTAAAGCCATTCTTCGAATAATAGCTTCCAATTTTATGCTTTCTAAACATGAAGTCATAGTTAAGTATTGGAGGTCTTTTAATATCATCAATCCCCAAACGCATTTCTGTAATACTATTAGGTGGAAGCTTATATTGAAGTCCATCCACATCATTCAGTTGGTTGATAGATTCAGGGTTTGGATTTAGTTTAAAGATGTTCAAAATAAACTTTATCCATCTGTCCTGTCGAGTTATCTGTATCTCAATAATTTGTAATGTTGAATCAGGATTTAGGCGGCATAATTCATAGGTATAACCTTGAAGGCTGTCCCTACCAAACCATGATGTTGAGAAGGGCGATTTCTTAAAGCCTTTTTTCTCCAATAATGGAATCCCGCATTCAAGAACTATTCTATTTCTAACTTCAAGCAATTCTTTTGCTGAAGATTTAAAGAAAAGACCCATTATTACTTCTATATATTGCTTTGAAATTGTAATCGTATTAGCCCTAACGGCTCGTGTAAACAGTGTGCGAGGCCGTCGGCCTAAGTATGTTGTTTAAACCATGTTAGCCAATGCTTTTCTACTAAATGGCTTGAATGCCAACACAAAAGCCAAAACAGTTGCTACAACCCCAATTTGAGCTACGAAATACCCAAAGTCGGAGTGGTTGAAGCTAAATATGCTCAACAGGAACAATATTATAATAGCTTTCTCAATTCTATTCAAATCTTTCCATTGGAATATTCCACAAGTTATGGCAGCAATCCAAAAGCCCCAAGCTATCAATCCAGCTGAAGCAATCGGCCGATTTAATTCATTGCCATAGTTGATTAAAGTAAACAATAACCCTCCTACTAAAGCTGAAATCAAAATTATGATAATTAGAGTATTGTGATGGGTTCTTTTCTCTATGATATATCCTGCTGGTAAAATTATTAAAGCTATTCTTAACCAACCAAATAAGCCATTACTGTCAAGCGGATAAGTCAAAAATCTATACCAATGCAGAGGTTGAGATAAACTACTCGGGAATAGAATTAGATATTCACTTATTTCCTTTTCAAAGAGCATTCCTATTGTCCTGATTAGAATTGTGCTTACCAGAAGCATAATCAAGAATTTTATTGTAAAAGTTGGTTTCTCTTTTATTAAATTCATCTTTTAAGTTTTGGCTAACGGTACTCGTACATGCGAAGCCTGAAGCGTAGCAAGGGTTAAGTATGTACTTGGTTGGCGTTTCGTGCTTTTTATTTTGCCCTTTTTGCCTGTCTTTCCTCGAACTCCATAATAAGTACATCAAGCTGAATAGCTTGGTCCTTATTTATTCTTCCAGTTTGTTCCGCCACTACAATAGCATCCTTGATGTTGTCATACTCATGGATGCTCTTAATTCTGTTTCTTTTCAAAACGGTTTTGATAGTGTCTGTTCGCTGGAAGTTGATTCCCTCCTTTGAGAGTTCAATCCAAAAAACATCAATTTCTTCCCCACTTGATTCATTCCAAAACGTTAGAAAATCGTTTTCAAGATATTTAAGGCTTACCACATATCTATACTGGGGCTCAGGATTCAAAGCCATGTGCTTTACCTGCTGCCCCCATTTAAGAAAGTGAATCTTGTTTTCTTCAGGAATTGCTTGGGAGTTCCTCACAATTTTATCTGCTATGTCAACTGTTTTGGCAAGCTGTTCAGCTCTCTCTTGATAGGTATATTTCTTTTTAATCATTCCTTTTATTTCGCATGCATGCCAACGTGCTTGTGTAGACAAGGTGCGAGGCCATCGGCCGTAGCATGAAGTATACACGTGGTTGAGCTAAGCGTTTCTATACATCAAACTCCTTCCATTCCAGTTTTATCTCTTGCTGTTGAACAACTAAATGTTCCTCGATGGAGTCTATAAATTTTATGGAGCTTGAGATATTGTTAAATATTAAAACACTCTCATGATAATTTAAAATTGGATTGTCATGAGCAAAGCTTCTGTTATTGCGGACGTCATTGAAAGCATCCATAATCTGTATTGAAAATTTAAGGATTTTTTCAGCCATCGCAGAATGAATCAAACCCGTACCAACAACATGCTTCACATATTTACCAAAAATGCTGTTAAGAGCTTCAGTCAATGCGTATTCAATATTGTGTTTTCTGCAAAGCTCTCTAACATATTTCACAACAAAAGTATGAAGTCTATCAAGTGCCGTTTCAGGCTCATTTCTTTCGATACTTTCTCTTATTAGCTTCTCAAGGAGTTTAAAGTCCTTATCTTCATTATTAGCTTGAATTGCATCAATATTCTCTATCGGAAATTCTTGTTTTAAGCGTTGTGCTATTCGTAGGCATTCTTCATATAGTTCTTGTTCTTGAGCAGTAGTTTCAGCTTCATTGATAATTTTTTTGTCCTTCCAATATGCTATCAATTCTGCTGTTAACTTACCCGCGATATAGTTAGTTTCTACTCCCCAAAACCTCCGAAGCCTATTCGCTTTCGAACCGCTACTATAACTATACTTCTCAGATAGAATATCCAGCTCTGATTTATCTAAAACAAAATCTTGAAACGTCCTATCGGAAAAATCAAGGACATAGCCATTTCCCATTCCAAACAGTTTTTCAAGTTTATGTTTCTCTATTGTACTTAAATCAGACATTTCTTTATTATTTAAGTTAAGCTCAACGTTACTCGTGCATAATGTGGGTGAGGCATAGCCGAAGCCTATATTATGAACTTTTTTGCCAGAAGTTATTTTCTCTTTAGTTCTGTTTCAAAGATATTCTTTATAACCACATAGTCTTTCAGCTCCTGCACATCATCATAGAAAGAAGAATATGTGTCTGGATTATTGAAAGTATACACTCTGTACTTATCACCTATTTTAAATTCAACTGTGTAGCTTTGCCCGTCAGTTGTTTGAATCTTCTGCTCTGCTCTTCCCCTTATAGTATCTACATACTTTTTCATCTTTGGCTCAAGCTCTTTTTGGCTCGGAAGACTCGCCAAGTTATTTTGAAGGAGCATTTTGACTAATTCTGCGAATCCATATTGAGCAACTAAATCGAACTTTTTAATCTTGACCTTAGGGTAATTAGTTTCACTGTATTGAGTTCCTTTCCATGAATCACCTTTCAGTTCTAACACCTTCAAGTCTTTGGTGCTGCTTAATTCTTCATGCTTGTAGAATCGAATTTCAATTTTGTTATCTGATTTGTCTATAGGCTTTAGTTCGATTCGCTTCTCAAATTCCTTGTTTGGTGAAAGATTAACAGAGTCAGATGGAATACCATCAGTTACAATGGTTGTTACGCCTCGAATTTCTACCTGTGAAAAGCTATTCTCACAGTGCAGAAACATGACAATAAGTAACAGCAACAGCTTTTTCATGATTACAATTACTGGCAACGGACTTGGCCATAAGGCGGCGTAGCTGGCTTATGGGTGTGGTTATACTGATTAATTTTAAAACCCAAGAGAGACTAATAGAGAAGGATTTTCACCAGCTTCTATTTTTCTAAAATTAACAAAGGCACTACACTCAAGAAATGCATCAAGAATTTCAGGTGCCGTTTCTCTCATTGACTTACCTTTTTCAATATGAATTACAGCTTGTTCGTCTTCCGTTAAATCATCCACACAATCAATCCAAGCATTCATGTTTTCACCGTAATAATCAGGAAAGCCTAAAATGTTTTTAAACTCAATATGAAAAGATTTCCAATTCGTTAATTTCTCGGCTTTAAGTGTAAATGTTTTCATAACTTTTATTGAGTAAAGCGGTACTCGTGCATAGTGTGGGTAAGGCGCAGCCGTAGCCTATACTATGAACTTTGTTGGCACTTGTTATTTTTTCAGGTAGTTATCATTATAACCTACTTGGAAACGTTCTGGCAAATACTGATTCAACCCCTTGATGAAGGAATATAAAAAATCTACCTTCACTCTTTCAATATGAAAGCCCTTCATTATTCCATCATGCTGAACAGTTATGTCATACTGGTAGCCATGGTCACTTAATTCTCCTTCAGGTAATGGGGCAGAAAAAACATAAGCAGGCTCTTCTAATTTTCTTAAATCAACTGCTTCGATTGGGGCAAATATCTTTTGGCTCTGTTCTTTGGTTAAAACTGAGTTGAAGTAAATATTTTCAAGATATCCACTCTTCCTGATTTTTATAGAGTCTGTCGTAATGATGTAGCTATTATCTGCACCCATTGACCACTCCTTAATTGTGATTCTGTAATCTTTTTTCTCAACAGTTTGAGAGAAGCAAAGGCTATAAAAAGCACCTAATAAAAGTATAATCAGATAACCCTTCTTCATTCTCATTGATTAAAATATGTGCCAACGGTGTGGTGCAGCCGAAGCCCGAAGCGTAGCGAGGGTTAAGGCTGAACTTGGTTGTACGCTGTTTTTTTATGTGTTCTGAATGAAATAGCACGCAACTTTTGATGTTGGTTCAAAGAACACCTTTAAGGCACCGTCACACCAAAAGTTCATTTCCTCAAAAATCTTTTCGTAGTAGTCGTCTTCGCTTCTGAAGTTTCTGCTCTTGGCTTTTACATGTCCGTTACTCATTAGCTGGCAGACAAATTTCATTTTCTTTTTAGTCTTCGGGCAGATAGGGTAATCTTCAGCTTGAATCCAATGAGGTCTCCCTGCAAGACCGATTATTTCAAATTCATTGTCATCATCCACCCCTTTGAAAGGCTTCAAGGAGCAACTCAGAGAGTTGTAAGTTACTCTGGAGTCCTTATCCAGTTCATCGTAAGCCGTTGTGATTTCGGAGGTGTTAAGCGGATATAACAACTTGGGCTCGTTCGCATTTTCATAGTCCAAGAAAACGTAATCGAAGTCCAAGAAGATAGGACAAATCAAGTTGAGCTTAAATGGGAGCCAATCGAAGAACTTGTCTTTGTTTTCAATATAGCCCAAATACTGAAAGCCTCCCTTAAATTCATTTTCTGGTATTTTAAAATCGCGTGGTATTTCCCCTCCTAATTGGTGTAGCCCAGCACTGTCTTCTACAAACTCAAACTGTGATTGTATGTTCATTATCCTTTTTAACAGATTCATTTTTATTCTATAAATAGCGTACAACTACTGGATATGCGTGAACATACGCTTATCTGCACTATGTACGAAAGTGGTCTTATCTGCTCTATCTTCATTTTTGAAGCTTGTAGGGCTATTTTTAGTGTCTTCCCTCATAATATATTGCCTATTCAATATAATAACTTTTAGTGAAATACCAGCTTCTTTCATTTTATATTAGGCTCGTCTGGCACAAAATAATAGGAAGAACTGAAACCGTGTTGGAAAATCCAACAATCTCCCCTTGCTCACGGCTCTGACTCTTCATGATGTGGTCTAAATCTCCTGAGAATAGTAGCTATGACGATACACTCATAGCATATTCAGTGCAAATGCATTATCCGTGTATAAACGGGTATACTCGAGTAATAACACGGGTAAGTATGAATACTGATTCCGAAAGAGCTTTTTTAGCAATTGCATATCTTGCTCAATTCAGCAACTGAGCTTATCAGATGCTCAGAAGATGAAGTGTTTAGTCCAATCGGAAAGAATGGACAGCCTAAATTAAATGCTTAAAGGGATGGGTTTCGCAGTAGTTTACTGACTCAACCACACTCTCTACCGCCAACTCTGATTATTAGCGAAAGCAGGTATCACGATTTTTTTCAAACCAGTATATCATTTTTCATTTGTGTCCCTCCTACATGCAGGAAAGGTGGAGCATATATACAAGTAGCATGTGCTACAGAAGGGAAATGGAATCAAGGTCATATGAAGCTTAACTCTTGAAGATAGAACCAAAACCCTATCATCAACTCACATCTCCAAGTAAGATTCACGAAAAATAACCCCGCCATCTAACACTATAACATGAGTTAATATGTTCCCTAACTAACCTTATTCTATGTAAACGCTCCCTTTAACGGACTCTAAATCACCTTTTTCGAGCAATGGAACGGTAAATTGTATATCGTCATTCACGTATAGAGTTAGAATGTAGAATTAAAGCCACTAAAGTGCATCTAAAACACCCTCCGAGGGGGATATCCCACTACTACCCCTACCCATTAAACATTGTACAAACACCGAGGACTGCATAAACACAATTTCTAAAAAGAATCCGTTTTGAAAATCAGGATTATAAAAAATTATAAACCCCTAAAAGGTTTGATGAAAACGGGTGCGGCACCAAAATTTTTTCCAAAAATTTTTCAAAATCCTGAAGGCCATTTTCTGTCGCAACGATGTTATGACATGGTACATGGTTAAGGAACAGGAGACCCAATAGCTGTTTGGAAGGGCTGCTTAGAGAGAGTGGCGACTTGATGATTCCTGCCTCGCCATTAGTACCTGTTATTTGACGTTTTTAGCCATGTTCTACAGCAGCAAGCAACTTAGAGCTGGAAAGACCCTATATAGCCCTTCGGCTCTTATACAGTCGCTTAAATCATATTTTTTCAGTCAGGGTGAAGTAGCCTTTCCTTGAGCAGTACATCAGATATCTCCTACCTCTTCTATTCTCGTTCAGCAGCAACTCCTATTCTATAGTCGGGTATAGATAGTTCCATTTTTTGCAATGAACATATGTTCAAATGTTATCAAGACCTTGATAAAACTATTGTACAGCTATTTCACAGAGGTGGTTCCTATGAGGATTTGCAGGAGCAGTCACTATTTTAAATCCGTTTCTGTTCTGGATAGCACCCACCGCTAAGGGGGACGTGAAGAAAGTATTCACGAGGCTCAGAAAGGATTTCACAGGGCTAAAGCCACAAATTCTTACTACGAGAGAAAGATGGCTGAGCCTTAAAAACTGAATTATTCATGCTCAAATTTTCAAAAGGTGGGCAACTTTAGTTAAGTCAAGAGAATAAAAAAGAGGGTGTGGAAAACTTTTTTTAAAAAAAATCAAAATTCCCCCCCCTTTAAACTCCAAAACGCCCCTTACTAAAAAAAGTTGTGCATTTTGGTTGTGCATCCTTAATATTAGAACCATAAGTAACTGTCACTCAACATGATGCTGCGGGCGCAGGCGGTTTAAGGTGGTATCCCATCACCTTGAAAATAAAGATAAGTATAAAATATAAGTTTAAATCAGCTTCAGCTGATTTTGTCTAGCCTGTAGTAGGCTTGAGGTACTGTTATGAACGTAATTTGACCAGAAAATTAACCTTGACTTGAAAAAAGAAGTTACTGCCCCTCCCCTCACTGTTTCACCTTCTGTATCATTTAAGATTGGCCTTACTTAATAGGACTGAGCTAATATAACTCGTTTAAGCCTTTATCCAAAGAATGTTGCCAGGTTGGTATCCGGACTTATGTATTTGTACTATGCCACACACACCAAACGCACAGTATAGCTTGTAAAAGGCAGCAAAAGCATCAAAAACAATGACGTTAGGGCATTTCTGGGTATCTTCAGGCATACCAATACTATCCATTTTTTGTCTGAATTATATTTTACCAATAGATGCACTACATCGACTTAACCATTTTCGTGCTTTACATGCTGGCGATGCTGGGCGTGGGATTTTACTTCCTGAAAAAGAACGAAGGGGCTGACGATTACTATGTAGGAGGCCGCAACATGAGCAGCGGGCACATTGGATTGTCTGTAGTGGCGACGGATGTGGGCGGTGGGTTTTCCATCGGCTTGGGTGGTCTCGGCTTTGCTATGGGGCTTTCCGGCTCCTGGATGCTTTTCACCGGCCTATTGGGAGCTTGGCTGGCAGCAGTTTTCCTGATTCCGAAGGTGAAGAATAACCCTGCCTTTGCGAAGTTTCTGACCTTCCCGCAAATTTTTGGGTACTACTTTAACGCCCGTGTGGCGTTACTGGCTGGTATTATCTCCGCTATAGGCTATACCGGTTTCACCAGTTCACAGATTCTGGCGGGTGCCAAACTGGCCAGCGGCACCTTCATCAACCTCGACATGAACACCGCCCTGCTGATTATGGGCATCATTGCGGTGGTGTATACGGTGATGGGTGGCATGAAAGCAGTTATTTACACCGATACCGTTCAATGGGCCATCCTTATGAGCGGGCTGGTTTTTATCGGCATACCCGTATCCTTTTTAGCCGTGGGTGGCGGCGTGGAGCAAATCAGCTTTTCACAGCTTTTAAACCTGGAGTGGCTTTCGGTGCAAAGCAGCAGAAGCATGGCTGCCATACGAACGACCTTGCCTCCCGAATTCCTCAGCCTCACAAATGTCACATGGCAGCAGCTGGTGAACTGGGCCATCACCATTATTCCGATTTGGTTTGTAGGCATGACGCTGTACCAGCGCATTTACGCCTGCCGCGATGCGAAAACCGCCAGAAGAGCCTGGTACCTGGCGGGCCTGTTCGAGTGGCCCATTATGGCATTCATGGGTGTGAGCCTGGGTATACTGGCCCGTGTAGCCGCTGAGCAGGGCATGTTCGATGCCCTTGGCGCCGGTGCAGTGGTAGACCCTGAAACAGGTTTGCCGATGCTCCTACGCACAGTGCTGCCGGTGGGGTTGATGGGGCTGATGCTTTCCGCTTACTTCTCCGCCATCCTTTCTACCGCAGACAGCTGCCTAATGGCCTCATCCGGTAATATTGTATCAGATGTTATCAGCCACTTCTGGAAAATTGACCCGGATGCTCCTTCCACGCTGCGTCTTTCACAAATAGTAACCCTGGGGGTAGGAGCCTTTGCCCTCTGGCTGGCCACCACCATGACCAACGTGCTCGACCTGATGCTGTACTCTTACGCCTTTATGGTATCGGGGCTATTTGTGCCTGTTTTGGGTGCTTTTTTCTGGAAACGCCGCAGCAGTGTGGCTGCTTTCTGGGCAATGCTTATGGGCGGGGTGGTAACGGTCGTGCTGCAGGTAAGCATGCTTTCTGCTCCCGCCCCCGACGTTGATTTGATGGGACTTGCCCAATCGTTATACCCTTATTTTCCGGCTGAAGTAAGCAGCACCTGGGTGGGCCTGAGCGGGTTTGAGTTGCAGGAGCTGTTGGAACGTACACTTTCAGCGCACAGCATCGTACATATACCATGGCTGAACCTGACGTTCCAGTTGCCGCTAAACCTGGACCCAAACCTGTTTGGCTTAACAGCTTCTCTCATACTTTATATCACCCTGACCTTTTTATATCCCGATAAACACATAAAAACAACATGGCAGAAAACACTAGTGTCCGCTACGAAATTTACACCCCAACCAACCCACAAGGAATAGACAAAGATGAGATAATAGACTTCCTGTTCCATCAGCTTGATGAGTATGGAGATGAGCGGAACGATATTGGCAAATGCATAGACTATGCGCTTTCTGAAGCAGAAGGAAAAGGCGGTTCTGTAATGGTAGCGCGGGAAGGTGATGCCGTAGTGGGTGCTTTGATACTAAACAACACCGGTATGAGCGGGTTTATACCTGAAAATATACTCGTTTACATAGCCGTGCACAGCAGCCAGCGCGGCAAGGGCGTTGGGAAAAGGTTGGTACAAATGGCGGCTGATAACACCACCGGGAGCATAGCTCTGCACGTGGAGCCACAGAACCCGGCCCGTCACCTGTATGAGAAAATGGGCTTTACAAATAAATATTTAGAGTATAGATTACTGAGATAAACATGGCTGTCCTAAAGCTGTACCGCGAAAAATTAAAACATAATTACAATCACCTCGACAAGGTTTTTAAGGAACACAGTATTGATTGGGGTGTTGTTACAAAGCTGCTTTGCGGGGAAGAGATTTTCCTGAAAGAGGTGCTTGCACTTGGGGTGCGTGAAATCCATGACTCACGCGTAACCAATTTAAAAGCCATCAAAAATGTGGCACCCGATGTGCAGACGGTATACATTAAACCATCTCCTAAAAAAAGTATTCCTGATATTGTACAGTATGCTGATGTAAGTTTTGAGACGGAGCTGGATACTATCCGGATGCTGTCGGAGGAAGCCCTGCAGCAAAGAAAGATTCATAAAATCATTATCATGATTGAGATGGGTGACCTGCGGGAGGGCGTAATGGGCGATGAACTGGTGAACTTTTATGCAAAGGTATTTGAACTACCCGGCATATCCGTGATAGGATTAGGTGCCAATTTTAATTGCCTGCATGGGGTAATGCCTACGAGAGACAAACTCATTCAGCTCAGCCTTTACAAGCAGATTATTGATGCAAAGTTCAATAAGGAAATACCCTGGGTATCCGGTGGCACATCCGTCACCATCCCGCTCCTTTTCAACCACCAGTTGCCCAAAGGCATTAACCATTTCCGGATTGGCGAAGCACTGTTCTTCGGTCTGAACCTGTTTACCGGCGAGATATTCGAGGGTATGTACGATGACGTGTTTGAACTGGAAGCGGAGATAATCGAACTGACAGAAAAACCAAAGGTGCCAAGTGGTATGCTGGCTGAAAATCCCAGCGGCGACAGCTTTGAAGTAGATGAAAGTTTGTATGGAAAGTCTTCTCACAGAGCCATTCTGGATGTCGGCTTGCTGGACATAAACCCCAAGTTCCTGCTCCCGAAGTACGAAAAAGCAGCAAAGGAGGATGAGCTAAACGTTATAGGCGCCAGTTCAGATATGCTGGTGGTAGAACTGGGGGAAAATAGAAACAGCTATAAGCTTGGAGATACACTTCGCTTTAACCTGCGCTACATGGGTGCTCTCAGTCTGCTGAATTCCCGCTATATCAGCAAGGAAGTCATCAGCTAAATGCTTTTAGACTGTATATTAAACATGTCATCACACATGAACAGCCCCGGGAAATTCTAGGGCTGTTTTTTTTAGTCTGTCACTATTGCCGATAACCTTTAGACCGCTGACACGTCTTTTGCTTTAACAAGTATTTTTATTCAGACTATCATAAAACAAGTATGTCAGCAAAAACTCCCATCATTCGTCGTATCATTTATCCATTGCAGCGATTTATTCAGGCAGAGGCATTCAGTGGTATACTTTTGATGTTTGTGACGCTTGTAGCACTTGCCTGGGCAAACTCTCCCTGGGCAGCATCTTATGTTGATACATGGAACACGCCATTAACCCTTGCATTCGGTGACTTTGGCTTAACAAAAGCGGCTATACTATGGATTAACGATGGCTTGATGGCCATATTCTTTTTTGTGGTGGGCTTAGAGATAAAACGAGAAATGCTGATGGGCGAACTCGCCTCCCTGAAGAATGCAGCCTTTCCGGTAGTGGCTGCTTTGGGTGGCATGGTTGTGCCTGCTTTAGTTTACGTTTTCCTGAACCTCAATTCAGAGGGAATATCCGGTTGGGGCATTCCGATGGCGACTGACATCGCTTTTGCCCTTGGCATCCTGACGTTATTAGGAAACAGGGTGCCTATCTCGCTCAAGCTGTTTCTGGTGGCATTCGCCATTGTGGATGATATTGGCGCTGTTTTGGTAATTGCGCTTTTTTACACAGCCGAAGTAGATTTTGTTTTCCTGTTTGGAGCATTTTTAGTTTTTGGCTTCCTGCTTGTACTAAGTGCACTACGTGTTCGGATGGTCTGGCTTTATATCCTTCTGGGAATGGTGATGTGGGTGCTGTTTTTAAAGTCCGGGGTGCATGCTACCATTGCCGGTATTCTTTTGGCCATCACTATTCCTGCCCGTTCTAAAATCACGGAAACTGAGTTTGTCGGGTCTACAAACAGCATAATAGAAGAAATGCAAAGTGTATATGCGCCGCAGCCAAACCCTGAAGAAGAAGTTAAGGAAATGGAAGAAGAACAGTATCAGGCAGCAGTATACACCATCGAAGACAACTGCGAAGAAGCCTTATCGCCACTGCACCGGCTGGAGCACACCCTGCACCCCTGGGTAGCCTATGCCATCATGCCCATCTTTGCTCTGGCCAATGCGGGCATTTTTATAGATGCCAGTTTGACTGCTGGCTTTTCCAACCCCATTTCCTGGGGTATAATATTAGGTTTGATTTTAGGTAAGCCCGTGGGCATCATTGTATTCACCGGACTGGCTTCTGTTACCGGGCTTGTAACCAAACCGGAAACGTTCAACTGGTCACAGGTAGTTGGTGCCGGGCTATTAGGTGGTATCGGTTTTACCATGTCTATTTTTATTGCCAACTTAGCTTTTGTCGGCTCCCCTTACCTGGCGCAGGCTAAGTTCGCGATTCTTTGCGCCTCCTTTGCGGCAGGTATTGCAGCTTACCTCCTGCTTCGGATCGCCTCCCGCAAAACAATAGAAAGAGTGTAAAGAATACTTTTTAATAAAAAAAACCACAGCGTCCTTGCCGGTTGGATTAAATGGCAAGGACGCTGTGGCGTCAGCTATTACGCAAGGCAGCTAATATTATTTGTTAATCAAAGCATCTAAGAAGCCTATTTCTTCATCTTTGTTTTTAAATACAAGTAAAGGAATGTCCATGTCGTAGCGCAGTACTTTTTCAGTTACACTGCCGATAACAAACAAGGCCGCCGCCGACATCCCTTTCGCCCCGATGACGAGTATGTCAGCATGGGCTCGTTTCGCTTCCAATGCCACAAGTTCACCGATATCATCCTGCTCCTCCTGCCGTACCAGTACAAGTTTTGCTCTGTTTTGCAGGTCTGGGAAACGCTCCATTAACTTGCTAAATTTTTCCTGTGCGAAACCCTGCATCCGCTTATCGAATTCTTCATAGCTTATACCGAGGGTAATATACCCTGACGGAACGTCATACACATGCAGGCACACCACCTGTACCTCTGGCTTCGATAAAGCAGAATGGAGTACCCTATCGAGCGCCATCTCGCTGTATTTTGAGAAATCGATGCTGACTACAATACGGTTTAATTTCGGCTGATCATACGTTTCCGGCACATAAAGCACGCTCAGCCTACCTGACCGGAGTAATTTCTGGGCCAGCACACCACTCCCGCGCAAGCGCAGTTTACGGCCTACCAGCATCAGATCAATATCTTTTATTTTTGACCAATGCAGCATTTCTTTTACTGGTGTTCCCTCTTCAACCAGGATTTCTGTTTTCACCTGCGGCATCTGCTCGAAAACGGGTCCTACTTTAGATGCAATCATGTTTCGGAGTCCTTCCTCGGGAGATACATTTTTCCGCTGCAGGTTTTGCCGCAGCTCTTCGGGTATTTCTAGGCTCTTTTCTACATGTATGAAACACACCTTCTCTAGCTGTAACTCTGCACATAAAAAGGCGGTGTAGTTAATTAGTGTCTCATCCATGGGTGTCAGATCAAGACCTACAAGCAATCGTTTTAATGTGTTCATGACGTGTGGGCGTTTTTTTTCTTTATATATTCAAATTTGCGCTACGCTAACTCTTACAGTCTGCAACTTAATAAGCGTAGGCGGGTAAGTATGTTATCATACGGTTTTATGCTAAAAGATATACATTAAGTAAAACTTACATGTTCTACACCCTTCTCGCCGGTCTTTTGGTTGCCTTTGCTGCGCCACTTCTGTTTCGCTGGCTGGGCAGGTATGTTGTCTTACCGCTGGCGTTGCTGCCTTTGTGCATCTTTATTTATTTCTGTGCTCAGGTGTCGCAGGTGCTGGGGGGCACCCGTATAATTGCGTCCACCTCTTGGGTGCCTGAACTGGGGATAAACTTAGATTTTTACCTGGATGGACTGAGCCTGCTTTTTGCACTGCTGATTTCCTTTTTCGGCTTTCTGATCATGATTTATGCCTATGGCTACTTGGAGAAGCATCCGCTGCTAGGGCGCTTTTATATGTACCTCACGCTGTTCATGACCGCCATGCTGGGAGTGGTAACGGCAGACAATATATTTTGCCTTTTCCTGTTCTGGGAACTTACCAGCATCAGTTCTTACCTGCTGATAGGTTTTAACAACGACCAGATAGAGTCCCGCACCTCTGCCTGGCAGGCGCTGCTGGTAACAGGTGGCGGTGGACTGGCACTAATGGGAGGACTAATCCTTTTAAGCCTCGCAAGTGGCCACTTTACTTTCAGCGGCATGGTGCTCAGTAGCAACATCAGCCTGGCAACACATCCTTTGTACCTGCCTGCGCTGCTGCTTATTCTGCTGGGGTGTTTCACAAAGTCGGCTCAGTTTCCGTTTCATTTCTGGCTGCCGAATGCCATGGCAGCTCCCACGCCTGTCAGTGCTTACCTGCATTCTGCTACCATGGTGAAAGCAGGTATTTTTTTACTGGCCCGGCTCTCCCCGGTATTAGGAGGCACAGAAACCTGGATGACCATTCTGCTTGTGGTTGGTGGAACTACTGCAGTTGTAGGGGCACTACTGGCCCTGCAGCAAACAGACTTAAAAGCCATTCTGGCCTATACTACCATCAGTGCCCTTGGCCTACTCGTGATGATGCTGGGCATCGGATCCGTGCTTGCGATCGAAGCCATGTTGGTGTTTTTGCTGGCGCATGCCCTGTATAAAGGTACCTTATTTCTGGTGGCCGGGGTAGTAGACCACAGCACCGGCACCCGCCAGGTAAATGATTTGAAGGGCCTGGGCAGGAGCATGATGTATACAGGTATAGCCGCCACCTTGGCCGCTTTATCCATGGCCGGTGTTATTTCCTTCTTTGGCTTTATTGGTAAGGAACTGCTGTACGAGGCGTCTTTGGAGAGTGAAGTGTTCAACTGGCTTACCTTGGGGGTAAACATGCTGGCAGGGCTTACTTTCGTCGCTGTTGCTATTCTAATGAGCTACCGGTTGTTCTGGTCTAAAACAAGTAAGCCTACAGCCTTGCAGCATCAAACTTCCCCGTATCTGTACCTGCCACCGCTGGTGCTGGGCTTGTTAGGATTGGTGTTCGGTTTAATGGCCGGTTTGCTTCCTGCACCCGTTTTAGAGAAAGCCGCGCTCAGCATCCTGCCCAGCCAGAAGGTACAGTTTGAATTGGCGATCTGGCACGGCTTTACCCCAGTTTTAGGCCTCAGCATGCTGACGCTTGTGCTGGGATACCTGCTGTACCGGTTCCTGCCGGCACTGCACAGTGCAGCTCCCAGACTAAAGAAAGTATACCGCTACGGGCCTGACAGTATGTACCACACAGGCTTCAAAAGTTTTCAGAAAGGGGCTAAAGTGTTTATCAACACCTTGCAAAACGGCTACCTTCGTAACTATATCATATACATCGTACTTTTCTTCTGTGGGCTGATGCTGTTTGCGCTGTGGAGAGATGCCCCACACGTAAATCTTGGTGCAAGGAGAGAGCTTTTAGATCAAATTGAGCTACACGAACTGGTTTTGTTCGTACTGGTGATAGCCGCCCTATTTTACATACTCAATACCCGCTCCCGCCTCACTTCTATCGTGGTAATGGGATTAGTGGGATATTCCGCAGCCTTGTTTTATATTTTGTACGGAGCTCCTGATGTGGCCGCTACGCAGCTGTTGATAGAAACACTGACCGTGGTGATTTTTGTGCTCCTGTTGCATAAGCTGCCTGCTTTTTGGTACTTGTCGCATCAGTTCCGGAAATATAAATTCATTGCCATCTCCATCTTGTTTGGTTCTGTGATGACCTATACCCTTCTATTAGTACAGGAATTTGCGGTTGAATCTGAACTGAAGGAATTTTACGGAAACGCTAGCTTTCTGGAGGCGCACGGCAGAAATGTTGTGAATGTAATATTGGTTGACTTCCGGGGCCTGGACACGCTGGGTGAGATAACAGTGCTGGCGGTGGCGGCGGTGGGAATTTTTGCGCTGCTGCGACTGAACCCGGAGAAAGGAGGCAAACCTTGAAAACCATCATTTTGTCAACGGCTATTCGCCTGCTCACACCAGTGTTCCTGCTTTTTTCGGTGTATATCCTGTTAAGAGGACATAACCACCCCGGGGGAGGTTTTATAGGCGGGCTCATTGGTTCTATCGCGTTCGTTTTTCATGTGCTCGCACACGGAGCAAATGCCACTGCCAGGGTCTTTTTCAGTCTGACGCTTTACCACCACCCACGCCAGTCCGGGCACAGCCGTACCCGCTATTTTATGCAAATAATGAATGCGAACATAAGGGGCCGCCGCAAGGGCCGTAATATGGAAAACCGATGGAATTACATTTTTGTGCGTGTGAGGCCGGTATACCTTATTGCATTCGGTTTGCTGCTGGCTGTTGCCAGTGGCACCATCGGGCTGCTGGCTGGCCAGCCCTTCATGTCTGCCTTCTGGCTGGATGTACACCTGCCGGTATTAGGCTCTCTTGGTACTCCCCTGCTTTTTGATGCAGGGGTTTACCTGCTGGTAATGGGCATGGTGCTTAAAATGATCTTCACGATGTCAAAAGAATAAACGATGGAACTACTGATGCCCTTTCTTGTAGGTACCTTGTTCTCGGTAAGCCTCTATTTTATCCTGCACCGCCACCTGTTCAAACTTATACTAGGCCTCATCCTCTTCGGCCTGGCAACCAACCTGTTCCTGTTTGTAGTAGGCGGCATCACAACCGGAGAAGTAGCCATTATTCCGCAGGAAAAGGAAACAGCAGAACCCCCTTTTCCTGATCCTGTGCCGCAAGCCCTTCTGCTAACCGCTATCGTGATCGGTTTTGGCTTGCAGGCTTACGCTATTGTCCTTATCCGTAGGGTATACCAGACCTTAAAATCAAACAACCTCGATGATTTGAGCAAAACAGATAAAACCTGAATCTCAACTGCATACAGCTTCAGTGTCTTTGATGCTGCAATCAAAAACGTATCAGCCACGCATGAACCCAAGCCTGCTCCTTACACTTCCCCTACTCCTGCCGCTCTATGGGGCGGTATTATGCCTGCTATTCTGGCAGCGTAATCAGGCACAGGCAGTTATTGCAGCAACAGTTCAACTCGGCTTGTCAATATCGGCAGGCCTGCTTCTGTACGAAGTATCACAGACAGGTATTCTGACGACGCAGATAGGAAAATGGCCTGCACCTTTTGGTATAACGCTTGTCTCCGACCTTTTTAGTGCCCTCATTCTGGTTAGTGCCTCCATTGTAGGTATTGCCGTATTCCTGTTCTCACTACAGGGCCTGGATAGCAAGCGTAAGAAATACGGCTATTACCCACTGCTGTTGTTTTTGCAGATGGGTGTGAGCGGAGTATGCCTGACAGGTGATATATTTAATTTATATGTATGGTTTGAGGTACTGCTGATTTGCTGCTTCGCGCTTTTGGCCCTGGGTGGCACCAAGGCTCAATTAGAAGGTACGCTGAAGTACGTGACCATAAACATTTTTGCATCCGGGATTCTGCTGACAGGTGTCGGAGTAGTTTACTCGCTGTATGGCTCCCTTAACATAGCTGAACTGGCCCTGATTGTGCGTCAGCCAGACCACCCCAACCTGCAACTTCTTACGCTGTGCAGTGTCTTTTTCCTGACGGGGTTTGGTATAAAATCCGCCATTTTCCCGCTATTTTTCTGGCTGCCGGCTTCCTATCATACGCCACCTATCGCTATATCTGCTTTCATTGCAGGCCTCATCTCTAAAATCGGGATTTATACTTTAATCCGGCTCTTTACACTGGTATTTATACCGAAGGCAAATTTTATGCTGCCTATGCTGCTGTTATTGTCCGCTTTAACCATGGTAATAGGTGTGATTGGAGCTGCTGCCCAGAAGGATTTCAGGAAAATTCTCTCTTTCCACATCATCAGCCAGATTGGCTATATGCTGATGGGTTTAGCTATTTATACTCCCCTGGCCTTAGCGGGTAGTATTTATTTTATCATCCACAACATCCTAGTCAAAACAAACCTTTTTTTGGTGAGTGGCGTCGTAGCACAGCAACATCATACCTTCTCATTAAAAAAACTTGGTGGCATTTATCTGAAACAGCCGTTCCTGGCGCTGCTGTTCCTTTTGTCGGCGCTTGCTTTAGCGGGTATTCCCCCACTGTCTGGCTTCTGGGGAAAATTTATGCTGGCAATGGGTGGTTTTAAAGCAGGTAATTACGGTATTGTGGCAACCTCGCTATGCGTTAGTTTGGTAACCCTTTTTTCAATGACGAAAATATGGAATGAAGTATTTTGGAAAGCAAAGCCATTGAAAGTCAGTAAGCCGTCAGGCGCCATACCTGCAAAAAGCCGTTACCCTAAGTTTCTGTATATGCCTGTCATTTTTCTAATGGTCTTTATCCTGCTTATCAGCCTGTATGCGCAGCCTTTTATTAACCTGGCACAGCAAGCAGCCAACCAATTACTGTACACCAATAGTTATATAGAAGCCGTACTTAAAAGATAAGAGCATGTTTAAATTTCGTTTTTGTAGGCGATAACTGACCAAAAAGGGTTCTGGCGAAACGGTTTTAGAACTTCATAGCAGCGCTATGGAGCGAGAAAACTGAAGTCAGGTTCCTTTTGGGGCGGTTTGCAGCGCAAAGGATGAATTTTAGACATGCTCTAAGCAACATATCACCATTCCCAAAGCCTCATATTGTGTGAAAGGTTGAATGGTGGCTGTAACTTAAAGTTAAAATTATGAGGGTGTTTTTTTTACATAGTATGGTAACCTTCGTGGTAGTATTCACTTTTCTTCAGCAGGGTTGGGTAGACATGCCCTATAATGCGGCGACGGCCTCCATCGCTTTTCTGATGTTGTTTATTTTACTCTGGCTGAGCACTTGGTTCTATGACCGTACTTATTTCCGGAAGCTGCCAAAGGCATTGAACTTTGTGTTTTTTTTCCTGAAAGAACTGCTATTGGCCAACCTGAAGATAGCCTTCGATATTTTAACGCCTCACTATTATATGAACCCCACTGTAATTGCATTCCCACTGCGTGTTAAAACCAATTTTGAAATTATGCTGCTGGCTAATATGATAACACTTACTCCCGGAACGCTGAGCATTGATGTAAGTAAAAACCGGAAGTTGCTGTATGTGCATGCCCTGTATGTGAAAGACAACAATGTTGAAAACCTGAAAAAGGAAATTAGAGAGGGCTTTGAACGAAGAATACTGGAACTGACGACATGAGCTTATTTCAAACAACACTCATGATTTCTATGGTTGCACTCAGCTTTTGCCTGCTGCTAACGGCAGTAAGGTTTGCTATTGGCCCAACCTTACCTGACAGAATAACGGCTTTCGACCTTATTGTAGCCGACGTTATCGGTATTATTGCTATTTACACTGAGTTTACTGGAAATGAGGATTATATAGACGTTGCCATTATACTCTCGCTGTTCGGGTTCCTGGGGTCTATATCCTTTGCCTATTATCTTATGAAAATAACAAAATGACTATGCTCGAAAACATTGACTGGAATCTGCTGAAGGAAATAATTAGTTGCGTTTTCATCTTATCGGGCGTAATGTTCATGCTGGTGGCTACGATAGGTTTACTCCGTTTACCTGACTTTTACATCAGAATGTCGGCTATCACCAAAGGAAGCACTCTTGGCCTGGGACTTATTCTCTTTGGGCTCGGCATATACTTTAACCAGCCGAGTATGCTGCTGAAGGTTTTGGCCGTTATCACGTTTACTTTTATTACGGCACCTGTGGCGGCGCATGTTATAGGCCGTACCGCAGTGCAGAATAAAATTCCTTTTTGGAAGCACACAAACCTGAACGAGTTTAAAAAATATTTGCACAGGGAACACCTAGAAGAGATAGTGAACTATGACAAATATGAGGAGAAGGTGCTTAGGAAGAAGAAGGCTGCTGCTCGTGAGGATAATGTTGAATAAAAGGCCTTATAGAATGAGCATAATGCCCGAAAGCCCCTACAGCAGTAAGTTCGTGGTCTGGATAAGTCAAAGCAGAAAGGCTCCCTCCAAATACACAGCCTGTATCAATGTTAATGGTATTGTTGCGCCAGATGGGTTCATGCACGGGTGTATGGCCGTATACCACAATCGCTTTACCGCAATAGGTAGCAGCCCAGTCTAAACGTACAGGCAAGTCGTGCTCATCCTGTGCCCCGGTGGTAGGGCCATACAGGCACAAAGCCCGGACTCCTTTAGAGTTTTGGCCATGCATGCGTTCTTCCAGCCCGGCATGTGCAATCACCAACCGTCCCTGGTCTAAGATGATGTGATGCGGGAGCTTACCTAAAAAGACTTTAACCCGCTCATGAAACGCAGCATCATAGCGATCCATCTGCGCCACAGTTAACTCCAGGCCGTGCCGCACCTGCACATTATGGCCCAGTAGTTTGCGGTATAACTTATTGTCGTGGTTACCACTCACACAGTAGGCTTGCCCTGCGTCAATCATGTCCATTACCAGGCGGAGCACCTCCGGCGAATTGGGTCCGCGGTCTACCAGGTCCCCTACGAATAAGGCTTTGTAATTCCCAGGAGGTTTGATCTCATAGCGCTGCTGCAATTCGTTGAAGTGAACGTGATAATTCAGGCGCTGCAACAGCGCCTGCAATTCCTCAAAGCAGCCGTGCACATCGCCGATTATGTGAAAAGGGCCGTGTTCATCCGGAAGAATGAGAAAATCGTTATCGTGCTCTGCCTGTGTCGTCATTTTTAGTGTGCTCACCTAAAATTCTTAATGACTAGATAGCAATACAACTTATTTATTACAGTAAAAAGAGCCACTAGGTTAGGGAAATGGGACAAATTTTGAGTGCTAAGTGCAAAACATATGCATGGAGGTCCCAATATTATTGCTGCGCAGCCCCACTGATGGCCGCTTAATATCGGTAGGCAGGCCTGTTTATCTCCACAAACCTGCTGTGAACTTAACATTCATTTACCTGGCTATTTTAAAAGAAATTTAAACCTTTAATAAGTTCTTGTTGGCCTTTGTTCTTTCTAATTTTACTCTTCTAAAAATAACTCCTTCAGGAAGAGCACCTGCAATGCCTTATTACAAAAAATATAAAATTCCCCTCCTTTGGCTTCGGCGCCATACCTCAGACCGTGAGTTTATGATTATCTCCAGTGTACTGGTAGGTTTCACAGCCGGAATGGCTGCTGTTGCCCTGAAGTCACTGGTGCATTACATTCATGTGTTACTGGCTTATGGAAACCGTCTGTTAGACCAGCCTTATTGGCTGGTTATTTTCCCAATTATTGGTATTCTGCTCACTGTGTTGCTGGTGCGCACACTTTTTAACGGCACTATCGGGCGAGGAACGGCAAATGTGCTGTTCAATATTTCGCAGAAATCCAGTATGATGGAGCGGCATAAAATGTTTTCGCACGTGCTCACAAGCGGGATTACAGCAGGTTTTGGCGGTTCGGCAGGTCTAGAGTCTCCCATTGTCGTAACAGGCTCGGCCATTGGCTCTAATTATGGCCGGGAATATCACCTGAACTACCGTGACCGCACGCTGCTATTGGCAAGTGGTGCGGCATCTGGCATTGCAGCTGTTTTCAATGCGCCCATTGCAGGAGTTCTTTTTGCCATTGAGGTCCTGCTGACAGACATTAGTATCGCTGCTTTTATCCCGCTTATTATAGCAGCAGTAGTTGGCGCACTCTGTTCAAGAATAATACTGCAGGAAGAGATTCTCTTCAACATTGGGCAAATTGAGTTTTTTGCCGCCAATCATGTGCCTTTCTATGTGCTGCTGGGTATACTGGCTGGTATGATATCAGTTTACTATACCCGCATGGCGCTGCGCGTGGAGGAGCTGTTTGAATTGTATCAAGGCAAACCTTATACCCGTGCCATCATTGGAGGTATGTTACTGGGACTGCTGATTATACTGTTCCCGCCCTTGTTCGGGGAAGGCTACGGCAGCATCACCTTGCTAGAGCAGAACAATGCGGAGAAACTGTTGCAGGACAGCTGGCTTGCCTTTTTCGGTACAAATGAGTGGCTGGTGCTTTGTTTTGTGGGGGCATTGGCGCTGGTAAAAGTGTTTGCCACCACCATTACCATCGCTTCCGGCGGAAACGGGGGTAACTTTGCCCCTTCTATGTTTGTGGGAGCCGCCACGGGGTTTTTCTTCTCACGGCTCGTTAACCTGCTTAACATCAGCAGCCTGCCCGTCAGCAGCTTTTCGATGGTGGGCATGGCTGGTATATTGAGTGGTGTGATGCATGCTCCCCTCACGGCTGTTTTTCTGATTGCGGAAATCACCGGGGGCTACACCCTCATGATACCGTTGATGCTAGTGGCTGCTACGTCTTTTGCCATGGTCAAGTACTTCGAACCGTACTCACTGGACACCAAGAAGCTGGCGCAGAAAGGGCAGCTACTGACGCACAACAAGGACCGCACCATCCTGCACATCATGAAAATACGCCACCTGATAGAGACGGAGTTTCAGCCTGTTTCGCCGGATGCCACCCTGGGCGAGTTGGTACAGGTCATCGCCGATTCCCGCCGCAACTTATTCCCGGTAGTGAATGCGGAGCAGAAGCTGGAAGGCATAATTCTGCTGGAAAATGTGCGCGAAATTATGTTTAAAACAGAAAAATATGAGGTGGTAAAGGTGAAGGAGCTCATGATTAAACCTCCTGCCGTGGTGCAATACAACGATAGCATGGCGGATGTAATGAAGAAGTTTGATGAATCAGGTGCCTGGAACCTGCCCGTGCTGCTGGATGAAAGATATATCGGTTTCGTTTCGAAATCCAGTATTTTCACTAAATACAGAAAACTTCTTATTAAGACCACGAACGTCTGATGACTTGTTCCTCATGTTCTCAAGCATGAAAGCAGCTAAAGTAGGCTTAAAGAAAACCAGTTTCTTTAAGCCTATTTAATAGTGGCAATCGACATAAAGCCATCAATAATGCAGTTTGTCCAGTAGCTGAATATCGACTTCTTCTCGTTATGTGTAACATCAATTTCACCTACACGTGGCTGCTCCCCATCATCACCCGAGTTACTTTCCTTAATAGCTACCCAATTGACCACTTCAGACAATATCTCTTTCCCGAAGGATTGTTCCCCGCCAGTTCCCTTAGATAAAAGTTCTATTTCGAAATTGCTATAAATTAGTTTTAAGGTTCCTGTTGCCTTGTCATTTGTCAATTCAGCATCCATGCTCCCTCGGCTTATTTTTCCGCTCTCAACCCGCACAAAGGCTGTGGGGGCTATCATAGGATTTAAAATTTCAGGATCAAATGCTTCTACCTCCACATGTAATGTATGATAGCCATTCTCGTTCAACAAAGGTAGCCGCGATGTTAAACTTGCAGGTGCTTTACCCATTATCATTCCTGTTATCTGCACTACAGCAGGATTTTCCATCGAAATATGCGCCGGAATATTACTGAAGTTCGAAATGGAAACTTCTATGTCTTCTAAGGAAATGTTTCCCCGCTCCGCCGCCTTCGGCACAATTTCCTCATACCGGGCAAAGCCATTATTCAGTTCAAAAGTATCTAACAGGAACCTAGTTTGCATATTCTGCACTATCTCATGTGGGAGCGGTCTCCTTGTTTCGTTACTAAAGTTTTTCTTGTCTTTGAAAACGTACAACGACGGGTCTTGAATAAGTGCGTGCTTTACTATGAAATCTCCTTTGCGAGAATGTGCCGGGTAATCAACTCCATTAAGTGCAAAGAGGGGAATTTCTAAGTTTGTGTGTGATGTTGCTTCTCCTTTAGTTTGAGCTAGTGTAAAAGGATCTGTAGTTGGCTTAAAAACTACCTGCTTAGCCTGCAGTGTCCTCTTTTCAGTGTTCAAACTCACTGAATCGGCTGTTAACTTGTAAAGGCCATCAGAAGTAAAATAAGCTGCCTGTTCAGCATTGAAAACAATGCGCGCAGCATAATAGGCCTTGTCCTGCGCGTGGAATGACTGACTATCCAGCTTTATATCATCCACGGTGAGGTTAAACTGCTGTACAGAAAATATAGTTGATGCTGTATCTGTATCATCCCGAAAGCTGACTTTCCCGCTGTCAAGGTCTACTTGTCCTATCTGTAGTCCTTTTATTCTATTAGGCACCGATGCATGCAGCGGCTTGCCCTGCGTGGTTGTGTCCTTCCGCATCATCGTCACAAGCATTTCAGGATTTTCAATTAATAGTTCATCCAGTTGCGGGTCCCTGCCAAGCAGCACTGCCAGGTAGTTAAGACCGTTCAACGATATGTCACTGGACTGAAGATCCAGCAGCGTTGGCGATGCATTCTTATTCTGGCTGTTCAGTTGCTGCCAGCGCTCATAATCAGGTACCAGGGAAAGGCTGTCTAATGACAGGTTACCAATAAAGGGTGAAAGCTGCAGCCCGTGAAGCTGAAGTTCATAAACACCGTCAGACTGCTCCGCCACCATTCGCTCCAGCTTGTTTTCCAACCAAATCGTTAGAAAGAATAAACCCATAAAAAGGAATAAAGCTATTCCAAAAATCCATGCCCCTGTTTTCAGCCAGCTTTTGCTCTTGTTATTTTCGTCGCTTTTATATCTCACAAATAACTATTTTAAATTTCTGTTCTATCTACGGGTTAACGCAAATACATTTTAATTTTTCAGCAATTTATTTAGGAATGTTAAAAATTGTGATACAGAATAAGAAGTATTATATTTATTGAACAAACGTTCATTCATTGAAATGAAGAAGACAGAAGAGAAGCGGGAAAAAAGCAAAAAACTGTTGGTGGAGACAGCACTCAACCTCTTTTCAGAAAAAGGATACGAGGCAACTTCCATCCGCCAAATAGCTTCAGAGGCTGGTGTGTCTTTAGGGCTGATGTACAATTACTTTAGAAGTAAAGAAGAACTGCTGCATGAGATATTCCGCCTTGGCAAGGAAGACATTCAGCATTCTTTTGCAAAATCAGGTAAGCCAGAAGGCACATCAGCATTGAAGCAACATATCTTACAAACTGTCCAACTACTGAAAGAAAAGAGACATTTCTGGCGCCTGTTGCACAGTCTTCGGTTTCAGCGCAACATTATGGCGACTGTTGCGGTGGAGGTACAGGAACAGATTGTATATGTAGAGGCGCAGCTAAAAGATAACCTCAAAGAGGCTGGTGCTCCTGCCCCGGACCTGGAAGCAAAGCTTTTTTTCGCCTCCATCGATGGCATGGCCTTGCATTACCTGCTGAACGAGAACTATCCTCTTGACGAAGTAGCGAGCCTGCTGATTCAGAAATATACAACCTACTAAACAGATAAAACTATGAAATCCCCAAAATGGCTTGATCGTATTTTATACCCGTTCCAGCACCATACCTTACAACTGGAGGCAGGGCAAATGCATTATTTGGATGAAGGCAGTGGCGAGACTATTGTATTTGTGCACGGTACGCCCACTTGGTCTTTTGTGTGGCGGCAGCAAATAAAAGCCCTTAGCCGTAACTACCGCTGCATTGCCCCGGACCACCTTGGCTTCGGACTTTCTGATAAACCTAGTGATGGCTTTCTTTATACTCCTGAAGCACATGCAGAAAACTTGGAAGCGCTGATAGAGCACCTACAACTCCGGAATATCACTTTGGTAGTGCACGATTTTGGTGGTCCCATCGGTCTGCGTTATGCGCTGCGCCACCCCGAAAACGTGAAAAACCTGATTATCATGAATTCCTGGATGTGGAACTTGGAAGAAGAAAAGCAGCTAAATAAAATAAGCAAATTTATGAGCGGAAGCATCGGCAGGTTCTTATACCTGCAAGGCGGGTTTTCTGTGCGGATGTTACTTCCCAGAGGTTATCATCAGCGCAAGCATCTTACTAAAGATATTCGTAATCACTATCAGAAGCCGCTTTCCGCCATTTCAGACAGATTAGGAACCTGGAACTTTGCAAAGGCCTTACATGAGGCTAACCCTTATTTTGAAGCACTTTGGAAACAGCGGGAGAAGCTGAAAGGAATAAATAAGCTCATACTTTGGGGGGAGAAAGACGCGCTGCTACCTCTACATTTCCTGGACAGATGGAAAGAGGGTTTTCCCGAAGCTAAAGTAGTGAGATTGAAAGCGGGTCATTTTCTGCAGGAGGAAAGCGGTGGTGAGGTAGCAGATGAAATAAAAAAGGTATTAGCTATATAAAATATTGGCATGAAAATGGATGTTGCGATTTAAACTAATATTTCAATTTTCAACATGAAAAAGCTATTCCCATGTTCTCTGCTGCTGCTGCTATTCTGCTTCCTGTTTACTTCTTGTGACGAGAGGAATGACAATGTGCTGCCTGTAGCTGAACTTTCCGTGGAGAGAACTTTTACCAGTACGGCTACAACTGAAGTTAACGCAGCCTCATATACAGAAGAAACAGTAACAGGAGATTTCATAAACAATGACGGTGAACTCGTCGTTATTGTTTCAGCTTCTGCTGAAGGCGGCAGAGACCATGTTTTCTTCACTGTTCTGGCAGAAAATCTGAAGCATAACAATATTGGCAGGTACACCTTAAAGTAACAACCAGATAGTAGCGTAGGAGACATACAGATGTATTATGGCTACCATATTTCCTCTACATCCTCCCCCACCAGTCGGGGCTTTGGAAGTAACAATAGAGACATTGAAGGAGAATTCGTGATTACCGGGTATGACGCAAAGTACAAAGTGGTGAGCGGCTACTTTGAAGTAAAAACAGATGATATTGACGACCTGACCACCTATTACGCAAATCCTGCAGACGCTCCGAGAGTAGATGTAAGCATTACGGGTGAGTTTAAAAATGTAAAACTTAAGGAGGTTTAGTCCATAACTTATTAAATGCAAAAATGCAGCGGCAGAAATAAATAACTCCTGCCGCTGCATTTTTATATGATTCTGAGATTTCTATTTTTTATGCCGCTCCTGCAGCACCTCCACCACATCTTTTAGCTCCAGCCCGGTTGCTGAAAGAAGCACCAGCAGGTGGTACAGTAAGTCAGCTGCTTCACCTTTCATGGTGTCTAACTCGCCTGCCACGGCATCAATCACCGTTTCAACAGCTTCCTCCCCCACTTTCTGGGCAATTTTATTCACACCTTTTTCAAACAGGAAATTAGTGTATGAACCTTCTACCGGGTTAGCTTTTCGTTGCTGTATAACTTCTTCAAGGTCAGCGATGAAACGAATAGCAGTAGCCCTGTTAGAGGCAGCCTCCTCACCAAAACAACTGGTAGAGCCGGTATGGCAGGTTGGACCTGTTGGGTTAACCTTTATCAGAAGCGAGTCTGCATCACAGTCGCGTATAATGCTCTTTACCTGCAGTGTGTTGCCGGAAGTCTCTCCTTTTGTCCAGAGCCGGTTTTTTGAGCGCGAAAAAAAGGTAACCAGTCCCTCCTGCCGGGTTTTGTCCAGCGCCTCCTGGTTCATATAGCCTAGCATCAGCACCTGGCCCGTCAGTTCGTCCTGTATAACGGCTGGTACAAGTCCGCCTGTTTTATCAAAATCTAATTCCACCTATTTTGAGTTAAAAAGTTAGAGAGTTAGAGAGTTAGTAAGTGTAGCTTAAGGACTATACTTGCTAATTCAATCACATATTCAAAATTGACTATAGCCGTACATCCACGCCTTGCTCCTTCAGATACTTTTTCAGGTCAGGCACCTCCAATTCTCGGAAGTGGAAGAGGCTGGCAGCCAGTGCCGCGTCAGCATGTGCCTGATGAAATACGTCAGCAAAATGCTGCTTACTGCCTGCACCGCCCGAGGCAACCACAGGAACCGAAACGGCTTTGGCTACAGCTCCTGTAATATCCAGGGCGAAGCCTGCTTTGGTGCCGTCGTTGTTCATGCTGGTGAGCAGGATTTCGCCTGCCCCTAAATCTGTCACTTTTCGCGCCCAGTCTACGGTGGCATGCTCTGTTTCTACGGTACCGGCACGTGCATAGACTTTCCACCCTGTAGCGTCGGTATGCTTGGTGTCTACGGCCACGGTCACACACTGGCTGCCGAAGCGTTTAGCCAAATCCTCCACTAAAGCTGGATTCTGAATAGCGGCTGAGTTGATAGAAACTTTATCCGCTCCTGCCTGTAACAGCACCTCCACATCAGCCACAGCACTTATACCGCCACCTACTGTAAAAGGTATATCGATGTGGCGGGCAATGTCGCGTACGAGTTCGGCAAAGGTCTTTCGTTCTTCGTTTGTGGCTGTGATATCTAAGAAAACAAGTTCGTCAGCACCTTGTTCGGCATACCACTTAGCCAGTTCCACCGGGTCTCCTGCATCGCGGATGTTCTCGAAGCGCACGCCCTTTACAGTACGTCCGTTCTTAATATCGAGGCAGGGTATGATGCGTTTTGTTAGCATATAAATCGCTCTAAGTCTTTTAACTGAATAGTACCTTCATAAATTGCTTTGCCAATGATGGCACCTTCCATACCTATTTTCTGCAGCACTTCCAGGTCTTCTATTGTCGTGACGCCACCGCTTGCTATCAAACCTGCTTTCGGAAGCGTCGCCTTCAGTTCGCGGTAGGTATCGGTAGAAGGGCCCTGCAGTTTACCGTCCTTGCTTACATCGGTACAAATGAACAGATTTGCTCCAGTCTCTATATAATCTGAAATAAATTTCTGCAGCGCATAATCGCTTTCTTCTGTCCAGGCGCTGATAGCGATGTGCTGGCCTTTAAAATCAGCACCTATGATGATTTTGTCTGGGCCATACTGCTGAAGCCATCCTTTCACCGTTTCCGGCTCCCGCACCGCAATGCTTCCGGCCGTAATCTGAGAGGCTCCTGCATCAAAAGCCTGTTGCACTGCCTCTGCCGACTGTAGACCACCGCCAAAGTCAATGGTTAACCCGGTATTGGCTGCTATGTTCTCCAGAACAGCCAGGTTCACTGGCTTTCTGGCCCTCGCACCATCTAAATCTACTAGGTGCAAACGCTTAACACCGTGCGCCTCGAAGCGTTTGGCTACTTCCAAGGGGTTGCTGTCATAGGTTGTCTGCTGGGCAAAATCTCCTTCAGTCAGGCGAACGCACTGGCCGCCAATCAAATCGATAGCTGGTATAATCTCCATCATAAGGCTAAAAAGTTCTTAATGATTTGTGAGCCGGCAGGCCCGCTTTTCTCCGGGTGAAATTGGGCGGCATAAAAGTTTTTATACTGCAAAGCAGCGGAAAAAGGCTCCGGATAAACGGACTGGGCGATGGTATAGTCGCTGTTTGGCACATAATAACTATGCACATAATAAACGTACTCCTGCTCCTTTATACCTTCAAACAGTGGCGATTGCAGGTTCTCCAACTGGTTCCAACCCATGTGCGGGACTTTCAAATTGGTCTGGAAACGCTTTACCTGCAACGGAATGATGCCCAGTAAATCAGTGTCACCCTCCTCGGAGTGCTTGCACAGCAGTTGCATGCCCAGGCAAACGCCAAAGAACGGCTGCTCCAGTGTGGGCAAAAGCTTGTCGAGGTTGCGGGCTTTAAGCTGTGCCATGGCCGACGAAGCCTCTCCCACTCCCGGGAAAATAACCTTGTCAGCAGACTTGATGGTTTCAAAGTCGGCACTCAGCTTGGCCTGTATACCCAGCCGCTCCAGTGCAAACAGCACCGACTGTACATTACCGGCTTTATAATCAACTATAACTAAGTTCATCTATGTAGACGTGATATATTAGATGTTAGACTGATGGCATTTCAACACAGGCAACCGTTTTCTGACTCAATCATGAGACACATACTAAGCCAAAGCATTAATCCTGTTCATCTCATTAATCCTAAAATCCTGATTCAGATAAACAAAAAAGCCTGACCCATTTCGGAGTCAGGCTTTGGATATCATGTTTATGTTTTAGCGAATCCAAAGGCAGACGGCTCCGAAACGAGTGCTTCGTGCGTGGTGGTGATGAATATGTGCTCTGATGCCTGCCATTGCTACAAAGATAGAACTTGCCGTGTATAATGTATAGCTAATGCTTAAAAATTTTATAGCAAAGTGCCTGTCAGTATGGCTGCGGCAATGGAAAAATAGATGACCAGACCTGTCACATCCACGAGCGTCGCTACAAAAGGTGCCGATGAAGTGGCAGGGTCCAGGCGTAACAAACGAAGCAAAAATGGTATCATGGAGCCTGAAAGTGTACCCCACAGCACTATACCAATTAGCGAGAGTCCAACTGTCATACCTATTAAATGAGCATACTCGCCATAGTCATAAAAGCCCGCCTGCTGCCACAGCACAATCCTGATATACCCGACAGCGCCCAGAATCAAACCTAATAACAAACCAGAAAATATCTCCTTCCGCATCACGTACCACCAATCCTTTATACCCAGCTCCTTAATGGCCATAGCCCGCACAATCAATGTGGCTGCCTGAGACCCGGAGTTACCACCACTGGAGATTATCAGTGGAATAAAGAGCGCAAGAACCACCGCCTGCTCAATTTCGCCTTCAAAGAAACCCATGGCAGAGGCTGTCAGCATCTCTCCCAAAAACAGAATCAGCAAAACGCTTGCCCGCTTACGCACCAGCGTCAGCAAAGGCGTTTCTGTATAAGATAGCTCCAGCGCCTCCAGACCACCGAACTTCTGAATGTCTTCCGTATCCCGACGTTCAATTTCATCAAAAATGTCGTCGAACGTTACAATGCCTACCAGCACGCCGCTTTCTGATACGACCGGCATTACGGCCCTGTCATACTTATCAAACTGCTCAATGGCTTCTTCCCGGGTCATGGTGGTGGTGAGGCTCACAAACTGGTAGTCCATTAATGACTCAATTGTCTGCTCTTCATCGGCCATCAGCAGTTTTCCTATTCGGATATCGTCGATGAGCCTGTTTTCCTTGTCTATAACATACAGGTGGTTCAGTGTCTCCGCTTTTTTGCCATAGCGTTTGATGTTGTTCATGGCTTGCCTGATGGTCCACCCTTTTTTGGCCTGTATATAATAAGGCGTCATGATGCGGGCAATACTCTTTTCCGGGTATCCCAACAGGTTCAGGGCAATGCTTTTCTCCTCATCCGACAGCAGGTTAATAGACTCTTTTATGAGCAAGTCCGGGAAGTTCTCGAAAATTTCTGTCCGGTCGTCCGGAGCCATGTTCTCCAGCATATCAGCCGTATCGCGGGAGCCAATCTCTTTGAGTATATCTTCCTGTATGTTGTGGTTGAAGTATGTAAAAACTTCTGCTTTAAGCGTACCTGGCAGCAGCAAAAATGCCAGAACCCTTTCTTTAGCACTTAACTTCGTAATAACTTCCGCAATGTCATTGGGGTGCTTGTGACGGAGGTCTTCAAAATTTATATCCGTACGAAAGGTATCGAGTGGTTTAACCATTGCATTTTAATATAGTTATTCTTTGAGGCTTTACTGCTCAAAGACAAAACGGTTGCTCCATATGCTTTTCATGATGCGCAAAGACATAGAACAGCCAAAGACTATTTACGTATTCACATATAACGCAAAATGGCCGTTGCTACGTTATCCTACCAACATTCGTTAGTGAGGTTCTATAACAACGGCCCTTTCTTACAATTGACTTAGATACCCAATAAGCCAACATGTTATGTAGCACAGAATTACCTGCTACTACAGTTGCGCTCCAAGAACTGCATCTGTATCCTTGTCTAAAAACTTTCCCTTAACTGGTATGTCTGCCGCATCCGCTTCACCAGGCGCTCCGACTCCTGGAAGTTCAGTGTTTGCTGGCCATCCGAAAAGGCCTCCTCCGGCTTTTGGTGCGTCTCGTAGATAATGCCATCTGCACCAGCCATCACCGCTGCCAGCGACATTTCCTCTACGTAGGCGCGCAATCCAATACCGTGTGACGGGTCTACAATTACAGGAAGGTGCGTTTTTGCTTTTAGTACCGGCACTGCATTCAGGTCCAACACGTTGCGGTATGCATTCTCGTAAGAACGGATGCCGCGCTCGCAGAGCATGATTTTCTCATTGCCGTTAGAGAAAATGTATTCCGCTGCCTGCAACAGTTCTTCTAAAGTGCCCGATATACCGCGTTTCAGCAGCACCGGCTTTTGCGCCTCTCCCAGCGAGTCGAGCAGGTTGAAGTTCTGGCTGTTGCGTGCACCCACTTGGAACACATCCACATAATCCACCATCTCCTCTATCTGAGACACCTGCATCACCTCCGTAATGATTTTGATGCCATTCTCACGGCAAATGCGGTAAAACATCTGCAGACCTTCCAAGCCCAAGCCCCTGAAAGCATAAGGAGAGCTGCGTGGTTTGAACACACCGCCCCGCATGATTTTCACATCATTCGCTACCAGGTGATCTACCACCAACTGTATTTGCTGCTCACTTTCAATAGAGCAAGGACCTGCCATAATGCTGAAGCTGCCTTCGCCAATGACCACGCCATCGCCTATGTCAATCCGGGTGGGTTCAACTCTCCATTTGCGAGAGATAAGTTTGTACTCGTCAGACACACGATGTATATCAGCCACACCCTTCAGCTGCCCGATTGTCCGGATATCAAAATCTCTCTTACCGATACCTACTATGTAGTGGCCGCCCTGAGTTTGAACCTCATTCCCTTTGAAACCTACTTTCTTTATTTCCTGCAGGATATTCTCTTTTACATCAGAGGATATACCTTGCTGTAATTGTATAATCATGCTTAATTTCTAATGCGTTGGATAAATGATTGGATATTTTCCTGAAGTGTTCCCTCCTGTGCCAGCGCCTTTATAAACGCACTGCCGATAATAGCGCCTTTGGCATGCTGGCAGGCCTGCGAAAACGTATTGTTGTCGTGGATGCCGAAACCAATAAGGCTGGGATTACGCAGCTCCATCTGCCGCACACGCTGGAAATAATCGGTGTTGGCCACGGCTTTGCCTGTTGTGCTCCCCGTAGTGGAAGCAGAGGAAACCATATACACAAAGCCGTTGGTGTGGCTGTCGATTTCCCGGATGCGCTTTTCCGGTGTCTGTGGGGTTACAAGGAATATCTTGCACAGGTTATGCTGCTCAAACACCTGCTTATACTCCCGCACATAATCTGAAAGCGGTAAATCAGGCAGAATGATGCCGTCGATGCCAATCTCCTGTGCCTTCTGGCAAAAGCGCTCCACCCCATACTGCATCACCGGGTTCAAATAGCCCATGAGCACCAGCGGAATCTGTGTTTGCTGCCGGATGTTTTTTAACTGCTCAAATAACTTCGGAATTGTCATGCCGTTGCGAAGTGCTATATCACTGCTCTGCTGTATGGTTGGCCCATCAGCCAGGGGGTCAGAGAAAGGCATGCCTACTTCTATTAGGTCTACACCATTCTTCTCAAGCTCCAGGATAATCGGAACCGTGTCTTCCAGGTTCGGGTAGCCTGCTGTAAAGTATACCGAAAGCAGGCCCTGTGGCTTCTGCTCGAAGAGCGTTTTGATTCTGTTATCCATTTAGTTGGAATCTATCTAAGTACGTTGACAAATCTTTATCACCACGGCCAGACAGGTTCACCACCACCACGTCATCCGGCTTGGCCCCTATTCTGCTTAACGCAGCAAGCGCATGGGCACTTTCCAGCGCCGGGATAATGCCTTCCAGCCTCGTTAGCTCCAGTACTGCCTGCAGTGCCTCTTCATCGGTTATATTTTCAAAAATAGCGCGCTTTGATTCAAACAGGTGCGCGTGCATCGGGCCTACGCCTGGGTAATCCAGTCCGGCAGAGATAGAATAAGGCTCTGTTACCTGTCCGTCTTCTGTCTGCATGAGCAAAGTGCGGCTTCCGTGTATGACTCCTTCTTTACCCAACACAGAAGTAGCCGCTGATTCACCAGACTCTACGCCCATACCTGCTGCTTCCACAGCCACCAGTTTTACTTCCGGCGTATCGAGGTAGTGATAGAAAGCACCGGCTGCATTGCTACCTCCGCCCACACAGGCCACTACATAATTAGGATTCTCGCTGCCAGTTTTCTCCTTCAACTGCCACTTCATCTCTTCTGATATAATTGCCTGGAAGCGAGCTACCATATCAGGGTACGGGTGCGGACCAACGACAGAGCCAATGATATAATAAGTATCTTCCGGGTTGTTGATCCAGTCGCGGATGGCTTCGTTGGTAGCGTCTTTGAGGGTGCGGCTGCCGCTAGTGGCCGGCACCACGGTGGCACCCAGCATTTTCATGCGCGCTACATTAGGCGCCTGACGCAGAATGTCCACCTCGCCCATATACACGATACACTCCAGGTTCATCAGGGCACATACCGTTGCTGTGGCCACACCATGCTGACCAGCGCCAGTTTCGGCAATAATGCGCTTCTTACCCAGGCGCTGCGCCATCAGCACCTGCCCTACCGTATTATTGATTTTGTGGGCCCCCGTGTGGTTCAGGTCTTCCCGTTTCAGGTAAATCTGCGTGTTGTATTTTTCTGAAAGACGCTTTGCAAAGTACAGCGGCGTCGGGCGGCCTACATAATCCTTTAGCAATGCCTGTAGTTCCTCCTGAAAGTCAGGAGACTGCATTATCTTCAGGTAGTTTTCCCGCAGCTCTTCCACATTAGGGTGTAGCATTTCAGGGATATAGGCTCCACCGAACTTGCCGTAAAAGCCGTTTTCGTCAACTGAGTATTTCATGTTTTAGTCTCTATCTCTAATTGTCATTTCGACCAAAGGGTGAAATCTGATATAGGTTGTGAGTAACTAACTCAGATCTCTCCTATCGTCGAGATGACATTTTATAATTTACTTTTCATTAATGTCATCAACTGCTTCAACTCCTCTACCTTTTTCAGGCCCGGCTCCTGTTCAAATCCGCTGTTTACATCTACGGCTAAGGGTTTCGGCCTCAGCTCTTCAAACTCTTTCTGCTGCAGGTTCTCCAGCGTAAGCCCGCCGCTCAGGAAGTAAGGTTTGTCAGCGATATGGCCTTTTAGCAGCTCCCAGTCAAAGACAACACCATTGCCGCCATACTGCTTCCCTTTCGTGTCAAACAGGAAATAGTCGCAGAAGCGTTCATAAAGCAGGGTACTCTGAAAAGAGAAACTATCTCCAACTGAGAACGCTTTTATTACTTTCACTCCTTCTTCCTGAAGCTCCTGGCACTGCCGTGGTGTTTCATTCCCGTGCAGCTGCACCAAATCCAGGTGATATGTCTTTACCTTCTCTAAGATTTCTTCCGTGCTTTGGTTTACAAACACTCCTATTTTCTGAACAGACGCAGGCAGGGAAACTAATAGTTCTGGTGTGATAGTTTCTCCGACGAAGCGTTTGGAATTCTTATAGAAGATAAAGCCCATGAAGTCAGGTTGCAGCGCAGCTACTTGCCGGATGTTTTCTGGTTCGCGCATGCCGCATACTTTCACCTTCATGCCACCTTCTCCTTTTTCCCCTGTAACGCCCGAAGTTCTTTAATAAAAACAGCAGCAGCACGTTCCGGGCGACTGTTCGTCATAAAGCTCTCCCCAATAAGGAAACCGTTGTAGCCTGCCTCCTGCAAATCTACCAAGGTCTGTGGCTGGCTCAGGCCGCTTTCAGAAATTTTTGTGACTCCTGAAGGAATATGCTTCGCCAACTCGAAAGACAAACCAACATCAGTTTTGAAGGTTTTGAGGTTGCGGTTATTCACACCGACCACCGTCACCTCGTCGTTCATGCTCTGCTGTAGCTCTTCCAGGTTATGCACCTCGAGTAATACTTCAAGACCTAGAGTGCAGGCAAAGGCAGCAAGTTCCTTCAGGCGGGCAGGCTCCAGTGCAGCGGCAATCAGCAGTATGGCATCAGCACCTATCGATTTTGCCTCCACCATCTGGTATTCATCCACCATAAAGTCTTTGCGCAGGATCGGGCAGTAGTTAAACTTTCTGGCGGTTGTTAAGTCTTCGTTTCTGCCGCCAAAGTAATTGGTGTCTGTCAGGATAGACAAAGCGGAAGCTCCGGCCTGCATATATCCGATAGAGGTTCTCTCCACCGAAACATAAGGATTGATGTCTCCTTTAGAAGGGGACTTGCGTTTAATTTCTGCTATGATACCGCTTTTGTCCGGGCGCAACAGGTAGCGCTCCAGCGAAACGCAGGGCGTGTTAAAGTAGATGCTTTTCTCCAGCAGCTTTACCGGATATAATTCTTTGCGCTCCGCAACTTCTTTATATTTCTGGGCAATGATTTCGTCTAGGATGTTCATATCATTAATGTGTTTCTTGCTGATTACACTGAGTCTTTATTCGTCTTGAGCAGTCCAACCACCCCTAACCCCTCCTGGGGGTAAAGGGGCCCCCTTTGAAGTCTAAGGCGGGGAATTTTCCAGCCTTTCTTGTTTTAAGCACTTATATTTCATTGTTGCAGCTATGCAAGGAGTTTTATACCGCTACCTTCTGGTCCTTTACAAGCCTATTAAACAAGTCATAAGCCTTGCCTGAGACAAGTGTTTCTTGAGCAAGCGCTACAGCGTCTTTTGTTTCCAGTTCTGGTCTGGCAGTCTGCAGGGCCATGCCTGCATTCGCGGCTACTACCGCTGTCTGTGCCTCCGTTCCGGTACCTTGCAACACTTTCAAAAATAATGCTGCTGAGCCTGCCACATCGTCTCCGCCTTGAATTTGCTCGTGCTTTAGCTTCGGCAGTCCCAGTGTGTCTGCATCATACAGCGCCTCTTTGTTATCAGAAATTACCTTGAACGGGCTGGTCAGGGAAATCTCATCATAGCCATCCAAGGTGTGGATGATGCTGTAGTGTACCTCCGGTTGTTGCTGGTAAAGGTAGCCGTACATGCGGGCTAGCTCTAAACTGAATACGCCCACCATCTGCCGCTTCGGGAAGGCTGGATTAACCATGGGGCCAAGCATATTAAAAAATGTTTTAACACCTAGCTCTCTGCGGATTGGCCCCACGCTCTTCATCGCCGGGTGGAACAGCGGGGCGTGCAGGAAACAGATATTATATTTGTCAATGCTTCGCTCCAGCGCATCGGTGTCGGTAGTGAATTTTATACCCAATGCCTCCAGCACGTTAGAAGAACCACAAGAAGAAGATACGCCATAGTTGCCGTGCTTGGCCACATGCACACCTGCTGCCGCCACTACAAAGGAGGAAAGCGTACTAATGTTAAAAGTATCCTTGCCATCACCACCCGTACCACACAGGTCGATAGGATTATATGCATCCAAATCCACGCGCTGGCAAAGGTCCAGCAGCGCATTCCGGAAGCCTTCCAATTCATCCACCGTAATGCTCCGCATCATAAATACGGTTAAAAAACTGGCAATCTGGTTCTGGTTATACTTGCCAGCCGTAACATTCACCAGCACTTCGTGCGCCTGCTCTTTAGTAAGCGTCTTATGCTCGAATAAGTGGTTCAGTATTTCTTTCATCTCTTTCTTTATAGCTAAAGGTTTTTGAAAAAAGTGAGGAAGATATGGGACTTCTAAAATGAAGGTTTTATCTCAAAAAGAAGTCTTAAGTCCTTTGTCGAACAATCCTTTGTCAACCTCAGCTTTCCAGCCAGTTCTTAATAATCTGCTTGCCGTGCTCTGTCAGCACTGACTCCGGGTGGAACTGCACGCCGCGCACATCATGCTCTCTGTGGCGTAGCGCCATGATACGGCCTGCCTCGTCTACGGCGGTTGGTATAAGGCAATCCGGCATTTCCTCTTCCACTAACCAGGAATGGTAGCGGCCTGTACCAAATTGCTGGGGCATGTTCCGGAAAAGTGGCTCATCCTCACTTACAATACGCACAGGTGTGGCGATTCCGTGCCATACTTCGTTGCTGTTAAACAACTTGCCTCCGTATACCTCCCCAATGGCTTGATGTCCGAGGCACACCCCAAACAGGCTCCTGTTCGAGCCATAAGTGCGGATGACATCTTTCAATATGCCTGCCTCATCCGGAATACCCGGACCTGGTGATAGCATGATTTTCTGAAAAGCGCCTACTTCCTCCAGCGTAATTTTATCGTTTCTCCGCACAGTTACCTGTGCACCTAACTCCTGCAGCAGGTGCACGAGGTTATAGGTGAAGGAATCGTAATTATCTATAACAAGAACTTCCATATCAGTTAATTTCCTGGGCTATTTGAAGGGCACGGCGCAGTGCCATCAGTTTATTGTCTACCTCCTGCAGCTCGCTTTCCGGGTTAGAAGCGGCCACAATGCCTGCACCGGCCTGGTAGTATAATTTATAGTCTTTGCTCAAAAAAGAGCGAATCATAATGGCGCTGTTAAAGTTCCCGTTGAAATCAAGGAAGCCAATGCAGCCACCATAAAAGGCGCGGTTGGTGGTTTCGTAGCGGTCGATGAGTTGCATGGCCATGTGCTTGGGAGCACCGGAGAGCGTACCCGCCGGAAAGGTGCTGGCAATCATCGGCAACGAATCCTCCTGCTTGTTCAGTTCTCCTGATACTTTGGATACCAGATGGATGACGTGGGAATAAAACTGGATTTCGCGGAAGGTCTCCACTTTCACACTGTGGCCGTTGCGGCTGATGTCGTTACGAGCCAGGTCTACCAGCATCACATGCTCCGCGTTTTCTTTCGGGTCTGCCAACAATTTCTCGGCAAGGGCGGCATCAGCAGCGTCATCGCCTGTTCTCCTGAAAGTGCCGGCAATTGGGAAGATGCTGGCTTTCTTGTCTTTTATCACCAGCTGTGCCTCCGGTGAGGAGCCAAAGATTTTAAAGCTACCGTAGTCGAAGTAAAAAAGGTAAGGCGAAGGGTTAACGGAGCGCAGCGCACGGTATACATTAAATTCATCGCCCTGAAAAGCCTGTGCAAAACGACGTGAAAGCACCAGTTGGAATACATCGCCCCGGAAGCAATGCTGTTTGGCCTTTTCAATGTTCTTCAGATAGTCGTGGCTGCTGATGTTCTGCTCTTCCTCTCCTACAGTTTTAAAAGTATAGCTTGGAATATTTCGGCTGTTTAGCAGGGCCTCAAGCTGATTAATACCATCGTCGCTGCCCTGGTTGTAGCTATGAGCAAAAATAAAAGCCTCGTTTGTGAAGTGGTTGATAGCAATAATGTAATGGTATACCGCATAGTATAGGTCTGGAATCTGCTGGCGGTCCGGGCGAAGGTTCAGCTCTATATCTTCAAAGTACCGCACGGCATCGTAGTTCATGTAACCGAACAGGCCATTATGGATGAAGTTAAACTTGGTTTGCTCTTCAACATCAAAGCTTCCTGAAAAGGCAGCCAGTCGCTCCGGCACATTTATTTCTTTTGTAATGTGGGTGTGGCGGATGCTGCCGTCGGGAAAGGTTTCTGTCAGCACCTCGTTCTCTGCTTTGATGCTGGCCATGGGGCTGCAGCAGATATAGGAGAAGCTGTTTTCGGCGCCGTGGTAGTCGGAACTTTCGAGCAGAATGCTATTAGGGAAGCGGTCCCGCAGTTTCAGGTAGACGCTGACAGGGGTTAGCGTATCGGCCAGCAGGCGCTTGTAGGTAGTACTGATTTTGTAGTTCTTCATCGTTTTATAGAAGGTGCTAAACAAAAAGCCCGCTATTCCAGTGAACAGCGGGCTTTTTTCTAATATCGTGTGCTATCTTATTTCATCATATATACATAGCAGAGCTGTTCACGTTTTGTTTTTCAACGTGCCACCACCATGCTGTATGTAAATTCTGATTCACTTATCTTTCTGTCTTTAACATTGAAGGTTACTTTCTCCTCCACTTTCACAAAAATAGAGGCTAATTTGATAACTCCCAACAATTGGCCACATTTTTTTATTTATCCGTTACATCTGGCAGCAGATCTGCCTCTTCCTGCTGCATCACCACCTGAAGCGGTAAATCTCCACACGTATTCCGAAGCAACGTCTTATAGAAGGCAATGCTTTTTTCGAATACCTCCACCTCCAGGCGTTCATCTACATTATGCACCAACTGAGCATCTTCGCGGGTTACCACCTGCGGACCAAAGCGATAGATGTTGTTGGTGAGGTTTGTGTAGTGCCTCGCGTCTGTTGAACCCGGGAAAAGAGCAGGCACTACAAGCGCCACTTTCGGGAAAGTCTCTCTTATACTCTGTTCTAAAGCGGCATAGGTCCATGTATCGGTTGCGGTAATGGGAGACGGCGGCGTATACTTGCCCTTCATCTCTATCTGAACGCGCTCGTCATTTATTGCTTTAGTTACATGCTTCAGCACCGTTTGCTGATCCTCACCGTTCAGAATCCGGATGTTGAGAACAGCCTTTGCCATACGAGGCATCACATTATAGGTGTCGCCAGCCTCTAAAACAGTAGGAGTCATTTGTGTGCGAATAAGTGCGCCGGTGGCTTGGTCCTTTGCCAGCATCTTTAGTATTTTTCCTTTAAACAAGCCATAATGGCGCATGGCAAATTTGTACTTGCCACCCATTTTGTTTGCCATCAACTCCATTGTTTCTTTGGTGGTTGGAATCATGCGCGCTTCAAAGGGGGTGTTCTGCAGGCGGTTCAAGGCTGCACTCAGAATAGAAACAGGCGTGTCGCGCGGTGGTGCAGAAGAATGCCCACCCTCTCCATTTACCTTTAGCTGCAGGTTCATGCCCCCTTTCGCTGCTGTACCTATAAAAGCAATGGGTTCTTCCACTCCTGGCAAAATTCCTTTCGCCACAGCCAGGCCTTCGTCAAAAACAGCTTCAAGTTTTACGCCCTGTTCCTGCAGGTATTCACTTATTTTGCCTGCACCTTCAGTACCTCCCACCTCTTCATCATGCCCAAAAGCTAAGTAAATCGTTCTTTCCGGACTGTATCCCTGCTGCAACAGTTGTTCTACGGCTTCCA
The DNA here is from genome assembly GCF_010015475.1 of Pontibacter pamirensis. Classification (GTDB taxonomy): domain Bacteria; phylum Bacteroidota; class Bacteroidia; order Cytophagales; family Hymenobacteraceae; genus Pontibacter; species Pontibacter pamirensis. The sequence continues at coordinate 80,289 of NZ_ML974109.1, forward strand.
TAATGGCTATCACCCGGTATTTATCATCCAGTGCGCCACGGCCCCAGATATAGCCGTCTTTCACTACACCCGCGTATGGCTGCTGTTGCCAATCATGCTTTGTCTCCTCTTCCACAGGCACCACATCCATGTGCGCACTCAGTAATACAGGGGGCAAGTCAGGATCCGTTCCAAGCCAGGTATAAAGCAGGCTATACCCGTTAATTACTTCTTTCTGCAATTGCTGGTGTAAGGCGGGAAAAGCCTCTCCAAGGTAGTCGTGCAGGCTTAAAAACTCAGAATACCTGAATTCCTGTTCATCAACATCTGAAGCCGTCTGAAAAGAAATTGCTTTTGCCAGCTTTTGAACCGCTTCGGCAGTGATAGCAGATGAGGCAGCATCTTTAAAATCAGTATCCTGAGCAAAAGCATTGGGGTAAGAAAAGACTAGAAAGATAAATATAAAAAGATATTGCCTCATACTGACATGTATCTCCCGGAGAGGAGTGAAATTGTAAATTTACAAAATTAGAGAATGAAAATATTCCTGCCTCTAACTTCTATTATAATAACTTGAGCAGCGGAAATATGGTTTCGATTATTTTTAAGAAGTGCTGCAGGGAGTCAGGTAACACACTTGCCGCTAAGTATCACCTGCCTCTCTTAAAGTTACCTAAAAAACATGAAACCATATAAATAAGCAGGCACAGGTTCAGGAAAGGCATTTAAGAGAGCAACAGGAATGAGCAGTTAAAGTCTTCAATGACAGATTAAAACAGCGATATTGGAAGCCTTAGAAATAATTTTAAAAAAAAATCCAATTGGTATATTTGAACAGTAGCCGGGATACTTTTCTCTTGGTGTTGTAGCTGCTTCTACTGTAAAAACCGGGTAACCAATCGTTTGTATAAATCTGTTGAAGACGCATGAATTAGGCTGTATTGCACTTTATTTGAAAGTAACGGTAGTAATTAATATATAATTAAATATCTATATTTAGTAGCATCCTTCGTTTCTGCGTAGTAAATTTGAAGCCTTCGTACTAAAAGGTAATATCTTAGAATGAAATTAGCACGAAACGAAATATTGTACAGAGAGTCTTATATTGTGATTGAGTTAAATCACATGGACGATTGGATCTATGTAAATTGGCGTGGTTTTGTGAACTACGATACTGTAACTGCAGGTTGTGAGAAAATACTTCATTTCATGGAGGAGCACCAGTGTTTCAAAATCCTGAACGATAATACAAATGTGGAGGGTATATGGTCAGGCGCTTCAAAGTGGGTAGGGCAAGATTGGATTCCGAGGATGAATACGGCAGGAATGCAGTGCTTTGCCTGGGTATATTCTCCCAGCACACTGAGCCGCCTCTCTACGGATAAATCGTTGCGCTACGCGAAGGAAAACGAATGTATCAATACTTTCGATTCCAAAGAAGAGGCAGAAGACTGGCTTCGAACTAAATAAAAAACTGCAAAAAGAGCAGCATGAGCAACTCCTTCTGCAGTTAGATACAAGGCTTTTATAGCGTGCCTTTTGTACTTGGTATAGAGGTGTCAAGCAGGTCCCGCTCCACGGCTATCCGGATGGAACGTGCGAAAGCCTTAAATATAGCTTCGATCTTATGGTGCTCGTTCTGCCCTTCCACCTTCACGTTCAGGTTAGATTTAGAGGTATCGCTGAAAGATTTGAAGAAGTGAAAGAACATCTCTGTTGGCATATCCCCTACTTTCTCACGTTTAAATTCCCCGTTCCACACTGTCCAGGGTCTGCCGCTGAAGTCGATGGCCACCTGTGCCAGCACGTCGTCCATGGGCAGCAGGAAAAAACCATAGCGGCTAATGCCCCGCTTGTCTCCCAGTGCCTGCAGAAAGGCCTCGCCTAGTGCCAATCCCGTGTCTTCAATCGTATGGTGCTCATCGATATGCAAATCGCCTTTTACCTGAATAGTCAAATCCAGTTTTCCGTGTTTTGCCACCTGCTCCAGCATATGGTCAAAGAAGCCCAGACCGGTTTTAATATCCATTTTACCGGTACCATCGAGGTTAAGTTCTACAAGAATATCTGTTTCTGATGTGCTGCGTCTTACACTTGCTTTGCGGGTTGCAGGCTGCTTCAGGAAAGTATAAATCTCGTTCCAGTTGTTCGTGCTCAGAGCAGCTCCTTCGGCCTTAGAATCACCTATAAAGATGGCTTTTGAACCTAAGTTTTGTGCGAGCTTTACATCTGTCTGGCGGTCACCGATGACGTAGCTGTTCTCCAGGTCATATTCGCCGGCCAGGTAATTTTTCATCATGCCGATGCCCGGCTTACGAGTCTCCAGCCCCTCGTGCTCAAAGCTACGGTCAATCAGGATTTCGTCGAATTTGATTCCTTCGCTTTCCAGTATCTCGAGCATTTTGTTCTGGTAAGGCCAGAAAGTATCTTCCGGATAGGAGTCTGTGCCCAAACCGTCTTGGTTCGTCACCATCACAAACTCATAATCAAGCTCCCGGAAAATCTTCACCATGTTGCTGATGGAGCCCGGCACAAAGGCAAACTTCTCAAATGAGTCTACCTGAAAATCCGTTTTCGGCTCCACCAGGATGGTGCCGTCACGGTCTATGAATAATGCTTTTTTCATTTTATTTTTTCGATGCTCGATGCTCATATCAGGTATCACGATTTCAAAATTGTGTCGTGATACCTGATACGAGCTACTTGATACACTTTTTAATATTTTATTCAAACTCAGATATCGCTTGTATCAGCTGTTGGTTTTCTTCCAGCGTCCCCACCGAAATACGAAGACATCCTTCACAGCCCGGCAAGCTGGAGCGGTTGCGTACCACGATGCCTTCGCCTAACAGGTATTTGTATAAGCCGTTGGCATCTTTCACCTTCACCAGTATAAAGTTGGCATCGGAAGGAAACACTTTCTCCACTGCGTCTAAAGTAGGCAATGTCTGCATGAGCAAGGTTCGCTCCTGCACAATCTCCTCTACCATATCTTTCAGCGCCTCGGTACGCGTTAACGCCTCCAGCGCCAGCTCCTGCGTTGCTTCGTTTATGTTGTAAGGCGGTTTTATTTTGTCCAGCACCGAGATGATTTCGGCAGAAGCGAAAGCAAGTCCTAATCGCAAACCCGCCATACCCCAGGCTTTGGAGAAAGTCTGCAGCACCACGAGGTTCGGGAACTCATCTAGCCTTGTGGTCCAGCTTGGGACTTGCCCGAAGTCTACGTAAGCCTCATCCAGCACTACCAGCCCGTTGAAGTTACGCAGAATAGTCTCTATACTCGAAGTTTCAATTGCGTTACCAGTCGGATTGTTCGGTGTGCAGATAAAGATGATTTTTGTATGGGGCTTCACCTGCGCCAGCAGATCCTCGACTGGGATCTGGAAATCCGTAGTCAGCTGCACGGCCTCCAGCGCCACATCGTTCAGGTTCGCTGATACTTCATACATGCCATAAGTAGGCGGCAGGTGCAGCATCGCATCCTGACCAGGACGGCACACCATCCGGAAAAGCAGGTCAATGGCTTCGTCGCTGCCGTTGCCCAGGAAAATCTGGTCTGGCTGCACGCCTTTCAGCTCCGCAATGCGGGCCTTGAGCTTCTTCTGGTGCGGGTCTGGATAGCGGTTGTAATTTTCGCCGGCAAGGCTGCCGAGGTTGTTTTCGTTGGCATCCAGAAACACACTGGCAGCGCCTTTAAATTCGTCGCGGGCCGAAGAATAGGCCTTCATCTTCTGCACGTTCGGCCGGATTATGTCATTCAGGTTAAACACGGTTTACCTCCTTCAATCTTATACTTACTGCATTTTTGTGTGCCTCCAGCCCTTCAGCGGCCGCCATAGTTTCAATGGTGCTTCCAATCTGCTGCAAACCTTCCGGGGTAATGTACTGGAAGGTGATTTTCTTCACGAAGCTGTCTAAAGACACGCCGCTATAGGCGCGGGCGTATCCATTGGTAGGCAAGGTGTGGTTTGTACCCGAAGCATAATCGCCTGCCGACTCGGGGCTATAATTCCCCAAAAATACAGAGCCAGCGTTGGTGATGCTATCAATGGCTTCTTCGAAATTAAGAATAGAAAGAATCAGGTGCTCCGGAGCGTACAGGTTGGAAAAGTCCATCATTTCCGATACGCTACCCAGCACAACACCAAGGCTATTCTCTAAGGCTTTCTGAGCAAATTCCTTCCGTGGCAGTATAGCTAATTGTACTTCTAACTCCTGCTCTACTTTCTCCAGTAAACTTTCGGAGTTCGTTAGCAGCACCACCTGCGAATCTGCCCCGTGCTCCGCCTGCGAGAGCAGGTCAGCGGCGACAAATGCAGGATTGGCAGAGTCATCCGCCATCACCAGCACCTCAGAGGGGCCGGCAGGTAAGTCGATCGCAACGCCTGTTTTGCTCACCAACTGTTTTGCGACAGTCACATACTGGTTTCCGGGGCCGAATATCTTGTAAACGGCGGGAACTGTCTCCGTGCCAAAAGCCAAGGCGGCTACCGCCTGCGCACCACCTGCTTTTACCACCCGGTTCACTCCCAAAAGGGAAGCCGTGTAAAGGATGGCAGGATGAACCGTTCCGTCTTTGGAGGGCGGCGTGCAGAGCACCAGTTCCTTGCATCCTGCTATACGGGCTGGCACACCCAGCATCAGCAGCGTAGAGAACAAAGGAGCTGTTCCACCTGGAATATATAAGCCAACTTTCTCAATGGCCACACTCTTACGCCAGCAGGTAACACCAGGCATTGTTTCTACCTGTTTTACATGCTCCGCCTGCTGTGTATGAAACACCTGAATGTTGCTGTACGCCTGCAGAATCGCTCCCTTCAGTTCCGCTGACAACTTTGATTCTGCCTGGGAGAATTCTTCCTCTGAGGCCAATAGACTGTGCAGCTTCACGCCGTCGTACTTTTCAGCCAGTTCCAGTAAGGCGGCATCTCCCCGCTCCTGCACCAGCTGAAAGGTTTGAAGTATACCCGGCTCCAACTCCTCCAGGTTTTTAGTAGGTCGCTTCACCAGCTCCTGCCATTGCTCCTGTTTTGGGTTTATGATTTTGCGCATGGCTTATATAATCATCTTTTCAATCGGGATCACTAAAATACCCTGTGCCCCTGCCGCTTTTATCTTCTCGATGATCTCCCAGAAGTCATCCTCATTTACAACAGAGTGAAGCGAACTCCAGCCATCTTCGGCAAGCGGCAGAATAGTAGGCGATTTAATGCTTGGCAGCAAGGCTCTGATTTCGTCCAGGCTCTCATTGGGCGCGTTCAGCAGGATATACTTCTTTTTGCGGGCGCGTTGCACGGCATGTATCCGGAACAGGAGTTTGTCCAGGATCTCGCGTTTTTCTTCGCTCAGGTCGTCGTTGGCGATTAGGGCGGCTTCTGATTTGAACACACGCTCTACCTCTTTCAGGCCGTTGCTGATAAGGGTACTCCCGGAGCTTACAATATCACAGATTGCTTCTGCCAGACCTATGCTGGGGGCAATTTCAACGGAACCGCTGATAGTATGGATGTCTGCTTCCACGCCTTGCTCCTGCAGGTAGGCCTTTAACAGATTTGGGTAGGAAGTGGCAATGTTCTTCCCGTTCAGGTCCTGGATGGAGTTGTATTCCATTGTTTTGGGAACAGCCAGGGAAAGACGGCATTTTGAGAAACCAAGCTTCTCCACCGTCAGCGACTGTTTCCCCTCCTCTACAAGTACATTCTCCCCCACAATGCCAATATCGGCCACACCGTCGGCCACATAGCCCGGAATGTCATCATCGCGGAGGTAAAGAATTTCAAGCGGAAAATTGGTTGATTCAGTTTTAAGCTTCAGAGAAGAATTAACAAAGGAGATTCCACACTCGCGGATCAGGTTCAGCGAATCTTCACTTAACCTACCGGACTTCTGGATAGCTAATCGTAGCATACAAGGTATTTTTTATGTCTTTATGTATAACAAGAAATGGTGCCTTTGCTTCTGGCAAAGAACAAAATCGGGCACAAACCCTGGGGGGCAATATGATAGTAGTATTCCTCTTACGAGGAATGATGGATGTGATGGAAACGTACATGTGCAGCCGAAGCAACAGGAATTGCTGAAGAAGACGGGGTGCTATATATATTAGTTGCGCTCATGTAGTAGCTACAAAGTAAAGCTGTTTTTTGAATATATAAAAACAAACCGTGCTAAAATGTACAACTGATACAAAGAAGGCCGCACAAAGTTTCGTAAGGTAGCAGCTGAATAAAGCTAAGAAATGAACTCGAAAAGCTTTCGTAATATGAACCTGCAGATAATCATGATACACCCATTATGTGGCATTTTCCAGGAAGAAGCGCCACAGACCAACATCCTCTTCCCTCTTATACCTTTTGAAAACAAAAAGGTTGCTCCCATAACACATGCTGTATAGTGAATATTAGATGAATATGCCATACCATGCATGCTGGTGCGCAGCGTATACAAAATAAATATTACTGTGGCGCAAGTAGTTGCCGGGTAGTGTATTTAAAGTAAGGATATATTATTTGCTACTTTCACATAATTCAAGTGGTACAGTAGGAAGCGTATTGCCAGACGGTGATTCTCCCAA
>NZ_ML974109.1:86851-88144 GCF_010015475.1 Pontibacter pamirensis
TTCAGATGGCTCTATCAGTAAATAAATTCATGATGAATCTATCCAAAACCATGACCACTCAGATTCACCTGTGTCCAACCATTTAAGTCTATATATGGTTTTCCATTATCAGCATCGCCTAAAACATAAAGAGCCTCTATCCCAGCATAAGAAAACCTTACATCATTCAGGTCTGAGTATCCATAGTATTAACTATTTCTGCTCCTGGTGCTGCCACACGACAAGATGCTTTGCTCTCTATGTGACAGTTTTGTCCAGTTCTATCAGACCAGTAGTCACGCCAGCAACGGCACGTTCACCAGTTTGCTTAGTGGAGATGGTATGGAGGTCAATGCTCCTGGATAAGTCGAAGCAAACATCTAAAGGGGCTTTGACCGTGGTTTCGATAGTGATGATGGGCATGAGATTTTTATAATTCAGGATAAATAGCGGAATCTATTCTTTTTAGCCGTGTCTCATACTTGGGTAGTGTATTTAAAGTAAGGATATATTATTTGCTACTTTCACATAATTCAAGTGGTACAGTAGGAAGCGTATTGCCAGACGGTGATTCTCCCAAGACCTGGAGAAGGAGAGCGTTTTCCTCACCAGTCTTGGGCACCTTTGGCGTAGGGTGTTGTTTAGCCGCTCCATCCTTGTCGTCTCCTTCTTTCCCTCCGGCTGATGCTGACCTTTTTCAAAAACGGCTCCGTAAGCTTCCAGTCCGTCTGTAAAAACCAGAGCCTTCTCCCGTAGTGGCTTCGGAATGCTCAGCCACAGCCCTTTAGCTCCCTCCGTATTCCGCGCCCCCAGGTGGAATCCCACCACAAGCCCTGTCCCCCGATCCACTGCCAGCCACAGCCATACCGGGCAGTCTTTGGCACCTACAAAGCTCCATTGCTCGTCTGCCTCCAGACACAGCAGTTTTATCTCTGTCTTCTCCAGGTTGCCAAGCGGCAGCGCCTCGCCCACCTGCTGCCAAAGTGCCTTTACCCGCGGCACCAGCCAGCCTAGGCTCACTTGCAGGATGCGGGCTATGGCGCGTAAGGAAATTCGCTCCAGAAGCAACGACTTTAGCAATTCATCACGGCTCAAAAGCTTCTCATCCTCCCGTTCTACTGCTTGTCTGCGGCAGTAGCGGCACTTGTAGTTCTGTTTGCCGTAGTAGCTTTTACCGTTTTTTACTACATTTAGGCTATGGCAGTGAGGACAGGTGGTCATATAAAATAAAGGTTTGGCGATCTCTATTTTATAACACCTGCTCCTTATTGCTAATTTCACAATATATCCATCCTTACTTTAAATACACTACCC
>NZ_SSNI01000029.1 GCF_010015475.1 Pontibacter pamirensis
AGGCTCGACAAAGACCATGAAAAGACCACTAAAAGCGCAGAAGCATGGGTACTATGGCAGAATTGTCAGCTCATTCTTAACCGGATTGACTAAAAATCAGAACGTTACAAATTTAAACATGCTCTAAGAATCAAATTGCTTTAAAATGAGAACGTCTTATATTTTCATTGCGCTGGCGGCTCTTCTGGGTCTAGTTGTATGGGGCTTTTTGCAATATGATTTCAGAGGTGAAGCCAATGAGCAAAAAGAAAGAACAGCAAGTGTAGCCAGTGGAACACAGGTTGCTTATGAAAACGACAGTATTGCGGATAAGCTACAAGCCTACAACCTGGCTACTGATTTTGTGATAGCGTCTCTTCAGGAACCTTCCACAGCTGAATTTCCAAATACAAAAGAAAGGCTAAAACATGTAAAGCAGTTAGGGGAAAAAAGGTACCAGATAGATTCCTGGGTCGATAGCCAGGACACCTATGGCGCCATGAGAAGAAGAAGCTTTAGCTGTACCATTAGGATGCAGGATTCCAGCGCAGTAAAAGAAAAATTTACGATAGAAGAACATGGCTATATACCCACTAATAAACTATAAGCCTGGTTTGGGAAAGGATGAACTCTTTGAATAAAGTTTCAGTACCTGTTTTGCCTTTATCCTAATAAAGCTTTATCTGGTTCTCACAAGAACAAGTTTGTATTTTCAAAACGACACGATAGCCAAACAAGAAATATGCTTCAGGGCTTTAAGGCATCATGAAAGAGAAGCTGCTGAAATACGATCAACCTTCATGGGATAGTTCATACTTCAACAGCTTCATGACAAAGACAATAAGTTAGCCTAGGCTTCTCCTAACACTGGCTCCTGTCCTGTTTTCTGCTTTTTATTCCACTCCACACCCGTGTTTTTCCAACTTCTTTCAGCTGCCGAGTCTAAAACTGCCTGGCATACCTTCTGCGTTTCAAGGGCCTCTCTGAAATTCGGAGAGCATGGTTCTCCTGTCTCCAGGCTCTTCAGGAAATCGGCTACATGGTGAAGGAAAGTATGCTCGTATCCAATGCTTGTGCCGGGTATCCACCACCTGTCCATATAAGGCTGGTCGCTGTCAGAAACATGTATGGAGCGCCAGCCGCGGACAATGGATTCATCCGCATGATCAAAGTATTCGAGGCGGTTCATATCGTGCAGGTCCCACCGGATGGAAGCATGTTCGCCGTTGATTTCAAAGGTATACAAAGCCTTATGGCCGCGGGCATAACGCGTAGCTTCAAAGAGGCCCAAGGCTCCGTTATCAAAATGGCAGTGGAAGATGCAGGCATCATCGATGCCCACTTTCTGCACCTTTCCCGTTTCCTGATGCATACGTTCTTTGATAAAGGTCTCGGTGAGGGCAGATACATCCTTTATACCACCGTTCAACCACATGGCGGTGTCGATACAATGGGCAAGGAGGTCTCCTGTCACACCAGAACCGGCTGCTTCCGCGTCCAAACGCCATGTCGCGGTGCCACCCTGCGGCACATTGGCATTAATTGTCCAGTCTTGCAGGAAGTTAGCCCGGTAATGAAAGATCCGTCCGAGTTTGCCTGAATCTACTATCTGTTTCGCCAACGTAACTGCCGGCACACGACGGTAGTTGTACCATACCGTGTTGTTAACTCCTGCCTTTTCAATGGCATCCACCATTTGCTGTGCTTCGGGCAAGGTTCGGGCAAGAGGCTTTTCACAGAGAATCATTTTACCGGCCTCAGCAGCTGCAATCGCTATTTCTGCGTGCATATCATTCGGTGTGCAAATATCCACGGCATCAATATCATCACGCGCGATGATAGCCTTCCAATCTGTTTCGATGGATTCGTATCCCCACTGTTCGGCAAACGCCCGTACTTTGTCCTCGCTGCGGGAGCAAGCAGCCTTCAACACTGGCCGGTACTCCAGCTCAGGGAAGAAGTCATTCGCGCGTTTATACCCGTTGGTATGGATGCGCCCCATCAGGCCACAGCCAATCAACCCGATTCGTAGTTCTTTATTTTTTCCCATTTATCCGCTATTTGAAGGTTATCTAACAGTTGCCGCTACAGGCTTTTTCTCCGGCTCGTACCAGCCATGTAACTGGCGAACTTTTATCATAGTAGCCAGAATGTCGTTCCAGGTCTGCTGCTGTTTCATCACGTCATTAGAGAACATGCATCCGTCCCAGCAGATGTGTTTGAACGCCTTTGTAAGCTCCCCCTTTTCATCGCGGAGCCAGTGACCTGCGTCTTTCGCAATGTCCAGCTTTCCGTTCGGATCAAGTGCCTGGCAGTGGCGTCCTGTTTTATCATGTGAACCTGTTCCATGTACGGTGCCATCGTTCTGGGCAACGTGGAAATCTATCGTCCAGGGGCGGAGTGCATTGGTCAGCGTTCTGAGTCCATCCGTTAAAGCTTCGCGGTCGCTCCACTCGAAGTTCTTCGGCAGAATACGGTCTTCTGGCCTGTTATAGCCCAGCAGGTATAACAAGGTATGCGACATGTCGGCTTGGAAGCCAATGTTTGGTCTCTCAACGGCTTCTAAGGTATCGATCATCGTCTTCCAGCTGTGCATGCCTCCCCAGCAAATCTCACCCTCTGCTGCCAGCTTTTCGCCATAATCGGCAGCTACATCGCAAGCTTCCCGGAAGGTCTGGGCAATCAACTTTGTGTTAGCAACCGGGTCAAGGGCCCAACTCTCCGGCGTACTGGCAGAATCGATGCGAATAACCCCGTGCGGACGGACACCCATTTCGCGCAGCTTGCTTCCAAAAATGCAGGATTTACGCACCTGTTCGATGAACTGGGTCCGCTCTTCTTTACTGCCCATGGCCGGGCCACCCCAAATAGGCGCTACCAGCGTGCCAATGTTCAGGTTAAATGATGATACTTTATCTGCCAGCCGTTTTATACCATCATCCATGTTATTGATATCAACATGAGGCTCTAAAAGCCCAACGTCAACACCATCAAACTTTACCCCGTCTACCTCAGCAGCAGATGTCATCTCGAGCATGGAATCAAAAGAAATGGGTGGCTCTGAATCAGGACCTTTTCCCACGATACCAGGCCAGGTTGCATTGTGAAGCTTCGGATAATTATTCTCGTTCATAAGCCAATAAATTTTATCAGGTTTAAAAAACAATTATAAATAGTGAAGAGGAGTTTTATGCCTCCTTCTCTTTTGGGTTTGCCAGCTACAACACCAGATCAGGATTGCCTGGGCCAAAGTGCTTCAGCATCACAATCGGATCAGTCGAGGACGTGTTCACTATTTTAACACCCTCTCTGGCAGCTTTTTCACTTACAAAAAACTCGTCGTTGGTTAACTGCCCGTAACGAATCAGAGCAGGAGTCTCTATGTCCCAGACGCCCATTTTACCGTGCCCCTGCATCATGATAAGGCCGTAAGCAGCGCTGTCTTTTATTTTTACCGTAGCTCCCGGAGAAACAGTAAGCTCTTTGGCACTGAAAGCGTCTGATTTATAGCACACCCAGGTTTCGGTGTATCCTTCGGCTTCCATTTCTTCTACAGGTCTTACAGGCTTGGGAGCCATAAACCTGTTTTCCATCATGTAAGGATCCACATTCAATTCCCAATCGAGCACCTCCAGTAGCTGGTCAAAGTCTCCTACTCTATCCTCTGGAGTACCATTCCACAATAGTTCTTCCGGTATGATGGCTTCATTTACCAGCGATTGGTACATCGCAAATACATCAGAAGCTTTCTGCGGCTCGTAGGTGCACATACTTCCAGGGGCGTGAAGCAGTCCTGGCGGAACATCCCAACCTGTGCCCGGCTCCAGGCGGAAAGCCTGCGAGTAGTTTGTTATTTTGTTGTCGCCTTTAGAGAAGTTCTCCAGGCACTCGCGAATTTTTCCTTTTGTTGTGCCCGGCGAGATGCCGAAAAAGGTATAAGGGAAATCACCTCCATGGTTATTCAGCTGTGGGGGGAAGTAGTAAGCTTCCGGTTTACCCATCTGGCCGATGAGCTTGGCATGTTCGTCGTTATGATGCACGTGATGCGGCAGGGGACCCATGTTATCAAAGAACTTGGAATACATGGGCCAGCTGCCATGCTCCTTCCATAAGCGGTCTCCAATCAGTTCGCCCTTCAGTTCATCAACGGCATCCTTTAAAAGTATTTTCTCTTCGTTGGCACCATCATTGAAAACGATGGCGCTTAAGCCTTCATTTTCTCCGGTTAACGGACCATTTTTCGCTGGCGTGGTGGATGAAAGCCAACGCTCGTCGATACCGCCGCGCTCCCCTCCCAATACATAGTAATCGTCAGGGTGCAGCTTTATTCTTCGACCCGGTACACAGAATGAACGTGGCACCCAAGTGGGGGCTAAACGAAGAATACCTTTTCCTTGCTCTAATGCCTTTGCAGCTAGGCTTACTTTTTCTACTGTTTCCATTTTTTCTATTACAGTTAGCTTAAGTTGTTATCTAAAAAATCATTGATTTTTTCTTCATGGTTAAGTACTTCAATTTCCAGGTTGTATGTCCTGCTTTCTCCCGGTGACAGGTATATGAGTTCGTTTTGCTCCCTTGCCTTTGCCTGCCCTATGGGTGGGTTTGTACCTGGTTCCAGGCCTGTCACGTACTCGCCCCTTCCCCAATGCTGCCAGTTCGTTAACCAGGGCAGTTGCTTTTTCTGAAACCGCAGCGCAAGCGCAATACCGATTTGAGCGTTGTACAGCCCGCACACGCAAGCTCCCGCATTATCAGGTGTCACATCAATGAAAGCTGCTTCCTCTCCTCCTCCAGTATGTTCTTCTAAAGGAGCGGAGCATTTCCGGAAGTTGTTTCCCTCCCGGAAAATTTTGTTGTATGGTTCACCCTCCCGCGATTCCCATGCTCCCTGCCAGATAATATCCGTGCCTTCATCTACTAATGGCCAACCAAAGTTGAAATGATATAGCAGCATATGAGGAGCAGGCGTGTTGCCCCGGTTTAGCACTTCATCATGAATACTGATGGATGCTTCTCCAATCCTTCCTGATATTGTTCGTCTCAGCTCCAGGTTCGGCCCAAACAACTGGGTTTGCTTGATTCTCCCTGTGATGCTCATCTCCATTTTACCGGCTATGGGATCAGGCTGAAGAATCGATTCGATTTCAGCAGGTGTGTTGCTGATTTGCCCGTGCAAACCACGCTCACCATAAGCGTCTGCCTCCGGACTACCCACATGCGTTAAGCCACACGTAACCAGCAAGCCTCCCCCAAACGTTCTGATCCAATCTATCCCCTTATCAGAAAATGGTTCGGGAGGGGTAATACCCGAGTGGCTCAACCAGGCAAGGCTATGCTGGTTGTAGAAAGCATCCGCTATATCCATGGCCCGGTCGATTACCACCTTGTAGCGCAAACCTGTACCCGTGTTGATCCAGGCAATACGGGTTCCGCGTCCAGCACCGTTGTCTATCACCGAAGTCTCTATGCCTCCCAGTTGTGCAGGGTTACAAATCTTGTTTTCCCAGGTTTTATGAGCCAATGTGTTATTAAGGATTAGGATGATGAAGTAATTTTGATTCGACTTCTGCTGCTTTGCTTTTCCTTGTTGTTATGATGCTTACTGAACTTTAGCTACACACCAGGTACAGACAAAAGCTACAGCTGCTTCAAGCGCAGGTTCCGGTATTCGACCTTCATGGGTGGGCCTACGTGCACCTGCACCCCCAGCAAACCTGAAAGCTTCCGGTTGATGGTGTCATTGTCCGTTACATCGCTCATCAGCACATCATTCACATAGTGCTGCATCCTGTTACCCTTTACAACTAAATGCACCTCGTTCCAGTCATTGCTTTTGATATGGGCTTTTAAAGAGTCGGAAGCACCCAGCGATTCTGTTACCGTAGTAGCTGTCCAGGCATTGTTTTTAACGTTGTCTCTCAACGACTTTGACTGATTTCCAGGAGAATTTACCTCCACTTTCTGTCCCCGGTACGCCAGCGTTGTTCTCCCCCGTTCTTCGTAATTCTGGCCAGTGTAGCGCTTGCGGCCATCTATATCTGCCTGGTACCCACTTAGTGCGTAGGGAATACTATCTACCTCAACACTTCTGTAATTAATGCCGCTGTTACCGTTTTCTGTCAGGCGGAACTCCCCTTTCAGTTCAAAATCCTCTGTTTGCCCTCCCCGCCAGATAATGAAAGTATTGTTCTTCAAAAGTTTATCCGGCGTCACCTCCCCTACTAAATTGCCATTTTCTGCTCTCCAATAGGCAGGATCTCCCTCCCAGCCTTTCAGTGTTTTACCGTCAAATATTTCCACAAAGCCATCTTCATCTTTAAGACTTCCCTGAGCCAGCACCCACACAATAGTAAAAAGAATAAAAGGAGGCAGCAGCGCCCACATCTTCTTATTAATTAAGAGTTTATTCATATCAGTTGTTTTTATTTCAGGACTGAGTTGGTCATAACAAACTAAACACCTTGCAACATTTCACCTCCTTTATACTTGCTTGTCAGTTAAATCTACTGTAATCCCGGCAGCTAACTGTCATGGTCTGTGCTGACCCTATGCAGTTCTTTCGAAGTGCTAAAGCAATTTGCCGTTTCACCGAGTTATTAGTCAGAAAGTATACTTATGACTTTAGAAATATTGATTAAACAAAAAAATTCTATATTGCTTTTTTAAGATACTTTTCTTAACTCGAAATAAGGCATTTACTAATCTTCCTGAGCGGCTGCCTTGAACGTATGCCTTCACGAACGTGGAGCACATAGAATCAACTTTAGAAGGTAGGAAAGGCGGAGGGCATGCAAAAACTATCTATTTTAAGCGAAGTATGACATAGTAGTACCCAGCTTAAACTGATCGGAACTAATTCAGTCTAGCAATAAGCTCTTCTACTGAAACAGGAGCTACAGATATCCTGCAGGTTCTATAATGAAGTGCGCCGAATCATATAAAAAGAGTTTTTTACCTTTATCTGCTTCTTGTTTAACAGCAAGTTAGCAGCAGTCTGCCCCATAGCCTCAAAATCAGTGGTAATTATGGTAACAGACAGCACCTCCTTTAAAGCAGTATCATTAAATGAAATAATGCCTAGATCCTTACCTGGAGTAAAATTCAACTGTTTAATCTTTTTAAATAAATCCCCGAGATCCGATTCCTCTATGGTTATATAAACTGTACCTATATGCGGCACTTCTTCAGCAAGGTTATTGATGATAGAAAAATTCTTATTATAACATAGGCAGAAGTAACGAAATCCATTCAGGATCTCAATTGGATATTGCCCGTCAACGGGAAATATTAGTGTTAACTTTTGATATTTATTCAATAAATCTAAAGCTGACTGAAGGGCGTTAAAAATATCCTTCTCAAAATCCTGGTATACCGCCAGATACTTTGAGTTTAAAGAAGGAAGGTCTTTATCCAGTAGAACTAGTTCCTCACTTGGGATACTTTTAAGTATTCGCTTGTATTCATTCTGATCTGCGTCATAAGAGAAGTGAGGCATAATGACATAGTAATTATACTTGCCCAAATTCTTTTCAATGATATCCTTAAACACCTGAACATCATAATGGTGAATATGCAGATCCAGCGTGGCTTTATCACCAAGTGTTTTCAGAAAGGAATAGTAGATAATTTTTTTGTAAGAACTCAGTTTGTTAAATACCAACAGTATTTTTAGCTTTTTGGCACCAGTACCAGCAATGAAGTTACCCTTCCCCTGAATTGAGGTAATAATGCCCTGCCCCCTTAACTCCCGATATGCTCTCTCTACAGTATCACGTCCTATCCAGAGTTCTGCACTTAAATCATTGATAGAAGGTAGTCTCTGATCTTTTTTCAGAACACCTTTTTCTACATCGTCGATAATAGCCTGAAGGATCTGCTTGTATTTCGGGGTTTTACAAGTACTGCTTATTTTAGGATAATACATAAATATTCAGGGGCTTGTAGTATATAAAAAGTTATTTTATATCAAGCTGTAGACTCTCTCGGCTACTTAGTCTTGCAGCAACAATGACTTAAACTCCACTACAATCAGGACCTTTGAGTTGATATCACGTTACCCATAGGATTGAGACTCCCAACAGACATGAGCTATTAATTTGCTTTCATCGCCATAAAACACATGGTCCAATGCATTTCCCGCCCTAGCTTGCTTAATATATCTATCTAAATATAAGACCTCTACCTATAAATAAAAATATCCAACATAAAAAAGTGACTAATTACTCAAATGACGTTGCGGAAGAGTCTTAGCGGGAATCAAAATTAAATGTGCTCTGGTGTTGCGTAACGTCAGTTACTCCAGTTGCTACAACTAGTTGTGCAAAGCATATTCGCAATTGACTGTAGTAGTGAGCAGATGTAAGATGTCTCAGGGGTGGTTGTTCATTAATTTTGAAAAGATGATGCGTTATGCATCAAAAGACCGCTTCGCCCCTATCGCCGCTAATAACCTGCTTGTTAATCCGGCTATTAATTGCTTTAGTTTATCACTTTCTTTAATTATGTGTTTGATACACGCTTCTATTAGATCATGAGATACCAACCTTTTTCGATTCTCTTCTTTCTGATGCTCACCAGCTTTGCCAGCATGGCACAGACAAGGGAATTACCTAACACAACCGTTTCCCTTCAAAACCTGGAAGACTTCAGGCCTGCAGCAGCCAACTGGCAGCTGGCCGGGGATGTCTATTATGACCTGCGCAAAGCCGGAAGGGGGCAAATACAACAAGGCACCGGCGTGCTGGTAAACGAACTGTCAGCCCGGAACAAAGACAACCTGTTCACTAAAATGGAGCATGGCGACATAGAACTGGAGCTTGACTTTATGATGGACAAAGGGTCGGATGCCGGCATCTACCTGCAGGGGCGCTACGAGGTGCAACTGTTTGATAGCTGGGGCGTGCAAAACCCGACAGCCGCTGACTGCGGTGCCATCTATGAGCGCTGGGATGAAGACCGCCCCGGAGACAGAAAAGGGTATGAAGGCCACCCGCCCGCCGTAAATGTCAGCAAGGCCCCGGGGCTGTGGCAGCATTACAAAATTGTTTTCAGAGCACCCCGTTTTAATGCGCAGGGTCAGAAAACGGCCAATGCTGTATTCGTGCAGGTGATTCATAACGGTGTAACCATTCATGAGAACGTGGAAGTGACAGGGCCAACGCGTGCCGCTGCTTTCCAGGATGAGCAGCCGCTTGGCCCACTGATGATACAGGGCGACCATGGCCGCGTCGCCATCCGTAACATCAGCTACAAAGCATTCGGTACAGAGCCTGTCACCTTGACGGGCTTGACCTTGAAAGCCTATGAAGGTGAGGTGAATGAGGTATCTGCCTTCGACACCCAAACGCCTGTGAAGGAAATGGACATTCGGGCACTGGCCCACCAGGGTTCCGGCACCCGCGACAAATTCGGCGGAAAAATAAACGGAACCCTTCATATACCGCACACCGGCGAATACCTGTTCAACCTGAAGCTGGACTGGATACCGGAAGACAACAACTACCCTGAAAGGCCGAACGGTGCCGGGGAGCTAGTCATAGGTGGCAAAAAAGCAATTGTGATTGACGGCGAGCACGGAGATGCCACGGCCATGGTACAGTTGGAGGCAGGCGAGCACCCGGTAGAGCTTTCATACCTGAAGAAATTTGGTTATTGGTATGCCCAGAGCAACGACTTCACACTTTCTGTGGAAGGCTCAGGCGTGCCTTATACCACGCTGAACACTCCGCTGCGTGCAGCAGAGCCGGTAGGTGCCATTATGGTGTTGGCTGAAAACGAGCCGGTGATGCTCCGGAGCTTTATCATGCATCATGGAGAGAAAAGAACACATACCATCTCTGTAGGAGAACCCGGCAATGCGAACTACACCGTAGACTTAGGTACGGGTGATTTCCTGCAGTTCTGGCGCGGCAATTTTCTGGAAACCACCCCGATGTGGCATGAGCGGGGCGAGCCCCAACTAGGCGTACCGATGGGAAGCGTGATCGAACTTGCCGGCAACCCCACGCTTGCTTTTCTATCAGATGCAAATATGGCATGGCCTGACTCTAATACTGCTTATAACTACATCGGTTATGAAGTGGATAAGAACGGCCGGCCATCCTTTAAATACGATTTGGGCAGAGCCAGTGTAAGAGAGGCTTTTGAAGTAATTGAAGGAGGAAGGAAACTGGCCCATTCACTGGCAGTAATACCCGGCCAGCAGCAGGAGGCACTGTGGTGCAGAGTGGCAGAAGGAAACGAAATCACAAAACTGCCTAACGGGCTTTATGCCATCAACGATAAAGAGTACCTGATAGAATTGCCGCGCAGGGTAAGGCCTATTATCCGGACCACGGCAGAGAACAGGAAAGAGCTGCTACTGCCCGTGAAGGCCAGAAGAGGCATCGCAACGGCACAGTATAACATTGTTTGGTAGGCGTAAGCGCAACAGAAGGAAAGACATCATCATGAGAATAAAATCACATTTAATACATCTTACAAAGGCTACGCTTGTTGCGCTCTGTTTGCTTTCCCTGGGTGGGCAGGCAGGTATGGCGCAGGAAAATGTCGAAACAGGAAGTATCCCAACCACATCTGAAGACGCTATTCCGGAAGTGGAAGACGATTTTTATAAGTTGATTTCGCTGCCGATACCGGAAGGGGTGATACTGGAAGTCGGGGGCCTAGCCACATTACCGGATGGCAGCATCGCGGCCTGTACCCGGCGAGGAGAAGTATGGATTATCTCTAATCCGAATGTTTCAGGCAACATCAAACCAACCTACAGGCGTTTTGCCTACGGGCTGCATGAACCGCTGGGACTGGCTTATAAAGACGGCGACATCTACGTAACACAGCGCAGCGAAATCACGCGTCTCCGCGACATGGATGGCGACGGAGAGGCGGACGCCTACGATAAAGTATACTCCTGGCCGCTGTCAGGCAACTACCACGAATACTCCTACGGCCCCCTGTTTAAGCCAAACGGAAACATGCTGGTAACCCTGAACCTGGGCTGGAGCAATAGCCTCGGACATGGCGTCAGCCTGGTCCCGTGGCGCGGCTGGATGTTGGAAATTACCCCTGACGGGCAAATGACGCCTGTAGCTGCCGGGCTGCGTTCGCCTTCCGGATTCGGGTTTAATGAAGCCGGGGATGTTTTCTACACCGAGAACCAGGGCGATTGGGTTGGCTCCGGCCGTATCTCGCACATAGAAAAGGGTGACTTCCTGGGTAATGCCGAAAGCCTTCGCTGGACGGACCTGCCAGGATCACCTCTCAACATCAAACCACAGGACATTCCTAATACCGGAGAGCCCCTTTATGATGTGGCGAAACGTGTAGAAGCCCTGAAGCCGCCCGCTGTATGGTTGCCGCACGGCATCCTGGGTATCTCTACTTCCGGCATCCTGAATGACAACACAAACGGAAAATTCGGTCCTTTCAGCAACCAGTTCTTTGTGGGAGACCAGGGGCAGAGCAAAATTATGCGGGTGGCCCTGGAGAAAGTAAAAGGCCAGTACCAGGGTGTTGTATTCCCTTTCCGGGAAGGCTTCTCTTCTGGTATCCTCCGCCTAATCTGGGGCAGCGATGGAGCCATGTTCAGTGGCATGACCAGCCGCGGCTGGTCCTCTACCGGAAAAGAACTGTTCGGCCTGCAGCGCCTTGTCTGGACCGGCAGAACGCCTTTCGAGATGAAAACCGTGCGTGCCATGCCCGATGGTTTTGAAATAGAGTTTACACAACCTGTAAACCGGACACTAGCAGCAGATCCTTCTGTTTATCAGATTACAGGTTTCAATTATAAGTATCAAGCCGAATACGGAAGCCCGGTTATCAACAATGAAAAATGCACGGTGCGTGGCGTCGTCGTGTCGGAAGATGGATTAAAGGCCCGCCTGGTGGTAGATGGCCTGCGCGAAGGCTACATACATGAGATTACGGCAGAAGGTGTGCGTGGGGCAGACGGCAAACCCCTGCTGCACCACGTAGGCTACTACACGCTCAACCAGTTTCCGGACGGAGAAAAACTGGCTATTGCAGCGCCTGCTCACAGCAGTCATGCTGCTATGGCCTCCTCTGCCAAACCAGCTGCAACTAAATCTGCTGCTGCAAAGCCAGCCGCTGGCACAATGGCCAAGCGTATTACCAAAAGGCCTGCTTCCTGGACGAAAGAGTCTGATATTACCATTAACGTGGGCACTAAGCCCGGGCTTAAATTCGACCCTTCTCAGATACGCGTAAAAGCGGGCAGCAAGGTAAAAGTGGTTTTCCACAACAATGACGACATGCTGCACAATTTTGTAGTGGTGTTACCGGGCACTGCCATAGAGGTAGGTGAAATGGCAATGAAACTGGGGCTGGAAGGACAGGAGAAGGACTATATTCCGCAAACAGACAAATTGCTGTACCACACAAAGTTGCTGCAGCCCGGTGAAACGGAGGCAATTTATTTTGAAGCACCTGATGAGCCCGGCGATTATACTTTTGTCTGCACAGTGCCCGGACACTTTTATGTGATGCAGGGTACATTTAAGGTAGTGCAATAGCTTAATGAATATTGAAAGTACGCTAATTCAGCATCAGAAGATAAGAGCTATAATTTAGCTTCACTTTTACCTCATAAAAAAGCCCATACTGAGACATTTCAGTACGGGCTTTTTTTGGGCCTACACAGGCTTTAATGTATTTCTAATGCAAGGCATGGTCTGCAGGAAAATCCTGACCTGTCCAGGCCTTTACGGCTGTCCAGGGAGCTGCCGGCGCTGACCAGAAAGGGTCTGATTGCGGCAAGCCGAGTGGGAGGAAAATCGTGGCGCAGAGGTAGAGGCTGCCGGTGGTAATGTAAAAGTCCGCTGCATCCGGCTGGTAGCCATACAACCCTATATTAAGCCAGCCATCTTTTGTAAAGGAAGAAGGTGCATCCAGTGTTTTCTTGTTAACTGCTGTTAAAGCACTCCGTACCTGCCCGGGGGTAAGAGACTCCGGCAGTTGCTTCCGCATCGAAATATCTGCCAGATGATGAAATGCCCCGCCACGGTAGGCAATGGATCGGCCGATAACAGGGAAAGAGCCATCTGTGTTGATGTATCTTTCCTGTATCTCGGCGTAACGCTTGCTGATCTTGTCGAACTTGGGCGCATAGCGCTCATACCTGTTGTTTTGTTTGGCAGCAACTTCGAGTATGGTTGCCATGTAAGGCTGAATAACATAGCTGTTGTAGTAATCCAGCGCGAAATTCATTCCATCAGAGTACATGCCATCTCCTACATACCAGTGCTCTGAAAACTCCCTGATTCCGTATTCAACCCGGACGGCATCATATTCTATTCCATAGTTAGCAAAGAAGGCTTCTATCATTCCTGAAAACAATATCCAGTTAGAGTAAACCGGAACGGTGTTTCGTGTCGTTTTGAAAGCTGTAATCACCTGATCCTGCACTTTGCTATCCAGGTTTTCCCACAACCAGGGGCACTTTATCAGGCCCAGGGCCAGGAAAGATGCATCCACTAAGGGTTGTCCGCCATTCCACTCCATGTAGTCTTTCGCAGCCGGATTTACAGCGTTGGCCACAGCTTTCAAAGCCCATTGCCGGTACTGGTTTCGTAAGGCTACCTCTTCTTTCGAACCGCCTTCGAGGTTGAGCCATGGGCCTATGCCGCTCATGACCCTGCCAAAAGCCTCCAGGTAAGCTACCTTCTCCCGCGACGCCTTATTGTCAATTTTCTCAGACAGGGCTACGGGCATTTTCTCTTTTAACTGATCCGCTGCCAGATTAAACATAACCGGCCTGGCTACTTTGTCCATATACTGCAGCCATACTTCTCTTTCGTTGGCAGCGGCTGCTTTCTTTTTCTGTGCCAGTGCTGGCTGCGTCAGGCAGCATAGCAGTAGCATTAAAAAGGTAGTGTATAATTTCGAACTCTGTTTTAATGATATCATGGTGAGTTATATCAACTATAAAATAAAGACGCTCCATAAAGTAAATCTCTAAAAATGCTTTGGAGATTTGCTTTATGGAGCGCCAAGTTAAAAAATTATCTGCTCCGTAACATTCCTGGTTTAGTAACCTGGGTTTTGCTCCAGCACAGCATCTTTGTTCAGGTCAATTTCATTCTGCGGAATTGGCATCAGCAAGTGCATTTCTGACAGCCCGGTGATTTGCCTGTTTTCTGGCAGTCCTGGCACATTAGTGTTTAGCCTGTTAGCTCTTTCTACTAGCGTACCCGTGCGCATTAGCGTGAAGCGGCGGTTTTCCTCACCTAGCAGTTCCCTTGCTCTCTCGTCTAATATAAAGTCCAGTGTGATGTCGGCGGCAGAAACAAGCGGCGCATCAGCTCTTTCCCTCAACATGTTGATAGACTCAGCAGCTTCAGCCAGTTTACCTTGTTTGAACTGAGCCTCTGCTCGGAGCAGGTACGTTTCGCCCAGGCGCATCAGGATAAAGTCTTTCCACATACCATATCCAAACACATCCTGCGGATCAAAATGGCCCCATTTCATGGTATAAGGATTGATGATGAAAAGCGTATCCGGACCTTCATAAGGTACTCTTGTTTTGTAAATATTACTGTATTTCGGATCAGGATCGTTATAATACAGCTTTCTGTTGATGTTATATTCTGAGTTGCGGATATCATTCTCATCATACAGGTCATACAACACCCAATTGTTCAGCCTGATTCTGGCAATTCCCCTGCCGCCAAGTGAATCAGCCGGAGTCATTCCTGGCCTGCTATGGTAAGAAGCTACCCACACACGGCGCTGCTGCGGATTATCTGTCATACCGCCTGGCACGTTTCTCGGGTTCTCAGCTTCCATTACCCAGATTGCCTCCGTGTTTCCTTGTCTTCTGCGCTGGTTTCCATACTTAAACATATCAGAAAAGGGATCACCTGGTTGGTTTGCCACCACACCATAACGTTCCGTTACCAAACTGAACGCGCCGCTGTTAATGACAATGTTTGCCTGCTCTTCGGCTTTGGCAGGCTCTCCAATTCTAAGGTAAACCTCTGCCAGTAGCTGGTTTGCCATATATTTGTTGGCTCTGGCTTGCATCGCTGCGGGTATATTATTTATATCCGGCAAATGCTCTGCTGCAAACAGTAGATCCGTTAAGATCTGGTTGTTCACATCCTCCAGCGGAGCACGCACAAAGTCTGTTTTAGGAGCAGTTAGTGGCTCTGTCACCAGCGGAACGCCACCAAAAGCAGTGGCTAAGGTGTTGTAGGCAAGCCCTCTGAAGAAACGTGCCTCTGCACTAATCCTGTCTTTTTCAGTATCTGGTACGCCTGTAAGATCAGGGCTTTCAACGTTCTGGATTATAACGTTGGCGTTATTGATCATGGCATAGCCCCAGTTCCAGGTATGGTCTGCGGCCCCATCCAGAGGTGTCAACGTATTATAGTTATAGTAGGGGTTTTCAATACCTTGTGGTTGCGCAGGCCATGCCACATCAGTACCTACATGCCAGACTGACGGCCACCCCTGCGCCCAACTTACGCTGTAAAACGTGCTGTTATGGTTATAAAGGCCTACCAGAGATGCTTCTAAACCTGGTAAGTCCCGCAACGTTGTTGGCGAGTAGGAGCTTAATACTTCTTCATCCAGGAAAGAATCATCGCATGCTGTAAAGGCTGGCAAGCCAACACAGGCGCAAACAAATATCTTTATGTATTTTTTCATCTGTATCAAAAGTTAGTGTTTCGTTAAAGTGTCAGGTTAAGTCCGAAAGAAACTGTTCTGACAAGGGGGTAATTGTTTGCCCAGTTTCCTGAGCCTCTGGAAGACTGGTTGCTTTCCGGATCCCATCCTACCCAGTCTGTGAAAGTATGAAGGTTTCTGCCAGCTGTGTATATTACAAGCCCATTGATACCATATTTATCCAAGAAGGCCTGCGGCACTGTATAGCTTAAGCGCACGTCTTTTATCCTTACATAACTGTTATCTCTGGCGAAATTATAGCCATGCGGATTTCTGTAACTCAGTGACGGAAACTCGGTGCTTCTGTTTTCAGGGGTCCAGTAGCCAACCGCAGCCGGGATGTTTCTTCTGCCGGCTTCATCACCGTAGTAGATGTCAGGGTTGCCTTTCATCGATCCTTGTTGAGTCTGCAGGAAAACACTCAGGTGAAAGTTGCTGTAATGAAACGTGTTAGTAAGACCTCCATACCACTTTGGTAGCGTAGTTCCTAAGTATACTCTGTCATCACCGGTTATTCTGCCATCACCGTCAATATCTTCAAATCTCAGGTCACCTGGTACAGCATTCAAAGACTCCGGGATGTCATCTCCTTCCTGCCATACACCTAACCAGTTATAAGAAAACACAGCTCCCAGTGATTTGCCTATAAACCACCTGTTGTTTATGTCATCCTCTCCATCGCCATACAGCTCTACAATTTCGTTTATGTTTCGGGTAAAGTTCAAGTCAGTTTCCCATCTGAATTTACCAGATTCCACGTTCACGGTGCTTACAGAAAACTCAACTCCTCTATTCCTTACTTCACCCAGGTTGTAGAAGACACTGGAGTACCCTGTAACATTTGGAATATTCCTGCTAAGCAGCAGATCATTTGTTCTTGAATTGTATACTTCCACAGTACCTCTGATTCTGTTCCCCAAGAATCCATAATCCAGGCCTAGGTTTGCCGAAGTAGTCGTCTCCCAGTTCAAATCAGCATTTCCGAGTCTTCCGGCCAACACACCAATGGTACTTGCTCCACCAAACGGAAAGCGAACCGGGTTGTACAAGGTAGCAGTCTGGTTCACGCCGATAGCCTGGTTACCTGACTGACCGTAAGAAAACCTTAATTTAAGCTGGTTTACAAAGTTGGCATCCTGCATAAAGCTTTCATTGGCAATATTCCAGCCTAAAGCCATAGACGGGAAAAGACCGTATTTATCTGTGTTTGCTCCAAAAGCAGAATATCCGTCTCTTCGGGCAGTTAACGTTAATAAGTAACGGCTATCATAAGAGTAGTTCACTCTTCCCATCTGAGAAAGCAGCGAAGTCCTGTCTCCATAGGAAGAAGAGGTTCTGTTTTCAGCTGCCCCAAGATTATAGAAGGACAACTGATCATTGATAAAGGTATTAGCATCCGCACCAGACCGGAAATAATCTGTTTCCTGCGCACTGTAAAGCCCGGTTATGTCTATATGATGCCTGCCAAAGTCTTTCGTGTAAGTCAGGATATTCTCAAGCACCCAACTGTTGGTTTCATTATTATTGGCATAAGCACCACCTACCCTGTTGTTGGCTGGTCGCCCTGCATAGCCTGACTGCCTGCCGATTTCATAGGTGTAGGAAGCATTCAGACGGTACTTCAGGCCTTCTGCGAAACCAGGCGTTAACTCTGTATAAGCCGTACCCGTTATGTATTTGCGTCTGTCCACTCTATCAGTTGTCAGGCCTAGCAGCGGGTTTTCAAACAATAGCTCGGGATTCATCGGGAAAATCTCATAGTTGCCTGCCTCGTCATATACTTGTCCATAAGGGCTCATAGCTGAGGCGAACAATAAATTAGCCCGGCCACCGTCAGAGTTATGATCTGCAAAGTATAATGAAGTACCCGCTTTCAAATAGCTTGTAAGCGTAGCGTCTAGGTTAGAACGAATGCTTGCCCGCTGAAACTCATATCCTTTCACTACACCATCTTGGTTAAGATAGCCACCTGTAAGGTAATACTGTACCTTGTCGGTACCACCAGATATACTCAGGTTGTGCTCTGTAATCTTGCCTGTTTGTGAAGCCGCATCCAGCCAGTCTGTCGTAAGGCCTGCGTTATAGTTGTCTACTTCGTAAGTATTCGGCAGTATCTGTGTTTGCGCAAGTCCCTGCGCTATCATATAGTCTTCGTATTTCTGCACATAGGCTTCCGGAGACATTGGCTCTAACCTATTAGCCAGACCTTCTACTCCATAGTAACCATTGTAGCTGATTCTTGGCTGCCCGGTCTTACCTCTTTTCGTCGTGATCAGAATCACACCGTTGGAACCTCTCGTGCCATAAATCGCTACCGCAGAGGCATCTTTTAAGATTTCAATTGATTCAATGTCATTCGGATTGACGTCATTGATTTGGCCAAAGAAGGGAGCGCCATCCAATACAATAAAAGGAGAGGTGTTTGCACTAATAGAGTTTACACCCCGTATGCTTATACCACCGGAGCTACCTGGCACGGAAGAGCCCTGCGTAATATTCAATCCTGCCGTTGTACCCTGTATGGCCTGCGTTATGTCCGTAACGGGAAGATTTGAGAGCCTTTCCTTTGGAACAGATGCTACGGAACCCGTTACATCAGAACGCTTCTGCGTTCCGTAGCCTATCACCACCACTTCTTCCAAAGCCTTGGCGTCGGCACCCATTTGTACATCAATGGTGGTTCTGTTGTTAATTTCTACCTCCTGTGGTTCAAAACCGATATAAGTGAAGACCAATGTTCCTTCACCAGACGGAACATTAATGGAGTATCTGCCTTCTGCATTAGTAGGAGCAGCCGTGGAAGTGCCCTTCAACAAGACAGTAACACCTGGCAGGGCCGCCCCGCTATCGTCTGTTACCCTACCTTGCACCGTCAGGCCCTGGGCTAATGCCCCGACAATTGATAAGAGAAAAAGAGGAAGAACCAGTACGAATCTTAGCTCTTTAAGTAAATAATGTTGCATAAATCATTAATTAGTTTTGGGTAAAATGAATTATTAAGATTAGTCAGTGAAATAGTAACTTCTTATTTTGTCCTCTTTCAGTTCAGGCAAACCCAGTGTACTTGCAGGTTGAGCCTTCATCAGTGTTAAGAGTTACAGCCAGGCTCGACCACTCACTCATATCTACAAAGAGACAGCCTCAGAGCCAATTGGACACGATGTTCAAACTTTTTTCAAAAAAGAACCAGCTATATAAATATTAGGATGTAAGCCATTTATTTAAAAGCTACAAGACCATGGCTAAGCTTTGTCTTTGGTTTGCAAGGGTGCCTTACCAGAACCTGAGGTGAACTTTCTTTTTTGCATGAAGGCTGCTAAAAAGAAAAGCCTGACACGTGTCAGGCTCCTCATTCTCTACATGTATGAAATAATTTTAAATTCTTCTTTGCGAAGGGATGCTCGGAAAGCATAGCAGCACCCTTACGCCGTAAGTCAGCAACCATGAACTACGCCTGTCTTATCCATCACCGCATTAATTCTATTGACTGCCTTGCTCAAACTTATAGTTTTCCTGTCGCCGTTCCGGAATAAAACTTTTATTCCGCAGGACGGGCAGCTGGAGGATTGCTATAACTAGTATTAGTTTTTGTCCACGTAGCGGTACATCTCAGAGGCTGCCAACAGAACTGCTCCCACTCCAAATCCAGAAGTAGAGTTCACATCCACCACCTGCCCCGGAATGGCCCTTTCCCCTATGGGCTGCACATAGCCGATCTTGCCGCTTGGCTGCAAAGCCACGGTGGTGAGGTAATTATATCCTTTGGCAGCAGCCGGTAAGTAGGCTTCTTTATTTAGATAGCCGTTGTTTATACCCCAAAGCAGGCCATAGGTAAAGAAAGCAGTGCCGCTGGTTTCGGGGCCGGGCGCATGCTCCGGGTCCAGGATGCTGCGGGTCCAGTAGCCTTCCGGTTGCTGCGATTTCACGATAGCCGCTGCCATGTCTTTATACCTGCTCATATAGAACTCCCGGTGCGGGGCGTTCTCTGGCAGGTCCTGCAGCACTTTGGCCAGGCCGGCAAACACCCAGCCGTCGCCACGCGCCCAGAAGTCTTTTTTCTCGTTTGCGCTTTTGTGTTTCGGGTAAATATATTTGGCGTCGCGGTAATACAGCTGCTCCTCCTGGTCATACATCACAGAGTCGGCATAGCTGTAGTAGTCGTAAAGCTTTTCCAGATACTGCGCATTGCCGGTTACCTTGTAGAGCTTCGTCATCACAGGCATCACCATGTACAGGCCATCCGCCCACCACCAGTAGTCGTTGTTCGGGGTGCTCATCTGGTACTCCATCACCTCCCGGGCACGGGCAATCTTTTCAGGGTCCTTTTCCTTATCCAAGTTGTATAAATCGATGTAGGTCTGGAAGGCAATCTGCCAGTCCCCGAACAGCACGTAGTCATCTTTCTCGCCGTAAGAGTATTTCCAGTTTTCCTTGTCGGCAGACTTGGCCCCCATCCATTTGTTTTTTTCGGCCCACGCTTCAGAGTACTGCCTGTACTGCTCGTTCTGCGTTATCTTATAAGCTTCCATGTTGCCGGTGTGGTAGGCGGCAACATCCCAGAAAGCCCATCCGTGGTTCGGGTTTGACTCCTGCCAATAGTTGTTCACCTTGTTTATGACATGGGCAACCGCCTCTTTTGAATTGGGTAGCAGCGGGTTCTTTGATGCCGTTTTGTTAGATGTTGCGCAGGATAGGAGCAACACAACCAGCAGGGTATAATAAGCAGACGTTCTGGTCTTCATGTTTGTCTATAGTACTGAGATTATCGTTTTCTTTTATCTTGATACAAACCCTCCTCTTTTCAGAAGGCAGGCTTCCACTCCACTACCTGTATCGGCTGCGGCGGAATATTGGCCTGGCCTTCGCCATCTACCTGCTCTACTTTCTGCACAAACAGGTTCAGGATACCTTTTTCTTTCCAGAGCTCTGTATCGTAGGTGGGCTCCCATGAACCGAGTGACTCCTGCGTCAGGTCCACGATGCTCCACTCGCGGTCTGACAGCTTGTCGATGACCACGGCAGAAGCTTTGTTGCCTCTTTCCTCATCCCGGAAAAGCATTAGCACGGATGCATCTTTGCCGGTGTTCTTTACCATCACCTGCGGCCTTGCAATGGGTATGCGCTTGGTCCCTACCCCGCTCAGGCTGAAGGGAGTTTTGCGGAAGTCCAGTTGGAGCGCTTCCCAGGTGCTGCCGTTATGGTACACCAGGTGGTACTGCGGAATATCGGAACCTGCCTCTCTCCAGTAAGTAGCAATGAAAGGATTGCCTTTGGCATCGGCTCCCATCGATGTCTGGTTGATCAGCTCACTGTTCTGTGGAATTGCCCATGCCTGTTCTCCTGTGGCTTCTGTGATGGGCAGCGTATACTTTTCTCCGGTAGATTTCTCCCAGGTTATGCCCCCGTCGGTGGAGCGGGCATAGCCCAGATCGTGGTTACTGGCCACATCGGGGCTCTCGCGCCATACCCACGACACATGGATTGTGCCCTGCTCATCGATGTAGGACTGCCAGTAAGCGTTGCGCTTCCCTTCGCCGTCAATTAGGTTGCTGTGCAGTTGAGTCCACTGCCGTGCATTGGTGTCGTAGCGGTTAATGACCATGTTACCCTGCCCGGAGCCTCCGTCGCGGTAAAAGAACAGGAGGTTGCCGTTTTGCAGCCGGTAAAACTCCGGGTAAGAAACGACCTGCTCGTTTTGGCCCGTCATGGGCATTTTCTCGCTCATCTGCAGGGCGCCGGGGCTCACGCTGCGGGCATAGTTCAGCTTGTTATTATGGTGGTCCCAGGAGAGGTGCAGGTAGCCTTTGCCATCCACCATGATACTGATGGTATTGTGAGCATCTGCTGCATTGCCTTTGAAGTCTGTCTTGCGTATTTCCCAATCATCGGTTCCGTTTCTCCTTTTGGCCAGCATCACCGAACGGTCTGCATCATACCAGGCAGTGTACTGCGTATCCTGAAAAGTAACAAGTGAGTTCTTGCGAAACACCACTACATTTACTGAATTATTCGCCCAGCCATCTGCCACGGTTGAAGTGGTAGGTTCAGACAAGCGGGTTGTTGTG
The DNA here is from genome assembly GCF_010015475.1 of Pontibacter pamirensis. GTDB lineage: Bacteria > Bacteroidota > Bacteroidia > Cytophagales > Hymenobacteraceae > Pontibacter > Pontibacter pamirensis. Next base: position 21,729 of record NZ_SSNI01000029.1, read on the forward strand.
CAGGAGGTGCTTAATAAAAGGGCAAAGACGGCAACGGCAGCATGCCTCCATACCATAGCAAGGTTCTTATATGTCATGTAATTAGGTCCATAGACTTACCTTAGTTGCTGTTCCGGAACTCTTCGCGTTACCGAAGCGGGATGTTTTATGGTTTTAATGAATTTACCGGAAGTCAAAGCTTCCGGCTGCGCCTTCAAACCACAGGATACCACCCTTTCTATTTCTATAAGAGTTCTGCCTCCCGCCTTTTGGACAATTTTGCAGACATTTTTACAAATCTGTTGCTTCTAAGCTGAGAGAATGGCACCAGAACGGCTGAGGCATCAGCCGTTAAAAAAGCCACACCTCATACAGCGTATTCTAAAACTGCCTCTAAAGTTTATTGTCACCATTGCTTTTCAGGTCCACGGCCTTCACCCCCTGGTGCGTCGGTGTCACTTGCCTGATACTGCCGTCGTTGTTAAACTCTAGTTTATCAATACTGACTTCCCGGTTGTATCCGGCAGCATCCCCCATGGTGATTCCCTTCGGATAATTAAACCGGTGATAGACAATATACCACTCATCCTTGCCAGGCACCTGTAAAACAGAGTTATGGCCCGTCCCGTAAATACCAGCCGCTGTGTCCTTGGCGATAACCAGGTTATTCTCCGGAACCTTTATTTTCCCCATAGGAGTAGTAGACGTGCCATAACGCACCCGGTAATTTTCGCTTCGCGTATCATCCTCAGACCATAAGAAATAATAAGTGCCGTTCCTGTAAAACACGGTGGCACCTTCTCTGAAAGTGGCATCTGGCGTCATGACTTTCGTTGTACCCGGCTTAATGGAAACCATGTCTTCATTCAACTCGGCACCGGCCATATAGCCGTTGCCCCAATACAAGTAGTTCTTCCCTGTTTTCGGATCTGCAAACACCTCCGGGTCAATCTGCTGTCCACCCGTCACGCCCTCCGGAAAAGCATCAATTAAAGGTTTTCCAGAATCCACAAAGGGACCTGTCGGATTATCGGCCACAGCAACACCTATCTTTTGCGCGGCTGTGAAGTAATAGAAATACTTGTATTCGCCGTTTATCTCTTTTTCAATGATGCTGGGCGCCCAGGCGTTTCTGTCTGCCCAGCTCACGTCCTTATGCAGGTCCAGTATCACGCCTTCATCCTTCCAGTCAACTAAATTCCCGGAAGAAAAGGTTTTAAAGTATGTGCCAGACCAACCGGTAAAGCCGTCACTTGTCGGGTAGATATAGAATTTGCCTGTTTTTTCAGAATACAGCACATCCGGGTCCGCATAAAAGCCTTCCAGTACCGGGTTGTGGGCCTCTCTTGCAGTTACCTGGTAGTTCTGTGGCTGCTGTCCTTTTATTTCGACCGTATAAGTTACCGGGCCGGAGGTAAAATCCTGTGCAGACTGGGGAGCAATGGTTACACCGGGAAAGGCGATGAATTCAGGGTCAAAAGCACTTAGATTGGTGCCCGGTTTTACAGGCAGGTAGAGCTGCTTCGCGGCCGTGTCTAAAGCGATGTTTGTCTTTTTCAGACCGCTTGCCCTGGCAGACCCAATAACATCATCTGCCGTTCCCCATTTGCCCATCAGCCTTGCCGCTTCCTCTGCCGTAACAGGCAGCACAGTGCCGTGGCGCGGATGGAAATTCATACTTACCTCTTGATCTATGATTTCGAAATGTTGCAGATCTCTGCTTTTCGTAAACTGGTATTTGCCTTTGGTATACACATCATACATCAGGATGTAGTCGTCGCTGTTGTTGAGTTTGAAAACACCAGAGCCTTCTACCGGGTCTTTCGTTTGCTGCACATACTTGTCCTGCAATTCATATCCCTCTGTCAGCTTGTCGGAAGTGGCGATTTTTATACCCGATCCTTCCCCTTCCGTTTTAAAGAACAAGTGATATTTGCCGTTCCTGAAAATGATGTCGCCATCAATGGCGGCGCCGCTGGTTGGGCTGAAGAAGAGTTGCTTCGGCGTAGTTTCCAATGCGGTGAACTCCTCATTGGCATAGGCATAATAGATTTTGTCCGGATCCTCTCCGTGTTTCATCGAAAAGTATACCATGTATTTTCCGGCTTCGGGATCGTAAATGGTCTGCGGCGCCCACACCCTGAGCAGGTCTTCGTTTCCAGGAAATTGCTCCTGGATGTTAACAACACTGGAAGTCCAGTTGATCAGGTCAGTGGACTTCAAAAGCACCATGGCCCTGTTAGAACTCCAGCCGTTGGCCGACACCATATCGGTCACCACCATGTAGAACGTCTTCCCGTCGGCGCCGCGCAGAATATGCGGGTCACGCACGCCTCCGGTAGAGCTAATGTCTGCTGAGCTAATAACTGACTTGTTGTTATTCAGTGCTCTATAGTTATACCCGTCGGTGCTCAGGGCAAAGCGAATCGCTTCTTCGTCGTTGCTGTTGCCGGTGAAGTAAGTAAATAAATACGCGCTATACTCTTCCTCCGGAGCCTTTTCCTCAGTTCCACTACTCCCACTACTTGTTATTTGCTGTCCGCAGCTTGATAAGAGTATACACGATACTACTCCAGAAAACAAGCATCTTTTTATGTAAGCTATTTTATTCTGATAACAATGCTGTTTTGTTAAAATACTATATCTCATATTTATCTGCTTCTATTACCTGGATGGCACAGCCTGTTTCATCAGAACTTGCGGTATCTGCCTGTAAATTATAAGCTGAGCGTACAGCTCTTTATTCCTGATTGATTCTTTAGTTCTTCTTCCCGGCAGCATCTTTCAGCGTCCACTCATCCTGCCATTTTAAAACAGGCTTACCGTCTTCAAAGGTCAAAGGCAACCAGATGTAACGACCATCTATGGGGTTTTTCGGACGCCACCTGTCAGCCATGAAAATAAAAGTGTCTTTTTTCCCCTGAACCGGGAGTATGAATGTGCTCTGCGACTCAAAGGTTGTACTCTTTTGCTCCTCGGTTCCCCGAACTGGGTTTCCAAGCTGTTTCCACCCTTTCATCATATGGTCACTCACAGCAGAACGTGCCGGGTTGGGTGCCCACCCTGTCAAACCCGACGTTATCATATAGTACTTGCCATCTTTCTTGAGAATGGCAGGAGCTTCATTTCTTCCTCCGGGAAATACACGGACATACTCATCGGTAAAACTTAGATAATCGTCCGTCAGCTTACTGATATGAAGCGTCCTGTTTTCTTCAGAAGAGGCAATGTGATAGGCGGTACCATCATCATCCACAAACAGTGTCATGTCGCGGGACATTTGTCCGCCTTCAAAATCTCTTTGCAAAAAGGCGCCTGCTGCTACTTTCTGCTCCCACTCCGGATCATTTTCAGTGACTTCGATAGGTTCTGTTTTATGCGACTCGGTAGCATTTTCAGGCCACACCCCTGGATGCGGGCGCAAACTTTTCAGAAAGGTATAAGGCCCTGTTACGTTGTCTGCGGTAGCAACAGCGGTGCGGGCGGCCGCATACCCCTGCCCTTTTAACTCCAGGTGAAACCACATCACAAACTTGCCTGTCTTCTCATTGTAAATCACCTTGGGGCGCTCAATCACAGCCCCTTTCTCTATGTCAGAGCCGCTTCCCTCTGCGGCAACAGGAAGCGCAATGCCTTCGTTTTTCCAGTTATACAGATCAGAGGAGGAGTAGCAGTTCACGCCCACCATGGCCTTGTTTCCGTCTTTGCCCTCTACCTTGTGTTCCCCGAACCAATAGTACTTGCCGTCGTGGAAGATAATGCCGCCCCCATGCGCGTTAATGTGCTTACCATCCGTATCCGTCCAGATTTCGCCTGGTTTAAAAGAGGTATGCGCTTTCGGTTGCTGGGCGAACGCTGGTATGCTCAACCAGAGCAGCATTACGAACAAATGGCTTAGTCTCTTCATCTACTTATATCTTTTATCAAAAAATGAAATTGGCAATCTGCTTTATCATTTATCGGCAGGCCCAAACATTACTCAGGAGGATTTGCCACTCTGTTTTTAGCTACCAGTGCTATGTTTTATCTCAGGCTTTCTTAGTTCTTTAAATAGCTGCCCTCTGTTATGTTCCTTTAAAAGTTCAGCGTTATCCTTTGCATCAGACTCCTCTTTAGACTTCTGGATTTTCTCCCAAAGTGTGTTCACCTTTTTGTCCTCCAGTTTGTACTTACCGACATTTACCTGCAGCACCAGAGCCCTTGCCTGCTCTATTTCTTTCGCTTTGTCAGGGTTATCTGCTATAAACTGCATCCAGAAAGTCTCTTGTTCCGCGTCTTCTTTGAGCACCCAAAGCCAGAAATCTTTATCATCTGCAAACTCCTCTGAAGAGTATTGTTTGTATTTTAGATTATTCATCTCCAGCTTTCCATATACGTTCATGTTTCTTATAACCAAAGAGGTCCCTTTTGTACAATTTGGACATTTTTGGCCGGATAATTTATAAAATTATACAAAAACAATAAAATTGGGAAAGCAGACACTGAAGTATCTCAATAGGAAAGGATAGCTGTCGTTGTAAACAACGTTATTACTGCTGTGTTCCACAAGCGAGCCCGAGGGAGCGGCCTGCCAATAGAAGTAAGCTTTATATACATTCACTCCAGCGGAGCAGCCTGTTTAAGGTAGACTCACCGGCCGCACCGCTGGAGTTAAGGGTGCTGATAGAATTTGGCTAGCAACAGTTCATACCGTTGTGATTTAGACCGCAGCAAACGTGGTGCTATGCAATAGCAGTTAGTAAGCAATATTGAAATTCTTCACGTTCTTTTTAAGCGCCGCCAACCCTCTGCTGACCAGTTTATAGATATTGTCGGTGCTCATGTTCATTACGCCGGATATCTCCTGGAAAGAGAGGTTCTTGTAAAACTTCAGGAGAATTGCTTTCCGCTGGTTTGCAGACAACTGCCGCAGCCCCTGCTTCAGGTAGGCCTTCTGTTCTGCTTTTCCCTGTCTGCTGATGAGTTGGTCTTCTATGGAGGCGTTAGTTTCTTTTAAAGCCGCTTCAAGATTCGAGTAGTCGTCAAACAGGATGTCTTTTCTTTTCAGCACCTCTTTGTAAATTCTCCTTTTGATACAGGCATACAAGTAAAAACGAACAGAGGTAGGCAGAGACAGGTTTGTCCTGTTCTTCCACATATCCAGAAACAGGCCGTGAATACAGTCTTCTATCAGTTCCTCGTCATCAGAGAACTTTCTGGAGTAGTTGTAGATTACCTGCACGTAGTTTTTGTAAATTGTAGCAAAGGCATCCTCATCTCCAGACTGGAACAGTTTCCAAAGATTTTTCTCTGCCTCACTTTTTGATATGTTGCCTGCTACTCTTATCTCGTTTTCTGTTTGTAAAGCTACTCTCATTGTTAAACCTGTTTTATAGATCCGAAACTTTAAACACACCCCTAAGTCCTGCTGCGGCGCTTTTTATAGGGTAATTATTTGTAGTATTTTCCCGCGGCCGGCTAAGGCTCAGGCCCTGCTTCGTACTCCGGAGCAGCAGCAGTTAGCTACCAGCCCTCTCCATGTGGCTTACCGATAGTGGCCGGTATGCCGCCGTCCATATACAGTATCTGCCCGTTTACAAAATCACTGGCTCTTAATGCCAGTAACACAGTGGCACCGCCCAACTCATCCGGGTCACCCCATTTGCCTGCAGGTGCCCTGTTAATGATGAACTCGTTGAAGGCATTTCCCTCCACTCGCAGGGGCGCTGTCTGGCTTCAAAATAGACCAGCCCTTTGGTTTGTCTTCTTTCGATTATCTTAATTCTGTTACCTGGCACTTGTCCATGTCATTGTAGTCCAGGTTCTCGCCTGCCATTCCCCAGATAAAGGTATAGTTGGTCGTTCCGGCTCCCGCATGAATAGACCACGGAGGAGAAATCACCGCCTGCTCGTTTTGCATCCAGATATGCCTGGTCTCGTTTGGCTGCCCCATAAAATGACAAACCGATTGCCCCTCTGTCACATCAAAGTAAAGGTATACCTCCATTCTCCGGTCGTGGGTGTGCGCTGGCATGGTGTTCCAGACGCTTCCGCTCTGAAGTTCTGTCATGCCCATCTGCAGCTGGCAGGTTTCGATGACGCCTGAGATGAGAAGCTTCGTGATGGTCCTGCGGTTGGATGTTTCAGTGCTTCCCAACTCCACCACTTCAGCCTGTTCGCGAGTTACTTTTTTAGCAGGATAGGCATGATGCGCCGGTGCCGAGTTGAGGTAGAACTTGGCGGGATTCAGTGAGTTTTCGCTTGCAAAGCGCACCTCCTGCGTTCCCCTGCCCAGGTACAAAGCCTCCTTGTTCTGCAAATTATAGGTAACCCCATCAGCCTCCACTGTACCAGCACCGCCTACGTTAATAATGCCCAGCTCGCGCCTTTCCAGGAAGTAAGAAGCTTTCAGAATGTCTGTTGCCTGCAGGGAGAGAGATTCTCCAACCGGCATTGCCCCGCCTGCCATATAGCGATCGTATAGGGTATAGGTAAGGCAAATGCGGCCCGGGCTGAAAATCTCTTCAATCAGGAAGTTTTCCCGCAAGGCCTCCGTATCCATTTGCTTTGTCTCGGATGGGCTTACTGCGTAGCGTATGTCTTTTTCTTTGTTCATGTGGATTTGTTTGATTTCCATATCATTCAGCTCCTGCAAACGTTTGCAGAGGCTTATTAAAAATAACTACAAACGTTTGCATAGAGGCTACAACAGCAGGCACTGCAAACGTTTGCATAGAACCCATAAAATCAGTATTACCCGCTATGGTAGTAGCAAAAAGTTTGATGGCTAACATATAGGTCATACAATATTTTGTGTTAGATTTCCCTGCCTTGAGTACTTACTTTTAATGTAAATACACTGATCTTGTGAAGGATTACTTTCTAAAAGTATTAAATGTTTTCGCGACACCAAAAAAAACAGCTGCTTTTTTCAGTAAAAAAAATGAGCACACACTCACTAAAATCTCAGAAAATCATCCTCCGGCTAAAGAGAAAATTGCACTCACTAAGGAGCCTTTGTAGCACCTGATAAACAATAATTAGCTATCGAACTATAGCAAAACCGCATATATGCTAATTAATTAAACATACTGCTACAGCACATAGCTAAACTGCACAGGCAGGAATTGTATGTTCAGAACACGGTCGCACTGAAAAAACAGGCTCTGAGTATGGCTATTGATAACTGACGTTACGCAAGAGTCCCAGCGGGACGACCTGTGGATAGAAAAAGAGTCGCACTATTCTTTAGCTCCAGCGGAGCGGCCTGTTGGGAATAGGTTAACAGGCCGCTCCGCTGGAGCTAAGGGTGATTTTAAACATCGGGATATTAACAGGTCGTCCCGCCGGGACTTGAAAGAATTACGATCTGGTGTTGCTTAAAGTCATTCAATAACTGCTGGAAGGAAAAGTTTGGCAGTTCACTTGTTAAAAGACACGGCAAGGGCGTTGGGAGATGCTATTAGCAAATGTTTCTTTCAAGTTGACAGCTTTCGGGATTAGGAGTGGGCCTACAGCATCAGGTGATAGTCCGATACTGGATAACGCAACTATAGCTACCAATAAATGAGCTTACCTAAACCACCGCATTTTACTAGCGGTTTACCTTTGCCTGTTTGATGATAGCAAGCTGGCATTTTCAGCTAAGCCTGACTCGCTTATGGCTTTACTGGAAGCTCGCGTTATCAACTCAACCGGCGTGGTGATGGAAACATAGTTGCTGTCTTCCTTCATTTTGTGCTGAAGCAGGTCCATCATCAGGGTGGCTGCCTGATCCCCCACTTCATAAGGAAACTGCTCCACAGAGGTAATAGACGGCGTGATGATTTCTGAGCGTGGGTCATTTGAGTATCCTGTAAGCTTTAAATCCTCTGGAATGTGAACCTGATGCTTTTTAGCGTACTCCAATACAGCAATCGCAGTGGTATCGTTACAGGCAAAAATGGCGTCTGGCAGAGAGACACGGGAGAAAATAGCCTCACATGTCTTCAGGGCGTTTTCTTTTGTCAGTTCATGAAAGAAAACAATCTCTTCATCTACCGGCACATTATATTCTTTCAAAGCATCCAGGTACCCATTATACCTGTTCTGATAGATGCTACACGTTAACGGACCGCCGATATGCGCAATCCTTCGGCAGCCCTGTTGAAGCAGATGCAGGGTAGTCTCGTAACCGCCGGAATAGTCATCGCCTTTCACTTTGTGGGCATCGTAGTTGGTAGGCACCCTGTCATAAAAAACGAGCGGGATCCTGCTCTTTGAAAAGATATCGAAATGCGAAAAATCAGCGGTATGCATGGCAGACGACACAATAAGCCCCTCCACCCTGGAGGCATACAGCACGTTCACCAGTTCCTTCTCCATGGCCGGCGAATCGTTCGACTGGCAAATCATCAGGTTATAGCCGTACTCATGCAGTTTGTTCTGGATGGCAGTTGCCACCGTAGACGGAAAGTATTGTGACAGCCGGGGTAGAATCAGCCCAATGGTGTTAGACCTGCTGTTGCGCAGGCTGGCAGCCAGGGCGTTATGCCTGTAGTTATGCTTCTCCACCAACTCCCGCACGCGCACTTTTGTGTCCTCGCTTATGTGCGGGTGGTTATTCAATGCTCTGGAAACAGTAGACACAGACACGCCCATCTCAGCTGCTATATCTTTGATCGTGTACTCTGGCTGTTTGCTCATTCTAGTGGATAACGTTTACTCAATCTAAACCTAATGTATGACGCGTGTTGCACTACATAATAATTCTTATTGTACGGCTTCAGGACATGCAATGTATACAAAAGCAGCACCACACCCTAAAAAGGCACTTTTTACCTTCTTCTATCTGCGAAAATAACAGCGCTTGCAGCCTCTTTGTTTGTATACTCTTAAAAGCTGACCTCTAATGGCGAAGCTATCCGTTTTGCAAAGTCAGCCAGGTACTGATCCCACGCTTCTTTTGATTTGAACTGGCCGCTCTTTTCCCAGCCGAATCCGGCATAGTATGCCAGCTTGTTATTTTCCGGGTTGGTGATAACGTACAGGTGGCTCTGGTCTTTCGTTTCCACGCGGTGGTCTTTATAATCCTCCACTACATCCGGGGCAAGCACAATACCTGTGCCTAGGTTAGAGTCATCCATCGGTTCCCAGTAGCGGAACCAGCCTTGCTCCGGGTTGGCTTTCACTTCGCCTTTCTTCTCGTGCAATGTAATTCCGATGGTGGCGTTTGGCAGGGGCCCGTCCGCCTCCAGGTGATTTTCGAAGCGTGTCATGTTACTGCCTAAGTCCAGGCTGATGCGTTTCTTTTCAGTAATGGTGCGGCCGTTCGCCTCCCACGGCGCATACGTTAGCTCAAAGACAGTGCGGATTGGGCCCTCTGCAATGGTGGTATACCCAGTGAAGTTTTTGGACACGTACAGCGAGTCGTTCTCCAGCACACCAGTGCCTCCAATGCCCCTGCTGGCCCCTACGTGGTATGGGTCATACCCTTCGCCCTTGTCTACGTGATAAAAGTTGGGGTCTTCCTTATACCCCTCATACCACTTGTTGATGATAGGGTAATTCACACGCTTCAGCCAGACATCCATACCGCTGGTGAGTGTACCGCCTGGCCTCCCTTCCTCTACCATCTGCTGCGCCACAGGCCCATAAGTCCGGAAAGCGACCCGGTCGTTTTCCCAGGTATAGTCGTCGGTGCGCTCCGGCACAAAACGGGAGTAGGTGGTTAGTTTGCTCTTTGGTTTTTGTGCGGCACCGTCCTCAGCACCTGCCAGGAGAAACGTCTTTTCCTCATTTGCTTTGATGTTTGTCTGGAAAAGAATTTCATCGACCGTACCGTCTGCATCGCTGTCCAGCACCTGCGTCACCAGCAGGCTGTCTGTCTCCCCGTCCCTGATCAGGATGTTCTCAGCACCGAATTCATTTACCAGGGCCTCCACCTCACTGGCAGGAACACTGACAGTTTCAGCTTTCCGGTCCATATCCAGGTTATTCTTCACCGTAAAGGTTTTCGAGCTACGCTCTTCCTGCTGGCAGGAGGAGAACATTACAGTTGCAAGTGCGATACCTGCCCACGCTATTTTTCTTTTTTTCAAAGTGTAAATCATTTTAATTGAAAACTTAAGGAAATACAGTGTTGGTTTTATTTAGCCTTACAGGCTATGCACGCGTATGTAATGGCCTTTACGTCTTCTAAAACATAATACTTTTAGCAACGGTTAACTGCTCCAGAACCTGACGGCATTGACCTTTGCAATTAAAATTTATATTCAAATATACTATTATTATTGGCAAGGTTTTCATGGTTAATGAGCCAAAGAAAAAAGAGAATTCAGCACCCTATTAGTAAAAGCCTTGATCATCCCATTTTTGGACATGTTCACAGCATATCTAAAGTAAAATTACTTTGCATCACCCAACAAACTTTAGCCCCAACAAATGGTTTTTAGCTAAACCCCACTTCTGACCTTACTGAGGAAGGGAATGTTGCCTTTAAAGACTGAATGAAATTCGCTAGATTGAATGAGTGATGGTATTACTCAGGGAGGTGCCTGTTAAGATATCATGTAAGCAAACAAAATAGCCGCAGAAGAAAGCATCTCCTGCGGCTATTTGAGTATGATGTAGTGTTATGATTCAAAATCCCAACACTAACCGGCAACCCTAATTCACTTAAACACCAGAAGGAACGTATTCATTCTGCCTGTTCAGCACGCTGTTAAACAGCTCCTCCCCGAGCAGATCGTTGACTGATTTGATGATGAAGTCCGGGGAATAGGCGTACTGCGTAAGATGCTTTTCTTTTGTTACGCCCGATAAGGTGAGCACTGTTGTAAAACCCATGGAGCCTGCACCCAGTATATCGGTACTCATCGTATCGCCAATCATAATGGTTTCAGCAGTAGTGAGCTGCAGCGTTTTTCTGGCCATGCGCATCATTACAGGACTTGGCTTGCCAACGCTGAATGCCTGTTTGCCTGTTGCAAACTCAAGCATGGCGACAAAAGCGCCACATCCCGCCCTGTATTTCCCGTTTCCGACCGGGCAGTTAGGGTCCAGGTTGGTTGCGATGAGTTTTGAGCCGTTCATCACCATATTAATCGCTTTGTCTACCGACTCCAGCATTATGGTTCTGCCTTCACCAATGATGACATAGTCCGGGTTATCATCCACTATGGAGTAGCCCACCTTGTGCAACTCGTTGAGCAGCCCGCCTTCCCCGATAACGTAGGCAGTGCCAAGTGCCTTTTTCGAAGCGAGAAACCTGGCTGTCGCCATTCCACAGGTAAAGATGTCTTCATCGTCTACATTAAACCCCAATTGCCGGAGTTTATAACATACATCCCGGCTTGTCCGCTGGCTGTTGTTGGTTAGAAACAGGAAAGGATAGTTTTCGCTCCGCAGCTTATCTATAAACTCTACTGCGCCGGGTATGGGCTCCTTTCCTCTGTATATCACCCCATCCATGTCTATTAAAAATCCCTTTTTCATACCTTTAAGATTAAATTTTACTTATTGATGGTTACTTGGCGAAACAATCGCTTTTGCAGCAGCCTTGTCACTTTCTGGATTAATAGGAGCCGGTTCGCTCCTTCGTTTGAATTGTTTTGAGTTAGCATGTTACGACAGGAAAAAGAAACCACCCCTGAGCTTCACACCAGAGAGAAAACTCCATACACCGGAGGAGCCAGGGGTGGGTTACCATTGTCAGGTTTTATCTGATATTAGAGGATTTCATTATTTTACCTGCACCTGCGACAGCTTTGTGAATGCCTGGCCTTTGTGGGTCCCGGACCACTCTAACCGTACAGAATTGCCTGGCTGGGGAGAGGGGAAGCCTAGTTCGGCCCAGGTCTTTGTCAGGTTCACTTTTCCTGCGGCGTCAGTTGTCAGCACTCCCATTTCCACACCGTTCGCCAGTATGGCAAGGGGAAAATTCGAGAGCGGTATAGAGTCTACTCCTACCGTGTGGTCCAGAATTCCGCTCTTGTCTAGCTCAAAAACAGTGGCCGTTACGCTTACCGGCTCACTTGCCTGGAAAGACGCTCCTTCCACCGTAATCAGCACAGGCGACTCTACCCGGTCTACGACCATGTCCTCTTCTTCACAACCCATCAGGAAAAAGCTCAGGAAGAACAGCCTGGTAAATGTTTTAATGATATCGTTAACTTTCATCTCTTTCTAATTTTAGTTGTTACATATTCAGGATGCTTCGCCACTTATTCAGCCCACCACATCTCTGTTTTCTTATCGTCTGCTCCACCATTCAGCTTAATCCCTTCCTCCAGCTGCACTGCATTTAAAGAATACTCGGAGCCAGGGTATTGCAAACGGGTTGGCAGAACGCCATCGTTCATAAAAATAGCCCTGGTGTCAGGCGCTGGTAGCGTAGGGTAACCTGTTCGGCGGTATTCGGTCCAGGCTTCTACACCCTGGCCAAACAAGGCAATCCATTTTTGGGTGATGATGTTTTCCTTAGTAGCCGGGCCGGCGGCAGCCAGGTATTCGTCTGGCATACTGAGCTCATACTGTTCAAAAGAGGCGGCAATGGCTTGCTCATAGTATTCCTGTGGGTCGCCAGCTATATCACCATCCAGGGCGGCTTCAGCCAACACAAAAAGCAACTCTGCATACGTCATCACGACACTAGGCGTAGTAGGCTCGGTAAAATAAGAACCTAGTTTGGCGCTGCCCGCGAGATAGGTCGTGGCAATGGCATCCGGTAAACCGTTGGGTACGCCAATGTACTCGCCACCCACTGCTTCTCCGTAAACAGCTAAGCGCGGGTCATCCAGGGCCTGCAGCTTGTCTACCAGGGTTTTGCTCAGGTTCCAATCTGTACGGCTTCCCTGCACCATTACCTCATGCCATTCGTTATTACTGGGCCTCACATCGGAATGCTGTAGCGCAACAATGTCGCTGTTACTTTCAAAAATAGGGTATGTCGCCGGGTCACCTAGTATCTCAACCATCACAGCTCTTGACTCGGCAGGTTTTTTGGCAGCCTGCCGGTTGGCCAGTTTTAGCCGCAGCGAGTTGGCAAATTTCTTCCAGCGGAGAACATCGCCATCAAACAGGATATCGCCTGAAATCGCCGGACCGCCCACTACCAGTTTCTCATTCGCCAGCTTCAGGTCGTTGAGCAAACCCGCATACACAGCTTCCTGAGAATCATAAGCGGGGGTATAAACAGGCGTTTCTGCCGTGCCCTGCAGGGCCTGGCTATAGGGTATCGCCCCGTACAAATCTGTGAGCAGCGAAAAAACCCAGGAACGCATCACCAGCCCGACTCCCTCGTAATTCGTGTTCGGCAAGGCTCCGTCAGGGCCCGACTGCACGATAATGCGCTGAAAGTTTAGCTGCGCATCGTTATAAAAGCCCTGCCAGTTATTTATGTAATAAGCTGGACTCATGTTGTAGTTGTCGCCTTCGTCGGAATAGATGTTGCGGGCCAGGTACTGCACCCACAGCATGCCGCCATCCAGGTTAATACGCTCAAAACGACTGCGGTGGCCCCAGAAGCGGTCGACGCTTGACTCTATGCCGGCAGGCAAAAGCACTGCCGAGCTTACCACATTCGGTTTGTTGGGGCTGATGTTCATTTGCTCAAAGTCTTCCGTACAGGCACTTGCCATAAAGACCCCGGCCGTTATACATACCGCTTTGATTAGTGTGTTATATACCTTCATATCTCTGATTCTGATGAAAATTGAAATTTAAACATGCGCCTCATTAGAACTTCACATCCAGGTTTACTCCCAGGCTTCTGCTGTTTGGCAACTGGCCGTAAGTAAAGCCCTGCGCATTGCCGCCCTGAGAGTCTATTTCCGGGTCGATGTGCGGATTGTTCCTGAAGAGAATCGCCAGGTTGCGGCCTACAAAGGATATCCTAGCCGACTGGGCTTTGATTTTACTTGTCAGGAAAGTGGGTATTTCAAAACCGAGGCTCACCTCCCGCAGCTTCACATAAGTGGCATCAATGATAGCGGATTCATGGTAGGTGCGGGGGTTGTTGTAGCTGTAGAAAAGCTTGGCATCCACTATTACATCGTTGGGCACATACACAGGCGCTTCCTCCGAACCCACGTTCTTCACTCCTTTCCCTATAACGCCTTCTTCACGGCCTACGGCTGTTTCAGCGTACTGGCCTGTCCAGCGGGCCGTTCCGGTTCCTTCATCGTAAATATCCCCGCCCGCTCTCACATCAACCAAAGCACTTAAGGTGATTCCTTTGAAAGAAAGGGTGTTGGACATACCACCGATCCAGTCGGGTTGGATGTTGCCTAATACCTGCTGTCCTGACGCTACCTGAGGCCGGCCATCCTTGAAAACAAGCTCTCCCTCCGGTGATCGCAGGAAGGCAGTGCCGTAGAAGGTGCCGTACGGCTGCCCCACACGCGCCTCCGAAGACATGCCGCGGGTAGCGTGAAGGGTATAGGTTGTCAGCCCCTCAGCCAGCTCCACTACCATACTGCGGTTGCGGGCATAGTTTAAGGCCACATCCCACTGCAGGCCATTACCCAACTGAACGGGCGTGCCCGATACCATCACCTCCACCCCTTTGTTTGTCACTTCTCCAGCATTCAGGAAACGGCGGTTGTAGCCGCTTGCTTTGGATATCTCTACCCCCAGAATCTGATCCTCTGTAGTTTGGCTGTAGTAGGTGGCGTCCAGGCCAATCCTCCCGTCCAGGAACCGCAGATCAACTCCGAGCTCTTTGCCGGTTGTTATTTCCGGCTTCAGGTTGGCATTGTTGATATCCGTGCTTTCGCCGAAGGCAGGCAAAGAACCATTCCAGGGGGTTTGCGCATTGTAAAGCTGGTAGAGTTGGTAAGGGTCCGCATCGTTTCCTACCTGCGCCCAACTAGCCCTTACTTTAGCAAAAGAAAGCAGGTTGCTGTTCAGGTTCAGCAGGTCTGTTACCACGCCACTCACCGACACAGAAGGATAGAAGAAAGAGTTGTTGCTTGCCGGAAGCGTACTCGACCAGTCGTTGCGCCCGGTCACGTCCAGGAACAGGGCATCGCGGAAGCTAAATTGGGCTGCCCCAAAAAGGCTCTGCACGTTAAACTCTTCGATGGCACTTTGATTCGTGTTCGGAACGGCATTGTTGTCAAGCGTGTACAGGCCGTCGATAACCAGCCGCGTGACAGCAGCATAGTTGCGTTTGAAGTAGTTGCTGCGGTACACGCCACCTGCCTGCGCATTGAAAGAAAAGTCCGGCGTTATATCCTGCTTATAGCTTAGGATGGCGTCATGGTTTGTCTCCTGGTTACGGATCACTTCCTCGCTGTAAGCCCCATACAAGGGGTTGCCGTTCGATACCCGTTCCCATGCATTGACATTGATGCGCGTGTCAGTCCAGAAATCAGTGCCGCTTCTGACCATCAAACTTAGTTTGTCATTAAAGTCATAGGTCAAGGACGCATTTCCCCGTAGCCTGTCCTTAGCATTGCCATATGTGAGGAACTCCTGCGAGTAGAAAGGATTTGTGAAGAAAGTGTGCTGCCAGTTGGGAGGCAAATTGTCTGATGGCCGCTGGATGTGCGCATCCTCGTAATCACGCCAGTTCTTTAACCGCTCCCACGACACATGCCTGTGCGACCATATAAACTGCTGCCCCGACTGGTAAGAGCGGTTGTCAGACCCCGACTCTACGTATTCGCCACTCACTACTGCTTTCAGCTTAGAGGTAAGGTTGTAAGCTGAGTTGATGCTGAAGTTATTGCGCGTGAAGTCGTTGTTATACATAATCCCTTTTTGGTCTAAGCGGCCAAGAGACAGGCGGAAACTGCCTTTGTCGTTGCCACCTGTAAGCGCCACTGAATTGAAGAAGGTCTTACCTGTATCCCAGAACTCGTCCCAGTTATCCGGTTGGGGCGTTAAGGGGGCTACGTCTGTTCCAGTCCACCACTGCCGCACCAGGCGTCCGTCCATCGGAGCACCCCAGCTTTCATCCGTACCCGCTGTACCGCTTAGCGGCGCATTGGGGCCGTATGCCGCACGATACTGGTCTATCTCCAGAGGGTCTGTAATGGCACCGCTTCTGCCGTTGGTATACCAGGTGCGATACCCGTTGCCGCCACCGTAAATATCCTGGAAGTCCGGCTTCACCAGTGGTCTTTCAAAAGTGGCGCTGGAGCTTAGCTCTACTCCTATTCCCTGCGTACCCGAACCGTTTTTGGTGGTAATCAAAATAACGCCGTTGGCAGCCCGCGAACCGTAAAGGGCAGCGGCGTTTGGCCCTTTCAGGATAGACATGGAAGCAATGTTATCCGGGTTGATTTCCGAGATACCGCCGCCATACCGGTTGTCGTTCGATTGCTGCAGGGGCACACCATCCACTACTACAAGGGGCTGGTTGTTGCGGCTAACGGAGCCCATGCCCCGGATAATAATGTTGGAACTGCTGCCCGGACCGCCGTTGCTGCTCACCTGAACCCCAGCCACGCGGCCAGACAGGTTGTTCACCACGTTCGATGTCTTTACCTCCGTCAGCTCTTCCCCGCTTACTTCCTGCATGGTATATCCCAGGGCCTTTTTCTCCCTTTCGATACCGAAGGCCGTGACCACCACTTCAGAAAGCTGCCTGGAATCAGGCGCCATTACAACATTATAAGCCGACTGGTTACCAATGAGCACCTCCTGCGCCAACATGCCAATAAAGGAGAAGACAAGGGTACCGCCCTCTTCAGGAACGGAGAGATTGAATTCCCCTTCCACGCCCGTGACTGTTCCTTTTGTAGTTCCTTTTAAGACAACGCTTACACCGGGTAGCGGCAGGTCGTCTTCCTGTGAGGTTACCGTACCGGAAACCATTCTACTTTGTGCTACTGCATAGCTGCTATGCAGTAGCCAAATAACCATTACAGCTAGTAAAGTTTTGTTCATACGTGGTAAAATTTAAAGTGGAAAAGAAAATATATCCAGAGCAACAAACAGGTAAGCGCAGGGGAGTCAGAATCTATCTCATATAAATTATCCTATTTATATGATGCGATAGTTTTGATTGTTGTTGTATCAATATTAAACTAACAAATTAACAAACACAAATTAAATTTTAAATTATTTTAAACTAAATATACTTTTCATTAAAAATATGTTAATTAAATAGCTGAATTACTGTATTGTTTATAATAAAACAGCAAAATGTTTGAAAATACAAAGTGACCACTTACCTTTTATGATGATTACTCAATTACCCCCCTATAAAATCAGGGGGTAATATTACCAAACTACTTATATAATATATAAACAGATTAAAAATTCATACCCTATAATATATATTATTAAAAATTTATCACTATTATTGATATAAACATACATCAATCATTATTTTAATCTAAAAGAAATCAGTTATGAGATCTAAAATCAACAACCTTGTTTATTTTATATTATTGCTATTTAGAAGACTTTACACCTGTATTTGTCTTCTGGCAATTGGATTTACCATCCTGGCTGCACCTAGCAGTTATGGTCAGAATGATCCGGCTTCACTCACGATGGAGGATTACAAGAAATTCTCATCTTATAAAATTGATAGCCCGGAGGAAGACACTTACATCAAGTTTGAGAACACTTATGTATTGGATCGGGAGGCAAAGCCATATGTATTCAACTACAGCGATGGGGTTGAAAGAAGAATTTATGTATACAAGATGCTGAAAGGAGCAAATAGAGATGAGGTTGGCACTATGGCCATGTATGCTGCACCGAAAAGTGGCAAGACTATCAAGGTCTGCATTCCGGGAGCCGGGGCTGACAAAAAGGTTTGGGACTATTACATAGATGAACTGAAACTGAATGGTGAGCAGGAACAGGGCTTCCTGTCTACACTGGCGTTTGTGCTCTCCAGAGAATACTCCCGCGAGCATGCCAACGCAGGCAAAGGCCCCAGCACTGCGGCAAAGGAAAACACGGACTATGACTTCTGCTTTCCGGCAGGTGCCCTTGTAGCCTTAGCGGACGGCACTGCCAAACCCATTGAGCAGGTAAAGGCAGGTGATGAGTTACTCGCGTTTGATTCAGTTTTGCAAGGCACCCGCGAGACAACTGTAACAGGCGTACAGTCGCATTATAAAGAGCAGGGCATACAGATAACTAAGCTGGTGCTGTTGCCAACCGAGGAGCTTTTTGCGTCTGTTAGCGCCTGGGCACCGTCAGCACCTATCGAACTGGAGGCCACAGGGAACCACCCGGTTTACACAAAAGAAGGCAAAAAAGAGATGCGCCAGGTAAAGGAAGGCGACATCCTGTATCACTTCGACAGCGCGATTCATGGGTTCAGGGAATACAAAGTAACCGCGAAAGTGCAGCAAGCGCAGCAACTGGTAAAGCAGGTTTATAACCTGGAAACAGAAGCTGGCAATTATCTTGTAAACGGCACAGTGGTGTTGGATAAGTAATAAAGTCCTTTCTACAAACAGCTTCATAAACAAAGGCGCCGCGGGCGTAATTTTACCCGCGGCCCCTTTGTTTTTAAGGAGAATCATACTCCTTTCAGCTAGGGCTAACGCAGTTTTAACATAAAAAACCTCCTGATCTCGCCATTAATTGGCACGCGCTACTACTCCATTCACAAGATATCTATTATCAAAAATACGGCAGCACAAGGCTTAACAAGTAAAAAAAATCCACCATACACCCTATGTTATCAATAAACTATTAAGTGAGTATGCACTCAAAAATACACAATACTTTCTTTGCTGTGTTACATACACTCTGTTTAACTCGGAGCCATGGCAATGAGAAAGCCCTTTCCTGATTAAAAGGAAAGGGCTTTGCATTTACTCCCAAAAAAATTATTCAAAAAAAAAACAGGTAAAAGATAATCTATATACTAACACTGGTTAAGATATTTGCTTGAAGGCATCGGCGAACAGCTTCATATCCTCCATTGTGCCCAAACTTACCCGGCACCACTGCTGATCGTAGAACTCCCAGTTCCGCAGCCCGACACCTCGCTTCAGCATCTCCTCACTAAATTTCTTACCGTTCATCTTCAGCGGGAACATGATAAAGTTAGTGTGAGAAGGCAAATAAGTATATCCCTCTTTTTTGAGCACACCGTAAGTGAAGTCTTTGGCTTCCTGGTTCTTCTGCACACAGAACTTTGTAAACTCTTTGTCTTGCAGGCTCGCAAGGGCAGCGCTGGCTGAAGTGGCACTCAGATTACCCGCACCGTTGGTATACTTGCCAAGTTCTTTCACCATTTCAGGCTGGGCTACCACATAACCAACACGCAAACCGGCGAAACCGTGTACTTTGGAGAAGGTTCGCGCTATAATCACGTTCTGGCCTTTTTGCACCAGGTCTACCATAGACTGCTTCTTCGGATCTGCCACGTAGTCAATGTAAGCCTCATCAATGAATATAGGCTTGCGTTTTGATACCGATTCGCAGAAAGAGCGGAGTTTATCTGATGGCGTGATAGTGGCTGTGGGGTTATTGGGGTTCACAATATACACAAGGCTGATATCGTCGTTCACTTTTTTCTCCATGGCGTCCAGGTCGTGGGCGAAATCCTTGGTAAGCGGCACCTTTACCCAACCAGCACCAACATCTACCGCCGACCGCACCAGAGACGCATAAGTGGGGTCGGCAGACAGAATAGAGCCTCCCTTGCTGGAATACTTAAGAGCGGCAGCTAATAGCAGCTCACTTGAGCCTGCTCCCAGGAGGATATGCTCTTCTGACACGCCCTCCTCTTTGGCAATAGCAGCCCGCAGTGCCATCACGCTATCCCGTGGGTAGCGGTTGCCCGAATTAACGGCTTCCATCAGCGCCGCTTTGGCTTTTTCAGAGGGCCCAAAGGGATTCTCGTTGGAGGTAAGCCGCGCCTGCATTCTCGGCAGGTCGGCCAGAATTTTGTGCATGTCCGCTCTTGGAGGAACAAGTAAGGAAGCAGGAGCTGCTTTCGCCAGCTTAGGCAAACCAACTGCGTATAAGCCTGCTGCGATCAGTGCACTAGACCTGATCCAATCTCTTCTGTTTAATTCTGTTGCCATGTTTGTAAAGATTTAAGATTCATAAAATCTGTTGAAATGTTAATAAGTATAGAGGACAGTGAATCGGCCTGACTGGCAGGCAGTGGAGAGCAAGTGTACTTTTATCTACTGGTGTATCTAGTTTAGCCTTTTCGCCCCACCTGCGCCTGCTGCGTATGCATTACCCGCTCATGCAGGTCGCGCACAGAGCGCCTGGCCGACTCAAACGCCCCGGCCATCCATGCCGTGAGGTAGGTGGTGTGTTCCCCGGCAAAATAAACCGGGCCGTCGGGCTGCAGAAGCGCCGGGTAAAAGCGCTCCCTGCTCTCTGCGGTGTAAGTGGCAAAAGCACCCTGGCTGTACCTGATCTTGTGCCAGGCAAGCGAGAAGGAAGACTCAAACTCCTGCTTATACTGCGGATGGATTTTGCTTCCCTGTTCAAGCGCCAGCTTCTCGCGCTCAGCGTGCGGCAGGTTCCCCACTTTTACTGCCTTGTCTCCGAAGTTATAGTAACCTACCAGCGTGCCCTTTTTGGACAGAAAGCCGTTTGACGGATAGAAGATCTGGTGAATGTCCATGTTGGTGCGGGAAATGCCGCCATAGATATGATCATCCTCTTCCCAGAAACGGCGCTTAAACTGGAGGCCTATCTTTCCGGCCTCATAATAGGAGACACTGTCAATAGCGCGCAAAACAGCAGAAGAAAAGTCTGACTTAATACTGGAAAGCACGGGCAGCGGAATGGTACAGATACAGAAATCACCTTCTAATTCTTTTGTCTTGCCTGCACTGTCGGCATATACCACGCGGGCACCTTCGGCTGTTTTCCGGATCTCGCGCACTTCCGCTTTGTACTGAATGTCCTTGCCTACCTTGCGCTCAAAGGCTTTGGTTATCATATCCATTCCGCCTACCGGCTGCAGCATCGTCATTTGCTGCTCGTATATGTAGTCGCCGATGTTGTAGAAGGAATGCCCGATTAAGCCAGACCGCATAATTTCTGAAAGCTCGTAGGGGTCCGCCAGTTTACCCGGGGCGTCGCCTGCCCCCGGTGGTGTAACATACCCCCGGCGGGATGTTCCTTTGTATAGCTTGTCCGGGTCCAGTTCCCCTTCCGATCGCAGGTATTCAATCAGTATCTCCTTGTCTTCAACCGTCATGGGTTTATCCAGCGCATCTTGGTCCACAGCCTTGGCCAGGAGCTCACTGGTGTAGCCCCGCATATCGTTGTGTATCTCCCGTATCCGGATTGGCTTGTTGGCAAGTGCCCCCTGCCCATCGTTGTAAATAAAGCCTGCTTCGTTTATGTTGTTGTAGGTCTCCAGCTGCACGCCCAGTTCCCGGCAGTAGTGCATCGAGAGTTCGTGGTGGTGCGGGATGCGGGCGGCTCCAGCGTTAAAGTACATCCCCTCATCGAACTTTGCCCGCTGCTCCATACCATCCAACTCAATTTCCCTGGTGTTATTCCGAACTGTCCAGATGCGCCCCCCGGAACGGTCCCTGGCTTCTAGGATGGTGCATTTATAGCCTAGCTTTTTCAGCTCATAGGCAGCTGCCATGCCAGCCAGCCCTGCACCCAGTATGATAACATGTTTTCCGGTGCCTTTTCCCTCCAGATTAAATGCCTCTGCGGGTGCAGCTTTCAGAAGCCCTAAAGCCATCATAGCCGGATAACTTGAACCAGCTAACAGAGAGGCTTTCGATATAAAGTCGCGACGTGATATACCTGCCATAAACAATTATAATTTGATTGAAACTGCTTAAATAATATTTACAAAAAACACTATAAATCAGAAAGTGATTAACAACTTACTAATAATATAAGCTATCTATTGAAATATAGTTAATATAATTGACATAATAAACAAATTTTGATAATTCATATTATTCAGAGAGATTTGCTAACACAGCGGAGCCTGTTGGTAGTGAATTGCTCCCGCTATAGCCTGTTTTTTGTAAAATGAAAAGGAACGGAGATATTGCCTGTTGCGGTGGGGCTCCACTGCAACAGGAGGAAATGCAACAGACCTAGCTCATTTGAACACAAGCAGAAGCAGTGATAGGTTAATATTCAAGGAGCTTGAAAAGCTTAGTATGCCAACTGTTCTTTATCCGGATTAAGTCGCATGCACGTGTTTCACTTACAGTCAAACGGAGGTGCGCTTTTAAATAAATCTTTGTCCAGAACCGGCAACTGAGTGCCTTGCTTGGTTTGGAGGGCTGTAAGTTTATGAAGTATAAGGTGGGTATTATCAGGTTCTTTCAGGTTTAAAAGAACTCAGCATTGATGATGCATGAACGGTAGTACCAGCAAAACTTTCTGGCACAACACGAGCACCAATGTCATGGCTGCAAGCTAAGAGGAAGTATAAAGACGCTTATTCTTATTCAACCGCCCTTCTCTGAGGCGTTTTTTATACGCCATGTATACCATCAAGGCGATACTCAGAAACATCACCGCCAACAGCACCCGCGATGCATTTACATAAAACAGGGTATCCTGTAGCCGCTCAATCTCTAACGGATCCACAGCGTTGGCTAATTGCTCTTTTAAGCCACTGTTCATCAGTTTCCGGACGATAGAACTGTTGTCCAGTTCCCAGTTTCCACTGAACGCAGCAGTCCAGTTATTGTCCTTCGGGGTGAACAGCGACCCCAGAAAGACCCAGAGCAAGAGCAGTGGCGTCACATACTTTATGATGTACTTGTAGATATGGGGCACCCGTATGTCGGCACCGGAGGTAATTTCACGCCAGCCTTTATCCATGCCGAACACCCAGGCAAAAAGGATAGACTCGAATAAAGCAAAGACAACCAAAGAGACAGTACCCGCCCAGTAATCGTATTCATCGAACACACCGTAGTTAAAGAAAAACACAGTGGGCAAACCCAGCACCAGCACAATCAGGCCAAACGACCAGGCAGATGGCTTCAGCTTCCAGTTAAACTCATCCTGCAGAAAGCCTATCCAGGGCGTGCCCATCGACAGCGAGGAAGTGATTCCTGCGAAAAACAAGAGGCCGAACCACATGAACCCAGCGATGGCACCTAACACATCCCCCCACTGAAAAAACAGGTAGGGTAATGTCTTAAACCCCAGCCCAAGTCCGCCCAGCTTTACCAGTTCCGTAACGCGGTCAATCCCAAGGTAGCCGATGGAGATGGGGATAAGGATGGCGCTGCCCAGTACCACCTCCACAAATTCGTTCATCCAGCCGGCAGACATCGCGCCCAGTGCAATGTCATCCTTTCCACGCACATAAGCTGCATAGCAATGGATAGTGCCCATACCCACGGCAAGCGTGAAGAAAATTTGCCCGGCTGCTGCCAGCCACACCGTCGGCGACCACAGCTCATCGAAGTTTGGTGTCCACAGGTAGTTTAGCCCAACAGCGCTATCGTTTATGGCCCCGTTTTCACCGGCAGTAATAGTGACACCTTTATAGGCTAGAAATATACCGAACAGAATCAGCAGCGGCATCCCAATCTTGGCCACACGCTCCACTCCCTTTGCCAGCCCCAGCGACAGAACATAAGTGTTGAGTAGCAGGCAAAGCACAAAGAACACGATGGGCTCATAAGGCAAACCCAAGGTAGAGGTACCTAAATTCACATACGCATTAAAGAAATTTGCAACGCCGTCCTGGTCGAGGTCGCTGAAGGTGCCTATCAGGGAGTGCATCATGTAAGACAGTGTCCAGGACTCCAGGTAACAGTAGTAAGCAGCGATGGCAACATTGGTCCAGATGCCGAATACGCCAACGTATTTCCAGAGGCGGTTCTTACCCATGGTATCCACAATAAACGGGGTGGAGTGGTGCCCATATTTGCCACCAAAGCGCCCCATCGCCCATTCAATCCAAAGAAGCGGAATGCCTATCACTAAGAAACAGATTAAGTAAGGAATTATGAAAGCTCCGCCGCCATTCTGCACTGCCTGCACAGGAAAGCGTAGGAAGTTACCCAGCCCAACCGCACTCCCCGCCATCGCTAATATGAGGCCCATGCGGGAGCCCCACGATTGTTTGTTAGTACTCATAGTGTATGAGATTATCAGTAATTTCAGATTAATAGTGGTTCCGGACAGAAGTGCTATCCTGTTATTTGTAAGCTTTAGGATACTGTTCTGTGCAAGGTTGAAAGAAATATACTGAATATATGCTATCAGATTATCCTATCGTAGTACTATACTATATTGAAAATAAGGCTACCAAAAAAAGTCTCTAAGCTAGTTGAGGCAGAACCATGGTCACAGCGGCAAAGTAAGAGAAGCCTTATCGGCGGGCGGGTCTTACGTTGCGCCCATAGTACACGTCTGCGGGAATATGGTGCCCTGGGTAAACGCGTTCTAAAATATTGTAGAGCGTCGGGTCGTATGCTTTCAAATCAGCCGGTGACTGTACGCGTGTCTCCCCGTCGTAAAACTCATAGTTAGACCAGAACCACCACTGACTTCCTTCTGCCCAGTACTCTGCTACTGTGTTGATAGCATACTGGCCCTCGTACAACCCTTTGGTCCTGGCCGCCTGGTAAGCCGGCTCAATTTCCGCATAAAGCGCCGGATCTGCCTGACGAAGCGCGCCCATAATGTTGTGGCTAAACTCGTGCACGAGAATGTTCTCTCCATAGTAGCGCGTATCCGGGTAGCCAAGCAGATTTTCTTCCGCGCAGGAGGTAACGGTGCCTCCCATTCCGCGGGCGCGCTTGTTCCAGTATTCCTTGTCCGTCATGCTGGCAATGCCACCTGGCTTATCATAGTTTTCGCGCTCGCCCGGGGTGAGCCGTCTGTCATCTTTTGCAGGTTTCTTCCAGTCGCTCCGTTCCGGCAGGTCCGTCTCCATCTCTGTCTCCGCCATCACCAGCACACGAGCGCCACGATCAATCAAGGCGTCCCGGATATCCATCCGCTTCATGAGCATATAGTTCACGATGTCGCGTGCCATAAGCAGTGAGGTGTTGGGCACTTTTTCAGAAGAGGTGATTGGAATTCCAAACGCATCGGCATACTTCCGGTAAAACGGATCCAGGTTCAGCGAATCAGGTGGCGCGGTGACCATGGCCTGCTCATATTCCTGCACCAGGGCATTATCCGGAACGGATACATTTTCAGATGGCCCACCAGCTGTTTCTGGCTGTGTGGTTGTGGTAGCCTGAACCTGTGGCTGTGTGTTAGAGCAGGAGAAAAGCACCAGGGCCACTGCAGGAATGGCAAAGACTTGTTTTACTTTCATATCTGGTTTCCTTTAAACTGCCTGTCCTTGTTTCCAATCATCCCATCCGGTACCTACTGCTGTTCTCTTAACCTGCCTCCGGGCGGGCAATGTTGCTTCAGGTAATTTGTGAACAAAGTAGAAAGATGCTCGTTAGTGCCTTCCCCTTCCGATATACCATGCGTGCGGTTGGGGTAGGGCATCACCTGAAACTGCTTATTATGCTTTATCAGCTCGTTGATGAGCTGCTCCGCATTGTTGTAGTGCACGTTATCGTCGCCTGTGCCGTGGATGTAGAGCAGGTTCCCCTGCAGGTTCTTGGCATGTGTGATAGGCGAGCCTTTTACAAAATCCTCCAGGTTCTCCTGCGGCAGCCCCATGTAGCGCTCTTGGTAAATATTGTCGTAGGTGAGTTGGTTCGCTACGGCCGCAACGGATATTCCTGTTTTGTATATGTCCGGGTGCTGAAACAGCAGGTTGAGTGTGGCAGAACCGCCGCCGCTCCACCCCCATACTGCTACCCGGCTGGTGTCTACATAAGGCAGTTTCAGGATTTCCTGCGCTGCCATGGCCTGGTCCTGTATGTTGAGCATGCCCACTTTCCGGTAGATACTCTTGCGCCACTCCCTTCCTTTGGGAGCAGGAGTACCTCTGTTGTCGATGGAGGCATAGATGTAGCCGTCTTCTGCCATGTTGCCTTTGTAAAGGTGATTGATACCCATACCGTACCTATCCAGCACTGTCTGCCCGGCAGGCTCGGTGTATACCTGAAACACGATGGGGTATTTCTTATTCGGGTCAAAGGGAACAGGCTTCACCATCCAGGCATCCATTTCCACACCTTCACTGGTCTTCACTTTGATGAATTCTAAGGAGGATTTTGATTTATCTGCCTGTGCTATTGCCTGCGCTACAGCACTGTTGCCATCCAGGGCATTGTGCGCTGGCAGCGACACCCACTCAGATGCTGGCCTTGTGTAGTAGTTGGAGAACCGGTGAAAGGCAAACTTTGTGTCGGGAGACAGTTCATATGTGTGGGTACCGGCCTGCGTGTTGGGCGACAGTCTCTCTGCGTTTCCTTTGCCATTCAGCCGCACGCGGTAGAGGTACTGCTGGGTGGCATTGTCTGGTGAAGCCAGAAAGTATATGTAGCCAGTCGCTTCGTTTACGGCTGCAATATCCATGACATCATAATTACCCTTGGTGATGAGCGTTTCTTTTTTGCCGTCGCGGCTAACCCGGTATAGGTGCCGCCAGCCATCTTTTTCACTTGCCCACAGAAATTCTTTGCCGCCGTTCAGCCAATTCCAGCCGCCAAACCGGTAGTCGCTGTCCCAGGTTGGCATGATATCTATCCAGGCTGCGTCTTGCTCAGCGTAAACCTGCTTTGCCTGTCCGTTGGTGATGTTACAGAGGAATAGCTTGCTCTCGTTCTGCTTACGGTTTAGTTGCTGCAGTATCAATTCATTTGCATTGGCAGCCCACTCCATACGGGGCACATAATGCTGCTGCGGGTCGCCTGGTACCTTCATCCAGTTTGTCTGTGCTGTGGCTACGTCAACCACGCCGATTTTGTAAGGAGAAGGCGCTTCCCCTGCCACAGGGTACTCCACCGGTATCACCATTGGATAAATGGAATCGGTGTGGTTTATCATCAGGTAGTCTTTTACCTCGGTGGCATCAATCTGCCAGAACGCAATGGCCTTACTATCCGGACTCCAGCGGAAGCCGTCGCGGCTGTAGAATTCCTCTTCGTAAGCCCAGTCAAAAGTGCCGTTGATGCGTTTTCTCGTACCGTCTTTTGTGAGTTGCTTTACCTCTTTGTTTGCCAGGCTCTCTGCATAAATATTGTTCCCGCTCACGTAGGCCACCTGTGCTCCGTCCGGGGAGAACTTGGCAAACATAAGGGAGGAGGCAGGACGGTTTTCACCTACCTGAGACAAGGCTTGCTTTTGCAGATCATATACCCAATAATCGCCCTTTGTATCGAGACGCCATACTTTAACCGCGTTGGTATAAAGGATCAGTTTCTGCTCGTCCTCTGAAAAAGCAAAACTACGCACATCCAGTGGCTCCGACCTGCCTGCAGGCACTAGTTTTTCCTTTGCCAGTATAACCTGCTTCTCCTGGGATGGCAGCGTGTTTTTTACAACGTCGCCGTTTTCCTGCTGCGCATAGGCATTGCCGGCCTTTAGCCAAACTATTCCACCTCTGCTTTGTGCCGTACTTGAATAAGAAAAGAACGAAAGCTGCAGCAAGAGCAGCAGCAGGAACAAGGATTTGAAAGCTTTCACAGGCATAAGGCAGTTACGGTTATTTGTTGCTTATCTACTTTTTGTGGAGGTAGCTTTTCGGCTTCTTTCCGGCGATACCGGCGCATTGTAAAACTTCCAGCTGGTTTGGTAATTCTTCGGAAGCTGCTGGTCTGTTAGTATGGCTCTGACCATTTCTACAGGCAAGCTATTTTGATGCAACACAGCATCATGGAACTGCTTGTTTGTCATTTTGCCGCTGCCAACCAGTTCCTTTTGCAGGGCATAAAACTGCAAACCGCCCATCATGTAAGCGACCTGGTACAGTGGGCTGTAGCGGCCCTCGAAAGAACGGCGTACTTCGCCTTCCGCGTTTGCGCGCTCATGCCCTACACGCTCTACCAAAAAGTCTATACTTTCCTGAGGGGTCCATTTGCCGAGGTGGTAATTGAGCGAGAAAATGATGCGGGCACAGCGGTGCATGCGCCAGAACAGCATACCAATCCGGTCTTCTGCCGAACGCGGGAAACCCTGATCCCACAGCAGCATCTCCCAGTACAAGGCCCACCCCTCTGTCCAGAACGGTGTTCGGAAGTTGCGGTACTCTTTGTAGCGGTTATTCATGAATCCCTGCAAATGATGTCCCGCAATCAGCTCATGGTGCACAGTGGCTCGGGAAAAGTGCGGGTTGTTGCCCCGCATGCTCATCAGCTTATCTTCTTGTGCCATGGTATGGGTTGGATAGGAGATGCTGAAAACCTCCCCTCCGGTAAAAAACGGATTTATGAGCTGCCGTTCAGGCGTCATCATTTGCATACGCCAGGTCTCTTCGGCTATAGGCGGTATGGTTAGCAGGTCTTTCTGCTTCAGAAATTCGACTGACTGGTCATATAAATCCAGCATAGCCTCCGGCTGCTGCCCTTCCGGCACATAAGTGTTCTTCACTTTCTCCAGCGCCTGGTGCCAGTCATCGCCAAAACCAAGCTCACGAGAGGCCTTGAGCATTTCACGGTCGCACCAGGCATATTCCTTGTTGGCGATTTCAATGAGTTCCTCCGGGGTATAAGGAATCATCTCGTACTCGAGTTGTCTGATGAGCTCTTCTCTCCCGATGGGGCTGCCCACTATACCGCTCTGGTCTACTTTCTGGTTTTTGCCGGGCACCCTGCCTTTCTTTTCAGCCAGGGCAGCATAGGTTGTCAGCAAAGTATCCACGCGCTTATAAGGCTCCGGCACCCACCAGGTAAAGCTTGGCTCGTACTGGTTATAAAAAGTATAAACGCTTTTTAATCCTTCCTGCAGGTTTTTCACAGTACCCTGCAACCGGAACCCCAGGTCCCTGTTCAGTGAGGCTTCTTTTTCCAGGGCTGCCTTCGAGGCGATAAGTTCTTTCTCGATGCTGGTCAGTTCAGCCGCTATCTGCTGACCGTTTATGTTGAGACCTCGCCTGCGCGGCTTTTCGAGTGCGTAAATCTTTTCCGCGAAAGGTACCCATTTGCTTATCTGTCTGTACTCGTCTGCCGCTACATTCAGCAGGCGCAGTTTATTCTCCAGGTCCCGCTTTGTGAGCAGGTAATCTACCCGGCTGCCTGCATTCATACCCTCATAGTCCAGGCTGTTCAGTTGTTGCAGGTAGTTGTTGTACAGTTGCTGAAAACGCGTTGTGTACTCCGGCGTGTTTTTCATGAAGTAGAACCGGTTCAGGCTGCCTTCATCGGCCTGCAACTGCACCATCAGGTGATGTACATCGCTGGTCTGGCTATATAAGCTTTTCTCCTGGGCCTGGCTGCTTGTGGAGGGGGCAAGGCAACAGCATAACAGCAGAAAAGAAAGTTTCAGGAAGTTTATATCAGGAAGTTTCATACATCATTTTTTTGTAGCGTGAACTCAGTTAGCGTATGACTTGAAAGTATGAACTTAACTTTGTCTAAGCTTTGTAGCGATAGTTCATCCAGCGACTCATAAATGGCCTTTTGCATTGAGATAACTTAGCGCTCCACGTCCGCGGGGGCGCGTTTTCATATTCAGCGCTGTGTACATTCCCTGCCTAACGGCTGCCACTATCGTGGCACCGGAAATCTACAAGGCGCTTCACATGAAAACTGGAAATACTTTTTGCTTCGAGCTACCTAATTACTATTTATTTGATAATAGGTAATCGTCGCTGTATTAGTTGCTGATTACACCTCATTTCTGCTTCTAACTACTTCTTCCTTGTACTATGCTGTAGAGAAATCAATTGTATCTATCAGGCGAGAAGGCATCGATTAGAACAGATGCTTTCCTGTTCATCAGTTCTTCCGCCAGCAGTTTCCCTGTGGCCGGGGCCAGGCTGATGCCCATCATGCTATGGCCGGTTCCGAAAAGCACGTTGTTCCAGCGCTCGGTAAAGCCAATATAAGGCAGACCGTCTGGTGAGCAGGGGCGCAGCCCGCTCCATACTTCCTTCTTTTCCGGAAACTCACACCCAAAGCCTCCATAGTACTTTGAGATAGAATCGTGGATGCCTTTTACGCGGTTCATGTTGATTTTTTCGCTGTCACTCGTGATTTCCATCGTGCCTCCAAACCTTACTTTATCGCCGAAAGGCGTTACGGCTACACGCGCCTCCGTGAGTATGGCCGGGCGCTGAATAGCTGGTGTGTTATCCGCCAGAAAGCTGTAGCCTTTGCCGCCCAGCATGGGCATGCTTATTTTTAGCTTCCGGGCCACTTCACCAGACCAGGAACCAGCCGCAATAATGACGTAATCGCCGGAATAGTCTCCCTGGTCTGTTATAACAGACGTAACTTTTCTGCCGGAGAAGGCAAAATCGAGCACCTCGGCATTGGCTACAAACTTCACTCCTTTACATTTCAGGTGCATCACCAGAAAAGTGTTCAGCTTGGCAGGGTTCAGATGCGCATCACCCGGAAAAAACACCCCGCCCAATACATCCATGCCTGCGTTGGGCTCTAGCTGCTGTACTTCCTCTTTCGAAAGCACTTCTGCCTCCAATCCATGCCGGCTCGCCAGTTGTGCGAACTCCACCTCCTCATGTGCTGCCTCCTCTGTTTTGTAAAGCATGAGCAGGCCTTTCTCTTCCAGCCCCAGATCAACTGCATTGTGCTGTTCTCCCAAGCCCACATAAAGGCTTTTACTGAGCAGGCTCAGGTTCTTCAGGTACGGTATACTATACTCTACATGCTTTTTGGTGGCAGACTTATAGAAAAGCAGGCACCACTGTGCCAGGCGCATGTCAAGCTTTGGGTGAATGTAAAATGGACTCGTAGAGGAGAACATCCACTTCAGTCCTTTTGTAATAATTCCGGGAGAAGCCAACGGGACAATATGGCTGGGCACAATCATACCTGCATTCCCGATGGAGCAACTGTTCGATAGGTCGCCTTTATCCAGTACGGTTACTTCAAAGCCCTCTTCTGATAAGTAATAAGCGGTAAAAAGACCAATAATTCCTCCTCCGATAATCGTAACTTTGCTCATATTATATCACTTGAAACCCGTGTACATAAGGGTCTTCCTCATCCAGGAAAATGGTGTTCAGACCCGTTACGATGGCCCAACCCTCAATGCCCGGAAGTATAGCGGGCTTGCCTCCTACGTTGGTTTCTGCCTCTATTGTACCTTTAAAAATGGAGCCGATATAGCTTTCGTGTATAAAATCCTGCCCCGGCTTTAGCAAGCCCTTTGCATACCATTGCGCCATACGGGCCGAAGTACCGGTGCCGCAGGGCGAGCGGTCGATGGCTTTATCGCCGTAAAAAACAGCATTACGGGCAGTAGATGTAGGCTGTAGGGTGTCGCCAGCCCATAGAATGTGTGACAGACCTCTTATCGTTTCGTTCTCGGGGTGCACGAAGGTATACTTTTCATTCATGCGCTTCCGAATGGTACGGCTCCAGGAAATCAGCTTGTCTGCCGTGAAGTCCTGCAGGCCCGGGAAGTTTTCCTGTGGGTCGATGATGGCATAGAAGTTGCCGCCGTAGGCCACATCGAGTGTCAGTTCACCTAACTCAGGGCACTCAATTGTAAGCGCCTCGGCCTCTAAATAGGAGGCAACATTCGTCAGCTTCACTGTCTTTACTTTACTGCCCTCCTGTGTGTAACTCACTTTTACCAGGCCGGCGGGTGTTTCCAGGCGCAGTTGCCCGGGTATTTTAGGAGTGACCAACCCTTCTTCCAGCGCAATGGTCACCGTGCCAATAGTGCCATGGCCACACATCGGCAGGCAGCCACTCGTTTCTATAAAGAGTACAGCGACATCATTTGCCGGGTCGTCAGGCGGGTAAAGGATACTGCCGGACATCATGTCGTGGCCGCGTGGCTCGAACATCAGACCTTTTCTAACCCAGTCATACTCCCGCAGGAAGTGCTGCCGCTTTTCACTTATATTGGCTCCTTTCAGAATTGGACCACCTCCTGCCACCAACCGGACTGGATTACCACAGGTATGGGCGTCGATACAAAAGAACGTTTTTCTTGCCATCGTTGAGTTCGAGTTCTGACTACAAGCTGTCCTTAGTTAACTGTCCGTTTATAGTGCGCCAGACAGACAGCGTATTTGCATCTTTTAACTCTTCAGGCAGCAGCTCCTGCGGTGCCGATTGAAAGGTAACAGGTCGTGCAAAACGCTTGATGGCGTAAGTCCCGACAGAGGTGCTGCGACTATCAGTTGTAGCAGGAAAAGGGCCGCCGTGTGTCATGGCATGCGACACTTCAACTCCTGTAGGAACGCCTTCAAAAAGTACCCGTCCGCATTTTTCCCGAATAATGTCCGTCAGTGTTTCTGCCTGACTAAGTTCTGATTTACTTCCCCAGATGGTACAGGTAAGCTGCCCCTGCAATTGCTCTGCTGCCTGCTCCAGTTCTTCCAGGCCATTATAGGTAACCACTAAAGTAAAAGGCCCGAAAACCTCCTCCTGCATCTCCGGGTTCTGCAGCCACTCCTGTACAGATGTTTTGGCCAGCGCTGCTTTGCCTGTCAGCACATCCTCATCTGGTGTTACCAGCTTTTCGATGCCGCTGTGAGCTGTTAATTTGTTGAATCCTTTGTAATAATTCTCGCAGATGCCTTCGTGCAGCATTTTATCACCTGCAGCTTCTCCCAATTTTTCAGAGAGCCTTCCCAGAAACAATGTTGTAGTGTCAGACTCCGGATAGAAGATAAGACCAGGATTTGTACAGAACTGCCCTACGCCGAGCAGAACGGACTGTGCCGCCTGATCGGCTAATTGCTGGCTTTCTGCTTCGGCTTTTTCGGGTAAAACTAAAACAGGGTTTATACTTCCCATTTCGGCATAAACAGGAATGGGCTGCTCCCGCTGGCATGCCAGATCAAAAATAGCTTTCCCGCCTTTATAGGAACCTGTAAAAGCAACAGCCTTTGTTTTCGGATGCCTTACCAGTTCCTGGCCAGTTTCTATACCGCCACTCACATGCTGGAAAACACTTTCTGGCAAGCCGCAAGTCTGCAGTGCTTTTTTAATAGCGCCATATACTAGCTGTGATGTTTTAGGATGCCCCGGGTGCTCTTTGTATACCACCGTGCAACCCGCTGCCAGCGCAGAGGCAGTGTCTCCACCTGCAGTAGAAAAAGCTAGTGGAAAGTTACTGGCTCCAAACACGGCCACTGGTCCGAGGGGTATCAATATTCTGCGCAAATCCGCTCTTGGCAAAGGAGTCCGTTCAGGCAAGGCAGTATCAATGGTCGCCTCTAGCCAGACTCCCTCTTCCAGCAATTCAGCAAAAAGTTTTAACTGGTTCATTGTCCTGCCGCGCTCACCCGTCAGGCGGCCTGCAGGCAGGTTAGACTCCATACTTGCTGTCTGTATCAGATTATCACCAAGCGCTTCTATCTCGGCAGCAACTTCTCTTAGTAAACTAGCCTTCGTACTGGCTGAAACTTTTTTATATACCTTGAATGCTTCTTCTGATTGTATAAGAACTTGTATAATTGGCATATTCCGTGATGTTAAAATGTTGGTTCATATTTATACTATGTAGGCTTAAGCAACCCCTACATTACTTAAGCCTACAAAATATACTCAAAATATTTTACCTTTAAGAATACAGGAATATTCTATAAGCTTCTTTTAATGTATTATTGGGCAGCAATTTAATCTTTCAGAACAGCTTGTTCCTGCAGTCTTTCCATTATCTGCTCTAGATTAGGCCTTGTTTTTAAGGCCTGTTGGATGATGGTGAGCACCTGCTCGCGCTCCTCGCCTTCCAGTGGCATCCTCGGAAGCCGCACCTGCTCAGTGCCGATGCCCGTGTGCACCTCGGCCAGTTTGATGTTCTGCACCAGTTTGGGGTGCACGTCCAGTTCCAGCAGCGGGAAGAACCAGCGGTTTATCGCCACCGCCTCTTCCAGCCTATTGGCCTTCACCAGTTCATATATCGCCACTGTCTCAGCAGGGAAGGCGCATACCAGGCCCGCTACCCAGCCGTCAGCGCCCAGCACCAGGCTCTCCAGCGCCAGCGTGTCCACACCTGATAGGATGCTGAACCTGTCGCCAAACCGGTTGCGCATGCGCGTGATGTTGCCTACCTCCCGCGTCGACTCCTTCACCGCCTGGATGTTCTCACACTCCACCAGCTCGGCAAACATATCCAGCGTTACCAGGATGCGGTAGTCGATGGGGTTGTTGTATATCATGATGGGCAAATCAGTGGAAGCGGCTATAGCTTTGAAGTAAGCCACCGTCTCCCTGTCATCGGCCTTGTAGCGCATGGGCGGAAGCAGCATCAGTCCGCTCGCTCCGTTCCTTTTGGCAGCGGCGGCCGCCTCAATGGCACCTGCCGTTGTCTGCTCGGCGATGTTGAGGATAACCGGCACTCGGCCCTCCACATGCGCCACCGTCTCCCGCACCAGCACGGCCTTCTCCTCATCGCTCAGTGTGCTGGCTTCTCCCAGGGTGCCCCCCAGTATAATGCCGTTCACGCCGGCAGCGAGCTGCGCGTCAATGTTTTTAAGAAAGGCGTCGATGTCGAGCTTGTCGTCTGATGTGAACTTGGTGGTCACTGCCGGGAAAACTCCCTCCCATTGTACTTTCATAAGTCTGAATGTTTTGTTGTAGATGATATATTTCTCCCTCCCTTGTTTAACTGTTTAAGCTTTGGGAATGTATGGTTTCAGATGATGCGAAGCGTATGTTCGAAGCTCAGCTTGTTAGCGGGCACATGTGCTCCTGATTTAGGCAAAGCTAGGCTGAAACCCGCTCTCATATTTTCAGTATTTCACCCTTTCGTAACACTATACTACCTCCTTTTACCTTTCTTACCTTCATTATCAGGTAATATTGTTGCAAATCAACATAACCAGGAGAAGGGGTTCTATCTTAAGTTACCATTTTTGAGTAAAGAATCCGAATTACTAGTCTTCAGTTTGGCATGGAAAAAAGAAAGACTGTGCTCCCACAAAAGAATTTTAGTGTATGCAGTAGCTACTAATTCCTTTCTCTCCCTTTGTCTTAGAGCATGTTAACTCAACACCAGTATATTACTTTATAACTCAAGTTGCGCTATGCACATTTCATTGTTCCGCTACCGTTAAAGACCCACCCCTGCCCCTCCCAAGAGGGGAATTTCGAACTAGAAGAAAGATTAGCCCCGGAAGGGTTAAGCGTGGGTTCATTTCAGATGCGAATAACAAATCACAACCTGATTTTTATAATTTAGCGGATGAATCATCGGCAGCTTTTTCCCACTCCGGCGGCTCTACCCCAAGCAGGTGCTTCACGAAGAAATCCCGTCGCTTTCGCTCACCGTAATCTCCGCCAGAGGTATGGCCTGCCCCAGGTATCATCAGGAAATCGAAGTTCTTGTTTGCTTTGATGAGCGCATTGACCAGTTGCAGCGTGGAAGCCGGGTCTACGTTGTCGTCCAACTCTCCCAGTATCAGCATCAGCTTGCCCTCTAGCTTGTTTGCGTTCTCCACGTTGGAGGAGGAGGCGTAGTGGGGCCCAAGCTTGCCCATCCACTGCTCATTCCACCACATCTTGTCCATGCGGTTGTCGTGGCAGCCAGAGGAGGAGACGGCTACTTTATAGAACTCGGGGTGGAAGAGCAGCGCACCCGCTGAACTCTGCCCACCGGCAGAAGTTCCGAAGATGCCGACTCTTTCGGTATCCAGGTAAGGGTACTTTTGTGCCGCGTCCTTTATCCAGGCTATCCTGTCGGGTAAGCCGGCGTCTTTGATATTTCTCCAGCACACGTCCTGGAAGGTCTTTGAGCGGTTGGAGGTGCCCATTCCGTCCATTTGCACGACAACAAAGCCTAGTTCAGCTAATTCATGCAGGTGGCGGGCACTTCCAAACGATTTAGGCACAAAGGAGCTGTGGGGGCCGGCGTAGATATATTCAATAACCGGGTACTTTTTTGCAGGGTCAAAGCTGCTGGGCCTGATAATGATGCCCCAGATGTCTGTCTCCCCATCCCTTGCCTTGGAGGTGAATACCTCCGGGGCCTTCCATCCTGCCGCATACAGCCCTGCGGTATCGGCCTTTTCCACCTCCAGCACAGCCTTGCCGTCGGCAGCATTTCGAAGCACCGTGACAGGGGCTTTATCTACCCTGGAGTAACTGTCTACAAAATATTTGTGGTTTGGTGAGAAGGTGGCTGAGTGGTTGGCATTCTCCGTGGTAAGCGGCGTCAGGCCGCTGCCGTCAAAGCTTATCTTATAGTACTGCACCAGGTATGGGTCCTGCCCTGCTTCCCGGCCGCTGCCGGCAAAGAGGATGCTCCGCTGCGCCTCATCTACGTGCACCACCTCGCGCACGACCCAATTGCCTTTGGTTATCTGGTTCTTCACTTTGCCCGTCTCTCCGTCGTAGAGGTAGAGGTGGTTCCAGCCGTCGCGCTCCGAGGCCCAGATGATTTCCTTGCCGTCTCCTACATCGTGGCGGTATTTCTTGCCGCTGTAGTCGATAAAGGTTTTGCTTTCTTCTTCGATAAGCTCCTGCACCTCCCCTGTCTGCCCGTCCACCTCCAGCACCTTATAAGCCTGGTGGCCCCGCTGGTTATACTCCACCGTGAAAGCGCGTCCATCTTTGCGCCAGCTTGGGTTGGAGAGGCTGTATTGTTCTCCGGGGCCGAAAGGCGCAGGGTTTACACTTATTTGTTTCTTTGAATCGAAGAGGAAGAGCTGCGGGGACTTCTGCGGCAATGCATCGCCTGGCTTCAGGTAATGGCGCGTTTGTAGTTTAGGCTGCAGCTGGTCTTCCGGCGAAGACTCCAGCAGGTAGAGCAGGTGCTCCTGACCCGGCCGCACTTTATTGGTGGCAAGCTTCTTTGAGTCAGGGGACCAGGAGATGTAGGAGGAGTAGTGTTCTCCAGCAGAGCCATCGTAGCTCAGCTGGTATTCTTCCTTGCTCTTGTTGCTATCAGAATACTTAACGTAAACGTTGTAGTTTTTGATAAAGGCGACCCACTGGCTGTCGGGCGAGGCAACAGGCTTGTTGCCTAACTCATCCCTGGCCCCGCCCCAGTACCTGTTCGGCCGTTTCTCCGCCTCTCCCTTTTCGCGCAGCTTGTAGGACCCCAGTGACAGGCCCCATGCTTTGCCCCCATACTCGAAGTCCAGTTCTTTTCCTTTATCGGAGAAAGTGATAGAGGAGAAAGGCAGTTTGTAGGGAGACACCTCTTTGCCCGTAGCCGCGGAGAGCAATTTGGCCAGCCGCTCCTGGTTGAAAGCCGACTTTCTGGTACGCTTCGCGGCGTCCACCAAAACAAATTCTTTGCCGCGCGGAGTGGTGTTGATGTACCAGAACTTCTCTTCTCCTTTAATCCAATGAAAGCTCCTGGGAGCATTATAGATTTTGCTCTCCATGGCCTCCTTCTGCGCCTCGGCCCGTCGGTAATCCGCCTTCGTGCCCTGCCCCATCAGAGAGAGTGAGCAGCATAACAACAGCGCAATCAGCAACCAGGAATGAAGCGTCATAGCACGTGCCAGTGCCGTGATAGAAAAATTTACGCCAGTAGAAGTGCCAGGTGTATCCATAGGTTTTCTGCTTATGGGTTAATGCTCTGGCAATAAGCACCTAAAACAGCAAAAACACCTTCTGCATACTAACCAATCATGATACTATGTTAACCTCCAGCGGAAAAATGGTGCACCTCTATGGGAGGTGCCTGCTTATGATTCAGGGAACAAGAGACACGTCTGCGGCTTCTACATAAAAGTTAGGGTCTACTTGTAAAGCGTTCTTCCCTTTGTAGCCTTTGAGTTCCTGCCAGTTTGTGGTGGGCTCCAGCCATTTCTCTTTGCCGTTCACGGATACCTTCACCGGCATATGGAAGCCTGCTACGCTGTTACCCCATCTATACCTGAGTTTATTGCCGGCAAACTGGTACTCCAGCTTTGGGATTCTGGTATCGCGCAAATACTGGTCAAAGAAGGCAGAGAGATCGCGGCCGGTGTGTTTGCTGAGGTAGCTTTCAATTTGCTGCGTCGTCACGGTCTGGTGGTAGAAGTCGCGGTTGAGGCCGCGCAGGATACCACGCCACTTTTCATCGTTGTTCACCACCTGCCGCAGCGTGTGCAGCATGTTGCCTCCCTTCGGGTACATATCGCCGGAACCACGGTAGTTCACTTCATACTGGCCTATGATGGGCTTGTCGTTTTTAATGCCTTGCCTTGTACCTATCACGTATGCATTGCCCGCTTCCTTACCATAATGATAGTCTACAAATAGGCCTTCTGAGTAATTTGTGAAGCTTTCGTGGATCCACATATCGGCAATGTCTTTGTAGGTGATGTTGTTGGCAAACCACTCATGCCCGGACTCGTGGATAATGATGAAATCAAACTTCAGGCCCCAGCCAGTGCCGCTTAAATCTCTCCCTCTATACCCATTCTGATACCCATTGCCGTAGGTAACGGCACTCTGGTGCTCCATCCCGAGGTAAGGAACCTCTATGAGCTTGAAGCCGTCCTCGTAAAAGGGGTAAGGGCCGAACCAATGCTCAAAAGCCTGTAGCATGCGCGGTGCATCTTTGAACTGAGCTTTGGCTTTGTCGAGGTTTTCTTTCAGCACATAATAGTCCAGCTCCAGCTCCCCCTTCTCGCCTTGATATGTTTCTGAGAAATGAGCGAAATCGCCTATACTGATGTTCACTCCATAGTTGTTAATAGGATTAGAAACAAACCAGTGAAACGTTTTCGTGCTGTCGTTCCTTTCTTCCACTCCCCGGAGTTTACCATTCGACACATCCATTAAATGCTTCGGTACAGTTACACTGATGAGCATGCTGTCCGGCTCATCATACATGTGATCCTTGCAGGGCCACCACAAACTCGCCCCATCGCCCTGGTTGGAGTTCGCGACAAAGGGATTTCCCTGCGCGTCTTTTTTCCAGGTCAGGCCACCACTCCAGGGCGGATTTTCACTTACCACGGGCTTTCCTCCAAAGAAAACATCCAGCTTGTTCACTTGTCCTTTTTTTTGGTCTTCGCTTATTTGAATAAAATAGGCATTGCCGTCTCTTCTGAAGGCTAACTCCTTCCCGTTCTGCACCACTTTATCAATACGCATAGGCGGTTGCAGGTCCACCTGCATCAAACGGCCTGGCTCCAACACCTTGTACTGTATGGTGTTGGTTCCCCGGATGGTGCTGTCGCCAGGGTTTACATTCACATCCAGGTGATAATACGCCAGGTCCCACCACGCTCTTTCCTCTGTAATAGAACCACGCAGCGTATCCTGGCGCGTAAACGCAGGAGTCTGGGCATAGGCACCAGCCGTGACGGCTATGAACAGCAGCATGCCGCATGCTTTAAACATCGTTTTAACTATCATTGACTTTATCATTCTATAAGCATTCAGGTTCTGATTGAATTTTGTGTTTTATTATGGAGCCGTACTGATGCACCGCCCGTTTTCCAGCTGAATCACCCTGGTGACACATTCCGGAATCTCATGCTGGTAGTGGCTTACATAAATCAAGGTCACGTCACCAGCTTCGCATATGGCATTGATCACGCTTTTGAAATGCCGCTGCTGCCCAGCATTAAACCCATGGCAGGGTTCATCGAGGATGAGCAGGGGCGGGTTTTTCACCAGTGCACGCGCAAGCAGGCAGAGCCGCTGCGTAGTTGCTGTTACGTTGCTGAAGGGTTTCGCGGCCAGCGCCTCTATCCCGAACAATTCCATCCAGCGCAGCGCTACGGCTCGTTTTTCAGGATCACTTTCCTGGTATAGCCCTAAGGAATCATAAAAGCCTGACTCAATCACGTCGCGGCAGGATTGCCCGCCAGGAAAATACTGAAACAACTCAGGAGAGACAAAGCCTATGTTTCGCTTTATATCCCAGATACTTTCCCCGCTTCCCCTTCTCCTGTCGAAGAGCGTGATGTTATTGGCATAGGCCTGCGGATTGTCTCCGTTTATCAGGCTTAATAAGGTAGACTTGCCTGCGCCGTTATGCCCCACCAGCGCCCACTTCTCCCCTTGCTTTACTTCCCAGGAAATATCATCCAGCACCGTTTTGTCGCCGTACTTAATGGAAACATTTTCCATCTTTACTATCGCTTCAAAAGACGGAGTGGCCGTTGCAGAAAGAAGCGACGCTAACCCGGCTCTGTCCAGCGTTACCGGCTGCTCATTCTTTTGTTTGCCGATGGTCAGTTGGTCTTTTAACATGGCTACCATCTCCTGCCCCTTGTTCCAGACAGCGACATGCGTGATGGCATCCGGTATCTCATCCGGGGAGGTGACCATCACGACTGTTATTCCGGAATCCGTAATCGCTGTTATCAACTGGTTAAAGCTTTGCCTTGCCCCGACATCCAGCCCCGACAAAGGATTATCCAACAGAAGCACAGACGGGTTGCGCAGCAGGGCAGTCGCCAGAAGTACCCGCTTTGTTTCCCCGTTCGAGAGCTTTATCAATTCTTTGTCCAGCAGATGCTGCAGGCGCAACGCCACCACCACTTTATCTAACGTCCAGAAAGGGTTATCAGGAAAAGGAATGATCTCGGAAAGGTGTTGCGTTACGGTAGGTGCGTCCACGGCATAAGCGGCATTGTACCGTTGCTGGTAAAAAAGCGTCTCTTTGCCGGACAGGCTTGAGAAACAATGGCGCGAAGAAACAATGCTTACGGGCTTTTGCCATAAAAAGCGGGGCGACTGCACCGGGTTCTGCTGCTGGTAGTGCTCATAAAAGCCAAAGTGCGCCTTCCCGCTTACAATAGGAACATTACCGGCAATCGCGTCTAACAGCAAGTGTTTTCCTGTTTCGTTGTCGCCTGTTAGTACCCAGTGTTCCCCTTTCTTTATTTCGAAAGTAGTATTGTTCAGAACAGTCTGCCCCATAGAACGAACTGCTATGTTTTCGAAAGACAAAATAACGTCAGTCACTATAACTCTGCTTTTTTAAAGTATTTCGTTTTTAATGATGGCGCTATGGCGGGAAACTTGCGCATCATGAATTTATATTACTCCCTCCACCTTAATAAAGGCATAAATATGCAGGAAACCTACGAAACCTGTACGGTGAATTTAACTGAGCGGCAGGTTTTGTTTTGATTTTCCTAATGTATACCTGCTATTCTTCATCGTTATTTACCCATATCGTCTTCGGTTCTGCCTCAGGAAAAAAGCCCAGCATGCGCATGACAGCCTTGCCCGTATTTCGTACCTCGTGTACATTCAGGGGTGTTATCACAGCTACACTTCCTGCCGGGAAGTCATAAAATGTATCGTCCATAATCACCACCCCATGCCCTTCCAGGCATACCAGTAACTCTTCCGTGCGATGATAGTGCGGTGGCACGAACCCTCCCTCCTCAAAGTAGTTTTCTATCAGGGCCGTACTTGCTGTACCAGATTGCCCGTTGGCGAGCCACTGCCGCGTTCTACCGGTACTTAACTGTTCAAGTTCCAGCGCTGATTTAGAGATGATGAAGCCCATGGCTGTTTCTTATTTGTATTCTGCGCCCGTTTTCTTTGCTCTTCTTTAAGGTGTGCGGGATGGTAACCGTGGCATTTACTTGCATCTTGGGTGCGCAGAAATCATCGTGCACATGCACATGTGTGAAGGGCACCGGCTGAATGGGATAATCATGATGCTGCGCAACGGACGCAGTCTGCGTGAGCAAAGACACCCCGATGGCACAAGCCAGTATGCTATATAGTTTCATATTATTCTAAATCTATGCTGGAGATACACTGGCAAACAATACCTATTTTATCTATACAAATATACTTTTAATCCAAGCCTCTTCCTGACTATATATTAACATATAATGCTACCATATTAACACGGTAGCATTATCAGCTGCTTTTGCGCCATGCTGTTATTCTTACAGAAGCATAGTGGTGGTTTGTGCAGAAAGGCAAACACAGAGGATTCTAAATATTGTTTCTTAATGCTTCTATACCTTCCACTGTTTTAGGCAAGGGTTTGCCCAGCAGGCGGCTTCCTTCCGGTGTAATCAAAAAATCCTCCTCTATTCTAATTCCCCCGAAATCCCGGAAAGCTTCCAGTTTATTGTAGTTGATGAATTGAGTGAATTTGTTTTCCGCTGCCCACATGTCCATCAGGTTCGGGTTAAAGTACAGTCCTGGTTCTACTGTGAGCACAAAGCCTTCCTCCAACGCACGCCCCAGGCGCAGCGACTTCAGACCGAATTGGGTGCTTTTCTTAAGGTCTTCTGTATAGCCGACATACTCTTCGCCCAGGTTTTCCATGTCGTGCGTGTCCAGCCCCATCATGTGTCCCAGGCCGCAGGGGAAAAACTGGGCATGCGCGCCCTGGGCCACCGCCTCCTGCACGTCTCCCTTCATCAGGCCAATTTGCTGCAGCTCCTCTACCAGCTTCTCGCATGCCTCCAGGTGCACATCTTTGTACAGCACGCCTGGCTTCAGCATGTCAACGGCAGAAGTATGGGCATGTAAAACGATTTCGTATAGCTCCTTTTGCTGATTTGTAAACTGCTTGTCCACAGGAAACGTGCGGGTCAGGTCGCCGCCATAGTGCATGGCCGTTTCTGCGCCACTGTCACAGATTACCAGCTGTCCTTTCTGTAGCACTGTGCTTGTATAATGGTTGTGGAGTATCTGCCCATTTACAGTTAGAATAGCCGGGAAAGCTAGCTTGCCTCCTGCACGCACGGCCGTTTCATACAGCTGGCTGGCTACTTCGGCCTCAGTCATTCCTGCTGCGGCAAAACCGGCAGCTGCCAAATGCATGTCAACCGATATATTCACGGCTTTCTCAATCTCTGCAACCTCTTCCGGAGATTTGATAGAGCGCTGCGCCACCACCGCCTTGATAAGGGGAACAGATGCCTTCTTCTGCACGAGATGAGGCGGAACACCCAGCCAGGAACTTAACTTCAGCAGGTGCTCCGGCCTGTAAGGCGGAAGAAAATGGACAGGTTGCTGTCGGCTAACTGCGTTTTTTACTTCAGAAGCCAGGACGCCTGAAGGTTTTGTTACAGACACACCGGCTCCTTCTGCCTCTTCCCGTAGCGACTGTTGTACACCAATCCATACAATATCGTCTACTGTGGCTTCATCGCCATATATGGTCACGGTGTCTTTATCGATGTCTATAACAGCGGCTAAGCCGGGCTTGTCCAGCCCAATGAAGTAGAGAAAGGAGCTGTCCTGCCGAAAATGATACCAGTTGTCTTTATAGTTCATGCTGCTCTCTTCATTCCCTAAGAGCAGAATAAGGCCGCTTCCTACCTGCTTTTTCAGTTGTGCTCTTCTTTGTACGTAATCTTCTTTATGAAACATTGTTCGGATTTGATTTTTGGCACGTGTTTGCCGCTCTGGAGACAAGGCGTAAGCAGCGCTTGTGAATAAACAAAGCTAATCTTTATACACTTTTTTTATTTCCTCTATTTCACCCTTTCGTAACACTATACTACCACCCTAGCCTGTTTTATGCTTAACTTATGGGTAACATTGTTGTGGATCAGCAAACTGGGACTATGAAACCTGTATACTTTCAAATACCAAAAACTTCAGGCGAAACCATACGCGTGCAGTATGAGGAACAGCCTCATTTTTACGATAACCTTCACTTCCACCCCGAAGTACAGATTATGTTTATCTGCGAGGGCTCAGGAACCCGGTTTATCGGCGACAGCATTGGCAGCTTCAGTTCAGGGGATATCCTGCTCCTGGGCCCTAATCTTCCGCACGTGTTCCGTAACGACAAAAAGTATTATGAGGAAGACGCTGGCCTTCAGGCCCGG
Organism: Pontibacter pamirensis; assembly: GCF_010015475.1. GTDB lineage: Bacteria > Bacteroidota > Bacteroidia > Cytophagales > Hymenobacteraceae > Pontibacter > Pontibacter pamirensis. Next base: position 65,326 of record NZ_SSNI01000029.1, read on the forward strand.
AATATCTCCTTGTTTTTCCAAGTAGAATCATTCGGAGAGGCTTTCCTTTCTTTACCTGAAGTCTTCCCTATTCATAAACTGCTACTCAGCAGCAAGCGGGGCATTCATATCAAGGGCGAAACAAAGAAGAAAGTAACTGCCTTAGTCCAGCAGATGCTCCACCTGGAAGGCTTCGACAGATTCATTCAGCTTTTCAATATCCTCAACCTGCTATCGTTGTCTAAGGAACTGGAGCCACTCTCCTCCGTCGGCTTCGACGGACCTCAGAATGACACAGACAGCAAGAAGATCAATGATGTGTTCAAATACATTATGAATAACTTCTCGGAAGAGGTGAAACTGCAGGAGGCCGCTAATATTGCCAATATGAGTGTTAATGCCTTCTGCCGCTATTTTAAACAGCACACCCGTAAGACCTTCTCCAGCTTCCTGAACGAAATTCGCATCGGCCACGCTTGCCGGCTGCTGATAGAGGACAAATGGAATATTCGGGAGACAGCCTTTGAGTGCGGATTTGACAATATTTCCTACTTCAATCGCCAGTTCAAGGACATTACCTCCTACACCCCCTCAGAGTATGTGAAGCTGTACAGGGAGAAGTATTCATCTCCGCTGCCCCTGGTTTAATTTATTGTGTTGCCTGAAGAAGAAGCCTCTATAAAGAAAAACTGCTCGCCGTTTTACCTCCTTTGCGAAAGGAGGCACCAGCGAGCAGAATCAATCTCACAAATTAACATGATGCTTTAATATCCTGGATTTTGTTTCAGGTTCGGGTTGGTGTTTCGTTCAGCCTCTGGTATCGGGAACAGAATCTTGTAAGGTTCACTTGGTCTGTGGTTGAACCACGCTTTTGTTGTAAATACCCCGAAGCGAATCAGGTCCTGCCAGCTGTAGCCACCCAGCACAGTAAAGCGGTGCTTGTCTATTGTTTTTGCATTCCATACAGTGTCTGAAATAAAATGTAAGGCAATAATGCACACACTATGATTATCTTGCTTTGAGAGTAGTCCTGAAGACGCAGTTTTTATGCAGGAGGGGAGAATCCTAGGGATTGAAAATTCTATTAAATCATTCTTAGGTGCATTATACAGAGATAAAGTTGATAAGTTTTCGCATGGGTTACATGCTACTTGTTTTTCAGCAGCAGTACTGATGCAACGCTGATAGATAAAGAGTTTTTCGAGGTAAAAGCATAAAAAAATGAGCAGTGGCCACTCATAAGATGGTCGCTGCTCATGGAGGGTCTAATTTTAAATTGTTCCCTGCTTCTGTCCGGTTCTTTGTATCATCTAAAACATATGAAACCACAGTAGCAAATTTACCAGGTTAGCCTCAGCAATGACACTCCCTGTCGGGGTAGCAGCATTTGTATGGTAGCTTCTCCATCTTTTGCCTTTACCCACTGAGGCGAAGTCAGCAATTTTAATTGTCCCGCTTTTTCAAGTTCTGCTATTTGTTCAGCGCTTGGTTTTTGAGGCGATCCCATTTTTTTCCAGACCTCATAAGAATTACTGTTTTCCTTATCAATGCGGTAATGATGCAGCAATACCTGGCCCGATGGAAGACCTTTCATGCTCACTTCCACTGGCGAGGCAGGTGCTTCCACATTATCATCGTGATAATTCCATACCATGACGGTGGCGGAATTTTTATCTTTGGCAGCAAGGGCATTTATATCTGTTCTTTCTCCTCTTACACTTGAGTCACGAACCTCCTTGAAATCGTAAGCTAACCCACTGTTCTTATTTGCACTTGCAGTTAGATTACCGTTGGCTGGCGCTGCTGTTTTATTACTGCTCACTTCCACTCTGTTTCCCTGCATCATGCCAAACATCCTGAACACATTCAAGACCGGCTTGTCCACGCCATTAGTGGCCATATCCCGAAAGCCTGCAAACCATGGCTGGTCCTCAAATTCAAATCCCCAGGTTACTGCCCCAAGCAGGTTGACACCGTGGTGATCAGCCAGCTCGTATTTCCTTGCAAAAGAAGCCGCTGTATAGCTGGAGTACATCGTCCCGTTACGGTAAGCGTTATGTGGATAGTCTGCCTCTGAACAGGCAGCGCATCCTTCAGGATCAGATTCTCCGATAACAATAGGCAAATTCTTTAACTGAGGATAGGAGGCCACTATCTCGAAACCTTTGTCAATGTCACGCAACTGGGCTCCCATATTCATTTGTACGACTCCATTCACCACTTTTGGACTTCCCTTGGCATGGAAGGTGATGAAATCAAGAGGAGCACCCGTTTTACCGGTGGCATAATTCTTTCCACTGACAACATGATCCAGAAAAGTTTTGAGAAAATCGGCTGCCTTATCCCATCCCGGTCCGGTAGTTTCCGGTCCGCCAATTCTGGCAGTCGGCAAAGCCCGTTTTACCGCATCAGCAGTATAATCGTATAGTTTAATGTATTCTTCCGTTGTTCCCTGCCAGTAGCCAATATTTGGCTCATTCCATAGTTCCCAGTACCAGCTTTCTACCTCCTCTTTCCCGTAACGGTCCACGGAATGCCTCACCCATTGGTAAACCAGTTCTGCCCATTTCTTGTAATCATTTGGAGGGTAAGCCCAGCCGAGGTATATATCGCTGTATTCAGCACCTGGCTTCCAATTATGCCGGTAGGGCTCAGGCTTCGTGGATAGCGCTTTGGGCATGAAACCTATCTGTGCCATGGGTTTCATGCCTCTTTCAATATATGTGTCAAATATTTGATCAATGATGGTCCAGTCGTATACCGGTCTTCCTCTTTTGTCTTCTGTGTAGGCATTGGTGGAGCCCCATTTAAGGGCAGCGCGAGGTCCCTCGTCCGTCACCAGAAGGCTGTGTGCCCGCACATAAACTGGCACCGGACTTAAATCGGCAATTTCAGAAAGAAGTTTTTTCCCATCTTTCATGTAGGTATAGTTGGGCTCATCATAGCCCCACCAGGCCCAGATTGGCTTCATCTCTCCTTTTTCTTTAGAAAAGTCTATCTGGATAGCAACTGGTTCGGCCATTGCCACCGCCTGCTGCGCCCGCACATTTGAAAGCAGGAATACCTGACATAAAAGAAGCGTGAAAGCAGAAAATGCTAAATACCTACCGTCTATTTTTTGCCCCATTATTATGAATTTAATTGTATTGCTCGCAGTCAACCTAATTCAGGTGATATAACAGTTTCCTATAGAGTTTGCACCTGAATATTTGCCTTTCCTATTGCCAAACCTGATTTTACAGGTAATCTGTATTAGCTTAACGTCAACACAAAGCTGCTTTATCTTTACTGCGTCTGTCACCTCTAACATTTGGCAATACTTCAGCAGGTTCTTGCTACGCGGTAAGAAGAACCGTTGGAGGTGTGATAGCACCTGCCATACATCATCTTAAACAAAGTAATTATATTTGAATGTGATGTATGGCAGGTGATCTAAACACAAAGTGATATTTTTGTTTATTCTGCTATTCTTGTTAATGCTATACCAGTATTCGCTTCGTCTCTAATTGGAGACGACATTCCCTGCCTTCTCCATTGTGAAGTCAGGCATCTGCATGATCTTTCCTCCCTGCATGGCCGACTCGTGCGCCAGGATGCCCACGCAGGTGATGTTGGCCGACTGCCGCGCGTTCGGGTAAGGCTCCCGCCCCTCTGCCAATGCGCTCACAAACTCGTGCACCAGGTGCGGGTGCGAACCGCCGTGCCCGGCGCCCTGGATGAAGGACAGGTGCTGGTTGTCGTCTGAGTCGTACACCCCGGCCTGCGTGAAGTGCTGTATCTCCTCGGGCAGCAGGTGCGCGTAGTCTGGTATCTTCACCCGCTCAGGCGTCTCGCCCGTGTGTATCACGCTGTCCTCGTGCTCTATCTGCGTCCACTCAAAGCTCTTCTTCGAGCCGTACACGTCGAAGCTCTCCCGGTACTGCCGCGCCGTGTTGAACAGCGAGCGCGTCACCTCAGCGGATAAATCAGAATCTTTGAACTTGATGTGGCAGGTCTCGATGGCGAACGGCGAGCCGTACTTCGGAATCAGCTCCTCGTCTATCCTGCCCGAGCCCAGGCAGGAGACGTACTCGGCCTCCGCCCTCGGCAGGGCCAGCACCGGCCCCACGCAGTGGGTGGCGTAGTGCATCGGCGGCAGCCCCTCCCAGTAGCCCGGCCAGCCGGCCATCTCCTGCTGGTGCGAAGCCCTAAGGAACTGGATTCTGCCCAGGTCTCCCTTCTCGTACATCTCCTTCACAAACAGGAACTCGCGGCTGTAGATGACCGTCTCCATCATCATGTAGGTCAGCCCCGTCTCCTGCACCAGCTCCACTATCTGGCGGCACTCCTCTACTGTGGTGGCCATGGGCACGGTGCAGGCCACGTGCTTGCCCGCCTTCAAGGCGGCGATGGATTGCTCAGCGTGGCTCTGTATCGGAGTGTTGATGTGCACGGCGTCCACGTTAGGGTCCTTTAGCAGCTCCTCGTAATCTGTGTAGCGCTTCTCTATGCCGAAGGCGTCTCCTATCTCGTCCACCTTGCTTTGCGTGCGCTGGCAGATGGCGTACATGTTGGCGTTTGGGTGCTTCTGGTAGATGGGAATGAACTCGGCCCCAAAGCCCAGCCCAACGATTGCCACATTTATCTTCTTTTGGCTCATAGTTTATATGTTTTACAGTTGATCAGATTCTTTACTTGGTATAGGTACTTGCTTTCTCCGCGTTCTTCCGCTGCTCGCTCTCTTCACCTTCGGCCCACTGCCGCAGGAATTGCAGCCCCTCACGGGCGAAGCCGTCCTGGCTGGGCACCAGCGGGCGCCAGATACACACCGCTCCGGCTAGCTCCTTCACCTCTGGGGTGAAGCTCTCAATGGAGACGGCGCCTTTATAGTTTATCGCCTCCAGCCCACGCTTATAAGCGTCCCAGCGGGTCTGGCCCGTGCCGGGTGTGCCCCGGTAGTTCTCCGAGACCTGCAGGTGGATGAGTTTATCGCCGGCAAGGCGGATGGCCCGCTCAATGTCGGGCTCCTCGATGTTCATGTGGAAGCCGTCGAGCAGCACGTTGGCGGCCGGGTGGTCGATGTCCCGCACCAGGCGCATCACATCCTCGGCCGTATTCACAAGGTCCGACTCAAAGCGGTTCAGGGGCTCGAGAGCAATTTTCAGCCCGCGTTCCTCCGCCATGTCGCATACCTTGCGCAGGTTCGTCACCGCCCGCTCCCACTCTGCTTTCTTCTGCTCCGGGGACACCAAACGAGCCTTGCCCACAGCAGAGTACATCGGCCCGGCCAGGAAGCTGGCCCCTAACTCCACGCAGATGTCCATACAGGCCTCTATGTAGTCAAAGCTGGTCTGGTGGTAGGTGGGGTCCTCGTGGGTCAGGTCGCGGCTGGGGCCGAAGGCGCCGCAGATAACCGGCCGCAGCCCGTTCTCCGCCAGCGCCTGCTTCACCTTCTCTACGTCCAGCAGGGCCGGGTCCTCCACCGGTATCTCCACCACATCGTAGCCCATCTCCTTTATCTTCGGGAAGAGGGAGACGGTCTCGGTGCTGAAGGGCGAGGTCCAGAGCCAGGTGCTGACGCCGAATTTTATGTCTTTCAAACTCATTGATTTTTCCTTTTTGCTGTTAGTGGGGGGGAGTAATATTTCTTACTCCCCCCCCACTACATTATTTTACTTGCTACAGATTACTTGCCTCTACTTTCATGATGCCGTTCATCAGGCGCCAGTGGCCTGGTACAGTACACACAAAGGGATACTCGCCCGGCTTATCAGGGGCCGTGAACACCAGCGTTTCCCTTCCCTGCGGGTCCACTAACGGCGTGGCAACGATTACCTCTGTCATATTCGGGATGTAGTTCTTCGCAGCTCCCTTCGGATCGCGAGCCAACGCATCGGCGGCCTTACCAACCTTCTCCAGCGTACCTGGCATAATAACCAGGAAATTGTGCTGCATGAAATCAGGGTTGGAGAAATGAAGCGTTATCTTCTGGCCTGCCTTCACAGTGAAAGACTCCTTGTCGAACTTCATTTCGTGCTCCACCACCTTGATGTTGATGGTTGCCCCTTTTTCAGTAGGTTTGGCAGCAGGCTTTGCGGCGGCCGTTTTTGTTGCAGGCTTGGTGTTGGGAGCAATCGCCCTCACATTTCTGTCTCTGGTTACCGCAGCCACAGTAGAGTTGCCTTTTGCCCTTGTAGTTTCAGTAGGTTTCTTGAGTTCCAGGCTGGCATCTCTCCTTAACTGGCCTTTGAAATAAAACCTGTCCGGATAGTCGCCTACTTTGTTTTCTCCTTCTCTTACATCACGGCCTACACGTACTTCTTCCGTTGCCAGTGGCTCAGTGAAAAGAGATGGGGCCTGGGCTTCGGCCACGGTTTGATCGTTTACATTGATAGTCATCAGGCCTCCGGAAGACAACCTGGCTACCGCATCAAATCTTTCGGTGGGCAAGGCTGTCGTGGAAGTTGCCTTGTAAGCCTTTCCGTTCTGCTTCACTAACCAGTGTAACTTGTTGTCCTGCACGTACAGGCTATACCCGGCGTCTTTGTCGCCATGAGACATTACCACGCCCTCAAAGCCATCGTCTGAAGCCCCTATGGAAGCGCGCACCGTGATTTCCTTTCCGGTCACATCCGGAGGGAACAGAATAGGAGTCCACCTGTCCAGTCTGTACTGCTCCTGCCCCATACTTTTAACGAGGCGCTCTGAGAGTGTCAGTACAGAATCGGGTCTTTCAAGGGAAAGGTTGGTAGGGGCCGCTGCCATGAATCCTTGCTGATGGGCAAGCGCAGCGGCGAAGAACGCCTGCGGCAGGTATTCATCCTCTGCGTTCTCAGGCTTTTGGCTTTCCTCGTACACCAGCTTTCCTAATTCAGGAGAGGCAGGCATGTCGGCAATGGCCAGTACGGCGGCCATTCGTGTCTTCAGATCCTTGTCATTGATTAGATTTGCATTCTGGATGGCGGCCAGGGTGTTCTCATTTCTCGGCAGCACCTGCACCGCGTTTTTCCGCACACCGGCAGCCGGGTGAGACAGTGCCTTGGTCACCACCTCCAGCGCCTGAGCATTAGAACCGTCCAGGGCACCCAAGCCGTGCAGCGTCCACAGTGCGTGTACAGCAGGGCTGTTAAGGCCAATCTCGTCTACGCTTTGGTCGTTGATTAGGGCATACAGGCTTGGTATAACTTCCGTCTTCTGGTTCTCTACAATCAGGCGCTGCGCTGTTGTGCGCCAGAACATATTGTCGTTGCTTAATGCTGCCACCAGTCCTTCTGCATTGCTGGCACTCAGTTGCATTGGCTCATGAGGCTTCGCGCCTTTATATACCAGCCGATAGATGCGGCCGTGCTGCTTGTCGCGCCATGGGTTCACGTAGGCGTTGCCCTCCCCGTTCTCGAAGCCGCGCGGTGTCGGGTTGTGCTGGATAATGAAGTTGTACCAGTCTGCCACCCAGATGGCACCGTCCGGTCCCACCTCTGCATGCACAGGGGCAAACCACTCATCCGAGCTTGAAAGTAAATTGAAACCGTTTTTTTCTATATAACCGGCACCTTTTCGGCTCAGTACCGCCTTGTGCAGCACGCGCCCGGTCGGTTCAGTTACAAGGCCCACGCTGTTCCAGAAGGACTTTGGATAGTCTCTGGCAGTATAGATGTTGTGTCCCGCCGCAGCCGTGTACCCGCCGTGGTAGTCTACCTGGCGCAGGTATGGTGTAATGTGCGGCATGTCGTAGTGTGTGTCGATACGGTAAACCGTGTTGCCGGAACCACCAGCCATTGCCCGCTTGGCATATTGGTTCGGCATAGCGAAGTAAGCGCTGTGCAAGCCGTTGGCAGTGGACACGAACACATCAAACTCTTCGGAGAAGCCAAGGCCCCAGGTGTTGTTCGTGGTTCTGCCCAAGGCCTCTAGATTCTCACCATCCGGGTCGAAGCGGTAGAGGGCCTGGCTGAAAGCCAGGTCTTTGCCGTTTACCGTTCCGTTGTAACCAGCGTAACCTACCACACCCCATACTTTGTTGTCCAGGCCATACTTCAGGTTGGAGGGACCTGCGTGTGTATCCGTCTTGCCCCAACCTGTGATGATGTTTTCCTTTACATCAGCCTTGTCATCCCCATCGGTGTCTTTCAGAAAGACAAAGTTGGGAGCCATGGAGATGATCACACCACCGTTGGCAAATGTAAGGCTGGTAGGGATGTTCAGGCCATCCGCGAAAACAGTAAACTTGTCTGCTTTGCCGTCGCCGTCTGTGTCTTCCAGTATTTTTATGCGGTCATCGCCTGTATTGTCATCCGTTCTAACTTCGTTCGGGTAATCAACTGTTTCTATCACCCATAATCGCCCTCTCTCGTCCCAGGCCATGGCGATAGGATTGATGATGTCCGGCTCAGAGGCAAAGAGCTGCAACTCAAAATCAACCGGAACCTTTATCAGCTTCTGGGATTCTTCCGGCGAAAGCGCGTGCTGGAACCGGGGAGCCGGATCGCGTTTTTCGTAGTTAGGGATATCTGCATCTTCAAAGTTGGGGGTAGGAATATTTAGCCGCGCCAACCGGTCTTTTGCCTCGTCGCTAACGGCCCACTTCACGCCGCTTGCCACGAGTTTGTGGAAACCGGGATTGTTCCACGTCCGCTCGTCATGTCCGTAGGCGGTGTAAAATACCTTTCCCTCGCCTTGCTCTCTAACCCATGTCCACGGCTCACGGTGGTCTCCCTCCACGCGCTCCATCAGCACCGTCATGTCCGGGTTTATCTTATGATGCACATAGGTTTCGTCCCAAGTCTCGAAATCTGAGAGCCCCTGCATCACAGGATGCTCCGGCTTTACGATGGGGGCTGTAAAGGTGCCCACCTTATGTGACTTGAACTGCCCACCCACTGCGTTAACGTACCAGTCGGAGTTCCTGAACATATAAGTGGCGCTGTGAATCGGGATAAGTGCTTTGCCTCCTTCCACAAATCCTTTCACCGCCTGCTCCTGCTCCGGAGTGATTTCCTCGTGGTTGGCGTAGATCATCAGGCCGTCGTAGTCCTCCAGGTTCTCTGCCGTCAGGTCATCCGGGTCTGCTGTGTAGTGCAGGCTGATGCCCTCCTGGAATAAGGGAAGCGCCAGCATCGGGAAAAACTTTTCGGAATCGTGGTGCCTGCTCTCGTGTCCCAGGAAAAGGATATCGATTCTCTTGGCTGGAGCTTCGGATTGAGCGCTCTGCCCCGTCTGCGCCCTCTGGGAACAACCACCTATCACCAAACTATAGACAACAATAATGCACAGTAACTTCTTCATATAAGCGTTCCTATTATTACTTTTTATAAATCTCTGACTTCTATTAGCACTATAAGTATAAAAACACATTAAGGAAAACATACTAATCAGAATCTAAAGCGCCTTTAAAGGCTTTGCTGATTTCTTTATGACTTCTTAGCTATAGCTGTTGGCATTAGCCATGATTAGTAGCAGTGATTAATCACTCCGTATAATGGGTCATTAATGTGATTTCTAAAATTATCTGGACTTAAAGACCTTAATCTAAGGGTTAAAGAAGCGAGACAAACTGCTCAATTCTCCAATAAATAACTCCCTCAGTCTATAGCCAACAGTATTTTAAGTAAGATGCTCTGCCTCCAGAATAAAACTATAACTGAAATATAATCAATTTCATTGAAAGCTCCTTACGCAAACGTAATAAATACACTTATCCTTTGCCTCTTCAGAATTAGCAAATACCAATACTATATTAACAATAGCTCCAGGACAAGGCCAAAGCCCTTTGCTACTGGCTTCGAAATAAGCATCCTGAGGAAGACCAAGTTACTGGAAGTGCCAGATGAAATACATGGAGCAGGCCGAGGCGCAGTCTATTGCCCGAAGGTCTGGTAGGGCACGTTCTCCTTATCGCAGGAATCACGGGAGGCAGGGCCGTTTCATTCTACATTTTGTCATCCTGTAAAGGATCTTGTGGGCCAGTAGCGAGAGCTTAACCTCCCGGGGGTAGGGGTCTTCTATATATACCAAGTTTCTTAACAGAATGACAGTGAAATTCTTAGAATGAAACGGCCCTACCCTCAAGGAGACAATTTCTCAAGAAGAGATGCGTTTGCAGAAAAGTTATGGAACAAGATAAGGTTTGAAGACTTGCGCTAGTGGAATGGTCAATAGAGCAACCCTGCCTTTACAAGCTACAGTACAACAGGCGCTCCTCCTTCTACCCTGCTCCTGCTAACGTCGTTGCTGCTATGCGCCAGGCAGTCATCCAGCAGGTATAGGATGGATTGATAGTTATTTCCGACAGCTTCTGACATAGCCATCTCGCAGGTTCTGGCGCTGGAGTAATAGCCGTCGTAGATTTGCTGCTTTACTTCCTGCGCTTCCGGGAAGGTGGCAGATTGTGTGAGTTCCGGCACCAAAAAGCCTCTGTCGCCGGCCATGCCACAACAGCCTGCCTGCACCGGCACGGTTACCTCCTGCGCCAGTTGCTTTGCGATATTCACGAACTTTGCCTCCAGCCCCATCTTCTGCAGCGAGCAAACCGGATGCAACACCACCCGTCCTTTCTTTTTTAGCGCTTTAGCCTGCGGCAGCAGAAAATCGGCTATATAGTCAATGCTGTCGATGATTCGGAGCGCGTCGAACTTTTGCTGGTTTTCCGGCGAAAGCGCTGGCCGGCAGTTTTGCAGGGTATGCGTGCAGGACGTTATATCCAGCACAAGCGGCAGCCTTCCGGCATCCGTCCACTGCCACACCTTTTCAATGGTGTCGTTCACTGTGAACGTATAGGCTTTGCTATACCCTTTAGAGGAAAAAATCTGGCCGCAGCAGCCCCCATTTATATTCTGTGGAATCAGGAAGCGGATACCCGCTTTCTCTGACACACTGCTGAACGTCTCCACAATACTTTTTTTGTTTCCTTCTGAGTTTCCCATGGTCCGGGAAATGCAGGTAGGGAAATACACGACCGCAGCATGTGCTTTTGAGCCAGCTGCTTTGGCAATATGCGCTGCTATGTCCGGAGCAGGAGCGAGTTGGTCTGACCACAGCGGGAAAGCAGGAAGCACGTCTTTTACGCCCTTTGTCAGCTTTGCCAGCGTATGCGCCCCCAGCAGTTTGTTGACTCCGGCACCTGCCTGTAACCCAACTTTAACCACCCAGGTTATGGGTTTAAAGTTTTTAGCCACCAGCAGCGCCACGTTATTCGCAAAATCGCTGTGGTTCTCCCTCCGAAGCCGCTTTACCAGGTCGCCTGTGTTGATGTCGACGGGGCAGGCGGTGGCGCATAAGCCGTCCACGGCGCAGGTGTCCAGCCCGTCGTACTGGTACTGCTGCAGAAGTTCTTTATGCTGCTTTTTATCTCCCTGCCTCTTCAGCTTCAGCAGCTCTCTCCTGACAACAATCCTTCTCCTGGGCGTAAGGGTTATGTTCCGGCTGGGGCATTTATGCTCGCAGAAGCCGCATTCCATACACTTATCCACTTCCGGCTCCACCTTGGGCAGGTCTTTTAGGTTTTGGATGTGTGCGTTTTTGTCGTGGTTGATTATCACACCAGGGTTAAGCAGATTATCAGGATCAATGATCTGCTTGAGCGTTTTCATGATTTGATACACCTCACTCCCCCACTCTGTCTCCACAAAAGGAGCCATGTTACGGCCTGTGCCATGTTCTGCCTTTAAAGCACCGTTATATTTCTTCACCACCAGGGCCACAACCTCCTGCAGGAAGCGGTCATACCGCTCAATTTCGGCTGGCGTGTCGAATGCCTGGGTGACCACAAAATGGATGTTGCCGTCTTTGGCGTGGCCGAAGATGATGGCTTTGTCATACCCATGCACCTTAAAGAGCGCCTGCAGGTCCAGAATGGCATCGCCGAGCTTTTCAACCGGGAAAGCAATGTCTTCGAGTATAACGGTTGTGCCGCTTGCTCTGACAGCTCCCACCGCCGGGAACATGCCTTTACGCACTTTCCATAAAAGCGCCTGCTCACTGGGATCCACAGTAAACACAGGCTGGTTCAGCAGCGAAAGCTCCGGGGAAACTGAGATAAAAACAGCTATCTTTTCCTGCACCTCCTCCTGGTTGTTTCCTTGGTATTCCACCAGCAGGGCAGCCGCCGTTTCAGGCAACGTACTTATCTCTGCTGGCACGCCTGCCATGTGCTCTACCGACCGCAGCGAAGCTCTGTCCATCAACTCTACCGCTTCCGCTCCGGATACTGTCAGAGGCACAATCGCCTGGCATGCCGCGTAAATATCAGGGAAGTACATCAGGGCAGTAGACTTGGCCGGGTAATCCGGCACTGTGCGCAGAACGGCTTCTGAGATAAAACCCAGCGTACCTTCGGCACCAATTAAAAGATGCGCCAGAATATCCAGCGGATGTTCATAATCAATAAAAGCATTTACGGAATAGCCAACCGTGTTTTTGGTTTTATACTTGTGCCGGATAATCTCGTGCAGTGTGGGGCTGTTTCTCACCTGGTCCCGCAACGCCTGAAGCTGCCGGTACAGCTCCGGGCACTCGGTGCCGAACCGGTCGTAATCCGCGGCTGCTTCGGTGGAGAAGGCGTTGCCGTTCGGCAGCATAAACCGGATATACCTGGTGGTATGGTAAGAGTTCTTGCTCACGCCACAGCACATACCACTGGCGTTGTTCGACAGGATGCCGCCCATCATGGCAGAATTGATACTGGCAGGGTCCGGGCCAATCTTTTGTTTATACTTCCGCAGGAACGCGTTTACAATAGCCCCTATCACACCAGGCTGCACCCGCACCAGCGCGCCCTCTTCCTCCACCACCACCTTATTCCAGAACTGGCTCAGGTCAACCAGTATACCATCTGTTATAGACTGGCCAGAAAGGCTTGTGCCAGCCGCACGAAAGGTAACTGGTATTTTGTGTTGATGAGAAAGTGCAAAAAGGGCCCTTACCTCTTCCTCCGAAACAGGCTGCACCACAGCTTCTGGCCTCAGATAATAAAAGCCCGCATCAGAAGCGTAAGACACGACATCGATGAGCCGTGATTTAATCCGCGCTTTTGGCAGAATAGTTTCCAAAAGCTTATCTATCTTCATAAAGGAAGGTAAAGATTAATAGGTTGTTTGTTTTTGTTTTGCGCCTTGTTCATCTACGTTTAGCAGCATCTCGGTCAGGCCCACGCTGCCCGGCTTGCTGGTGATGAGCAATAGTATAAACGTAATGGCCGCGTTCAATATTATAAGCTCAAAGCCCAAGGCATAGCCTGTCCAGGCAACGGAGTTACTATCGATGACATACGTGATAGCAGGGGAAATAAGGCAGATAAAGGGCACGAACCTGTCTTTCACTGACCGCTTGTTTGCCATTCCGAAAGCAAACAGCCCGAGCAGCGGACCATACGTATAGCCGGCTGCCCTGAAGATTGCATTGACGACCGAGTCGTCGTTTATCACCCGGAAAACAAGAATCACCAAAAGCATGATAACAGAGAAAGCCACGTGCACAATGTGCCGGGTACGAATCAAACCTGCATCATTTTTATCTTCTTTTTTATCAAAACCCAAAAAATCGACACAGAAAGAGGTTGTTAAAGCCGTTAAGGCAGAGTCCGTGGTAGCAAAGGTTGCAGCAGTTAAGCCCAGCATGAAAACAATGGCCGGGATGATGTTCAAGTGGTTCAGCGCGATTTCCGGGAACAGGTGATCGGGTGTTCTAAGGGCAGTAACATCAATACCATTGGCTCCTGCATACTGGTAGAGGAGTGCGCCTACGCTCAGGAAAAAGATGTTGATGAAGACGAACACCACCGTGAACGTCAGCATATTCATTTGGGCTTCGCGGATATTTTTGCAGCTCAGGTTCTTTTGCATTAGGTCCTGGTCCAGCCCGGTCATGGCGATTGTCACGAAAATGCCCCCGAAGAAATGCTTCAGGAAATGGGTTTTGTTCCCCATAAAGTCTTCCCAGAAAAACATCTTAGAGTATGAGCTTTCCTTTACAGCTTCAAAGGTTTCCATCAGGTTCATGTTCAGGCTCCTGGAAATAAACCAGATAGACAGAAGCACCGAGGAGAGCAGGAAAACAGTCTGAAGTGTATCTGTGATAACAATCGTTTTGAGGCCGCCCCGATGGGTATAGAGCCAGATAAGCACCAGGCAGATGGCAACGGTAGCCACAAACGGAACATTCCAGGCATCAAAAATAAACTTCTGCAATACAATGGCTACCAGGTAAAGCCTGAAAGCAGATCCAATAACACGGGACACCAGGAAGATCATGGCGCCGGACTTATAACTCCAGTAACCCAGACGTTTCTCCAGGTAAGTATAGATAGAGATCAAGTTTAGGCGGTAGTAGAGCGGCAGCAGGATAGTAGCTATCAGCACAAAGCCAACGGCATTGCCCAGCACAAACTGAAAATACCCAAAGCTGCTGTTGGCCACAGCCCCCGGCACCGAGATAAAGGTAACGCCAGACAAAGCGGTACCAATCATACCAAAGGCAACGAAGTACCATTTGGAATTACGGTTGGCAATAAAAAAGCTGGAGTTATCGGACGCGCCTCTGGAAGTGAGGTAGGAAATACCTATCAACACGACAAAATAACCTATCAGGAAAGACAGAAGAACTATTGGAGACATAGGTTTATTTATTCAAAAGGAAATTAGAAACTCCTGCTGCAGGCAGCGTTCGTTCCAGGTAACAGACGTTTTAGCAAGTATAAACAGATATAATTGGCTTACCTACTCTACTGCCTTAGAAATTAGCCCAAGAAGCCTAAGGTGAAATAGTCATGATACAATCTGACAGTTTGATTAATTTGAGTGTGACGCATTTCATTAACTAAACCCGATTATATCATGACCACTTAAGACAAAATTATCAAAAACAAATAAGGTTTGCTATACCTGGCCGAGATGCTTGGTAACGTGTCCAAAGCATGTAAGGAGATGGGTTACAGCAGGGACTCCTTTTATCGTTTCCATCAACTCTACGAGCAAGGCGACACTGGAATTATTACGTTTTGCTGGAGAGAAGGTGCCGGATAAGCGGCCTATAGATAAAACAGAAAACATATCCGCCTGCTCATACCTTCGGCAGCTTCATGGCAACGGTGATGTATATTATGTGCAGGTGGCTCTTGCTTTTATGAACCAATTTTCTGAGCGCAACGGTAAAAGGTAGAATAAACCAGGAAGTGTATGATAATGAAAGCAAATGTTCAACACCATGATTTCTTTGGCTCTGCCGCTGCCGACATAAGCAACAACACAAACCTTCAGAAGTTTCTAGAATCAAAGAGAGTGGATACAACAAGATATGAAGCAGTCGGGGCTGGATTCAACGGCGGGCATGAAGGCTCTTTCTCAGGCTTTATAATTTGCAAAGACAAGCAAAAGTCTACTGAGGACAGAGATCATATTATAAGGCTGTCTTTCGAAGAGGCAATAAGCAAAGATGAGTTCTTTTCTTTGTTTAAGCGATTCGAAGTGCTCATTGCATCGAAGGATGGCGGTTATGGTATAGCAGAAGTTAACGGAGAGTTAATTGTTTCTAAGGATGAAGCATAAGTTTAAGGAAGGGCAGCACCTTCCTTAAACTTATGCCACCTTGCCATCAGGAGGCAAGCAGTAGCTTATCCAAAGCAACAAGATTAGAAATCACTGTCACTTTCATCGCTGTGTTGCGCTAACGTTAAAAATTTACCCAATCAGCCTCCGCATTAGACTCGATCAGAAAGTCCAGGTATTCATTCAGGGATAGCTCAATAAACTCGTTGATGTCGAGGCTGTTTGTCAGGGGGTCATACCATGCCAGGAAATTGAAGTACCTTCCCTTCAGCCTTTGGCTGCCTGTCATCTCCACCAGCGCATTAGGCTTTCCCATCTCGGCCCATGTGGCCTTGCCCCGGCTTATCAAACCCGCGATATCCGTTTCTAACTGTAACCGCTGCCCCTCTGTCAGACGGTGCCGTTCGGCTAATGTGCCGCTTGCTTCTATTCTATCCATTTTTTATTCAGTTAATATGCTGAATATATAATATAAAAATCAATACAGAAAGCTTATTATATTAAATATTTTTCAACCATATAAATATTTGTTTGCGAAACAAGTAAAAATAGAAAGAATACAAATAAAAACGCCCTCTCAGAAGAGAAGGCATTTTGTTACATGAAACAAATTGCATGTGTTGAGATAGAAATCAATTCCTCCAGGTTCATCACATCAGGATACGGCTACAGGAGCACCCTCCGCTCAATTTCATAGACTAAGCCAATCCGGGTAACTTCCGGAAATCGTTATACTTCAGTAAAGAGCCTGCCTGTGTAACAGAGAATTACAATGCACCCCATTTCAGTACACCAGAAAAGTTCTGTTCTCTGACCCTTTGGCTATGACTGTATTAATTTCTGATTTCCCACGCCAGGGCACTGGCACCCAGGATAGCAGCATCCGCTTCTTTTAGTTCGCTGAAATTTAATGCTACCTTGTTCTTAAAGACAGCCAGCAGGTTCTTTTCCATGTGTTCCCGCACGGGGTCCATAATTAAGTTGCCGGCCTTGGTCACACCGCCAAAGAGGATAATGGCTTCCGGGGATGAAAACATCACAAAATTGGCCAGTGCTTCACCCAGTATCTGGCCGGTAAAGCGATAGACTTCTTTTGCTACTTCATCGCCTTGCATGGCACATTCATATACTGCTTTAGAGTCAATAGCCTCTAGGGGGTATTGTTGCAACAAGCTTTCCCTGCCTGTTTCTGCCATCATTTCCCTTGCCGTAAGGGTTATGCCTGTGGCCGAAGCATAAGCCTCCAAAGTACCAAGCACTCCGGTAGACCAATGCTCCCTTCCGCCGGGGCGTATAATGGTATGGCCCAATTCACCGGCAAAGCCATCATGTCCATAAATCAATTGCCCGCCAGATACAATGCCACTGCCCACTCCGGTACCCAGGGTAATAACAATAAAGTCTTTCATGCCTCTTGCCGCGCCATACATCATTTCGCCTACTGCAGCGGCATTAGCATCATTGGTGATGGAACACGGCAAGCCAAACTGTTCGCTAATCATACTGGCGAAAGGAACAACGCCTTTCCAGTTCAAATTAGGAGAGTACTCAATAGAACCGGTGAAGTAGTTAGCATTGGGAGCTCCAATACCAATTCCTTTGATGTTTTCCTTACCTACCTCATCAATGATCGGAGAGAAAACAGCGTATAAGGCATCTACGAACGCTTCTGCTGTTTCGTATTTGCTGGTAGACATTCTGCCGCTGTGGGTAATATCTCCGCGGTGGTTTACGATGCCGTATTTGGTGTTGGTACCCCCAATATCCACACCTATGGCGTATTGTTGTAAGTTATTGTTCATTAATTTAATATTGATGCTAGCTGCAACTTCTTAATGTTTATTTCAAAAATACTGTTTTATTTAATTCTGCTGACTCTTTAGCTGCCTCTAATATTTCTACGGCAGTAACATTGACGGGCAGTCCATAGAGGTCGTTATCACCCAGCGTCAGCCTGCCACTTACTACAGACGCCAGTAAAGAAAACGGGTCGGCATAGGGTTCAGGGCGTGGCTCCAGCTTCAATACCGCTTCAGGTGACTTCTCACTCAGACGCTGACGAACTGTTGTTGCATCTACGGCAACAGCATAGCCTTTCTCTCCATAAACCTCCATATCCTTTCTGGAGAAAGGCCAGTTCCAGGAGCCCTGAATGATGCATTGGGCTTTGGGATATTGCAAGATGAGGGACGCTTCATCATCCACTTCTTTGTAAATGCCAGGCTTATTCTGATGGACTACCGCTGTTACAGAAACCGGTCTTTCTCCTTTCATAAGCCATGTCATCAGGTTTGCACCATAACACCCGAAATCCATCAAGGCCCCTGCCCCATTCTTCTGAGGGTCCGTTAGAATGTCAAGAAACTCTTTACTGACCCCGATTTCCTTTGGCCCCTGGTGCCCGTCATTTACCATAACTTTCCGCACCTCTCCCAACCTCCCCTCCTCAACCAAATCATTAACATACTGATTGCTCGCATACCAGGACGTTTCAAAATTTGTAAGCACATGAATGGAGTACTTCGATGCAAGGGATTGGATTTCTTTTGCATCAGCGAAGGTGGTAGCAAGTGGTTTTTCCACCATCACATGAATTTTCCTCGGAGCACATGCCCTTACCACGGCAATATGCTCACTGGTTGCTCCGAAGGTAGAAACAGCTTCCGGTTTTGCCTGGTCGAGCATTCTGTTCAGGTCACTAAAAAACAGACCTTGGTTTAGCTTATATCGCTTCGCATACTTATCCGCTAACTCCTGATTAGGCTCGTAGATCCCTACCAAAACGATATCCTTTTTATCAGCCCTGTTGAAAATCCAGTCCACATGACCATGACTCAGACCTGCTACAGCAACTCTCACCGGCGCTTGGGCAAAGCTTTGTGTGAGAAACAGAACACATAGAAGGGTAATAAGGTAAATTTTCATGGCCTGCTATTTTCCTGTACAGTAAGGTAAATATAGGACAAATAAATTAATGAGGTAACAGCAAACCCTGCAGTAACGGTAGAATTAGGTATCAAACCCAACTTTTGTCCTGACGAATAGCTCCTGTTTCTACTGTGGCAGCATGATATAAAAGGAAAATGAGCCAAATACTGCTGCTAAGTATTCCGTGGCCTAATTGGGTTGGGAATATGGGTATGTTGCTGGTCGTCTTCGGGCTTGTACTTTACAGTATACCTGCACGGCAGAAGGCACTGCAGATAACTAAAGTTATGGGTATCAGGCATCGTATTTAGCACATGTAATACTCCTAAAGTAAAGTCACAAACATGTGGATAAGGCTGCAAACCTAATCAAGATGCTAGACGAAAGGCCACTTCTGTATACATAACTAGACCCAAACACTGCCTCTTCTGCTGTTTTAGTTTTGGGTGCCGCAGCTACCTGATTCTTACTCGCCTCACAAAGCCAAGAAGCGTTTTATTTGTGCATGTCTGTGTCAGCTAAGCTATATCCACAACTATTAAGCAAAACTAAGAATCTTAGAAAATATCACTACAATAACCCCGAGAGTGTGTACAATATTTTAGCAATCTGTTGTATAGGAAAAGGTATTATTAAATAAAACCCCTGTGTATCAATCAGAAACACAGGATTTTTTTATTGTACTATGTGTAGATGCAGGGATTAACTACCTTCCTAAAAGAAGCCTATACACTACATGTAGGCGGTTTTTAAGAATTGGTATAACATATAGTGTAACGCAGCTTATACAACTCATGCACTTTAGTACCGATTTTGCCTTTATCTTTGCACCATGCTGATAGACCTGAACATGCGTAACAAGAACTGGTGCAGATTCCAGCGCAACGGAGAAGATATAGAGTTTAAAGAGGAAAAGTTTCAAGAGCTGGCTTGTAGCATATGGAGTATGTTGACCTAAACACCGGCTTCGCGCTGATGGGGTTCCTCGACTGCTGGGAGTTTAAAAGAGTAAAGCAGCAGTGTATCGATAAATTTAAGTTGATAGCCTATGATGGTGAGTTCAGCAACATGCGAGAAATCTAGGCGAAGCATTGGACTAAGACCGTCCACAACGGTTATCAGATCTATACCATCCCCCTGAAGAAGTATGATAACCACACGCCAAGTGTAATAACTCCGGATGGTGTAGGTTCACATGGCCGTACAGGAGTTGGAGCGTAAGGCAAGATATAAGGTAAAGATTGTGTTGATTGTCAGAAAATGAAGGCTATATTTAGAAAATAACGATTCTCACGCCGTACCTGACAGCATGAAACCATACGACGGAATCACATTCCGGCAGAAGTTTTACAGAAAGAACACCCCCGTTTAATCATCTACGGGAGCTTTGTGATTGTCCTTGTCTGGAGTATGTCTCAGATGGTAGAGCAGCAGGAGCAGGTAAACGCTTCAGCTCAGCATGTGGAAGATGCTTTGATAGACTTCTACAACACACACACTTCTACAAAACACACGGAGAGCAGCAGGATACAGTAGGTAGGCTATAATACTCCCTTGATTTAGGTCCACTATTTTAATTGAGGTATAACTTTTAACTTAGTGAAACAATGAAAGGGAAAAGAAGAAAATTCAGCGCGGCCTTCAAGGCCAAGGTAGCCCTGGAGGCTCTCAAAGATCGGGAGAGCCTGGCGGAGCTGTCCAAACGCTTCGAGGTGCACCCGAAGATGATCAGCAAATGGAAGCAGGAGTTTGTGGAGAACTCTGCGGCAGTTTTTGAAAAGGAGAAGGGGCCTTCACAGGAGCCTGACACCGAGAAGCTCTATGCCCGCATCGGCAGGCTGGAGTTGGAGAAAGAGTTCCTAAAAAAAAGCTTAGGGAGGCTCGGACTCTAACAGAGCTGAGAAAGCTGGTGGAGCCGACGGGCCAGCTCAGCGTCCGGACCCAGTGTGACTTGCTGGGCATCCACCGCAGCGGCCTCTACTACGCGCCGGCTCAGGAGAGTGAGGAGAACCTGGCGATCATGCGCCTGATGGACGAGCGTTACCTGGACAAGCCCACGCACGGGGTGCTGCAGATGCAGGATTACTTGCGGGATGAAGGGTATGGGGTGAATCACAAGCGGGTCAGAAGGCTCTTGAGGCTCATGGGCCTGGAGGCCATCTACCCCAAAAGGAACCTGAGCCGGCTGGGCCAGGCTGAGTATATCCGCCCTTACCTGCTGCGGGGCCTGGAGATAGCGCACCCAAACCAGGTTTGGGAGGTGGGCATCACCTATATCCCGCTGGAGAAGGGGTTTATGTACCTGACGGCCGTCATCGATGTGTATAGCCGCTATGTGGTCGGCTGGGGCCTGTCCAACA
>NZ_SSNI01000030.1 GCF_010015475.1 Pontibacter pamirensis
CTGGGAGGATGGAAGCCACATGAAAAGAGAGCAGGTGTTATCACCCTCCACCGCGGATACATGGAATTCTGTAAAATCTTCGATGGGTGGATGCTCGCGCAGAAATTTGTGTCCTAATCGTAGCCTTGTCCAAGGAGGGGAGCCTGGTACTGCGACTTCAGGCTGCAATGCTTGTAGCTCATAATATTACAATACAGTTTGAAGCTCTTTTCTCTTCAGAATACACATGAGTCATGGAAAAAATTTGCAGGAGTAGGAAAGAAAACTCTCCGCCTTAGACAAGGAGGGGTCAGGGGGTGGTTGGACCCGGGAATCAAGATGCAGCATTAACCAAGCAGCAAAACAGGGATTAAAAAGATATATTAGAACTAAGAAATAAGACGATGATAACGCTAAAAAATATCGAAAAAGTCTACCAGACAAAGTCTATTGAAACGGTAGCCCTGCAGAACGTGAACCTGACGGTTCCACAGGGAGAGTTTTTGTCTATCATGGGGCCCTCGGGCTGTGGCAAAAGTACGCTCCTCAACATCATGGGGCTACTGGACGTGCCCAGCAGCGGCACTGTGGAAATTGGAGGAATGCCTATCACTTCCTATAAAGACAAAGAACTGGCGCACCTCCGCAACGAGAAGATAGGCTTTGTCTTCCAGAGCTACCATCTGATCCAGGACCTGAGCGTGCTGGATAACGTAGAGTTGCCCCTCCTCTACCGCCCCCATGTCTCTGCCTCTGTTCGCCGGAAGCGGGCGCAGGTAGCGCTGGAAAAAGTGGGCCTCAGCTCGCGCACCGGCCACTTCCCAAGCCAGCTATCGGGCGGGCAGCGCCAGCGGGTAGCCATTGCGCGCGCGCTCATCGGCATGCCGGAAATTATCTTAGCCGATGAGCCGACTGGTAACCTCGACTCCGTGATGGGCGAGGAAATCATGCAGATCCTCCTCGACCTGAACCGCAAGGAATTTACCACCATTGTGATGGTGACACACGATGAGCAGATGGCCCTGAAAACAGAACGCCTCGTGCGCTTCTTCGATGGCCAGCAGGTATCTGACGCTAAACTGTACGACTTCCAAAAAGCATAGAGCCATGTTAAAGAACTATTTAAAAATAGCCTGGAAGGTGCTCTTGCGGCGCAAGTTCTTTACCTTCATCAGCCTCTTCGGCATCAGCTTTACCCTGATGGTACTGATGGTGGCAACATCGCTTTTCGACCATGCTTTTGGTCCACAAATGCCGGAGCGGGAAACAGACCGGTTGCTTTTTGTGAACCAGATGCGGGAACAGGTAGGTAGCGGACAAAGAAGCGGGCCTGTCAGCTACCACTTCCTCAGCCGGAATGTGCGCACCCTGCAAACGCCTGAAACAGTTTCTATCAACTCTGTTTTCACCAGCGTTAACAGCTATGTAAACAACCGTAAGCTGGCGCTAGATATCAAATTTACGGACCGGGAGTTCTGGGACATTCTTAATTTCAATTTCCTGGAGGGGAATGCATTCAGCCAACAGGACGTAAAAAGCGCAAACCGTGTGGCTGTTATCAACGAGAACACCCGCCAACAGTATTTCGGCACGGAAGCGGCAGTGGGGCAGTACATCGAGGTAGACCAGGTGAGGTATAAAGTTGTAGGCGTTGTGGAAGATGTGCCGGTGCTGCGCCTTCATTCTTATGCTGACGTATGGGTGCCGATTACACTAAAGAGCCAGGATTTTAACAAGCCACAACTGCATGGCACCTACTTTGCCACCATTATGGCAAGGGAGCCTGCTGACATACCTAAAATAAAGGAGGAGTATGCAGCCATGATACAGGAGGTGGAAGGCCGGCAACCGAAGAAAGGCACAAGGCTATATTCCTTTCCTGACACCGTACTGGAGAGCTTTGCCAGAACCTTCTTAGGAAACGGGCGGGAAGCAGGTGTTGGCATCCTGTACGGTATACTGGCTGTTCTGGCGTTTTTGTTCATGCTACTCCCCACTATCAACCTGGTTAGCATCAACATCAGCCGCATCATGGAGCGCTCTTCTGAGATTGGAGTGCGCAAAGCTTTCGGCGCCTCCTCTACCACCATCATAGGCCAGTTTATCGTCGAAAATCTTTTCCTGACGCTGTTAGGTGGCCTGCTGGGCTTCCTGCTTTCGGCCGGGGTGCTGTGGCTTATCAACGACAGCGGCCTTATTGTGTATGCAGACCTGGGACTTAACCTGCGCGTGTTTGCTATTGGGCTGCTGCTCTGTCTTGTGTTTGGTTTGATTTCCGGGGTGTATCCGGCTTATAAAATATCACGATTGCATGCCGTAGAGGCGCTGAAAGGAGGTTCAAAATGATACGCCATTTGTTTAAATTAATCTGGAACAGGAAGAGGAACAACTTCCTGCTGATGACCGAAATTTTCTTTTGCTTCCTTGTGCTGTTCGGAGTACTGAGCCTGGTGGTGTATAACGTGCGCAACTACACCAAGCCGCTGGGATTTGAGCATGAGAACGTATGGTTGCTGACCATGCGCCCTACCAACGACTCCTCTGCCCTGAACCACCAGAACCTGGAACAGGTACTCCAGCGGGTGCGGGCATTCCCGGAGGTGCAGTATGCCTCTCTTAGTACAAGTAATGCCCCTTTTGCTTTCAGTCAGATGACAGATGTCCTGTCATATGGCAGCGTTAAAGACTTGCAGACGGATGTGTATGAGGCAGAGGACGACTTCCAGGGCGTTATGCAGTTGGAGTTGAGCCAGGGTCGCTGGTTCGGGCCGGCAGATAATGCCTCTCACCACGAGCCTATTGTCATCAACAAGGCATTGCAGGAGCAATTGTTTTTAGCAGAAGATCCGCTGGGCAAACTCATCCATAAAAATGATTCGACCAATTACAGGGTGGTAGGGGTGCTGGATCATTACCGTGCTTCCAGCGAGTTTGCGGCAGAAAGCCCGGCCATGTTCTCACGTATCAACCTTCAGAAAAACAAAGATTCTTTTTGGGGTGAGCTTCTTATCCGGGTAAAGCCT
This sequence comes from Pontibacter pamirensis, assembly GCF_010015475.1. Classification (GTDB taxonomy): domain Bacteria; phylum Bacteroidota; class Bacteroidia; order Cytophagales; family Hymenobacteraceae; genus Pontibacter; species Pontibacter pamirensis. Next base: position 3,003 of record NZ_SSNI01000030.1, read on the forward strand.
GGCACTGGGGTTAACATTGAAGAAAAAATGGTAAAAGAAATTTCAGGCATTAGCAAAGATTGGACGCTGGAGGTGGCTACACTGGAGAAAATGCGCCAGAACAAAGCAAAGCTCACCCTGGTACCGATGATTGCTTTGGGCTTTATCTGTGCTTTTCTAATCTTCAACGTTGCCCTTGGGCTGTTCGGGGTACTTTGGTACAACATCAACAGCCGCCACAGCGAGATTGGCCTGCGCCGGGCACTGGGTGCTGACTCCCGGCAGATTTACTTGCAGTTTATAGGCGAGGTGCTGGTGCTGGCAACGTTTGGTTTGCTGCTGGGTGTTGTGTTTGCCATGCAGATTCCCCTCTTGCAGGTATTCCAGGTGGGGTCTGTGGTATACACTATTGCCATTGCGGGGGCCGTTGCCACCATTTACCTGCTCACTGTTCTCTGTGCCTTCTACCCCAGCCGACAGGCGGCGGCCATACATCCTGCCACTGCTTTGCATGAAGAGTAAGCACTATATATACCAGAAAAAATTTATCTTTATATCTCCAGATCACCAGCTTAAACCAGACCATCAGATGATTCTTATTGTAGATGATGATGTTGCCATTCGCGCCTCACTTAGCTTGCTTATGAAGCAGAATGGCTATAAAACCCAGCAGGCGGCTTCTCCGAAAGAGGCGCTCGAACTTGCGCAGCAGTACAGGTTTAAGCTGGTGATCATGGACATGAACTTCTCCATCGAAACTACCGGCCACGATGGGCTGCAACTGCTGGAACAGTTTAAGAAGCGGATGCCAGAGGTACCTGTTATCCTAATCACAGGCTGGGGCTCCATCAACCTGGCCGTGGAAGGCATGCGGGCCGGTGCCGCCGATTTCATCACGAAGCCCTGGAGCAACGATTACCTGCTGCAGGCGGTGCGCACAGCGCTCAGCTTATCGGAGGAGACGGCTGATGCAGGCGATGCCCTGACGCGCAAAAAGCTGGACCAGCAGTATGATTTAGTCTTTATTGTAGGCCAGGACCAGGAGTTGCTGAAGATACTGAAAAAGGTTGGCCAAATTGGTCCTACTGATGCCTCCGTGTTAATAGAGGGAGAAAGTGGCACCGGAAAAGAGCTGATTGCGGAGGCGGTGCACCGGAACAGCCTCCGTAAGAATCAGCCTTTTATAAAAGTGAACTTGGGCGGCATCTCCTCTTCCCTCTTTGAAAGTGAGATGTTCGGCCACAGGCGCGGTGCCTTCACAGATGCCAAGGCCGACCGCGTGGGTCGTTTTGAGATGGCCAACAAAGGCACCATTTTTCTGGATGAGATAGGAGAACTGGATCTGAGCAGCCAGGTAAAGCTATTGCGCGTGCTGCAGGACCGGACGTATGAGGTATTAGGCGACAGCAAATCCCGGAAGCTCGACATCCGCGTGGTATGCGCCACCAACCGTAACCTGGAGCAACTGGTGGAAGAGGGCAAGTTTCGGGAAGACCTGTTCTACCGCATCAACTTAATAAAAGTTAGACTGCCCTCGCTGCGGGAGCGCGCAGATGACATCCCGCTGCTGGTACAGTACTTTGTGGGCAACCTTAAAAAAGTATACCATCGCCCGGAGCTGCAGGTAAGCTCCCGGGCCCTGCAATGGCTGAAGGAACTGGCGCTGCCAGGCAATATCCGGGAGCTGAAGAACCTGGTGGAGCGCACGGTGCTGGTGGCCGAAAGCAATGTGCTGGAGGCAGAGGATTTCCAGGCGCAGGCGCAACAGGGTCCTGCCAAACCAGGCGACAAAACGCTGCCTGCCGTTGGCACCATGACGCTGGACCAGATAGAGGCTTCGATGATAAAGAAGTCTATGGATTTTTATCACAACAACATCAGCAAAGTGGCCAGGGCACTAGGTTTGAGCCGTGCCGCCCTTTACCGCCGCCTCGACAAATTCAATATCCCCTATGACCCTGCGGACTAAGTTTCTGCTGTTCGCCGTTTTCGTGCACTCGCTCCTGGCTGTGCTGGCTTGGTATGTGCTGCAAGAGAATAAATTCCTTTTCCTGAGCGTCGAGCTGGTGATTATTATCTCTGTGCTGGTTACAGTACAGTTATACCAAGCATTTTTTAAGCCGCTTAAGCTGATTCGGGCGGGTATAGAAGCTATCCGCGACAAGGACTTCTCCACAAAATTCATGGCGGTGGGCCAGGAAGACCTGGACGAACTGGTGAAAGTGTATAACCGCATGATAGACCAGCTGCGCCGTGAGCGCGTGGGGCAGGCAGAAAAACATTTCCTGCTGGAGAAGCTGATTCAGGCCTCCCCTGCCGGTATCATTTTGCTGGGCTTCGATAACCAGGTGGAAAGTGTGAACCCGGCGGCGGAGCGGTTTCTGCAGCACAAAGCGCAGGAGCTAATGGGGAAACACGTAAGCCAGTTACCAGAGGAATGGTCAAAAGAGTTAACCCACCTTTCATCCGGCGAGTCCACCACTTTTCGCCTGCATGGCACCTGGACCTACCGCTGCCACCGCGCCCACTTCCTGGACCGTGGCTTTCAGCATTACTTTATTTTAATAGAGGAATTGACAGAGGCTATCCTACAAAACGAGCGGCAGGCTTACGAAAAGGTTATCCGGGTGATGTCGCATGAAGTAAACAACACCACCGGTGCCATCAACTCTATATTAGACTCTTTGCAGTATTATACGCCCCAGCTAGAGCCGGAGCACCAGCCTGACTTTGCGCATGTGCTGCAGGTAGCCATCGACCGGAACGCCAATTTGAGTCGTTTTATGGCCAACTTTGCGGAAGTAGTGCGCCTGCCTCAGCCAAAGAAAGCCCTCAAAGACTTGCACACTCTCCTGCAGAGGCTGCAGCGCCTGCTGCAACCACAACTGGAGAAGCGCCACATCAGCTGCACCTGGCACCTCGCTCCACAGCCACTTATCATCCTGATAGATGAACAGCAGATGGAGCAGGTAGTGCTTAATATCCTTAAGAACGCCATGGAGGCCATTGGGGAGGAAGGGGAAATCTGCATCCGGACGCAGCTCAACCCGCCGCAGCTAACTATCACGGACAATGGGGAGGGAATTCCCAAAGACGTGCAACAGCATCTTTTTACACCCTTTTACACAACCAAGAACAATGGCCAGGGCATTGGCCTTACGATGGTGCGCGATATCCTCATAAACCACGGTTTTACCTTCTCCTTAAGCTCTGAAGCAGACCTCACCAGCTTCACCATTAAACTGCAGCCCTTAACCTGAAGCGGACTCTTTCATCGAATTAAGAACTATGACAATTTAGTGAAATAACACCATTTTTGTGTACTTTTACGCCTTACACACAACAATCATTTATTTAACAACTCTACTTGTTTTTTACCATACTCCTTCAAACCATTATAATTGCTTGTTAAAAGTATAAATATTTAGGCCAATAAATGAAAATTTGCAAGATTATAAACTTTTTGTAAATTTTTCCGTAGCGCAACCATACAAGTTATGTTTTTATTCTTTACATTAGACCTATAGTTAGCACCCAAGGTCATGGAATATAACATTGTAATCGCCCCGACATTAGAAATATTAGCATCAGAAGTAGCAGGTTTTATCCCGCAAGGCTGGAAATTAAAAGGAGCTATTCTGGAGCATATGAACGGTTATGCACAGCAAATTGTGCGTCACCCAAAAGACAGTATCCGCCAGATACAGCAAAAGCAGCAAGTTCCTGTTAAACAGCGGCGCACCAGATGGATTGAATAACCTAAACCTATAAAGCAGTACTTTTAGCCAAATTATGAACCACTTCTGTTGTCTGCCTCAAAAGAAGCAGGACATAGAAGTGGTTTCGCTTTTGTATCAGCCGTATTCGCCTAAAATGCCACCACATCCTTCTACTGCCCAAGTGTACCACAATAGAAACAGGAACTCTAAAAAGAAGCCTCTACTATTCAAAGCCGTAGAAGATGAAGCCCTACAGCATGCACATTTGTATGAAGCAGGTCGAGATTTTTAGCTAAAGGGTATGTAAGGGGCGCTCCTGCGTATTGCTTCTTTCATTTTATACTTGTAGATTGATTTTCTAAAGTACGTTACCTTCATACCTCTACTGACCATTTTATCATAAACTGCTATGTTAGTAAAGAAAATTTTAGGCGTCTTTTTCGGGTTAGTTTTCATTTCCTTTGCAGTGGTACAGTACAACGACCCTGATCCTGCGCTATGGGTAACCATTTATGGTATAGCGGCTGCTCTGAGCGTTGCTGCGGGGTTCGGCAAGGTAAGTGACACGGTACTTGCTGTTGCTTGTGTCGTATTTGCCGTTGGTGTTATTTATTGGTGGCCTGAACAGTTTGAGGGAGTGGGTGACAGTATGCGGGATGATACAACAGGTTTACTTTTAAGGAACGTGGAAGAAGGACGTGAGTCATTAGGGCTAGCCCTTTGCAGCATAGCCATGGTAAGTTTTATCTTAGCATCCAGGTTGAGCAGTGGCAGCAAAACAGCCAATAAAGCACTATAACAAAACAGGGGCTAGCTATGAAATTGGCTAGCCCCTGTTTTGTTAAATAATCATTTCTTTAGATTTGCTCGGCCTTAAAGCCTGCTTTTTCTACTGTGGTTTTTATCTGCTGCGCATTTAGAGAGTCTGACTTTACTTCCAGCACTTTATCGGGGTTATTTGTATCTACCTTCCAATCCTCTACGCCTTCCAGCTTATTCAGATGCGGAGTTACAGCCTTTACACAGCTCCCACAATTTATGGTTGTTTTAAATTTGTACGTTTCCATATTTATTTTAATTAATTCAGTTAACAATAATTCTCATTTATAATTTCCTGCCTCTTAAGCGGAGGCTGTTCCCCACCACCGAAACTGAGCTGAGCGCCATGGCTGCACCGGCCACCATCGGGCTCAGCAGGAAGCCTGTGAAAGGGAAAAGCAAACCTGCTGCCACCGGAATACAGATTACATTGTAAAAGAAGGCCCAGAACAGGTTCTGATGGATTGTCTGCACGGTAGCCTTGGAGAGCTTCACAGCACCGGCTACCTGCATTAGGTTAGAGCGCATCAGCGTGATATTTGCCACATCCATGGCAATGTCCGTGCCCTGCCCCATGGCAATGCTGACATCGGCAGTGGCCAGGGCCTGCGCATCGTTTATACCGTCTCCTACCATAGCCACGACTTTGCCTTCGGCCTGCAGCTTCTTCACAAAATCAGCCTTGTCGTTTGGCAACAGCTCCGCCTGGAAATGCGCCACACCTACCTGCCGTGCCACAGCGGCTGCGGTCTGTTGGTTATCACCTGTGAGCATGTATACCTCCAAACCGGCCTCCTGCATCGCTTTTACACCTTCCGCCGAAGCCGGCTTGATAGGGTCGCTCACAGCGAATACCGCCAGCGCCTGCGTCGCATCTGCAAAGAAGATAACCGTCCTGGCGTCTTCCTGCAGCTGCCTTGCTGCCTGCAGCAGGTGCTCCGGCATTTGAATGTGCTGTTGTTTAAGCAGCTTTTCGTTTCCGGAATAATAATGCGTGCCCTCAAAAACGGCCTCCACGCCTAAACCTGTCAGGCTATTGAAACTAGCCGGCTGCAGCGCCTGCAGGCCCTTTTCTTTGTAGAACGTATAGATGGCCTGCGCGATAGGATGCTCTGACTGCGCCTCCATGGAGAAGAACAACTGCTCGAGACGTTCCTGCGCCACCGTTTCATCGGCCCATACCACATCGGTTACAGAAGGTTTCCCCAAAGTAATAGTTCCTGTTTTATCTAGTATCACTACGTCCGCTTTATGCGCGCGCTCCAGGCTCACGGCATCTTTTATCAGGATACCGTTCTCAGCACCTCTTCCCACTCCCACCATGATGGCTGTCGGGGTAGCCAGCCCCAGCGCACAGGGGCAGGCAATCACCAGCACGGATATGGTGGAGAGCAACGCTTCCGAAAGGTATGCTTCCCCGCCTATTACCAGCCAGGTAACGAAAGTCAACACTGCAATAACCAGCACAATGGGCACAAAGATACCGGCGATTTTATCCACCAGCTTCTGCACGGGTGCTTTACTGCCCTGCGCCTCCTGCACCAGTTTAATGATGTGCGCCAACATGGTTTCACCACCTGTCTTGCGGGCCACGAGTTGCAGGCTCCCCTTCTGGTTGATGGTTCCGGCAAAAAGCATGTCGCCGGCCTGCTTCTGCACCGGCAGCGGCTCGCCGCTCAGCATGCTTTCGTCTACGTAGGTGGTGCCTGCTACCACCTCGCCATCTACAGGAACGCGTTCGCCGGGCAGCAGCAGCACCTTGTCCTCTACCTGTACCTCTTCTATCTTGATCTCCAATTCGCTCCCGTTCCGTATTACCCGCACCGTTTTCGGCTGCAGCCCCATCAGCTTTTTAATAGCGGAGGAGCTTCGGTCTTTAGCGTTTTCCTCGAGGTACTTGCCCAAAAGGATAAAGGCGATAATCACCGCCACCGCCTCATAATACACATGCGGCATCAGTCCTCGGCTCAGGAAGAACTCGGGGTATACGGTATTAAAAAGGCTGAAAAGAAAGGCAATGCCGGTGCTGAGCGCCACCAGCGTATCCATGTTGGCCCGGAGGTGCTTTGCCTGCGCCCATGCCCCTACAAAAAATCGCTGCCCCGCCCACAGCAGGATGGGTGCGGTAAAAAGTAAACTCACCCAGTTGCCCCAGGCAAAGGCATTATGAAAGAACATCCCCAGGATAAACACCGGCAGCGCCAGCACACCTGCCACAATCGTCTTACGTTTCAGTTTTGTGAGCGCAGCTGCCTGCCGCTTCTCCAGTTCCTCCTGCGTTTTCTCTTCAACCAGTATATCAAAGCCAATCTCCTGCACCGTTTCACGCAGTTGTTCGGGGCTAACCTTTCCCGGCTCATAGGCGACCTGCAGTGTTTTGCCGGCAAAATTCACATTCGCCTCCTGCACGCCCTCCCTCGACTGCAGCATGCTCTCGATACTACCGGCACAGGAAGCGCAGCTCATCCCTTCTACCGGAAAGGTGGCTTTAGTCAGTTTACTTTTAGTTACAGTTGCCATTTTCTATCTCTGCTTTCATTCTTTTACAAAGGTAAGGCAGCTCCTTTGTCCTTCTGTTACACAATTCTGCCTTCGTGTTACAGATTTTTATACTCCGCCTAAACTGAAAAGATACCCTAACCGGGCTTCGGACTGGAGGCAGCAGCTTCTTATTAAACTTTTTTAAGATTCAAAAAGCACGGTATCCATAAGCTCTTAACTCTCCTGCTATGAACGATGCTTTGCAAGACAAAATATATTAACATGTAAACATTTAATGTATAAACATGTAATATTAAAATATTTTGATTCGAAAAAGCAATTTATATATTGGTAAAGTTCAAATAATAGTTCTTGATTTACCCATTTGTAAAACACAGGCCATACTTTTTGCCATTCTCATTCCTATATAGTACTTTTCACTTTCTAAAACTGCTTCAGCAGTAGTGCGCCTTATTTTTCAGGTTTTTATCTTGTATGCACCCCAAAGAATATAATCAAAATAGCAACAGTACTTATGGACGGACAATTCGTTCTATCGGATTTGCTTTTGCCGGTTTAGCATTTGTGCTCGTTGCAGTTTGTACTATTTCCTTTATAACGGCAAGGCAAGTGCAGCAGAACTATACTTCAGTAGTATTGAGTGCATTAAATAAGCTACAGCTTGTAAATGAGCTCCATAACAATGATGATGAGGTACAGAATTTAGTGGCCACATACATCAGTTTAGAGGATTCAAGCCTGAAAGAGGAAATAAGGAGAAGGATTAGGGTAGCACATGACGAAAACACCGCTGCTATCAACCAACTTGACAAGCTGCTACAGGACCAGGAAGGAAAGGAGCTGCTTCGTAGCATTATCAGGGAGCGTAATACATATTACATTGTATCCGATAGCCTGCTGAACCTGAGTATCGAAAGCCCGGAGGTGGCAAGGGCTTACGCACGAACAAGCCTTCATCCTATTCACCAACGCCATCAGCAATACCTCCTGGCACTGAGCAAGAAGATTAAGGAGACTGCAGACATACGGGCTGACGAGGCGGTAGCGTCCATCAACTCCTCCGTTGACAAATACACCCTGCTGTTACTCCTTGCCCTGGCTTCCGCCGCCGGTGCCGGCTACATTATGCGATTTGTCTTTAAAAAGCTGAAACAGGAAAACGAATACTTAAACGCAGAGATTGAGGAGCGCAAAAAACTCGAGTACGCGCTCGGCGAGCAGCAGCGGGAGTATAAAATGCTGTTTAATCGCAACCCGATCCCAATGTGGATTTATAATCAGAAAACATACTGTATACTGGAGGTAAACCAGGCAGCTGAGCAGGAGTACGGGTACTCCGAAGCGGAATTCCTGAACATGACAGTGCTGGACCTGCGCCCTGAGGAGGATATTGACAGATTTAGTGATAGCCTTAAAAAAGCAGCAAAAACGAAGAATGACTTGTCTGCTAAGTCCGTACACAAGCGCAAGGACGGTTCAGTGTTTCAGGTAGAGGTACGTTCTCATTCCCTGCCTCTTAAAGCTGAGCTACAACCAAGGCTGGTAGTGGCGGTAAATATACAGGAACGGGAACAGGCGCTGGAACAGTTGAAGCGGAACGAAGAGCAACTGCGTGAAGTCAGTTCCAGCGTGCCGGGGGCTGTGTTTCAGTACCAGATGGAGCAGGATGGCAGTTTTTGCTTTCCGTACATCAGCGAAGGAGTTCTTGGTTTATGCGGTGTTACACCCGAAGAAGTTTACCGGGAACCGATGCTGCTTTACAAAAACCTGCACCCCGATGACCTGACAGGAGTAAAACACACAACGACAGCCTCTTACAACAACCTAACCCCATGGGAGCAAGAGCTGCGGGTATGGCAGCCCGAAAGCAAAAAGTATATGTGGGTGCGGGGCCATAGTTTACCTTCCTGCAGAGGGAAAGGCACCGTTGTCTGGAATGGCACTTTCATAGACATCACAAAGCAAAAAGAGACAGAGGAACAGTTGAAGCGGAACGAAGCAAACCTGCGGGCCCTGCTTGACAGTTCTTCGCAGGCTATTTACCTGCTGGATGAAGAGTTGAAGGTAATTTCTTTTAATAGAGAAGCAGCAGCCGACGTATGGAAGTATCTTCTAAAAAAGCTGGAGCCCGGGCAAAGTATGCTGGAGTATATCTCAAGCACAAAAGTGAACAGCACCAGAAAGTGCCATGCCAGAGCTATGCAGGGCGAAACAATCGTTTTTGAGGCTGGCCACGGGGAGTTTTGGCACGAGATAACGTACCAACCTGTTACCAGCGATGAAAACCAGACACTGGCCGTTGCCCTGACTATCCGCGATATCTCGGAGCAGAAGATATCCATCGAAACGATCAGGCGAAACGAGCTACAGCTAGCCCGGGCACAGCAGCTGGCGAAATTAGGAAGCTGGGAATACCATGTAAGGCAGGGTATGCTGACATGGTCTGAGGGGACTTTTGCCGTTTACAGAAAAACGAAAGATAGCTTTGTCCCCTCGCTTCACAACATGTTAGCCCTTATTCATCCCGAAGACAGGGACAAGGTGAAGGCGAACTACCTGAGGGCCATCGAAACGAAAAGCAAGCTAAACTTTGAGCATCGCATTCTATTGCCAGGTGGGAAAGAGGCAAATGTAATGGAGGTGGCTGAAGTAACCTGTGACGAGGCCGGAGAAGTAATTAAACTATCTGGTACGGTGCAGGACATTACAGAACGAAAAAAGGCGGAGCAACAGGTCACTGAGGCTAAGAACCTGCTGCAGACAACCATTGAGAACATACCGGAAATCATTTTCACTCTGAATCCTGGCCTCAGCATTATTTACATAAGCCCACAGTGCAAGCAGATTACAGGCTACACGGAGGAGGCTTTTTTAGGAAAGCCAGAAACGTGGCTCAAGGTCATACACCCTGAGGATCAAAAGCCCTTGATGCAGGAGGTGCTGCCCCTGATTCTCTCAGGAGAGCCGCAGGAGTATGAAATGCGCTTGGTAGACAGTTCTGGAAAGCTGCGCTGGCTTTTGCTCCGTATGTCGCCAGGCCTGGACCAGGAGGGAAAAGTGATGCAAGTGTATGGCTCGGCCTCTGACATGACAGCGTACAAAGAGGCGGAGGCAAAGCAGCAGGAGCTCTCCGACCAACTGATAAAGCAAAACCAGAACCTGCAGCAGTTCGCATATATTGTATCGCATAACCTGCGGGCGCCTATTGCCAACATGCTGGGCCTTACCTCCATCTACGACAGGAACAGGTTTGATGCTCCTATCAACCAGAAGGTTATAGACAACCTGTTGAAGTCCGCACAGCTTTTGGATGCAACTATCCACGACCTGAACGACATCCTGACTATTCGCAGCCAGATCAGCAGCATCAAGGAAACCATCGCTTTCGATTGCCTGCTCCAAACCGTATTAGAAATACTGGATGCTGAAATAACTGCCTGTGGAGCCTCTGTGAGCACTGATTTCAGGGATGCACCGGAAGTTAGCAGCATCAGAAGTTATGCGCAGAGCATTCTGCTAAACCTTGTTTCCAACGCTATCAAATATAGGTTTCCGGGCAGAAAACTAGCGATTCGCATTAACACATTCAGGGTAAACAACTATATTTGCCTGCGTGTGCAAGACAATGGCTCTGGTATAGACCTGGAAAAGCAACAGGATAAAATCTTTGGTCTCTACAAACGATTTCATCAAGGTGTTGAGGGTAAAGGACTTGGGCTGCATCTGGTTAAGACCCAAGTAGAATTACTTGGAGGCAAAGTAGAGGTCCATAGCACGCTGCATGAAGGCTCCACCTTCAGTGTCTACTTCAAAAGTTAGATTTCTTACCATGAGTACTTTAAAGAAAGTAGTATTAGTAGATGATGACCAGGTAAACAACTTTGTTTGTGAGAGTATAATCCGCAACGAGAACTTTGCTGACGAAATTATCAGCTTTGATTGGGCGGAGGATGCTTTGAAATACTTGCAGGAAGAATCAGATAAAGGGGTAGATAACTTCCCTGACCTTATTTTCCTGGATATTAACATGCCCGGCATGGATGGCTGGTCGTTTATACATGAATACAAAAAGCTTCCGGAGCAGGCAACTGCTCACTGCAGCCTGTTTATGCTTTCGTCTGCCGTAGACAGAAAGGACATACTAACAGCAAAAAGCAACGAAGAAGTGAAGGAATTCTTCTCCAAGCCACTGTCGTCTGAAATTCTGAATATAATCAGGGAAGATTATATTCAGAATCGTTAGGCATTATCCGGCTCTGCATCCGAATTCGGCACTTTAGAACAGGTTTAATTCCCGGACCTGTTCTACCCTTTTCTCTTCCCCTATGTACCTTTGCTATTGCAGAAGCATCAGCTACTTTGCAAGCAAGATATGCAAACCCAGCATTTCTATCCATCATCTGGCAAATCGAAAGCACTATCAAAACATAGGATAAACTATATATTTCCGGGTTGCCTTTTATTGTGTATAAGCACCAAATCCGGTTAGAAAATCTTTGTTTTGGTGCGTTTATCACTGATTTGTTAGAAGATTTAAATCAAAAGAAGCATCTACTAATGCCAAATGACAAAAATTCAGATTACAATCAATGTATATATAGTATATCTAATATAAACTTATCTTACCTGTTAAATAACTTAAATAATATATTAAAATATAACTATATTTTTCAAGGTTCGTATCACGGGGCATCTACTATATAAACATGTTAATATATAGTAGAATCAATCAACATAAATAACCAAACCCTTATACACCCATGAAAAGGATATTATCTTTCGTCTTATTCGCTTTACTTCTGACTGCTCCTGCGTTCGCACAGGTTAGTATACTAGATTTATCCCCGGAGCTAGAGAAAAAATGCACCAGCATTACGCAAACTATGACGCAAAAGCTACAACTGAATGAACCTGCTTATATTCAGTTGAAGGCTCTAAACCGGAATCGGATGGCTAAAACAGCGGAAATAATGCGCAGCTATAGTAACAACGACAGCTTATCGCTTGAGAAACTGCGGGAAGTCGAACTTGATTATGAGCAGCAGCTTATTACTTTTCTGTCACCGAAGCAGATGGAAGTTTATGCCACCTACAGAAAAGATGCTTCAGATTTTATGTTCGTAGCAGCGAAAGAGAAAATGTAAGCCCCAAAAGCAGGCTTCCACAATGGAGACCTGCTGAAAGCATAAAAAGCAAGAGGGAGAGCCAAATGGCTCTCCCTCTTGCTTTTTATGCTGCCTTGTTAATTAGCGTCGGCTGTGGTCCGCGTTGTTTGGTCTTTCTTCATCTTCACCCAAAGGCTGATCTCCGCTTCTGATACCGTTCACACTATCATCCATGGCAGTATCACTGCCTTCAAACTCAAAACCTGGCCCCTGAGCACTCGCCTCTACGTTTTCATCCGTGTTGGCTCCGTAACCGGTCCTTTCGTTGCCACCAATGTGCAGGTTCTCCAGCTTGTCTTTCTGCCCCGGTCGTTCTGTAGTTCCGTCAGGCCCCATGTTACGCTTGGCAGAAGGGTCCGGATGGTTGCCCATGCCTACACGCTGCTCGTAATCGCTGTTTATATTATCTTGTTCGTTGTTTGGATCTTCTTCTTTTTTGCTCATAACTCAGTTTGTTTTAATACCCTTATGTATACGCTGCCTAGTGCCACATGTTTGGAATACACAGGTTCAGTTTAACATAATTAATCAACTATATACATGCTACCTCCCGCTGCTATCGTTGAGGTCCCAACTGTATGTATAGTAGCCCAACCGGTGCCCCTGCGGCAAAGCATGCTGACGGTACCGGTTTATGTAGGCCGCTATAGATGGTGCCTCCTGCAAAAAGTCCTGCTCATACCATTTAAATATCTCCGAGACCAGCACCTTTTTAGCGCTATCCTGCACTTTTATAAAGTCGGGGCTTTGCAGTGTTTGCCTTGCCTGTGCTTCCAGTTGTGCCTCTACCTGTGCAGGAGTGTAGGCTTTGTTCAGAAGCGGCGGGCAGGACTTAGCAGCACACACTAAAGAAAAGTGAACGCGGGCGTCTTTATAAGTGGCCAGTAGCTTTTGCTTTTCCAGTTCATTCAGGGTAAGGCGCTCTCCTGCCACGTTAAACTGCTGCTTATCAAAAAAACCTGGAACATCCATCACAGATTTAAGAGGGTAATTTGATAATACCTGCTGTAACACCAGCACATTGTAGGCATTGATATAAAAGGCTTTTCGTTCTGCAGCGGGAGCACCTTTAATATTATAGCGCGCTATCTGTTGCACCAATCGCTGCAGTTCCGCTTTGTCTTTTTGCAGGCTCCTGTAATCTACCTGCCCCTCCGTTACATGCTTTTGCAGAAGCCGTGACAAGGCTGTGTAAAAAGCATCATCAGTTACGGTCGCCGTACTTAATGGTACTGCAGCCTGAGCTGGCATGTTACCCATTATAAGGCAGCACAGGAGAATCGAAATGTTGTATAGGATGTTCTTTTTCATTGTTGCAAGAGTTAGCTACGGGCTTTGTTTTGCACACCTACAACAACTACTGCGCCGTTCTGTTATCTTTGCAGCAAAAAATACCAGGTTATGGCACCACTGTTGCTAAATAATCGTTAGGCAGAAATCAGGAATAGAACAGCAGCTTATGAAATTTACAAAAATATATGACCCTCGCGAGATGAACTCTTACCAGTTTGTGGCGGCAACCGGCTTAGTCATGACCTTGGTGGCGAACATTATCATGCTACTCATCGGCAAAAGCATGCACAACTTTGAGGCGCTTTACCTGTGCTGGGTAGTGTTTTTTGGCTTAGGCACCATTGCAAACTTCAATAGCAACCCCGACGACCACGATCACCACCACCACCATTAACGTACTGCTGCTACTTCAGAAACGATAGCAGCGCCTCATGAAAACGCTGTGTGGCGGCTATATGCGGGATATGCCCTACTCCCTGCAACTCTACCAGTTTAGCATTCGGAATGGCCCGGGCTGTTTTCTTTCCCAACTCCGGATACTGCCCATGCTCCTGTAGCTTCCGCTTGTCTTTTATATACCCTTTCCCCACTATGGTTCTGTCCTCCTGCCCTATCACCAGGAGTGTAGGCACCTGCAGCTGAATAAATTCATACACGACCGGTTGCTGATAAATCATGGCATACGTCAGGGCTGAGGCCTCGGCCACCTTCGGATAATCCGAGTGCCCGATTTGCGCTGCAGGCACCTTCACCCACTCGTTATAGGCTGGTTTCCATGATGTATAGTAGGATTGGTGGTAGCCGCGGATACTTTCCTCTGTGCGTTTGAGCTCTGCCTGGTACAGCTCCTCCAGATTTTTGTAAGGCACAAACAATCTGTAATCCTCCAACCCAATTGGGTTTTCCAGCACCAGTTTCGAGGTCATCTCCGGGTACAGCAGTGCAAAGCGTGTGGCCAGCATGCCTCCCATGGAGTGCCCGACAACCGCCACCTGCTGCACACCTAAGTGCTGTAAAAGCGCCTTCGTATTCTCCGCTAGCTGGTGAAAGTTATAGTATACCTCCGGCTTGTCAGACTTACCAAAGCCTATCTGATCCGGCACGATAACGCGGTAGCCGTTCTCGGTCAGGAATTTTATGGTCTGCGCCCAGTAAGCCCCAAAAAAGTTCTTGCCGTGCAGCAGCAGAACTGCCGGAGGGTTTTGTATCTGCCTGGCAGGAGGCACATCCATATAAGCCATTTTGTATTGCTCGCCTTCCACGCTAACGGGCAGGTATTTCACTTCATAGGGGTAAGTATAGCCATCTAGCGTCGCGTTAAGCGTGGCAGGCACCTGGGCCTGTAGCGGCAGGCATAGCAGCCAGCACACACAGAGGGCACATATACTTCTGATAGTATTGTTCGTTTTCTCCATTTTTTCGGGTTGTACCGCTATAATTTACTACGGAAACTTCAGATGGGTTTAAAACAAAAAAACCTGCCACCTGGGGTAGCAAGCTTTTCAGAACAAACAATTTATACGAACCAATTTTACTGCACAAGAATCTTTTTTGTGTGGTACTTGTTGCCCTGCGCAATCTGCAGGTAATAAATACCGCGCCCGAAGGGGGTCAGGTCTATCTGCCGGTTATAGTCCCCCGACAGCTTCTCCACGGTATCAACAAACACTTCTTCTCCGTTTCTGTCCATCACGCTTACCTTGGTGGTGCCTTTGTCCTGGAGGCTAAAGTTCAGGTTAAAGCGCCCATCGTTCGGGTTGGGGTAGAAGTTGATTTCTTCTACTTTTAACGCCTCTTTCTTTTTAGTTTCCACGGCAGCGCCCGCCTCTTTCAGTACTTGTTTGTCTTCCGGCTTCATGTCCTCCACGGTGGCTTTCATGAAAATCATGATGTGTGCACTTCCATGGTCAAGCTTCAGGAAATCTGCTTTAACTTCTTCTTCATTGCCATTCTCATCTATTCTATAAACTTTATTTTTACCTGTCTTCTCATCTTTTATCACTTTAAGCTGAATCTTTGTTTCTCCCGGAGAAAGCAAGGAATCAATACTGATGGCACTCCTGCCTTTATGGACCACAATGCTTCTGATTTCATGAGGCTTCAGGGCTGCAATTGTTTCGCTACCGTGCCGCAGCCGGAATACGTTGCCTGCTGAATCTTTTACTGATTCAAACAGGACGTTGGGATGCAAGGTGCGGAATTTGACTACATCCCCATCCTTTACAGACTCTACTCGCTGGAAGTGCATGGCGCTGTCTCCTTTGTGGTTTAAAATCCTGCTTCCTTTTATCGAGCGGGCGAAGATGGTATCCATCTTATGGCTTCTGATACGTTCAAGCAGTGCTTTGTGATCTGCGCTGCTAACTTCACCGTCCAGCTTGTAGACTTTGAGTTTGTCGCCATGTAAAACACGAAACGCTGCGGTGTCCATTCTCAGGCCCTCCACATTAATAAGTGCTTTTCTGATGTCAGTAATGGCTACTGTAGTATCGAACTTAAGCGTACCAGCTATACCCTTGTGTAGGCGCCTCATCAAAACCGTATCCGCCCTGATGCCTTTAACGGACTGAAGGAGCTGTGCATGGTCTGCTGCCTGCACCGTAGTGTCCGTCAACTGCATTTTCCCGTTTACCTCTTTCATCATCCTGATACGCAGGGTCTTTGTTTTCTCTGTTTCTGCATCCTGTGCAGCTAGCTGGTGGAGGGGGAAAAAGGCCAGTAAAAAAGCGATGGCCATCTTTACCACATGCAAGAGAAGCGTAGTTACAGTATTCATCTTTTTGTCCTTTTAAATTCTTGTTCAAACTTACGCCGTTTCGCGCCTCATTTTAGTTAAGGCAAGGTTAAAGTCTGTTAAAGAAATGTTAAATAAGAGGAAGGCTGCCAACTACTGTAAACATATGGTGGTGGTTGATAATACCGTCCGAAGTTCATACCTTATACTTGGCATTACCTCTTTCTGTATCAACAACTTAAATTTTTGCTACTGCATCTGTTAAAGCATTATCTAAAAGGTTAAAGAAAAGTTAAAGTCGAGCGCAGGGAGTTTCAAAAACGTACATTTGTTTTGTGAGCAAGCATATTATCATAGGCGTTATCGTGCTGATGAGCATCTCCCTGCTGGGTGTAGTAGGGCTGCAACTGTATTGGATTAACGACGCCATCAAAGTAAAGCAGGAGCAGTTTGACCGCAGCGTGAATACAGCGCTCACGAAAGTGGTGGAGAAGCTCGAAACACATGAAGCCGTTTCGGTGGTGGCGCACCAGATGGCATCCCTTAATAAAGAAAATCCAACTCTTTTACCGGACACAGCGCATGCCCCAGCGTTAGCAACAGAAGAAAAACACCCGGATACACCTTCGAAACCTGCAAAAGTCACTAAACCTGCTAAGCAAGTTCTGAAACCTCAGCCTGAAACGCCTAAGTCTACCGCCCTTCCATCTCCCTCCAAAAAAGAAACGGTAACAGCACATCGGGTAACCTATAATAATAACTTGCAAAAGGGTGAACCGGCAGACTTCATCATTATATCTCCGGATGGAAACATAAAATTTGACAACGGCAGAGTTACTCACCCTCTTGGGCGAAAGAACCTGAGAGACAATAAAGCAGAGGCAACCGCTCAGGTTATAGCCGCTTCTCCAATTTTCTACTCCTATCTCGATCGAGTAAAAGATTTGCCGGATACCATACATTTCAGGAATCCAGTTCTTGGGAAAGCCTATTCAATAGACTCTGCATTTCAGTGGGATAAAACGCTGGAATACAGAAAAATCGCTGATTCAGCAGCTATTTTGCTTCGGACACATCATACCCCACCCCTCCATATTTCTGTTGATACGCTGCGGTTTCTCGCAGCAGAAATGGGCAACCTGAAACATCAGAAAAGGATACCTATAACGTTTGAGCCTGCTGCTATATCCTCTGTAAATGTGCGCAACGACAGCATCTTTATTTACCGTACCGATACGGCAAGGCAGGCATACTTCCGCCGTGGCGCTACAGCCCGATCAGGAAACGCAGCCCGCGCCACCGTCTGGAGAGAAGCTACGCCGATGAGGATGGAAGCGCCATTGAAGGTTACTGCAAAGCTACAGGAGACGAAGGTGGCCACACCAACAAGAGTGACGACCAAAGGCAAGGACGGCGCAGTGAAACCCGCCAGATTGCCACATGCCAGAACAGACGCCTCCAATATTGAAAAAATAGAAATTAAGAAGGATAAGCTAAACGATGTAGTACAGAAAATGGTAGTGGAGTATGCGGTGAAAGACGAGCCTCTGCAGGAGCGCCTGAACCTGCACGGCCTGCAGCCACTGCTGAAGGCGGAACTGCAGCAACAGGGCATTCAGCTTGATTTTGGCTTTTGGGTCGTAGCGGGGCAAACCGATACAGTGGCCGCGCAGAACTTGAGCGCCATCCGGCATCAGGCCTTACCTAGTTACAAAGCTACCCTCTTCCCGAACGATATTTTTGATAAGCCGGATTACCTGGGTCTTTACTTCCCCGATAGTAAAGCCTATGCCTTGAAATCGCTGTGGGGGATGTTGTCGCTTTCGGTCCTATTCACGCTGGTAATCATCGCTACCTTCGGCACCACCATTCACATCATCTATAAGCAGAAGAAGCTCTCGGAGATGAAGAACGACTTCATCAACAACATGACGCATGAGTTTAAAACACCCATCGCCACCATTTCATTGGCTACAGATTCCATTGCAAACCCGAAAGTATTCGAGAACCCGGACAAGATACAGTATTATACCCGCATCATCCGGGAGGAAAACAAGCGGATGAATGCACAGGTAGAGAACGTGCTGCAGATAGCGTTGCTGGAGAAAAATGAGTTTAAGATGAACCTGCAGCCGATTGATGTGCATGCACTTATTATCAAAGCCATTGAAGGTATACGCCTGCAGGTGGAGCAGCGCCTGGGGCAGGTAAATGTGCAACTGGATGCCCTGCAGCATGAGCTACTGTCTGATGAGGTGCACCTCTACAATGTGATCTGCAATCTCCTCGACAACGCAAACAAATATTCACCTGCATCACCTGACATACAGCTTGTAACAGAAAACGTGAACGGGGGCATTCTGATTGCCGTGGAAGACAAAGGCATAGGCATGAGCAAGGATACGCAGCAGCGGGTGTTCGAAAAGTTTTACAGGGTACCAACAGGCAACCTGCACAATGTTAAAGGCTTCGGCCTTGGCCTGAGCTATGTGAAGGCGATTGTACAGGCGCACCACGGAGACATCAAATTAAAGAGTGAATTAGGAAAAGGCAGCCGGTTTGAGATTTTTTTACCATTGATTTAATTCAGTTATTCAAATATGCAGGAACCATGGCAGAAACAGTGACGAAAATACTTTTGGCTGAAGATGACCCAAACTTCGGCATTGTGCTGCGCGACTACCTTGAACTGCACGATTATGAAGTTACCCTTTGCGTCGACGGTTGCAAAGGCCTTACTGCTTTCCGGAAAGGCACTTACGACCTTTGCATACTCGATGTAATGATGCCGGAGAAGGATGGCTTTACGCTTGCGCGGGACATAAAGAAACTCAACCCAAACGTGCCGCTTATCTTTCTGACTGCTAAAACCTTGAAAGAAGATATGCTGGAGGGTTTTAAAATAGGTGCCGATGATTACATCACCAAGCCGTTCGACTCTGAAGTACTGCTCTGCAAGATAAAAGCCATTCTTAACCGGAAAGCCGGAGCAGGAACGGCAAAACCTGAACAATCAGAATTTATGATTGGGCAGTATATTTTCCAGCCAAAGCTGCGCCTGCTTACCCGGAAAGAGCAGGAACAAAAGCTTTCTCCTAAAGAAGCTGACCTGCTGCGCATGCTGTGCCAGCACCTGAACGATGTACTACCCCGCGAAGAAGCCCTGCATCAAATCTGGCACGAAGACAGCTACTTTACCGCTAGAAGCATGGATGTGTACATCGCCAAGCTTCGGAAATTCCTGAAAGAAGATTCTACTGTAGAAATCATCAACATACACGGGCAGGGTTATAGGTTATGCGTACACAACGGTGCCCAGCTTTAGTTTTGCTGCAGCTATAACATACGCTGCAGCCCCTGTCTCTTGTGTTGTCAGTTCCTTTTATCAACAAACTTAATAGTTTGATTCCTCCTTTTTCACCACTAAGCCTCCCACTATTTTATACGCCTCTTTTATTCCAGATTGACAGACTTTTATAGCTTTATAAGGAATTTATATACCAAAAAATAAATACTTTTAAAGTAATAATACCTGTTCAGATATTATTATATATTTGGCTTCTGTAAGGCACGTTCATCTTCCTTTTCTGGAATATCTCTTTTGATTGGCAAGCGCCAAAAGGTGCTGCCTAGGGGTGGTGCGTCTGGTTTTGAGCTATTTGAATATTTATACATTAACTTAATTAGCCATGAAAAAACTTTTACTATTCGTCATGCTCTGCGTTGTCTTGACAAGCTGCGGACCTCAGATTTACCAGGCTGCCTCTTTCAAGGAGGAAAGCAAGAACCACAAGGTAGTGGCTATTATGCCTTTCGAGGTGCTGATAGAAGCCAGAAAATTACCGAAAGGTATAACACATGAGATGCTTGAAGAGCAGCAGCGTGACTATGGCTATGGCATGCAAAGCGATGTGTATGGCTATTTTCTGAGGCAAATGAGTAAGAACCGTTACACGGTAACTTTCCAGGATGTGCACAAAACGAACGCCATATTAGAGGATGCCGGCATCACGTACGAAGAATTGCGCAAAGCCTCTAAAGAAGAAATCTGCGAGATACTGGGTGTGGATGCCGTTGTATCTGGCAATGCTACAATGGCAAAGCCTATGTCTGACGGTGCAGCCATTGCTGTAGGGCTTTTGGTTGGTGCCTGGGGGCCAACAAACTCTGTAAACACTACCATTACCATACACGAAGGAGCGAAAGGCGACCTGATGTGGAAGTATGATTACGTAGCCTCCGGAAGCGTAGGCAGCAGCAGGCAATCACTTTCCAACGCCCTGATGCGTAACTCATCCAAGAAATTCCCTTATAAGAATCAAAAATCTTAACAAGGTCATCAGATAGCATAAAAACGGCCCCTGCATTTATTACAATGCAGGGGCCGTTATATTTAAACGAGTTTAGGCTACCGCAAAGCAGTAGCCCAATACTTAACTAAACATTAAACTCATTATTAAAATGTAAATCCGACAGATGCTTTCACCACACGATTAAAGGTATCGAAACTGCGATTGTCATCAACGCTGTTGAGGCCGTAATCGTAGCCGGCGCTCAGGTTAAAGCCATTGGCGAATTTATAACCAAGGCCACCTGTTACAGCCACATCAAATTCACGAAAGCTGCTTTTCACATCAAACTCCTGATTTAGTGCCCTGATTCCTAAAGCACCTGCCTCTGTTCTCACTTTATTAGAGATAAGGTAAGAAACCTGCGGACCGGCAAAAATATGGAAGCCCTCTCCTACATAAACCTTGGCCAGCACAGGTAAATCCAGATACTCAGCCCTATTGGTGATAGTAACGTTTGTATTCAGAAAGTCAAGCTGCTCTACTGGAACTTTGCCTGTCAGCACGGTACCTTTTTGCGAATACTGCAGCCCCGGCTCAATTTCGAAGCCCGGTAGTATCGGAATGGCTACATAGCCACCTGCATGAAATCCTGTGCGCATTTGCCGTGAAAAAGAACCACCCGACATGTCAGCTAAATCCTGCAGGCTCTGCATAGTTTCACCTTCCCAATCTGCCAGGTTTACACCTGCTCTTATCCCGAAACGCACCGTTGATTGCTGCTTCTGCGTGTTGTATGGTTGTGATGGATTTATATATCCCGGTCTTTTTTGTGCACTCGCATCGCTTACTGCAAAGCCTAACGCAACTGCCATCAGTAGAAATATCTTTTTCATGATTGTAGTCTTTTTAACATACCCTATAAATTTCTAAGCTGCGCTGCTTGATTGTGAAGAATGGAATAACCGTGCCAGAAAGGTTCCCTTGATGCCTGCCCTATGTAAATTAAATTGCAATTAGTTCATTATCAGATAAATAATTTTAATTATAAATATGAATCTGATATTAAACGGAGGAATTTATAATGATTACCAAGCCTTTTTTAAGGCGGAGAGAGTAGACGAGTGATAGACTCAAAGAAAGACTGGCGCTAAAGCTGTAAGGAAATTAGAGGTATACGATACAATTATATACTTGTGAACAGTTGCCCACACCATGTAAATACTGAATCGGCAAAGATTAAAATAGTAGCTTTGCAGCCGCAACAGAAGGATACAAGAGATGAACGAAAAAACACAGGTGCGACTGAAGCAAGTAGCCGTGCACCGGGTAGGTAACAAAGCAAAAGACGAAGGTGTAGTGGCCTCGAAGGAAGTGGTGGATCTACGTGATGAGCAGCTGTCGGACCTGCTGCTGAACTACTTTCTGTCCCCTTTTAAGCAAGAAGAATTCTTCCGGTTTACGCATACCTCCGACATTGCCCTGAATGAGATGTTCGCCTATTCCGCCCTGATTTTTAGTGAGCCCGCCAAGTTCTTTGAATATTCCGTGCATATCCTAAACCACCTGTATGAGCAGTCGGACCACCCGAAGGTAAAAAGCGGTGAACTGTACGTGGTGCATTTTGCAGGTTGCTTGATGGAAGACGATTTTGTGGAGGCCGTTGGTATTTTTAAATCAGAGAATAAAGATACTTTCCTGACTTTCCAAGACAACAACGATGACCTGAACGTGGATTACCACTCCGGCGTTAACCTGAAAGGCGTAGACAAAGGCTGTATGATATATAACATGGAGGCCGAGGATGGCTTCAGAGTAAAATTAGTAGATGCCAACAGTACCGATGCCGTTTTCTGGAAGGAGGATTTCCTGAACGTGACGGAACTGAAGGACACGAACTTCAACACGAAGGCTGCTCTGAACCTATGCAAGGATTTTTCGGAAGAGGTGTTCGCTAAAACTGAAAGCAAAAAAGCACAGGTCGATTTTATCAGCCGCTCTGTCGACTATTTCTCAAAGAGTGAGACATTTGACCTGGAGGAGTTCACCAGCAGCGTGATTGATGAACCGGAAACAAAAGAGCGCTTTAAAGACTATAGCCAGGCATTTGCCGAAGAGCGCGACATAGAAGGCTTTGCAGACTTTGCCATCAACAAAAACACGGTGCGCAACATGAAGCGCAAGTTCCGCAACTTTATAAAGCTGGATACGCAGATAGAAATCAAGTTCAGCGGTTATAACCCTGAACAGAGTGAGCAGTATGTGGAACGCGGCTTTGACCAGGAACGGGGCATGCACTTTTACAAAGTATACTTCCACAGCGAAAGTTAACGCCAGCTGTAGAACTATCGCTAGAGCGGCTTTGTTAAAAAACCTTCAGTGACGTATAAAACGGAACGAAAATTGTTCTGCAACACCGGAAGATAAAAACCGATAATATGAAGAGAATAGCCTTTGCTTTATTTTTTGCACTTGCCACTACGGCCACTTTTGCACAAGGCCCTGCTGTTTCACAGCAGGAGGCTACAGCCGCACAGGCAGGTTCTAAATCACTTGAGCAGCGTGCGAACGAGATTACAATAGGTATGGCCAAACACCTGCGCCTTACCCCGGACCAAACTCAGAAGATAAAAGCTATAAACCTCAAAAGCATGCAAAATGCGGAGGAGGCCAAAATAAAGTTTCAGAGAGACCCCCAAAAGATTGTAAAGCAGATGGACGTAATCAGCCAGTCCAGGATTTCTCTGATAAAAGACGTGTTGACGCCACTGCAGTTTCAGCAGTACCAGCAGCGACGAGAAGAAAAAATGGGCGTGCCGCGCGAAGCACAGAGCAACCCCTCGTCGCGGCATGAGAGTTCACTAAACCAGGAAAGTTACTAATCAAAAAGCATGGCAACTGCCATGCTTTTTCTCTTCTAAATGACTTATACTCAGGCGGCGCCTGCCGTGTCTGCTGGTTGGTTGATTACTTTTTCGGGTGTTACCTCCTGCTGCGGTGGTGGCACAAGGCGCAACTGCTGGTGGGCTGTTACAATTGTTCCGGGAGGGCTGAACAGCATACGGAACACCTCTTTTACTGATTTAGTGTGCTTCAGATCCTTCACCAGATCCACCCATTCATGAAATACCAGGTACACGGGGTTAAATGATGTCACAGGCTTGGTAAGGCCATAGACAGGCTTCTTTTCCTCCGGTACAAAGGTGCCAAACATCCTGTCCCATATAATAAAGGTGGAACCGTAGTTCTTGTCTATATATTCAGGGTTAGTGCCATGGTGTGCGCGGTGGTGCGATGGCGTCACGAAGATATACTCGATGGGCGCAGGCATCTTCTTTACCAGCTCCGTGTGCACAAAGAATTGATACAATACCGCCACCTGGTGGCATATGAAGAACGTGAACGGATCTATACCGAGTAAGGGCACCGGGATAAAAAATATAAACTTGATATGCTGCGTCCAGCTGGTGCGGAACGAAACAGAGAAATTCATTCTTTCGGAAGAGTGATGCGTGACATGGGTTGCCCACCAAAAGCGTTGCTCATGCGCAATACGGTGTGCCCAGTAACGGCAAAAGTCCACGGCTACGAAGCAGATGATAAACCCCCACCATTCTCTTGGCATGGCCCAGGGTACCATGTTATAGACAACGAGGGCTACACCAAAGAGCCAGATTTTAAGCACACCACTGAGAATTGTGTTTACTGCCCCAATGGTTAAGGCCGAGACAAATTCTGTTTTATGATAGTAATTACGTTTTTTGTAAACGCCCACAATCCACTCCACCACCACCGACAGCACAATAACCGGTATGGCATAGTGCATTATGGTAAGGTCATCGAGTTGCTGTAGCTCATCAAACGTAAATATCTGTTTTTCCATAGCCTGCTTCTTCCTGCTTGTACCATCATTAGAACGTCCAAAGGAGTAAAGGGTTAAGCAGAAAGCGGCATAAGCGGAGCCAATGGAAAGGCCGGATGAAGGGAAATCACCAAGTCAATGGTTAAGCAGCGGTAACAAAAGTCTTGCTTCTATTCCCATAAAAACCTGGGCTTCGTACCTTTGCAGAAAACTTATCATGCGCATCAGAAAGAAAGTAAAGGCTCCGGTACCCGCAAAAGGCTCCCGCTTCACCGCGTTAGATATTTTTGTAAAAGCCGCTGAGAAGGAAAACTGGACCGAACAGGAGATTCAGTTTGTGATAAATGAGGTTGTAGAAGCCCAAAGTGATGAGGAGGGGCTGGAGATACTGCAGGACTATAAGTTGTAACCTGTGAAGGTGTGATTTTTTTTTACACCCCCAGCTTTCGCAGGGCCAGCAGGCAGAGGGCCACAGAACCGGAAACCTGTATTTTACCTTCCGATATCATATCGGCGACCTCGTGAAGCGGTATCTTCAGTACTTCAATCGCTTCTGACTCGTCCAGGTCCTGCGCTGCTACTTTTTTAACATTGCGGGCCAGGTAGTAGTACATCCTGTTCGTGTCTTTGGTGGGGTTATCTGTCACCTCGAGCAGCAGTTCCACCTCATCAATTGTATAGCCTGTCTCCTCCAGCATCTCCCGTTTGGCGGCTTCAGTGGGTTCTGTTTCGTTTTCATCCACCACTCCACCAGGTAATTCAATAAATATGTCACCGGCCGCATGCTTATACTGCCGCACAAAGATTACATGGTTGTCTTCAGTGAGCGGGAAAACGAGCACTACATTTGGCCGCACGCTCACATAATAGTCATCCATCTCTAGCCCGTTGGGAAGTGCTACGTGGTCGCGGCGCAGTTTGTACCACTTCTCATCTACTACCATTTCTGACTTTAGCACCTTCCAAGGTGCCGGGGTATGTACTTTGTTTTCCATTTAAATAAAGCTTGCCGCAAGTTAAGTTTTATCCCTTTTAAAACAGCAATGCCCGCTGTAATAGCGGGCATTGCTTAAAAATTTATACAATTTTCCGGTTTACCTTTTGATAAGAGGTATACTTGCTAGAATCATTTCCTGCCGTTCTGCCCCACCATATACTCATTTTTTCCCGCCACCTTCTGCTGTACCGCCTCCTGCCAATCCTGGCCTGTAGCCGAAAGAAGCTCTGACTGGTTCCACTGCTGCGCTTTCCGCAGTACCTCGTCCACCTCCAGGATGTAAATTTCGTGGCCCGGCTGTTCGGTTACACTCAAGCCGCAGGAGCGCAGCATAGCTTTGATGGCAGCATGGTTAGGTGCCCACCAGTTGGTAATATCCCCGGCCATCTTCTTTTCAATAAAAGCCATCTTTGGCCAGCTTTCCTCCAGCATACGCTGGCGGTCGTTTATCTCGAAATCATCTGGTGTTTCTGTGTCTCCAGCACCGGGCATCGTTAATGTCTGGAACACCATCATGCGGCGGGTTTTCTGGGAGAGGATATCCAGGGAGAGCAGTGGGTAGCGCAGGTGGTACAATACCCCCATATACCACACCAAGTCGAACTGCCGGTCCAGGCGGGCGACATCATACACCTGCATTTGCTTCAGTTCAATTTTATCTTCTAGGCCAAACTGTTTGGCAGCCCACTCGGCTTGCCGCAGGTAGTGCGGGTCTACATCAATCCCCAGCACATTCGCACCACGTTTAGCCAGTTCTATAGAATAGAACCCAGCGTTGCAACCAATGTCCAGCACCTCCCAGCCCGACAGATCAGTTGGAATATGCGGCTCCAGTTCCTGCCATTTGAAAGAGGGGAAATCACCTAAAAAATGATTCGGTGCTGTTTCTTCTCCGTTTGGCAAGTGCAAATTATGAAACCATGGTCCTAACTGTTCTATTTCCTGCATAATTGATTTTAAATTCTAAAGAATAACTCCTGCTATAAGTACGACAACGCAGGAGCTTGTGATAAGGTTAGAGGCTGATGCGTTCTCCCCTACAAGTACTTGATCAGGTTGGCTTTTATCGCCAGCCTGTCTCCTTCTGTATCTGACCTCTCCAGCCCTACATCTGTAAAGATGATTCCGTCGCCTCCGGCCTGCTTCGCTTTCTCAATCATTTTTGCCTTTACCACCTCCACATCATAATCCACCACTTTGTCATTCGTCATTTTGCCGATAACTTTATATTATCTTTTGCATCGTAGAATACCGCTTGGTTCATATGATTCACCCAAGTAGTGGTAGTAGGCGCACAAGAGTATAAAGCAACCTGTATACCGCCAGGAAAGCGGTATACAGGTTGCAAGCATTTATCATAGTGCTTCTCTTACAGCAGGTTTGAATAAGTTAAATGACAACTCCGTAGTCGTACGAATCATGATCACCATCCAGGGTCATGAGTTCTTCCGCATAGCTGACAAGCTCCTTTGCTCTGTGAGCTGCCGTGTGATGCGACAGCACTTTTTTACGGGCACGCTCGCCTATCATTTTGCGCTCAGACTTACAGATTTCACGCAGATACCGGAGCGTGTCTGTGGCAGAGTAAGACACCAGAATTTCAGAATCTATTTTAAAGAAAGTATCCAGCCCTTCCCAATAATCAGATATAATCGGAGTGCCACAGGCCGCTGCCTCAAACAGGCGCACACTTGGTGCATAGCCTGCCTGTATCATGTCGGCGCGGGTGATGTTTTGTGTAAAGCGCTGGCTATTGTAAAACTTGCGGTGCTTTGCAGGCGGCAGGTGATTGATATGCTGCGTGTTAGCAGGCCACTGCACGGTTTCCGGATACTGCGGCCCGGCCACCACAAAGCGACCTCCCGGCCAGGCGCGTGCCGCATCCAACATCAGCTTCTCTAAAGGAGGCTGGCGGTCGTTGGAGTAAGTGCCGAGGTAACCGAGATCCCAGATGGCTTCCTGAAATTCCGGATAATACAAGGTCGGGTCAACAGAGCAGTAGAGGGCACGTGCCATGGGGGAGCCGTACTTTTCCTCCAGTAGGTCTAAAGTTGGGCCACCTGTAAACGACAGGTATAAATCGTATTTGGGTATCAGGTCCGGGTGCAGGTATTCATAGTCCTTGCGCTCGAGTTTAGCCAGTGTTACAGGTGTGTCAATGTCGTAAAAGGATTTAATACCCTGCGCCGTCTTTACGACCCATTCTCCTACCTGTACGCCGTCCGGCACATAAGAACCCACCATCACCAGATCAGCCTCGCGCACCTGTTCGGTAAAGCGCTGCTTTAAATCCTTCAGGGAGGTATAGAGTTCTGTCTGGCAGTACTCCGGTTCAGGAAGGTCACGGTGGCCTGCATACCAGGGCACATCACGCTCCAGAAAAAGTACATTGTTGTTCTGATTATTCAGCTCACGCACCAATCCACGGAAAGTGGTGGCGTGGCCATTGCCCCAGCTCGAGGTGATAGATAGACCAAGGATAACTATGTTCATGCCCATGCTGCATTAGATTGTTTCACTTTTGTATATAGCAACTTTTCCAGTTGCGCTGCCCTGTGGCGGTATGTATGTGCCGACAGTACTTTTCTATACGCAGCTTCTCCTATTTCCTTTGCATTTTCTTCTGATAAACTTGAAATAATTTCACTTATATCTGCACCGTCCTTCGCTACTAAGATTTCCTTGCCTGGCTCGAAGAAGAAATCAATACCCTCCCAGTAGTCGGTGATGATGCAGGCACCGGCGCCGGCAGCCTCAAAAACACGCGTAGCAGGCGAAAAACCATAGCGGGCCATGCTTTCGCGGCTGATGTTGAGCACCGCTTTGGGTGTGCAGTTAAAGGCATTGTGATCTTTAGTATACACGTGGCCGATGTAGGTAACATTATCGGTCATGGGTTTATCACTCCAGCCGCTGCCTCCAATCATGTATCGTTTATCTGGTGTTGCCGCAGCAGGCTTCAGGAAGAATTCCTCCACGCGTGCCTCCCTGTCCGGCAGCCGGTTGCCCAGAAAGGCAAGGTCGCAGGCAAACTTTGCGTCCGGTGCTACCGGGTGATGGGTGGCCGTATCCAGGGCATTGTAAATCGGCACACACTTCTTAGCACCCAGGGCTTCATAGGCATTTACCACTGGATCACCGCCACCATAGGTCAGTATCATGTCGTATTGCGGAATCAGCTGGTGGAACTGGTCATCGGGGTTGTGGTGCACGCGGTCCAGGGTGGCAGGCGCATCCACGTCCCAGAACACCACCAGCCGCTCTTCTGTCTGCAGTTGCAGCACCTCGCGCTCCAGCAGTTCATCAAACACGCCCACGCCACTGGCTTTAACAACCATATCGGCACTGGCTGCCTCCTGCAGGCATTTCGCCACAGCTTCTTCTGTCGCTTGATACACTACCACCTTTGCCCAGTCCGGGTCATCCATGTCGCGGTTTTTCTGGCGGTCGTAGGCATCTGGTTCGTAAAAGGTAATTTCATGGCCACGCTCGCTCAGCGCCCGCACTATACCTCTGTAATAGGTGGCGGCACCATTCCAATAAGCCGATACCAGACTTGAGCCGAAGAAGGCTATTTTCAATTTTTTACTTTTCATGCAGGGCTTGTTCTTTTTGGGTGAGGTATATTCTGGAAGTTCCTATACCTAGTTCTTCACACACCTTCTCCAGTTCGTCTACACGGTGGGCACAGGTGTGGCGGCTACGTATCGTCTGAAGGCCATGGTCGGTCACTTCTTTTGCTGTGCCAGGCCGGTTCAGGATGGTTTGCAGCTGCTGCTTCATTTCCTCGCCGGTGCGGGCCACTAAAAAGTCTTTGCCAGGCGTAAAGAGGTTTTCAGCGTCCTTCCATGGGGAGGATATCAGCGGTATACCACAGGCCATGGCCTCAAAAGGCCGGATAGTTGGAATACCGGGTAATGCCTCTACATAAGGCCTACGCGGCACGTGCACCGTTACTTTGTACTTCGCGAACTCCTCAGCGGCTTTATAGTTAGGCAGCCAGCCACCGTACTCAATACCAGCATCTGCCAGTGCCTGGCGGGCGTGCTCGGGATAACGCACCCCGTAAATCTTCGCCTTCAGCCCCAGTTCCTTCACCGGGTTTATCAGGAACTCGTGCAATTCAGCGGTGCGTTCTTCATCGCCCCAGTTGCCAATCCAGATTAAATCCCCCTCCTTTTCTTCTGTTTCGTGTGGGTAGAAGACGGAGGTGTCTGCCGCTTCGTGCCAAGTCCAGGCTTTGCTTGTCCAGTTTTCCTGCAGGTATAGGTCACGGATCACCTGTCCGAATGCCAGCACCCCGTCGTAATGTGTCAAGTCATACTTGCTCATGGCTTCACGCTCTGTTACGGCGCGGTGGTGGGTGTCATGGAAAATCAGTTTATAGTGGCCTGTGCTGGCGCGGTGTTCGCCGATGCGCTTCACCAGCTCGTGCTCATTCCACTCATGTACCAGCACCAGGTCGGCTTCTGTGAGAACATCATCTAGGTCCAGCGTTTCCAGGGTATAGAAATTTGTACTGACGCCGGGGTAATACTGCTGCAGCTCTTTCAGTTTTTCTTCTCCATAGCCTTCCACCAGGTTCTGCAGGCTCCAGCCGTTCTCAGGTTCATATACCTTTACCTGATGGCCCCGCTCCTCCAGTTCCCGCACGATGCCGCGCAAGAAGTGGGCGTTGCCATGGTTCCAGTCAGAAAGTATAGAATGGTAGAAAAGGGTTATCTTCATTTTTTAGAATTTTGAATGACTGAATAACTGAATAATTGAATAATTACTGTTAACATCCCGTGTATTCAGTCATTCAAAATCCAGTTAATCAAAATTTAAACTTTTACAGATGACTTTAGCAGCTGCCGGTATACATGGTCATAATCCTGGCCCATGGGGTCTGCGGTGTAGCCGTGAGAGCGTTTTACAGCACGACAGCCCATGATGTTGCGCCCAAATTCATCTTCCGTTAAGTTATTGAGCGTGTCCCGCAAATCATCGGCGCTTCCCGGATCGACGTACTTGGCGGCATTGCCCCATATTTCCATCAGGCTATCAGTTTTACCAATCACAAGGGCGCAACCGGACATGGCGGCTTCCAGTATGGTCAGTCCAAACGGCTCATACCTAGCTGGTAGCGCATAGATGGAGGCCCGTGAAAGCCAGTCAACCACTTCTTTCTCCGACAGCTGCCCCAGGAAATGCACATTCTCAAGTTCTACTGATTTGCCTGTGGCAGGGTGCTTCTCGTCACCGGCTATATACACGGGCCACTGCAAATCAGATGCAATGTGCGCCAGCATCGAAATGTTTTTTGCCTCGTCCCATACACGGCCCATGCTGAAAATAAAAGGTTCTTTTTTTCCAAACTGGTACGTGTTCTGGGCCCGCCCATTGTAAATGACAGTGCGGGCCTGAAACGGGCCGTAAAGTGACTCTGCCTGGTTCATCATGGCCTGGGTTGGGGCTACCACCATATTGGCGGCCTGCAAACCGCGCGTCACCATCTCTTTGTACTTACCCCAGTTTTTCGGTGCCTCCTCGTCCTTCACGGCTCTCCACCACGACAGCACACAGGAATGCACCACCACCACCACCGGTACGCCCCATTCCAAGCCACCATGCACCATGGCATTCAGGTGCACAATATCCGGCTGCACTTCGTCTTTCAGCTGCAACAGCCAGGCGCCTGCCTTTTCTACGTCCTCCCAGGGTTCCTCCATCCACTCCAGTTTATAGTCACTCTCATGCAGGGTCAGGTTATTGAGTTCCTCCACCTGCCTTCGCTGATCGGCACTTAGAGGTCCACCCATCGTGGCCAATGCTACCTGCGTTCCGAACGGTGCCAGTGCGCCCACCAGTTCTATTGTATAATTCCAAACCCCTCCTACCGTATCTGTAGTCATCAGGATTTTTGAAGGATGATGTGCTTCCATCTGCTTATCTGCCGTAAATTTTATCTAATACTTCTGCTACCTTTACATATTCTTCTGCCGCTTCATCAAAGCCTTCGCCATTGGCCAGCCGCTTTGCCCAGGCCACTCCTGCCCTGCCCGACCACTCATCTGGCGGCGAGCACAGTGTTTCGGTTTTGGTGCCATAGTAGCGCTCGGCTACGAAATCGTAGAAAGACCCGTTCACATTTTTCATGGCTACACCACCCTCTGTGCCGTAAAAGGTGGCGCTGATGATGGCTTCCTGGCCAGCCGGCAGGTTCCAGGAGCAGCTTAGCTGCATGTGAGTGTTTCCCGCTAATTCCATACTGGCCGAGGCATAGTCTTCTACCTTACCCTCTGCCATGCCTATTGGTTTGCCTTTCGAGAACAGCTGGCTCTGCACCTGCTTCACCTTCGGGAAATTCAGCGACCACAAAGCCAGGTCCACCAGGTGCACGCCCAGGTCAATGACGCAGCCGCCACCGGAAAGCTTGGGTTCATAGAACCAGGCTTTGTCAGGGCCATAGGCATTATGGAAGACCAGCTCAACAGCATAAATGTGGCCTAATTCACCGCTCTGCACCACCTTATATACCTCCTGCATGGCAGCGGTATGGCGGTACGACAAGTCTACTCCCAGCAATTTGTTGTTTTTCCGGGCAGCTTCCACGACCCTTTTTGTTTCCTCCACGTTGCGGCCCAATGGCTTCTGACAGAAAACAGATTTGCCCGCCTCCAAGGCCAACTCACTTTGCTCGGCATGGAAAGCACTTGGGGTGGCGATAACGATGCCCTCTACCGCCGGTTCATGCAGCATAGCCTCCAGCGAAGGGACATGCTTTGCTTTAGGAGCGCTTTTAAGCGCCTCCTCCGCGTTGTGTGGTGCAGTATCAGCGATATAGGTTACTTCACCAGCATCATGCTTGGCTATCATTTCCATACGGTTACGGCCAATCCACCCTACACCCAAAAAGCCAAGCCTAGGCTTAGCGGAGGTAGATGAAGAAGATGCTGAAGTTCCCTGTTGTTTATCCTGTATCGTGTCTGGCATAGTTTAGTACGTTATAAGGGCTTTTACAAATCCGTCGGGGCGGCTTTTCAGGTTATCGAATGCTTTATCGATGTTTCCTAAGGTATAGGTGTGTGTGTACAGCTTATCCGGGTTCAGGGTTCCGTCTGACACTGCTTTTGCCGCTGCCTTGATGCCTTTAATGTATTCCTGTGGGTCGCGCTCATGCGCATTGATGACATCAATGCCGCGCCAGTTCCAGAGCTGGATGTTTACCTGCCGCATGCCGTCCTGGTGAAATCCGGCAATGATGAGTTTGCCACGCTCTGCCGTCAGTTCACCCGCCAAATTCAGCGGCCATTCTTTTCCAGTGCACTCTATCACGCGCTCACAGAAATTTTCCCCTGTCAGCTCCTTTACTTTTTCAATGATTTTATAGTGGTCATCCATTGGAACGATTTCATCGGCACCACATTCCTTTGCCATCTCCAGCGAGAACTCCCGCTGCGACACAGCAATAACTCTTGCGCCGGCATTTTTTGCCAGCTGCACCAGCAGTGCCCCAAGAAAACCCACACCTAGTATGGCCACTGTCTGACCGGCAGAGATATCGCTTCTCTTAAAAATATTCATGGCGCAGCCCAGCGGCTCACCGGGAAAAGGCTTACCTGCCAATGCTTCCGGCAGTTTCACCACCTTATCGGCATCCGCGATGTCATACTCGGCATAAGAGTTGTAGGAAAGGGCCGCCACACGGTCTCCCGGCTTTACGTTTTCTACGCCTGCTCCTATAGCATCCACTATTCCCCACCCTTCGTGCCCCGGGTTACCGGCGGCAACAGGATAGGTAAACCACTCGCGGCCTTCCCAAACAGGTATGTTGGAGGCGCAGAGGCCGCAGCCTTCCAAACGCAGACGCACCTGCCCGGCCTGTGGCTCCGGCAGGGTGGCGTCCTGTACTTCTACTCTTTCTGGTGCTGTAATCACAGCAGTTTTCATGCTTGTAGCGGGGGTAGTGGCTACAGCTTTATCTTCTGGTGTCAGTGTTTCTTGCATTTTAAGCTACTGCTACTTTTTTGGCGGGTTCTTCTTGGATATTTTTAGATGATATAGTGAATGGCACCTTTATTCCTCTGTTCTCGCAGAGCCACTGGTACAGCTTAGCTACCCCTTCCTGCACATTGTGCTTGGAGTACCAGCCGGTGGCTTCCTGGAACTTGCGCGTGTCCGACACATAATAGTGCTGGTCGCCCGGCCGCCAGTCGCCGAACCTGAGCTGCACTTCTTTGCCCCGGTACCTGCCGATTGTTTTCAGCAGTTCCAGCAAGCTTACTGTGTTCTCTGTGCCGCCTCCTATATTGAATGCCTGCCCGGAGATATGTTCGATGTGCTTGTGTGCCAACAGAAAAGCATCCACCAGGTCCTCCACAAAAAGAATATCACGCACCTGCTTTCCATCGCCGTATATGTTGATTGGTTGGCCTTCGATGGCCCGGATGGCAAAGTGGGCTACCCAGCCCTGGTCTTCGTTGCCATACTGATGCGGCCCGTAGATGCAGCTCATCCGAAACACCGCCATCGGCAGGTTATAGGTGCGGGCATAGTCTACCACATACTGGTCGGCGGCGCCTTTAGAGCAGCCGTAGGGACTGTGAAAGTCCAGCGGGCGCTTTTCACTGATGCCGTTTTCCTTTATTTCTTTATCTGAAGGGTAGTAGCGGGACCCGTTGGAGATGAACTCCACGTCTTCGAGGCCGCCGTATACTTTGTTTGTGGAGGTAAACACCAGCGGTGGCGGGTTGTCCTGCTCGCGTATAGCTTCCAGCACATTCATGACACCACGCGCATTAATTTCGAAGTCATTCATGGGCAGGTCCAGCGAGGTGGTCACTGCTACCTGGGCAGCGAAGTGATATACCGCCTCAGCACGCTGCATTACATAGCGCACCGTCTGCAGGTTACGGATGTCGCCGACGTATATCTCCAGATTCTCCGGGTAGTTCTCGTGCAGCCACTGCAGGTTCTGCTCCACGCCATCGCGGGAAAGGCTGTCGAACACCATCACGCGTTTTCCTTCAGACAGCAGCCGCTTAGCCAGGTTAGTACCCACAAAGCCCGCTCCACCCGTTATAAGGGTATAAGGCGCAGTATTCTCGTGGATGGTGCGCGTGATATGCGTTAAGTTCTCCAGTTGCTCCAGGCCATGTTTGGCCCACAAACGGTACAGCAGTTTGGAGCTGCCGTCGGAACGTTTGAGGCCAAAATGATACTCCCTGTCATCTAAATGAAAGCCTCCCACAGTGGGGTGTTTGGCATTCAAGTCGTAGGCACCATACCAGTATACCCTGGTTGCATCTGCCTTCAGCACTTCTTTGAACTCCTGCACCTGCTTCAGCTCATCGTGCTGCCAGGTAGAGAAGCCAGCCTCCGTTATCCAGAGTTCGGCTGTGCAGTTGTTCTGGTCCAGCACCTCACGCACCGCTTTGATGTTTTCATCCCATCCGTCCCACATCTGGTCGAACACAAACGGGAAGCCATGTATACCTACCGCATCGATATGCTCCATCACACCGCGCTCAAACATCATTTGCAGCCAGTTCGGGTCTATTGGGCTCATACCGCCCAGCAGGGTCTTCTTGCCCAATTGCTTGCACCAGTAAGCAGCGCCGCCCACCATCTCCGCGAACTTGTTCCAGCCGTAGTCCAGCGTAAAGTCATACTCTATCTGGTTGTTGGGTTCGTTCCAAAGCTCCACCCACTCAAAATGCTCCCCCATGTCCTTGATGAACACGTCCAGAAAGTCAGCGTAAGCCTTCTTGTCTCTTGGCGGGGAAGAGGTGCGTGGTTTCTCGCCCAGGGAAGGCGGTGTGTATAGGAAGCATGGCAGCACGTTTAATTCTTTTGCGAGAGTAGGTATAAGCCAGTTATACCACCCTTTGCCCTCTGGTGTATAGTAATCAGCCCACGATACGCCTGTTCTGAGCTCTGTTACGCCCAGTTCCTTCAAGTCGGCGAGCACCTGCTTTACGCGCTCATGCTCTCCTACCCGGAACCATTCCACTATTCCGACTTTGGGGAGTGACTTTTCGTTTTTAGCGTTCTTTATTTTCATAGTGATGAGAATCCTTTTTAATAAATCAGAAAATGGGTGCTTTAGTTTTAGCTCAGACAGTTAAACCGCGCGCAGCCAGTTCGGCACTTGCCTCATTCACCCTGTCATACGCAATCTGCCCTTCGAGCCAGTTAGCCAGTTCTTCCAGCCCATTGTTGAACTCTACCTGCGGATAAAAACCAAGTACCTCATTTGCCAGGGAGATGTCGGCATAGCAGTGGCGGATATCGCCTACCCTGTATTTGCCTGTTACCTCCGGCTTCAGGTGCGTCTTGTCCATGACAGTGGCCAGCCGCTCCGCTATCTCCTGTATGGTATAGTTGTTTCCGCTGCCCACGTTAAAGACTTTACCAGTAGCTTCTTCCTTCTCCATGGCCAATCGGCAAGCCAACGCCACATCGCGCACATGCACAAAGTCACGCTGTTGATATCCGTCTTCGAAAATCATGGGAGAATTGTTATTTAAAAGTCGGGAGGCGAAAATAGCCAGCACCCCGGTGTAAGGGTTTGATAATGCCTGGCGCGTACCGTACACGTTAAAGAAACGCATGGCCACCGTTGGGATGTTGTAGGCCCTGCCCACCATCAGGCAAAGGCGCTCCTGGTCGTATTTAGACAGGGCGTATACGGAAGATAATGATGGAATCTTAGATTCGGGTGTAGGAATCGGCTGCAAAGGCTGGCCTTTGTCATATAACTCCCAATCGGCGGCTTTTAATTGCTCCAGCGGTCGCTCCTGCGCGGTTACCAGTTCACCATTCAAGCTTTTACAGAGGCCTTCTCCATAGATACTCATGCTGCTGGCTACCACCAGCTTCTTTACAGGGTGCTTGATGAGTGCCTCCAGGAGCACGGCTGTGCCCATGTTATTTACATCGGTGTATTCCTTTATCTCATACATACTCTGGCCAACACCAACCATCGCGGCAAAATGGAAAACATATTCCACCCCCTCCAGTGCCTTGTCCACGTCTTCGCGGTTGCGCACATCACCTATCACCAACTCTACGTCCTCGTGCAGGTATTCGGGTCTTTTGCAGTCTTTGCCATGCACCTGCTCGCTCAGGTTATCCAGTGCTCTTACCTCATACCCCTGGCTCAGCAACTCATCTGCCAGGTGCGACCCAATAAAACCAGCACCTCCGGTTATCAATACTTTGCTTTTCATAGTCTGTTGTTCTTTCATGGTATGTAACAGATCCAAGTGTCCGGACTAAAGACTTCAGATCTGTTTATTCTTTTGCTAAACTTATAATATCCTTTGTACCCCCTCCTTGCTTTTGAAGACCGGTACAAAAAGTATTTAAAGCATTCTTTTTGTTTACACCTTTTACTTTCTGCACATAATTTAAAAAGGCTGTGCCGTTGGTCTTATGGTGATGTTGTTCAATGACACACCCGGAGGTTTACTTAAGGCATACAACACAGCATCTGCCACATCATCAGCAGAAATAGAACCGTACCCGATGTCTTCTGCTGTGTGGAACCCGGAAACAGTATTCTTAAAGAAGGTAGTATCAGTCACTCCTGGCGCCACTATTGTCACCCTTACGGCCGGCAGCACCTCCTGGCGCAGCGTTTCGGCCACCACCTCTAAAGCAGATTTAGTGGCGGCATATACACCACCATAAGGGTAAGCCTGTCCCGCCGAAACAGACGACACCAGCACCACATCGCCATGCCCCGCCTCCAGCATGCCTGGCACAAAGGCACGGATCAGCCGCAGGACACCCATCAGGTTGGTGTCTATAATTTGCCGCCATTTCTCTGGGTCTCCTTCCGTCAGCTTCTCATGAATGCCACGCCCTGCACTGCAAATAAGTATATCCGGTGTGCCAAGCTTTTCCTGCACACCGGCAAAGAGTGCATCCACAGCGTGTGCCGCTGTTACGTCGCAGGTAAAAGGGTAAACGTTTGATGACAGGTCAGAAGGCGGTTGCAGGTCAGCTACAGCAGTTACAACATCGGCCAAAGACAATCTCTCAACAATGGCCCGGCCTATGCCTGATCCACCTCCGCTCACTACTGCTTTTTTGCCTTTTAACTGCTGCACTCTGCTTGTATAATTCTGCTCCTTATATAGAAATAATTGTATCCTTCGCTAGCTTGCTAGAACGTAGTTGAGGCAAGTAGGGTTGTAGATGCTGCTCAAGGCCTATATAAAAACAGCTGTATTTTTGGCTAACTATTCAATTTTTCAAGGCTTTGCTGCCTCCATAAAAATGCATCGCTCGGTCCTGTTTCTATAGCCGAATTTTTCGAAGTGGCGCACTTATACTACCTTGCTGTTTACAACAAGTGTATAGCACCAAAATGAACTTTGAACAGGTACCCCTTCTGGAGGATGCACGCGTGCTGCTACGCCCTTTTCACCCCTCAGACACAGCGGCTCTTCGTACTATTGCCTTTGATGAGGAAATCTGGCGCTATATGATTACGCGCATCAGTAACGAGCAGGAACTGGAGGCTTGGATACAGACTGCCACCAATGGCTACCAACTCGGCACACGCTATACCTTTATGATAGAGGACAAAGTCACTGGTAAGCTGGCTGGCAGCACTAGCTATGGCAATATCTCGGTACCTGATAAACGCCTGGAGATTGGCTGGACCTGGCTAAGCGGGGAATACAGGGGCAGCGGACTGAACAGACACTGTAAGTTTCTGCTGCTGCGCTATGCTTTTGAGGTACTGCAGATGGAGCGGGTAGAGCTAAAAGGAGATGCGCTGAATATGCGTTCCCGCAAAGCCATGCTCAAAATCGGGGCTACGGAAGAGGGCATCCTGCGCAGCCACACCCTGATGCACGACGGCCGCCGCCGCGACACTATCTACTACAGCATCCTGCGGCCCGAGTGGGAGCAAATCAAAAGCACCATCTTCAAAGACCCGGCAGCACCCCTGCAGGCATAAGCAGACAGTACAAGGGCCTTGGCTGTAAGCCTATACATTGCTTTTTCGTATACCTGTATAACCTATATATTACATAGTATAGAGAACCGCAAATAGCCAGGCATTTGGAGACGCAACCGCACAGACCTCACTTACCCAAACGGATATTCCTGATACGACACGCGCGGCCGGAGGTAGCTGCAAAAGGCTTCTTCAGCGCAGCAGCAGCCAGCCGGTATATTTCCGACTACGATGCCGCCCAGGTAGAGGAATTCGTGCTGCAGCATGAGTCAATTCCCTATAAAGAAATCAAGGCTGTATACTGCAGCACCCTCATCCGCTCC
Organism: Pontibacter pamirensis; assembly: GCF_010015475.1. Classification (GTDB taxonomy): domain Bacteria; phylum Bacteroidota; class Bacteroidia; order Cytophagales; family Hymenobacteraceae; genus Pontibacter; species Pontibacter pamirensis. The sequence continues at coordinate 41,643 of NZ_SSNI01000030.1, forward strand.
CAACTTACGGCCAAAGCTATTTTCGGAGAGCAGGTGCTTCTGAAGGTGAAACACGAGTTTCGGGAGTTTGAACGGAAAATATTCTCTCTGCCATTCCTGCGACTGCCTATAAAGCTGTGGTTAGTTTCTGCCCGCATCCTCTGGTTTATGGGAATCAACAGCAAAGGCATCGAGACGTTTAAAGCAGCGAGGTGGCGGGCCAGGAAATGTGCGGAGCTACTGGCGGAAGATGCCCATGAAAATGCCACCACCGTGCTGGTAGCACACGGCCTGCTGAACTATTTTATTCGGAGAGAGTTGAAACAAATGGGATGGCACCAGACAGTGAAGGGCGGAAGCGGTTTTGTCAGCCTGAATGTGATGGAGAAGCGTGTAAGGCAGTAGCTTTACCTAAACGTTTTTTGTATGAAAAAAGCGCCTTTACTGCTATGGCAGTAAAGGCGCTTTAAATTTTGCTTTTGCTGTTCTGGCACTGCCAGATTTAGGCTAAGCGGGTATGATTAGTAACCGCTTGTTTGCTGGCCGCTAAGATTCTCATTTGCATCAATCTCAGCCTGCGGAATAGGCCATGCCCACTCGCGTGCATCTGGCGCTAACGTACAGTTCGTAACAGGAGAAGGGCAATCCTCGCGCACCAGGTTACGGGTGGTTCTCTTTATATCAAACCATCTGTGGCCTTCTACAAATAGCTCTTTACGTCTTTCGAGTGCAATCGCATTCAGCAAATCCTCACCTAGCAATACAACAGGAACGTAACCCTCAATTCTAGCGTCCCGAAGTGTATTCAGATCTTCTAGGGCACCTGCCATATCATCCTGCATCGCTCTCGCCTCCGCTCGGATCAGGTACATTTCGCCGGTTCTAAACACTTTCCAGTTTACTAAGTTGTCCTGGGCTGTACCACGGGTCACAAACTTATTCACAATCACTCTTTCATTTTCTCCACGGGTTCTTGTGCTGAAATATGATGGGAATCTGATGTCATCTTCCATATCATACTCCTCCACTAACTCTTCAGAAGGTCTGAAGCGGTTACGGTTAGAAGGGGCATTAAACACACCACCTGAAGGAGTACCTTCACCTGCATTAAAGGAAATAGCCCAGATTACTTCATCATCCGTTGCATCCATCCAGATATCCGCAAACTCGCCTCTGCTAGCTAAAGGTATTTCCTCAATCACCAATGTAGCATATTCCTCAGCAGCCGCATACTGTTCTGCATACAGGTTTACCCGGGCCAAAATGGCTCTTGTTACTGTCTGGTCAATATAAGCTCTGTTAGAAGCATTGATATCTCTGTCAACATTTTCCAAAAGCGTTTCTGCTTCCTGAAGGTCTCTTAAGATATTATCATATGTCTCACTTACAGTTAAACGGCTTGGCATTTCCTCCGGATCCACCGTTGTCTTATAAGGCACCCCCAAGGCAGTTGAGTTTCTGTCGAAGCTTTCGCCCCAGTAGCGCAGCAGGTCAAAGTGTACCATGCCCCGGATTGCCAGCGCCTGCCCTTTAAGTCTGTTCACTCTTTCAGCATCTTCATCAGAAAACTGCTCAATATTATTTAGCACCAGGTTGGCATTGTTGATTACAGAATAAGCAGCAAGCCAGGCAATCGCAATATCAGACTCATCGGCTGTATATACCCAGTTTGACTGGTTAGCCCAGTTTCCGAGGTCCTCATTTGTCTGCACCAGGTTATCAGACATCATGTCCGGCAAAGTTGACCATGTGCCGGTGGTTTGTCCACCGCTTGCAAAATAGCCTACCTGGCGGAATGCGGCATAAGCTCCGGTTAAGGCAAACTCATAACCATCCAAATCGGTGAAAACCTGACCAGGCTCTCTTGAAAATTCCGGCTCCACCTCAATTATATCTTCACAGGCAGATAGCCCCAAAGCACAGCATAGTCCTATACCTAAAAATATTCGTTGAATCTTCATTTTTTAAATTTTTATTAATTAGAAACCAACATTTAAGCCAAAAGTAACGGTACGCAGGGCTGGGTATTGTGCACCTGTCAGTGATCCGCCGGTTACTTCAGGGTCAAATCCCTGGAAGTCAGTCCATGTTACTAAGTTTTGGCCTTGAGCAAATACTCTAATGCTGTTTAATCCAATAGAGTTTACTACTGAACTTGGCAGAGAATAAGATACATTGATGTTTCGAAGTCTCAGGAAGTCCCCCTCCTCTACAAAACGTGTTGTTCCGCTTCTGAATGGAGCTCCCGGACGAGGGATATTGGTGATATCACCAGGCTCCTGCCACTCATCCAACATAGAAAGTGCCAGGTTATCCCACAGGTACTGAGGGTTCTCTACGTTTGCTCGGTCATTGTTAAATATTTGGTTGCCTCTCACAAAGCTGAAGAAAGAGCTTACTTCAAAACCTTTGAAATTTAGGGCAGTTCCAAAACCACCAAAGAATGGTGCCTCTGTTGTACCCACTAGAACACGGTCGCTTGGGTCATAAGTCTCCGTGATAGTGCCATCCGCTGTGTAGTACTGTGGGTTACCGTTGTCGGGGTTTACGCCAGCATAACGCACTACATAAAGCGAGTTGATTGGCTCACCCACACGATTGATGAAAATACCATTGACAATTTCTTCCTGGTCTCCTACTAATTGCGTCACCTCGTTTTTATTGTAAGTCAGGCTTACATTGGCGCTCCAGGTAAAATCCGGAGTTGCTACGATATCACCATTCAAAGCAAGTTCCACACCTCTGTTTCGCAATTCACCCACGTTGGAGGTTAGTTCTTCGTAGCCAGTAGTTCTGGAAAGTTGCCTGTCCAGGAACAGGTCGCTGGTAACTGAGTTATAGAATTCTACTGTAGTACCTAATCTTCCATTTAGCGTAGAAAATTCAAGACCTGTGTTGAAGGTAGTTTTTCTTTCCCACTGTAATAATGGGTTAGCCAGCTGAATCTGCCCTAAACCGCTTACACCAGCATAAACTTGTCTGCCAAATAATTCTCTTGGCGCAAAATCCTCATCCAGCGCCTGGTTACCAGCAGAACCGTAAGAAGCTTTAAACTTGATGTCGTTGAATACATCTGTTATGCCCTGCATGAAAGGTTCGTCAGATACAATCCAACTCAGACCTACAGAACCGAAGTTAGCAAAACGTCTGTCAGCGCCGAAACGAGAAGAACCGTCACGACGGGCACCTAGCGTAATGAAGTATCTGTCGCGGAAGCCGTAGTTGATGTTGGTAAAATAAGATAATAAGGCATTTTCGGTGCCCCCTCCGCCAACAGCAGGAATAAATCCGTTAGAAGCATTTCCAGGTGTGATACCCGCTTCGTTTGAGAAGGCACCTCCTAAACCATACCCAGTAAAGTTGAAGCCTCTTCCTATTCTCTTTACAATCTCATTATACAAAGCCACAGTTAGCGTATGCTCCCCTCCAAATTGCGTGCTATACGAGGCAGAGGTTGTTCCGGTGTACAGGAATCTTCTGTTATAACCACGGCCAAAGGAACCTGAACCACCCGTAGAGAATTGGCCGGAAACTGTAGAAGGGTCAACATAGCGGGACTCTTCATTGGATGTGAAGTCACCACCCCAAGTAGTTCTGAAAGATAAGCCTTCTAGGAAAGGAGCCTTATAGCCTACAAACACATTACCTACAGCTTTTAATTGCTGCCTTAAGTTATTGTTCTCCAGAAGTTCCTGTAAGGCATTCGGCTGGCCAGATACCATCTGCGTATAGTTACCCTCTTCGTCATAAGGCGTCTCATATGGGTTTGTCCAACGGATCGCATTCAAAGGAGAAGCTATACTTGAGTTAGCCTCACTGGTGTTGGTGAACTCAGAATAACCAAAAGTAGAATTCAAGCCGAAGTTAAAATTACCAGCGTTCGATTCGACATTTGCTCTACCAGTGTAACGCTCTAAGCCAGTATTCTGTACTGTACCCGTCTGGTCGAAAACAGAACCAGAAAGGTAGTATGTAGTTTTCTCACTACCACCGGAGGCGCTTAGCGTGTGGTTCTGCGTAGTACCCTTCTGGAAGAAAACATCTTCCCAGTTTGTGTCTACTTGTCTCAGTCTTGCCAAGTCGTCATCATCCCATCCGTAAGGGTTGCCTCTTTGCAACTCATACTGCAGCTTCTCCTCTGTGTTCATCAGTTCAAGTCTGTTTTCAGGAGCTCTTGAAAAACCGTACTGCACATCGTAGTTGATGCGTGTTCTGCCAGCAATACCGCTTCTGGTAGTAATTACCACAACACCATTGGCACCTCTTGAACCATAAATGGATGTGGCAGATGCATCTTTCAGAACCGTAAGGCTTTCAAAATCGGCAGGGTTCAGCGTAGCAAAATCATTGGCTGTAATCTGAACACCATCCATGATGTACAGTGGTTCGTTATTACCCACGATGGAGCCTCTGCCACGAATTACAACGTTTGCAGCCGCTCCTGGCTGGCCAGAGTTGGCCTGCACCAAAATTCCAGGTGCTCTACCTTGCAAGGCCTGGTCAAAAGATGCAAGCGGCACCTGTCTGATTTCTTCTGCCTTTATGGTAGAAATAGAGCCTGCCACCTCGCGGTTTGTCTGCGTAGTATAACCCGTCACTACTACTTCCGACAATTGCCTTGTATCCGGGCTCATGCTAGCATTAATAGTGGCTCTTCCTTCAACCGGAACCTCCTGCGTTGTCATACCAATCTGTCTGAATACCAGCGTTGCATTCGCAGGATTCACATTAGCTGGAATAGTGACAGAGTATTCTCCGTTAACTCCAGTGCTTGTTCCGGTGGTAGTACCTTTAACGATAACAGTAACACCCGGCAGACCCTGTCCTGTCTCCTGCTCTGTTACCGTACCTGTAACTGTTCCACCTTGTGCCATCACCTGTTGTATCAGGCATAGCATGAAAGCAAAATTCAATAATAAAATTTTTCTCATGTCAGGTTTTAGTTAAGAAAATAAAGTTGATAATCCGGAAATATGAAGTGAAGGGTTAAGTACGCTCTTGATATGCTGCGTAGTTGATCAAAAATGCCTAGTATATGAAGATATTGCACGACACCCTCCCATTCCAACACGAAAGATACACTACTGGAAGCTATTTGAAAATAGCACCAAAGTGTATCAGGGCGCAAAGGTAATAACTAAAAGTTTATTTTTGATGCAATTTTTCAACAATAAGTTCTCCTGATTGTAATTAACGCAATCCAGCCTCCCTTTTCACTGTTAAAAATTAATACCGGCAGAAGATAGTTATCATGCAGGAAATAAAGAATAAGCTGAATTTTCCGGCGGAAAATTGTAAAACTCTTGCCTGCACGTTTCTTTTCGCTGCAATGCGCATCCTGATTAGCTCAGATAAAGGGTGCCATTTTTCTACAGGCAGACTTTTTTTCTCAAATAAAACTAAACTTTTAGTTTTAAAACTAAGTAATTAGTTATATATTCAAATTACAGAACCTGAACAACACATAGATGAAAGAACTGACGAAGGCCGAAGAAGAGATTATGCAGGTACTCTGGAAGTTGCAACAAGCATTTGTCCGCGACATTCTGGAGGAACTACCGGAGCCAAAGCCTGCCTATAACACGGTGTCCACTATCGTGCGGATACTGGAGAGCAAAGGGTTTGTCGGGCACGAGGCCTTTGGCAAGTCGCACCAGTACTACCCGCTGGTGGCACAGGACAAGTATAAGAGCTACTTCCTGAAGAACTTTATGAGCGGCTACTTCGGTGGCTCCTTTGAAAAACTGGTATCGTTCTTCGCCAAAGACAATAACCTGAACGTGCAGGAACTGGATGAACTACTAAAGCAGGTAAAAGAAGACATAGACCCGGATAAGGAGGATCCGCAAAATGGAAGCACTACTTAACTTCATACTTAAATCCGGCATAGGGCTGCTGGCGCTGTACCTGTTTTACTACGCACTGCTGCGCAACGAAACCAACTTCCGGTTCAACAGACTGTACCTGCTGCTGGCTCCGCTGGTGGCGCTTACGCTACCCCTTATTAAGTGGCCTGCCCTGCTCTCTCCGGATACTGCCGTGGCACAGACACTTCAGGCTATCCAGTTATCTGAAGTGAATGTGGTAGCTTACGGGCAGCCAGAAAAGGGCGCTGCGCTGCTACAGTTTATAACGCCAACCAATCTAGCCCTGGGCTTATACTTGCTGGTGGCAGCGTTTCTTGCCTTTAAGCTGTGCAGGCAACTCTGGCACATCCGGAAGTTGAAATCCAAAGCAGTAACAGTTGCGCAGACACCGGACGCTGTACAGATAATACAGCTAGAGCAGCACTATTCTTCTTTTGCCTTTTTGAACTATGTGTTTTTGAGTAGCTAGGAGCAGCTCAGCCCACTCGAGAAGCAACAGGTGCTGGCGCATGAACTGGCTCACGTGCAATTGGGCCATACGTATGACATCCTGTTTTACGAGCTGCTATCTATTGTATTGTGGTTTAACCCGGTTGTCTGGTTTCTGAAGAGTGAGCTCCGCAACCTGCACGAGTTCCAGGCTGATGCCCGAGTGCTGGAGCAGCACCAGCTAAAGGAATACCGCACGCTCTTATCGAAGGAAGTGCTTTTTAACATGGGCCTGCCCGTAGGCAGTCATTTTCAGCGGCCGCAGGTGCTAAAACGTCTGCATATGCTGCAGCAACACGGCAAGCAACCAGGCTGGTTAAAACCCCTGCTCACGCTCCCCCTGTTTGTGGTGCTCCTGTTTTCCCTTACCTCCCAACAGGTAGCTGCCGATATTGCTTCGCAACTCGCCTCCCCAGCAGAGGCAGGCGCTCCTTCCTCAGAAGCCCTGCAAGCTGGTGAAGACAAATCCCAGCATTCGCCCTTACAGGCATTGGCTCCTACCATAGATGATGTCAGTAAAGCTTCTCCAGCACCTGCACAAACTGGCAAAATGCCGATCATGAAGGGTGATTCAACTGCAAACATGCCGGTTCGCAAAAGTGAGACTGCCGACGATATGCCTAACAGCTACACAGAAAGACATTACACTTATGCAGAGCAGATGCCCCAGTTTAAAGGAGGAGAAGAAGAAATGCTGAAGTACCTGGGCATGAATGTCCGCTACCCGGAAGAAGCACAAAAGGCGAAAGTAGAAGGTATAGTTGTGGCCAGCTTCATAGTTGAAGTGGATGGCTCCCTAAATGACATCCGGATTATAAAAGGGTTGGGCATGGGCACCGACGAAGAGATCATTCGGGTCGTAGAGTCGATGAACGGAAAATGGCTACCAGGTAAGCAGGATGGAAAAACTGTACCTGTTCAATATACTTTGCCTGTAAGGTTCACTATAAAATAACAGCGCTCAAAAGCCAAACACATGCTTGCTAAATCCTAAAACACCAGCTAAAAAGCTGGCGCTGGATTCCTATTGTCTTCTTTGAAATGATTTGTCATACAAAACACCTATAAGCTATGAGAAAGCACAACATATTTCAACTACTTTATAAAGCACCGCTGGTGGCGCTGCTCTTAAACATTGCAGCCTGCGCTACGGATGAAGAACCTGTTACCATCAATCAACCTGAAGCAGAAGCACTGCCTCCTAAACAGGAAGATGCTGCGGTAGAAGATGCTAAGGTATATAATTTTGTAGATCAAATGCCCGCTTTTGAAGGGAGTGAAGAGAAGATGTTTGAATTTTTACATGAGCACGTTCGCTACCCGAAGGAAGCACGGGAGGCAGGTGTAGAAGGGATAGTCGTCGTTAAGTTTATTGTTGAAAGAGACGGCTCCATTACTGATGTAGAAATGGAGAAGAACCTTCATCCTGAGATAGACCAGGAAGCTCTGCGAGTAGCACGAATGACGGATAGAAAATGGAAACCTGGCTTGCAGGACGGAGAACCCGTACGCGTGCAATACATCCTTCCGATGCGGTTTACAATAAAGTAAAACACCACACCTTTCATTAATCCTTTTTTTGCGCGGCTTGGAGCCGTTCTTGGAAAAATATTGCCTAAATAAATCAATTTAAACTTAAAACCAATAAAATGAAAAAGCTCACCTTAACGAAAACAACCATCCTCGCTTCCTTCTCCGCATGCCTGTTTGCCACCGTCTCCTGCTCTACTGATGAAGACCCAACAGCAGTGGTACAGGAACAGCAAACAACTTCACTTAAGAAAACAGACGCCTCAAGGCCTTACACTTATGTAGAGCAGATGCCGGAGTTTAAAGGAAACGAGAATGCACTGCTGTCCTTCCTGGGAAGTAACATCAGGTATCCTGAAGCGGCAGAGAAAGCAGGAATAGAGGGGCTCACTGTTTTAACGTTTGTTATAGAAACAGATGGCTCTGTGACAAATGTGCAAACGGTAAAAAGCCTTAGTCCTGAAATTGATCAGGAGGCTGCCCGGGTAATCAAACTCACAAGCGGGAACTGGAACCCAGGTAAACAGGACGGAGAACCTGTACGCGTTAAATATACCATTCCGGTCCGCTTCGCGCTGAAATAGAACTCCGAATGTTTGTAAAAATCAGTTGGCTGCGTCTCCTGACTACGGAGCTGATGTATTAGTGTTTTAATGTTGGCGAATAAAAGCAATGTAGCTTTTATTCGCCAACATCTGCTAAACCTTGAAAGTAAAGAGCATAATATTTTGGCTCTTTAATCAAAAACCTCTACCACTGCTCCTTCAATAAATGAGGGCCGCTGAAAACGTGTAGGAAATGAACTGTTATGATAATTTAACAAATTTTTATTAAATTCAGTATAATTCATATTCACTCTATACGCACCATCAGCTCATGAAAAACATACTACCTTTCTCTTGTCTCGCAGGCATTGTACTGCTGGGTTCCACTACGATCATAACACCGGAAGCACTGGCCCAAGCCGGTGATTCAGAGGAAAAAGTGTATTCTTATGTAGAGCAGATGCCAACATTTGCTGGTGGCGACACAGAAATGATGAACTTTATCACCAGCAATATCCGGTATCCACAGGACGCCCGTGAAGCAGGTGTAGAAGGCTTTGTTATAGTATCTTTTGTAGTAGAGACAAATGGTTCTGTCACTCACATTGATACCGTTAAAGGCCTGTCAGCGAGCACAGATGCCGAGGCAAAACGCTTGGCAGGTTTAACAGCTGGCAAATGGACGACAGGCAGGCAAAACGGAAAGCCTATACGGGTAAAGTATACCCTCCCGGTCAGGTTCAGCATGGACAAAGAGGGCAACCCGGCAGTATTACATAAAATGCCTCAGTTCAGAGGTGGCCAGGAGGCGATGGTACGTACTATCTACCAGCACCTGAAAATGCCTGCAGCAGCGCAACAAGAGAACATTAGTGCCCGCATGCAGGTGAACTTCAACATAGAGGAGGACGGTAAAGTGTCAAACATCGCCATTGCCAACACAAAGCTGAAGCATGTTGTGGGTGCCGGTGCCGACATGGACTACATGGATGCTTCTACTTTTAAGCTTCAGAACAAAACGGTGCTTGCCGAATTCAGCAAAGCAGCAGCCGAAGCCATACAGGCTACCAGTGGCATGTGGGAGGCTGGGACCAGGCACGGGAAACCAATAGTGGCAGAGGTAACCCTTCCTGTGCTGTTCTCAGGCGCCGGCGAGACCGACACAGAGCAAAATTTAGAGACCATGCTCCTCACCTACCAATCAGATGCTTACGATAGCAAATTCTCTTATAAAGCAGATGAAGTAGATGTGAGGCCGGCACTACAAGATGGAGCTGTAGACAAGTTCCTGGCAAAGCATCTTCGCTACCCCGATACCTCTTTCGAAGGCACCATCAAAGTAGCGTTCTTCGTAACGCAGGATGGCAGACTAATAGGCCCAAAGACAAATGTATCAGAAGAAGTAGCTATTGCTGACGAAATTGCAAGAGTATTTGAACTCACTGAAGGGAACTGGATACCTGCCAAAAAGAATTCTCAGCCAATAACAGCGATACAGGAGATTACGGTTGCGTTCGTGACAAAGGACAGCAAAAAGAAATCATCTGCTAGTGCGGCTATACCTGCAAACGTAGTAGTGACCAGGAACAAGTAGTTGTTTCAAACTACTCACCGCTCCGCTGGCTCTTTTAAATCAGGTCTACTGTATAAAGGCTCAAAGCTCATCATAGCAAAACAGCCCCGGCTAAAGTATAGCCGGGGCTGTTTCTGTTTTATACCAACTTGAGCATACTCAAAAGATAATGTTACTTAAAACTCCCACCCTTCGTTCAGCATGCCAATGGCGTGATAGGCTGTCATGTCGAACTGGCAAGGCACAATAGAGATATAGTTGTTCACCAGCGCCCACTCGTCGGTATCCTCGCCTTTGTCGAAATTCACGAAGCTGCCCGTCATCCAGTAGTATTTGCGGTTGCGCGGGTCCAGGCGCTCGTCAAACTCCTCCTGCCACTTGGCATGCGCCTGGCGGCAGATTTTGATGCCCTTGATCTTCTCCTCACTCTTCTTGGGCAGGTTTACGTTCAGGGCAGTGTTGTCCGGAATCTTATGCTCCAGCGCCTGACGGATAATCTTCTCCACAAACTCTTCGGTATGAGAAAAATCTGCCTCGTGCCCATAATCACAAAGCGAGAAACCGATAGACGGCATTCCCTCTATCGCCGCTTCTATCGCTGCCGACATCGTGCCGGAGTATAGCACGCTGATGCTGGAGTTGGAACCATGGTTGATGCCGCTCACCACCAGGTCAACTTTCCTATCTTTTACAACATGGTGCTTCGCCAGTTTCACGCAATCTGCCGGGGTGCCGGAGCACTCGTAGGCTTCCACATCCAGGTCCTCGAAAGCAATGGACCTATCCAGGCGAAGCGTATTGCCGATGGTGATGGCATGTCCCATACCCGACTGCGGACTATCTGGTGCTACAACCACCACATCGCCTATCTTCATGGCAACTTTTACCAGTGTACGTATGCCCGGTGCGGTAATGCCGTCGTCGTTTGAGACCAATATCAGTGGTTTTGCCATTCTATTATTTAATTAATGTATGATAATATTAAAGAATTCGATTTTAGTGCTAATATACTATAACCTCCTGCTGCGCTACAAGGTTTAAATAATAAAGAAAAGACACAAGCGCTATATGATGATAAGAAATATGCTATACGCCATCCTGCTGGGAGCAGGGATGGCCGCCTGCCTTTCGCAGCAGGAAAACGACGAAGAAACACAAACCGAAACCTTGCAACAGGAAGAAAACCTGAACCCAACCGGCAGCACAACAGCGCCCGCGCAGGTTCCGGATCCAGCCAGTTTCGTGATGGAAAAAGGCAAGGCAGGCGATGTTGCCATTGGTATGCCGATTGAGGAAGTGCGGAATAATGTACCCATGGGCTTTGCCGTTAAAGACACTATGCTGATGCTGGAGGGGCAGCAGAGTACAGCCTATGTGCTCACTCCCCAGGGCCAGGACAAGGGGTTGTTAGTTGAACAGCAATGTGAAGCAGGCTGCCGCGTGTGGCGCATCAGCGTCCTCAGTACTGATTTCAAAACACCAAAAGGGCTTGGAGTCGGCTCTAAGTATGGCGAGGTGAAAGAGGCCTACCCTATCGGAACAGTGGCACTGGCAGAAGGCAATTTTGTTGCTGTGTCGGAGGCGGCAGGAATGAGCTTTGTGCTCGACGACACCCAGCTGCCGCAGGATGCACAAGACCGAGGCAGGTATAACCCAGGAAATATTCCTGCCAACACCTTAGTAAAACGCATCATATTATATTAGTATGTTGCTATACTAAGTAGTAATATGTATTATTGTATTTATGTTACTTCTACGCTCCGACTTCCGGTATAAAGACTTTGGTTTGCTGCTGCTGCGCATTGGCATCGGCACGATGTTTATTTTGCACGGCTGGCCTAAACTTGCTGGCGGTCCTGAGCGTTGGGCAGCCATCGGGCAAAACATGGAATTCGTCGGCATTACTTTTGCCCCGGCATTCTGGGGCTTTATGGCAGGTTTCGCTGAGGTTGTGGGAGGTTTACTGCTGATACTGGGCCTGTTCTGGCGCATTACCTGTCTCCTGTTATTGTTTACGATGATCATTGCCACCGCGCGCCACGTAGCTGCTGGCGACGGCTTTGGTGGGTATTCTCACGCACTGGAAGCGGCTATTCTGTTCTTTTCGCTGTTCTTTATCGGCCCCGGCAAATACAGCCTTGATAACAAGTTCTTCCCCACAGATAAATACCGAAGCCGGTTTAGCAGAATTGTGGTGTAAGCCTGCGATTCAAGAGATACTTCTGAAGCCTTAGCCTTAAGCTGAGGCTTTTTTGTTGGGCTCCATTACTATAGCATGGCACAACACATTTCCCCTCAAAAATGCCTAATTTTACCTACTCATACATCCTACGCTAACCTGACAACATGCTAACTACTTTACTTTTGGCTGCCTTGCTATCTACCGGAGATCCCGGCCAAAATAAACCTGACCTGAAAACACCGTACGAGCAGGGCAACGGAAACCAAACCGCCACCTATGAGGAAGCCATCAACTGGTATCAGAAACTGGATGCCGCTTACGATGAAGTAAAAATGATACCGTATGGTACAACGGACGCAGGTCGCCCGCTGCACCTGGTGGTGGTTTCTACTGACAAAGACTTCGACCCGGCTTCTATACACCAGAAGAACAAACGCATCCTGCTCATCCAGAACGGCATTCACCCGGGAGAACCGGAAGGCATTGATGCGACCATGCTGCTGGTCCGCGATTACCTGCAGGACAAAAAGCTGCGCAGGCAACTCGACAATGTGGTGCTGGCCATCATACCCGTGTACAACATCGGCGGCGCGCTGAATCGCAACAGCCACACCCGCACCAACCAGAACGGGCCGAAGAGCTACGGTTTCCGGGGCAATGCCCGCAACCTGGACCTGAACCGCGACTTTATTAAAACGGACTCCGACAATGCCAAAACCTTCCATGAGATTTTTAGGGAATGGGACCCGGATGTATTCATGGACAACCACACTTCTAACGGTGCTGACTACCAGCACGTGATGACGCTCATTGCCACGCAGCACAACAAACTGCACCCGACGCTGGCAAAGTACCTCTCCGGCAAAATGGTGCCCACACTGTATGCAGGTATGAAGCAGGACAAGTTCCCGATGGTGCCCTACATGAATCACGCCGGTGACACACCCGATGAAGGCATCATTGGCTTTATGGAATCTCCGCGCTACGCCACCGGGTATACTGCCCTCTACAACACCATTGGCTTTGTACCCGAAACGCACATGCTGAAGCCATTCGACCAGCGCGTGAAAGCTACTTACAAGCTGATGGAAAACATGATTGAGACGGTGCACCGCGATGCGAAAGAGATTGGAGCATTGCGAGCCCAAGCAAAACAGGAAACGCTGCAGCAACAAAAATTCCCGCTGGACTGGAAACTGGACACCACCAAGATAAGCCAGATTCCTTTCCTGGGCTATGAAGCTAAATATAAGCCAAGCGAAGTAAGCGGCATCGACCGCCTGTACTACGACCGCAAGGCACCGTACAACAAAATGATTAACTACTACGACGAGTTTGTGCCGACTGTAACGGTAGAAAAACCGGTCGCATACATCATTCCGCAGGCCTGGGGCGAGGTAATTGAGCGACTGAAAGTAGACAAAGTACAGCTGCAGCAACTGAAAAAAGACACCACCCTCACCCTCGAAACCTACTACATCACAGATTATAAAACAGGTCAGCGCCCTTACGAAGGACATTATTTACACTCTGATGTACAGGTGGAGAAGAGAAATATACCGCGCCAGTTCTTTAAGGGCGATTACGTGGTGTACCTGAACCAGCCGGCTAACCGCTTTGTAGTAGAAGTGCTGGAGCCGCAGGCCGTAGACTCCTACTTTAACTGGAATTTTTTCGACTCTATTCTGATGCAGAAAGAGTATTTCTCGTCTTATGTATTTGAGGACTTAGCGGCGGAGTACCTTCAGAAAGACCCCGCCTTACGCCAGCGCCTCGAAGAACGAAAGAAGCAGGACCCGGACTTCGCAAAAAGCGCCCGGGCCCAGTTAGACTTTGTGTACCGCAACACCCCGCACTACGAGTACACGCACAATATGTACCCAGTTGGGAGACTGATGCAGGATGTGAAACTACCCTTGTAAATAACATGAAAAGCCACCGATGAGGTGGTTTTTCATGTTATAGCTGTTGTGTCACTTCTGAAATTATAATCACTTATTGCCAATCAATAAGAAAGTGCTATTGTACTACTCATTGATTCAGGGAAAAATCGATTTCATTTTGTCTGAGAGGCTGGTGGGGCAGGAATCCTATCTTTGTTGATGTCACGGTGCCGTGTAGTACCACTTAGATTAGTCTGCTGTGTTATAGTTAAATACATGGTGTGAATTTATTCGGGGGAATAGCACAGAGTTGGAATAACGAAACTATTTTGCCTAAGGTGCTTGTGCAGCCGAAGCCCGAAGAGTAGCCAAGTATGCTTTTGTTCTTTGTTAGCTGTTCGTGTTTCTTTCATTTCTAAACTGCTTCCAAAATTTATGAAGCTCATTCTCCCTCAATTCAACAAGCTTTTTAACTATATCCATTTCACACATATCAAACTCTGTTCTAAAATCAGTATGGCTGTCGAACAAATCAGAATTAATTTGAAAAATAATATCTTCAGTTAATTCTAAAAGAACTTTTAACTCCTCAAATTCAAAACCATATTGTTCTAAATCGGGCTTTTGCCTATCTGTATGCGCATAAAGCTTATCCCTTAAGACATTTATATTATTTATGGTACTTTCGTAAGACTGAAGCTTTAAGTCCCATTGTACTAATTTGGCTTGATCAAACTTAAGCTTAGAATAATGTCCGTACCTTTTTAGCTTCTTTAACAATTTAGGAACACTAAATTTCTGATTGTTGCTATCCTTGTTATAAAGTTTGCATAATTCTATTATCAAAACCCTTAGAATAGTATGTCGTGTGAAATTTAGAAAATGGTTTCTATTTATTTCTGTAGTCTCTTCTTCCGAATCAGGCTTATGGAGGTAATAAGAGTATTGATAGCTTTGCTTTGCTAAATGAAAAATCTTCCAAATTGATGATATGTCGCTTTTTAGTTCTGCTTTCAACTTTTTGAATGATTAATGTGACAGCCAACAGTTTATTAATGTAAAAGCCGTATCGAATCAAGGGTTTTATATATACAATGTTAGGCGTAGGACTATTACTTTTTATACAATAGCAGTGTCAATTCATCAACTTGAGACAATTGTTTGTCGGCAGTGACAAGAGGAAAATCCAAATATAATGCAGAAGCAACAACTATGGCATCTGGCAACTTAATCTTGTAGTTTTTTCTTAATAAGACTACAAGCCGCTTTATTTCCGCATTAATGTCAATTACAGTTGCTTCTCTTATAAGCTCCTGAATAATTTTTGAGTCGCTTTCAGATAAGTTGCTATATCCTAATAATTCTAGTTCGGTGACAAATGAAATGGTGATATGCTTCCCGTCAAGTAGTTCCGCTACTGTTTCGTCACCAGAGATGAGGTATAGCAAGATATTAGTGTCTACAAAAAGACTATTCCCACTCATTTCTTAAATTCTTCTGAATCGTGAGAGGCTCTTTTTCTAACTTAACTTTTCCACAATATTTGAAAGCATTCATCCCCTTCCGAGTACTTATGCTTTCAAGTGCTTTTTGAATGCTGATTCTGTCTGTACCTTTTTTTATAACAGTTACCATGCTAATTATATAATTCGTAAACAGTAAATAAATTTAATAATTTTTACTTCAAGATCTTATTTTTGTTTTGCCTTACGCCTAACTATAGTATAAGCGGAGTTGTTCAGCTTATGTGCACTATGTATGGAAACGGCTTCCTGGTCATCTGTCATTTTATGTAATTCCCTTAGGTTGAATACCATATCCACAGTTAGACTTATCCTTTTATTTCAGAACATGCGTCATAGATCCTATTTATTCTAAAAATTAGTACTTATCATATATAGAGAGTTATCTTCTTGAAAGAATACCCCTCCTACACTTCTATTTCACCGGATAAATAAGCTACTGCCTTGCCAGTTATTTTCACTCTGTCTCCCAGAAACTCACACCTCAGGTCACCTTGCCTTGCCGAAACCTGCTTGGCGCTAAGCACCTTTTTGTACAGCTTTTGGCTCCAGAATGGGGTAAGCGTAGTATGAGTAGAGCCTGTTACCGGGTCTTCGTCGATACCAACCTGAGGGCAGAAAAACCTTGACACAAAATCCACTTCATCGCCGGGGGCAGTCACAATGACGCCGCGTGCTTCTACGGATGCCAATATTCTGAAGTCAGGTGCCAAACGCTCTATTTCTTTTTGGGTATGGAAGAGCAGCAAATAATCAGTTTTGCCTTTGTAGACTTCTGCCGGTGTAGCGCCTAAAGCACTTATCAGCGCCTGCGGTGCCTCTACCTGCTTATACACATCTGCAGGGAAATCTAGTGTAAGCTCCTCTCCCTCTCTGTCCACTGTCAAAAGCCCGCTTCTACGCGATTGGAAGTTGATGGTGTTCGTAGGATGGTTATAGAAGTAAAACAACACATATGCTGATGCCAGAGTGGCGTGCCCGCAAAGGTCTACTTCCACCGTAGGGGTGAACCATCTTATTTCATAATCGCTCCCGTTTTGTACCACAAAAGCAGTTTCTGCCAGGTTGTTTTCAGCAGCTATCTGCTGCATTACCTTGTCCTCTAGCCATACATTCAGTACGCATACAGCAGCAGGATTGCCATGAAACACTTTGTCTGTAAAAGCATCTATCTGGTATAGTTTTATTTTTTCCATCTGTTTAATATGTTCGATTCATTATTGATGTTAATACAGGGTCAACTTTTTTGCCCCCTTTGAAGTAGGGCTGTTTCATTCTACATCTTTCGTAGCGCGAGACTCCTGGCTCGTGAATGATATCACGCGGCCTATAGTTGGTATTAATGAAAGCGGCCAGAGACCGTAGAATAGTAAACACGAGCGAAGACGCTCGCGCCATACGCGCCATAATTAAAGCAGTAAAAACTTGAGAATGAAACGGCCCTACCCCTTTAAAGGGGTAGTTTTTACAAACCCACTCTTTTTGGATTAGGTCAGTTGCAACAAGCAGTAACAGAAAAAGCCACCTCAGCGGTGGCTCTTCTTGTTACTGTTTATGCTTTTTGGTTATACATCCACAGAATCATACACCACTACCTTGTCCCACAGGTGAGAATAGTTCTCTACAAACTTCAGGTGTATTGGATGCTTCTGATACACTTCCTGCTCTTCCAGATTATTGAAGAACAATAACCAGGAAACGTCATACCCTCTTTCAATCACATCGCGGTTGGTGCTGGCTGGCACACCTATACGTGCCAGTTGTATGGCCTTTATGCTTTTCAGGGTATTCAGGCCTTCTATCAATTTCGCTTTATCTTCCGCAGAACCAGGATTCTTGAGCCAAAAATAAACATGATGGACAAAATCGCCTTTCTGTTTCTGCTTGCCTAAAGCCGGCATCACTCCAAAGAAACCGGCAAGGGATAAAGAAGTACTGTTGCCAAGGAACGACCTTCTGGATAGCTTTTTCATATAGTTTATTTTAACGCGCTGTTAAATGTATAGATTTATTTTAAACCTCCTCCTGCAATCCCCTCTTTTTCAAACCATGAAGTAAGCAATATTTCCGGACAATTCCGAAGTTAAAGGTCTTCCAGTCTCTCCTTCTGTTCAAATCCAGATAAATAGCACCAGCAAAGAGCCAAACAAATCTTTAACCGCTCCGGTACTATCTCTCATAAAGCCACTATATTATGAAAGAACAAACCGTAACTCCTTTGCACCTCCAGCCGGACGGCAACATCCCTAACAACCAGCAATTGCCCCTCCTGCTTTACCGGCAGGTATTCGCTGACAGCAATAACCTGGAGCACCAGTTTAAAGAGGCCTTTGCACAGCACAATTGGCGCGGTAGCTGGACCAATGGCGTATACGACTATCACCATTACCACAGCAAATCGCATGAAGTGTTAGGCGTGGCAGCAGGTTCGGCTACTATCGTTTTCGGTGGGCCAGGAGGGGAAGAAGTAGAAGTAAAGGCAGGTGATATGGTGGTGCTGCCTGCTGGCACCGGTCATTGCCGCAAGAGCGCCTCCTCTGATTTTAGTGTGGTAGGCGCTTACCCCGGCGGGCAGGAAAACTATGACATCTGCACCCAGGAAGACGACATGGAAGAAAAGAAACAGCATATAAAGCAGGTGCCCCTCCCCGGTGCAGATCCTGTAGCGGGTAAAGAAGGTCCGCTACTGCTGCACTGGAAGCAATAGAACAGCAAGCCTACTTTTTACCTGGTATCAAGCAAAAGTCCCGCCGGGACTAAAAAATAAACAAACGTGCTGATGTCTTACGTGCGGCTTTCAGAGAATTCTCCTTTATTATTCCTGATGCTATGATTTAGCATTCTCATGAAGTAGGCGCAGGAAATTTCCTCCTAAAATCTTATGTACATCCTCTTCGCTGTAGCCTCTTGCCAGCAACTCTTTTGTGATGACAGGAAAATCCTGCACCCCATTTAATTGCTGCGGTGTGGAGGAAATGCCGTCGAAGTCAGAGCCCAGGCCCACATGGTCTACGCCTATCAACTTCACGATATGGTCGAAGTGGTCGATCAGTAGCGACAAAGATGGGCGCATGGCTGCGGCCTCTTTCGGATACTTTTTAACTAACCAACTGTTGATAGCATAGCTTGACCAATTCAGTTGTTTTAAAGAGTCTACCTCTGCCTGGTGCCGGGAAATAAATTGCTGCCGTCGCTTACCAAAATCAGGGTCTACAAAACTTGCTTCGAAGTTTATGTTGATGACACCCCCGTTTTTCCCTACAGCCTTTATCTGCTCATCGGTCAGGTTTCTGAAGTGCGGGCTGATGGCTTTCACAGAGCTATGCGATACCAGTACCGGTTTAGTAGTAGTCTCCATGGCATCCCAGAACGTCTGCTCCCCCACATGGCTCAGGTCCACCAGCATCCCCAGTCCATTCATGCGCTGCACCACCTGCCGGCCGAAATCGTTCAGGCCTTTTTTGGGGTTTGGCACTTTGCCGCTGCTTTCGTCCATGGCAGAGGTAGCCCAGGAGGTAGAGTTATTCCAGGTAA
Organism: Pontibacter pamirensis; assembly: GCF_010015475.1. Taxonomy (GTDB): domain Bacteria; phylum Bacteroidota; class Bacteroidia; order Cytophagales; family Hymenobacteraceae; genus Pontibacter; species Pontibacter pamirensis. The sequence continues at coordinate 60,748 of NZ_SSNI01000030.1, forward strand.
GGGTCATGTAGCGGACACCACGGCGGTGGAGGCTGTCGAGGTAGCTGAGGTTGTCTTCTATCATATGTCCACCTTCCACCCCAATCATAGCAGCCAACTTCTGCTGCTGCACCGCCTGCATCACGTCAGCAGGTGTTTTAGCTATCATCACTTTATCAGGATGGCGGGCCGCCACCGCGTAAAGTGAATCTATCTGCCTGTTGGCATAAGCGAAGCCTTTTCCTTTCCCGTAGTTCTCGTCACTCCATACAGAGAAAACCTGCACATCCACTCCGCCTTCTTTAAACCGGGCTAAATCAGAATGTGTTTTGCCTTTCAGGTTATCAGCTATGTCTAATCCCTCCAGTATATTAATCAGCACATCATTATGCGTGTCCACTACAACAGCTTGCTCGTGCACTTCTTTGTAGTTCTGTGCCTGTAAGGAGGTATAGCCCAAAAGTAAGGCTGCAAGTGCCACGCCTTTGGCTAGCGATTTTCTGTTTGTCATGTATTTAGTCCGTCTTTGGCTGTTGTGTTTTAGCTCAGTAAGCGCATGATTTTATGCGCAGGGTATAACTATAAAATAGAACCCACTACTGTCCCTCTTAGGGGGGAACTCTAGCTATTGCAGAAACTCCTCTTCTCGGCCGGTGTGGGTAAAAGTTCTATAGTATAAGAATTCATGTAATTCTCAACCCTAGCCTAATAGCAGAGTTACCAAGATAGCAAATTCTTTTCAGTTTACCTGACCCAGTTGTCTACAATCAAACCAGAGAAAGCGAAGAAGTTGGTGAGGATATGCGCCATAGTTGGCGCGAGCACACGCTGCTGTTTGTAGGCTGTATAGCCCCAGAGGCAGCCCATGAAAAAGGCTCCGCCTACCAATGGCAGGAATCCACCCTGGTATGTGATGCCGTAAGCAGCATACACAGAAATGTGCCAGAGGCCGAAAAGGAGAGTTGGAAAAATAAATGCCAGCCATAAGTGTTGCTTATAGCGGCTTATAAAAGCTCCACGCCAGTATAATTCCTCTACAAAGCCATTAACTAAAGCCGCAGCGACAAGTATAAAATACAGCGTACTGTTGAGCTGAGAGTATGTTATCAGAAAAGCTGCAAAAAAAGCACCTACAGCCGGTACAAAGCAAAGGAACAGGAGTAAAACGTTCTGCCTGTTAAGTGGCGGCCATGTGTAGAGTTTCGCCATATTATTTCCTTTCAGTTGCACGCCATGCAGCAGGCAATACAACCAATAAATGCAGAAGCTGGCAAGGTAGCCAACTGTTTTACCTAAAAGCTGGGGCAGGAAAAAGAAGGCCGCAAAGGTGAGAGGCAAAATCAGGAAGCTAAAAAGAAACGGACTTTTGCTTCCCAGTATCTTCGGTTCAAGCATACGATACATAGGGTTTCAAACACGAATATATTCAGGATACAGTGCTATCAATGCCTCATAAGCGGCCTCAACCTCTGCCGGAATTTCCACAGCCGTAATAAAGCCTTTCCCTTTGGGACCATAGCCGTTTTCGTTGTTCCAAAGCCTTGGAATTTCTCCCATTAGCAGAGAAAACAGCCTGTCTATCCCGCAGAATTCGCGGTGCGCCCCATCCATATAGGTTAATTCCCCCTCTTTCAACTTCAGCAACGGAACAAAAGCAGCGAAGCTGATAAACTGCACATCTGCATTTTTCTGTTGCTGCCATACTTTCTCAAAAGAGGCCTGGCTTCTGCGCTGCAGCACCGGGTCTTGCAGGAGTAGTATAGTTTGAGGTTTTCTCTGTAGCTTCTCCAGCACCTGATACGCTTCTGTGGCATTGCTGCCGCAGTTGGTGGACTGGTTTTCTACTATAATACTGCTTTCCTCTATGTCCCAGTGCTTCACAAAGATGTCCTTCAGCATGTCGGCCTCTGCTCTGCCTCCTGTCCATACATTCTTGTATACCGGATGCCGTTTTATGTTTTCTTCCAGAAACATGGTGGAATGACCAATGCCGCCACAAATCATCAACTCTTTTGCCAAACCCTTCTGATAGGCTATTGCCGCCTGTTCTGCTACATTCAGGCTACTGTTGCCCAGCAGAATCAAGAGGTCGGCTTGTGGTATGCTATACTCTTTTTGAAGCGCTGCTTCCGTCAAACTGTCGATGTCCCTTTTCGCCAGGAAAGGGATGAGGGTGTTAAACAGAGAGAGGTGGTATTGCACTTTCTGCATGGCAAAATATCAGCCTGAGTTTTAAATCTATTCTTTACGAAGTACAAAGCAGCCAATCTTGTCGGGGTGGTCCTGCACTAAATCAGTGGACTGGCAGTGGCGAAGCATCCAAAGCACCAGCATGTCGCCGGCAGCGGCCAATGTAAAGAAAAGGCCGAAAAAGAATACCCAGGGATTCCCGAAAAACATACCAGTTACCGCAGGCAGGACTCCCATCACCACACCGGGCATCATGCCCCCGATGATATATTGCTTCAGGGGCAGCACTTCTTCACAGTGGCAATAAGGTGCAAGGGCTTTCCAGTGAATACCATACTTGATTGAACTGACGCCATTTTTACAAAAAGCAGCCCAGGTGAGGCCATGCAGTAGTTCGTGCACCACTGCTCCAGGTATAAAAACGAGCATCATCAGGAACGGCAGGAACAGAATACGACCACCATATACCTTCACCAGGCCTTCTATGGTTTCAGACGAAAATTGCTCCGGCCACAGCAGCACGTAAGGCACCAGGAGCACCAGCATGACGGGCAGGGCAAAAGCCAGTGCCTGCACGTTAGCTTCTGTAGCCGTAGTAGCAAGCTCTATTTTCCTGTAAGATTTTTCGGGCATGGCGACACCTGTCATCTGTCTATAGCTTTTACCTGCCTGAGCTGGCACTTAAAACAGTTTCCGGAGGTCAGCAAATGAATCGATGCTTTGTACATCAGCCGCCACTTCTCCGAAGCCATACCTTGCAAACACAAATGGCACCTCCGCAACCTGGCTCGCCTCGTAATCGCCTTTGGTATCGCCTATGTATATTGCATCCTTCAGGTTGTTGCGTTCGATAACAGCCTTGATGTTTTCTCCTTTGGGTCTGTTCTTGTCTCCGTAGCAGGCATGGTCGGTGAAGAAGTGCTGTAGCTGATGAAACTCCAGGAAATTATCAATATAGCCAACCTGGCAGTTGCTCACGATAAAGAGTTTGTAGTTTTCCTGTAACTGCTCCAATGTTTCCTTTAGCTGTGGGTATAACTCACCGCCCTTCTCCTTCAGTTTCTCCATCTGCAACTGGTCGCTCACTTTCTGCAATTTATGTCGCTGTTCCGGGCTCAGGTCCGGGAAAAGTTTTTCATAGATATCATCATGCGGCATTCCTGCAACATTGCGAATGTCGTCGGCAGTAAGCTTCTTGTCTACAAAATCAAACTGGTCGATGGTAGCGTTCCAGGCTTCGGCAATGGCAGGTGTGCAGTCCCATAGGGTGCCGTCCAGGTCAAAAATTAGTGCGTCAGTATTTTGGTTCATGTCGAAATTATCTAAGTGTTATGTAAGGCAGGACCTACTTCTAATGATCCGAAGGCTCCCGCCGCTGTTGTATGCTCTCACAAGGAACATGCTGGTCATAAGACGCAGTATAGGCATGTGTGGTTTATACGTGCCGTCTCCTGGTGTTAGCAACTCTCAAAGGTAAGGTATTTCAGAAACACCTAATGTCAATCATAATCTGGTGCTATAAGTCCTCCTCCGCTAGCCAGTAATATTATCAATGCTGTTACAGCCGTCGCTATTGCATGCTCACTACCAACTCCCGCAACTTCTCCGCATTGAAGACGGCGTTTCCGAGGATGGTGTTGTTGAAGTATACCCACACCTGCTTGCCATCCAGCAGCCAATCGTGAATCATAAAGGCGTAACGCTCCAGCTGTTCGTCGGTGTAGGCGGAAGCATACAGCTTCTCGTCGCCGTGCAGGCGCAGGTACATTGTGTCTGTAGTGGTGGCTTCAAGACAGGGAAAACGCTTGCCGCCACTCGTAATCACCCAGGTTATAGCATATTCGTGCAGCAAGTCCTGCGCCTCTTGCGTAAACCACGACTTATGCCGTGCCTCCAGCGCAAAATCCGGGGCAGGATATTTCCCGCGCAGCATATCAAAAAAATCAGCCACCACACCAAAATCAAAGTGCAGGCTGCCTGGCAACTGGATTAGAACCGGCCCCAGCCGCTCCCCCATCGCCAGGAAACGTGACATAAACTTTTCCACTGGTGCCTCTGTGTCTACTAAGCGGCGCTTGTGGGTGACCTCCTGGTGCATTTTGGCTGCAAACTTAAAGGATTCCGGTGTCTCGTTCAGCCACTTTTCAACTGTTTTTGCCATCGTGAAATGATAGAAGCTGCTGTTCAGTTCTGTGGTGTTGAAACGTGAGGCATAATAGCTCAGACGCTCCGCAGACTTGATTTCCTCGGGGTAAAAGACGCCCTGCCAGCGGTAGCTCCAGCCGGAGGTGCCTATGTATAAGTTATCGTGTAGTGCCATGGTTTAGGCAATACGTAAGGCAGTGGCTGCGTAGTTAATTCTGCGGATTCCTTTTATTTGTATTTCCTGTTCTCTATATTCAAGTAAAACAGCTTCGCAGCAGATGATACAGAGACTCACGTGACAGTAATACTAGACAGTAACAATCTTTCCAAGCGCTTCGGCTCCATACAGGCTGTAGATAACCTTTCCATTAAGGTGGAGCAGGGAAGCATTTACGGCATTCTGGGGCCTAATGGAAGCGGCAAAACCACCACACTAGGAATGGTGCTGGATGTGATCCGGCCTACTTCCGGCAGCTTTACATGGTTTGGCCAGGCAATTACCCGGGGCACGAAGCAGCGTGTGGGCGCCCTGCTCGAAACACCCAACTTCTACCCCTACCTCACCGCCCGGAAAAACATGGAGATAGTTGCCACCATAAAAGGGGTAAGCAACGCTAACATCAATCCGGTACTGCAGATCGTAGGGCTGGAAGAGCGGAAACACACGACCTTTAAAGGCTTTTCGCTGGGCATGAAACAGCGTCTGGCTATTGCCTCGGCACTTCTCAACAACCCGGAGGTGCTGGTACTGGACGAGCCGACAAACGGCTTGGACCCAGAGGGAATAGCCGAAATAAGGGAACTTATACTTAGCATAGCTTCTGAAGGGAAAACGATCATCCTGGCCAGCCACCTGCTGGATGAGGTAGAGAAGGTATGCACCCATGTGGCGGTGCTACAGGGCGGTGTGCTGCGGGCCGAAGGACCGGTAAGCACCATTCTCTCTGCCAAGGACCAAATTATCATCAGCGCGCCCGATACGGCACGTGTGCTGGAGGTGCTGCGGCAACTGCCCTTTGTGGAAAAATTTCAGCCGGACCGTGACCTGGTGCACCTCTCCTTGCAGGATAACTTTAGCAGCGCGGATGTGAACAAGGCGATGTTTGACGCAGGCATTGTGCTGACGCAACTAACGGTGCGACGCAAGAGCCTGGAAGCTCAGTTTCTGGAAATCATTAAAAAACAATCCTGATGAACTTACTCCGCATAGAGCTGCACAAGATACTGCCTTACCGTACGGTGTGGGTGATTCTGGCCACGTTTGCCATCCTGTTAACGCTCTTTCTGTACGCCAGCAGTCAGGTAACCGTGAACGGACAGCAACTAGGAGACACCATGTACCGCCTGCCTGCTTTCTGGCAGCGCCTCACCTACATCGCCAGCTACTTTAACCTGCTGTTCAGCATCCTCATTATTGTGCTGATAACAGACGAATACTCCTTCCGGACGCTACGGCAGCAGGTGATTGACGGCCTTTCCCGGGCAGAGCTGGTGATGGCCAAGTTCTACGTGATATTAACTCTTGCTGCAATAAGCACTCTCTTCCTGCTGCTACTGGGCCTGTACTTCGGCCTGCTTTACAGCACCGAACGTTCTTTATCGGCCATCTTCGGGCAGATAGAGGCGCTCTTCTATTATTTTGTGCAGTCGGTGGGATACATGACACTGGCCATGCTGTTTGCCTTTCTGATCAAGAAAAGTGGCTTGGCCATCGTGGGTTTTATTGCTTATACCATCATTGTGGAGCCCCTCATTCGTTTTCGCCTGCCAGAGGCAATAGACAAATATATGCCCATGAAGGTAATGGGAGGCCTGACGCCAATGCCGCTGCAGGAGGTACTCGACCAAATCACAACACCATCTGAAGTGCTCTCACCAGCCCTGGCAACTCTGCTGGCCGTTGTTTACATCGCGCTTTTCTGGCTATTCAGTTACTATGTACTCAGACTCCGCGACCTGTAGGTAGTTTTTACAGAGAATTGAAGTAGTTGACAATGGCGATCAGCTCGTGCGGTTTGCTGTAGTCCAGTTTTTTATTTTTAGCGAATTTCTTCACCTGCCTGGATTTCTTCCCGAACAGCCTGTGCAAATCTTTTCGCACGTTGCGCAGTGTTACGATTTCTCCATCCGGTAAGAGCACGTAGTAGAGTTCGTCGACCTGGTTTATGTAATTATTACCCATCGGGTATAAATACGGATCAGCATAGTAGCCTTGCCTGCTGGCATATTGCACATCGCGGCGAACATACTTTTCCCGCATCACAAGGGTAAGCGGCCCCTGATTCAATTGCTCAAAAAAGGTGGGTTTTTTAAAGTCAGTATAGTCGCGGCCCATGTCCCACATCAGTGTCTGGAAAATATAGGGTCTGTTACTGGGCTGCTCCTGCGCTACAAAGTACTGTACGTTTACCGGAGAAAACGCACTGATAGTACCATCTTCATTATGCACATTAATCACTTCCTGTGTCCGGTAAAATGTTAAAGGCCCGTAAATTGTATCTCCGGTAGTGAGCACAACCTTCCCGGCTGGCCATTCCTGCACATCAATTTCAGGACGGTATTGCGCAGATGCATCGAGTGAAAGTACCATTACAGCAATCACCACATACACCACCTGCGCAAGCATGGTTAAACTCTTTTTCATGTGGTTTAATATTTATAAATTCTACACATGTCGCAGAACGCGACTCATTCTACAAACTCTTACAAGTTAGTATGCTTCTTTTCCGATAAAAGTTACTTAACCTATTGAGTTTAAGTATAAAACTCTACAAACTACGTATTCATGCTGTTAAAAGTCTGGATTTTCAAGACTAGCCATAAAACCAGAAACCCTAACCTTCAGGGAAAAGGCAAGGGCACTCCGGTATTACAAACTGGCAGCTGTACAGGAAGTTTTAGTTTATTGCCACGTACTTAAAACGATAGCGACAGTTGCAGCAATGCCAACCAATGTTCCGATTCCTGCACCTGCAGCTGCTTTCCCTATCTTTTTCTTCTTTGCCTGCTCCTTGTAACCCTTCACGTATGTCGGGTAAGAGAGCAATACCATGTCTGATACCCTGTTCTGATGAACGTTTGGTGGCGTAAAAGCCAGAACGGCAGAACCAGCTAAGCCATACGGAACGATAAGCGCACTGGCAGCGGAGCCCCATAACACCCCGTTTCCTTTGTAGTATTGTATAGCGTCCCGCTTGCCTAACAGGTAGAGTTGGTCAGGTGATAGTGCTTGTGCTGTCACTACTTCGTTACCTGGCAGGTTTTCAGTAAATACTTCTTTGGTCCCGTTCTCAAACCGGATCATAAACACCTCTTTCTTTGGCAAGCGCAGAACCGCTGCTGCGGAGGAGTCCGGCTGGTGGTACAGTATTTCCTCTAGCGTAATTTCCAGCACCCGCGCCGGTATTTCGTCTCCGTTCACCTTTAAGATATAATCCTGTGCCAGGGCGTTCTGTAGCACGAGTGTAAGCATGATCAAAATCAGGTTTCGTTTCATGTAATGTAGTTAAATGAATGAGATAATGTGGTGGGGTAGCAACACTGGTGCTTAGTGGCAGTACACTATTCCTTATCCTCGTGCTAAGAACAGGTAACTTGTAGAAGCCCCTAATACATGGCCATAAATGAAGCGAAAAATATGCCGTATACTGTCACTGCAACGGCGGAACCTATACCTGCTCCTGCCAGCGCCTTCTTAATCTTTTTCTTTTTCGCCTGCTTTTCATAACCCCATACATACTCCGGGTGTGAGAGCAGTGCTGTGTCTGACACTTTGTTCTGATACACGTCGGTAGGGGCTACCCCCAGTGCTGCAGCTCCCAATAAACCATAAGGGAAGACCAGTGCTGTGGCGGCGGCTGAGCCCCACATCGTACCGTTCCCTTTGTAATATTGTAAGGCGTCCTGTCTGCCCAACAGGTATAATTGGTCCGGCGTTAGTACTTCCACTGCAGCCGTATCCTTTTCCGCCAGTCTTTGTGTAAACACTTCCTTTGTCCCGTCCTCAAACCGGATCATAAATACCTCCACCTTCGGAATGCGGGAGGCCAGTTCTTCTGCAGAATCCGGATGGTGGTACACAATATCTCCGGCTGTGATCTCCAGCACACGTGCTGGTATCTCGTCCCCGTTTACCTTCACTATGTAATCCTGTGCAAAGCCGCTCTGAAGCACAAGGGTTAATATGATTAAAATTAAATTCCGTTTCATATCGTTGAGCTTTATGTTTATTTTGTTGATGATGTTGAGGCACTGACCACGTTGGACGTATGGTCTGGTAGAAACGACCTGCAGTACCAGGTGAAAGCCGGCACTTAAAGGTAAGTGGGGAGGTAATTATGAATGAATAAGATACTTAATACTTTCGTGCGTTAAAGCCAAACAGCAGGCTGAACCTGGCACCGTCTTTTGACGGAGCTACTGCAAGGTTTACCGGAAAGTTAATGCCCTGACTCTGGAAATTAGTACCAATCGCCATGACCAGTCCGGCACCGCCCAGCGACACGTTCGGGCCAACTCCAAACTCAAAACCCTTTGCTGTTCTAAGCCCTATCAGGCCGCTCACGCTGGGCAGGAACTTGCCTTGTTCCAGACCACCCACCAGTGGCACGAACTCAAACAGCCCGGACATGCCGCTATCCAACGTAAAGATCCGGGTTTCGAACTGCCACCCGAACTGCGTAATAAAAGGATTTATATCCCTCCCAAACTCCTCAATAATATTATCGGCATAGCGCTCGCTCAGCACAGTGAAACCTACTCTTGGTCCCGAAAGCTTGAGTACCTGCTGCTCCTGTGGCACCTGTACTGGTTGGTAGACGGGTGCATTGGCAGCAGACCGGGCTGCCTCATTTAAAACTTCTTTTGTGCCATTCTCATACCTTATCATAAACACTTCTGCTTTCGAAACAGATATCATAGGCCCCTCTAGGTTATCGAAACGCTTGTATTTGACCAGGAGGGGAGTAATTTCCTGTACTTTTACCTGTAGTTCGTCTCCATTCCGCTTTACAAGTATATCCTGTGCCTGGCACAGCATGAATGCACACATCGCACTTAAGGTTAAAAACAGCTTTTTCATTTGTGTATAAGTATGAGGTTGATGTAAAATATTTTGTCTTATTCCTTGTGCTAAAGGTAGCCGGGCACCAGCCGCTAACAAAGCCTAATTACAATAATATCAGACTTTTACACATTAAATAACCAGACTCTATCTATCTATTTTACAGCATTTTATACTATAGTTATCAGACTTTTAATATTTTAGATTATCTTACACTGAAGTAGCCAAAAGCCTATAAAAACTGCTGCAAACAAAATGGATGACCTGAAGATTACGCTCGATACCTTTTCTGATGATGACAAGCGCGAATTAGCTGTGTTTATACAGCGGGAGAAAAAGAAAAAGCACCGGAAGGACCTGGAGCTATTCCAGCTCCTGCAACAGAAGAAAAACTATAAGCCGGAGCAAGTTATTCAGCGCCTCTACCCGGATGACCCTAACCCAGTGGCATACTATGCGCTCCGTAAGCGGCTCATGCGCCACATCACCAATTTTATACTCTTAAAGCGCGTAGAGCAGGATATTACAGCTGCCTCTCCTATTATGGGTATGCTGTCGCTGGCGCACTATTTATTTGACATGCGGGCAGATAAACTGGCCTGGACTTACCTGCGCAAAGCGGAGAAACTGGCCACTACAAACGAGCAATATGACTTGCTGAACATGGTGTACAATCTTCAGATAGAAAAAGCCGACAGTGAGTTTGCCGACATCCTGGATCTGATCATCAGCAAGCGCAACCAGAACAAACTGGCAGCCGACGAAGAAGAGCGGGCCAACATTGCCAGCAGCATTATCAGCCAGCGCCTGCAGGCTGTGCGCCGCCAGGGCAGCGACCTGTATTTTAACAACATCATACAGGAGGTGCTGAAAACGTATGGGCTCACAGAGGCGGTAAGCAAGCGACCTTCGCTCCTTTACAAGCTGCTCTCTATTGCTAGAAGCGCCGTTCTGGCCCGTAAAGACTTCATCTCTTTTGAACCCTACATCATTGCCCAGTACCACGAAGCCGAACAGAAATATGGTTTCAGGAAAGCGCACCAATACTACAAGGCAAGCCTGCTGTATATGATTGCTCACGTGCTGTACCGCAATAAGAAGTTTCGGGAATCAATGCACTACCTGGGACTGCTGCACGAAGGCATCAGCGGAGAAGGCAAAAGCCACTATGTGCTGTTTTACCCGCGCTATACCTTCCTGATGGTTGCCAACCTGGTGTTCCTGTTCCGGATACAGGAAGCCATCGAGTTGATGGAAAACCTGCTCTTTAAGAACTCAGCGATTCTAGGCACAAAGGATCTGCTGACGGCCCAGTTGGGATTAAGCTTTAACTATTTTGCACAGGGCGCTTTTTCAAAAGCCAATAAAGTGCTCCTGAACATCAACCATTCCGATAAGTGGTGCGAAGGAAAAATGGGCCGTGAATGGGTGCTCAAAAAGAACCTCGGTGAGCTCCTTATACAATACGAACTAGGCAATGAAGATTTGGTACTGAACAAGATAAGGGGGTTTGAGCGCACCTTCAGCGCCCTTCTGCAGGAGCCTGCTTATAGAAACGTGAAACACTACCTGCAACTCATCAAGCACATGATCGATTTTCCGGAGGAGGTATACCGCACTGAGTTTGTGCAGAGTGTGGAGAACACACTGGAGTTCACCTCTTTTGAAGGCACCGACATACAAGCTATGAGCTTCTACGCCTGGCTGAAATCCAAGATGCTGCGGCGCCCTTACTACGATGTGCTGTTAGAACTGGCCCAGACAAAACATTAATTTGAAGGCATAGAGCAGACCATGAAACAGACGCAGCCACAGCAGGTACCTAAAAAAAATCCTGAGAATTACGAATAAACGCTCCTTCTCAGGATTTATACTACTGTTGATTCAGGTTAGACTGATGCTTGATGGTAGTAGACTGCAAAATTTCGTGGCCCAGTTTATCCCGCTTTGTTGTAAGATAGTGCTGGTTATGTTCGTTTGGGAAAATCTCTATCGCCACCCGATCTACAATTTCCAGGCCGTAGCCCATCAGGCCGGAACGCTTCTTAGGGTTATTGGAGATCAGCCTCATTTTCGTCACGCCCAGGTCACGTAGTATCTGTGCACCTACGCCATAATCGCGCTCGTCCATGGCAAAGCCCAGTTCAATGTTCGCTTCTACTGTGTCGCGTCCCTGCTCCTGCAGCTTATAGGCCTTTAGTTTGTTTATCAGGCCGATGCCGCGGCCTTCCTGATTCATATAGACTACCACGCCTTTCCCTTCTTTCTCAACCATGCGCATGGCCTCGTGCAGTTGTGGGCCGCAGTCGCAGCGGCATGAACCGAAGATATCACCGGTTACGCAGGAAGAATGCACCCGCACCAGGATAGGCTCGCCCTCTTCCCAGGTACCTTTTACCAGTGCCAGGTGCTTGGCACCTGTGCTACGCTGCGTAAAGGCATATAAATCGAAATTCCCGAAGTCGGTTGGCATTTGCACCGCAATTTCACGGTCAATCAAGCTCTCTTTCTGCAGCCGGTACTTAATCAGGTCTTTTATGGAAATAAGCTTCAGGTTGAAGCGGTCAGCCACCCGGAAAAGGTCAGGCAGACGGGCCATCGTACCATCCTCATTCATGATTTCCACCAACACACCAGCTGGTGCGAGTCCGGCTAAGCGTGCCAGGTCTACCGCTGCTTCGGTATGGCCGGAGCGTCGCAGCACCCCTTCTTTTTTTGCTTTAAGCGGAAAAATATGGCCCGGTTTGCCCAGCGCGTGCGGATCGGTGTTCGGGTCTACGAGCGCCTGAATGGTTTTGGCACGGTCGGAGGCAGAGATACCGGTCGTGCAGCCATGGCCAATCAAATCCACCGATACGGTGAAAGGTGTGGCGTGCAGAGCTGTGTTTCGCCCCACCATCAGTTCCAGCCCCAGTTCATCACAACGTTCTTCTGTAAGTGGCGCACAAATGAGCCCCCGGCCGTGTGTGGCCATAAAGTTTACGATTTCAGGGGTTATTTTCTCGGCTGCACACACAAAGTCGCCTTCGTTTTCGCGGTCATCGTCGTCTACCACAATCACCACTTTGCCCTGGCGTATATCCTCAATAGCAGACTCAATAGAGTCTAAAGGCCTGCTATCATTTGTTGTATTGGATTCCATATATTTCTGTTGTGCCTGCACTGCATAGGTAGCAGCCCCGGCTATTGATCTATTAGTAAAAGCCATGCAAAATTAAAAAGTTTAAACGGCTTTCCCTTTTTTATTTGATCAACACTTTTAAGGGGGATTTAGTTGTCCAGGACTCTTAGGATTCAGGGATTAACAGAAGGAAGGAGTAGCACTTTGCCGAAGACCTCGCAGCGTGCGCAGCTTCTGCGAGTGCCTGGTACAATATAGCTGTTGCTCAGGTAAAGAATCCTCTAACCTCTTTGAGGTTTTCCTTTTAGGAATTGAAGAGACAAATCCATACTATTTGCCATATGTTTCAAGCAGAAGCTTCTGGTTCAGACGCTCGCAGGAGCTGCACACGCTGCGAGGTCATTGTGCCTTACCCGATCACAATCCCGAGCATGTCGCCTAGCTGGCAGTGCAGGGTTTTGAGGTTGCGGATAAAGGTGAGCTGCTGTATCTGCTCCTGCGGGTCTGTGACGAGGCGCAGCTTCTCCATTTCACCTTTAATCATCAGCTCCACATTCCGCCACTTCAGGCGTAGCACGGCCCGCTCGGCTCCATAAGGCAACAGATCAGATTCAGTGGGTACGAAAATATGGTGTGTTTCCCAGTTATGGCTCAGCTCGTGTGGGTCTGAGAGCAGGTTTGTGGCTTCGGTGCGTATCTCCTGGTCGGGGTGGTTGATGAAGTCTTCTGCTGTGGCCAGATTCCCGTCGCAAAGCTTGTCTTTGATCAAATCCATCAGGCGGGCGTAGAGCGGCGTCCGGAACTCCACATCCTCCAGCTGCTCCAGCATATACTGGCAGGTGTTCATCCCTTCTTCCAGCACACGGTTTGGGTAGTTGAGCAGCATGCGCACGATTTCGCGCTCGTACCGCTTCAGCATGTCCATATCCGAGATCGGCTTCTCCGGCTCGGGTTCTGCAAAAGGCGGCGCCATAAAATGCTCCGGCCCATCCTGCTTCTGCTGTTGCTGGCGGTCCTGCAGCTGCATTTTGTTGTACTCCGAGATCAGCACCTGCTCATCAATATCGAAGATGAGGCTGCAGCTACGGAAGAAAACCGTGCGCTTAATAGAATCCGGAATTTTGGCAATGGAGGCGACAATTTCGCGAATCGCCTCTGCCTTTTTTACCGGACTGCCTTTGGCTTCGGCGGCATACAAGCTGGTTTTGAAGGATATAAAATCCTGCGAATGCTCCTGTATATATGCTTTGAAAGCGGTGTCTCCTACTTTTTGGATGTAAGAATCCGGGTCCTCCCCTTCCGGGAACGTCACCACATCCACATTCAGGCCACTCTCCAGGATTAGGTCAATCCCGCGAAGGGAAGCTTTGATACCAGCTGCATCACCATCATATAACACCGTGATATTCTCTGTATAGCGGGCAATCAGCTTTATCTGTCCTTCGGTGAGCGAGGTGCCTGAAGAGGCCACCACGTTCTCAATACCACCCTGGTGCAGCGACAGCACATCTAGGTAGCCCTCCACCATATAGCACATGTCCTGCATCCGTATGGCCTGCTTCGCCTGAAACAGGCCATACAGCACGTTGCTCTTGTGGTAGATATCTGACTCGGGAGAATTAAGGTATTTCGGGCTTTTCTTGTCGTTTGTCTTCAGCGTACGGGCCCCAAAACCCACCACGCGTCCCGACACGTTATGAGTCGGGAACATGACACGGCCCCGGAAACGGTCATACTTCTTGCCATCTTCTTTAGCGATAGTCAGACCGGTTGCCTCCAGGTATTTCTGCTGATACCCTGCTTTAAGCGCGGCATCCGTCAGGTCCGTCCACTCATCCACGCTATAACCCAACTCATACTTCTTGATGGTATTCGCGCTCATGCCCCGCTGCTTCAGGTACGACATGCCGATGCCGCCCTGCTCGTGTGCATGCAGATTCTGCTGGAAGTGCTTGTTAGCGAAATCAGAGACAATGAAAAGGCTGTCGCGCTCGCTCTGCTCCTTTGCATATTCCGGGTTCGGATTATCCTCCGGCACCTCGATGCTGTACTTCTTCGCCAGGTATTTAATGGCCTCTGGAAAGCTCGTGCCTTCCACATCCATTATAAACTGCACCGAGTTGCCTGCCTTGCCACAGCCAAAGCACTTATAAATGCCTTTTGCCGGAGATACTGAGAAAGACGGGGATTTCTCGTGATGGAAAGGACAGCAGGCCCACATGTTCTGACCCTTCTTCTTCAGCGACACAAAATCACCCACCACCTCCGTAATATCGGCCTGGACTAGCACTTGGTCAACAACTTCTTTCGGGATCAGGGACATGGGCAAAGGGTATTAGCGGAAGACAAAGATAAGGGTTTCGCTAATTTGGAGTAACGGAATTTTAAATAACTGAAAGTTTTGGGATACGCAGCAGGCGTGGTTGCCGTAAAAACGCCTTCCACTGTTTCCCGTGGGAATCTTGTTGGTAAGCTGCAAAGACTTAACCTCTCCTCTACCAAGTTTTTTTTACAAGAGTCCGTATTAAGGCATGGGAAGTATAATACTTTCAAACAGCAAATATGTAATCTGCCTAAGCTGCCGTTGCGACCGTTCATACAGTGGCATCTAACCTATAGTTGCATTGTTTCTCTCTGAGCTCTCAAGCCCGAGAGGCCTCGTCTTTGGGCATCGCGCTGGGCGTTTTTTGCGCCAAGGCGCTGCCGCGCGAGCGGCACCAAAAATCTCCAAAGGCGCTCAACCCAAAGACTGGAAACTACTTCACTCCGTGCTGACGGAAAGTGAAAAATAACAAAGGGGCGGTGCTATAAAAGGAAATTTATGTGAATGGTATAGAAAATAAACAGGCTTCGCACTTACTCATTTTATATGCTTCCTGTAAAATGAAGTTATTCATAGCTTACCCCTTCAACATCTCCTCATACAGCTTCCTGTTCTCTGCATCAAAACATACAAATACCACCTGCTGCAGGCTGGTGTCGTGTTGCTGCAGGTAGTCATTTACCGCCTGCACCGCTACCTGGGCGGCTTTGTCTTTAGGGTAACCGTACACGCCGGTACTAATGTTGGGGAAGGCGATGCTTTGCAATTGTTTATCAGAGGCAATCCGGAGGCTGTTTTTGTAGCAGTTGGCAAGCTGCTCCGGCTCATCTTTGTCGCCGCCATGCCAGACAGGG
Source organism: Pontibacter pamirensis (assembly GCF_010015475.1). Lineage (GTDB taxonomy): Bacteria > Bacteroidota > Bacteroidia > Cytophagales > Hymenobacteraceae > Pontibacter > Pontibacter pamirensis. The sequence continues at coordinate 76,422 of NZ_SSNI01000030.1, forward strand.
CCAACGGTATGTATCACGTACCGGGCGGGAAGCTTGCCTCCTGTTGTGATAACAGCCTCGCCGGTGGGGCAGCCACCCTGCCGCGCCCGTATCTGCTTGCACTCCTCCAGAATAGCGGGGCCGCCTGCTCTGTGAATGGCACCGTCTACACCGCCACCGCCTAACAGGCTGTTGTTGGCGGCATTTACAATAGCGTCCGTTTCTACTTTAGCAATATCTCCCTGTTGTACTTCTATTTTTGTGCCTGCCATAGTATAAATGTTTTCTCTCCACTACGGCAAATAGCTGGCAAAGTCGAAGAAGAAGCTATGACTGCTGGTTTACAGGATGAGCCGCTGCTTTAGAGCAACTTTAGCTGAGGCCGGCGCAGCAGTGGCAGGTGAATCCGGCACAGGAATAAACTCTTCCTGTGCCCCTGCCTTAGCTGCCGTTGTACTATTGCCTGTACTGCCCAGTTCCAGGCAGCATATGATGACGAAGAGAGCCAGTAACAGCAGCAAGAGACTGCCAAATCCTTCTGAATGTTCTTTTTCCATAGCTAAGTTAGTGCAGCGGGTATACAATCAAATAAAAGACCCGGCTATCCGCTGTACCGTTGCATCAGCAGGAGAGATAATTTACTGATGGCCAGCGGCAAACTAATACATACCACAGCTTGTTACACTCTAAAGGCCTTCGCTTATGAATAGCGGTTTTTCGTTTGTATCTTTGCGGGGCTAAAAGCAAAGCTTTATACTATGGCAATCACAAAAGAAGATATATTAAAAGCACTCAGCTATGTAGAGGAGCCTGATTTAGGTAAGGACCTCGTGACGCTGAACATGATAGAGAATGTGCAGGTAGACGGCAAGAACGTAAGCTTTACCGTAATCCTGACTACGCCTGCCTGCCCGCTGAAAGACCTTATCCGCAATGCCTGCGTTACCGCCATCCATACGATGGTGGACAAAGAGGCCGACGTAACCGTGAACATGACTTCACGGGTAACCTCCGGCCGTGGCGACACCTCTGAAATAATGAAAGGGGTTAAAAACATCATAGCCATTGCATCTGGCAAAGGCGGTGTGGGTAAATCAACTGTAACTACTAACCTCGCGATTGCCCTGGCACAGTCCGGCGCAAAAGTGGGCCTGATTGATGCCGATATTTCCGGCCCGTCTATCCCGACCATGTTCGGGGTGGAGCAGGAGCGCCCAAACATGGTACAAGGTGATAACGGTAAGAACTATATCATGCCGGTAGAGCGGTATGGCGTTAAGATGATGTCTATTGGCTTCCTGACACCAGCAGACGGTGCCGTGGTTTGGCGCGGCCCGATGGCCAGCTCAGCGCTGCGCCAGTTTATCTCTGATGTGGAATGGGGTGAACTGGACTACCTGCTGCTGGACCTGCCGCCGGGAACCTCCGATATCCACCTGACGATGGTACAGGCCTTGCCGGTAACGGGTGCCGTTATCGTAACAACGCCGCAGAAAGTGGCTTTGGCTGATGCGGTGCGCGGCCTGCAAATGTTCCGCCAGCCGCAGATAAACGTGCCAGTGCTTGGTGTAGTGGAGAATATGGCTTACTTTACGCCTGCTGAGCTTCCTGAAAACAAATACTTCATTTTTGGCGAAGGTGGTGGCAAAGCCCTTGCTGAGAAATATGAGATAGCACTTTTAGGCCAGGTGCCAATTGTGCAGAGCATCCGGGAGAGCGGCGATGCCGGAACTCCTGTGGTTTTAGAGAACGATTCCCCGGCTTCCGGTGTTTTCAAGGAATTGGCACAGGCTGTGGCGCAACAAGTATCGGTTCGCAACGCCACGGTAGCCAAAACAAAACCTGTAGAAATTAAAAGCTAAAGATAATGGCAGTCACAAACATAGATCAAGATTTCATGCTCCGGGTAGAGAGTGCCCTCGACCAGATCAGGCCTTACCTCGAAGCTGACGGCGGCAATGTAAAAGTGCTGGAGGTAACCGAGGACATGGTGCTGAAACTGGAACTGTTAGGCGCATGCGGCTCCTGTCCCATGTCTGCCATGACTTTAAAGGCTGGCGTTGAACAGTCGGTGTTAAAGGCTGTGCCGGAAATCAAATCCGTCGAAGCCGTGAATGTCATGCCTTTATCAGTATAAATGAGATGTAAGCAGCTAGATATTAGACTATTTTGTAAGTGTATACAAAGAAGCGGGTGTGGTTTTTCCATACCCGCTTCTTTCTTTTATACGGAGGTGAGGTCTGTGTTAACAGCAACTAAAATTAAATTTTAAGTTTCATACTCGCCCGTCTTCGTACGGACAGGTCGCGACCCAATGCCGTTAACTTAAGCTTTATCTTGTCATTTCGAACCCTGTGAGAAATCTGGGTTTTTTCATGGCCCCGCAATATTTCAGATTTCTCACAGCGTTCGAAATGACAGTTTAGCTACTGTATTTCCTTAAGTTAACGGCATTGGGTCGCGGTCTGTCCAATCGTTCCAGAGACAATCTGGCAGAATCAAGATTTTAAGGATTTGTTGGATGGACACCCATAACTACTTCAGTCATCGCTGTTTCACCCACAAGCCGATGTCCGGACAGACCTGCCCTACGAGCACCAGAGACATAGCAAACATAAATTCACCGCTGTTCCGGACATCTCTGTCCGGAACGAAACTGCTGGGGACTTCTTTGTCCCCGTTCTACTTTACCGGGTCCAACCACCCCTACCCCTCCTGGGGGTGAAGGGGCCCCCTTTAAAGTCCAAGGCGGGGAACCTGCTATTCTAGTTCGCTTTTGGCTAGTTGCATTGCAAATAGTTAGTATTAGAAAAAGATTTAGCTTTTCTTAATGCTGCAAATCAGGTCTTTCTCATCCTTAAATCTTCAAATCTTTTTTTCACTTTCCCTTCAAAGGCAAAAAAGCTATATTTACATACAACCTGACGCACGGACAAAATGATCAAAGCAAACGATCCGGACCTCCACTCCTGGATAGAGATAGCCCCTGACAGTGATTTCCCCATCCAGAACCTACCCTTCGGTATTTTCACCACTCCTGAAAGAACACCGCGTGTGGGAGTGGCCATCGGAGAGTATATCCTGGACCTGTGCGTGCTGGGCCAGCACGATTTTTTTGTGCTGATCGACCTGGACCCAAACGTATTCCACCGCCCTTACCTGAACGACTTCATCTCCTTAGGCAAACCTGTGTGGCGGGCGGTACGCAACCGTATCTCAGAACTCCTCCAGAACAACAATACAGAAATCAGCGGGAACAGCAACCTAATACGGGAGTGCCTGGTGAAACAAAGTGAGGCAGAGATGCTGCTGCCGGTAAAAGTGCAGAACTACACAGACTTTTACAGCAGCATGGAGCACGCCACCAATGTGGGTTCTATGTTCCGGGACCCGGAGAACGCGCTGCTGCCAAACTGGAAACACCTCCCGGTAGGCTACCATGGCCGCGCCTCCTCAATTGTGGTATCAGGCACTGACATTTACCGGCCAAAGGGACAAACGAAATCGCCGGATGCAGCCGCACCTATTTTCGGACCCACCCAACAACTGGACTTTGAGTTGGAGGTGGCTTTTATTACAGGCAAAGACTCTGTTTTAGGCGAAAGCATCACCACGTACGAGGCAGAGGATTATATCTTCGGGCTCGTGCTGTTCAACGACTGGTCGGCGCGGGATATACAGACTTGGGAGTATGTGCCGCTGGGGCCCTTCCTGGCTAAAAGCTTTGCCTCTTCTGTTTCACCCTGGGTTGTGACCTTGGATGCGCTGGAGCCATTCAGGGTTAAAGGCCCGGAGCAGGATCCACAGCCGCTGCCTTACCTGGAGGTACTGGGCAACCGAAACTTCGACATACAATTGGAGGTGCTGCTACAGCCGGAAAGTGGCAGCGAGCACAGCATCAGCCGCTCTAATTCCAAGTACCTTTACTGGAACATAAACCAGCAGCTGGCGCACCAGAGCAGCAATGGCTGCAACATCCAGGTAGGCGACCTCTATGCCTCCGGTACCATCAGCGGCCCCGACAGGAGCTCCTACGGTTCCATGCTCGAACTAACCTGGCGTGGCACACAGCCGCTGCTACTGCCAGATAACACCACACGCCAGTTCATCCATGACTATGATACCGTCATCATGCGCGCACATGGCGAACACAACGGCATCAGGATAGGTTTTGGCGAGGTGAAGACAAAGGTGTTACCAGCTATATAGCTTCAGGGGGTGATCTGCAAATCCGCAGCAGGTTGTGCTGCACTGACACCTCTGAAGAAGCTATACAGGCAATGTGAAGCTGAAATTATCTGCCTTTTGTTATGTGATTTTTTTAATGCAAGCGAATAATAGGCCTATCCTATCATCCAGCGGTAAAGCCATTTTATTCTCTATTTCACTGGCGCAAGTTTTCAAACTTGTGTCTAAAAATGTTGTCGGGTTGCAAACCCTCACCAGAGGCAAGCGAGGACCAGTACAGGGACAGCTGCCTTAACCAAATGAAACAGCCTTAAGTCCCAGCGGGAATTTTTGTAACGGCTTTGCAGGACGTCATCTTTTAAAAGAAACCAATTTTAAGATAACTGGTGAAAGGAGAAGGCTTATAAAGAAAGCGGCAACCGTTGTGACGACAAAATCCCAAAAATCACCATCCATACGCAAGACTTCTTCTAAGTTTAATCCAGCTACAATTCTGACAGCGACAATAACTAAAATAACCACCATAACAACAGGCCAGTAGGCAACCGTCTTATTGGTTTTGTCCGCGGGAACATCTTCTCTCGGCAGCCTTAAAACGGCATATAACACAACAGCCAGCCCTACAACTGAACTTAGCACATTCAGTACAAAGAAAAGAGGGAGCGACATTATCCTTAAGTCGGCATCTGCGGGTAGCATGGCGAACTGATTTTGCCCCGGACCATTTCTATGGGTAAAACCGTCCCAAATAAGGTGGCTTGCAGCCCCAAGTATGATCGAGACTACAATTATAAAGTAGTGCTTTTTGAAATGCACCAACCAGTTCAGTTCCTTAAACCGGGCCAATCGTTTTCTCAGAAAAGCAGGCAGGTTGTCTATTAGCGGATCACGAACTAACCTGTGAAATAAAAAAGAAAGTATAATCCCCAAAGGAAGACAGAACCAGAATATCGCGCCCCAGGTATGGCTGTAACTGTTGCCACCTTCCATGTTAAAAAACTTCTCAAAGTCCGGGGCCATGCTCCCAATCACCAGACCAGTTAAAGAAGACCACCCTTTAGGCAGATACTTGAATGGTAAAACAGCGGCAGGATGAGATAAAGTAAACGGCATTGCTTAAACGCTATGGATGTGTTGATGCTGTTCAACAGATACTCCACCTAAGGCACAATGGTTATCGAACATACTCTTAAAACCCAAAGAGGGCAAACTGATTAGCTTGCCCTCTTTGGGTTTTTATGTTTACAATTTCTTTATGTTGCTCATCCAGTCTGCTATGTCTGGAATTACTTTAAAAAATCAGCAAGAATATACTCACATCTTAAATTATACAATCTAGCCGACTGCTATCTGTTATTTCTGCGGAATCTTTTTCCTCTAAAGTCTGGTGTATATAAAGCCTTAACTGAAGCAGTCAAGAAATGGTCGTTCTCTCCTGAATACCCCGCCTCATTCACCATGTTGTCAAGGTAATCAGTTGAAGTGAAGGTAAAGTTAATTTCCGGTGCTACACTGAACTCTTTTGAACATTGAATATTCAGCCCCGCTCCTATGGGAACAACCGCTGCTACAGATGGATAGTCCTTTAAAGCCGGAAGTGTTCCATTTTCATCCTCGAAATAAGAAGAAGCTTTATAGCGCGCTACACCCAATCCTACTTTCACGTAAGGTATCAGTATGCTCCTGCGCTTGTTACTTCCAAAGCCACTGTATCCATCAATTAAGTTTACAACAAGAGAACCTGAAGCTTGTAAGGTATGTGACTTAAAGGAAACATCCTTGTTGTCAGTCTCACCTTCAGACGCTTTGAAACCATTATAGTCGAAGCTCCCCAGCACGCCTATAATAGGTGTGAACATATACATCACGCCTAGACTAGCGTTTGGCCCAAAGCCATTGTTCCTGAACGGTCGTAGGCCATCGTCGCCAAAGTTATGCCCCCTGTTGTCACTGTTCAGAACCGACATACCTGTTCCTGCAATAAACGAGATCCCAGGGCTTGATTTACTGCCATAGATACTCCTTTTTTTAATGTTGTACTGCGACCTAAACTTGGGCTTGTGCGATTGTGCCTCTACACTAACTGCTGCAACCAAAAGAGAAAAAAGGAGCGCAGTTAAGAATTTTGTTTTTTGAAACATGGGTGTTGCAGCCTTGATAGAAGAATGGATAAGAAACAGATTGCTGTGTTTACAATATTTATAGATGTAAATATATAGTTTTATTGATAATAAAAAAAATATACCATATCATTTACAATAAAACTCATAATGAAGCATAGCAGCGTGTCACTTCATGCATTGTGCTGTACACTGGAGGCACGACAGATTATTGTAAAGGAGTACAGGAGAAATTGTTTAATTTCTTCGTACGAACAGGTCGCGCCCTGGCCAATCGTTGCCATTTAGTCTGAATCAGGATTTTCAAGATTGTAAGGATTAGCAGGATTGGCAGGATGAATATTCATTACCAGTTCAGCCGCCCCTGTTGCATCCCTGAGCTGACGCGTGGGCAGGTCGCGCCTTAATATCGTCAACTTAAGTTATTTTTGTCATCCTATCTTTGAATGGATGTGCAAGAGTCCTAAAATAGTCTTTACAAAGAAGGGCTGAGTCTGTAGCTTTAAAAGCAAAAGAAGAAGGGGAAAAGAGTAAGGCAGCTGTTTGTCATTG
>NZ_SSNI01000031.1 GCF_010015475.1 Pontibacter pamirensis
TTTTAAGACAGTACCTTACAGACATCTCACTTTTGAGATGATCTGGCATAAAACCATGAGAGAAGTGTTGGGAAGAGCGCTGGTTCCGAGTCCCTTTTTCATTTTTAAACTTCCCATGCCATGAAAATCATCAAGCAATCGGTGGGCGCTGACATCGCCAAAGACAAGTTTGACGCCTGCTTCTCGGTGCTTACCCATGAGCAGCGCGTAGTGGTGAAAGCCTCCCGCAAGTTCCCCAACTCTCCCAAAGGCTTTGCTGAGTTTACCCAGTGGGTGAGCAAGTGGGCAGATCCATCAGTGGAGCTACTCTTCATCATGGAGGCCACCGGGGTATACCATGACAACCTGGCCTGACAGCTGCATCAGGCGGAACGGAAGGTAATCATCGTGCTTCCTAACAGGGTCAAGCAGTATACCAGGAGCCTGGGTCACAAGTCCAAGAACGATAAGGTTGACGCCAAAGCCCTGGCTCACATGGGGGCGGAAAGAAACCTGGCACCCTGGCAGCCCATGAGCTGTCAGCTCTACCTGCTGCGCAAACTCACCCGGGAGCATGAGCAGATTCATCAGATGCACACCGAGGTCAGTAACCGCCTCCACGCTGAGACCCACTCCATGCTAGCAAGTAAGACCACACAGCGAAGGCTCCAGAAAACCCTAAAGCTCTACGACATGCAGCTGCAGGCCATTGAGGAGGAAATAAAGGCCACCGTCGAAGAGGATCCTTTGCTCAGTGACAAGGTAGAGAAGGTGACCACCATCAAAGGGGTGGGTTTGTTGACAGCGGCCACCGTTATTGCCGAGACAAACGGCTTTGCCCTCTTCACCAGCCAAAAGCAGCTCGTCAGCTACTCGGGCTATGACGTGGTGGAGAACCAGTCAGGGAAGAGGAACGGCAAGACGAGGATTTTCAAGCAGGGCAACAGCCACATTAGGCGCATTCTCTACATGCCGGCTTTGCATGCAGTGAGACGAAACGTGCCGGTTTTCCGGGCGCTATATGATCGCCTGACGGGGAAGGGGAAAAAGAAGATGCTGGCCTATGTGGCAGTGCAGAAGAAGCTACTGATTCTGATTTACACTTTATGGAAGAAAAATGAGGTTTGGAACCAGGACCGCTACGCGCAGCAAACCCCCAAAGGAGACATCCAAGGCCTGGAGGCCGGAGCCTCTCTTTCAGGTGTCAGCGCAGCTGACAAAAACACAGTAGCCCCGACTCTTGCCAGGGCTACACAAGATGAGCATCCAGCACCTATCGGCCAGGAGCTCTCTTTCAGGTAAGGTGAAGATAAGAAAAATTCAACTAAAATCCTTGACTTTCAAAACAGTACCTCATGCTCTGCACCACTGGTACCCCCTCGAGTTGCTCCCGGAAGGCACTGCAGGCATACTGCACGCCCCGGTCAGAGTGGAACAAAAGGGAGTGGGACAGGGGCCTGTTCCTGATGGCCATCTGCCAGGCCGCCACGGTGGTCGCCTCCGCCTCCATCGTCTGGCTCAGCGCCCAGCCCACCACTTTCCTGTCCGCAAGGTCCAGCACCACCGTCAGATAGAGCCAGCCTTCCCCGGTTCTGATGTAGGTTAAGTCGGATACCCATTTCTCCGCCGGTCCTGTCGCTTGAAAATCCCTCGAGAGGTGATTCTCCGCCACTGTGTATGCATGGCTGGAGTCGGTGGTCTGCATCCGGTATTTCTTGCGTATAATGCTCTTGACCTGATGCTTCTGCATCAGGCGGGCCACGCGTGGACGCGACACGTGAACTCCCTGCTCTTTGAGCTCAACAGCAATCCTGGGGGAGCCATAGCGGCGTTTGCTCTGCTCATAAACCTGTTTAATCTGCTCGACTAGTTCCTGTTCTTTGCCTGCTCTCACCCCCACCGGATGCTTGAGCCAGTAATAGTAGCCACTGGTACTTACCTGGAGCACCTTACACATCCTCTCAACGGGAAACTGGTTTCGGTGCTCCTTTATGAACCTGTATACCGCCCGTCTCCCCTGGAGAAGTTGCTCACCGCCTTTTTTAGAATATCGCGCTCTAATTGCGCCTCCTTCAGTTCTTTTTGCAGCCGCTTTATCTCCCTTTGCTCGTCTGTCAGACCTTCCGTGGGTCGGATTGGCGAGCTGTCCTTCTGTCGCCACTTGCTCAACCGGCCGGGATCTATTCCCAGTTCCTCAGCTACCTCTTTTACCGAACCTCTGGCGTAGGAGAGGTCAATGGCCATCCGCTTGAAGGAGGCATCAAATTCACGTCTGTTCATAGTAGTCAAATTTAAACCTTTATTTAAATCTGCCTAAGAAAAAGCCTCCAGTCAAAGGTAGCAAGTTCAATGCGCTGTATCTGATGCTGTTGAGTCTGGGGATAGTGCTGGTGAACCTACCGCCCAATCGCCCGACCTTAACCCAATAGAGCGCATATGGAAACAGGTAAAGAAGGCGATAAGTGAAGATAAGATATGACGCAGTCTATAACCAAAGCTATCTTAAAGAAAGCCAATTCAAGGAGCTAAAACTCTTTGTTATATCGCGCTATTTTTGCGCCTGAATGACCTCATACTGTATAGGTTTGAAGCTATAGTTGTTGGACTGCTCCGCTGAGCAGGCCGTAAGCCCAACAATTAAATCCATCTTAGCTTCCAGCAGCAGATAATCTCCAGCCTTACTGGTGGGCGGGGCAACAGTCAGTCTGCCATCTGCGGCGAACTGCACATTCATGAAGATGTTGAAGGCAGTCGGCACGTCATCAGGCTCTACGCCATACTTTGCCAGATTGGTGTAGAGGTTTTCGAAACAGCTGGGATGGTACTCGGGGTTTTGGTACATAATTTGAAAGGTTTCCGGACTGCAGGGAGCCAGCAGGAAATCGTTGCGGCCGTTGGTATCCTCCAAAATATGCATCATCTTATGGCTGCGGTTGCTCCAAAGATGGTGCCCCTTCGTAATCAGAATCGTCTCTTCAAAATCTAGTGTTTTCCCTGAAGATAGTTTCTCACGCTTGTCCTCGGCATTGAAAAGCACCATATCGCTTACCTGCTCGCCCTGTGGGTCCATCACTTTCAGCTTATCGCCTTTATTTAATTTAAAAGCGGCACCTGTCTGCCTGGCTATTGTTTCTATCATTCTTAAATATTTAGTTGCTTCTATTCGAGTGATTATAAATTACCTGCCAGGAAAGGGCACTTCCAGCTTTCGTCTACGTGGCGGCCGCTGTACTGCGGTGCTTCCAGCCCTTTGTCGAAGTCTTTCAGCATAGGATTTATACTTCCATCATAGGCAACATCCCGGTCGCGAATTACATTCTTCATGTTTTCATAAACGCCTTTCTCGCGCAGCTGCTCAAACTGCCGGTGCAGGTTAAAGGCCATAGCTGTGTAGCCTAACCTCCTGGCTTTTCTGCTGGCGTTGGGATGCAGGCCTACCACAAAAAAGGCGGTACCGTTGTAGCTGAAGCTGAAATTAGTGTCAGTGGGGTTGCTGCTAACCTCAGAATCCCAAGGTTCGGAACTGTTGTCGCTGTTATGCAGCAGCTGCAGCTGTGCCCACAATTTGTTCTCAAAGTCAAGCTCAGCTGCTGGCTCTTCCTCTCTGAAGAAGGCAACCAACGTCATATATTCGCTGTCGGCTGCAATTGTCTCGGCTATATATTGCTTCAGGTCATGGCCCAATAACCCGGTGGTTTCATCTGTCGCCATCCTGTTATACACCCCTATCCGGAGCTGCTTTGAGTTCAAGGCAGCCTTGGCACCCACGCATGGATACTCCATATCGCCTACTTTATCGGAAATGCTACTGAGGAGGTCTTTTAAATGTGCACTATCGTCTGATTCCAGTTCTTCTGGCGTAAAGTATGTTTTGGTACTCATATTGATTATATAAAAAAGTCGTAAATGAGGCTATTCCTTTCAAGAGAATGAAGCCTTTATATTAAGTCAGTAGTAGCAGCGAAAAGCATAAAACACATATAAATTGGCTGCGCAGGCTAGCTAAAAGCATAAACCCATGCTCTTGCCTTCTGATTTTAGCTGTTGCCGATAGGAGATTAAACTTACTCGATTGACAGGCGATTATACTCTCATTGTCTCAAAAGGGTGCTATTTTATTAATTTAAATCTGATGAGTAGAGGATATGTATACTTGCGGGAGGAACCAGTTATCTATACGCTTTTTTCTACTGTACTAGCTACTTTGCTGCCCCACACTATCTTACCAAAGGCTGCTGTTGCTTTAGCTAATGCTAAAACGTGCGTGTTGTGCCTTATAATGGTCTTTAAGCTTAACTGATATGATACTTTAACTATCTTTTCAAATAAATGTTTATATTTCTTGGTGATGATGCTTCACCGTACTTCTATAACACGGATGCAGTGCACCCACTTGCAGGCCTTTAAGCTGCTGCTCCCGCAGCAAATACCACTTTTTTTGGTAACGGCAGGGGAATCTTATTTAATCTGAAGATGATGAAACACACCTACAGGTAACTTTTATTTCTCTTTCATACTATCATGGGTTTCCCCAGTTCGCTTTTGCTTTGAGCACCGGCACGCATCACATCATCGAATTTAAGAGAGCCAGTTTTCCCCTTAAGGCATGTTCTTTTTCTCAACTCTCCAATTTGGGTTCTTTGAAAGACCTGCAGGTTCACCTGTAAATAGCTTGCCTGCCGCGCTGTCGCCCTTCAGTTGCCACTTGTACCAAGCGGTAGCAACCTTAGCAAATTCACCACCATGCGGCTGGCTGTAAGTTCCGGCATGCCCAACATCCATGTTGGCCATGAAAACCGGTACATGGTTAATTTGTTCGTAATCGTCCATGCCATTGGCATAGGCTATGTCCTTTTCGCCTCCAAGCATATACAGTGTTGGCGAATGAATTTTCTTCAGGTTTTCTTTCGTAAGGTTCGGCATGGCACTCCTCCCGTTTCCGGGGGTATTAAAAATACCGCTATTAAAGACCACTACTGTGCTTACACGTGGGTCGGAGGCTACTTCAAGCGTTTGTAAACCACCGCAGGACATACCGCTTACTGCTACTTTGGTGACATCAATTTTATTGTAATAAGGGCTTTTCCTGTTTTTATTCTGAGCAACCGCCCAGTCAATGGCATCAAGAAGCTGGGAAGATGTTGATTTCCCGGTCCCTTTTTCTCCTTCCTGTGGCATGGGGCCGATAGCAACCACTAAAAAACCATAAGAGGATACCTCAGACAAAAAGTTTACATGTTCCCAGGGAGAATTGGCACAAGCTCCATTGCCCCAGGCAATGATGGGCAGTTTATTTTTTTTCCCAAAAGCGCTCAGGTTTTTCGGGCGGAAGACGGTATGCGTGGGTAATGTGCTTTCGGTGAGCATCAAGGCGCTAAATGGACCGGTTCCGCCGTCTTCCACCACTCTTGACGCAGATTGATCGGAGGTAGATGGCCGCTGTGCATAGCCCGGATTGAAAGCGCTTAGCAAAGACAAAGTCAGGAAAGCAGAAAATAAAATTTTAGTCATCATATGAATCATGTGCTATCATATAACAGCAGCATAAGCTGCTTTCAATATGTGCTTTGAAGAGAAGTCGCAAAAGAAAATTTACCTGCACGTTGGGTGATTTTAAAATCACCCAACGTGTTAAGACCAGATGGCAATTTCTACTTATTCTTTTATTAGCTTCTTTAGAACATTGTCTCCGGCCGGGTCTGCTTTTATACTGGTGCTGCCCGGTTTATGCTGCAGGTGGCCTTACTTTTTTTTGAATTAAGTTGAAAATTTCTGATTACTGCTGACAGGCTGTTGTCATTCTGCAGCTTTAGCTTTGCCTGTACAATCAGTTAAAAGATAACCCTTGAGCTATGAACATGGAAGAAACAAAGAAGCGAACTGCTTCGGTGGTCACCTCAAAAGACCTGCTAAAGCACTGGCAGGGCCACAGAAGCCTTACCCGCAGGGTAATTGAGGCATATCCTGAAAAAGAGTTGTTTGAGTATTCCGTTGGCGGGATGCGCCCTTTCGCGGCCATGGCGCAGGAGCTTCTGGCCATTGCTGTTCCGGGTATCCGGCAGATTGCCGGAGAGGGGACGGAAGAATTAAACGAGCACCTTGACAAGGCCGGTAGCAAAGGGGATTCTAGCCCTCTGGGACGAGGCTACAGCGGAAATCAACAGGTATGGGGCGCAAATCCCTGAGGAAAGATTCCAGGAGCACATCCTGGCCTTCGGGCAGTATGAGGGGACGGTGTGGTCTACCCTTTTTTACTTTATCGACAATGAAATCCACCACAGGGCGCAGGGCTACGTGTTTCTGCGCTCACTAGGCATAGAACCGCCTTATTTCTGGGAAAGGTAAAAGCCTCACGCATCGCATGGAAACAGTGCTGGTATTCAGAACATCGGTGACAACAAACCGCAAAGTCAGCCAGGTCAGGCCGCTGCTGGACAGGCTCATGGACAAAAGCGAGAAATGGAACTTTGACCTGGAGGATTGTGACCATATCCTCCGGGTCGAGGCCGTCTCGGTGCAGGCCGCTGCCATCATCGAGAAACTCGGGAAAGCCGGCTTCGCCTGCGTAGAACTGGAGAACTGACGCTGCCTGCTTAACTTCCCGGTTTCAGGTTGGTGCTCGCTTTTTCCAGCAGCTCGCTCACCCGCGCCCTGAGGCTCTCGGGCTCCACAATATGGGCGCAGTCGCCGAACATCATAAACCAGCGAGGGAAGCCGTCCTGCATGCCGGAGGTCTGGAAGACCATCTCCACCTGATCGCCTATGGTGCTTTCCGATGTGAAACCGTAGTACCTGCGCCCGGATTTGATGTGCTTTGACACCTCTCTATCCACCCGTATCACCACTTTGGTTCTTTCGGCAGGAACATCACTGTTCCTGTAGCCGGCTGCGTCCCTGTGTTCCTTTGTAAAAGGCAGGTTCGTTCGTCTTATCACCTGCATCCGGTCGGTGCGGAACTGGCGGTAGTCGGCACGCAGGTGGCAGTAAGCCATCACGTACCAGTAGTTGTTTTCATTGAACAACCCTACAGGCTCAACGATACGGTCTGTCGGCTCATCTGAATAAAGGGACTGGTACTGAAGGGTGACTTGCTTCTTTTCTGCGATGCCGTCCAGTATCACGTCCAAAGCATCGGGTGTGCTCTCATGAAAGAGCTCCTGGGAGGAGTGGACCCAGATCTGCGTCTCCAGGGCGGCCACCCGGTCTTTCGCACTACCCCTCAATATGGATTTTACTTTGTACATGGCTGACTCGTAATGGGCTCCCAACGCTTTGTCGCTAAATTTCTGCATCAGCTTTTCGGCTGCCACGAAGCTGCCGGCCTCTTCCCGCGTGAACATGACCGGGGGCAGGCGGTACCCTTCCACCAGAGAATAGCCCACGCCAGCCTCCCCGGTAATGGGCACTCCGGATGCCTCTAACGAGCGAATGTCCCGGTAAATCGTGCGCAGGCTCACCTGGAAGCGGTCGGCCATCTCCTGTGCCTTTACTACCCGCCCTGACTGCAGGTGAACGAGCATTGCTACAATGCGGTCAAACCGGTTCAAGTGGTCACTTTTCATAAGCAAATGGAATGCCCTTAAAAATACATAAACAATCTGGAAATGCGCCTTTGGCACGTTTCTTCCCTTTCCTTTTAATGGGTTTATAATTGAAAAAATCAGGACAAAGAATAAAACATTGTGCACAAGACATACAAGGCATGCACTCGCTCAGGCCGTTGGTCTGCTTTGAAAACCGCCCAGTAATATTGTGGTACTAATTTTAAGATTTTTAAACAGTCTTTATAAAAGTGTAAAGCCCAGCGGCAGGTGCCCCGACACAAACCTGCTCTCTCTCTAACTGGTGCTGCTCACAGGATTGAGCTGATAGAACGACACACCTTGTCTCTAGGGCGTTATACCTTCTAAAAAAACCTCAAAAAATAAATCATATGCCTTGACTTTACGTAAAGCATTATTAACTTTGAAACACAAAGTACTTTAAAGATGAATCAACAGCAAGACCAGTTAGCTACCCTGCACGAGATCAGGAACATCATGAGTCGCTCCTCCCGCTTTATCTCACTCAGCGGCCTGTCCGGCGTGGCTGCCGGGGTTTCTGCGCTCTTGGGCGCGGCTGTTGTGAAATGGTACCTGGTCACCCACCAAATTAACTATACACAAAGCCTAGGGCGCAACCTAACAAGTGAGTCTGTCCTTTTTATGGCCGCTGTGGCGGTGCTTGTGTTCATTCTTGCACTCTGCTCTGCTACTTACTTTACTGCACGCAATGCCCGCAGAACCAACCACCAAGTCTGGGATAGTAAAACAGAGCGGATGCTGGTCAACTTGTTCATCCCTCTGGCAGCAGGCGGCGTGTTCTGTGCCGTGCTGCTCTACCACAACCTGCTGTACCTGGTGGCACCCGTGATGCTTGTCTTCTATGGCCTGTCATTGTTAAACGCCAGCAAGTATACCCTGAACGAAATCCGCTACCTGGGCCTCTCTGAAATTATACTTGGCCTGCTTAGCAGCTTTTTTCTGGGCTATGGCTTGCTTGCCTGGACGGTGGGCTTTGGAGTGCTGCATATTGTGTATGGCACGCTGATGTACTTCAGGTATGAGCGCTAACGGACCTGTGAAAGATTATCTTGAAAACATAAATAAGGCCTTCGAGAGCAGGGTGCGGCTCGGTATTATGTCGGTGCTGATGGTGGAGGACCGTGTGGATTTCAGTACGCTGAAGGATACACTGCAATTAACAGATGGCAACCTGGCCAGCCACCTGCGCGCACTGGAGGAAGCAGACTACCTACAGGTGGAGAAACAATTCGTGGGCCGCAAGCCGAACACCACTTACCACGCTACTGCCACCGGCCGCGACGCATTCGGCAGCCACCTGGACGCCCTGGAGCAGCTAATCCTGAGTAACCGGAAGGACAGTTGAAATTTTTTTGCTCTTAAACTTTGTAACTCAAAGTACTTTACTGAAATGGAAAGTCAAATCACCATACATACGCTTAAAAACGCAGGGCAATGATACTGGAAATTCACAATCTCTCTAAAACCTATCCGAATGGTGTTCAGGCACTAAAGGATGTCACACTCACCATTCCCAAAGGGATGTTCGGCCTGCTCGGCCCAAACGGTGCCGGAAAGTCTACGTTGATGCGCATTCTTGCGACACTGCAGGAGCCGGACCAAGGCAGCATTCAACTCGGCGATATAGATGTCATCAGGCAAAAGGAGGAGGTGCGCCAGACACTTGGCTACCTGCCCCAGGAGTTTGGCGTTTACCCAAAGGTAAGTGCGGAAAGTCTGCTCGATTACTTCGCTATACTCAAAGGTATTACCGAGCGGCGGGCGCGCAAAGAGGTGGTGGAGGCGCTTCTGCGGCAGACGAACCTTTGGGAGGTGCGCAGGCAGAAGCTGGGCGGCTATTCGGGCGGTATGCGGCAGCGCTTCGGTGTGGCGGTGGCACTTCTGGGCAACCCGAAGCTGCTGATAGTGGATGAACCGACGGCTGGCCTGGATCCGGCTGAGCGGGTGCGGTTTCTGAACCTGCTGAGTGAGTTGGGCGAGAACAGCGTCGTTATCCTTTCAACTCATATTGTAGAGGATGTTTCGGAACTGTGCACCAACATGGCCATCATCAACAAAGGAGAAATACTGCTGGAGGCACAACCGCTGCAGGCTGTGGCAGAACTGGAAGGCAGGATCTGGCGCAAGCTCATTGAAAAACACACGCTGCCTTACCTGGAGCAGGAGCACCAGGTGATTTCTACTAAACTTCTCAGCGGGCGCACCATGGTCCATATCTATAGCCATGAAGCACCCGGCCATGGCTTTGAGCTGGTGGTGCCAGACCTGGAAGATGTTTACTTCAGCACCATGGCAGGCTACTACAGCGCCAGCCATCATAAAGTGGTGGCACCATGAAGTTTTGGGCAATTTTTCGGTTTGAGTTTACTTACCAGGTAGGCCGTCCCTGGCCCTGGCTCTTTGTCATGGTGCTGCTCGTACTCACTTTCCTGATGACGAGAGACGGCTCCCTCTCCGAAGTGCTATACTCCGAGTTCTTTCTAAACTCGCCTTTCGCCGTCGCAAAAACAACGGTATTTGGAAGCCTGATCTGGCTTGTGATGGCCGCGGCCATAGCCGGAGATGCGGCGGCGCGGGACGTGGAAACGCGCATGTATCCACTTACCTACACCACTCCCGTCAGCCGGACCAATTACCTAGGTGGCCGGTTTCTTGCTGCGCTCGCTCTTAATGCCTTGATCCTGCTCGCCGTGCAGGCAGGTATTTTGCTGGGCGTTTACCTGCCAGGCGTGGATGCTGAATTAACCGGTCCTTTCCGTCCGGCTGCCTTCCTAACAGCCTATGCCATTATCGCGCTTCCCAACGCCTTGGCTGCTACGGCAATCCAGTTTTCGCTGGCGGCACGAAGTGGCCGTGCTATGGCGGGTTACTTCGGAAGTTTCCTCCTCATTTTCATGGGCTTTTTTGTTGCTGCGCTGCTGCTGTACCACCGGAGCGTGGGGACGCTGCTGGACCCAATCGGGGTCCGTTTTATAGTAGAGGATGTGGCGCATTTATGGACACCAACAGAGAAAAACTGGCGCCTGCTCGGGATGGAGGGAATTGTGCTTCAGAACCGCCTCTTCTGGTTCAGCATCGCGCTGGTGACGCTCGCCTTCACCTATCTGAGCTTTCGCTTCGCCCATCGTACGGAAGGCATCTGGTGGTGGCGCAGAAAAGTAAAACGGTATGACAATACCCCAGTGGAGGCAGGTATAGGAGCCAGACAGGGCGCGCCAATCTTCGTTCCGGCGATCACTCGTACCTTTGGCCTCGCCACTCATGCACGTCAGACTGCCGCCATCGCATGGGCATCGTTTCGAACGGTTGCAACGAGCTGGGGCGGAATCTCCCTGTTAGTAGCCCTGCCGCTCCTGACGATTCCGGTGGTGCTTGATCAAATGGAATCCAGAGGTGTTCCGCTGGTACCCAATACCATCTACGTCATCAGCGAACTGACAGGCTCTCTTTCTGATGAGCTGAGTCGCTGGGTGATCATCCCCTTCCTCATTGTTTTCTTCGCCGGTGAGCTGGTATGGCGGGAACGAGACGCTGGACTGGGTGAAATAACGGATGCTATGCCGGGTTCGGAATGGGCTCCGTTCCTCGGTAAATTCCTGGGACTCGGCTTCGTACTGGTCGCTTTTCTGGCTCTCCAGACTATGGCCGGGATAATTGCTCAGGTTATATTGGATTATCAGGGCTTTGAGATCGCTCTATACCTGAAAATCATGTTCGGGCTTCAGCTTACCGAATACCTTCTTTTCGCGTTGCTTGCCCTCGTGGTGCACGTGCTGGTGGACCACAAGTATATCGGCCACCTGGTGGCGATCATTGCCTTTGTTTTCATCGCTATGGCCTCGCTGTTCGGTATCGAGCACAACCTGCTCATCTACGGCGCCGGTCCGGGGTGGTCCTATACGGAGATGCGCGGCTTCGGCCCTACTCTCGCGCCATGGCTCTGGTTCAAGGGCTACTGGGCAGCCTGGGCAGTGCTTCTCGCAGTGATGGCGCGGCTGCTTTGGGTGCGCGGCAAGGAGAGTGGCCTGCGGGTGCGGCTCCAGCTAGCGCGCCGTCGTTTCATAGGTGCCACCACCTGGACTGCTGCGGTGGCGGCGGGGCTTATCCTTGTGCTGGGTGGGTTTATCTTCTACAACACGAACGTGCTGAACGAGTACCTCACTTCTTCTGAGGTGAAGGAGCGGCAGGCGGAGTACGAGCAACACTACGGACGGTACGCAGGTATCCCACAACCGCAGGTGTCGGCCACTAGGCTGCACGTGGAGATTTATCCTGTGCGGCGGGAAGTGGAAATACGCGGCACCTACAGCCTTGTGAACAGCACCACCGAGGCAATCGATTCTATCCACATAGCTACCATGCCCGGGATTGAAACAGAAGCCCTAGCGTTTGATCGGCCCGCGGCCCGTGTGCTCGCCGATGAGGAGCTTCACTACCGGATTTACGCGCTGAAGCAGCCGCTCCAGCCTGGCGATTCAATCCAGCTTGACTTCCAGGTGCGCATGAAACCGCGTGGCTTCCGCGAAAATGGAGTCGATGCTTCTGTTGCTGAGAATGGGACTTTCTTCACGAATGCCTGGCTGCCTGCTATCGGCTACCAAAAGAGCCGCGAACTAATTCTTGCCAGTGACCGACGGGAACACCATCTTACCCAACGCCCGCTGATTGCCTCCCTCTATAATGTGGAAGCGCGGAAGAAAAGAGCAGGGGGGAAGACCACCTTTGATGCCGTTATTGGCACCGATGAGGGGCAGGTCGCCGTTGCGCCGGGGGAACTGCGCCGGACATGGGCAGAGGGTAGTCGCCGGTACTTTCGCTATTCCACCAGTGCCCCCGGGCATGAGTACGCCTTCTTCTCCGCCGGCTATGCGGTGCATGAAACACTGTGGAAAGACTCTACGGCTGACTCCGCGCGAAATATCTCCATCCGAATATTTCATCACCCCGAAAACACGGCGCAACTGGAAAGCATGGTTCAAACCATCCAGGCTTCTCTGGATTACTACACCGCACAGTTCGGCCCATACCGCTCCAGCCATCTCACCTTTGTCGAGCGCCCTGGCAATGGTATGGGCATGCACGCTGAAGCCCGCAGGATCTCGTACGCGGAAGGATTCTCCCACTGGATGCCGAAGGACGAACCGGGTAGTCTGGATGTCCCGTCTGCGATAGTGGCACACGAGATGGCCCATCAGTGGACTGTGCCCTATGCAAATGTCGAGGGCGCACCGGTGATGTCTGAGAGCATTGCCTGGTATTATGCTATGAAACTTTTCGAGTACGACAGAGGTCCCGAGCAGTTTCGGAAGCTTCTAAGCTGGATGCACGAGCCGTATCGACGGGAGATTCGCCAGGGGGAACCCTTGCTCCGCGGTCTTGACCCTTATATGTCCTACCGCAGGGGACCTTTTGCGCTGTACACGATGAGCGAATACGTTGGCGAGGATCAGGTAAACAGTGCGCTCCGGCGCCTGCTGGAGAAGCACCGGCAGCAAGACGCACCCCTGGCAACGACGCTCGATCTGTACCGTGAGTTGCAGGCGGTCACACCAGATTCGCTGCAGTACCTGCTGCACGATTTGTTCGAGGTGAACACCTATTGGGAACTGGAGACAGAGCGCGCCACAGCGACTCAGACGGAAGCAGGAACCTGGCAGGTGACGCTCGACGTGCAGGCGCGCAAGCTTGTGTCTGATAGTGCAGGCGTGGAAACGGAGGTGCCGATGAATGACTGGATACAAATCGGAGTGTTCGCCAAAGGCGATGAGCTGAAAGAGCCGCTATACCTGCAGAAGCACCGCATTCGCTCCGGAACGCAGACGGTAAAGGTGACGGTGCCTCGTGAGCCCGCTCGTGCCGGCATCGACCCCCATTACCTGCTGGTGGATCAGGAAGCAGGCAACAATGTAGCGGAGCTGAAGATGGAATGATGAAGCTGCATCACAAGCACGCTTGTCAGTGCCACTCCATTCATAAAGACTTCCCTAATGAAAATCTCATTCAGCATCTAAAGAAATAGAACATGAAAATAGACATCATCATCGCCTATGTGCAACGGTATGAGTTTGGGCATGAAAGAGATTTCGTTCCGCCCATTACAGGCATCCATTTAGCGGCCATCACACCTGCAGAACATGAAGTCAGGGTATTTCATCAGCAGGTCGACAAACTTGACTACAATACTGATGCTGATGTAATAGCCATCTCTTTCTTTAGTGGCTTTGCCATGGCGGCTTACAGTTTGGCTGCTGAATTCAGGAAAAGAGGAAAAGTAGTGGTGGCCGGCGGTCCTCATGTGACTTATTGCCAGGAAGAAGCCTTGAACTATTTTGACGCCATTGTGACGGGCGAAGCAGAAAACGTGTGGCCAACGCTGTTAAGGGATTTTGAGCTTGGACAGTTGCAGCAGGTATATACCGGAACACCCTGCGACATGGTAAATTTGCCCACACCCCGGTATGACCTGTTGCCCGAAAAGTTTTTCATAAAAAAGGTGCTTCAGGCCACTAGAGGCTGCCCTTTCTCCTGTTCATTTTGCACTGTTCCTTCCTTGAACCCCGGGTTCAGGTTACGGCCCATTGAGGATGTGATAAGAGATGCTTCCTATGACAATTTCAGCCATTGGTGGCAACGAAAGATTGTGTGGTTCTGGGATGATAATCTAACCATTCGGAGGCCCTACATCAGACAGCTCCTGAATGAAATGATACCCCTGAAAAAGTGGTGGCTAACCCAGGCCAGTATGGATATTGCAAAAGACCCGGAACTGCTGGACTTGATGAAAGCCTCTGGTTGTATAGGTGTTTTTCTGGGGATAGAGTCTTTTGGTGTTGATTCCCTGGCGGATGCCAATAAGCGGCAAAACAAAATAGCCCACTATAAAGTGGCTGTTAAGGAAATCAGAAAACGGGGAATTGCTGTGATGGCAGGGTTCATTGCCGGTTTTGACCATGATGATGAAAAGAGCATCATCCATATGGCTGACCAACTGATGGAAATCGGGATAGATGTTCCCTTTCTAAGTATCATGACTCCTTTTAAGGGAACCCCCATTTATACCAAGCTAAACCAGGAAGGCCGGATTTTAAGCCAAAGAAACTGGAATTTCTATAACGGCTACAATGTAGCATTCAAACCGAAGAAATTAAGCGAGGCCCAGTTACTGAATGCGCATAGGGAGTTGTGGAAAAAGTCTTTTTCGCCCTGGTATTCGCTCAAGAGGATTTTACAGGGGATTTATACTTTAAGAACGGGTGCTTTTCTCTTGTCCTTTTTCATGAACTCATTCTATACCTACAAGAGACTGAGAAGTAATTACCCGATTGACATGAGCAAGAGAACAGACTTGAACAATCTTGTGCCACCTCCAACAAAAGCTGAAAGCAACAGCAGCCTGCTCGTTGTAGCTGAAGCCAGCTAAACTGCCAGTTGCAGGCTAAAATATGGAACAACATTAGATTCTTATTCAAAGGGGAAGTGAATTAAGCTGCACACCATGATTATCAACTCTAAATAGTATATGAAACAGTCCAAGTTCATTAGAATCTATTCATTAGTACTGCTGTTTACAGCATTTTCCGCAGGTGTTTACGGTCAGGAGGTTGATATAATTCAAAAGCCTAAAACAGTTGAAGAACTAAGAAAAGCTATCCTCGAGGTGTTAGCGGAAACAGGCACTCCTGCTGCCGGTATAGCCTTGGTAGATAGTGAAGGGCCGGTATGGATTGAAGGAATTGGGATAGCTGATCGGGAAAAAAATGTTCCTGCTGACGAGGAAACCATGTTCAGAATTGGATCTACCTCCAAAGTCTTTGTTGCGCTAGCGATCTTAAAACTACAGGAGCAGGGAAAGTTAAGCCTGAAGGACCGTGTCAAAGACTTGGTGCCTGAAATTGAGTTTGCAAATCCTTGGGAAGACACAAACCCCATCCTTGTGGAGCATCTCCTGGAGCATACCACAGGCTGGGACGACATACATCTACCAGAATTCACTTCAAATGACCCTGAACTTAAACCACTGAAAGAAGGACTGGCTTATCACCCTCATTCCAGAATTTCCAGGTGGGTACCGGGCACAAGAATGGCCTATGCTAACTCAGGCCCTGCAGTGGCTGCCTACATCGTGGAGAAAACTACAGGTCAAACCTATGAGGCTTATATCCAGGAGAATTTTTTATCTCCTATGGGTATGGAGACCATGACTTATTTTCTTTCGGAAGATTATAAGCAGAAAGGAGCCACCTTATACAAAGAAGAGTATCCGCAGGAATACTGGCACATCATCATGCGGCCTTCGGGAGCTATTAACGCATCTCCAAAAGATATGGCCAGAATGCTTCAGCTTTTTGTCCAAAGAGGAAGGGTGAACGCCACACAGCTGATATCGGAAAGCGCCTTAAAAAGGATGGAAACTCCTTCGACGACCTTAGGCGCTAAGGCGGGATTGAAATACGGGTATGGCTTAGGCCTCTATACTTCTGACCATAATGGTTTCACCTATTACAAGCATGGAGGCGGGATAGGTGGAGGCGTTTCTGATTTCTCCTATCTGCCGGATTATGGTGTAGGCTACTCCGTTCAGATAAATGCCGGCAAGCCTGAGGTTATCCGTAAGATTTCAGGTCTTATCAGGGACTATCAGACACATCATCTGCCAAAGCCCGAAAAGACATTTTCTTCTTCTGAATTCAAAGGTATTGCACGTCCATTAAACGGCTATTACCAAGCTATAAATCCAAGAAACAGCTTGCCTTTTTATTTGCCACCCTTAACGGCAGAGCGCATTTGGACAGAGGGAGACACCATATACAGCCAGCTTCCTGCTTTTTTGGGAGAAACAGTGAAGTTTGTTCCTGCTGGTAATGGCTTTTACCACAATCTACATACAGGTAGACCAGATTTTGTCATTGTCACTGATCCGCTGGAGGGGGAGGTTTTGGAACTGGCTGGGAAGGAAAGCGGAACGGTTACCCTTGGCGCAATTCCCGGAGCAATATTATTCGGGAGAATAGCAGTGCTCATGCTTTGGGTAATTCTTGTTATTCAAGCTTCTGTATTAGTACCCTTTTGGGGTTATCGCTACTGGAAAGGCAGGATACCCGGTGGCGCTAATGTGCTGATCAGGGTTTGGTCTCTACTGCCGGTGGCATTTTTGATGTCCGCTCTTGTGCTCTTTGCTGCTGGCGCAATGGACGGAACAGGGCTTTTAGCTAAACCCAATATCCTTTCATTATCCATCATGCTTGCAACACTAGGGTTTTTTGCTGCTGCGGTTTTCTCTGTTGTCATAGTAATCAGGTTTCGAAATAAAGGCATCAAAAGATCTATATTTCTTCCTGCTACTTTCTTGTCTGGACTACACTTACTCGTTGCTTTTTACTTGTTATGGCATGGTGTCATAGGCCTTCGGACCTGGGCATAGGGTGGAAATCAATTCCAGTGCTCCGACCTCCAAACTTGCTTCATTTTTTAAATAAATAAAACTATCCCATTCGCGTGGAATCAAAAGATGGAACTACAAATCACGAAAATCTACAGAAAACACCCAAAGGGTGTTCAGGCACCAAAGGATGTCATGCTCACCATCCCCAAAGGTATGTTCGCCCTGCTTGTCCCTAAGGGGGCTGGCAAGTCTATGTCGACGCCGATGCTGGCCACACTGCAGGAGCCGGATCTGGATAAATTATACTGCAGCAGTATGGTAATCTACTACAGCGACAACCAGAAGAAGGAGGTGACGCCATGAAGTTCCGGACAATTTTACAATATGAGTTTTCCTACCAGTTACGCCATGTTTCAACCTGGTTCCTGTTTGCTGTCTTCCTATTGTTCGGTTTCACTATCCTGAGAATGGTCACGCTTACCGACGAAACGCACCTGAATGCGCCGGGCACGATCGCCTTCTTTACGGTCTTCGGCAGCGCGATATGGGTGGTGATAGGAGGGGTGGTTGCCGGTGATGCTGCTACCCGGGACATGCAGACGCATATGCATCCACTTACTTATACTACGCAAGTTCCCAAGATTAGCTATCTGGGAGCGCGATTCCTGGCGGCATTGGTACTTAATGCTTTACTTATGCTGATACTTTACGCCGGAATGCTCCTCTCCTTTTATGGTCCCGGTGCAAAGACGCAGTTTATCGGTTCATTCCGTCTCGCGTCTTATCTAACCAACTTTGGTTTTCTGGCACTGCCTACGGTCATCGCTACTACGGCCATCCAGTTTACGTTCGCGGCATGGAGCGGCCGGGCCATTGCCAGCTATATTGCCAGCATTGCCATCATTATTTTTTCCCAGTTCGGCGGCACAACGGTGCGGTTCATGCTGGAGTGGAAGGTACTGGGTAGCCTGATGGACCTCCTGGGCACCAGCATTATTGCGGAAATGGAAGGCTGGACGCCGATCGACAAGAATACGCGGTTGATCCTGCTGCAAGGTACATGGCTCTGGAACCGCGTCATGTGGTTTTGCATTGCTGCAGGTGCGCTTGCGTTTACTTACTTCGGTTTTCAATATACCCATGTTACGAATGTCAAGAGGTGGAGTATTTTCAGGCGCCGGTCAAATACGGCGCAAACTGCCGCGCAGGCTGCACCGGACGCGTTTCATACCCGCAACATTGCGACCAGTCCAGCTAAAGTGCCGCACTTCACGCGTAATTTTGTATGGGCAACGTATGTGCGCCAGGTACTCACCCTCGCGGGGACGTCGTTTTGGGCAGTTGCAAAAAGCTGGGCCGGGCTTACTCTTGTAGCGGTATTAGCTATAGGATCTGGTCTGTTCGCGACCGAGTATATGGAATTTTACGGTGTTCCGCTGCTTGCCCGAACCGAGGAAGTTTTAAGAGTCTTGACGCCACCCCTGAGTAACTACCGGACACAGTGGATCATTTTCCCCTTGCTCACCATCTTTTACGCCGGCGAACTCGTCTGGCGCGAGCGCGAAGCAGGTCTGAATGTACTTTCGGACACCACGCCAGTGCCAGAGTGGGTCATGTTCCTCGGTAAATTCATCGGGCTCGCACTCACTATCACCGCTTGGGTCGCTTTTCTGATGGTGGCCGGGATAATCAACCAACTCGTTATGGACTACCACCAGTTCGAGATAGATGTATACATGAAGGCGCTCTTCGGGATGCAACTCACGAACTACCTTCTCTTCGCCCTGCTCGTCTTTGTGATTCATGTTCTGGTGAACCAAAAGTACATCGGGCACATGGTAGCCTTCTGCGCGTATGGTTTTATCCTTTTTTCCTCAATGATAGGGGTAGAGCACAACATGCTGGTATATGCCTCTGATACGGGATGGTCTTACAGTGACATGAGCGGCTTCGGTCCATTTATCACGCCCTGGTTGTGGTTTAAGTTCTACTGGGCCTCCTGGGCTTTCTTACTCTCCGTGCTAGCAATTTTGTTTTGGGTGCGAAGCAAAGAAGGCGGCCTTGCCACGCGGTTTCACCTGGCACAGCACCGGTTTGCAAAGCATAAAAGAGCTTTATTCACAGCCCTGGCGCTTGTTCTTGTATCGGGTGGTTTTATATTCTACAACACCAACGTGCTGAACAAGTTTACAAGCACCGCTGACAGAATGGAGATGCGCGCGGAGTACGAGCGACGGTATGGGCAGTATGAAAACACACTGCAGCCAGCACTGACTCGCACCAGGTTAAAGGTGGAAATCTACCCAGATGATTATGCAGCTGATATAGAGGCCACGTATCATCTCGTAAATAGAGGCGAAGTTGCCATCGACTCCATCCACTTTTCTACCGTACCGCACCTCGCAATTACAGGGATTTCCTTTGACCGGGCGGCTACCCCGGTGGTGCTTGATGAACATCTCGGTTACCGGATTTATACTTTAAAAAAAAGGCTTGAGCCAGGTGACTCCCTGCTAATGAGCTTTAAAATTCAAATAGAATCGCGCGGTTTCAGCAACGATGGAGTAGGCGCCTCTGTGGTTGAGAATGGTTCTCATATTAAAAGCGACTGGATGCCGGTTATTGGCTATAATGATGACCGGAGACTGCGCGATGCGCGTGACCGCTCCACGTATGGGCTTCCTCCGCGTCCGGAGAGGCCTTCTCTGTACGATGTGGCAGCACGCAACGACGCCCGTCATGCGGAGCAGATGGACTTTGAAGCTGTTGTGGGCACCACAAAGGACCAGATTGCTGTTGCGCCAGGCGCTCTACGTCGTACCTGGACGAAAGGAGACCGCCAGTATTTTCATTATGCTACCACTGCACCCATTCATAACGAGTATGCTTTTTTCTCGGCCAAGTATGCCGTACGTGAGGCACAGTGGGTGCCGCGTTCTCCCCGCTCAGGGCAAGCCGCTGCGTTTTCCGGTCACGGTGACAACACAGGGAAACCTGTTGCCATCCAAATCTTTTATCATCCCGCCCATGACATCAACGTGGAGCGCATGGTAAAAAGTGCACAAGCTTCGCTGGCATACTACACGCAGGAGTTTGGACCTTACCCGTACAGTCATTTCCGGGTGCTGGAGCGACCAGGGCCTGGCCGCGGAATGCATGCCGAGGCTATGACGATTGACTATCCGAGCGGGTACTCCCTGATGAACCGGGCGCCAGGTAGCCTAGACCTCCCGTACCACATCATGGCGCACGAAGTGGCGCACCAGTGGTGGGGTATCTACCTTTCTCCCGCCGCAGTGGAGGGAGCCGGTTTACTCGTCGAAAGCTTTGCCACATATTCTGCCATGCAAGTGGTGGAGGAAACGCTGGGCTACGATCACCTGCTCCTTTATTTGTCACAGATGCGACACGAGTATGAGGTGCCTCACTCTAAGGCGGCTCCTCCCTTACTACGGGCCAACAACAGGTTTATGAATTACCGCAAGGGGCCTTTCGCGCTCTTCGCACTTCGGAATTACATTGGGAAGGACAGTGTAAACAATGCACTCCGGCGGATGCTTCGAGACTATACGCCAAGCCCTCCCTTGCCAACGACGCTCGACTTTTACAGGGAGCTGCAGGCAGTGACGCCAGACTCTCTTCAATACCTGGTGCATGATCTCTTCGCCGCCAACACGTTCTGGGAGCTCGAGACGAAGCAGGTCACGGCAAAGCAGACCGAAGCAGGTAACTGGCAGGTAACACTGGAGGTGGAAACTCGAAAGGTGACAGTCGACAGCATCGGAGCAGAGACAAACATACCTATGCAGGATTGGGTAGAGATCGGCGTCTACGCGCCGCGTGCAGCAGGCGAGTCATCGGCAAAAGTACTCTACCTTCAGAAGCATCGCATTGGCTCGGGCAAGCAGACGATTATCCTCCATGTATCAGAACAGCCCGGGCGTGCCGGCATTGATCCGAATCACCTGCTGATTGATTTGGATTTACACAATAACACCAGAAAGGTGGAGGTTGAGGGGGTGGACGAAGCGGAAGAGGAGCCTGATCTGATCTAAAGGTAAGTTGCTCGGTACCAAATAGGTGTTTGCCAATTATGGTTCTAACCCACCCGCTGGTTTTGTACTTTAAAAAAGACAAATCAAACAACATCAAGACAAGGAGATACAGCTCATCAGCACATCGGTGTAGGTATTTCGTATAAGTTGCGTGCATCCAAGTGAAGCTGCCTACTGTTCGGATATAGGTATAGACTTTCGGTGGCAAGGCGGATAACATGCAAACTATACTATCATTCACTTTTTTGAAACGGTACTTATGAAATGGCAAGGCAGAAGAAAAAGCGGCAACATAGAAGACCGTAGAGGACAATCAGCAGGCGGCTTTGGAGGAGGCAGAGGCATCAGTCCAATGCTGCTTATACCTTTGTTCCGGCTACTTTTTTCAAAAGTGGGGCTGATTATTGTGGCGGTGCTGGTGGCGCTGATGTTCCTGACAGGAACCAACCCCATAGCGCTGCTGCAGCAGTTTGTGGGCGGCGAACCGCAATACACACAGTCAACCAATTACCAGCCAAGCCCGGAAGAGCAGGCGCTGGCTGAACAGACGGCCGTGGTGCTGGCAGATACCGAAGATGTCTGGAACAAGATGATAGAAGGGTACAGAGAACCCACCTTGGTGCTGTTTTCGGGGCAGGTAAGCTCCGCCTGTGGTTCAGCTTCCTCTGCTTCAGGACCTTTTTACTGCCCCGGCGATGAAAAACTGTACATCGATCTAAGCTTTTTTGGCGAGATGGAACGCAAGTTGGGTGCTGCAGGAGACTTTGCACAGGCCTATGTGGTTGGCCATGAGGTGGGGCACCATGTGCAGAACCTAACGGGTACCATGGAGCAGGTAAACGCCATGCGGGGCAAACTATCCGAAGTAGAATTTAACAAACTCATGGTAAAAGTAGAGCTACAGGCGGATTTCTATGCCGGTGTGTGGGCACATCATACCCAAAGATCAACAGGATTTTTGGAGCCCGGCGACCTGGAAGAAGCCCTGAATGCAGCAAGTGCCATCGGCGATGACCGTCTTCAAAAGCAATCCACAGGAAGAGTGGTGCCAGACTCCTTCACACACGGCACCTCTGCCCAAAGAGTCCGCTGGTTTAGAAAAGGCTTCGAGACAGGCGATGTGTCCCAGGGCGATACCTTCAACGCCGCCGAGTTATAGATTAACAGCTTAACAGCTATATACCAGTAGCAAAAGTAAAAGCCTCTCCGGAAATGGAGGGGCTTTTACTTTTGCATTTTAAAGGTATTGGCAAGTTCATTGCACGCCACCTCCGTGGCCTTGCCTGGTGATTAGCACAGACTCTCATCCTTCTTATCTGGGGTACTGGCGTTTGAACTTGTTAAAAAGATGTATATACCCTTTAATTATAAATCCGCCAAATTGATAAGAAAACAAGCTTTATAGATTTTCGCTATAAAGCTATAGATATTTCGAATTACAGAGGATTTGTTTACAGGTCTGTGAATAGGTATCTTTATTAAGAATCAGATGCATAATTTCAAAAAAGCATATCTATTTTTAACTTTTATCATGAAAACTATGGAACATAAGAAAGACAGACATGTAGCTCCTAACACCCCTGTGTGGGATACCAACGAGTCTAGAAGATGCCCTTTTATGGGTGGTGCTGTTAACTTTACGGCAGGTAGTGGAAGGTCTAACCGCGACTGGTGGCCAAATATGCTAAACCTTCGGATACTACATCAGCATTCTTCTAAGTCTGATCCTATGGGGGAGGAGTTTAATTATGCAGACGAGTTTAAAAACCTTGATCTGAAGGCTGTGAAGCAGGACCTTTTTAACCTGATGACGGATTCTCAGGAGTGGTGGCCTGCAGATTACGGGCACTATGGCCCGCTCTTTATCCGCATGGCCTGGCATAGTGCGGGTACCTACCGTATTGCCGACGGGCGGGGAGGAGCCAGCTCTGGCTCTCAGCGCTTTGCCCCCCTCAACAGCTGGCCGGATAATGCCAACCTGGACAAGGCACGCTTGCTGCTTTGGCCAATAAAGCAGAAGTACGGAAAGAAAATATCATGGGCCGACCTGATGATTCTGGCCGGGAACTGCGCCCTCGAATCCATGGGGCTTAAAACGTTTGGCTTTGGCGGAGGAAGAGAAGACGTCTGGGAGCCGGAGGAGGATATCTACTGGGGCTCAGAAGGAGAGTGGTTGGGAAACAAGGAGCGCCACGCAGGCGGCGTGCTAGAAAGTCCGCTGGCAGCCTCGCACATGGGGCTTATTTACGTGAACCCGGAAGGTCCGAATGGCAACCCTGATCCGATTGCGGCAGCCCACGACATCCGCGAGACCTTCGGCCGGATGGCCATGAATGACTATGAAACCGTTGCCCTGATTGCGGGCGGGCATACCTTTGGTAAAACGCACGGAGCTGGCGATCCGCGGGAATTTGTAGGCACAGAACCTGCAGGCGCCGGCATTGAGGAGATGGGACTTGGCTGGAGAAACACCTTCGGCACCGGTAACGCAGGCTATACCATCACCAGCGGCCTAGAGGGTGCCTGGACCACCACCCCTACCACGTGGAGCAATAACTTTTTCGAGAACCTGTTCGGGTTTGAGTGGGAACTTTCCAAGAGCCCGGCGGGGGCCCAACAGTGGAAGCCGAAGGGTGGGGCAGGCGAAGGTACTGTGCCAGACGCACACGACCCATCGAAAAAGCATGCGCCTTTTATGTTGACCACCGATGTTGCGCTGCGAATGGATCCAGCATATGAAAAAGTTTCTAGGCACTTCCTGGAGAATCCGGATGAGTTTGCCGATGCC
Source organism: Pontibacter pamirensis (assembly GCF_010015475.1). Classification (GTDB taxonomy): domain Bacteria; phylum Bacteroidota; class Bacteroidia; order Cytophagales; family Hymenobacteraceae; genus Pontibacter; species Pontibacter pamirensis. The sequence continues at coordinate 23,788 of NZ_SSNI01000031.1, forward strand.
TTTGCCTTGGCATGGTATAAACTGACGCACCGCGATATGGGCCCTCTTTCGCGCTACCTGGGTCCGGAAGTGCCTGCGGAAGAACTGATCTGGCAGGATCCTATACCGGCCGTCACACATGAACTGGTAAACGAGCAGGATATCAGTGCTTTAAAAAACAAAATACTGGACTCCGGGCTTTCTGTCTCTCAGCTGGTTTCTACTGCCTGGGCTTCTGCCGCTACTTATCGTGATTCTGATAAGAGGGGAGGCGCGAACGGCGGACGAATCCGCCTGGAGCCGCAGAAGAACTGGGAGGTGAATAACCCGGCTGAGCTGGAAAAGGTGCTTCAGCAATATGAAGGCATCCAGCAGGAGTTTAACAGTGCACAGGGCGATGGCAAACAAGTTTCCATGGCTGATCTGATTATACTGGGAGGTTGTGCCGGCGTTGAACAGGCAGCCAGAAATGGTGGTCAGGAGGTGAAAGTGCCGTTTACACCCGGACGTGCCGATGCTTCCCAGGAGCAAACTGATTGGGATGCTTTCGCTGTCCTTGAGCCGAACGCAGACGGGTTCCGCAACTATTACAGGAACCGGGACAATGTTTCTGCCTCAACAGAGGAGATGCTGATTGACCGGGCACAGCTGATGAGCCTTACTGCCCCTGAATTAACAGTGCTGGTAGGCGGGATGCGTGTGCTGAACACCAATTACGATCGGTCTGAGCGCGGCGTGTTCACAAATCAACCGGAAGCACTTACAAACGACTTCTTTGTAAACCTGCTAGATATGGGCACCACCTGGAAGGCGACTTCTGAAGCTGATAATGAATTTGAAGGTCGTGATCGCAGAACCGGGGAAGTGAAGTGGACCGGTAGCCGGGTCGACCTGATCTTCGGATCAAATTCAGAGCTTCGGGCTATTGCGGAAGTGTATGCCTGCTCAGATTCAAAAGAGCGATTTACAAGAGACTTCATCAAAGCCTGGGATAAGGTAATGAACCTGGACAGGTTTGACTTAAAGTAAAATCAGCAACTCTTGGGTGGCAAGGTTTCAATGATCCTATCAAGAGCTAATTAGATAGATTCAGAAACAGGAATTATCCAGGAGTATAGTTGAGGTATGAATAAGGAGAACCTCCTGCTTGAGTGGTATAACCGATGTACCATCATAAGCAGGAGGTTCTTATGTTTTTACGCTTACATAGCGGTGCGGGCGAGCCTGCTGTTTTCTCTTTAAACTGAAGGTGGAGTTGCTACCTTTGACTGGAGGCTTTTGATAGGCAGATTTATGAAAGTATTAAATTTGACTATTATCGATAGACGTATATTTGACCTCTCCTATGCCTGAGGTTCGGTAAAAGAAGTAGCCGATGAGCTGGGCATAGACCCCGGCCGGCTGAGCAAGTGTCGGTAGAAGGACAGCTTGCCAGTCCGGCCCACCGAAGGGCTGACAGACGAGCAAAGGGAGATAAAGCGGCTACAGAAGGAGTTGAAGGAGGCACGTTGGAGCGTGATACATATCCGATTCTGACGCATGTCTGCGGGTCAAAAAGCCATTAGCATCTTCTCCAGGGTGACAGGCGGTATACATTGGCTTCAGAAAGGAGCACCGCAATCAGTTTCCAGTTGAGAAGATAGAGTATTCAAGGTTAGTGTCAGTGGCTACTACCACTGGCTGCAACACCCTGTCGGCCTGCGGGAACGGAAAGAGCAGGAGCTTGTGGAGCAGATTAAATAGGTCTATGAACAGAGTAAGTGCCGCTACGGCAGTTCCAGGATTGCTGCCGAACTCAAGGAACAAGGCATCAGCGCTTCTTGTCCGCGTGTGGACCGCCTGATGCAGAAGCACCGGATACAGCGCATCGTGCGGAAGAAATACCGGCTGCAATCCACCGACTCTGACCACGTGTATGGTGAGGCAGATAACTACCTTGACAGAGGGGCGTGCAATACGCCTGCAGTGCCTTCAGAGAGCAGTTGGAGGGAATGCCGGTGCGGCAGAGCATAAGCAGGAATGGAAACTGCTGGGATAATGCAGTGGCAGAGAGTTTTTTAAGAAAATGAAGCCGGAGATGATCTACCATCAAAAGTTTGCCACCAGACAGGAGGCCCGACTGGCCGTGTTTTAATACGTAGAGGTTTCTACAACCGGAGAAGGAGACATTTAGCACTGGGCTACATGACTCCTTGCCAATATGAGAACCTGCTGTGCAACCAGGCAATGGCTGCCTGAAGTAGGTCTCATGTAAAATATTGTAATTCCACTGGACAACATACGAACTGGTGCATCTGACGTTAGATCACTCTTACTGTACTACTAGCCGGGCTTGGCGCTTTCCCGATAGACCCTGCGTCTGTACAAGGTACAGCCCTTTCTGAAGTCTTTTCCCTAAAGGTAGTTCTAGATGAAAATTCCCTCGCTCATTTGCTATGCTAGCTTCTGCGTGTATAACACGACCTGTTACATCATATATGGATGTAGTTATCGCTTCATTTGCGGTATGGCCTGACACCTCCACAAAAAGCATGTCGCCTGCGTTAGGATTTGGATAGACCTTCAGGCTTGTGTCCCCTCTAAACATTTCCTGAGCTATTATGCTTGCAGTTGCAGATGTATTTTGTTTCATTTCTATTCCTGATATTACAGCATTATCAGTGACGGAAGTAAAGAGAATGTTGAGCGTACCATCCGTGACAGAAACCCCTTCATACGTCAGCACCACTGCAATGCCAAAGCCATACTGGGCATAGAGATCTATGTTGCTGATTACCCGCTGCCCTTCAAGGTCTACATTGAATTTTCGGGCACCAGACGCCTTAAAGTAAGGCTCCACAAAATGCAGCTTTACTGTATAAGAGCCGGCTTCGCTTACCGGAATGCTATAGGTGAAGGGAGCGCCGGAGGAGGCGAAGCGGTACTTCAGGTAGAGCTGATCATTGGTAGTGCCAGCCACATCAAAAGATTTGGTAGAAGTTACACCGCTGGAATAATATGCGTCTGCCGCCCAAATTCTGCCTTCGCTGTCTGTGTGCTCTGCACCTCCTACGTTCAAGGCTAAGGTAGGCGCTGAGGGAGACTTTATCAGCTCGACACCCGATATGATGGCATTGTTTGTCACAGAGGTAAGAAGGATGTTGGCTGTACCATCCGTGACAGATATGCCATCAAAGGTCATTACCAACGCCTTGCCATACCCCTGCTGCGCCCACAGGTCGTAGTTGCTTATTACCCGCTGCCCCTCAACATCGACATGGAATTTGCGGGCGCCGGACTCTTTGAAGTAAGGCTCCACGAAGTGCAGCTTTACGGTGTAGGAGCCTGCCTCGCTTACCGGGATGTTGTAGCTGAAGGGGGCGCCGTTTTTAGCATACCTGTACTTCAGGTACAGTTGGTCATCAGTGGTGCCGGCAACATCGAAGGACTTGGAGGAGGTGACCCCGCCAGTGAAATGCGCGTCCGCTCCCCATACCCTGCCTCCACTATCTGTATATCCCGAACCTCCAGAATTCACAAGCACTGCGTTTTGAGTGCCTCTTACCGTTAACTTTACACAGAAGGCTGCGCCGGAGAAGGACGGCCCTGCTCCTGTACCCGTTGCTGTGACAGTGGCTGTATAAGTGCCTGGATCTAAACCGGTAGCATCTATGGTCACCTCTACTTCAACTGCTGATTGCACAGCGACTCCAGTAGCGTTTTTGGTAACACTAAGCCATTTCGCGTTAGAGGACAAAGTATATTGCTTTTCCTTTTCTAAGGTAAAAAGCAGGTTTTTTAGCACCAGTTTCTGATTAGACTCTACCGTTCTTGTGAAACATTCTTCTGTGAAGCCAAATTTATAAGGGATATTTCGGGTAATGCTCGATGTGTAAGCTGTTTTTTGGGTATTAGTACTATTTCCTTGACCACCATGTGAGATAATGAAGGTATTGCCAATTACTTTTGATGCTATTCCCTCATACTCATTCGGTAAGGTGTAGGCTGTAGCATCCGCCCATGAACCAAGACCTCCATTAGCTTCCGGAGTGAAAATTGTTACCCGGTCCTGATTAGCTCCGTATGTGCCTTGACCTGCCACTATGTAAATTTTGCCGTCAAGCGGAAAAGTGCTTCCTTCTATATGTGAGCGAGGAGTAGGCATATCAGTTAACTTTGTCCATGTATCTGTGATTGGGTTATACATATGGGAGTACTTTTGGTCCGACCCTCCACCGCAATCATGGCCGAACTGGCCACCTAAAGCATATATTTTACCTCCCAGTACTGTGGTGCCAAAATGGTTCCTCTTTGTTGGCATGGGGGTCAGCTTATTTTCCCATTGCGTTGTCTTCGGGCTATTCAGCCATTTATCAATATCCAACGTCAGGTGGTACTTATCCTGATCACTGTCACAGGCACTAGTCACAAAGCCTCCGAAAACATGCAACCTTCGCCCCACCAATGCTGCCCCGCCTCCAGCCCATAGTAAAGGCTTTCCGTTGGCAGGGTCTATTAATTGTGGACCGGAATGCCAGCTGTTATTTGTAATGTCATAAATCCATATTTCACTTGTCAAGGGACCAGGATTCGTTCCTACTCTACCGCCGATATGCCATACTTTATCATCAATCAGCACAACTCCCTGGTGCGTAACAGTTTTTCCTGCGGGCATAGAAGCCAAAAGTGTCCATTTGCCCTGTACAGGATCATATACCTCACTCGAACTTTCTACCTCGGGGAAAGTGCCAAAGCCCATAAAAGTGTAAAGTTTTTCTTTGTATATGACACTTGTTACCTCAGATCTCTTCTTGAAGGCATCTTGCTTACGTGTCCACTGCGCATGGGCAAAATCTGGCGACAGAAGTAACAGGCAAAGCAGCAATAGGCTGCAGAAGTTAGCTAAGCCTGAAATTGGCTTCTGATGCAGAATAGTAGTTATTTCTTTCATAGTTATTAAGGAAAAACTTCTAATATTATACTATTTTAAAAGAATTCTGTTTTAAAATAAAACAGAAAGGGGCTTAAATATATGAAAGTCAGGTGCTGTCGGCTGCCGAAGGATTATAACTTGGAGTAGTAGAGTGGTTCAGTGCTACATAATTCTAGTATATTGATGGGTTGCGCGTTGTTCTTTTAATATGAATTAGGTTAATGTGTATAGAGAAGTGCGATAAAGCCTTTTGATAGTGAGTGCTCTTTCAGGTTCTTTCCGAAAGTGAAGGCGTACGCTATGCAATGTATACTTGAAGCACTTATTAAAAGCTACATATGTATGATTACACCACATTTGGCAGCCGTCTCAAGAGCCTCCGTAAGCATATGAAGCTTAGCGGGAAAGACCTTGACACTATATTTGGGATGTTAAGAACTCAGATGTCTGGTATTGAGCGTGATAAGACGAAGCCCACTGTAAAAAGGTTGTTAAAGCTTTCGGCAGTTTTCCCTAACTGGATCTTCACTGGCTTCTGACAGGCAGGGGAGAAATGCTGATCAAATAACTGTACATTTGATTGCTGAGTAATCACAGCACAAGCCGCACCATAACATTACTAGCGTGAGCGGCTTGTTTTTCTGTAACACAAGGAAACATCCTGTACCTGTTGTCGCTGACTTATTTTGCCAGTACGATACGCTTATATAACTCAAATGATTGTTACAAAAGTGGGGGAAAATAATAAACTTAGTTTTGAACTGCCATTTGGTTAATGAAAATCATGGCTATAACTATTAATCCTAAGCAGTACCTGATAGGCTCTTGAGTTCCTGATACTCTTCCTCGCCCATTAATTCCCGCACATACGCCTCTAGTACCGGTTCGCGCTTCTTCTTCATGAACCTGATGAAGCCATGTTCTAAACAGCACCCTGCAAACCCTTGTGCGGCCATTACTTTGGCTATAGCCGGATGTAGCGTTTGGAGCCACTCCTCGTAATCCTGCTCACTGGGTGGAATGTGTCCGAATTCCTGATCATACCTGGCGGCGGCATTGCTGTAGCTGTACATCAGTTCATGAAGGCGCCTGGCCTCAGGCGCTGATTTGGTAAAGCAGGTTTCCTGCTCCTGGTTGCGGTACTCCAGCGGGTGTTTGACCTTTATCATGTACTAAGAACAAAGGGGGAGAAAAGATTTGAGTTAGTTTTAAAGTTAAATTAAGTTATTGGTTGCAGTGGTTCACCTTCAGAAGCTTTCTTGCCTGCTAGATTAATTAACATCATTACCTGCATTGGTTAAATGGGGGTAATCGCTTGTCAGTAACTTCTGTCATAGCCTTGCACTCAGTATAGTCCTCAGCCCTCATCAGTTCGCGTACATAGTTGACAAGCCCTAGATCTCGCTTCTCATTTGCGGACCTTGTGAAGCTAAGTACATGCAGGCACTATTCAAAACCTTCATCAACCATAACACTGGCAATATCTGGCGTCAGCTCCTCTAACCATTCTTCATAGTCTTGGCGCATTGACCGCTGCTCTGTGGCTCCCTGATAATAGCGACAGACAGCGTTGCCGTAGCTAAAGAAAAGCTTGTGAAAGCGTTTTTCATCAGCTGAAAACTGCCTGACAAGTATTTCCTATGCTATATTACAGGATGGTTTTGGATGTTTAACTATAATCAAGCAGTTGAATTAAAAGAATAACAAATGAAGAATTAAGTTTATTGACCTCATGCTTATAATAAATGGTTTCTGTTTCTCAAGGAAGTCTGATAACGCTCTATACTCCTGATATTCCTCATCGTCCATCAGCCTGGAGTACTTTAGCCATCTGACCTGTACTAGCTTTACTCTATCACATAAAACTACCCCATGCTCATTTAAAAAACTGCTGTTACCGCCATTGGAGCCGTTCGCTCACTTGTATTTAAAGGGTGAATATAGCAAAAACATGTATACAAAACGCATGCAGTGTTGCAAAAGGAAAAGAAATTGCTGCTACCTGGCAGACAGCTGATAGAAACACAGTCTCTCCAAGCCCGTACACTTGTATACTATCATCATTTATAACCAAAAGCTAACGAGATGAAGACAAATTTCACAATCACCTTTCTTGCTGCCGCCGGTCTTTTGGCCAGCTGTAACGAGGTAAGGGAAGACAACGTGGACGGCGCAGGCGAGGTGCGCGAGATTGCAACAGAAGACACTGCCGTAATGTACGATGACGGAAACCTGGCGGGAGGCGTGCTGGAAACGGAAGAGGAGGCGTTTAAGGAGGTTGACTTCGGCGCGCCTGCAGTGGTGGAGCCGGCCCTGCAAGCGGCCGAGATAGAGGTACGCGGCGCCGAGGGCTACAGGATCTATTCCGTTGGCGAGGACATCATGTTTGACCTGGACGAGGCGGAGATTAGACCGAGCGGAGAGGAGAAACTGCAGGAAATTGCAAGGACCCTGAAGGAGAATAACACGGAGGGCATGATTCGGGTGTACGGTTTCACGGACTCTTTGGCAGGTGAGGCCTACAACAGGCAGTTGGCCAGGGAACGGGCCCGGGCTGTAGAGGACTGGCTACGGCGGAACAGCGGGCTGGACACAGCCCGCATGCGGCTGGTGCCGGTTGGGGAGCACATGTACGAGGCCACCAACGAGACGGCGCGCGGCAGGCAGCAAAACCGCCGCGTGGAAATTGTGGTAGTAGAGCAGTTACCCCTTTAAGGGATTATTAAGCCAAGACCGAATACATGTCGGCAGAGGCAGTTAATACACCCTCAGGAGGAGTACTTCATAAATAAAAATGAGACTCGGTTTGGGTCTCATTTTTATCTATGAAAAAACGTAATAATATTTTTAACGGAGCCTCCGCTTTAGGTTCTGCCCAAGTCAATGCATAGCATGGGGGAGCGCCTTAGATAAAAGGTAACAAGGTTATCTGACGCCATGCCAGTATAAAAACCTTTTCCTGCAAGGAACAATGAATTCTTGAAAAATCCCTCCAGAAATTTTTGCAATTCCAATGCTCTACCTGTTAGTTATCACCAAAGGATTTTGGGCTTTGCCAGTTTATGATCAAAAGAGAAATGACGTAGCAAACACCTCCCAGCACAAAAGCCAGGTAGTTACTTTTCTGCACCTCGGGCAGTTCCTTTTCAAACACAGTAAGCAAGCTTGTCCCGGCCAAAAAGGACTGTGAAATAGCCGGTATTGCGTCAGAAAAAGACCCGAAAGCACCCACTCCCCAACCAATCAAAGCAGCCATTACAAGTATCCAGCGCCCTTTGTTGTTATAGAACTCCTTTTGTTTCGTGTACAGGTTGTTGTCGTTGAGGATAAACTGTAGCACCATGGCAATAACAAACATAAGCAGAGCCGACAGCCCCGTTTCCATTTTAGCCAGCAAAAGAAAGCCTATGATGCAGTTTAGTATGGCAAACGTAAGTGTGGGCAGCCAGAAAACTTTAAAATGAACATCTGGCCTTTGCTCACGCTCCTCCAGGGCTTTCTGTGCTACTTGTTCCGTCCAGTAGAAAAAGCAAAGGCTAACAAACAAAATGAGGTAGACAGGATGCGGCAGGTAAGAGAAAAAGCCCCTGCTATCTACCTTCTCCATAAGAATTTCTTCCCCCTTACCCAAACCCGGGAGCAGAACCAATATGACAAAAGCAACTAAAAAGCCGCCGGAGAAGGATAGGAGAGGGTTTCTGGGTATTCCATCGAAGACACGAAAGATGCCAGATAAAATATGGATGCAAGCCAGCACCGCTACTGCTGCAAGTGATATGATGATACTGGTGTCATTCATATGAGGAACTGATAGTGGATTTTGTTCTTAGTTAAGGTGCCTGAGAAGAATGGGTAAGGCACTACTAAAAAAACTGCTTATGGCTCTCTATAGAAAAGCGAAACGGCCCGGATTATTTTCTGGCCGATGAAACCGCTGCCCAGAGCGCCAGTAAGGGTGCCCAGCGTACTCACCACCACCGCGATCTTCAACAGTTCATGCCAGCCCACCTGAAAACCGAAGTCTGTGAACCAGTGCTTTATGAAGTCAGCCGGGAAAAGCCAAAGTTCCAGGATAAGTATAGCCAACGTGATGATGATGAACAGCCCGATCACCATGAAGAACATGGTCAGGAACATGCCAATGTTCACGATCGCCACATTAGAAGTGATCACGCGTTTCTCCCGGTGTGGGAACAGCAACTCCTGTGAGAAGGGGATATAACAGGTAGCACTTAGGATGGCCGCCGCCGCCGACCAGACGTAGGCGGGGGCCAGGTTAATGCCGGCCCACCAGAATTCATCTGTAAAAAACATCAGAAAAGCCGGGGCCAGGGCAGCAGTGGTTACTTTCGTGAGGGTAAAGGGCAGCAGGATAGCTTTGCTTCGCCAGGCCAGCGCAAGCACCTTCCGCGGATTTTTGGCGGCAGCCTTCAGGTGTAACACCAGGTGGTGCAGGTTTCCTTTAGTAGGCACCTCCCGAACGTGCAGTTCTTTGGCCGCCTTTGCCAGGGCAGCCCGCTCATCTGGTGAGTAACCCGGAATACGGTTACGCTCCTCTCTGAACTCGAAGGGTGCCATGATGCCCTCTTTGCAATGTTCCAGACCCATCAGGTGCCCCATCAGGTGCAGGAACAGAGCGGCGGCGTTCCAGCGCACAGCAGGGGAGTCAAGGGAAAGCACCGGCTCACCGAATGGTGCATAAGCAGCTTCTTGGTGGAGATAACAATCACCTGCGCTTCGGGGCGCCGCAAGGCCAGGTACCATGAGCTGGCTTTCAGACACTATACCCGTATCAGTAATAACCAGCACAACATCGCTTGGAGTCTAAACCATGCGCAGAAGCGATTCGCGCATAAAGTCGTCTGCCCTTCGGGTGTCTGTGTTATCCAGGTGCAATGCCTCACCCAAATGATAATGATAAGGTACACTGAGTGCCTGCTCCAGTTCAGGAAGAGCGTCCTGTCTGAGCTGCCCCGCAAAAGCCTCCAATGCTTCCTTGTCCCCTGTTGGAGTGTAAGCTGCCAAGGCATATATCCTGATGCCCTCCGTGTTGTTCTTCTCTGATTCTACCATAGGACATTCTACTCACATCATAAGGTAGAGGTTTAACTTCTACTTTACCTGTCTCTCAGCTTGGCTAATAGCAGGAACCGCTCTTTTCATCAGTTCACCGCCGAGTTGCATTCAATTGTTTTATAGCAGGGTTAGGTCTCTGCGTTTATTATCCGGCTATATGCTGGTAATATCCTCTGTATGTATACCTCGTATAGCAGATTTTAGAATTTGTACTTAAAAAACACTCCCCGATGAAAAACAGCGAAGAGGATGAGCACAAGGATAATAAAGATAGCAATGGCAAACACAGCAGCTCTATGGGCATGCGCGGTGTGACAAGGCCAATGGCTGAGAAGGAGCTGCGGCAGCACAACAAGAAGATGCACAAAGACGGCCAGGAAAAACAGGACCAGCACAAAAGGGGGGATTACCAGCACGAAAGTCATCAGCACGAGAAAGGAGAGGGCAAAAGCATGAAGATGTCTGATGAGATGCGGGAGAAAATGCTGCACATGCACCACATGCAAACCCTGTGGGTGTACTGGATGATAATTATCCTAGGCGCATGGGTGCTGCTCTCGCCCCTCACCTTCGACTATAGCATCGGAACCGTGGAGCCGTCGGGCGGCAGAAGCGTGTGGCTCTCGCTGGACCAGCGCATCGCCTTCATGAAGTGGAGCGACATCATCAGCGGCGGGCTGCTCATCTTCTTCGGGTGGCGCGGCCTTACGCCCAACCGCCCCGTCAGCCTGTGGGTCTGCTGCTTTATAGGTATCTGGCTCACTATGGCGCCCATTATCTTCTGGTCTCCCACGGCAGTCGCTTACCTTAACGACACCATGGTGGGTGCGCTCATCATCGGGCTCACCATCCTCATACCGGGCATGCCCAACATGATAATGTACATGAAGATGGGGCCTGACACGCCTCCGGGCTGGAGCTACAACCCCTCCAGCTGGCCGCAGCGCTGGATTATGATGGTGCTCGGTTTCGTCGGATGGCTCGTGTCGCGCTACCTGACGGCTTTCCAGCTGGGCTACATCGACTCCGTGTGGGACCCGTTCTTCGGGCAGCAGAGCGAGCAGGTGCTCAACTCGGCCATGTCGCACTCGCTGCCCATCTCAGACGCGGGTCTGGGTGCCATGGCCTACACCTTTGAGTTTCTGATGGGCTGGATGGGAGCCCCCACCCGCTGGCGCACGATGCCCTGGATGGTGGCCGTGTTCGGTATTCTAGTTATCCCGCTGGGGCTGGTGCACATCTTCCTGGTCATCAGCCAACCAGTTATAGTGGGCGCTTGGTGTACTTTCTGCATTTTGGCTGCGGCCATCATGATACCCATGATTCCGCTGGAGGTAGATGAGGTGGTTGCCATGGGGCAGTTCATGAAAAGGAAGGTGAACCAGGGGAAGAGCTTCTGGAAGGTGTTCTGGAAAGGCGGCAATATCGAAAGCGATTCAAAAGACGAGGCACCTGAGATGATGAAGTTCCCGCAAAAGCCGGGGCCGGTGTACAGCGCCTCCATCTGGGGAGTGAGCTTCCCGTGGACACTGAGTGTGGCGACACTTTTGGGCATGGCTTTGGTGGCGGCGCCCGGCATATTCGGTGTGGGCATACAGGAAACGGTGGCCGATGTTTTCCACCTGAGCGGCTCGCTCATTGTGGTGGTGTCCGTGATTAGTATGGGAGAGCCACTGCGCATCTGCCGCTATCTGAACATACTGCTGGGGCTAATAGTAGCTGTTGCCCCCTGGTTTTTGAGCAACAGCCCAATGGGTTTAAGTATAACAGGCGTGGTCCTGGGACTGGCAGTAGCGGCACTTGCTTTGCCGTTGGGTCCTAAAACACAAAATTATGCAGGCTGGGATGAGTATATCAAATAAGATGACAAAGGATGAAAAGCTTCTAAACGATGAGCAGATAGAGCAGCAGGTACGAAAGATCATGTATGATAACATGATTGAGGGCCACAAGAGGGACTATACGTACCATTACACCAGGCCTTCGCCTGAGACCTATCCCTTTCAGTACTTCTGGGACACCTGCTTTCACGTGTGCACGCTCACAGCGCTGGGCGAGTATGAAATGGCCAAAAAGCACATCAAAAGCTTATTTCTACTGCAGGACGAGGACGGGTTTGTAGGCCACATTCTTTACTGGAAGCACCCATTCCCGACACGCATTACCGATGTTTTTCAGCTAAGGCCCCGGTACCTGCTTCGGCTCCCCCCTCACATGTCGGCGCTGGTGCAACCGCCGCTCGTTGCCGAGGCAGTACAGCGGATTTACAAACACACACAAGATCTGGCCTTCGTGAGGAAGATGCTGCCCAAGCTGAAAGCCTATTTTGACTGGCTTCACCGCAACCGTGATTTTGAGGGGGAAGGACTGTTGTCTATCATCTCTCCCTACGAATCGGGCATGGACTGGAAAGCCAGCTTTGACCCGGTACTTGGCTTTAAAAGAGGCAAGGGCGACTGGCGGCTCTTCTCAAAAGTAACGTGGTTGGAGGTGGGTAATTTCAGGAAGGGATACAATTTGAAGCGCCTCTACAAGCAGGATAAGTTTATTGTAAAGGATGTTGCCTTCAACACCATTTATGCCCAAAACCTGCAGGCTCTCTCGGAGCTTTGCAAAGCATCCGGTGACGGGGAGGCAGACAAATACCAAGGACGCTCAGAACAGTGCTGCAAGAGCATTCTGAAGTACATGTACCACGAAGAAGATGCCGCCTTCTATGATCTGGCCGGCCATGAAATGAAGCAACTGCGTGTTTGTACGGCTACTATATTTTTCCCGATCGCGCTGCCCAGCATCCCGCACCATATTAGCGAAGCTGTACTGCAGCGCCACCTACTGCACAAAGACGGTTTCAGCGTTCCCTTTACTATTCCCTCGCTTTCTGTTCGGGAGCCGGCATTTGACCCCGGGGAGTCTCTTTACATCTGGCGCGGCCCCACCTGGGTAGTGTTCAACTGGTTTATGCAGGACTTCCTGCTGAAGAAGGGGTACCGGCAGGAGGCACAGGCACTGCTGCTGAGCGTGAAGCGGCTGATTAGCAAAAGCGGCTTCAGGGAGTACTACAATCCCTTTACAGGGGAGGGGAACGGAGCCAAGGACTTCACCTGGTCCGGATTAGTAGTGGACATGATTAACAGGCAGCAGGAAGAGGATAAAAAGGCTAAGGAGTAAGGGGCATACAGCACTTGCCCAAAAGAGCTTCCTTCACTTTCCCCTCATGTAGTTGTTAAGGAACAGCGGTGAAAGCAGTACTACAGGTTTGTATCCAACTTACCGGCTTTTTTAGGGCACAGGCAAAATCCGCTGCCTGTGCCCTGTCTCTGTACACGGAAACTTTACGCGTTTGTGCCCTGGTACTTCCTGCAGGCTTCCTCGCAGGCGCGGCAGATCCTGGCGCAATGCATCGTCTCCTGCTCTTCCTCTTTGTGGTTCTCGCAGATATCGGCGCACTTCTTACAGACTTCGGCGCAAAGTTCGGTCATGCGCATTGCGAAGTCCGAGCCGGAGGCTACAAAGCTTGCTGTCATGCGACACACCTTGGCGCAGTCCCGGCACGCTCTCAGCGCACGCACCAGCGCGTCGGTTCTGTCATCTTCCAGGCACATGTCAAAGCAGTGGTCGCACTCGTCGGCGCACTGGGCCAGGATGTGAAGCAGGTCTTTGTGAGGGCTGTTGTTGTGTTCATGGTTGTGATTCATAGCTTAAGTTATTTTAGGATCTATAATTTACTTAGGGCCACAGGCCTGTATAAAGTTAACGGGGTCACGCGGGTTAGGTTGAGTGACCCCTCCTTTTCCAGCCCGCTCCCTCCATATCCTCCCGGCCCCATTTGCTGCCTCAAAGAAGTCCGTCTCTATCAACAGGATCCCTCTTTGAAACACTGTTTTCCCTTGGAACTACTCCCATATACTTGTGGCGTTCCTAACCCTTCTGCGTCCGCAGCTCGTTAAAAAGAACTTAAATTAATCTATTGTACAACCATTGACTATGAAAACATATGTTTCACCACGTAAAAGAATTACAGTTTAACGCAAGGGTATCGAAGCCGGACCCGAAGTTCGCCAGTATGCTGCTGGAGCAGTTCGGCGGTGCCAACGGAGAGCTGGCGGCAGCCATGCAGTATTTTATGCAGGCCTTCCCGGCACGTCAGCCATACCCGGATAAGTATGATATGCTCATGGATATCGCCACAGAGGAGTTCAGTCACCTCGAGATAGTGGGAGCCACCATACAGATGCTCCTTGGCCCGGTAAACGGAGAATTGAAGGACCTGGCTGACAAATCAGAGATTATGGAGTTGCTCAATGGCAAGGCTGCCAAAGAGAGCATAATCCATGAGGCCATGGTAAACCCCCAATTCATGGTTTTAAGCGGCGGCGGCCCCACACTCACTAACAGCCAGGGGGTGCCGTGGAATGCAGGCTATGTGAATGCCAACGGCGACTTGACAGTGGACCTGCGCTCCAACATTGCAGCGGAGTCGCGCGCCAAGATCGTGTACGAGTACCTGATGCAGTTCACGGATGACCCATATGTGAAGGAGACGCTCCGCTTCCTGATGACGCGCGAGGTGGCCCATGCCCAGATGTTTGAGGCAGCGCTGGCTACTATCAAGCCGAACTTCCCGCCGGGCATTCGCCAGAGTGACCCGCGCTACAGCAACTCCTACTTCAACATGTCGAGCGGCCCTGAGGTGCGCGGGCCATGGAACGAAGGGCAAACGCCGTTGATGGGTGAGGAGTGGGTTTATGTGGACGACCCGGTGAAGCATGTGATCGAGTCCAACGGCATGACAGACCACGGGCCGAGGGGCACGGACCGCACCGTAGAGGAAACAGATAAACAGAACATACAGCTGAGCGAGGAACGCAGCGGCCACATCAAGTCCTCCGTTCCCAAAGGGGAAAACCAGTGGAGCACGTATCCTCAGAAGGGTATGTAGCATAGGGTTATGCCTATGACAGAAGGTAAGCCAGAATACAGTCAACAGAAAAAGAAGCAGGGTTGGTGGAGATTCAGTCTTACACCGACCCTCTTTGTTGTTGGAGCTGGTCCTACGGGTCACAGTGGCGCTACCGCATGGCGGGCATGATTCCGAGCTGGGAATGGAGTGGCTGAAGGCAAAGCATCTCTCCGACATGCCCGTAGAAGACAGGGGGTGGTTCAATAACCCACTTGGTTCGCCTTGTCCGGACTGTGTTGCTGTGAGGTGCACGGGGCGGCAGAGATGTACCTGCGCCGGGTGCGGGAGGCTATTATGCTACAGGGCCGGAATATCTTCAAAAGAGAGGTGCTCTTAGAGGTGGCAAAGGAACAGAACCAGGAAAGCCCTGAACTAATAGAATATGCAAGGTTTGAGCAGGAGCTGAAGAATACTTAACGTACTGGAGCGGAGCCACAATTAGAGAAGTAGAGTAGGTGCTAGAACCTAAGGAATTTAGCTTTTAAAAAAAGGAGCAATTGAAGTAGCAGTTAGCAGGGGCATCATAAAAGACACATGAAGGAAAACAGAAACACCGGTACAAGTGAGCAGGAGGCTCCTGTCCAACACTCACCCTCGGCCAAGGCCATACATGACTCCATCTTTGAGGAAGCGGAGGAAGAACTCACCCGCCCATCCTCCGCCTTGTTCTGGTCGGGGTTGGCTGCCGGTTTGTCCATGGGGTTCTCCATGATTGCGGAGGGCCTGCTACTTGCTTATTTGCCGGATGAAAGGTGGAGCACGTTGGTTTCGAACTTTGGCTACAGCATAGGGTTCCTCATTGTTATACTCGGCAAGCAGCAGCTGTTCACAGAAAACACGCTGAAACCCATCCTCCCGCTTCTGCAACGAAAAGACGGAGCCACGCTCTGGAATGTGCTGCGGCTTTGGGGTGTGGTGCTCGTAGCCAACTTACTGGGAGCGCTTGTTATCAATTTGGCCGCGGCACATACCACGGCCTTCGACGCGCACGTCCACCAGGCGTTCATCAAAATAGGGGAAAAGGCCATGGAGCCGGATTTCAGCGCTGTACTGGTGCGGGGAATATTTGCCGGTTGGCTCATTGCGTTGATGGTTTGGCTCTTACCATATGCGCAGACGGCCCGGATATGGGTTATCATAATCATTACCTATATTGTAGGAGTAGGGCACTTTAGCCATGTAATAGCAGGCGCCGTAGAAACTTTCACTTTGGCCGCGATGGAACAGGCATCCTGGTGGACTGTTCTTCTAAACTATATTTTACCTGCCTTAATTGGAAATGTAGTGGGAGGGGTCGTGCTTGTGGCTGCCATCAACCATGCGCAGATAAAGACGCGTGAGAGTACAAAGTAGTGCCTTTATTACCCGTTAAACCACAAGAAAGCTCCAGACAGCCTAAGGTGGGAGCCAGCAAAGAATATCATCATCAATGCGGTATCTTTTTTATAAAATCGATTTGCCCCTTGCTTCGCATTCTCATAATCGGCAGCGAAGCGAGTGTGGGTGTCCTTCGCGTGTTGGGAGTCTCTGCAAAGCGAATGCCGCTGCGCATGAGCTCCTATGACTAAGCCCTGAAAGTGCTTCTGGGCTTAGTGCTCGGTTTTGTTCTTACCGCCGGCCAAATCTCAATGGCAGAAATGCATGTGGTTTTGGTGCTGCTCTTGAGCCTTAAGTTTACGTAAACCTGGCTGGAGAAGAGGTCGGGGAAGTTTGCCAGCCACACTGCGGTCAGCCCTGTTTAACTGTACTATCAGTGACAGTTTCTGGTGCAGGACATGAAAAAGCAGCGGGTAGAGCAGGTAGAAGTGCTCGCAGCGGCAGGAGCAAAAAGACTGCACGACATGGGCAAGGAAGAGGCTGTTGTCCTGGAAGAGAGCAGAAAGCTGCCCGTCATCAAAAAGCCGGACAAAAGCAGAGAAGCAAGGGCACAAGCCTGCGTTCCCTTGGGTAACTCTATTGTGGACTTGCTCCCAAAACGGAAGAGAGGCTTATTATTCTGGCTGGTAGACCTCTTTCCAGGACCAGCCGTCCATCTCCAGCAGTGCAGTAAGCAGTTTGCGGCGCTCCCTTAGGTCCTGTTCGAAATATTGTTTTACAGCTTCCTCACCCTTCAGCGGTACCCCTTTCTCCTCCAACTGCCTTAGGTCAGGGGCAGGAGCTTGTTCGTTGGGGGAGGCGTTCTTCAAGAAGTTTTCTCTCACCACCTCCAGGTAAGAGTCCAGTGCAGTCTGCAGCATCGACACCTTCACCTCATCAACAGCCACATCCTGCTGTAGGGCATTTCTCAGCAGCTGATACGTCTCGTCCAGCAGCACGATGGCCGGGGCAACGGACAGCTTCGATTGGCTGTTGTGAAAGTAATGGATCACGGGGTATGATTGATGGTTCATGGTGTGCTTTATCAGCATCTGGCAAAGATCCGACGTGTTGTCAAAGAAGGAGGCGAAGTCTTTGCCGTTCCAGCTTTTGGTCAGGACCTGCTGCGGGTTTTTACCCATGCCGCTGATGTACAGGCTAAGCGTGCTTTGCAGGCTGACCGCAGAAAGCACCGGCAGAAAGTAGGTGATGGAGGTGGTAATGAAAACCAGCCCGGAATACGCCGCCATATCCGTGACGATGCGCCAGAAGTCGTTCGAGGCAACGTAGTCCCCTACCCCCAATGTGGACAGGGTAAACCCCGCGTAGTACAGCTTCTCCACCGCACTGGCATCTGTCTTGGTGATGCTGTGCACAACAGAACCGGGGTCGGACAACAGGGCGAGAAACAAACCCGACCAAAATCCAACGATCCAGACTAAAAGCACAGAAACCAGCACAGCTGGACCTGCATAGCTCAAGAGTTTGGATTTTCCCCTCTTTCCTGCAGCTAAGAAGAAAAGTTTGTACACTGCCCGAGACACTAGGATCGTTACCATGCCGCCGCCGTTGGAGGAAAGGGTGGTTTTGATGATGTCCAGTGCGGTGATGGCAAAAACAAGCGCTCCAAGAGCAAAATAAAAGACGTTCATGACGAGCAGGTAGTAAGATTAGTTTTGTCTGCTAAACGTAACTACTTTGGTTGGGTTTGTGAACCGACTCCCAACGGCCTCAAGGGAGGCGCCTGAGGTTTGGCGGGTAGGCAAGGCTACAGCGGCTATTTGTATTTTCTAGAACAAGGACAATGCCCTGCTACTAAAATTTATAAAAGTAAGTGCCAAATATATAAAACACTTGAAGAGTGGGTGGGTATAACCCAAGATACTACGGATGGAACGCTTTGCTTTAACGCTGCCGATAACAAGAACCCCCTTCCAGATTGCCCTGATGCGGATAGCATTGGCAACAGCTTTAGCCCCTGTCATAGAGTTTAAGAACAGCATGACATACCCTGAGGAGGGGTTGGGAATTGCAGGTATAGGCGGCTACGTGTACAGAGGGGAAAGGCAGGCGCAGCTTAACGGGAGTTATCTTTTCGGCGTGTGGACGCAGCATCATGAAAAACCTGACGGTGCTATTTTCGCTGCCAGCGTAGCTGGAGAGCAAGAGCCCTGGGAGTACAGGAAGCTTCACTTCCGCAACAGGGCAGATGGCTCATTAGGACACTATCTGCTGAGCTTTGGCCAGGACAACAGTGGGGCACTGCTGGTCAACGATGAACACGGTCCCCATGGCAACACAGGGAAGGTCTATCAGATTAATTAAGCAGAACCAGCCACCCTTAAGACAGTTGTTTGTTCCCACTATCAACTGCCTCTGCTAAAGCTCAACGGTAAGTTTACCGGCACAAGTACTAGCATTTAATTTAACGTAAGAAGCAAAAAACGTGAAAACACTAGCATTCAATACTCTGGTTGTTATTCTGGTAACAGTTCTGATATTTACCGGAGAGAAGACAGCTGCACAAAATGACACCGTCGTCTACCGTCTCACTATTAACCAGGGAAAAGTAAAAATAGCCGGCCGAGAGAGTATGGGTATGACTGTCAATGGAAGTGTTCCCGGTCCTACTCTTCGCTTTACAGAAGGAGAATATGCTGTGATGTACGTCAAAAATGAAATGGACGTGGAAACCTCCGTGCATTGGCATGGCCTGCTGCTTCCCAACTTTTATGACGGAGTACCTTACCTGACCACACCGCCTATAGAGCCCGGGAATATTCAGAAGTATGAGTTTCCCCTCATTCAGGCTGGCACCTACTGGTATCATTCCCATACCATGCTGCAGGAACAAAGTGGTGTATATGGGTCAATCATCATAGAACCTAAAGAACCGTCCGACAGCTATAGTTACGACCATGAACAGGTACTGGTGCTGTCTGACTGGACTTTTCAGAAACCCAGGAATGTACTCCGAAACCTGAAGCGCGGCAACGAATGGTACAATGTTAGAAAAGGTACGGCTACCCCATTAAACCAGGTAATTGCCAGAGGTGCCTTGGGCGCTCAACTAGATTTCTGGCGACAGCGCATGGAAGGAGCAGATATCGCAGACATCTATTACCCGGCCTTTTTAACGAACGGCGATACAGTACAGTACTACACTAAGTATGAAGCCGGGGATAAGGTAAGGCTACGCATCATTAATGCAGCCGCATCTTCTCAGTTTTGGCTCACCTTCGGGGGCGCTCCGCCCCTTTTGATATCGGCCGACGGGCTGGATGTGGTTCCGGTGGAAAAAGACAGGCTTTTTATATCCATAGCAGAAACCTATGACCTGATTGTCACCATTCCTGAAAGTGGGCAAATCCAGATGCGGGCCATGGCGCAGGATGGTTCAGGGGCTACACATGCCTATTTTGGCAGTGGTCCTGTATTAGCAGCCGAGGTACTGCCAAGGCCTGACAAAATAGGGATGATGATGCAGATGGCCGAAATGGATATGCGCATGGGCGCGCCGGCCATGAAGTTCAACCCGAGCGAAGTAGAGCCCTACGAGTTTATGAGAGAATGGGGCATGCAGATGGAACATGGTGAAAAGACGGTAGAAGGTATGGATATGGAGCAAGATGCGAAAATGGAACATGGCATGAACAGGGAAAAGATGCCTGCCATGGAGCATGATTCTCATGAACCGGCTGCTGATACCCTTAAAACCGACCATGCCTCCATGCATCATGGCCAAACAGCAGCGAAAGGCCAGCCAGTGGGGGAGCCCGAAATGCCTGGAATGGGAATGTTTGCAGAATACAATTACGATTTTCTGCAGGCCCCTGCCACTACTGCCATTGATGAGAATCAACCTGAGAGAGAGATTCTGCTTAACCTGACAGGCAATATGTGGCGCTACATCTGGAGCATGAATGGGGTACCTCTGGCCGAAGCCGACATGATTAAAATTGAAAAAGGGGAGAAGGTGCGTATTATATTCAACAACCTGACTATGATGCATCACCCCATGCACCTGCACGGGCACTTCTTCCGTGTGCTCAACAAACATGGCGCCTATTCTCCGCTCAAGCATACGGTCAATGTAGCCCCTATGCAGAAAACCATCATTGAATTTGATGCCAGTGAAGACAGCGACTGGTTTTTGCACTGCCATGTGCTGTACCACATGGTGGGCGGCATGGCCCGCGCAATAACTTACCAGACTGCCCGCAACCCACTCATGAAGGAATATCCGAGAAAAATTCTTTTTAACGAAGGCAATCACCTGTACACCTGGGGCCTGGCCGAGGTGGCCTCCCACATGACAGAGCTGAACCTGGTGTCTTCCAATATCCGCAATCAATTTAATTTAAATGTGGAATTTGGGTACAACCAGAACCTGGAAGCCGAGCTTACCTATGAAAGATACTTGTACGATTATTTTCGTGTGTTTGCAGGCGTAAACGTTGAAAATGAAATGGATAACAGCCTCGATGAGGTAAACCCTGTTGCAGTTGCTGGTATCCGCTACTTTACGCCTTACATGTTTAACCTCGATGTGCGCATCGACCATAAACTACGGCCGGAACTGCGACTCAGCCGGGAAATCATGATTTTCCCCCGCACCTTTATTTTCGGCGAATACGAGCACCAATTCAATTTCGGGTGGGTAGAAAGGTCAGGTGAACCCCAAAGCCTTGACCAGTCGGTTAACTTCGAACAGGAAATTACCTGGAGCGCGGGCCTGGAATATATGCTTAACCGGAATTTTTCCCTTATGAGCAGCTACGATAACCGCTTTGGGGCAGGTGGAGGGCTAACAGTGAGGTTTTAAAAAGGCCTTTTAGTCCATAATGTAGCAACTCCACTGTCTTGTAGAGCGGCTAGATGCTTCATGAGCATATTGACTAACTCCTACCGCTACAGACCAGCGTGATAAATTCTCTTGCAACTCTGTTTAAGAGGAGGGCAAGCACCCGTAGTCGGCAACATCAGCACAACGGTGAAAGGCTGGGTTCAAACCTGGTACGCTAATGACGCGAGTGCGGCTTGCCTTTTAATTTAAAGCAGGAGAAGGCACAGTTTCCAATGAGCCTTCTCCTGCTTTGTCCTTACAAAGAATGATGAAGAGCGCTTTCAGCAGCAGCAAGACATCTGTTACTAGCTTTTCGGATGCGACAAGACCATGACGTGGCCACAGCTTAGTGTTCCCAAGCCAACGCAAGGCTATGAAAATGGCGCTTATCCCCTGTATTCATGTGGAGTCTGCGGTGGTTTACACTACTTTATCTGCCTTCGCAGCAGCTGCGCATTGATGGCGACAACGACAGTACTCAGGCTCATAAGGGCGGCACCGACAGCCGGCGAAATCATGATTCCCTGCTGGTAAAGCACCCCGGCAGCAAGCGGCAGGGCAATAATGTTATAGCCCGTGGCCCAGATGAGGTTCTGTATCATTTTAAGGTAGGTAGCCTTTCCGAAGAGAATGAGAGAGGCGATGTCCTGCGGGTTGCTGTTCACAAGGATGATGTCAGCTGTCTCGGCGGCCACATCCGTGCCGGAGCCTACCGCGATGCCCACGTCTGCCTGCGCCAGGGCTGGGGCATCGTTTACGCCGTCGCCCGTCATGGCCACGAATTCTCCCTGTGCCTGCAGTTCCTTCACCTTTTCCTGCTTCTGGTGCGGCAGCACGTTGGCCAGGTAGCCGTCCATGCCCAGTTTGTCGCTCACGCTTTTGGCCACCCGCTCATTATCTCCTGTCAGCAGCAGGTTCTTGATGCCGTTTTCCTTCAACACCCGGATTGCTTCTGCAGACTCAGGGCGTATCTGGTCCCGGAGCGTGATATAGCCTGCAACCTGCCCGTTTACCAGCACATACACCACCGTCTCCACGCCCTCCTCCGCCTGGCTCTGGGGCACCTGCACATTAAACTCCTTGATGTAATTCGGCCCAACTACCTTCACGTCGTGGCCCTCCACCGTTCCTTCCAGCCCTTTGCCAGGCAGGTATTTAAATTTATCAGATGGTGGCACCGTGATGCCCTCCGCCTTCGCCTTCTTCAGGATGCCCTGCGAGATGTAATGTTCCGAGTGCTGCTCCACGCCAGCTGCCAATCTAAGTAACTCCTGTTCGCTTATAGTCTGCTGAAACACCACTACCTGCGCTACCTCATGGGAGCCCTGGGTCAGGGTGCCAGTCTTGTCGAAAATAATAGTGGTGATGTTGCGGGAGTTCTCAAAGGCCGTACGGTTGCGGATGAGCAGGCCGTTGTTTGCTGATACGGCCGTGGAAATAGCCACCACCAGCGGGATAGCCAACCCGAGCGCATGCGGGCAGGAGATAACCATCACCGTCACCATGCGCTCCAGGGCAAAATCCAGCTCGGCACCGGCAACGAGCCACGCGGCCAGTGTGCCAAAGCCAGCCGTCAGCGCCAGGTAGGCCAGCCATTTGGCAGCCTTGTCAGCCAGCCGCTGCGTTTCAGACTTTGTCTTCTGCGCCTCCTGCACCAGGGTGATGACCTTGTTCAGGTAGCTGTCCTTGCCGGTACTCTCCACGCGCACCTGCAGGGAACCGTTGCCGTTGATGGAGCCGCCGATAACTTTGTCCTCCTTTTCTTTCTGCACCGGTTTGCTCTCGCCGGTCAGCATGCTCTCGTTCAGGTAACTTTCCCCTTGTACCACTGAGCCGTCCGCAGGCACTTTCTCCCCGGGTTTAACCAGAATAATATCTCCCTGCCGGAGTTCCTCTACCTTCACCGTCACAGTTTGGCCGTCCCGGATAACCTGCGCCTCGGCCGGCATCATGCTCACCAGCAATTCCAGCGCCTTGGATGCTCCCAGTACCGAGCGCATCTCAATCCAGTGGCCCAGCAGCATCACCACTATCAGCGTGGCCAGCTCCCAGAAAAAGTCCATGCCTTCCAGCCCAAAGGTGACGGCCGTGCTGTAGAGGTAAGCCACCGTGATGGCCACACCAATGAGTGTCATCATACCCGGAGCCCCTTTCTTCACCTCCGCCGCCAGCCCCGTGAGGAAAGGCCATCCGCCATAGAAAAAGATGATGCTGGAAAGAACGAAGGCGATGTACATGCTGTAAGGCACTTCCAGCTTATAGCCCAGGATTTGCTGCACCATGGGGCTGAGAACAATAACAGGCACCGACAGCACCAATGATACCCAGAAGCGCTTCTTGAAGTCCTCTATCATCATGCGGTGGTGATCGTGCCCTCCACCGCCATGGCCTTCGTGCCCGCTTTGCTCATCATATGGCGGGTGGTGGCCCGTATCTTTGTGCATGGCATCGCTGTGACCGTGCAGCGTTTTCTCCTCCAGCCGCTCTTCAACCTTACCTGCCTTGCTTTTCGCCTGCCTCTTGGCGCTATGGTTGTGATGGTCTTGATCGTGGTTCATTGCTATAACACTTTATGGTTCACCGCCTTGTCTTTATACACACACAAGTGGGAAGTAGTTATCGCATAACGACATAGGAACAGGAGGAAACGAACTGGACTGGTACAGGTCTTAATCCTCGATAAGGACTGACGTTTTATGAATTGTCTTTGTGGTAGCACCACATGGTCAGGTGAATTATTTAGATGTTGTTTCGCCGGTGTTTATACTACCTGGTGTATAAAAACACACCCGAAGACAAAGAACCATAAAACGAGGAAACATAGTGAGCAAACTGCACAACATCCTTTTCGCTCTCGGCACTTGGTTTTGAAAGAGGCAAGGGCGACTGGCGGTTCTTCTCAAAAGTAGCGTGGTTGGAGATGGGTAACTTCAGGAGGGGGGAATAATTTGAAGCGCCTGTACAAGCAGGATAAGTTTATTGTAAAGGATGTTGCTTTCAACACCATTTATGCCCAAAACCTGCAGGCTCTCTTGGAGTTTTGCAAAGCATCCGGTGACGGGGAGGCAGACAAGTACTAAGAACGCTCAGATCAGTGCTGCAAGAGCGTTCTGAAGTACATGTACCACGAAGAAGATGCCGCCTTTTATGATCTGGCCGGCCATGAAATGAAGCAACTGCGTGTTTGTACGGCTACTATGCCTTTACAGGGGAGGGGAACAGAGCCGAAGACTTCACCTGGTCCGGATTAGTAGTGGACATGATTAACAGACAGCAGGAAGAATCTGGAGAAAGCCAGTGAGACGTTCTCAGAAGCTGCTTGCTTCCTAAAGCTGCGGTTTACCTAACAAAAAGGAGCAGGTCGCATTGTTTAGCCGCTCCTTCACCTTATAAATCACTGTTACCTCAACCTGCTGTTCCTGCCCTCGTTTCAAAACACACATAACGATAGTTATGACAGTGAGAATATCAATTTAAAAAGGAGGTAATAATGTTTCATCACGTAAAAGAATTACAGTTTAACGCGCGCGTATCCAAGCCGGACCCGAAGTTCGCCAGCATGCTGCTGGAGCAGTTCGGCGGTGCAAACGGAGAACTTGCGGCGGCCATGCAGTATTTTGTGCAGGCCTTCCCGGCACGGCAGCCTTACCCTGATAAGTACGACATGCTCATGGACATCGCCACAGAGGAGTTCAGCCACCTGGAGATAGTGGGTGCCACCATCCAGATGCTGCTGGGCCCGGTGAATGGGGAGCTCAAGGATCTGGCGGAGCAGTCTGAGATCATGCAGCTGCTCAAGGGCAAGGCTGCCAAGGAGAACATCATACACGAGGCCATGGTAAACCCGCAGTTCCTGGTCCTAAGCGGGGGCGGGCCAACGCTTACCAACAGCCAGGGAGTGCCGTGGAATGCTGCCTATGTGAATGCCAATGGTGACTTGACCGTGGACCTGCGCTCGAACATAGCGGCGGAGTCGCGTGCAAAAATCGTGTACGAGTACCTGATGCAGTTCACCGACGATCCTTACGTGAAGGAGACGCTCCGCTTCCTGATGACACGCGAGGTGGCACACGGACAGATGTTCGAGGCGGCACTATCCACCATCAAACCAAACTTCCCGCCGGGTATTCGCCAGAGTGACCCGCGCTACAGCAACTCTTATTTCAACATGTCGAGCGGACCTGAGGTGCGCGGACCATGGAACGAGGGACAAACGCCGTTGATGGGTGAGGAGTGGGTTTACGTGGATGACCCGTTGAAGCATGTAATTGAGTCTAACGGCATGACGGATCATGGACCAAGGGGCACGGATCGCACTGTAAAGGAAACAGACAAACAGAACATGCAGTTGAGCGAGGAGCGCAGCGGGCACATTAAATCCTCTGTTCCTAAAGGGGAAAACCAGTGGAGCACGTATCCTCAGAAGAGCATGTAGCGTAAGGTGCCTAGTATGACAAATGTTGAAAAAGCACAGCGTAAGGAAACAGAAAATCAAGCGGGGTCGGTGGAGATTCAGGTCTACACCGACCCCCTTTGCTGTTGGAGTTGGGCCTTTGAGCCCCAGTGGCGCAGGCTGCGCTACGAGTACAGCGGCAAGATAAGGTGGCGCTACCGCATGGCGGGCATGATCCCCAACTGGGACAGCTTCAGTGATCCGCTGAACCATGTAACGAAGCCGCTGCAGATGGGGCCGGTGTGGCTGGAGGCAAAGCACCTTTCTGGCATGCCCATCGATGACAAAGTGTGGTTCAACAATCCCCCCAGTTCGTCTTACCCCGCCTGCATTGCTGTGAAATCTGCGGGGCTGCAATCACCGGAGGCAGCGGAGATGTACCTGCGGCGTGTGCGGGAGGCCATCATGCTGCATGGTCGGAATATAGCTAAGACAGCGGTACTGTTGGAGGTGGCAAAAGAACTGAGCGAGGAACAACCTGAGTTGCTGGTTTATGCGGAGTTTGAGCAGGAACTGAATGGCGAAGCGGCCAGAAAGGCTTTTGAGGAAGACCTCAGACAGGTGCGCTACCACCGCATCACCCGTTACCCGGCCCTGACCATCAACAAGCCGGGGCAGGCGGGCTTGCTCATTGTAGGATACAGGCCCTATGAGGCGCTGGTTAGCACCCTGAAGAAGGTAGCGCCGGAACTGGAGCCTACCCAAGAGGCAGAAGATGCGGAAGAATACAGAAAGTTCTGGGGCGGAGCCACTGAAAGAGAGGAAGAGGAGGCTCTAAAACCCGTTAAATAGTAAACTTCATCATACCACAAACTTAAATACGAACTGAATATTGAATGAACTGTACATTGGATTAGCGGCAATTGGAGGCGTTGTTCTGTTGGTGCAAGTCGCCTCAAGCTTTATTAAAAAGAAATGGTTTCTCACAGGGCCTTTAATAGCGTTAGCGATCGGCATATTGTTAGGACCAGTTTTTAGCCTGATACAACCCGACAAATGGGAAAGCGAAAACAGCTTTCTGCTGGAAGTGACCAGGCTTACGCTTGTTTTTGGCTATATGGCCATTGCTCTTCGTTTGCCCGTTGCTTATCTCCTGAAAAAATGGAAATCCTTAGCTATATTATTAGGTATAGGAATGCCGCTGATGTGGATAAGCACGGGCGCGGTAATCTATTTCACGTTAGGGATTTCCTTTAGCGTTGCCATGCTAATTGCTGCCACTGCTGCTTCCACAGACCCTATTGTTGCCTCCACGATAGTAACCGGAGGAGTGGCTAAGAAAAACCTTCCTGGGCGCATACGCCATATTATCTCCGGAGAATCAGGGTCCAACGACGGCGCAGCTTACCCTATCGTCCTCTTACCCATCCTGCTCTTCACCCACCCGACCGCCGAAGCACTCTCCCAGTGGTCCCTGAAGGTGATGTTGTGGCAGGTTGGCTTTACAATACTGCTTGGAGCTGTACTAGGCTATGCAGCAGCAAAAATGCTGAAATGGTTTGAAGCAAAGGGCATTGCCAAAGAAAGTAGCTTTCTGGGTTATATAGTTGCCTTGTCGCTGCTGGTCATCGGCATAGCAAGGGTGATGAACACGGATGGGATTTTGGCTGCATTTGTTGCTGGTATTGCCTTCAGAATGGCGGTTGGGAAGAAGTCAGAAAGGGTAGAGATAAAGATTCAGAAGGCTGTTTCGAAGTTTTTTTATACTTCCCAATTTTATTCTTTTTGGCCTGATGATGCCCTGGCAACAGTGGCTGGATTACGGCTGGCGTGGGGTAGCGATGGCGCTAGGCGTGCTGCTTTTCCGCAGGATACCCGCCTTGTACCTGCTGTCTCCATTCATAAAGCCCCTGCGCAGCTGGTACGATACGCTGTTTGTTGGGTGGTTTGGCCCCCTTGGTGTTTCTACGATTTTCTATGCCGTGCTTGTCCTGCAACGGACAAGTCAGGAGGAAGCGTGGGTCCTGGGAAGCCTTTTGGCTTTTGCCTCTCTGATTGTACATGGCTTTACAGCCACTCCTTTCACACGCATGTTTAATAAATACTTCTACGGGAATGAACCGCAAAATAAAAGTGAGGCAACACAGTAAGTAGGAGCATGTTTAAAATTCATCCTTTGCGCTGCAAACCGCCGCTAAAGGAACCTGACTTCACAGTTTTCTCGCTCCATAGCGCTGCTATGAAGCTCCAAAACCGTTTCGGCAGAACCCTTTAAGGTCAGTTTTCGCTTGCAAAAACGTAATTTAAACATGCCCTAAGCAACTTAATGCCCAAGACAGATTAAAACTATGGATATACTTCTTCTTTTACTTGGCATAGCAGTTGTGTTTTGGAGCATTGTGGAAGCCTTTTGGACCATTATCTGGATCGTAGGAGACTCCGCTCCCATAACCTCCCGCTTTACCACGGTTACCTGGCGCCTGTTCCGCACAATTTTCAGTAAAAAGCAACACAGGATATTAAGTCTTGCAGGCCCGCTGATTCTTTTCTTTAGCATCCTGCTCTGGCTCCTGTTCCTTTGGTTGGGCTGGACATTGATCTTTTACGCTGATCTATCCTCCATTGCCTCTACAAGGTCTAATGTTACGCCTGACTTTACAGATGTGTTGTGGTATATAGCCTACTGCCTGTTTACCATTGGCAATGGCGATTTTACGCCCAATGGAGATGCCTGGCAGGTGCTAAGCTCACTGGTGGGCCTTAACGGGATGCTGATGATCACCCTTTCAGTGACTTACTTTCTTCAGGTAGTATCGGCTGTAGTAAACAAAAGATCGTTTGCCAGCCAGGTAACCAGTGTAGGCAGCACTCCGGAGGAGTTTGTTTTAAAGTTCTGGAATGGCAGAGATTTTAAGGACATGGAGTTTCAGCTAAGTTCATTGTCTCAACAGCTTGCCACGCTTAATGAGCAGCACATGGCGTTTCCTATTTTGCATTATTACCGAACCACAAGCAATCAAAAGTCTCAGGGGAGGGCCATTGCTATTCTGTATGATGCCCTGCTGCTTCTTGAGCATGGTGTAGAAGAATGCGCGCGTCCGTCACAGGCCTACTTGCATTCTGCTCTGGAATCAGGAAAGAGCTTTTTGAGCACACTAAAAACTGCCTTTATAGATAAAGCAGAGGAATTACCTCCGCATCCCTCTTTATCCAGGCTATATAATAAAGGAGTGCCCACTCTCCCTGAGCAGGAGTTTTATCAGAGACTGGAAAAGGAAAAAGACAACAGGAAACTTATCTTAGGGTTGATACAGAACAACGTCCGGCAGTGGCCATCTTGAAATGTTTTAAATTACTTTGTCCTATCTTGCCTTCGCTTTTACAAGCTTCTGCCGCCACTTGTGGAATGCTTAGGAGACTAACATTCGTGTGGGGGAGTATTCAGGCGGTACTATAATTATCCGTTCTTTTGCTTTAAAAGCAGCCAGCTGCTCAAAATCAAAAAGCCCTTCAAATCGAAGGGCTTTTTGATTAGTAGAGGGGATTTACTATTCTTTCACAAAGACATAGGTTACAACCTCACCTGGCCCTCCGGCAGGCAGAGTTCTTTCCAGTACCATTTGTGTTGGGCTAAGGCCTTGTACGATGTAGTCGTGTGACAAGGTCAGTACATTTCCTTCTGCCTGCCATTCAGGATCATCATAATACGTTTCACCTAGCAAAGCCCCACTGAAGGTGCCATTGCTCCTGATGTCAAAGTAAGAGCTTTCCAGTTGATACACCTGGTCATAGGCAGCAGTAAAGTCTGCACCATCCAGTTGCACCTGCTGTAACTGCCATACCATACCTGTGGCGAGGCTGTCGGTTACCAACATCTCTAAGGGAGAGGGTGTCTCTGGTTCTGGCTCAGGCTCTTCAGTACCTGGTACCGGAAGCATGTCTTCAATTAGTTCGCAGCTTGCAAAGCCAAACATCATAAGTGTAAGAAATAGTAGCGTAATTGGTTTAAGTGTTCTCATAAGTTTTATAGGATTAAATAAATAATAAATTTTGTCTCTATACTGTATTGTATAATAAGGGTTATATTTATTTTAAAAATGTGGTTATAATCTTGCGCTTAGGCACAATAAAATGCAAAATACTGCATTGGTGTGTTTTAGAATGTTTGATGTTATAGTGCCAGGAGATTATATAAAAATAGTTCAAAAGTTATCATAGTCGCTTTACTGTCTTGCAGGCAATTTATATCAGGCAGCATCAACCCATTATAAAAACATAAGACGCAGGAATAAGTATAAGTTTGAAGGCCAGGGATCAGTATCAGTTGTTGCTATATGCACAGACCTGTTTCTATGTCTTATCATTTCCCTGTGTGGGCTTGCCTGTAAAGTTAAAGAATCAGTGCCATTGACAACGCCAGTTTTAAATTTTCCAAACCCTTTGAATAGGTGATTGTACCAGACCTTCTTTTTTACTTTTAAGGTTATACTAGCATAACCTGCTGCGATAAACTGCTTCGATTACGCAAACCCATAGCAAACTGATAGACAGGTAGAACAGGTTTGTTATCAGTTGTTATGTCATATCTGCCAAGTGTATTCCAGTTATAACCCGCCAAGTTGGAGCGGGTGATTCTGGCCAAATGTTTTTACTTCTTTTAGTCACCTTTAAGGCAAAGTGAACGTAAAAATGATTACGAAGCCCTTCGCTTTTCACCCTTATAATAGTCCAATTATGATAATAAACAACTACCAATCAACCCCCACGGACAGGAAAGAGAAGAAGCGGGGGGGCATTCTGAAGTGGACGTTAATTGGAATACTGGTCCTTGGCATTTGCGTTGCCATAGCTGCTGTGGCCTATGAGATGCATACCTCCAGGTTTCAGGCGGAGGAGCTATCGCAGTACGCTGCTTCGCTGACTTACAGCGTGAAGCCAGGTGCAAGCGACACCATTGCTTATCCGAAGGCAGGCCCTTTTGACATGCGCCTGGGCTATGCACAGCTGCCAAAGTTACTGGAACGTGCGCAGTTACGGGGTTTAGAGATAGAGTACCAGGCCCGGTTCTCGCCAGCTTTAATGGAATATACCACTAAAGGATTCTTTACGCCCTATCCTGAGAAATCCCAGACGGGCCTGAATATCGTTGACTGTGGGGGGCAGTCTGTCTATCACTCTCCTTATCCTAAACGCATCTACGATTCCTTTGAGTCAATTCCTCTTCTTACCGTGCAATCCCTGCTGTTTATCGAAAACAGAGAACTGCTGGACACAGACAGACCCTTCATGAACCCGGCCATTGACTGGGGACGCTTTACCAAGGCTATCATGCACGAGGCAGCCAAATCTATTGGGCTTGAGTACGAGACGATAGGAGGCAGCACCCTGCCCACTCAAATAGAAAAGTATCGCCATTCCCCGGCAGGGCTAACCGCCGGCCCCCGAGATAAACTGATGCAGATGGTTTCCGCGAGTGTGCGGGCTTACCAGGGAGGCCCTGAAACACTTCCTGCGCGCCAGGCGGCGCTGCTAGCCTATGTAAACACAGTGCCGCTATCGGGGGCACCGGGGTATGGCGAAGTGCATGGCCTGGGAGATGGCCTCTGGGTCTGGTTTAACTCAAATTTTGACGAGGTGAATCATCTTTTGAACCTCCCAGGCGCTCAGGGAGATACCCTTGTTGCCCAGGGACAGGCCCTGCGGCAGGTAATTTCCCTGATGATTGCCCAACGCCGGCCTTCTTTTTACCTGGGGACCCGGGGCCGTGCTGAACTGAGCAAGCTAACGGGAAGCTACCTGCGCCTGATGGAAAAAAATGGCTACATCAGTCCCGCACTGCGTGATGCGGGGCTAGCGCAGGAAATAACTTTCCGCGACTTCAGCAAAGCGCCGGCAGTAACACCTGTAGATACCGACAAGGGCGTTCTGATGGTCCGCACCCATCTCTCCGAGCTCCTCGGCACCTCGCTTTACGACCTGGACCGCCTGGACCTTGCCGCCACAACCACTTTGCAACATGATTTACAGAAACAGGTCAGCACTTTTCTTGATAGCCTGAGCGATCCAGCATTTGCCAGCACTGTTGGCCTCTTCGGGGATCGCCTGTTAACTCCTAGCAGTACAGAGCAGGTGCGTTACAGCTTTACTTTATTTGAACATACCCCGCAGGGCAACTTGGTACGGGTGCAGACAGACAACACCGATCAGCCATTTGACATCAATGAAGGTAGCAAACTGGAATTGGGCTCCACCGCCAAACTGCGGGTACTGGTTACTTACCTGGAGATAATAGCGGAGATACATGAGCGTTATGCCAACAAGCCTCTGGAGACATTGCGCAAAGCATTACAGGAACCGCAGGATAACCTGACCAGCTGGGTGCTGGTGTATCTGATACGGGAGAAAGACAAAGGCCTGCCGGCAATGCTTCAGGCGGCACTGGAACGCCGCTACTCCGCCAGTCCGCGGGAAGTGTTTTTTACCGGCGGCGGCCTGCATAAATTCCATAACTTCCGGAACGAAGACAACTGGAGCAATCCAACTGTGCGGGAGGCTTTGCTGAAGTCCATCAACCTGCCCTTCGTACGGTTGATGCGGGATTTAGTGCGCTACACCACTTACCAGAACACCGGCAGCAGAGCCAAACTACTGGGAGACGACCGTGACCCGCGCCGTCGGGAATACCTGACTCAGTTTGCCGATCGGGAAGGCAAGACGTTCCTGCTACGCTTCTGGCGCAAGTACAAGGGCAAAACACCAGAGGAGCGCCTGGATAAATTCCTGGACGGGCTTCGCCAGGACCCGGTACGCCTGGCCGCCGTGCACCGCTACCTCTATCCTGAAACCGACTCCGTCAGTTTCGCTGCATTTCTGCGCGAGCGCTTGCCAGATGAAAAGATTACCGATGCCAGGATGATAGAATTGTACCAGCGGTATGGCCCCAATGCCTATAACCTCCCGGACCAGGGCTATATTGCCCGTGTCCATCCGCTGGAGCTGTGGGTGCTGGCTTACCTGTTGCAGCACCCCGGGGCGGAGTGGGCTGAGGTAGTGGAAGCAAGCAAGGACCAGCGCCAGGAGGTTTATACCTGGCTGTTCCGCACACGCTTTAAAAACGCCCGTGATTCCCGTATCAGCACCATGCTGGAAGTGGAGGCTTTTGCAGATATCCAGCAGCGCTGGGAACGGCTCGGTTATCCTTTTGACCACCTTGTGCCTTCTTTCGCCACTGCGCTAGGTTCCTCCGGCGACCGACCGGCGGCACTGGCGGAACTGATGGGTATTATCCTGAACAACGGAGTGCGCCAACGAACGCTGCGCATCGAGAAGTTGCACTTTGCTGCCAATACCCCTTATGAAACTTCCCTCACGCGCCCGCCCATGGCGGGGGAGCAAGTGATGGTACCCGAAGTGGCCGCCGCTGTGCGGGAAGCACTGTCTGAGGTGGTGGACCTGGGAACTGCTCGCCGACTGCGGGGCGGTTTTACCATGGCCAACGGTAATCCGCTGGATATGGGGGGCAAGACCGGCACAGGTGATAACCGGCTTGTCACGGTCAGTTCCAGGGGGCATCGCATGACCTCCCGTGCTGTTAACCGCACCGCTACATTTGTCTTCTTCCTCGGCGACAATCATTTTGGCACTCTGACTGCCTTTGTGCCTGGCCGTGAAGCAGCAGGCTACAGCTTTACCTCTTCGCTGCCGATCCAGGTGCTGCGTGGAATGGCTCCGATACTGGAGCCTTACCTGGAGCCAGGGAGCAGCACCTTATGCTTAGGTGCACCTGAGGTTCCTCCGGCAGTCAAGCCCCTGATTACGGTAGATGGGAATGTCCCTGCTTCGACTGTTGCATTGCCTACCTCCGCTTACATAGAGCAATAAAGACAAAGAGTAGTATGTTGAACCTGAATTCAATGTCAGGTTGGATCGTTAAAAGCAGGTTTTTAGAAATATGCTACTGGTTCTGAGTTAGTCAGAGGTTACATAAAAGTAAAAGGGAATAGCCTTCAAACAGCTATTCCCTTTTACTTTTATGTAACCTCTCTTTCATAGCGCGAGCGTTCTCGCTCGTGCTGACTATCTAACGGCCTCAGGCTGTATGTGAAAGCTACAGAGCCTGGGTAGTAAAACAATTCAAAGCCTATGCTTCAGGGGCCAGAGGCCCTGCAATAACAGACATGAGATTGGACCCTCACGCCATAGGTTTAGTTTAGTATATTACAACCTGCCTTCAAAGGGGCTTTATGAATCCTGACTAAAGCCTGTTAATAATCAAGCTTATACGCTGCTACCCTGTTTTTGAGGAAAGTAGGAACCAGAACCAGTTGCTCTTCTTCTATGTAATCAATATCCGCTGTGTTGGATTCTTCTCCCTTTGTGTCCAGCAGTAAATGCTCATTGCCGTTACGGATCAGGTAAATTTCTCCCTGCCAGCGGCTCGCGATATAGGTGCTATCGTCAATAATAACCAGGCCATCGCCGCCGGTTACTGTTTCATTTACAGGTTCTGCGGTTTTATCCTGCATGTTGTACCTTCTAAGCCCCTTTCCGTCCAGCACAAACATTTCTCCTGCATCATTAAAGGCTAGTCCATTGATCCCCTCCATTCCTTCGGCAACAGTATTCACGCTGCCGTTTTCCAGCACGTGCACTTTGCCTGTCTCTGAGTCAGTAAAATATACCTTCTCACCGTCGGTAGCCGCATCGTTCAGGAAGGCAGCATCCTGCACAGGATAACGGTTTGTAACAGTGCTATCGGCTATGTTGATTTCAACCAACTCATCAATATCCGTGACATAAAGCTTGCCGTCCATGATGGCCATGCCCTTGGGAGCATTCAGTCCTGTTACCCAGTTTAACTGGCTAATTGTGCCATCAGGTCGCATGATGGCGATAAAGCCTTGGCCGTCTTTTTCAGAGTGGTTCCCCTGTATGTTGCTGACATAGATGATGTTGTTTTCTTCGTCGTACAAGGTAGACTCGGCGGTGGTCATAACCGTGTCTGTTTCCCATACCTTTGTGAGGCTGGGTTCTGTTGCTGTTTCAGTTGCATTCATGTCTGCGGTTTCCTGTGTTTCTGTTTCACCTGAGCAGGAAAACAGGACAGAAGCGAGTAGCAGAAGGGAAAAAGTGCTCTTCATAGTCAGAAAATTTTTAGTGTGAGAAAAGATTTTGATATCGAAATTAAAAAATATTATATGTAATACGAAAGACAGATAAGTCAGTACACAAGGTATCTGTAAAAGAATCTATATTTGTCCTGACAAATGCAGCAGCAATGGTTTAACAGGCATTGTGCCACCACTCCTGTAAAGTAGTAATACCATAATAAAAACTTACTCTTAAATTCTATGGCTGATTTCGATCAGGAGACCTTGGCATACATCAGGAACAACAACCTCATTGGTATCAAAGCCGGTAGTGAAAGAGAGAAATTCCTTCCTATCTGGATGGTGCTCGTTGATGATAGGATATTTGCGCGTTCTTGGGGATTCGGTGAACGTAGTTGGTATAATACCTTTCTGACCGATGCCTATGGACAAATCCAGTGCGGTGATAAAGTTACGGCTATCAGGGCCAGTGTTCCCGAAGAAGATGAAAGTCTACAGGATCGTATCAGCCAGGCCTATTTAGACAAGTACGACAAAGGGGAAAATTCCTTCTATGCCAGCGGAATCATCAAACCGGAACATGTCGCTAAAACCATGGAGTTCAAGCCGATTGAGTAAAATAAATATATCCTGTTGCTAACAGATCGCCGGAACAAGAAGTAAGTTATTTGTAAGCATGCGGCGCATCATGATTCCGACTGAATATAGCATGCCTTTTGTGTTGAAAATTTCTTTAGAAGAAGTGCTCACCAATTTGAGGAGGAGCCTTGGGCTTTTTAAGGCTGCAGGAATTATTTTACCTCCTCTCACAGCCTTGTGCAGCGGGCGGCGATGCTGTCAGCAACCCACAGACAGCCTCTCTTCAAGTTCTTCCATTACGATAGCAGCCAGACCCTCCAGCATTGCTTCTTCATCTTTAGAAAATGCGCGCGGCTTCTTGTCCACTACTGCCAGCACCCCAATGTTAAAGCCATCGGGTGTTGTGAGCGGGGCTCCGGCATAAAACTGTAAACCAAAGCTGCCATAAACCAAAGGGTTTGTTAAAAGGCACGGCTCCTCTCTGGCGTTCTCGAAAACAGTAACTTCATTTTTAAGAATTGCCATAGAGCACAAACTGATGTCCCTGCTAAATTCACCGGCTCCCTCCATTTCTATATTTGACTGTGCCACCACGTTCATTTCATCAACAAAACTCACCAGGGCTATCGGTACATTAAAAATACGCGCTGCCATACTTACTATATGCTGAAAAGTGCCCGTTTTGTCGAGGTTTTCAATAATGTTATAACCGTACAGCTTTGTCAGTCGCTTTTTTTCGTTCTCTTGGATCCCTGCCTGTTCAAGTATAATATTCATGTTATAAATGGTTTCTATTCTTACTAAAAGCCTAAGAGAACAAGGCTTTTAGCTTTTGACTTCTGAAATGAAAAAATGATATCAATATCTTCGCTCTTGATGGGCTTATGAATAAGTCCCGTTACGAAAGGATAATCCTGCAGCCTGGCAGTGTCTGAAGTGTCGAGAGAAGAGGTCAGGATATAGATGCTGCATCTCTCGCGAAGCCTGCATTTTAGTGGCGCCAGGGCATCCAGAAAGCCCCAGCCATCCATAATGGGCATATTCAAGTCCAGAAACATGACCTCAGGAATACTGTCCTCATCACTTGCGAACAATGCATCTAAAGCCTTTGCGCCGGAAAGGAACGTTTTAATATCGAGTGTTGCATCTTCCATAATCAGCATGTTCTTTGAAAGGAATATGCTTAAATGATCATCGTCGATGATAAATATTTTCATCTTAAATTTTTGGTAAATAAATCAGGAACCTTGTGCCGAAACCAATTTTACTGGTAACCTCTACGTGTCCGCCCATCGCTTCTAAATGCGTTTTGACCAGGTATAAGCCAATGCCCCTGCCTTTTTTATCTACATGAAACCGCTTGTACAATTTGAAAATGTTGTTATTCGCCTTTTTCATGTCAAAGCCGGAGCCGTTGTCAGAAAAAGAGATAAGTATACCTTTGGCTGTGTTGCCAAAGCTTTTGATGCGTACCACCAGGGGACGTTCTTCGGACCTGTACTTGATGGCGTTTGACAGAAAGTTGTAGAATATGCTGTACACGTATGCCTTGTTTGCCTTTACGCTGACACCTTCTTCAACGCAGTTGACTAGCGCGCCACCGCATTTTTGAAATGGCTCCTGTAACGACGACAGTACCTGATCTATCACAGTATTAATACTGACCTGCTCCTGGTCCATGTTACCATTGCTGTCCCGGATTGTGAGGATGGTGTTGATGTCTTTTAAGACATTGTCTAGCTGTGTTATGCTCTGATTTAAAACTGATAGCGATTTGTCATATAGTTCAGAGTCTTTGTTAAGCTTGGTCAGGAGATTTGCTAAACCCATTGCATTGGCAACAGGTGCCCGCAGGTTATGAGACACCAGGTACGTGAACTGCTGCTGATCACTGTTTTTAGCATAAAGGTCCTGGGTCATTTTCAGCAGGTTTGTCTCGGCCTCTTTCCTGAAAGTGATGTCTTTCAGAATAGCAATAAATTGCCGCACAGTTCCTATAGCATCATAAACAGGCGTAATATCCATAGAAACCCAGAACTTTTCTCCTGACTTCTTGTAGTTGATGAGCATCGCGTTAAAATGGGTACCCAACCTCAGCTTCTCACGCATCATGCTGACTGTTGCTTCTTCGGTTTCCTCACCCTGCAATAAGTCTCCTGGCTTTCTTCCTGCTATCTCGGAGAGGGTGTAGCCTGTGGTTTTAGTGAAGCCTTCGTTTACCCACTCCGTCCGTCCGCAGGCATCAGTAATAATGACGCCATTGTCCGTGCTGCTGGCCACTAGCGACAGCTTTTCAAGCTCCTGCTGCGACTTCACCCTGTCTGTGATGTCAGTTTGTACAGTAACGAACCCTAAAATCCCGCCATTCCCGTCATAGGTGGGGTTCACCTGGACTGAAAGCCACAGCTCCTCACCATCCTTCCGGTAGTTCAGTATTTCAAAAGATACCGGCTCACCACTTACCATTTTATCTTTTACTGCTTCAAAAGCCTTTTTATCTGTCTTTTGACCGTGCAAGAAATCAGAAGGAATTTGTCCTGTAACCTCTTCTAATCTGTATCCTGTCAGTCTGGTAAAACCTTCGTTTACCCACTCAATTCTTCGCGCTCTGTTGGTGATGATGACACCATTAGTCGTTTTGCTGGCAACTAAAGATAGCTTCTCAAGTTCCTGCCTTGCCTTTACTTTTTCCGTAATGTCATCAAAATAAACAGATATGCCTTCTTCTGAAGGGAAAGCCCTCACATCCAGCCATACATCGGTGCCACTATAGTAAGCTTCAAACTGCGCCGCCTTGCCTGTTGTAACCGCGTGGTGGTATTGCCTGTAAAAAACGCCGTTCTTTTCGATTGGAAACTTCTGCCATGCATTTTCCCCGATATAACAGCCCCGTTCTATTTCCAAAAGCCTCTCCGCTTCGCTGTTAATGTAAGTGAAGTTCCATTCTTTATCTAATGTGAAAAAAGCGTTAGTGATGCTTTCAAAGATGTTGCCTAACCGTTTTGCCTGCCGCTTAATGGTATTATAGGAGTGCACCAGCGACGTGATTTCCTTAGCAATGGTCTGCACACACACAACCTCATCTTTTACAATGACAGGGTATTTGATGGTGTCGTATATCCTGGTTTCTCCGTTTATCTCGAACTCGAATTCAAAACGCAGGGAGTTTCCCAGTAGTGCCTGCTGAAGATATCTTTCGTTCACAGCAGCCATATCAGGAGGCAGAAAGGAGGAGGCAGGAGAGTTGATTAACTGCGCTTCGCTCAGTCGCAAACTCTTAACAAGTTGCTGGTTAACTTCTGTGATAAGCCCTTCCCTGTTTTCAATGAAGACAACATCCGGGTTATTGTCAAACAAGACTCTGTAACGTTGTTCGCTTTCCTCTAAACGTGACTGGCTTTTTCTTTGCTTCGTCATGTCACGCCCCACACAGTAGAGTGTGTTGTTGTCTTCTGACCAGACGCCATACCAGCGTATAGGTACTACATGACCTTCTTTATGTATATAGCGGTTTTCAAAGGCGCTTTTTTCGGAGGTATGAAAGAGTGTCCGTACAGTTTGTTCAGTTTTGGGAAGGTCATCAGGGTGCAGGAAATCTGAATAGTGGCGACCAATCATTTCACTGCTCTTATATCCTAAGATATTCTTGCTGACATCACTCACGTACCGGATGTAACCGTTTATATCAATGCTCCCGATGATATCGAGAGAATGTATGACCATTTTTTCAAAATCAAAAAGAGCCTGATTAGATTTCATCTAATATTCGTAATAGTATTGTGTAGTGTCGTTTATTGGTTTATTTATAAAAGTGAAATAATTGTTTTCGAATATGCCTCTTAAATAAACCTGAAAGCAAGTTAAGTGAATAATTAATTCTTTCGATATACTTATATTCAAATATTTTTAATATTGAATTATTGCAAGAATTCAGGTTGGTTATATTCTTTTAAAAGTTGAAATGTTTCAATTTGGCAGATGCCTTCTTTTTCTTCAAATGAAGCATTGGTTCTCTAAAAAGGGATAGCTTTTTCAAATCCTTTGAATCAGCGGGTATGTAGCATAAAAAACCCCGTATCTGGCTTGAGCCTTGATACGGGGTTTTTCTTAAGCTTGGTATGTTATAAAGAATCAATCCATTTCTTCAGTTCGCCTTTAGCTTTGCCGGTCTTTTGCTGAAGCTTACCTAGCCACTCGTCCTGCTGCCCTTCATTGTAGGTCAGGTCATCATCAGTCAGGTCGCCATACTGCTGCTTCATTTTTCCTTTCAGTTCATTCCAATTTCCCTTTGTTCTATATTCTGTCTCGTTCATGGTTAGTTAGTTAATGGGTTAAAAATCTCTATATTATTTTACGGAAATGGTGTCTGTGTGTTCCTCTATTACCTTTAAACTTGTAGCCGTTTTGCATGCTGTTGCAGTAGCAATACAGGGCTGCTGCATAGGCATGATTCTGACTTGTTAGTCTTTTTTGTCACCTTTAACAGGTATTGTAAGTATATTTTTTGATTACTTTTTAATGATTGTATTTAAAATGCAAGGTGTTAATAATGAGTACTATAAGTAGTTTTGTGAGTAATTACTTTCTACTTTTTTTATCATTAAGTTGATGGTGCATATGTAACTTTGCTTTTTTGTAAAACAATCCTTTGTAAGTGTTGTGCCAGAAATAGGCACAGGCAGTACCAGAGTTTGTTTTTTTCGTAATAAACTAGGACGTCAGTTAGTTAGAAGAGGAGTAAGAATGTTGCGACACTAGTAAGTAAGTACTCATTTATTTAACATCTATTTGTTGTATATTATACAAAGCTTTTTCATATTTGATATGTTCTTGCATGTATGTATAATTTCTAGTGAATCAGCCCGAGGAAGACCGAGGAAGAAAATGTAGGTACTTTATAATGAGCTCAGACCCTAGAGAGAAAAGAGCTTTATGAATGCATCAGTTAGAGCTCTTCCTTCTGCCTGAAAGAATCTAATACCTGGAATAGCAAAACAAGCGTGGCTGCCTTAGCAAAGCTTTAAGATGCTTTTATCCGGAAACAATAGTTTCACCATCTTAACCCCGTTGTATGAAAAAAAAATACACTACATCTCCGGTGTTCCCCAAGGGCACCCCTTTAAGTAGTTCACCACACAAGAAAAGGCTGGCAGTACTTTTGGCAGCCTTGTGCCTGACGCAGGGGGCGGTGGAGGCTACTTCATTAAACAACTACGGTAGTGCCTGGCATGTTGTGGGGCAGGCCACAGAAGTAAGTGGAAGAGTGGTAGGCGAAGATGGCGTTGGTGTACCGGGCGCTACGGTTGTGCTAAAGGGCACCTCCATGGGTACTGCCACAGACGTAAATGGGAACTTTACCTTAAATGTGCCAAACGGCACGGGTACTTTGGTTGTCTCTTTTATCGGTTACAAAACCCAGGAAATACCCATAAACAACCGAGCCACCATCAATGTAACCCTTTCTACTGATGCCACAGCTCTGGAAGAAGTTGTAGTGACAGGTTATGGTACACAAAAAAAGGCCGATGTGACGGGCGCTACCGCTACTGTGGATGCCAAAGACTTGAATGCCGGGGTTATCAACAACCCCATGCAGGCCGTGCAAGGTAAAGTGGCCGGTCTTAATGTAGTTTCCGGCGGCGGCGACCCCACAAATAATCGTCCTGCTATCCGTTTAAGAGGAACATCTTCTCTGAGCGCTAACGCAGAACCTCTGATTGTGATTGACGGTGTGGCTGGAGCTGATTTAAATACTGTAGCGCCAGAAGATATTGCCTCCATGGATGTTCTGAAAGATGCATCCGCTGCTGCTATATATGGTTCCAGGGGATCAAACGGTGTAATCATCATAACCACTAAGCGTGGTATAGCCGGTAAAACGACTGTTGAACTGAGCAGTTATGTAGGACTGGAACAAGTTTCAAACACGCTGCCTTTCTTGTCTCCGGAAGAATATGTCGCTAAACTAAGTGAAGTTGGACTGGATGTTAGTGCCTATGACTATGGAGCCCGTACCGATTGGTTTGATGCAATTACCCGTAGTGCTTATAGCCAGAACTACAACGTGGCAGTATCCGGAGGCACAGGAGATTTTAACTACCGTGGTTCTGTGGTGTACCTCGATCAGCCGGGTGTTGCTTTAAATTCAGGCTTCGATCGTTTAAATGCCCGCCTTAATTTAACTCAAAAGGCCCTGAACGATAAACTGGAAGTGCAGTTGTTATTGTCGCAGCAGATAAGCAACAAAAATTACGTAGATTATTTTGCTTTCCTGGCGGCTGGAAGGCTTAATCCAACCTTCCCGATTTATAATGACAACGGTACTTATCTGCAACCAGGAGTTGAAGGTTTTGATGAATACAATGGCGAACGCTTGCCTGGAGGCTTTGAAATTGAAAATCCGGTGGCGCGTATGAATCAGTTAACAAATGAAGCCCGGGAAAAGCAGACGCTGGCCAACCTGAAGGCTTTTCTAGAGCCTGTTGAAGGATTGAAGTTTGGGGTGAATACCTCTATTAACAATTTTAACAGGAATTACGGATTTTTCCGGCCAAGTATCTGGAAGGCCAATGGCAACGACATAGCGTATGCCCGCCGTGAGCAGCGAGAAGTAATAGACATGTTGACGGAACTCACAGCGCAATATGAAGGAGAGGCCGGTGACCACAACTACTCTTTTTTAGCGGGTTATACATACCAAAAGTTATCAAACGAAGGCTTTAGCGCTGGTAACAGCAGATTCCCGGATGCCTTCGGGTACCATAACATTGGTGCTGGTAACGCAAACATCGATGAAACCAACTCCACCAACAGAGAGGTAGGTTCTTATAAATCGGAGGCTATTCTGGTCGGAATCATTGGCCGCGTAAACTACTCCTACAAAGATAAATACTTGTTGACGTCAAATATCCGGCGCGACGGCTCTTCCCGTTTTGGTACAAACAACCAGTGGGGATGGTTTCCGTCAGTGTCGGTTGGATGGCGCATCATGCAGGAGGAATTTATGCAAGGCGTTACTTTTATAGATGACCTGAAACTGCGTGTAGGATATGGTGTAACAGGTAACCAGGAGGGTATAGCCGATTATGCTGCCAGGCAGATATTTGCCCCAAGTGGTACTTACCCAACCAATGGAGGTTTTCAAACAGCCTACGGTTATGGTCAGAATGCCAATCCTGACCTGAGATGGGAAACTTCGGCTATGACCAATATCGGAGCGGATTTTTCTTTCCTGAATGGCCGCCTGAGTGGTTCCCTGGAGTTTTATAACAAAGACACTGAAGACTTGCTGTTCAATTACCCGATATTTATCGGACAAAAGTACGGTTCGGACGGGCTTACAGCGGTAACAAATAATCTCCTGGCAAACGTGGGCGAGATCAACAACAAAGGTGTAGAACTGGCCCTAAGCTATCAGGTAGTGGCTGAGGGTGATTTTCAGTGGAGTACAGATCTGAACCTGGCGCATAACAGAAATGAAATCGTTTCTCTTAGCTCCGACATTTTTCAATATGATGTCACCTCGCCGAGAACCTATGGTGGCTTCGGTAGTGGTCAGGGTGGTATCGCGCAGCCAGTTGTGCTACAGGAGGGCTATCCTGTTGGCCAGTTCTTTGGACCAATATTCGAGCGTTTTGGTACTGCAGTTGATGATGATGGGAATACGAGCCCTGTCTACATCTGGCGTGACATTAATGGTGATGGAGAGATTGATCCTTTCGGTGAAGACCGTACGTATATAGGCGATGCTAACCCTGACCTGACTTTTGGATGGGGTAATAATTTTAGCTATAAGCGCTTTAACTTTAACTTTCTGTTAAGAGGTGCTGTAGGCCACCAGATCGTAAATGGTCCTTATATCTATTCTGCTAACCCTAACCGTTTCCCAGGTAATAACGCGCTTGAGGATGCGTTTGAAACCGGAATTCCGGAAGGCTTATCTCCTGCCTTTTCAGACATGTGGGTAGAAGACGGTGATTTTGTGCGACTTGATAACTTCAGACTTTCCTATTCTTTGCCAAGCTTCTGGAAGTACATGAACAATGCTCAGGTATATGTTGCAGGTAATAACACGTTTGTAATTACCGGTTACCGTGGTATTGACCCAGAGCCAAGACTTGGCGCGACGCGTGACATCTATGGGGGAGGCGATATCAATGTGAACCTCTCTCCTGGTGTAGAACCAGTTACCTTCTATCCAAGAACACGTTCATTTGTTCTTGGAGTTGCTTTAACCTTATAAAGAAAAGCCAACACATTAGCTTTAAGAAGCATTTAAGCAAATAATGAGATTTACTTTATGAAAAAATATACTTATAAGCAATTCATGACGGCTGCATCCATTGCAACCATGCTGCTGGGGATTCAGGCCTGTGATCTGGATGCAGAGGTCTTTGACCAGGCAGAAGCAGGAAGATTTCCCCGTAATGAGCAGGAACTCCTCTCTACGGTAGGTGCTACTTATGGCCGACTGCGTGGCTATTACGACCCGGTTACGGTTTTGAATACGGCAACCACTGACGAAATGGTGGTACCTACACGTGGGCCGGACTGGTACGACAATGGCACCTGGCAACAGATGGCCAAACACGAATGGACCCCGGTTTCTCCTGGGCAGATCAATGGTTCCTGGGAGTGGGCATATGGTATTGTTGCCAACGCGAATATAAACCTGGTGGCTCTTGAAGAAAGTGAATTAGAAGTACAGGGTAAAGAAACTGTTGTTGCAGAAGTAAAAATGCTGCGTGCTTTCGCTTACTTCTTCCTGTTGGACATGTTCGGTAACGTTCCTCTTCTTACAGAAGATACTGCGACGGGTAACGCTACCCAGGCTACCCGGCAGGAAGTGTTCTCTTTTGTTGAGAGTCAGATTCTGGAGGCAATTCCAGATCTAAGGGATGAGAAAGGAGCAGCTATGTATGGGCGTTTTTCACAGGCAGCCGCTTATACGTTATTGGCTAAGCTTTACCTGAATGCAGAAGTATACACCGGCACACCACGTTGGGAGGACGCCCTCGAAGCAACAAATGCGGTTATAAATGCTGAAGCAGACTATTCGCTGAACCCTAACTTCCTGGAGAACTTCTCTGTGAGCAATCAGAATATTTATCAGGAGAATATCTTCACCATACCTTTCGATAAGATTCTTGCAACTGGAATGAACTGGCAAATGAGAACCCTGCATTATTCTTTGGGTTCTGCTTATGGTCTAAGCAATAACCCCTGGAATGGCTTTGCCAC
This sequence comes from Pontibacter pamirensis, assembly GCF_010015475.1. GTDB lineage: Bacteria > Bacteroidota > Bacteroidia > Cytophagales > Hymenobacteraceae > Pontibacter > Pontibacter pamirensis. The sequence continues at coordinate 68,242 of NZ_SSNI01000031.1, forward strand.
CAGAGCTGAATTCTATAACAAGTTTTCGGACGATGATCAGCGTAAAGATATGTGGCTTGTGGGCCCACAAACAGATAGATCCGGCAATGTTATCACGTTTGTAGATGCTGTGGATGGTGAAAGCAAGCCGCTGAATTTCACGCCGCAGATATCGTCGCTGGAGAGAGCTTTCGGAAATGAAGGCGTGCGAAATGTGAAGTATGAAGTACAGCAGAACAACCCCCGCGTTAATCAGGATAACGACTTTGTCGTTTTCCGATATGCAGATGTGTTGCTGATGAAAGCAGAGGCTCTTCTACGCTTAGGTAACGTCACAGAAGCTGTAGAACTGGTAAATGAAGTTCGTGCTCGTGCCGGGGTTGATCCATTTACAACCTTAACACTGGAAATGTTGCTGGAAGAGCGAGGCAGAGAGTTAGCCTGGGAAGGATGGCGCAGAAATGACCTGATCCGTTTTGGTGAGTTTACAGGCAGTACCTGGCAGTTTAAGAACAACACGCAGGATTTTCGTAAACTTTTCCCTATCCCGAACCAACAGCTGTCTAACAATCCGAACCTGGTACAAAATCCTGGATACTAGCAGGTTATTGAACTAAAAAGCTCTTATTATTTTTACCAAGAAAGCAAGTTGTATAACTTGCTTTCTTTCTTTAGATTTAAAAGAACGCAACGTGCTTCCTACTGCGGGAGACAGCTTACATTATGTCCCGGACTTACCTACAATCCATATCCTTCGCTCTTATAGTCAGTTCGTGCTTTGCCTGCAGTAAAAAAGCGGAACCGGAGCAAGACACCCTTTTTGAGGAGCTCTCTGCAGCCAGCACAAACATTGACTTCGTCAACAAAGTGGAAAGCTCGGAGGAGATGAATATCTTTAACTACCGCAATTTCTACAATGGCGGCGGCGTAGCTATTGGGGATATCAACAACGATGGACTGCCAGACATCTACCTGACTGCGAACACCGGGAAAAACCGCCTTTACCTGAACAAAGGCAACCTGCAGTTTGAAGATATAACAGAGCAGGCAGGGGTTGGGGGAAATCAAGCTTGGAGCACGGGAGTGACCATGGCCGATGTAAACGGCGACGGCTACCTCGATATTTATGTGTGCAATGCCGGGGAAGTAAACGGCGATAACCGCAAAAATGAGCTCTTTATCAACAGTGGGGCTGCCGGCAATGGAGTGCCTGCTTTTACGGAGCAAGCTACCGCTTATGACCTAGGTGATGAAGGTTACTCCACCCACGCTACGTTTTTCGATTATGACCGGGACGGTGACCTGGATGTATACCTGCTCAACAACAGTTCGTATCCGGTAGGGAGCCTGGGCTACACCAACCTGCGTGAGCGGCGGGATGCCTTGGGCGGTGACAAACTGCTTCGAAACGACGACGGCAAGTTTACAGACGTTAGCGAAGCGGCCGGTATATATGGCAGCCTCATCGGCTTTGGGCTTGGCATTACGATTGGAGATGTAAACAATGACAACTGGCCCGATATCTTTATCTCCAACGATTTCTACGAGCGGGATTACCTGTACATCAACAACCACAACGGCACCTTTACAGAAGCCAGCAAAGCATGGATGCCGCACGAAAGCCTTTCCTCAATGGGAGCTGATATTGCAGACCTCAACAACGATGGCAACCAGGATATATTTGTGACAGACATGCTGCCCGGAGACGATGTAAGGCTGAAAAGAACATCCGTTTTTGAGAATTACGACTTGCAGCAGCTCAAACTCTCCCGCGACTTTCATCACCAGTACATGCAGAACATGCTGCACCTCAACAACGGCGACAGCACCTTTAGCGAAGTAGCCCGACTGGCTGGCGTGCACGCCACCGACTGGAGCTGGGGTGCCTTGCTCTTTGATATGGACAACGATGGCCTGAAGGATATTTTTGTTGCCAACGGCATATACCAGGACCTGACTGACCAGGACTTTGTGAATTTCCTGGGAAACGAAGAAACCATGCGCAAGGCCATGACAGGCGGCGGGTACAACTATAACAAAGAGCTCATCTCTAAAATGACGTCCACGCCCATTCCAAATTACGCTTTCCAAAACAAGGGCAATCTGGAGTTCTCAAATCAGGCTGATGCGTGGGGGCTGGGCAAACCCGGTTTCTCAAACGGCGCCGCCTACGGCGATCTTGACAACGATGGTGATCTGGATCTGGTGGTGAACAACGTGAACATGCCGGTTTCTATCTACAAAAACAAAGCCTCTGAAAAACTCAAAAATCACTTCCTGCGCGTGAAGCTGAAGGGTACTGGCAAGAACCTGAATGGCATCGGCGCAAAAATTTACGTGTACCAACCAAGCAAAACAGTATACCTGCAGCAGATGCCAAACCGTGGCTTTGAATCGTCTGTGGACCTGACGCTGGTGTTTGGCCTTGGAAAGGAGAATGTGATTGATTCTGTGAAAGTCATATGGCCGGACGATAAGATGCAGGTACTGCAGCGCGTGAAGCATGACCAGGAGATAACCCTGCAGTACGAGCAGGCAGACCAGTTATTTCTGCCAGGGGCAGCCACACCAAACAAACCTTTTTATGATGCCACACAAGAGGTGAAGCTGGATTATACGCACCAGGAAAGCAATTTCGTGGACTATAATCGGGATGCCCTGCTTAAGCAAATGTTTTCTACGCAAGGGCCGGCGATGGCCGTGGGCGATGTGACCGGCGACGGTCTGGAGGATGTATATGTAGGCGGAGCATCCGGAGGAGCTAAGAAGCTTTTTGTGCAGCAGAAAGACGGAACGTTCAGGGAAAGCACCACAACAGTTTTTGAAGAGGCTACCGCTTCTGAGGATGTAGCTGCCAAATTCTTTGATGCCGACAAAGACGGTGACCTCGACCTAATCGTGGTGACAGGCAGCAACGAGTTTGGTGCTAACGCACCGGAACTCCTGGACCGGCTTTACATAAACGACGGCAAAGGAAATTTTACCAAGGATACACGGCTTCCGAATATCAATACCAATGCTTCGAGTGTGGCCATAGCTGATTTTGATCAGGATGGCGATTTAGACTTGTTTATTGGGGGGCGCATGGTGCCGGGAGGCTATGGCTATGATGCGCCCAGCTATTTATATATTAACGATGGTACCGGTAGCTTCAAAAACTACACAAAACGCTACCTTCCTGCAAATGAACTCGGTATGATTACGGATGCGGCCTGGGTAGATCTGAACGGGGACAAGTTTCCAGAGCTTGTTGTGGTGGGAGATTGGATGCCAGTTACGATTTACACCAACAACAAAGGCAGGAGCCTGAGCGAAAAGTATGAAGTGCCTAACTCAGCCGGATGGTGGAACGCCATCAAAGCTGCTGACATAGATAGCGACGGTGATATGGATTTCATTCTGGGGAATCTGGGCCGAAACAGCCGTATCGTTGCAAGCCAGGATCAGCCAGTGGAGCTGTATGTGCATGATTTTGAAAACAATGGTACGGTGGAGCAAATTATCAACTGCTACACGGAAGACGGCAAAGCCTACCCCATGGTACTGAAACAGGATTTGCAGCGGCAGGTGCCAAGCATCAAGAAGAAGTTTGTTAAATACACTGATTATGCCGGAAAGCAAATCCACGAAATTCTACCGGAAGAAGAGCTGAAAGCAGCAGTGGTCAAGAAGGTGGAGAATCCGAACTCCTCTCTTTTGATCAACAAAGGAAACATGAAGTTCTCCCTGGAGGCGCTGCCGGTAGAGGTACAGTTCTCTCCGATACATGGCATCGAAACTTTAGACTATAACCAGGATGGCCATCTGGACATCCTTCTGGCCGGGAATTTCTATGATGTACTGCCGGAAATAGGGCAATACGATGCTAACTACGGCCTGCTGCTGGAAGGGACGGGAAAAGGAAAGTTTGAGGTTAAAAGCCCGAAGAATACCGGTTTTTTCACGAAAGGACAGGTTCGCAAAATGCAGCAGGTAAAGGGGGCGAATGGACAGACATATCTTCTGCTAGCCAAAAACAATGACAGGCTTCAGGTTTTCAGCTTTCGATAGAAAAAGTAGCTGAGCACCTTTTCGCCTGATTTTTACGCTTACAATTTTTGTTTCGCCGCTTATGCATCACATCATTACCCTATCAACCAAACAGAGCACCAGCCGATGGGCGGCAATGGGTGCATTAGTTTGTGCCTTTGCATCCTTGATTTCTTTTTCCGGCTGCCAGAGCAAAGCAGATGTGGGAGAGAACGCCCTTTTTGAACTCGTAGATTCTACTCAAACGAACATCAGCTTCATAAACCAGTTGCAAGAGACAGACCAGCTGAACATCCTGAGCTACCTGTATTTCTACAATGGTGCAGGCGTAGCGGCCGGAGACCTCAACAACGACGGTCTGACAGATTTATACTTCGTTTCGAACCAGGGGAAAAACAAGCTCTACCTGAACAAAGGAAACTTCAAGTTTGATGATGTATCCGAAGCAGCCGGGGTAGAAGGCTATTCTGATTGGCAGACTGGCGTGACCATGGCCGATGTAAACGGCGACGGATGGCTGGATATATACGTATGCGCCGTGGGCGATTATAAAGGCCTGGAAGGAGCCAATGAGCTCTACATCAACAACGGCCCTGATACAGACGGTCAGGTGACCTTCACGGAAATGGCCGCTGACTACGGCCTCGACTTTACTGGTTTCTCTACTCAGGTCGCTTTCTTTGACTATGACCGTGACGGTGATCTGGATATGTACCTGCTCAACCACGCCGTGCACACCTCCCGCAGCTACGACCGCGTAACGGCGCGTAACCTGCGCAACAACGAAGCAGGCGATGTGCTTTACGAGAACCAGTTGATTTCCGCTGAGGGAACAGCGCCACAGGGACAGGTGGTGAAGTTCAAAGACGTAAGCGAAAAGGCCGGCATATATGGTGCCGCCATGGGCTACGGATTGGGGGTGGTGGTATCAGACCTGAACAATGATGGCTGGGACGATATCTATGTATCCAATGATTTTCACGAAGACGACTACTACTACCTCAACAACGGTGACGGCACTTTTACTGAAAGTGTAAAAGAACACTTCCGGCACCTGAGCAGGTTTTCCATGGGGTGCGACGCAGCAGATATGAACAACGACGGCTATCCTGACGTGATGACGCTCGACATGTACCCGGAGGACGAGGTGGTGGAAAAGACATCTATGGGAGAAGATCCTTTTGATATCTTTCTCTATAAGCTGCAGTTCGGGTACTTTAACCAATACAGCCGCAACTGCCTGCAGTTAAGCCACGCGGGCCAGAAGTTCTCTGATGTAGGGCTTATGGCGGGTGTAGCGGCTACGGACTGGAGCTGGAGCACTTTGCTGGCGGATTATGATAACGATGGCATCAAGGATATCTTCATCTCAAACGGCATTGTGCGGCGGCCAAACAACATGGATTATGTTAAGTTCGCCTCCTCTGATTCTATGCTCCATGCTCCCCAGATATCAAAAGCCCTGGATCAGAAAGCGGTGAATATGATGCCGGATGGAAAGGTGCATAATTACCTCTACAAAGGCAGCGACAGCCTGCAGTTTAGTGATAAATCGCTGAGCTGGGGCTTTGCGGAGCCTACCATTTCTAACGGGGCTGTTTATGCTGATTTAGATAATGACGGAGATTTGGAACTTATTACCAACAACATCAACCAACCGGCTGGTATCTACAGAAATAAAGGCGAAAAGCTGCTCCATAATAATTACCTGAAAGTAAAGCTGAAAGGGGATAAGCTAAATTCCTTTGGCTATGGAGCAAAAGTGTTGCTCAAGAGCAAGGGTAGGGTACAGGTGCAGCAGCTCATGCCCACCCGCGGTTTTATGTCGTCTGTAGAGCCCGTTTTAAACTTTGGCCTGGGTAAGCTTACCAGTGTAGATACGCTGGTGGTGATATGGGGAAACCAGCAGGTGGAGCTGAAAACGAACATCGAAGCAAACACCACGCTGGTGCTGGAAGAAGCTGCAGCACAACATCCGGCTGCCACATACTACAGCCTGTTCCAGACGCCAAATCCTTTATACGAAGAGGTGACGGAGACTTTCCAGGTGAATTTTAAACACAAGGAAAACAGCTATCTCGATTTTTACCGCGAAAGCCTCATTCCTTTCCAGACATCCACTGAAGGACCAAAAATTGCCGTGGGCGATGTGAACGGCGACGGTCTCGACGACTTTTATATTGGCGGCGCGAAGTGGCAGGCCGGTGCGCTTTATATGCAGCAGGAAGATGGTGATTTTACAGCCACGAACGAGGCAATTTTTCAAGCTGATTCTGTTTATGAAGATGTGGATGCCATCTTCTTCGATGCCAACAACGACAAGCACCCGGACCTGTATGTGGTCAGCGGCGGGAACGAGTTCTATGGCAACATGAAAGAGCAGTTCGATCGCCTGTACCTGAACGATGGAAAAGGCAACTTTACGCGGAGCCACACACTGCCTGCCATGTATGATAACAAAAGTTGCGTACGCCCTTTCGACTTTGACAATGACGGAGACCTGGACCTGTTTGTAGGAGGCCGTGTGCTGGGCTATCAGTATGGAAATTCGCCTAACTCTTACCTGCTCGTAAACGACGGCAAGGGCCGCTTCTCAGACAAAACCGACGCTCTGGCTCCTGAATTGCGCAAGGCCGGCATGATAACCGATGGCGTATGGGCAGATTATGACAACGACGGAGCAGCAGACCTGATTGTATCAGGTGACTGGATGCCACTGACTGTTTTCAGGAACAAAGGCAACAGCTTTGAGAAAGTAACGGACAGCAACGGATTAAACCAGGCAGTGGGTTTCTGGCAAACAGTGAAAGCCGCCGATTTCGACAACGACGGAGACATCGACCTGATTGCCGGAAACCTGGGCACCAACACCAAGTTCAGGAAGGAAGGAGGAGGGGCACTGAGAATGTATGTAAAGGACATTGATGCCAATGAAAGCCTGGACCATATCCTGGCCTATAGCCTGAACAACAACTGGTATCCGGTGGCCACAAAAGACGAGTTGGGGAAACAGCTGCCGCTCATCAATAAAAAATTTACAGACTATAAAGGTTACGCAGGCAAAACGGTGGAGGAAATTTTTGATAAAAATGAACTGGAAGATGCACGCCTGATGGAAGTAAATACCTTTGAATCGGTTTACTGGGAAAACATTGGCAATGGACAATTTAAAAAGCACTTATTGCCCCAGGAGGCGCAGGTCTCTAAATTGTTTGCCTTTCATGTGGAAGATGTGAACCAGGATGGGCATCTGGATGTCATAGCTGGAGGAAACTTATATGGAGTGAGCACCTACCAGGGGAGGTATGACAGTAGCTATGGTGTGTTGTTACAGGGAAATGGGAAAGGCGCTTTTGCATCAGTGGATCTGGCTAATGCCGGCTTTGTAATGGACGGTGAGGTGCGGGACATCAAGACGCTGCGTACTGCTGATGGTGAATTGATGCTGGTAGCACGCAACAATGCACCGGTACAGGTATTCAAAAAACGGAAACAGGCTCCTGCCGCAGAACAGCTTGCTGTTCGCAACACGAAGTAAAGTCTTAAATGACTGTGCGTGCGGATACATTAAATGGCATAAACAAATTATAACCTGAAACGTGAAGAAGCAACAGATACTTATTGGCTTCCTTTTTCTCTTTTTTGGAGGGATAAGCGGCTGCCAGTATGAGCCCGTTGATTACACAAAGGCTGCTGCTGACCCTGCCTTTTTGCACCAGTCAGTAGATAAGCTGACAGATGTAATCACGCATGATATTTTTTCGCCGCCTGTCGCCAGCCGTATCTATGTATACCCACAGATTGCCGCTTACGAAGTGCTGCTACATGACTTTCCGGAGTACCAGTCCCTGCAAGGGCAGCTCACTGATTTTGAAGGTATACCGCAGCCTGCACCAGATTCTGCTTATTGTTTTCCATTGGCCAGTTTAAATGCTTTTCTAACAGTCAGCCGCAGCCTCACCTTCTCCTCCAATATGTTTGATGCTTACGAAGAGCAGCTGTATGAGAAGTATAGGAACATGGGCGTTCCGGAAGATGTATTTTTCCGCTCTATACGATATGGACAGGCAGCCGCCCAAAGTATCATCGCTTACGCTGCAGGAGATGGGTATAAGCAAACTCGTGGTTTCCGCCATACGGTGTCGCAGACTCCTGGGCACTGGGTACCCACGCCACCCGCTTACATGGATGCCATAGAGCCTTTCTGGTTCAAACTGCGCCCCTTCGTGCTTGACTCCTGCAGCCAGTTTGCGCCCGCCACACCTGTGGGGTACAGCAACAGCAAAGAAAGTGACTTTTATAAGGAGGTGATGGAAGTTTATGAAACCACCACAAATTTATCAGAAGAACAGGTGCAGATAGCGAGTTTCTGGGACTGCAATCCGTTTGTGATGCACACCACAGGGCACGTGATGTACGCGACAAAGAAAATCACGCCTGGCGGACACTGGCTGGGTATTACCGGCATCGCCACCAGCAAAGCAAATGCCGATATGATGGAGACGCTGGAAGCCTATACCCGCGTATCCTTGTCATTGGCGGATGGATTTATCAGTTGCTGGGATGAGAAATACCGAAGTGACCGTGTTCGGCCTGAGACAGCTATCAACACCTTGGTGGACGAAAACTGGGTTCCGCTCCTCCAGACACCTCCCTTTCCGGAGTATCCCAGCGGCCACAGCGTTATTTCCAATGCAGCAGCAGTTGTGCTCACAGACCTGTACGGACCATCCTTTTCTTATGTGGATTCAACAGAAGTAGCTTACGGGCTGCCTGCGCGGTCCTTTGAGTCTTTTGAAGCGGCTGCCGAAGAAGCGGCTATGAGCAGGCTTTACGGGGGCATTCACTTTATGCCCGCAATTGTCAACGGCGCTGAGGAAGGCAAACAAGTTGGCGCTTATGTTGTGTCAAAACTCAACACCCGTAAGCGTGCAGGCAAGGTTGTAGCTGCAAAGGAGTAAAGGCGCTAAATTTGCTCAGGAGTTGGTCTCATTTCTTTTCCTCAATTTCTGATTTTTCACAAGGGCTATAAACAGACCTGCTATACCACCCACAATGGCTGTATAGCCATATCCTATCAGGAAGCCATATGCTTCTGAGCTTTCGCCTAATATGCGTGAGGCAGCGATAGCGATAATACCTGATACAAGGAACAGTATTCCTTTGTTGTACTTCATGGGTTGATTTGTTTGTTCCATCGTCAAAAAAGTTTGGGTGATGCGTCTCCTGCAATTACGCTTTTTATTCACATGCATAAAGTACAAAATAACAGGGTTTATATATCAGCGGAAACCTGAATAATAGACCAACAGGGAAATCTTCCAGACCAATTTCAGATAGCTTACTGGAAAAGCAAGCGAATATTTATCAAGCTAACATAAATATATAAGTGCGCACCTCTCTCAAAATTTTATACGGGTTATGCAGAAAACCACAAATACTTTTACTTTTACACTTCAATAAATGGTTGCTTCTGAAAAGTAACGCAGCCCTTTGTCTTTCTAATAAACAAAACACTACATTCTAATATGCCCACTGAAAACGACAAGCAGGAGCTTTTTAAGCAAATAGAACAAAAACTAACCGAGCAAGGCTTCTCCATCGATAAGCAGGACCAGACCAGACCATGGGGTGGTTTTTTTGTAATTGATGAAAACCAGGCGCAGCAATTCGCCGACACTTACTTTGAAGGCATGTCGGTTGACAAGCTGAAAATATCCGGTAAACTAAGCCCGAAGATCCTCGTGGTGGCACCGGAGAAACGTTTGTCGTGGCAGTACCATCACCGCCGCGCTGAGATTTGGAAAGCAGTGGAAGGCAAAGTAGGAGTGGTAACTTCCGACTCAGATGAAGAAGGCGAACTGAAGACACTGGACCCCGGCGACTATATCACTTTAAGACAGGGCGAACGCCATCGTTTAGTAGGGCTGAAGGAATGGGGCGTGCTGGCTGAGATATGGCAGCATACTGATGCGGAGAACCCCTCTAATGAGGATGACATTGTACGCGTGCAGGATGATTTCGGCCGTTAATCGTCCTTAGAAAGCATCTTCTGAAATAACTAAAAGAGCCACTCTGGGTCCCAGACTGGCTCTTTTGATTTTACTGCATATTGAACACGTAACGCGAGCCTTTTGTATAAATCACCATAGACACCATTTTACCTTACTATGAATTTCTTTTCACATAACCCCCTCAACCGTTTCTCAGAGTTGCGCCCGGATGAGGAACAGATGCAGCAGCTCTGGCAACAGCAGGACGCGCGCATACTTGTAATGCACGATTCCCTGAGCTTAATCAGGGAAACGGAGCAAGGCAAATTGGCTGCCGTACTGCAGCAAGGGGAGGTGGAGGAACTGGTGAAACTGGCGCAGGTGCAGGTGTATCTCGGTTCAGAGGACGGTGTGCCATACTTTGTGTTAGGTTTCGAGGGAATGCAGGAGCAGTTATCCACCATTGTAGGAGAAAGCTACAGCCTGGCCGACCTCCGGACATCTGCACTGGAATTGCCGCAGCCGGATAGTGCCTTGCTGGCCTATGCCCGGGGTATGGTGCACTGGAACCTGCGTCACCGGTTTTGCCCCAACTGCGGCAGCGTGACGTATAGCACACAGGCAGGGCACGTGCGGCAGTGCACGAACAAAGCCTGCAGCAGGCACCACTTCCCGCGCACAGACACCGCCATTATCGTTGTTATTTCAGAAGGTGACGCCTGCTTACTTGGGCGGCAGGCGGTGTGGCCAAAGGGAATGTACGCCACCATTGCTGGTTTTCTGGAGCCCGGCGAAACGCTGGAGCAGGCGGTGGCGCGCGAGGCGCAGGAAGAGACGGGTGTGGAGTTGCAAACGGTTACCTACCACTCCTCCCAGCCCTGGCCTTTCCCAAGTTCAGTTATGGTGGGTTTCAGCGCTGTGGCACGAAACCGAAACCTGAAACTGGATAACGATGAACTGGAGGATGCCCGCTGGTTTACCCGAAGCGAGATGGCAGCTGGCCTGCAGGATGGATCATTGCGCCTGCCGCCACTCATTTCCATCGCCTACCGCCTGATCAGGGATTGGTTTAATGCTGACCCTGCTTATAAGTTGGAGGAGTTAACAGGCTATTAATACTGCCCACAATACCAATCAATGCTGGTGCGGCGGGCAGGACTCCAGCAACTGGCCCACTTCCTGCAAAGTATAGCGCTCGTTGTTGTTGCCGAAGTTCGTTTGGATGTAGTTGAGCAGGTTCGTGATTTTATCGGTGCGCATGGTCTCTAAGCCGGGCATTGGCCGGTCGTATTCCTGGCCGTTAACTACCATGGGTCCTTCTATGCCGTGGCGGATGAGGCAGGGCAGCTCCTCCCGGTGCTTTTGTAGATAATCGGCACCTGCAATGGGTGGGATGAGATTGCGGAGGCCGCTGCCGTCTTCCATGTGGCAGCTCTGGCAGTTCGCCTCGTACAGGCGCTGCCCTTCGTTTTGTTTCTCTGTAAAGCACTGGGTAAGGGTGGTGAGGGCTACGATACCCGTCACCACCGCTATGCCTTTAGTTTTGCGCATGCTGTTGCTCGTTCAGCAGTACCGGAATATCCTGTAGCAGCTTGTCTACAGAAGCTTCTTCTGTGCCATCGTACACGCCCCGTATACGGCGCTGCTCATCCACCAGTATAAAATGGCCACCATGGGTAAAACCACCACCTGCTTCTTCACCATCTTCCTGCACTGCCACAAGGTATTTAGAGGCGATGTCGTATATGCTGTCTTTCTCACCCGTCAGGAAATGCCACGTATTGGATTGTACGCCGAGTCGGTCAGCATAATCCTTCAGTACAGCTACCGTGTCGTGCTGCGGATCGATGGAGTGAGAGAGTAGCAGCACATCCGGATTGCCTTTATATTCCTCGTACACGCGCAGCATCTGGCTCTTCATTTTAGGGCAGATAGAAGGGCAGGAGGTAAAGAAGAAGTCTGTGACGTATATTTTGCCCGATACTGTTTCCTGCGTTACCTGCTGGCTATCCTGGTTTACGAAAGCAAAATCCGGAACCTGGTGGTAAAGCGTGTCTACCATTAGCTGTCCATTCACTTCCCGCTCCACAGCCTCCCGCTCACCCAATATGGGCAAGGTCTTTTCCTGGGCTCCACTCTCGCTGCAACTGTAAAAGAAGCTAGCTGAAAGGGCCATAGCGGCAGTGAGTATACTTTTTTTGAAGGAGAAATTATTTCTGTTGTTCATATTGCTGGTATGTTTGCCGGGCAGCCTGTATGGTGCTGTCCATTACTGTTTGTACACGCTCAATCTTCTTTAACTCCTGCTGCAGATAATTCATCGCCTGTTCGTACTGCAAGGTGTCCGGGGCACTGTAATTCCGCATCCAGACCATCATCACTTCATCCGCCTGGTTTAGTTCGTCTATCTGCTGCTGTAGTGCCTGCAGGGTAACTGTGTCTGCCTGTTGAGCTGCTAAGGTATCGCGGAGGCTTCGGAAGTTACGCCGCAGTTTATAAATGTCACCCATTTTGGCCATGGCATCGTTGTGTATGGTCATCACATTCGCCTCTAGTTCCTCCTGCTGTGTCGCCTCCGCAGGCCCTGCGTTGCAACCTGTAAGCAGCAGGAACGGCACTACAAGGAGTATAAAGTACTTCTTCATCATTCGCTTCAGGTATAAAAGGATTTAGGAGGCAAAAAGGTTTAGTTCTAGTGGAATAAGAACGACTTGTTTTCACCTCCTTTTTTATGTTGTTATTATACCTGCCTGTTGCGGGCAAGGAGATAGTGAAAACCGTTCTTTTTTATTCTAACAAAACACACTGCAAAGGTATGGTTGCATGCTGGCAAGAACAAGTTTAGTTTGCTGTGTTTACAAAGGATGGTTAAAGAGCGGACTGCTGTCGTATCTCTTAAAGGGACTTTCAAGAACAATATGCACTATAATTTCAGGTCAAAAACCTTTTGCTCTTTGATTTCTTTGAACCCGAAGTTCTGATAAAACTGGTGTGTTTCGACCCTGGCTGTATTTGTTCTTACCCTAATTTTAGTCACAGGGTATTGTGCGCTCCACACCATCACCTGCAGAATCAGTTTTCTGCCAACCCCAATCCCTCTGGCATTTAAGTCTACCACCAGGCCACCAATCTCCACAAAAGGTTCTGATTCTAAACGGATGGCGCAGAAGGCATGAACCCAGCCAATCACCTCTCCTGAAGCCTCGGCAACGAAGGCACAATGGGTCTTTTCTGCAATGATGGCGCTCATCCATTCTGCTGTCGCTTCAATAGTTGGTGTGTAGCCTAATTGCCAGGAGAGGTAATTTATAGCGGCGGCATCTTTTGATGCTGCTTTCCTGATGGAAACCTGCATGCACTGTTCTTTAAAATTTTACAGCCTTTCCTCCACTTCTAAATGAAGAATGTTAGCTAAGGCCTGTGCGTCCTGCAAGGCCTCTTTTTTGTTCACTGTTTTAATTACGTAGTCAGGAGTGGCAGTATAAGAGAAAAGAGAGATGGTGTAAACGGTGCCGGTGTACCGCATCGTCGGGGATATGCCATTGGGTGTATTTCGGTAGCTATAGCTGTTAGAGGTGAGGCGGAGTTTCTTCAGGTCTGGTAAGTCTTTCCACTCTCCTTTCCTATAGCCTAACAGGGAGGTGTATTCCCTTACTCTTCTTTTTTGCGAATCTATTTGGGTGCCATAAAAAGTGAACCGAAGAAACAAGCCTAGCAGTAAAGCAGCAGCACCAATCAGCAGAGTTTTGATGAGGGAATTTTCCTGCTCTATGAACAAGGGGCTGAGGCAGACAACGAGTGCAATTGCTACAAACACAAACCAGAAGCTGCTTGCGCCACCAAAGACATAGCCGGTCTTTCTATCGTATCCGTTTTCCATTCTTTGTGCCGGATGCTGCTTTAAAACGACTACAGCAAACCGTAGTAAGTTTACTTAAATAAGCTGAGTACTACAACTATGAAAGGATGTTAGAGCATGTTTAAATTTAGAGGATTAGCAAAAAAGAGCGAGTCAGTGCGTAAGCAATGGGTAACCAAACTCAAAAGCTTATGCAATCTCAATACAAGAGACTCACTGACTCGCAATGGGACATTG
>NZ_SSNI01000032.1 GCF_010015475.1 Pontibacter pamirensis
CCAATGACAAACAGCTGCCTTACTCTTTTCCCCTTCTTCTTTTGCTTTTAAAGCTACAGACTCAGCCCTTCTTTGTAAAGACTATTTTAGGACTCTTGCACATCCATTCAAAGATAGGATGACAAAATAAAGCTTAAGTTGACGGCATTACCCCTAACCCCTTCTTATCCAAGGCAGGGAATCTGTAGTTGCTGGTTTGTAGGCTGTTTTTGCATTGCATCTGTTCTCCTTGATACAGAACAGATGCTAGTATATGTTGCGCCTGCTCTAAAGACCTCGCAGCGTGCGCAGCTCCTGCGAGCGTCTGCCACAGTAGCCTTTCTTACTCGTAACTCAGCACTCATTTCCTTATATTAGCAGCATTCAGAAAACATTAGCTGCGTAAAGTAGCTTACATGTACAATATTCGCACAGGCATGAACTACCAGAATACCCTCGCTTTCGCACAGGAGCAGGACCAGCAAGACCCGTTAAGGCATTTTAGAGACCGCTTTTACTTTCCGCAGGTAAACAAACAAGATGCTATTTACCTCTGTGGTAACTCCCTTGGCTTACAGCCGAAGTCGGCACAGATGTACATCGACAATGAAATGTATAAATGGGCCAACCTGGCGGTGGAGGGGCACTTTAAAGGAGAGGAACCTTGGGTGAACTATCACGAGCTGCTGGCTGGAGGTGCCGCCCGTGTGGTAGGTGCCAGAGAAAGTGAGGTAGTTATCATGAACCAGTTGACGGTGAACCTGCACCTCATGTTGGTCTCTTTCTACAGGCCGCAGGGCAAGCGCTTTAAAATTATCACGGAGGGAGGGGCTTTCCCCTCGGACCAGTATGCCCTGGAGACGCAAACCAGATTCCACGGCTATGACCCGGATGAAGCCGTGATAGAGCTTTTTCCGCGCGAGGGCGAGCATGCCCTGCGCACCGAAGACATCATCGAAAGCATAAAAGAACATGCCGACGAGCTGGCGCTGGTGATGATGGGGGGTATTAACTACTATACTGGACAGGTATTCGACATGGAGACCATCACAAAAGCAGGCCATGAGGCAGGCGCTTTTGTAGGTTTCGACCTGGCGCATGCTGCCGGTAACGTGCCCCTGCAACTGCACGACTGGGATGTGGATTTCGCCGTGTGGTGCAGCTACAAATACCTTAACTCCGGTCCGGGCGGCACTTCTGGGGTATATGTGCACGAGCGGTTTGGCAACGACCCCAGCATACCCCGCTTTGCAGGCTGGTGGGGGCACAATGCCCAAGAGCGCTTCCAGATGAAAAAGGGCTTTAAGCCGATGGAAGGCGCCGCAGGCTGGCAACTGAGCAACAGCCAGATTCTACCAATGGCCGTACATCGCGCTTCACTGGAACTGTTCGACGAGGCAGGCATGGAAAACCTTCGCGCCAAAAGTGAAAAACTCACAGGCTACCTGGAGTTCCTGATTGATGATGTACCGGTGGGGGAGGATGTGCTGGAGATGATTACGCCGCGCGACCCGCAGGCCCGTGGCTGCCAGATATCTTTGCTGGTTAAACAGAATTCCCGCCAGTTATTCGACAGGCTGATGGAGGCTGGCATTATCGTGGACTACCGGGAGCCAAACGTGATTCGGGTGGCTCCTACGCCACTTTACAACAGCTTTGAAGAAGTATATCGCTTTTCTGAAATCCTGCACGATTGCCTGCAAGGGCATTGATTATTTGTGAGGTTTATGCAGAAACGGAGAGGGAGTACGTAAACTACCTCTCCGTTTTGCGTTGTATAGCAGCAGAAGTTGCAGGTTTACCTTGCCGCCTGTTTTCAGTATACAACAGCAATTGTTAGTGCAGCCATAAAATCAGATATGAATTTTACGATTGAAGATATATTACTGAGTGCGTCTATTCTACTCTTTCTGAGCATCCTGATTAGTAAGAACCTGGGCAAGCTGGGCATTCCCTCACTGGCGCTTTTTTTAGGGGTAGGCGTGCTGGCCGGTTCGGAGGGTATTGGCGGTATCTACTTTGATGATTCCCAAACGGCGCAGTCGTTGGGAACCATAGCGCTGACCATTATTCTTTTCTCAGGCGGCTTGGACACGCGCTGGGAGAGCACTAGGCCCATCCTTTGGCGTGGCATCACGCTGTCTACGCTGGGGGTGTTGATTACGGCCATGCTGGTGGGGCTTTTTGCCACCTATGTATTAAACTTCACGCTGCTGGAGGGGCTGCTGTTGGGAGCCATCGTGTCCTCTACAGATGCAGCAGCTGTATTCTCTATTCTCCGCACCAGAAACATCGGCCTTAAGCACAACCTGCGGCCTACGCTGGAGCTGGAGTCCGGCAGTAACGACCCGATGGCCTATTTCCTGACCATTAGCTTTACCTTTCTGCTCACAAACGAGGAGGCCAGCATCTGGCAGTTGGTGCCCATGTTCTTCCTGCAGATGACGATTGGTGCCGTAATGGGTGTGGTGATGGGCCGCGTCATGGTCTGGACAATCAACCGCATCCGGCTGGACCAGGAGGGGCTTTACCCGGCGCTGACGCTGGCGATGGTGATTTTTACCTTTGCTTTCACAAACCTGATTAGCGGAAACGGTTTCCTGGCAGTGTATGTTTCGGCGGTTATCATGGGCAACCATAATTTTATACATAAGCGTAGCCTTACCAAGTTCTATGACGGCATTGCCTGGCTCATGCAAATCCTGATGTTCCTGACGCTGGGGTTGCTGGTGTTCCCGTCGCAAATGTTGCCTGTTATAGGCTCTGCCATCCTTATTTCGCTGTTCCTGATTCTGGTAGCCAGGCCGGTCAGCGTATTCATCGGTATGGCCTTCTTTAAAACGTCCTGGCAGGACAAGCTGTTTGTGTCGTGGGTAGGCCTCCGAGGGGCAGTGCCCATTGTGTTTGCCACGTACCCTTTGCTGGCCGGTGTAGAAAGGTCAAACATGATTTTCAACATCGTGTTTTTCATCGTGCTTACATCTGTTATGCTGCAGGGCACCACTTTAAAACTGGTAGCAGACTGGCTGAACCTGAGTGAGCAGGATAACAGCCCGAAGCGCGTGCAATTAGGCGAGGACTTAGGGTATAAGTCCAGCAGTTCGCTGGTAGAGCTCCATCTTCCTGGCAGCAGCTCCGCCGTTGGGAAACCATTGGTGGACCTGCAGTTGCCCAAAACTTCTTTGATTGTGCTAATAGACCGGGGCGGCAAGTTTGTAACACCAAACGGGGCCACAGAGCTGGCAGCAGGAGACAAACTGATGGTGATGGTCGACCAGGACGAGGCGTTACAGGAGGTAAATCAGGTGCTGGGGTTATAGTATTCAGTGCAGATGTGTATGGTTGCTAAGAACAACGGGTGAAAAATCAGGCTATATCAGGCATTACCGACAGAAGGAATAAGGATAGTGTAATCAATCATCCTGGCTCCATTTACCTAGCCATGTAAGGTTGATACTGCAATAACTTATTTGATACAGCAGCTAACAGTAACAAGAGAATCATGATCAGAGCCTACACAAGTAGAGATAAAGAGGAGCTTTTAGACCTGCTCCGGCTTAATACGCCACAATATTTC
The DNA here is from genome assembly GCF_010015475.1 of Pontibacter pamirensis. Taxonomy (GTDB): domain Bacteria; phylum Bacteroidota; class Bacteroidia; order Cytophagales; family Hymenobacteraceae; genus Pontibacter; species Pontibacter pamirensis. Next base: position 3,557 of record NZ_SSNI01000032.1, read on the forward strand.
GATGCATCCGAAGAAGCGGACTTCATAGAATATCTTGACAATCGGTTGGAAGACTATTTTGTTGTAGAGGAGAAAGGGAGAGTCATCGGTTCGGGCGGCATCAATTACTTTTCGGAGTCTAAATTAGCCCGGATATCCTGGGACATCATTCACCCAGCCTTCCAGGGAAAAGGCGTTGGAAAACAACTGATGCTTCACCGAATTGAGCACATCAACAAGAATGCAGCTGTCAATCTAATTGTCGTCAGGACAACCCAATTCGTGTATAGGTTTTATGAGAAGATGGGGTTTGAGTTAGAAAAAACGGAGAAGGATTTTTGGGCAAAAGGATTTGATCTTTACCAAATGAAGATGACCTTGAAAGAGTAAGTTTTTTCATATAAGAATAGTTTTTCATTTAACCATCCTAAAATATATGACAGGTCCGAATAAAGACGATACTTTTCCCTTAGCCCACTACAACAGGCTTTGCTTCTTAAAGAATATCATTACCAACCCAAACATTGTAGTGGGCGATTATACCTACTATGATGATTTTGAAGATGTGCATAATTTTGAGAAGAACGTAAAGTATCATTTTGACTTTATAGGCGACAAACTGACCATCGGGAAGTTTTGTATGATAGCGTCAGGAGTCACCTTCATAATGAATGGGGCCAACCACCTGACAGACGCTATTACATCCTATCCATTCGCCATTTTTGGCAATGGCTGGCAGGATGCCATGAACCGAAAAGCCTACCCCAGCAAAGGCGACACGGTGATAGGAAACGATGTTTGGATAGGGTATAAAGCTACTATCATGGCAGGCGTAAAGATTGGTGACGGAGCAATAATTGCGGCTAATGCTACTGTAACCAGAGATGTAGCGCCTTATACTATTGTGGGAGGAAACCCGGCAAAAGAAATAAAAAAACGCTTTTCAGAAGAACAGATAAGCGAGTTGCTAGCCATAAAATGGTGGGACTGGGACATAGTGAAAATAACGCAGAACCTGCATCACCTAACGGGCAACAGCATAGGTAACCTGAGCGGTAGCGAATAAACAGCGCCTTCGGCAGGCATTCTTCGTTCGCTTTCCCCTTCACGACCTACACCTTCAAGCCTCATTCTCTTCAAGCTCCTTCAACTGCTTATAAAATCCTTTGCCACATTCGCCGACACTGCAATCTGTAGGCGGGTGCGTCCGTTTTCTTCGCCAGTTGGCGACAGCGCTATACTGGAACTACAGTTGTTATGCTAATCCTATGACGGACTGGTATCGTAGAGGAAAGAAATAGATTTTGTACGAAAACAAACAACTATGAAAGAAAATCGATTAAACTTATGGAAACCGCTTCGTTACGGGCTGTGCTGCTCGCTAATGATAAGCATGGTGGCTTGCGGTGGCGGTGAAGAAGCAGAAACTGCAATAGTAGGAGAGCCCACTGACGTAGAAGAAAGTGCCGGTGTAATGGATAATTGGGATACGGAGCGCTTTAGCTCCTCCATCACCTCGTCTGGCCGTTTTAATGGCTGGGACGAAAATGATGACAACATGCTGGATGAAAATGAGTTTTACAGCGGCTACTTCGATACCTGGGATGTAAACGACGATAACGTTCTGGACGAAGACGAATGGAACAATGCCACCAGTGACTTTGGAATGGAAAACCAGAACATGTCTGAATGGGATACCGATGGGGATAGCCAGATAAATGAAGGCGAGTTTCGTACCGCAGTTGCAAGAAGCAACTATTTTGGTGAGTGGGATGTAGACGGTGACAGTATGATTAATGAGCGGGAGTATTCAGATGGCATCTTTGGCCTTTGGGACAATGACCGGGATGGTGCGATTACGAACGAGGATTATGACAGAAGGTACAACAGGTACTATGGTTCCTGATAGCATTACAGGATTTGGAATATAAAAGAAAGCCTGCAGGTTTAAGCGCTGCAGGCTTTCTTGTGTTATTTGCTGAATGCTAACTCGCCTTCTGCTCTTTAATAAGGGAAAGACCTTGGTTCGCCTTTCACAAATTATACCTTCATTCCCTCTTCCCTGAATTCTCTCATCCGCCTGAAATAATCTTTAGCTGCCGCCATTACCTTCGGCGACAAAAGCAGGGCAGAAGTCATGGTCGGAATCGCCATCATGGCGTACATGCCATCAATCAAACTGATAACAGCGGTGATAGAAGCAGTGGCGCCCAGTATGATTGTAAACACATAAAAGTAGTTGTAATAGGACTTATACTTTGCCCCGAAAAGGAAGCCGAAGCATTTGGTGCCATAGTAGGAATAGGAGAAAAGCGAGGTAAAGGCGAAGACAAGCACACATAGCACCAGGATGTAGCTTCCGAAGCCAGGCATGGCATCGTCGAAAGCCGCTGCCGTTACTGTAACCCCATTGGCCTGCGCGTCGTCCCAGGTGCCTGTTACAATAATGGCTATGCCTGTGAGAGTACATACCACCAGTGTGTCGATGAGCGGGCCTAGCATGGCCACCAGGCCTTCCCGGATAGGCTCGTCAGTTTTGGCGGCACCGTGCATCATAGCGGCTGTGCCTATACCTGCCTCGTTGGAGAAGGCGGCCCTGCGTGCGCCGGCTATAATGATGGCTCCAACGGCTCCGCCCAGCATGGCTTCTGCGGTAAACGCATCTTTAAAAATCATGGCAAAAGCGCCCGGGATGCTGGTGTAATTGGCAAACATAATATAAAACACCGCAAGCATATACAGCACCACCATGCTCGGCACCATTTTGCCTGCCACCTGCCCGATGCGCTTTATACCCCCGAAAATAACAAGTGATGTGATGAGCACCAGTGTAAGCCCTGTAGCAAGGTCAGAGTAGAAAGTATCGGTAGAGCCGAGACCATTCGGCACCAGCACCACTTCGCGTATAACCTGTGTTAATTGGTTTGCCTGGAAAATAGGCAAGGCACCAAACAAGCCAGCAATGGAGAAAAATACCGCCAATGGTTTCCACTTCCTGCCCAATCCCTCTACGATGACATACATAGGGCCGCCTTCAAGGTGGCCGTTACTGTCTTTGCCGCGGTACATGACTGCCAGTGTGCAGGTAAAAAACTTAGTAGCCATGCCTACAAAAGCACTCACCCACATCCAGAACAAAACACCTGGGCCGCCCATGGTGATGGCTACTGCCACGCCGCTGATGTTACCCATGCCGACTGTAGCAGCCAGCGCACTCGAAAGCGCTTCAAAGTGATTGATATCGCCTGGGTCGTCCGGGTCGTCGTATTTGCCGCGCAGCACGTTAACCGAATGCCCCAGATAGCGGAAGGGCAGGAACCTGGAGTACAGCATGAAAAAGGTGCCGCCTCCCATGAGCAGGAGAAGCAAAGGCAGGCCCCAGGCGGCATTGCTGAAGGCAACTAAAAAATTTTCTATCGCTTCCAATATTTTACTCAATGTAGTGTCCAAAGGATAAAGATAGGCATGGAACAAGTGTTAATGCTAATCTGTGAGCCCTTATACCTGGTTTGGAATACGTATTTATAACAGGTTTTCTTGCGGAACTGCTCATTCAAGCCAGATTTTTAAATCACATCAGGATGTGATTTGGGTACAGTAAAGTCATCTAACACTCTGACTCTTCTTGTGTCTGCCTAAATATTAGAGCAACACAAATTAAAATACGTATGTATGCCTATTTGTAACAAGCACTGCTGTACGGCATCATGCAGCGCCTGTTAATAAGCTTGATGCCCTTCTTAAGTCTCTGAACTAAGGATAGAATATCAGATGGATGATTATATAATTGCAATGACTGTGGTAGGGCTGGCGGCTCTCTCCATGACCTGGGTGCCAACTTTGATGGAGAAAACACCTTTCTCGTACCCTATTGTGTATCTGTTGTTAGGAGTTTTCATGTACCTGTTGCCGTTAGGGCTGCCTTCCCCCGATCCGATTTGGCGGGAAGAATATGTGGTGCGGCTCACAGAGCTTAGTGTTATAATCTCGCTGATGGGAACAGGGCTAAAAATCCGGCGAAAGTTTGGTTTTAGGAGGTGGCGGATTCCGCTTCGGCTGGTGAGCATTACCATGTTGCTGAGCATTGCGGCCATTGCGTTCTTAGGGTGGACCTTCCTTGGCTTTTCTGTGGCAGGTGCTGTTTTGCTGGGTGCCGTACTGGCACCTACTGACCCTGTGCTGGCAGAGCAGGTGCAGGTGGGCCCGCCGGATGATAAAGAGGAGGATGTTGTACGCTTCTCACTTACGGCAGAAGCTGGGCTAAATGATGGCTCGGCTTTCCCTTTTACATGGCTGGCGGTGGTGCTGGCTATATCGGCAGGAACAGGTAGTGAGTGGTTTACAGATTGGGTTTTGCGGGACTTGCTGTATAGGATAATGGTAGGTGCCGGAGCGGGCTACCTGATAGGGCGCGGACTGGCCTACCTGCTGTTTTCTCTTCCCAAGAAAACTGGTTTTCCGAAGGCAAAGCATGGTTTCCTGGCACTTTCTGCTACACTAGCTACTTACGGAATAACCGAATTATTGCATGGCTATGGCTTTATTGCTGTGTTTGTAGCAGGGCTTACTGTAAGTAGCATTGAAGCAGAAGATGAATATAACATCGAGATGCACAATTTCATTAACCAGGTGGAGCGAATTGTCATGGTGATATTGCTGGTCTTGTTTGGCGGTAGTCTTGTGACTGGTATTTTAGACTACTTATCCTGGCAGGGTGCATTAATTGGTATCGTATTCTTGTTTCTTATCAGGCCAGTGACAGCATTGCCAAGTATGCTGGGTACTTACTCTACCTTAAAGGAGAAGCTGGCAGTTTCATTCTTTGGCATTCGGGGCATTGGCTCGTTCTTTTACCTGTCTTTTGCTTTAGATAAAATTGGCCTGCCAGAGGCCAATGAACTGTGGTCTGTTGTTGCGTTTATCGTGATGCTGTCTATTATACTACATGGTATAACCGCTACAAGTGTTATTTCAGCCCTGGATGTTGCGCGTAAGAAAAGCGGACGGCCTATTCCTAAACCTGATCAAACTCCTGATGAGATTTAATAAGAAGCAAACGGAGCCACTCCATCTTAGTTTACCAAACGCTATCCAATATAAATTTACCTGATTGCAAAAACTACCGCTACCTGACGCTGAAGTATACTATGCCCCGCAGCTTTTCAGCTTGGAAGAAAGTGATGCTTATTTCCGGGAGTTGGAGCAAAGTATAGGTTGGCAGCAGGAACACATCCGTATGTTCGGCAAGGAACTACTCATGCCGCGCCTCACTGCCTGGTACGGCGACAAAGGCTATACCTACTCCGGGCTTTTTAACGCACCGCAACCATGGCTGCCGGTGCTGCTGGAACTGAAGGAACGGGTAGAGCAGGCCAGTGGCAAAAGCTATAACAGCGTGCTCCTGAACTTTTACCGGAGCGGCACCGACAGCATGGGCTGGCACTCCGACGATGAAGCAGAACTAGGGAAAGATCCGGCTATTGCCAGCCTGAGCTTTGGCGGCGAGCGCCGGTTCAGTTTGAAGCACCGCACCCGCAAAGACCTGAAGCCAATAAGTATAACCCTCACTCACGGCAGTCTGCTGCTAATGCAAGGCCCTACGCAACACCACTGGTTACACCACATCCCCAAGACCAGACGCCCCGTACAACCACGCATCAACCTTACCTTCCGGAATGTGAGAGGCTAGCATTTTTGCCAATCCGGGCCGGAAGCCGTTACTTTACATCGTCAAGAGGCCCTGTGGCCTGCATACAATATGACCGAGAAGAAGAACATCGCCATCATGGGAGCCGGTTTGGTGGGCTCGTTGCTGTCTCTGTACCTGGCCAGGCGCGGCCATAAAATAGACCTGTACGAGCGCCGCCCGGACCTGCGCACCACCATTATAGATGTCGGCCGTTCCATCAACCTTGCCCTCAGCGACCGTGGCTGGCGTGCCCTTAAAGGCATTGGCATAGAGGAGGAGGTGCGCAAGGTTTCTATCCCGATGCGCCGGCGCGTGATGCACGATGAGCAGGGCAACCTCACCTTCCAGCCCTACGGTAAAGAGGAGCAGGCTATTTACTCTGTGTCCAGAGGCGGGCTGAACATGGCGCTGATGAACCTCTCGGAGCCGAACCCGGATATTGCGTACCACTTCAGCCGCCAGGCTTTGGATGTGAACCTGCGTACCAACGAGGTGCAGCTGCGCAACCTGACTTCCGGTGAATCGGAAACTATACAGCCAGACCTGCTTTTCGGGGCCGATGGCGCTTTTTCAGTGGTGCGGGGTGCGATGCAGAAGACCGAGCGCTTCAACTATGAGCAGCATTACCTGGAGTATGGCTATAAAGAGCTTACCATACCAGCCACGGCAGACGGTGGCTGGCCAATCGAAAAGAACGCGCTGCACATCTGGCCGCGCGGCAACTATATGATGATTGCCCTACCCAACATCGATGGCAGCTTTACCTGTACCCTTTTCTTCCCCTACGAGGGCGAACGCTCCTTTGCCAACATTAAAAGCGAGGCTGATTTGCTGAATTTCTTCAATGAAGTGTTCCCTGATGCCGTTCCCCTGATGCCGGAGCTGGCAAACGAGTACTTCGAAAATCCCGTTGGCTCTCTAGTCACTGTTAAATGTTTTCCATGGAGCTATGAAGGGAAATCGTTGCTGATAGGCGATGCCAGCCACGCGGTGGTTCCTTTCTACGGACAGGGTATGAATGCCGGTTTCGAAGACATCACGGTGCTGGACCAGATGCTGGAAAGCTTCGATGGAGAAAACTGGGAGGAGCTGTTCGATAAATTCGAGCGCCGCCGCAAACCCAATGCCGATGCCATTGCCGACCTTGCTGTGATGAACTTTATCGAGATGCGGGACAAAGTAGCCAAGCCGAGTTTCCTGCTCCGCAAAAAGATTGAAGGCAAAATATCAGAGCAGTACCCCGATATCTGGATCCCACTCTACGCTATGGTTACCTTCACTGATCTGCCTTATTCTTATGCCATGGAAACAGGTTTGAAGCAGGAGGAGATCATGAAGAAGGTGATGAAACACGTTAAAACCGTAGAGGATTACAATAGGCCGGAAGTGCAGCAGCTACTGGAGAAGCAGCTAATTCAGAAAGAAAAGCTGAAGAAGTATAAAAGATAACTTTATCTGTCCCTTGTATAATCTTGCTTCAAACAGAATTATGGCTAAAGCGGAGCCTGATGTTGTTGTAGATTCTGAACTTACGTGAGCCTATACCTGACCTGAGAAATTTCTATATGAAGCAGCTCCTTTCTTTCCTCATACTTTACCTGCTGGTGTTCTCTGCCTTCAGCCAGAAAAAAGAGGCGGTTGCTATTCAGTACATCACTATAAAGGATACTTTTCTTGTGAAGGAGGTCGAAAAGCTTATTCAGGAGGAAGTTAACAGAGAAGTAGACACTACGAGTACAGATAAAGTGTTTATTGAAAATTTCTTCAAAAAGGGGTTGGGCTATATAAAGATATTTGTTGAAGGTAACCTTAAGGGAGACACTACAGCCAGGTACTATATTGATACATCTTTAATGAGTATTAGAGAAGATGCTGCAGATAATGTATACCCTTCCTTTTATACCTACATAGGAAGCCGCTTGGTTCTTGTGTATTTACCTGTACTCGAAAGTGTTGCTGAATTGAACTTCTCTGAAAAGAGTAAGAAGAAGCTTCGTAAGAAAGTAGATGTTTTTCTGGAGAAACCGCAGGATATGACAGTTTACAACATGGACGGAAGTGTAGCTTTTAGAGACAAGAACTTCCGGATAGACTACTTTCGGTTTCATTCAGGAAAATACATCTACGTGCTGAAAAGCGGGCCTCCCATTGTAGTGCAAGATGGTCTCTAAAGTAACAAGCTTGCCGTAAAAGACTCAATTACCTGTCCAGCCAGGCTTTAAACGCCCGCACCTTCTCCCGGCTTACTACCACCTCTCCGGCAGGCCCCGTATGGTGCAGCTCCAATTTTAGGCGGCTGTTAGACCAGGTGATAATGTCTTTGATAGCCTTTTGCCGAACCAAATAGCTGCGGTTCACCCTGAAAAAGATATCCGGGTTTACTAGTTGCTCTACCTGCTCCATGGTATAGTCAATCGCATAACGCTTCCCACTGACGCATTGCAGGAAAGTTCCTTTCTCATAGCTATAGAACGAGGCCACCTCCTCTATCGGAATCATGTGCAGGTGCTCTCCCACTTTCACCACAAACTGGTTCTTGTAGTTCTTTTTGCCGCTAAGTAATTGTATAGCCTCCTCCAGTGCGCCCGGTTGCGGGAAGGCAGCTGTGCTGGAGTGGCTGATTTTCCTGAATTTCTCCAGTGCAGCCTGCAGTTCATCCGCATCAATAGGCTTGAGCAGGTAATCGATGCTGTTTACTTTGAAAGCTTTGATGGCGTAGGCGTCGTAAGCCGTGGTGAAAATGACTGGCACCTCCACCGGCACCTGCTCAAATATCTCGAAGCTCAGCCCGTCAGCCAGTTGTATGTCCATGAAGACAAGGTCGAGTTGCGGCCTGAGCCCGAGTATTTCCACGGCTCTGCGTACGGAAGGTACAGTGGCCACTGTTTCTATGCTGGCATCACACGCTTGCAGCATGCTCGTTAACCGTTCAGCTGCCAGCCTCTCGTCTTCGATAATCAGTGCCCGCATTATGCCTTAAAGTTTAAGGTTGGAATTTTAGCGATAAAGTCCTGCGCCGTTTGCTGGATCAGCACAGGCTTGCCTGTGAGATACCCGTAGCGTGCCTCGATGTTAGCTAGACCAGTACCGGTAGACTCCTCACGGATGCGGCGCTCCTGCCGGTTGTTCTTTACCACAATATACTTCTGGTCCAGGTATAAACTAATCTTCAGCGGCTCCTCTTCCAGCGCCACGTTGTGCTTAATGGCATTTTCCAGCAGCATCTGAAGCGCCAGCGGCACTACCAGCAGGCTTGTGTCCTGCGGCAGATCATTGTACAGCAGCAGGGCATTGCCATGGCGAATCTTCTGCAGGTATATGTAAGACTCTAGAAAATACAGCTCCTCCGGCAGCGGCACTACCTCTTTCTGGCGGCTGTCGAGCACGTAGCGGTACACCTCGGAGAGCTTCCGGATAAACTTTACCGCCTGCTGCTGGTCTGTTTCTACCAGGCTGGTAAGCACATTGAGGCTGTTGAACAGGAAGTGCGGGTTTACCTGTGCTTTCAGCGACTCGTACTGCGAGGCGATATTTTCCTTCTGCAGCCTTTCAGCATTGATGGCCATTTGCCGCCAGCCCAGTAGAAAGGAGCGGCTGTGCATGGTCAGGGAGATGATGAAGGTGATAAACAGCGGGCCGTATACATTATTTCTTAGCGCCTGCGGCCCCAGTTCCTGAAACTGAATGCCTTTCAAAGCCAGGAAAACTGCATTGATGAAGACAGTAACGACAGTTGAAACCACCAACATGCCCACAATGCTCAAAACTAACCTCTTGCCTAGGTTTTCTAACCATGGCAGGTATTTGTTCAGCACAAGGGCAAGCTGTTTGTTGGCCTGCCACAGCCCCACGAACATTACAAACGAGAAGGTAATAGTATAGGTGGTCTGCTTCAGGTCGTTTAGAAAGCAGCTGGGGCAGATGATAAATACGATAGCCGTAATAGCGGCCAGTAAAAAGGCCAGCTGCTTCAGGAGCTTCCGCAGTTTGCCAGGGGCAGCATCCCTGGCAGGAGTTGTCACTTCCCCTGAGGTTTGATTGGTGGCTATGGGCTTGTCTTTGAGTAGTGCCATCGAAAAGTCTAAATCTTAATTTACTTATTTGCAGCGGTTTTTACTATCGCCTGCTCGTTTGTGGTTTTTCCTCGTTTGGCTTTCAGTTTATACTTCGTGATGAAAAAGCTGATAACGGCAGAGCCAATAACGGTTGGCCCCAGCCAGGCGACCACGGACGGAAGCACTGTGTTGTTCACCACCAGGAAAGCAGTAAAAGCAGCAATGTTGCCTGCCACCATGCGGGTGATGTGGTCGTAGAGCCAGAAGTTTTTATCAGCGGGAGCCTTGGTGTATTTGCGGATATCACTAACTGCCAACGCCAGTGCTATACTTCCGAAAACTACCGACACAATTCCGTTGCTACTGCTGATGCTCTTAACGCCAGTATATATAAAGTATGCAGCGAATACTGCCATGGTAAGTGTAATTACCCAATCCAGCAATTGTGGCTTTTGCCCTTTCACCAGGCCTTTCAGGTACAGTACCCGGTAGCCGGAGCTAACCAGGTAGGCGCTGAAAACCCCGATAATGAGTAGGAAGGGGCTGTGGTGGTTTGGCAAAACAGCCATGGCAACAGCTGTAACCGCCACCAGCATCATCGCATAAAAGAACACCCTGCCCGTGAGGCGGTGGTGTCTGCCGCCCTTCCTGTTGAACATAGACATAGGCCCTGAAATCAAGCTGATGGCACCTGCTGCAATGTGGAGGATGAGGAGCGGTGTAAATAAAGTTTCCATGGCAATTCTCGTTTTCTGGTTAGGATTTATACCAAAGGTGCAAAAGCCTATGTCCTTCCTAAACTATAAGTAGATGAACTGTCGAATCAGGTGGATGAAGTGTAGCATGAGGTAAAGCGATATATCCTGTTCCTGCTGGTAGGAGCGTAGCACAACTATTTGTACTAAAAACAGGTATAAATTAGCGGGTAACCGGAAATTTGACCTGCCTGATTATAATTTATTTAACACCTCTTAATTATCTAATTCAGAATCTTATGAGCTTATTTAATAAACTGAAGGGGGCAGCTATTGCTGCGCTCATACTAGGCTTTTCTGCTGCCGGTACAGTAGCAACAGCACAGCAAGCCACGCCTCCGGTGCAACAGGGAGCGCAGCAGAACTTTTCAGATGCTGATCTGAAGCAATTTGCAGATGCCAGCAGCCGCCTGATGCTGGTGCAGCAGGAAGGTGAGAAAACAATGCTGGGTATTCTGCAGGAAGAAAACCTGAGCATTGATAAATTTAACGAAATGGCACAGGCGCATCAGCAGCAAAAGCTAACCGAAGTGGATGCCACAGCAGAAGAAATGGCTGCTTTTAATAAGGCTGCGCAGCGCATGATGGAGATGCAGCCTGAAATGCAGAAAGAAGTGGAGACTGCCATACAGAAAGACGGCATGACCCTGGAGAAGTATGAGCAGATTATGATGGCTTACCGCCAGGACCCTGCACTGCAGGAGAGGGTAAACCAAATGATGGGGCAGCAGTAAACACGCCGCCTTTATCCATACCTACATACCTAATTAAAAAGCCCCGCCATACCTGGCGGGGCTTTAAACTTTTAGCGGAGCTTACTTATTCTAGATTACTTTTGCTTGTCCTGCTCCTGGCCGTGTGCAAATTCCATAATCCGGAAAGTTCTGGCCTTGCGGTCATAGTAACCATAGTGCAACTTATCGCCGTAGCGGTATACGGTCTTAAACTCGGGCTCTGGCTTTAGATCCTGCTCAAAGTTCTCGATTTTTTCCTGCAGTACTTCCGACTCTGCCTTCGACTCTACCTTTGCTAAATCATCAGCACTAAGCACAGACCTGAAGTAGGTGCTGGTGCCTGGTCCTGAGTTGAAACCGCTTCCCTGGCCATACGGGTCATAGAAGTAACGGCTGTAGTATGGCGAGTTCATGTAATAATTCGGGATAGTGTAAGCAGGCGTCCAGCGGCCCGGCACCATCATCAGTCCGCGCGATGTTCTAACATAGCGGTCTGGCGTGCGGACCATTCGGCTATCGTCGTTACGGCCGTTTCTTTCTGATGGCGCTTTATAAGAACCAATCGTCAATTGAAGCGTGCTGTCGCTGAAGGCATCCACCGTAATGGCCGGTACACCGTTAGCCAGGTTCTTCATCACCTTTGATGTCTTCTCTATTACCGACTTATCAGAAGAGAAGATGGACTTAGCGCCGCGCTGCTGTACAGGCGTAGACTTGATGGCTATCTCCTCATCGCCGCTATATGCGTACTCCTTAATCGGCTTTAGGGTGTTAAAATCGAATGCTGTTAGCCGAAACTTGTCTTTCTCCAGTTGTACCCTGAACAACTTATCCTTATGCAGGAAAGAGTTAAAGGTGGGCGTATTGCCTTGCTCAACTGCCGGAAGGGTGCGGTAGTTTGTCTCACCTGTGCTCCAGTCCAGCGTCAGGACCTCGGTAGTGGTCTCTTTCTTTCCTTTGCCTTTCAGGTCAAACCCGTCAAAAATCATATAGATTTTCTCGCCCCGGATATAGATTTTGCTGCGGTGATGCCCCGTAAACACATTTTGCTCAATGTTGTCGCTTACATAGATAAGGTCTGTTTCGCGGGCATAGCGGTCGCGGGTGCGCGGCATCTCAGGCTTGAAAGCCCTGTGTTCTAAGCGGGCTGCTTCCTCATCATTGTCGCGGTACAGGTGCAGGTTGTTGTCCTTATCGGTGTAGAGCATATAAAAGTGCTCCTTATTGCCGAAACCGCCCAGGAAATTAGCATTGCGGGCAACCTGCAACTGCTCGTCCTGCATGCTGCGGAAGGCTCCTGTTCTGCGGTGAACTGCAAAGGGGCGCACATACTCCCGGCGGCCGTTTGTATAGCGGCTGTAGAAGATGAACTCATCATCTGTTACGCGTGTGCCCAGAATCTGTGGCTCCTGCGACATGCGGTACGGAATATCGTGCTGCGCAATTTGCTTTCCGTCTGGTGAGAGCAACGAAAAGTTCAGTCTGCCGCCTTGGTAAAAGTAAATAACCACATTACCGCTCTCGTCTGCTACCGTTACTAAATCCTCGGCGCGGTTCATGGGAAGGTCTATATTTGCGAACTCTGTCTGAGCATTTGCCACGGTAGCTACGGCACCCATTAAGAGCAGGCTTAGAAATATCTTACGCATAGTATAAAGGCTTGATTGTTACAAGTGTAACGTACAAATTTTTGGCCAAAGTATACAAAATCAGCAGGTAAGCGTAAAAATTTTTAAGTGAGCCTGTTTGATGTTACGGTTGCTTATTCTAACGCTCTACATGCTCTCTTTCTATTGTGGTGCAGTTTCAGTGAACATAACCAGCTTTAAAGCTTTCTCATCTTTGTCTTCATAAACCATATAAGCTTTGCCGTTGTTTCGGAAATGTGTCTTAACGCCCACGGTGGTATTTATGCGGCGCAGTACTTCCTCGTAGGCTTCTAACTGGTCCTGTAGTGATGTAAACTTTGCGTTTTCTGTCTTTTGATATGTATCCGCATCCACAAAGGCTTTGAAGAAGGTACTTACTCCACTGCTATGGGTAGAGGTTCCTGGTGTTCCCATATACCTCCAGGTAGTAGGTGCGGGCACCATGCCACCTGGCGTTGAAAAGGAACCTCCGCCCACTGGCATCATCATACCGCCCCCGCTATACTGGACGGCTTCTTTATAGGAACCTACGGTAAGTTGAAGCACTTTATTGCCTAAGTCCTCTACCACTATAGCAGGCTTGCCTTTGTCCATCTTGTGGAGCACCTGGCTTGTTTTTACCAGCACTTTATTATCTGTATAAGAGTTATCAGCCACTCCGAGCATAGTTACTGGCGTAGACTTCAACGTTAGCTCATTGTCTTTCCTGAACAAATAAGCAGCTAACGGCTCTGTGGTATGCAGATCAAAAACAGTGATTCCAAGGTCGTGATGGCTTAAAAATAACCTGAAAATACGACCCTTAAAAAGGTATGAGTTAAAATCAGAAGAAGCTGCTATGGGCAGATCAGGGAGTTTGATAAGTTGTGAGGTGCCAGCGCTAATGTCAAGCTCCAGAATCTCAGTAGTGGCTTTTGTACTGTGTACAGGTGTATAGGCATCGAACACAAAATAAAGTTTGTTGCCTTGCTTGTACACTTTCTTTTGGTGATGTGTCGCAAAAACAGTTTTGGCTGTTTGATCATTTATGTAGATGATATCACCGTAGCGCAAAAAATGATCTGATGCGTTGTCGATGTTTACTGGTATCGTACTTAGGTGCTGCTGACCGGCCGTATCAATACGGACTACTTGTACACTACTTGGTTTTTTGAGGTAGTAGAGCATAACTACTTCATTTCCTTCAACGAAGCTGGTGACATACTTACTTTTCGGGTCAATGTTCAAGGTTATGGCAGGCAGGGAGGTAGAAAGACCAGTGCTTTTCTCTACCTGAAAACCAAGCACTCTATGCGTGGTCGCTTTTTTGTTGAAGCGATAAAAGTTAAAATGCTGTGGCCTTACTGAAACTCCGATTAGTTCCTGATTGGTAAATAGAACCGGATAGTGTTTTGCTTTTGACAGCACTTGCCCCTCCGGTGATAAACTTATTAACTGAACTGTGCTGGAATGTTGAAGTGAGTCGTCGCTGGTTATTTGAAGGCAAATGTTGCCTGCCTCGTCTGCTGCTTGCGCAATTCCGTTCACTGAGTTAACAGGCATCGGCAATTCTGAAAGTAGCACTACGGCCACCTCCTCCTGCGCCAGTGCCGCCATAGGCAATAGCAAGCCCAGCATAAGCTTGTAAAGTTTGTTCATCGCTTTTTCACAATTAATTGGGAGTCTAAATATATGGAAGATTATATTTATTGTATTGGTCGAATAAAAAAAGCCCGGCTGTTACAGCCGGGCTTTTTTTTAAGGTACAAAAGGATTTTAGAACTCAGCGTTCTGCGGCGTTCTCGGGAAAGGGATCACGTCGCGGATGTTGCCCATGCCAGTTACAAACTGCACCATGCGCTCAAAGCCTAAGCCAAAGCCAGCGTGTGGGCAGCCTCCGAAGCGGCGGGTATCCAGGTACCACCACAGGTCCTCTTCATGTATGCCTACGCCTTTCATGCGTTCAACCAATACATCCAGGCGCTCCTCACGCTGCGAGCCACCCACTATCTCACCGATGCCCGGTGCCAGGATGTCCATGGCGGCTACTGTTTTACCGTCGTCGTTCACACGCATGTAAAAGGCCTTGATGTCCTTCGGGTAGTCCGTCACGATCACTGGCTTTTTGAAATGTTTCTCCACCAGGTAGCGTTCGTGCTCGCTCTGAAGGTCTACACCCCAGCTCACCTCATACTGGAACTTCTTCTTCTTGTAGTGGTTTGAGTTCAGCAGGATATCGATGGCCTCGGTATACGTAACACGCTCAAAGCTGCTGTTCACCACAAACTCAAGCTTCTCCAGCAAAGTCATTTCCTGGCGCTCGTTCTGTGGCTTGCTCTTGTCTTCTTCTACCAGGCGCTGGCCCAGGAACTCGATGTCCTCGCGGTTGTTTTGCAGCGCATAGCGGATGATGTATTTGATAAACTCCTCCGCCAGGTCTGCGTTCATTTTCAGGTTGTAGAAAGCCATCTCCGGCTCAATCATCCAGAACTCAGCCAGGTGGCGCGTGGTGTTCGAATTTTCAGCTCTAAAAGTAGGTCCGAACGTATAGATATCGCTGAAAGCCATGGCAGCCAGTTCTCCTTCTAACTGCCCGGACACCGTCAGGTTAGTGGCTTTGCCGAAGAAGTCTTCTTCAAAGTTGATTTTGCCTTCCTCGGTGCGTGGTGGGTTATCCAGGTCCAGCGTCGTCACGCGGAACATCTCACCGGCACCCTCAGCATCAGAAGCGGTTACGATGGGTGTATGCATGTATACGAACCCCTTCTCGTTAAAGAACCTGTGTACCGCAAAAGCCAGTGAGTTACGCACTCTGAAAACTGCCCCAAACGTGTTCGTGCGGAAGCGCAGGTGCGCGATTTCACGCAGGAACTCCAGCGAGTGCGCTTTCTTCTGCAGCGGGTAAGTCTCCGGGTCGGCTTTGCCCAGCACTTCAATAGCGCTGGCCTGAATCTCGTAGGCCTGTCCCTTGCCCTGCGATGCCACCAACTCACCGGTCACAGCAATGGCCGCACCTGTAGTTACATCCTTCAGAACCTCTTCGCTGAATTTTTCAGTGTCGGCTACTACCTGTAAATTATGGATGGTGGAGCCGTCGTTCACGGCGATAAAGCTTACGAACTTGTTGCCGCGCTTGGTGCGCACCCAGCCTTTCAGCAGTACCTCTTTGCCTGCTTCGGCACCCGTTAGCAGGTCTTTTACTTTTGTGCGTTGCATGTGTTCGGTTATAATAGAGTATTAGCACACAAGTAGCAGGATACAAGACGAACGGACTATTTGTACCTTCTGATTCGCATAGTCCGGTAGGCGGCACAGGTGTTATCCTGAACAAGCATAACGGTATGAGGTGTTACTGTTACAATACGGAGTGTAACAGCATCCCCTGCTCACGTAGGCAATTTATAGTAACAAAGTCTTGTGTCTTATATCCTGCTACTTGTGTCTTCTTAAATTCCCTCAAAGTAACGATATTTTAACCTTTTTTGTAAATGCGAGTAAAATTATCCTAAATTTGAATGTGCACTTAAAAGCATTTTTTCTCACATAAACTTATGCAGCGACTCGATTTAAGACAACTTTTATCTCAGAAGCTATCGCCGCAGCAGATACAATTTATCAAGCTGCTGCAGATACCTACTGTTGAGTTAGAAGCGCGCATAAAAGAAGAAATGGAGATAAACCCTGCTTTAGAGGAGGGGCGTGAAGAATCTGCCGAAGAGTATAATGAGTCAGATGACTACGAAGGCGAAGAGGAATACGGCAAAGACGATGTTGATCTGAATGATTACCTGAATGACGACGAGATAAGCGGCTATAAAATGCAGGGAGATCGCGGCGGTGATGATGAGGACAAGGAGATGCCGATAGCTATGACCTCTACCCTCACCGACTCGCTAATGGACCAGTTAGGCTTCCTGGACCTGGACGACAGGCAATATGCCATTGGGATGCAGCTTATCGGCAGCATCGACCATGACGGTTACATCCGCCGTGACCTGAGCGCCATTGCCAACGACCTGGCCTTCTCGCAGAACATCGAGACGGGCGAAGAGGAGATTGAGCAGATGCTGCACCTGATCCAGGGCTTTGACCCTGCCGGTATTGCCGCCCGCGACCTTCCTGAGTGCCTCCTGATACAACTCGAGCGCCGGGAGCAGGATCCAATTACCGTACTGGCGGAACGGATTATTCGGGAGTCGTTTGAAGAGTTCACGAAGAAGCACTATCAGAAGATACAGAGCAAATTCAACATCTCGGAAGACGAGCTGAAGAAATCCATTGACCTGATTATCAGGTTAAACCCGAAGCCGGGTGGTGCGGGTGCCAGCATGACGCGGGTGCAGTACATTATCCCGGATTTTATACTCAATAATGAGAACGGGCAACTGCAGCTATCGCTGAATTCGCGCAACGCCCCTGACCTGCGCATCAGCCGCTCTTACTCCGACATGTTTGATGCCTATGACAAGTCAGACAAAAAGGATAAGAAGCTGAAGGAGACGGTGACCTTTGTGAAGCAGAAGCTGGATGCCGCCAAGTGGTTTATAGATGCTATCAGGCAGCGCCAGAACACGCTGCTGCGCACTATGGAGGCCATCATCAAATACCAGCACAACTTTTTCCTGGAGGGCGACGAAAGCGAACTGCGCCCGATGATTCTGAAAGACATTGCCGAGGAAATTGGGATGGATATCAGTACCGTGAGCCGCGTGGCCAACAGCAAAGCCGTGCAGACAGAGTTCGGTATTTACCCGCTCAAGTACTTCTTCTCAGAGGGTATAGCCACTGATTCCGGCGAGGACGCCAGCAGCCGCGAGGTAAAGCACATCCTGAAAGAGATAATTGAAGGTGAGAGCAAGCGCAAGCCACTCTCTGATGAGAAAATTGAGAAGATGCTGAACGACAAAGGCTATAACATTGCCCGCCGTACCGTCGCCAAATACCGGGAGCAGCTCAACATACCCGTAGCCCGCCTGCGCAAAGAGTTGTAGGAGCTGTGCCGCCGAACTGTATGTTCCTTTCACTCCAAAAGAATGTATGTCGTTCCTCTGCCATGTCAGTGTTACATGCTGATAGAGTATAGTGTCTTGCTACGTGCGTCGCTTCATCATAGCTAACCAAAGCTGCAGTTTATCACGTACACCCGAGAACATTAAATTACCGACATGAAAGTATCGTTTGAGGAGTTAAAAGCTGAGTTTGAGCGCGTGCTCTTAAAATTGGATTTTGAAGAAGAGCGGGCAGCAATGTGCGCGCGGATATTTGCCGGGAACAGCAGAGACGGGGTGTACTCGCATGGCCTGAACCGTTTTCCAGTTTTTGTACAGATGGTGAAGGACGGGCTGATTGATGTAGATGCCGAACCTGAGAAAGTAGGGCAAAACGGTGTGACAGAGCAGTGGGACGGCCACCTGGCACCAGGTATGTATACCGCCACAAAAGCAATGCAGCGGGCTATAGCACTGGCGAAAGAAAACGGCATGGGCTGCGTAGCGGTTAAAAACACCAACCACTGGATGCGTGCCGGAACCTATGGCTGGCAGGCGGCAGACGCCGGATGCATTGGTATTTGTGCCACGAACAGCATCGCCAATTTACCCCCCTGGGGCGGAAACGAACCCCGGTTAGGCAATAACCCACTCGTGGTTGCTATTCCTCGGAAAGAAGGACATATTGTGCTGGATATGGCCATTTCGCAGTTCTCATATGGTAAGCTGCAGGAGTATGAGTTAAAAGGGAAAGAGCTACCGGTAGACGGTGGATATGATGAACAGGGACAGTTAACGAAAGATCCGGCTCAAATTAGAGAAACAGAGCGGAGCCTGCCAATCGGTTTCTGGAAAGGATCAGGGCTTTCGCTTGTGCTAGATGTATTGGTTTCTTCTTTAAGCGGTGGGCGCTCTGTAAAGCAGATTACAGAGGCAGGAAACGAAGCCGGCGTTTCGCAGTTTTTCCTGTGCATAGATGCCAGCAGCCTGGATGATTCTATCAGCAACCGCATTATTGCATACACGAAAACCAGCGGAGTGATGGATGACGGGGGAGAGATCCGGTATCCGGGTGAAAGCTCTTTAGCCACACGGCACCGAAATCAAAAAGAAGGTATTCCGGTAAATGAGGAGATCTGGAAGCAGGTTTTAGATTTGTAGAATTGCCTTGCTTATAGGAGGCCACAGCGCTGTGTCAGGAGATGTTCTTCTATGTATGCTGATGTTCAGTGACTTGTGATGTATAACAGAAGGTGTGATGTCATACAAAATTTATTCAGTACTTAATTGATGCCTTCATACAGGCAACCATTCATAATTCATCATTTGTAATTCATAATTTTATAAAGTGAACCGTTCCCTTGCGCAGGTGCTGTCGGTTGTATTGCACCCGCTGTTGCTTCCGACTTACCTTTTCGCAGTCATACTCTACTACATGCCCACGGCTACCCTTACATTGCCCTACCAGATCCGGTGGATAGTGCTGTGCATGATCTTTTTTACCACGTTTATAATTCCGGGTGTGGCCGCCTACAGTATGGTGCGCCTCGGCCACCTCGATTCCATAGAAATGAACAGGCGCGAGCAGCGCAGCATGCCGCTGCTGTTTACAGGTGTCTGCTATGCCCTTACTTCCTATTTGCTGTATCGGGAGTCTACCTTTGATGCCATCTTTTACTTTGTGATGGGCATTATTGCCGCCTCTGTTTTCCTGACATTCATCATCTCGCAGTTCTGGAAAATAAGTGCCCATAGCATGGGTATGGGAGGCGGTTTAGGTTTGCTACTGGTGCTGAACTGGCTTGCCCCTGACGCCATGATGGTAGGGCCTATTGCCCTGGGTATATTGCTGACAGGTGCCGTGCTTTCGGCCAGGCTGTCGCTGCACGCACATACACCCGCCGAGGTATATGGTGGTTTTGTAAGCGGGTTCTTACTGGCCGTTGCTGCAGCCTATACAGGCCTTTAGTTATTCTTACTTTGTGTTAGAAATTAAAACGCGTGCTTTCAGACACTGAGGCATATTTGAATAGAATAGTAGCACTTTTCCCTGCTGTTAGCTGCCGCCAAGGTGCTACAAGTGCTCATTTGCAGCGCAAGACTTAGAATGCATAGCCAACAGAGAGATTTAGCTGTGGTAAGGGCACAGCAAAAATAGCAGAGTTGTTTTCTGCTATTACCGCATGGCCTATAATGTGGTCTGTCAGGAGATCGCCTGCGTTATTGGCAAGGGCATACTTCACCCGCCCCCCAAATGCGGCGGCAACATCTGCCGTCAGAAGGCCCATCAGGTTAAACTGTATCCCCAGTTGGTAGCTAAGGTCGAGTGAGTGCTGGTACAGGCGGCCCACACCATGATAAGTTGGGGCGTCTGGTGACTGTGCTAACTGCTCAAAGACATCCTGCTCATAAGCCAGGAAGCGATACCCGAATAACGGGCCATGGAAGAAACCGAATGGACGGCCCTCGTTCTTCAAAGTATACTTGCGCTGGCTCATTCGAACAGACGCCCCTTGCACAGGTTGGCTTTCAGGAGTTGATCCGTCACCTTTCATATAAGTACTGTAAATGTAGCTTAAGCCAAACTCATTCGAGATGCGATGGGTGCGCATTTTCTCGTAAGCCAGGTATGCTTCACCAAGCTGTAACGGGTATACTTTCAGCACCCGGTCATAGGCCTTATCTATATTGAGTACTTCCTTATCGCTCTGTGCGTTGGCTATAAATGGTGCAAGTAGCAGCGCAGCGGCAGCTAATATTCGATAAATGCGAATTTTCTTAATCATTTTTCAGGGCTTACTATTGCTGGATTCTATAAATAGTATATTTATATATTACATGTGTTATATACTATAGAAGTCTGATATTAGTTGAGTGATTTTAAGATTATTTTGCTATTTTCTGATAGCGTACTCAATAGTGTTAACCGCTATACAGCTCAGACATAGCAAATTCCGGTAGCTCAGAGAAGGGCAGGGCGTAGAATTAGTTTGTTTGCACAATAACCCGAACACTCAATCACACCAGAGCTATGAAGAAAATGCATCAACAGAACTTCTAATAGGCGCATTATTATTTGAAGTGGTTTCCTGCAACCAAGAGCAAGGTGCCGTAGGGGAAGCACAGGAAACGAATGAGCAACGGTTTGAAAACACTGCCATGGAAGATCGTAAAATCGACCAGGCAGAGTTCATAACGCAGGCGGCTTCAAGTAATATGCTGGAATCCAGTCGGGACAGCTAGCGGAAGAGAAAGGTCTGATAAAGGAGGTCAGAAACCTGGGGCAAATGATTATGGCAGATTATCACAGTTGGAGGAGACAGTAGGCGGTAATGGAACTGCGAGCTTAGGTACACCTACAGAGCAGTAGACTTAAATCTGTAACTTAATAGTAAAAGCATCTGTAAGTTTTATCTTGCAGATGCTTTTATACTTTAAACCAACAGGCACCATGAAAAAAACTATACTAACAGTGGTTTCCGCCACCGCCCTCTTATTTACCACTGCCTGCTCCCCCGACGATAGCATAGAACAGGCAACAGAGCAGAGCGTGCAGCAGTTTGAGGCAGCGGGTGTGGAAGGCATGCGAAACGATGCCTTGTTTGTCGCAGAGGCTGCCAGCGCCAGTCTGCTGGAGATGCAACTCGGAGAGGCTGCACAAGATGCGGCTGTAAGCCCTGAAGTGCGGGAACTGGCACAGGAAATGATGCAAGCCAATCAGCAAATGCTAAACGAGCTGCAACAGATAGCCAGCCAAAGCAACTTTGTGCTACCCACTACACTGGGGGCCAGGCATCATGACATATACCAGGAAATAACCGCCAAAACAGGTATTGCTTTTGACCTAGCCTATGTAAACCGCCTAAGCGATGAGCAGGAGGAGATTATAGAGCGCTACGAAGATATAGCGGAAAACGGGCAGGCAATGGAGCTGAAGCAGTATGCCTCTAAGCAGTTGCCCCTGCTGCGGCGGCATCAGCAATTGGTGGAAGCGCTGGAGGAAAAGATAAAGAATGCATAAAAAAAGGAGCGGCTGTTTAATGCCGCTCCTTTTTTTAATATATGCTGATGACTTAGCCTTTATCGCTGCTTTCACGGTAGTGGCTCGTCTCCAGTTCCTCTTTCAGGAACTTAGAGGTATAGCCTTTGCCTGCGGACACTACTTCCTCCGGTGTGCCTGTGGCCACAATGGCACCACCTGCTTCTCCTCCTTCCGGGCCGATGTCGATGATGTGGTCGGCTACCTTGATCAAATCAAGGTTGTGCTCGATAATAAGTACGGTATTGCCCTTGTTCGTCAGTTTGTGCAGCACGTCCGACAGGTGCTCGATGTCCTGGAAGTGCAGTCCGGTAGTGGGCTCATCGAGAATATAAAGCGTCTGGCCCGTATCCTTCTTCGACAGTTCTGTTGCCAGTTTTACGCGCTGTGCCTCACCGCCGGACAAGGTTGTTGCCTGCTGACCTAAGGTGATGTAGCCCAGGCCCACTTCGTTCAGCGTCTGTATCCTGCGCAGGATGCGTGGCTGGCTATCAAAAAAGTCTACGGCCTGCTCCACCGTCATGTCCAGTACATCTGTAATTGACTTGCCTTTAAAGCGCACTTCCAGTGTTTCACGATTGTAGCGCTTGCCTTTACAGATTTCGCAGGGCACATATACATCCGGCAGGAAGTTCATTTCGATAGTACGCATACCAGCTCCCTCACAGGCCTCGCAACGCCCTCCTTTTACGTTAAAGGAGAAGCGACCAGGCGAGTATCCTCTTATCTTCGCCTCCGGCAGCTGCGCAAACAAGGTTCTGATATCTGTGAAGACACCGGTATAAGTCGCAGGATTAGAGCGCGGCGTACGGCCAATCGGCGACTGGTCTACCTCAATTACTTTATCGATGTGTTCCAGGCCCTCTATTTTCTTGTATGGCAGCGGGTCACGCTTCGCCCTGAAGAAGTGCGTGTTCAGGATAGGGTATAAGGTATCATGAATCAGCGAGGACTTACCGCTACCCGACACACCCGTTACGCAAATCATCTTACCTAGCGGCAGATCCAGCGTCACGTTTTTGAGGTTGTGGCCTGTGGCACCAATCAGGCGCAGTGTCTGACCGGTTCCCGGTCGTTTCTCCCGCATAATGGAAATACCACGGCGGTTACTCAGGAAATCAGCGGTGGTGGTGCCTGCCTGCAGCATTTGCTCCGGCGTACCGGCAGTTACCACCTGGCCACCATGTATACCGGCACCCGGTCCGATATCCACCACATAATCCGCCTGCATGATCATATCCTTGTCGTGCTCCACCACAATAATGGTGTTGCCCAGGTCGCGGAGATCTTTCAAGGCGTTTATCAGGCGCTCGTTGTCGCGCTGGTGGAGGCCAATGCTTGGCTCGTCCATGATGTAAAGCACCCCCACCAACTGCGTGCCTATCTGCGTAGCCAAGCGTATGCGCTGGCTCTCGCCACCAGACAGCGTGCGTACCGGGCGGTGCAGGCTCAGGTACTCCAGGCCCACATCCAGCAGGAAGCCGATGCGTTTGCGGATTTCCTTCAGCAGTTCCCGTGCGATGACGTTCTGGCGCTCACTCAGCCTTTCTTCCAGGCCTTCAAACCAGGAGGCCAGCTTGTTGATGTCCAGCACCGACAGTTCGCCGATGTTCTTGCCGTCGATCTTAAAGTGCAGCGACTCTTTTTTTAAGCGATAGCCGTTGCACTCCGGGCAAACGGAGGTCTGGGTAAAGTCTTCAATCCAGGAGCGGATGTTGTCGGAGTCCGATTCCATCTGCCCTTTCAGGAAATTGATGATGCCCTCGAACTCTACAATGTAATTGCCTTTCTTGGTGCTTACCTCCAGGTCTTCCTCCAGGCCATACATCAGGATGTGCAGCAAATTTTCTGGCAGGTCTTTAATAGGTGTTGCTACAGAGGCTTTAAAGTGCTTGAACAACGCCTCAATCTGCTTGAAGATCCAGATGTCGCGGTACTCGCCAAGCGGGGCAATGCCACCACGGCGGATGCTCAGGCTCTTGTCCGGAATTACGGTTTCCTCGGTTATCTCCTGTATCTCGCCCAAACCATTGCAAACAGGGCAGGCACCGTATGGGGAGTTGAAGGAGAAGCTGTTCGGGGCCGGGTCGTCATAGGCAATGCCGGTGGCAGGGTCCATGAGGTGGCGTGAGTAGAAGTGCGTCTGGTTCGTGTCGGCGTCCAGTATCAACGCAGTGCCCTTGCCATGCGTCAGGGCGTTCTGAATAGAGCCGGACAGGCGGAAACGGTCTTCATCCTTCACCACAATCTTATCCACCACAATTTCGATGTCGTGAATTTTGTAGCGGTCTACCTGCATCTTCGGCGTAATCTCCACCAGTTCACCATCTACACGAGCCCGTATAAAGCCCATCTTGCGGATTTGCTGGAACAACTCGCGGTAATGCCCCTTACGGCCTTTCACCACCGGTGCGAGTACGATAATGCGCTTTTCGCTGAAATTCTCCAGGATGTGGTTCACAATCTGGTCATCGCTCTGGCGCACCATCTTGTCGCCACTCACATAACTGAAGGCTTCTGCGGTACGCGCCCAAAGCAGGCGCATAAAGTCATAAATCTCCGTGATAGTGCCCACTGTGGAGCGGGGGTTGCGGCTCGTTGTCTTCTGCTCGATAGAGATGACCGGCGAGAGGCCTTCTATCTTGTCTACGTCCGGGCGCTCCAGGCCACCCATAAATGAGCGGGCGTAGGCCGAGAAAGTTTCCATGTAGCGGCGCTGCCCTTCTGCGTAAATTGTGTCGAAGGCCAATGATGATTTACCTGATCCACTGATGCCGGTAAACACCACTAGCTTGTAGCGCGGCAGTTTAATGGAGATGTTCTTCAGGTTATGTTCGCGGGCACCGTATACTTCAATCTGTTGTGCTTCCCCGGCCATGGCAGGCGCGGTGGTGGCAGTATCAGGTGCAGTGGTGCCAGTCGTTATTTGTTGCTCTGGGTTGAAAGCCATTCAGCGTGTGTAATATTTAAATAGCAAAGGTACATAATCTCAGGCTTCTGCAGCAGCAAAATCCTAACCCTTCTTAACAGAAATCAGCAGCAATTGGTTTAGCCTGAGATAGGTTTGGTAAGCAGTTTTAGTCAGTATTACCGTAGTTGGAGGCTTCCTTTTTGTGTAAGTCAGCGTGTTTATGGCTGGTATGTGTGTAATCCTCCCGATGTTGCTCAATAAGCTTTTGTTTCTGGAAGTACCTGAAGAAGCTATAAGCAGCCAGTGCAAGCCCTATGGGCATGAGTATGATTCCTACAATCTCGATATATAATTGTTGGGAAAGCTTTATGGCGGCAAACCCACCGGCAAGGATCGTGATAGAAGTGCGCAGAAAGGCCATCAACGTGCGTTCGTTAGCAAAAATAGTGCGCTCTATGGCCATCTGGTCACGGATTTCTGCATTCTTCTTTTCCTGTTGCTTGAGCTTTTTCTTAAGCTTTCTGATTTCGTCTTTCTCAGTGCCTGACATATATTATCCTATAGATGCCATGCCAACTGGCAGTGGCGGCTATCTTATAACGTATTTGTGCCGGTGCAGGACAGGCCCAGTAAAGGAGCTGAGGGAGAAACGCTTTTTTACTGCTCTGCTAACTCAGCATGTGTGGTGCTCTACTCATGTTCAGCTAAATTTCCTTACTGCACCTGTAATATTCTGGCCCAGCATGCTGGTACTACGTCTATTTGCACCTGTCCATTCCGGGCGCTGAACTGTTGTTGCGGCTCCAGCAGGTCAACCAGTGTGCGCCCATCAGGCACCTCTACTTTTAAGGAAAGACTGGCCTGCGTGCTGGCGGCATTTACCACCACTATGAGATGTTCTTCCTTCGTGCGCCGGGCAAAGGCAAGCTGCTCGTGCGCGACATGCACCTGCTGATAGCTACCATACTTTAACGCGGCATGTTTTTTTCGGATGCCGGCTAAACGACTGATAGTATCTGCCAGTGCCGGGTGAGGCTTCTGCTCCAGCGCTTCCGGCTGCAGGAGCTTGGGCCGCAGTGGCGCATCAGTGTCAGGCAGTTTGGTTCCGCTGATTCCCCATTCGCTGCCATAATAAATAGAGGGCACCCCGGGCATGGTAAAGAGCAGGATATGGAGCGGGTAAAGGTGCGTTGGGTTCTGAAGGGTGCTGGCAATCCGATTTACGTCGTGGTTATCAACAAAAGAGTAAAGCGAAAGATTTTTATAAATGCCCTGCTCCCCAAACAGCCGGTTGAGCGAGTGCGCCAGTTCAAAGTAGTTCTTGTCGTTATGGCTTGAGTGCAGGCCTTTGTAGCACTCGTAATTGGTGGTGGAGTCCAACATCTCCGGGTTAGCCCAGCGGCGGTAATCCCCGTGTATAACCTCTCCTAGAAGCCAAAAATTGGCCTGCAGCTCATGGCAGAAGCGAGCCAGGTCGCGGAGAAAGGAGAGATCCATCACGTCAGCGGCATCCAGGCGCAGGCCGTCAATCTTAAACTCCTCCACCCACATTTTTATAGCAGCGAAGAGGTGGGCACGAACGTCTGGATGATGGAGGTTCAGCTTGACCAGGATATGGTGCCCGTTCCAACCTTCGTAAGCAAAGGCATCGCCGTAGGGGCTGCTCCGGCTAAAGTCTACGCCAGCGAACCAGTCGCGGTATGGAGAATTTTCGCCATTGGCCAGCAGGTCACGAAAAGCCCAGAAGTCGCGGCCCACGTGGTTGAACACCCCGTCCAGGATAACTTTGATGCCATTGGCGTGCAGTTGTGCGATGAGTTCTTTCAAGGTCTCATTTGTTCCCAGCCTGCGGTCGACGGTGTAGTAATCAGCGGTATCATAACCATGTGTGCCGGACTCGGACACAGGCCCAAGGTAAAGAGCGTTACAGCCTAAGTTCTTTATGTGTGAAATCCAGTTATGAACCGACTCTAATCGTGGCGCTGCCGGAGATACGAAGTCATTATAAGAGGGAGCTCCACATAGACCCAGTGGGTAGATATGGTAAAAGATGGCTTCTGAAGCCCATGAGGCTGCTATATGATTCATTTTATTACATTCTGTTTTAATTGTACATACCGTTCGGTATACAAAAGTACCAAATAAAAGTGACCCTATAAAATTCAGGAGTAAATTCCATAAGAAAACTGCTGTAATGCCTTCTTCACTGTCTCTGCATTTAGCTCTACCTGGTGGTGTGCCGCCTGTACCACGTACGTATTGATCATGCCCAGAAAAGAGGCCGCATACACCTGGTGGCGGTCCCTCATGTTGCCATGGTTCTTCGCCGCCTGCCGAAACATCGCTTCCAACAGTTGGTGCTGCTCTTGTATAGCGGGTGTGATGACTTGTGAGGCTTCGTTTTCGGGATTGCCATACCAGGCGGCAAGATGCATCTGGTACAGGGTAGGCTCGCGCATGGCAAACTGAAAATAGCTTTCCACCACACGTTGCAGTGTCAGTGGCAGGTCCCCTGTATAGGTTGCGGCCTCTTTCATTCTCCCCAGAAAAGGAGAGAACTGTTCATGCATGAGCGCCTCCAGCACACCGCGCTTGCTGCCGAAGTAGTGATAAAGCGTTGGCTTCTTTATGCCTGCGGCTTCCACTATCTGCTGCACCCCTACGGCATCGTAGCCTTTGGCGGCAAACAGGCTGAGGGAGCAATCTAGTATGGTGGAGCGGTTATCGGACATCAGGAGAGTTTAATGTATTTATACCCGAAGGTGGGTGTAGCAAAAATAAGGTAATTCCGGGTCTTTTCCTCTAAAACAGAAAAGCAGGCCCACGGAGGGAGCCTGCTTTTCTGTTTTGAGTATACTAAAGTACAAATGGAATTAAAAGTTTGGAGACAACAGGTATTGGCTGTAGAAGTCGTCGATTATTTTTACAGCTTCGGAGGCATCATCCACAATGTGCACCAAATCCAGATCCTCAGGGCTAATGTTGCTTTCCTCCTTCAGCATCACACTGTCAACCCATTCCATTAAGCCTCCCCAGAAAGAACGGCCCACCAATACAATCGGGAAGGCACCGATTTTTCTTGTCTGAATAAGCGTGATCGCCTCAAACAGCTCGTCCAGTGTTCCAAAGCCGCCTGGCATTACAATAAAACCCTGCGCATACTTCACGAACATAACTTTGCGCACAAAGAAATAGTCGAAGTTGATGAGTTTATCAGAATCTATATAAATGTTGTTGAACTGCTCGAACGGCAGCTGTATGTTAAGGCCCACAGACTTGCCGCCCTCAGAGTGGGCGCCTTTGTTACCGGCCTCCATAATGCCCGGGCCACCACCCGTAATCACACCATAGCCGTGGCGTACCAACTTGGCGGCAATTTCCTCTGCCATCTGGTAATACTTGTGCGTGCTTTTAGTGCGGGCCGAACCGAAAATCGAAACGCAGGGGCCTATTTTGGCCAGCTTCTCAAAGCCCTCCACAAACTCAGACATTACTTTAAATATCTGCCAGGAGTCGGCAATTTTTATCTCGTTCCAGTCTTTGTCAACAAAAGCCTGGCGTATTCTTTTATCCTCTTCAGAGGCAGGCGCTGCTGTGGACTCGCCGCTTTCGCGCAGATCACTTACTGAACGTGCTTTATTTTCGTTTACATTAGGTTTTAGAATCGTCTGCCCACTTCCCGTGTTCACGGTTTCCTCCTGCAGTTTTGTTTTACTCGTCTTTCTAAGTTTTGTCATAATCTATACATCTTCATCAGGAGCTTGCACTCCCGGGCGCCTTTCTTGCAGGCGCATTTCATGTCAAAAAATCTTATGTGGCATGCAGCATTGTGAAGAGAACTACAGTAGCCTGGTTATTTTAATTTATTTGGATCGAATGGCAATAACAGGATCTAGATTTGAGGCCAGAACAGCTGGAATGATACCTGAGAGCATCCCTATCACGGCCGATACGCCAAGTCCGAGTATAATGTTGCCTGCTGAAAGCCCTACCGCCATCATATCCTGCGGAATAAGCGTGAGCAGGAACACCAGCAGGATGCCGGCAGCACCGCCTAATACACTCAAGAACACCGACTCAAACAAGAACTGAAACAGGATAAAATAGTTTTTGGCACCCAAAGACTTTTGTATCCCGATGATGTTGGTCCGCTCTTTTACCGATACGAACATGATGTTGGCAATGCCGAACCCTCCTACAAGTATAGCGAAGCCTCCAATCACCCATCCGGCCAAACCTACTACCTCAAAAAAGCCGCTGATAGCCTGTGTGGCCATTTCAGGGCGATTCATAGCAAAACTATCCTCGTCGCGGGGCCGCAGGCCGCGTATCGTGCGCATGATACCGCGCGTCTCATACTCCAGTTCCAGTAGCCCGGGGTCATCCTCACGGCCTTTTACCACAATAGTAGAACCTACGCCATTGGGCCCGGTGGCGAACATTTTGCTATATGCCAGATACGGCATCATGCCCATTTGGTCGAATGGCGGTCCGCCAAACAAGCTTTCTCCCTGCTTCTCAAAAACCCCGATAATGCTAAACCGCTGGCCGCCTACTTTAATTTGCTGCCCTATTGGTTCCTGCCTGGGGAAGAGCGTTTCAGCTACTTCGCTTCCGATAATGATAACGTTCCGGCCCGCGTCTACCTCCTGTGGGATAAAGTAGCGACCTCTCTCAACAGGCACCTCCATTACGTTGTTAAACTGGTATGATACACCCATTAAAGTGGCATCGCTGAAGCTGTTGTTGCCACTCTTAAAGGTATTGCTTCCTCTGTCAGAAAAGATGGCGATACCACCATCCATCGTGAGGCGCCGCTCTAGCTGGCGAAATTCCCGGATGGTAGGCTCCGGACGCTGAAAATACTTCCACCAGGGATATCCTCCCCCTCCGAAAGCCCATGGCCATTTCTGAACATAAATAACTTTTTCACCTATAAAGCTCATACTGTCCCTTACGTTACGCTCCAGCGAGTCTACCAGCGTAAACACAGAGATAATAGCGAATATACCGATGGTTACCCCCAGCAGGGAAAGAAAAGTGCGCAGCATGTTTGCCCGAAGCGCCTGCCACGCAAACCGGAAGCTTTCTGCTACAAGGCGGATGTATATCATAGTTTTTTTCTAAGTCAGGTTATAAAGGGACTAAGTAATTTCCTTAAAAGTAATAAATATTCGGCCAAACTGAGTAAATTTGCGGCTTGATTTTTTGGTTTCTACAGAACGGATATCTACGAACCCCTGAAGGTGGTTTAACTGTTAACGTATCAGAAGCAGAACATATTAAATACCGTGATATTCATAACGCTGTGCGACGGAGTGCAAAAACAGCACTGAATATAGCTTGAAGTGGGTTTTGCTCCTCCCTTAGTTTGCCCCAAACACCCCGAAAACTGCATCAGGATGACGTTGCAGGCGTTCTTCTACACCTTGGTAAGTCCCTCTGCGTGCATGAGCGAAAGCAGCTACTCAGCGGTAGGACGCAGCAATGGTTTGTCGTGCTCCTCCTGTGGCGGGATGTCGAAGGGGTTGGGCATACGCGGTAGTCAGCCTTCCAGCACAGCGTTCTTAAAGAAGGTTCTGTAGTTGCGTAAGGCGAGGTTAATAGTGGTGGTCTCCATGCCCTTTTTCTTCTTTGACACAGGAACAGTCTTCAGGTGCCGAATCAGCTAACTGATTACCGTTGGGGTAAGTAACTCAGGAGCGTCCGCACGCTTGTCCCACAAACCAAGGAAGTAGGAAAGGCATATCTCGTATACTTTGGCCGTGCCGGCCTTTGCTGTGCTTTCTTTTTATCCACTCGCGGGCAAAGGTAATGAAACCCTGCCGCTGCTCGGGTTCTTCTTCCGGTGTGGTGTAGGCATCGCGCACCTGCTCCGCTGTGAAGGTGGGGTTGTTGGCCGCTATACTGTTAAGGCCGTCATAGGTTTCCTTTATCCGGTCGTTTAGCTGGCATGGTCGCGGTGCTTGGTGCGCACCCAGTTCTTCTTCTCCAACTCCCACTCCTCATTCCACTCGGTTTTGCGCTTGTACTCGCTGTATAACAGGAAAACTCCCGTGTTATAGTAACGCACCTTGCGGTCACGGGTGATGCGGATGCGTACGGCGCTCCTGCCGTCCTCGCGTTGCTGGTCGGTGCGGATAGTTACTTTACAGATTGCTCTGGCCATGGTGGCGCCCTCCTCTCACAAGTACAGGAGATAACGGGTGGTACTTACAGTTGTTGTTGCTGATTCTGGTAACATGGGGGTAATGGGTATGCTGGGAGAGTTACAGGACTTCATGATATATATAATTTATATATACCGATTAATATATTGTTTAATTTTAGTATGTTTAAAGTCTGTTCATCTAAGGTTCACTCCCTTTAATGTAGCTAAATGAAAATAAAGGTACTCGACGGTCTGCGGGGATACGCTGCGCTCTCCATCATTATAGCCCATTCCCCGTTAATCTCAGGGCCTGCCATCATCGAAACCCTGCATGGGTATGTGCAGCACTACAAACTGGCCTACCTCGGAGTGGATGTTTTCTTTGTGCTATCAGGATTCCTGATCACCCGTATCCTCCTCAAGGAAAAGGCAGAAGGCAGGTTCTCCTTCAGAACTTTCTACCTGAAGCGCTGCCTGCGTATTTTCCCTGTCTACTACCTGGTGATGCTGATTTGCGGGGTGCTATTCACCTGGCAGGGGATGGATTACGTGTCGCTGTACTGGTCAAACTATTACTTTGCATTGAATCAGGACCCGCACCCGCTGCGCCATACGTGGTCTTTGGCGGTAGAGGAGCATTTCTACCTTGTGTGGCCTGCCTTGCTGTACTTCTTTTCTCTGAGGCGTGCAAAGCAGGTTATTCTCTTCGGGATACCTGCCCTGGTGGTACTGTCTCTTTTCTACACCTACAGCCAGTACAATGCCTTAGAGGCAGAGTACTTGATCTACAAGGGGAGCCAGTTTCGTATCCTCTCCCTTGCCATAGGGTCTTGTTTTGCCTTTAAGGAGAAGACCATCCGAAACATCAGTCCGAAGAACCAAGCCTTTTTGCTCCTTTTGTTCGCCGTGACTTATGTGCTGGCCGTGAAAATAAAGTGGACCTTCCTTGTGAACTATATCCCTTCGCAGGCGCTGCTGCTGAGCCTGTTTGCCATAGCTTCCGCCTCTATTTTTCTCCTGGTGCTGCAGTTTGAGAAAAGGCAAGGTCTTATTCACACGCTTTTAACCAACAAGCTAATCTCATTTATCGGGATGATAAGCTATGGTCTGTACCTGTACCACTTTCCGATATTCTATTTTTTCGGGATTACCCAGAAGCAGCTTCAGGGAGAGGCAGTCTCCTTAGGCAGTTTTATCTTACCGCTGTTGCTTGTATTCTTAATCCCAGTTGTCTCTTATTATGTAGTTGAAAAGCCCCTGCTGAAACTCAAAGACAGAATAGAGAAGAAGAAAGCTGCCGTCAGGGAGTTGGTGCCATCATAAACAGTAAAACCAACTGGTAGTAGGTGGCTTTACTGTTTATGATGAGGTGTTTGCTCTATTGTTGAGATTGCCATTACAAAATTATTAGAAAGAGAGGTTAAAGTTTATCTGTTTCTTCGTCCTTACGTCTTGGCTTCTTTGTTCCTTTGTTATCAGTTGAAGCGGTTTCTATGTCTTCTTTTGCTGTATTCCATATGTGAGAAAAGGCGTCAAACTTTTTCTCCAACTTATCTAACCTATTATTTGTGGAACTGCAGTGTTTTATTGGAGACTTTATCAGGCAGCCACAGCTTGGTTGCACAACAGGCTTTCATATTGGCAAGACGTCAGGTATCCAAGTGCTGAATGCCTCCTCTTCCGGTTGTAAAAGCCTTCGATGTATTCAAACACGGCCAGCCGGGCCTCCTGCCTGGTGGCCAACCCACCACTTTCCTGTCGGCCAGGTCCAGCACCGCCTCCTTCAGCTCCTTTTGCAGCCGCTTTATCTCCCTTTGCTCGTCTGTTAGCCCTTCCGCGGACCGGACTGGCAAGCTGTCCTTCTGCCGCCATTTGCTCAGCCGGCCGGGATCTATTCCCAGTTCCTCAGCTACTTCTTTTATCGAACCCCTCGCGTAGGAAAGGTCAATGGCCATCCGCTTGAAGGAGGCATCAAATTCGCACCTGTTCATAGTAGTCAAATTTAAACCTTTATTTAAATCTGCCTAAGAAAAAGACTCCAGTCAAAGGTAGCAAGTCCAGTTTTGAGGTACTAGTATTGGTATAAATATATACCAATATATTTAAAAAAGTTATTGAAGTAGTTAAACAAATAGGTACCTTTACAGTTCTCTGCTTAAATACTTATTTTATGCTCCTCTACAATGGTATCATCACTCTTGACTATAATCCCGCGACAGACGTGTTGGTGACCAGCATGCCCGACGTCAGGCTGTTCGGGTTGTCAGAGGTTGGCTTCTGCCTGGACCTTATCGTGGAGAGCGTGAGGAACTATGACATCAAGCACCTGCTGCTCGACTCCAGCCAATCCGTTGTGGAGGTGGAGGACCAAGCCTACAAGGCTGTCACCGCAAAGTTCGGCATGGACCTGATGAAAACCCGCCTCAGGAAGATAGCGCGGGTAGCAACTGCAGACGCCAAGCGGGAGGAAAAGTCCGCCCGGATTTCCGCAGAGCTCCGGCAGGAACTCAACCTGCCCATGGCGTTCCAGAGCTTCCCCAGCCAGGACGAGGCGATGGACTGGCTGCTCTCACCAGTGCCGGCTTAAGGGAAGCAAATTCTGCTGTAGCCTTAACATGTAAATAACATCACCCTGAATTTATTTCAGGGTATTCGTTGCTCTTTACTGTAACTCGATCTTGTCTATTTCCAGCCTGAAATTCTCGGCTTTTCCATTGCCAATCATAAACCGGATTTCCTGGATCTTATTGGCGTTGAAGTTGGGCTGGTTCAGCTTATTTCCGCGGAAGGTGGGTTCCATTTTGTTAAGCGGGATGTCTATGTTTTGCCATTCTCCGCTGGTTTTGAAGGTGTATACATAGGATGCCCTTTCATTCAGATTAGCTTTTATCCTGAATTGGTATTCCTTTCCGTCTCCTTTTAAACGGATGACTGCCTTATCATAGCCACTTATGTCTTTGGGTTCAAAATGATACTGCATAGAAGCAAATCCGCCGTCGTTCTCCAGGGAAACATATCCTGTAAAAACCGCATTTCCCTCTTCACTTCGCGAGAGTTCGCTGGTGGAATTCCCACCCATCACCACGTCGTTTTCTATTTCCCACACTGACCAATCTGATGAGGAACTAAAATCAAAAAGGAGTAAGCTGTTCATAATTATTGTTGTTAAAAATAAAGCTTTCATTGCTGCAATCTTTACATCAGGTTAAATTCAATCTTTCAGACTTCTAAGTAACTTCTTCGGCTTTAAATAGTTTTTGATCGCTCAGTTTTCGATGAGTGGTAGAAACAAGCATATTATTTAGCTCATGTTGTAGGACGCTTTTACCTTTCGGTTTATAACCTAATTTATTGAGTAATAAACACCAGTCATTTCTTCTCCAGACCGCCAAAGTCTATTTGTAATTTCTTTGCATTTTGTATCTTTATGTTAATTAAATGCAATTTAACAGATAAAAGGTAGCAGTAACGAGAAAAGCACCGTCATTTAGTGCAATTCATTTAAACGTATATATACGGATGATGCGCTTCTACTCGGTTATACACGGCTACAGCTATAAAAGCAACTCATATCGGTAGCTCCAAGCAGAGAGAGCATGAGTAGAAGTGTCTTCCACGAGGTCAACAGTTGGCGTGCCCAGTGCAATTGCTCTAGCTTACAGGCTGTGGTTGCGGAAGCATGTTAACTTAATGATTGCACTGAAATTGATCATTGAACCCTTTAGGATATTATAAGAATATGTTTGTTCTGCTACAGCTCTAACGCTAAACGATGCTTTATCTTGCCAGCTGAAGCAGAGAAGGGAGAGGGATAATCCTTAGACGACATAGAAATAAATAAGGAAACAGGGAGTGGTGCGGTTGCGTACAATAGATAAGCCCCCTTGCATTCAGTGAAGCAGGCTCTAAATGAATTGTGCAAAGCATGACTTTGTACAGGCGCTCTAGTTGTCTTGAGCACCTCATCCTCTAACAGTACTCAGATGAAGAGCGAGACAACACAACCGACTCCCATTAAAAAATACCATGCGGCCCTGACACTCGTCGAAACGGTGGAAAGGCACTACTCTCACTATATATCCACGACTCGTCATCACAGTGGCCAGAGGCAGGCGACCCAGCCCCATGCGCAGGCTATCGAGGCAATCATTGATACAGCGTTCTGGACAAGTCTCAGGCGGGAGGAAGGGCTTGCTCCTAAAATATCACTGGCCTTCCTCTCCCCGGAGCAGGCCAGGCAGCCACTACTCTTCAGGCAGCGTCTGGAGCTTACCACAAAAAACCTCACGAAGATAGCCCCTGGTGTTGAGCGCCCCGGAATTCACCTTGGGGTATGGTATGAGGAAGGGGAGCTGTACGTATGGGGAACCACACGCCAGCTTCCCTATTCCTGTTTTGTCGTAGACGTAACCGAGCCCGGCGTGCTGGTCATCAAGCATAAGCGAGGCGAGGGGCTCGTTAAATTCAAGAATATGGCTGTGCTGATTGGGGAGGAGGTAAAGGTAATAGATGAGACCAGCGCCCATCTGCCCGACTGCCCGACGTTGGTAACCTCACTGCTCGGCCTGGAGCCCTCTTCTTCCTGGAACGACCCTGTAAATGCGCTGGTGCAGGTAGCCATATCTATGCGCGCCCACAGGCATGGCGGAGCCCTTCTGATTGTACCGGCTGGCACCGATACATGGCATAAGTCAATTGTGCACCCGATCCTGCACTTGATAGAACCTCCCTTTTACGGGCTCTCCGAACTGATGAAACAGGACCTGAGCGAGAGAGGGAGCCAGTGGCAGGAAGCACTCCATGATTCTATTGACACCATTGCCTGCCTTACGGCTGTAGACGGCGCAACCATTATCAGCGATGAGTATGAGCTGATCGCTTTCGGCGCCAAGATAAGCCGGTCAATTGGAAGGGGGCCGGTGGAGCGGATTGTGGTGACCGAACCGGTTGTTGGCTCTGAAGCCAGCATTGTTCATCCAACGCAGAACGGGGGAACCCGGCATATGTCGGCGGCACAGTTCGTGCATGATCAGCAGGATGCCATCGCGCTGGTAGCATCACAGGACGGACGCTTTACAGCTTTCGCCTGGTCACCGTGCGTGGAAATGGTACAAGCACATAGAATTGACACGCTGTTGATGTAAGAACTTGTGTTGATGGGACATAAATGTGGCGATTTAGCAGCAGTAGAAAGGTGCCTGTAGGACATTAAGTTGCTGGTGCGCTGTTAAGAATATTTTACAACATTATGAAAAGCAGAATCTTAACAGTACTACCAAATCAAAGCAAGTCAAAATAAACCAATTTTAATTAGTACAACTAATATATAAGGTTGGATTAAAGATAAAAATAAGACCAGCCAGACTAACACGAAATGTAAGTTCATTGCTGCGGGTATTGTTCAGTAGAAGTATTTTATATGTATCAGTGCATCTTGTATACATACACATCCTCCACCCCTAAAGCTGGAACTCTATTGTCTCTTACACTCTAGTCACAGTTGAATTATGGCTTTGTTTACAAAAGGGGAAGAAATAATGAAGTTTATGAACCTAACGATGAGGATTAACAGCGCGCGCCTTCATGGTAAAATTGCAAAGGCATAAAAAAATATATAGAAATTATAATATATTTTGCAGCGTAATATTCGTAGAGATGGCAGCAGATGCCATTGCCCTAATTTAAAACGTGCCGGTGCTGCGGCAGGTTAACAGGCTGCAGTTCCCTGTGTGGCTTTAATGGGAGCCCTTGAGAGGCATCTTGGGAAAGCAGGGGCGTCAGGAGCGTCTATTTTAGTACTTCACACTTCAAAAGAGGAGAAAACCATGAGATTCATACCAACCCGCTTTCACGGGATATTAGATTATATGGTGGGGCTGTTGCTGTTGGCCTCGCCCTGGCTGCTGGGCTTCAGCGAAATAGAGGCCGCCACCAAGGCAGCAATTATAGCAAGTGCCGTGGTGGTGGTGCAGGCAGTTGTGACAGACTTTGAGGCTGGCATCCTCACAAGGTGCCAATGGGTGTGCACCTGATGATGGTACTGGTGCTTGGCACTGCGCTGGCGGCTTAACCATGGCTGCTCAGTTTTGACGAAAGAACTTACCTGCCGCATCTGATTCTCGGCCTGTACCTGCTTCTAGCTTTGCTTACGACACATCGCAGGCCCAGTCGCCCTTACCAAAGCGGGTATGTTTGTCCTAGGTATGTGCGACGAGGCGCAAATAAGCTCTTTTGCGGGCAGGGAAGGCACTGTGGAAGATATGCCGTACAGGAAAGGCGCTGCTGCTACCTCAGAGTTATCCCACAGCATCAAGTGCCGCGGATGGTGCGCTTCTCAAAGTTCATGTGGGAGATAAAGTCATACGAGGTGAGCAGCACCCCGCTGGTGCTTTCGTCCTCTATCTCGAATTCCACGCGGGAGGCCAGTATGGTGTTGCTGTTTGAGTAGAAAAGGTAAACGCATAGGTAAAAAAATCCCTGCTATGGCGTACAAGGCATGGAACCTAAATTATTCAATTTAGATTTTAATAATGTACCTTTGTGCCCTACTTTTGCAGCAGTAGCGCGTAACTTCAGTTGTAATTGTTTACCTGTGTCAGAGACAACAATAGTGTAACTTATTGATATATAACAAGATATATTGTTAGTTATTAAATACCGTAATATTTAATATATGAAATTATCCGAATTTAAATTCGACCTTCCTGAAGAATATTTAGCCACTCACCCCTCCGCAAACCGCGATGAATCCCGTATGATGGTGGTGCACCGCGACTCTGGAAAAATTGAGCACCGCGTTTTCAAAGACATCCTGGAGTATTTTGATGAAGGCGATGTGATGGTGGTGAACGATACAAAAGTATTTCCGGCGCGCCTATACGGTAATAAAGAGAAAACAGGCGCTAAAATTGAAGTTTTCCTGTTGCGTGAGTTAAACAAAGACATACACCTATGGGATGTGCTGGTAGACCCTGCCCGTAAAATCCGTGTGGGCAACAAGTTGTACTTTGGCGAAAGCGACCTGGTGGCCGAGGTAATCGACAACACCACCTCCCGTGGCCGCACCATCAAGTTCCTGTTCGATGGCTCGGATGAGGAATTTTATAAAGCTATCAATGACTTGGGCGAAACGCCGCTTCCGAAGTATATTAAGCGCGATGCCGAGCCTGAAGACCGTGAGCGTTATCAGACCGTGTATGCCAAAAACGTAGGTGCCGTGGCTGCCCCTACAGCTGGTTTGCACTTCACAAAGGAAGTGCTGAAGCGCCTGGAGATTAAAGGTGTGGACGTTACTCCTCTGACGCTTCACGTTGGCTTAGGAACTTTCCGCCCGGTGGATGTGGAAGACCTGACGAAGCACAAAATGGACTCAGAGAACTTTATGGTTCCGGCAGAGACTGTAAGCATGGTAAACAATGCGCTCGATAACAAAAAGCGTGTAGTGGCTATCGGTACTACCACCATGCGCGCCCTTGAGTCTTCTGTGTCGGCTAACAACCGCCTTAAAGCGAACGAAGGCTGGACAGACCGTTTTATCTTCCCTCCGTACGATTTCAAAATTGCAAACTCGTTGGTAACAAACTTCCACATGCCGGAGTCTACGCTGCTGATGATGACCGCTGCCTTCGGTGGATACGAATTGATTATGGAAGCCTACCAGCAGGCTATCAAAGAAAAATACCGCTTCTTCAGCTACGGCGACGTAATGCTGGTGCTGTAGTAGTTGTCAGATAAATCTTTTCAAAAATGCCCCGGCCACTCAAGTCGGGGCATCTTGTTTTATACACGCTTAGCTCCTCCCGCACTATATTCTCTAACTTTTTGACCTTCTAACTCTTTAACTTTCTAACTCCCAAACTCTCTAACTTCTCATGTCTCAACTTTCCGAATATGGCATTATAGTGGCAGGCGGCTCAGGCAGCCGGATGCAGCACGAGGTGCCTAAGCAATTTATAGAGGTGGCTGGCAAGCCCATCCTGATGCATACCATCGAGCGGTTTAGTGAGTATAACCCTGATTTGCGCCTGATTGTGGTGCTGCCGCAGCAACAGCTGCAAACGTGGCGCGACCTATGCCGGAAACACAGCTTCAAAGTTTTCCATATGGCGGTAGCAGGCGGGGCGACTCGTTTTGGCTCAGTGAAGAATGGGTTGGATGCGGTGCAGGGAGAGGGGCTGGTGGCGGTCCACGATGGCGTGAGGCCGTTTGTGGAGGCCGCTACTATAAAAGCCGCTTTTGAGGCAGCTGCTGTACATGGCAGTGCCGTGGTAGCGGTGTCGCCCAAAGACTCTATCAGGGAGCTCATACCGGAGGGAAGCCGTGCCGTGCCGCGGGCTAACTATAAGCTGGTGCAAACGCCACAGTGTTTCCGGGCAGGTGTACTGCGCAGGGCTTATGAGCAGCCGGAGCAGGAGCACTTTACGGACGATGCCTCGGTGGTAGAGCAGTTAGGGGAGAAGATTGTGCTGGTAGAAGGGAGTTACCGCAACATCAAGATAACCACTCCGGAAGACCTTGTTTTAGCAGAAGCTTTTGCAAAGGAGCAATAGAAGCTATAACATATGATTTACTGTGCATGCCTGCATCAAAAGTGAGTCTGAAAACTCACGCCCACTATACATTACCGGTTGGATACCGGCGCCAGTAGATAAGTCTTCTGTTTTTCATCTTATGTCTTTTGTCCGGGTTCTACACTGGCTGCCGTCCTTCTTCCAGAAAAGCTTGGTTGGCCTGTACAGATTCAGGTGTGATGGCTTCCAGGGTTGGTGCAGGTTTAGAGAGGTTGAGCAGGTAACCCTGCAGCGATGGCAGGTTCTGAAGATCGTGGGTAATGCAAAGCACTGTCTTCTTCTGTTGGTGCACCCACTGCTGTAGTAGATTAAACACTTGGTTTTTATAGTACACGTCGAGCTGCTGCGTCGGCTCGTCCAGCAGGTTTATCGCAGCATCCTGTAGTATGAGCTGCGCCAGCCATACCAGTTGCTGTTCGCCACCGGAAAGGGTTGTGAAGTCGTGCTCTATGAGGTGGGAGAGCTGCAGTTGCGCGAGTGTTTGAGCGGCCAACTCATAATCAGCGGCATTGTAGTTCTGGAAAAAGCGCTTTTTCCGGAACAGCCCCATCACCACGAGATCGTGTACTTTTATGGGGAATCCAACAGTATTCTTTTGAGGAAGGTAGGAGAGCAGGCCCTGTTCTGTCGCGTCAGTGAGTTGCTTCAGGTCTTTATTTTGCACCAGCAGCTGCCCCTCGTAAGCTACTTTCTGCTGAAAGGCCTTGAAGAGTGTCGTTTTACCAGCGCCGTTATGCCCGATGATGGCGATAAAGGCTGGGGCTGGTACAGAAAAAGAAAGGTTGCGGATAAGGACGCGCTGTCCGTAGCCCGCAACCAGGTTTTTTACTTCAATGATCAAGCTTAAACCAATTATGAATTACAGATTATGAACTATGAATTACAGATAGTTCTAAGACAAACCATTCATAATTCGTAATTCATCCTTCATAACTAATCTTAGTACTCGTCTTCGTTAAACATGAAATCCTCTTTGGTAGGATAGTCAGGCCAGATTTCTTCAATGTTCTCGTAAGGCTGTCCGTCGTCCTCAAGGGCTTGCAGGTTCTCTACAACTTCCATTGGGGCGCCTGAGCGAATAGAAAAATCGATAAGTTCATCTTTAGTGGCTGGCCAAGGTGCGTCCTCCAGGTATGATGCTAATTCTAGTGTCCAGTACATAGTATTTTCTCCTTTAAAATATTGGCTTTTTGAAATGGTTTGCAAAAGTATGAATAAAAACAAAAACAAAAATTTTCAGCAAAAATAAATTTGTTTTTTTGTCTGTTTTTACCAACACAACGCAAAAAATACCTAAATGTTCAAAAAGGATGTAATATTTTTTTGCCTTTTTAGAGCATCTATAACAACAGCTACAGGAGAGACATGAGGGTGAGCAGAGTCTAATAAAACAGCACCTGCCGCAGGTGCAACAGGTGCTGTTCATCAAAAACTATAAATGACTATAGCTTGAAAATATTCTTATCTGCTGATAGCGCTAAGCTGGTTTTGAAACGTTTCGATCATCTCTGTCTTCGTGTTGATCTTGCGCTTAAAGTTTCGGATTTTACCCTGCAGCATGTTTCGGAAAGTATCGTTGCCAGGGGTGTCACTCAGCTTGCCCAGGTTGCCCTCCAGTACCTCTAGCTCGTTTCTGTCTGATTTAATAAAGTCTTTGAGCGCATTGATGCGGGCCTGCAGGTCATCTGTCTCAGATAGCGGCTCGTTAGCGGTTTGCTGGCGCTTTCGGATATAATGTTCCAGGCTGCTCATCTCAAACACCTTATCGCAGGCCTTAATAAAGCGCTCCCAGATCATATCCGATACCTCGGGGCTAACAGGGCCTACTTTTTTCCACTCTGCCTGCAGCTCTTTCGCACGCTTCACGGCATCTCCGAGGCTGCGCTGCTGCAAAAGCTGCTCGCCTTCCTCTACCAGTTCTTTCTTACGCTCAAAGTTGGTCTCGTAGTATTTCCCTCTCGACTCGTTTTTCTCGTTGTTGATTTTCTTTTTCAGGCGCTCAAAGAAATGGTTGTGCGCCTTCCGGAAGTCTGTCCACAGCCGCGTCATGGTTTTGCGCGGCAGGGTGCCGCCTACTTCTTTCCATTGGTTTTGCAAAGCCTTCAGCTTGGCAGTGGTGCCTTCCCAGTCCTCAGAATTCTGCAGGGCTACTGACTGCGAAATCAGATCGCGGTATTTGTCGTAGATGCGGTTCTGCATCTTCTTCTTGTCTTCGAAGAAGTTTTTCTTCCGCTCAAAGAAGTTCTCAATAGCTGTTCTGAAGCGCTCCTCAATCTCCTCTGTCAGCTCTTTCTCCACAGGCCCTGTTTTAATCCAGGTGCCCCGCAGCTCTTTCAGCTTCTCCGTTGTCTCTTGCCATTCAATGCTTTCGGTCAGGGCCTCGGCCTCCTGTGTGAGCGCAATTTTGGTAGTCAGGTTCTTTTCGCGGTTCTGCTTTATTGTCTCGTTTATGTCTTCCTCCGCCTTGGTAAGGGTGTGGTAGATTCTCTCAAATTCACCTAAGGCATCGTAACTTCCCACCTGCTCTTTCATGTGCAGCACTTTCATCAGAAAAGAGCCTTTGTTTTCAGAGGTATCAATACGGTCGAGTAAGTTCTTTACTTTGTCCTGGAACATCTCGAAACGCTTCGAGAAATACACCAGCGAATCATCTTCAGACTCTTTTACTTCGCCTACCTGCCGTGCGGGGTAGTTCATAAAGGGCTTTAGCCACACTTGCTGGTCCTGAATAAAGCCATACTTTTTGGCTTCTTCCAATAGATCGTTGTTTTCCATTAACTGGATAGGGTTATGGGTCGAAAAAATAGGGTAAGGCGACAGAATTAGACTAACCTTTGCATACGCACGTTAACCTGCAGCGTTTGTAATTACTTCTATATAGTAAATTTTATTTAGTAACACTACCGATCGGTTATCTGGTGCTAAAATAAGTCGGGACATACTATACCCATACAGTTTTTTTACAAGTTTAATGATTTCAACCAATTATGTGAAGCGCGTAGCATGAATTTTTACGATATTTGTAATTCTTTAACAAATAAAATATCAGAGAGATAGAATACAGCGGCAGGGGGCAGCATACCTTCGCTTTATTAAGTGGAATATTAGCATAACACTATAATTTACAGCATGAGTAACGAAACCATAATTTTCTCGATGGCTGGGGTAAGCAAGATCTACCCGCCAAAGAAGCAAGTGCTTAAAAACATTTACCTGTCATTTTTCTATGGCGCCAAGATTGGGGTGCTGGGTCTGAACGGATCTGGTAAGTCTACCCTTCTTAAAATTATTGCAGGTGTTGAGAAAGAGTACCAGGGCGAAGTGGTATGGTCTCCGGGCTATACAGTAGGTTACCTGGAGCAGGAGCCGCAGCTGGACCCGACCAAAACAGTGCGAGAGGTGGTGGAAGAGGGCGTGAGCGAAGTAGTAAACCTACTGCGTGAGTTCGACGAAATCAACATGAAGTTTGCCGAGGAGATGACGGACGATGAGATGAACAAGCTCATTGAGCGGCAGGGCGAGGTGCAGGAGAAGCTGGACCAGCTGAACGCCTGGGAACTAGACAACCGCCTGGAGCGTGCCATGGACGCACTGCGCACCCCTCCGGAAGATGCTATCGTCGGAAACCTGTCGGGTGGTGAGAAGCGCCGCGTAGCCCTTTGCCGCCTGCTGTTGCAGGAGCCGGACGTGCTGTTGCTGGACGAGCCAACCAACCACCTTGACGCAGAGTCGGTAGACTGGCTGGAGCAGCACCTGCAGCAATACAAAGGCACCGTAATCGCCGTAACCCACGACCGCTACTTTCTTGACAACGTGGCCGGCTGGATCCTGGAGCTGGACCGTGGCGAAGGTATTCCGTGGAAAGGCAACTACAGCAGTTGGCTGGAGCAGAAGGCAAACCGCCTGGCATCAGAGGAGAAATCGGAGAGCAAGCGCCAGAAGACACTGCAGCGTGAGCTGGAGTGGGTGCGTATGGCACCGAAGGCACGCCATGCCAAATCCAAGGCGCGCCTTAGCCAGTACGACAAGTTGGCCGGAGAAGACGCTTCGAAGAAAGAAGAAAAACTGGAGCTTTTCATACCGGATGGTCCGCGACTGGGTGCACAGGTAATCGAGGTAAACCACGTAAGCAAGGCATACGGCGATAAACTGCTGTTCGAAGACCTGAACTTCGCGCTGCCGCAGGGTGGTATCGTAGGAATCATCGGCCCGAACGGTGCTGGTAAAACGACCTTATTCAAGCTGATTACGGGGCAGGAGAAACCGGATGCCGGTGACTTCCAGGTGGGTTCTACCGTGCAGATTTCTTATGTAGACCAGGAGCACACCCAGCTGGAACCAAATAAGTCTGTATTTGAAGTTATTTCCGGCGGTACGGAACATATGATGATGGCTGGCCGCCAGGTAGTGTCCCGCGCTTATGTGAGCAAGTTTAACTTCACAGGTGGCGATCAGGAGAAGAAGGTAGACAAGTTGTCGGGTGGTGAGCGCAACCGCGTGCACCTGGCCATGACGCTGAAAGAAGGCGGTAACCTGCTGTTGCTCGATGAGCCGACCAACGATCTGGACGTGAACGCCATCCGGGCGCTGGAAGACGCACTGGAGAATTTTGCCGGTTGCGCCGTTATCATCTCCCACGACCGCTGGTTCCTGGACCGTATCTGTACTCACATCCTCGCGTTTGAAGGTGACTCGCAGGTATACTGGTTTGAAGGTAACTACACCGAGTATGA
The DNA here is from genome assembly GCF_010015475.1 of Pontibacter pamirensis. Taxonomy (GTDB): domain Bacteria; phylum Bacteroidota; class Bacteroidia; order Cytophagales; family Hymenobacteraceae; genus Pontibacter; species Pontibacter pamirensis. The sequence goes on from NZ_SSNI01000032.1 coordinate 47,789, forward strand.
GGAGAACAAGAAGAAGCGCTTAGGTGATGCAGAGCCGCAGCGTATCCGCTACAAAAAACTGGTATAGGACGTATTTCAGGAGTATTAACTGATTCCAGATACTGCTTATAAAAAGGCCGCTGCTTAATTGCAGCGGCCTTTTGTGTTTTCTTCCTTTTTAGAAGAATTGCCTGGGCCCTCCGCTTGCCAAGGTTTTCACCACGCGCTCTCCAAAGAGTAAAGCCATTTCCTCTGTTAATACTTTTTAGAAGGAAGAAGAAGTTCCTGGAGCGCTTAAGCCATCTAATTATCAGTGTTATAACTTTGTAGAAACGTTGCTTTTTTATGTGATAATATTTAACAAAGTTAAATTCGTCTCGTAAACTAAGTTATAGACAGCCAGGGGTTTATAAGTGTTTTCTAACTTTGATGGATGTCAATCATGAAAAAAATTTACTCCAATAGTGATGCGATAGCCTACTGGCTTATTGCTGGCTATTTTACCATTGTAGGTACTATTGCTCTGGTGGTATCCTAAAACCTTTACTCCAACGTGTAACCCAGAAGAGGCTGTCCGAATAGGGCAGCCTCTTCTGGGTTATGGCATGTTCAAAATAACGCCCTGCGCCCTTTCCGTTTGCCCGGGGTAGAGGCAGGGAAGGCGCTGTAGATGTTGCCGCACTTTTGTATCTTGCTGCTCTCATCAAAGCCCTGCTATCCATACCTCATGCCGATTCTCTACCTCAAACACGCGGACATTGACCTGGAGCAGTGGAATGCCGTGGTAGCGCTTTCACCGCAGCGGCAGGTGTACGCCATGTCCTGGTACCTCGATGTGGTGTCGCCAAATTGGGAAGGCATGGTGGAAGCAGACGCCGCAGGCATATATAAGGCAGTGATGCCGGTGCCGTGGCGGCGTAAGCTGGGCATGCGCTATGTGCAGCAGCCTTTGTTCTGCCAGCAGCTAGGCATCTATACTTTAGAACAAAGTATACCCAAAGCTACTTACCAAGCCTTTACTGAGGAAATATACAAGCGCTTCCGGTATGTGGTGGACTATAACTTCAATACCGAGAACCAACTGCCCCCTTTGCCGCTGCCCGAAGTGCAGGTGGAGCATACCTTAACGCTGTACCTGAACCTGTGCATCAGCTACGAGCAGCTATATGAGGGCTACTCCCGCGACAGAAAGATGAATCTGAAGCGTGCCCAGAAAGCATCTTTGCAAATAGGGGAGAGCGACGACATAGAGCCCATTATCCGGTTTTTTAAGGAAGAAACAGCCGCGCGGATTTATGGCGGTGTAGCAGAAGGGGCCTATGAAATGCTTCGGCAGTTATACCAGGTGCTGAGGGAGAAGTGTGTAGGAAGGCTTTACTATACAACGGATAAACAAGGACGCAAAAACAGCGGCTGCCTTTTCATTGTCTGGGGCGGGCGTATTGTCTATATTTTTAACGCTGCCCCGCAGCACGGCCGGAAGCAGAATGGCCGTACCCTTCTCATCGACCACATGATTCGGGAGCACGCCGGGCAGGAGGTGCTGTTCGACTTTGAGAGCCCTGATGAGCGGGAGCCGGATATCCTCCACTTTTACAAAAGCTTTAGCCCTGAGGCAAAGCCTATCCCGGTGCTAAAGTACAACCGCCTGCCGAAAGGGGTAAAACTCATGCGGGAGGCCCGGATGCGCCTGGTCCGGAAACTAAGGGGGTAGAAGAATAGCAAGCGCTTCAGCTGTATAACAGCATGTTTAAATATCCTTCGTCAGAATCAAAAACTACTTATTTTACATTCAAGAACCGCTCTTTGCTTTTAAATCAGAAGCAATTCCAAGCAGCGTTATTCTCATCTACCGAGCCGCCTGTTTTAGCCTGGCAGCGAAACGCTACTATAGATTCGTCCGCTATACTTTTGTATCTTGCTGTACCCGATTAAACCAAAAGAAAGATGTGGAGGCGAACCATAGATCCTGGACTAGGAGAAGAGTATAATAGTCGAATTAAGCGACTCATCAATAAAGACGGCACGTTTAATACTGTGAAGCTGGGAAGAGAGCTACGCTTGTATGATGCTTACCAGTACCTGAAGAACGTCTCTGTGCAACGGCTTTCTTTCCTTATACTGGGCTTTTACCTGCTCATTAATATCCTGTTTGCCCTGCTGTACCTGTTGTGTGGTATCGAGAACCTGCAGGGCACGGAGCCTGACCTTCCGCCTTTCCTGAATGCTTTTTTCTTTAGTGTACAAACATTTACTACAGTAGGTTATGGCATTTTAGCACCGCAGGGCATGGCAATGAACCTAGTGGTGACTTTGGAATCTCTTATGGGGTGGGTAGGCTTCGCAATTATTACCGGTGTCGTGTTCAGCCGTTTCTCCAAGCCACATGTTCGTATCTTATACAGTAATAACGCGATTATTGCTCCTCATGAAGGAGAGAAAAGCCTGCAGTTCCGGCTTGCCAACAAGCGAAATAATGTGTTGCTTGAGATGGAGGCTAAGGTCATGCTAATGGTGCACGATGCCACCTATGAACATCAATTCTATAACCTGAAGCTGGAGCAGTCTTCGCTGCAGTTTTTCCCCCTCAACTGGACTATTGTGCACCACATAGATAAAGACAGCCCACTCTACAATATAGGCTCAAAGGAGTTAGAGGAGCAGCGTGCTGAGGTGATAATCTTGATAAAAGGCTATGACGAAGCATATGGCCAGACGGTTCATTCCCGTTTCTCCTATCGGTTTGATGAAATACTGTGGGACGTTCGTTTCAAGAAAGTTTATGATACGGACGCAGAAGGGGAAATCGTTTTTGATTTGCACAAGCTGCATGAAACGGAGCCTGTAAGTGAGCCTGCGTTATAAGTATTGGCAGATGCTTAATTATCACCTTCTTCACGGGGTTTGTGCGGACCTGCTTCATAATCCTTTTTCTCCATTTCGAGCCGCTGTTGCTCCTCTGCTGTCAGCGCCTTCGGGTAAGCACTCAGGTCTGGCTGGCCGGCATCTACCCAGGCGGTGTACCAGTAGCTGGCAATAGTACGAATGGCCAGGCGCATCTGCCGCTCTACCTGTCCGTTCAGCTTGTCGCTGTAGGCCTGTGAAAAGTCGCGGGAGTACACGCGGGTGGTGAGGTTGTTGCGCACTTCAAAGGAATATTTCTTTTCCTCGTCAAACGTTTGTGTCAGCTGCTTTTCAAAGAACAGCACAGAGTCGAGGGCGGTGTGGGCGCTGGCTACTAAATCCCAGGCCCGCAGCTGTGGCTGCTCAATATACTGCGCCTGGCCAACAAAGAAATCATAGTTGCCGGAGAACAGCTCTGGCAGGCGCGATTCCCAAAAACCGTGTATGCCGCGTTGGCCCGTAAACTGACCGTTGTAGTTTTGGGTGGTATGTAGCGGCACACAGGCGTCAGCCACATAATGCCCCATCTCGGTACTGAGGCGCAGGATACGATCGAGGTCCCGCTCCTTAAATGCCTGCGTCAACTGGTACTTCATCAGGCTGATGTGCCAGGGCACAATGCCGTACGCCTGCAAAGTGTCTTCGGTATACTGCTCCACGGCCTGCTGCCAGAAACGCGGCATTTTATACAGGGCGCTGTCGCCATACACATCCAGGTCGATGTAATGGCGGGGTGCTTCCCATTCCACGGCATAGCGGCGGCGGTCCGGGTTCACGGCATTTTCAGTGATGTAGCGAATGTGCTTTTTATAAAAGCCAATCATTTCCGGTGGCAGCGTGAACACTGCCAGCCTGTTAATGCGCTGATGCGCAAAGAAGCCCCAACTGTAGCCCAGTTGTGGGAGGAGGAATGCGAACAGGAGAAAAAGAACAACGCGTTGTTTACCAGCCATATCTGCCTCATACGGGAATGGCCAGATTATTGGTTTTCTTTGCTATACCTCTACCACAGGAATGGCTGCAAACTACCTGCTCAGCGAGAATCCTTCCAGTGAGTACAGTATGCCCAGGCCCAGGGATTGGCTGTACTGTATCTCTGTATCCTGGTCGTAATCATAAACCACGTTACCCATCAGGTTCACATTTATGTAACGGTTTACTTTGGCATTTAGCACAGCATTAAGGCGATGGTCCACTCTTTTAAAAGAAAACTCACCGTAGTTAAGGTAGCCCATGTAATTGAGCCTCATGTTTATATTGGTGGCAATGTCGCGCTTAAACGTAGCCTGCACCATGGCCGCCAACCACTCAATGCGTACTTTGTCTCCTTCCGGTACGCCGTAGCGGTCGTCGGCTACTACTTCGTCATCCACTAGAAAAGTAAAACGCGGTGCAAAGGGGCTCAGGCGTAGGGAGAATGAGGGGGTAGGTTTATATTCTGCGCCCAGGGCAAATGTCAGGTAACCTGGTGACAGAAAGTTAGACACCAGTATTTCATTTCCGTCAGCATCGGTTACATCATCATAGCCCGGTGCAAACTGGGAGAGAAAATTGGCAGAAAGAAAAGCGTTCCATTTAGGCGCGAACTTGTAGCCATACTTCGAGTCGAGGTAAATACGGTCAATGCTCTTGCGCATTTCATCGCCCTTGTTTTTGATAAGGCCGTACTGCAGTTGCGCCTCATTGTCCCAGGTTACCTGGCCCCTGCTATAGTCGGCCCGGGCATCCAGGTGTGTGTTGAGGGCAATAGAGCTAATGCCTCCTGCTCTCCAGTTATCGCTGAACGCCGCCTGGTTTAAGTTTATGCCCGCTGAGAAGGTTCTTCGCCAGGTGGTGTCTGCTTCTGTCTGTGCCAGCACTATAGTAGAATTTAACAGCAGTACAAACAGCGTAAGTAAAAGTTTATTCATGATAAAGGTATTCGATGGTTCGTTTATCAATCTCAGGCAGCCTGAAGAATGCAGAGACAATGATGCTGGCCGTGCACGCTTTGCCGACACCACATTTTGCCCGTGCCAGATAAAACAGCTTTGCCAGATAACCGGATAGTTAAAAACATGTTTCAACTGTCCGGTTATCTGGCAAAGCTAATGCTATGAAGGCGGTAAAACCAAAACTAAGACCGGGAAAGACTGTGTGAGGAGCAGAACATGGCCAGGAGGACTGATGCCCGGAGCTCATAAATCGAACTACAGTTGACAAGTCCCGCTCGCTACCTTAACCTTTTTCCCTGTTTAGTTACGTATACGCAAAACCAACTTTGCATTTTAAGGCATCAATTATAAGCAGCACCTCATGATAGAAGACCTCTGGTATAAAAACGCAATCATTTACAGCCTCGACTTGGAAACCTTTATGGATATGAATGGGGACGGTGTAGGTGATTTTGAAGGACTTGCCCGCCGCCTCGATTATCTCCATGCCATGGGCATAGATACCGTCTGGCTGGCACCGTTTCAACCTACCCCCAACAAAGACAACGGGTATGATATACGCGACTACTACGGCGTAGATCCACGGCATGGCTCCAGCGGCAACTTTGTAGAGTTTATGCACCAGGCAAAAAAACGCGGCATCAAAGTTATCATCGACCTGGTTGTCAACCACACCTCCGACCAGCACCCCTGGTTTCAGGATGCCCGGAGCAGCGAAAATGCCAAATACCGAGACTGGTACGTCTGGTCCAAAAAGAAACCGGACGACTGGGATAAGGGTATGGTATTTCCTGGCGAACAGGAAGCTACCTGGACCTATGACAAAAAAGCCAAGGCTTACTATTTCCACCGCTTTTATGAGTTCCAGCCTGACCTGAACATAGATAACCCCGAGGTGCGCGCCGAGATTCGCCGGATCATGGGGTATTGGCTGGAATTAGGTGTGGCTGGCTTCAGGGTGGACGCAGTACCTTTCTTGTTGGAAACCCAAATCCCTGGTAAAACAAAGCGGGAGATTAGATTTGAATACCTGCATGAGTTCCGGAAGTTCCTGCAGTGGCGGCGGGGAGATGCCGTGTTGTTGGGTGAAGCCAATGTGGCGCCTGATGAAAGCCAGCAGTACTTTGGCGAGGATGGGGAAGGTATTCACCTGATGTTCAATTTCTACGTCAACCAGTATATGTTTTACGCCCTGGCCACAGCCGATACGGAGCCGCTGGAGGAGGCGCTGGAGGCTACCCGAAACAAGCTGCACGCTACCCAATGGGCCCAGTTTCTGCGCAACCACGACGAGCTGGACCTGGGGCGCCTTACAGAGGAGCAGCGTCAAAAAGTGTTTGCACGTTTCGCTCCCGAAAAGCACATGCAGTTATACGACCGTGGAATTCGGCGGCGACTTTCCACTATGCTCGGCAACCAAAGGCAATCTGAGTTGGCTTACAGCCTGATGTTTTCCCTGCCCGGAACACCGGTCATCCGCTATGGTGACGAGATAGGCATGGGAGACAACCTTGAGCTGGAAGAACGGGATGCCGTGCGCACCCCTATGCAATGGTCGGGTAATGGGCAGGCTGGCTTCTCGGAAGCAGCAAAGCTGGTGCACCCTTTAATAAATGAAGGACCGTATGCCTATAAACATGTAAATGTGGAAACCCAGCGGCGCGAACCAAACTCCCTGCTCAACTGGATGACTTCCCTGATCCGCCTGCGGCAGGAGTGCATAGAGATAGGCTGGGGGCAGTGGCAGATACTGAACACGGGGCTTGCCCAGGTATTAGGGATGCACTATAGCTGGCAGGGCAGTTCCTTGATTATCCTCCACAATTTTGACGAGAAGGCCCACGAGGTGACCCTGGATCTAAAGCAGGAGAAGGAAGTCAGGCTTGTAGATCTGATGGCCAATGACGAAAGTAGGGCCGATGAAAAAGGCATTCATCATATTACGCTGGACGCGTATGGCTATCGCTGGTTCCGTGCCGGTGATCTAAGTCATTTGTTTCACAAAGTTTAAATGATGACAGAAGACGGTATTTATGAACGCTGCTTTGGTGTATTACAAGCAAAGCAACAGGGGAATTTGTATAGAAAGTATTTCTACTGAAAGGCAGAAAATAGTCGCCAATTTTCTTAATACTATTTTTAATATATAGTATATTCGGCAGTCTGGTCCCGTTCATCTATTGCTATAGGTATATGATGCGTTACTGATGACGCAAAAGTAGCCTTCAACAATATAATCATATAAGACCAGTGAAACAGAAATTTTGGATTACCCTTTTTAGCTCTCTTCTATTCTTTGGCTGTGAAAAAGACAAGGATGGAGGAGAGCCTAGTTTATTGCCTGTTTCTCAACTAAGTATCAGCTTAGAACCAGCTAATTACAGTATAGATACAGCCGAGTTGATTCTCTCTGAACATAGTGGGAAAATCCTGTTAGACACTTTGCTGTCAACACGTCAGCAGCATACCCTCGAAGTCAGAACTTTAGAGACAGAATTCGTTGTAACGACTGTTTTTCACGCAAAGGACTATGATAAAATAATTGTAGATTCCTATGTACAGGCAAATCCAAATAACTGGCAGATAACCCCCAGCGACAGTTACCAATATCTTCCTTACAATAACGATCCAGCTTTTGGAGAAGGTTTTGAAGCCGCTACGGTTAAGTACTTGAACGTTCCGCCTATTCCAGGTGATGATTTTCATTTTTCAAACACCTACGCGCTGCGCTCAGGTTATACTTACAATCCTTCCGAAGGCTCACTAGAAATAGAGTATACCAAGCGCAACTCTACTAATCACACCTATTTTGTTGTGCCAGAAAGCAATTTGTACAAGATTTCTGCAGAAGTTCAGAAGAATGCTACCATAGATCTGACGCAGATGAAAGAGGCTACGAAAGCTACCTATAGAACTTCTCAGGATCTTCAGGAGAAATCAACCCTCTTGTTCGGATATCCTGTGGCAAACAATTACAATAATTACCTGTGGCTATATTATACTAACTTCATAAGATTCCAGTCGGGCTACGACATCATTTATCCTAAGAGTGATATCTATGCGTATAAATTCATCTCAACTTGGTCTGATGCATCATCTAATGCTTATCAGTATTATAGCTTCGCTGATTCAGTGCCGACGCATCTTTCTTTTATTGATGAATCTTATATCAAGTTAAATAGTAAGTCATTCGAGAGTCTGAGTGTGCAGTTTGACAAAGATTTGCCTACCTATTATGCTTCTACCTGGACAGATAGTGGCAATGAAATCTTCTGGACGATTTTCTCTCCAACTACTAAAACCGCGTTCAATCCAAAGCAGTTTATCAACTCTTTGAATGCGTCCCTCTTGAAAGACAGGAGCCTGTCAAATCTGAAATTAGCTAAAGTAACTATTGAAAAAGCTGATGATCTTTCTTACCAGGCGTTCTTTAATAGTGTATTCAATCTGAACGTCAACAAAGAAAACAAAATAGGACTGGCAAGGAGGTTCACCAAGAATGTGAACTAAATAAACTACTTCCAGAGGTGCTTTCGTAGCTCATATAAATAGTTAAGCCGCCTGCTACAGTTTTTGTGGCAGGCGGCTTAACTATTTATATAGTATCGTGGTCTACCTTCTCTTCGAAAGAGCCGGAAACTTCATTTTATAATCAGCGTCCACGTCTCCCTTTGATATTTTAGCCAGCCTGTTTTTGATAAGGCGCTTCTTCAGGCCGTTCAGGTGGTCCGTGAACAGGATGCCTTCAATGTGGTCGTACTCGTGTTGAATAACACGGGCATTCATACCATCATAGCTGTCTTCATGCTCATTCCACTCTTCGTCAAAGTAGCGTATCACAATGCGCTCCGGGCGATACACAACCTCCCGCACACCTGGTATGCTCAGGCAGCCCTCCTCAAAACCCCATTCCTCCCCGTCTTCCTCTACAATCTCCGGGTTGATGAATGCTTTCTTCACACCTTTTCCTTTGTCCTTTTCATCCATCATTGGCTCAGAGTCAATCACGAACAGCCGGATGCTCTTGCTAATTTGTGGCGCGGCCAGGCCTACGCCGTGGGCAAAATACATCGTTGAATACATATCCTCGATCAACTCCTTCAGGTCCGGGTAATCTCTAGGGATATCTTCTGCTTCATCTTTTAAAATTGGATCGCCGTAAGCGGTAATCGGGTAAATCATATAGTTCTGCTTTCTAAATACGATTGTAAAATAATGGCGGCACTCACACGGTCTACCGTGCCTTTGTCCTGGCGGTCTTTCTTTTTCAGGCCGCCGGCCAGCATGGCCGCCTGTGCCATTTTAGACGTGAAACGCTCATCCGCGGTATGCACCGGTATGGCAGGAAGCTCCTTCTGCAGCTTCCGCACAAAGCCTACCACGTGCTGAGTCGCCTCTGTGTCTTCGCCGGAGAGGCGGCGCGGCATTCCCACCACAATGGCCTCCACCGGCTCACGCTGTACATACGCCTTCAGGAAGGATAACACATCTTTGGCATGAACGGTTTCTAAAGGGCTGGCGATTATCTGCAGCGTGTCGGTTACTGCTATTCCCACGCGCTTTGTCCCGTAATCAATTGCCATTATCCTGCCCATTTGTCTGTTCTTAAGCCACAAAGGTAAGGAATTATCTTGTTTCTTATAAGCCAGGAAGTGGCTGCTCCTACACATTCCGTTACATCTGCCGATGTTCTGTAGTATCTGCCTGCAGTGGCTGGCAGAGCTAAACTTTTATCTGTTGTTCTGAGGCTCTATATCGGTTACGTCGATGAAATGAAGCGGTACATCTAAAAAGTGGGGCTTAATAGTATGAAGGAGATGCAGTATAAATTAAATTATTTTAAATTAGATGGTGTTATAGATACAGAGGGGGCGTAATATAGCCGGTATACTTTGCAACCTTCACAACGTGTGCTTGTATAGCTAAACAACCCCTCTGTATAATTTTATTAACTTGTGGCACCTCTTTTGACAGCAGCACTGGTTGCTGTGGTACATTTGGGCAGACAGGTATATTGACCTCTAATTTGTAAGAATATGGATAACATGGAGCACGGGGAAGAAAAGAGAAACGTCCGGAATTCTCCATTTCAGATAAAGCTGCCGCTGTTTATTGCGATGGCGCTGGTTGTGGGAGTGCTGATAGGGGCTACCACCTTTTCGCCTTCCAGCAATAATCCACAGGGCACTGCTAAAAGCTACCTGAAGTTCCGGGATATCCTGAGCTATATAGACCGCGATTATGTGGACACCGTGGACATAGAAGAGCTCTCGGATTTTGCTATCACCAAAATGCTGGAGAAACTGGACCCGCATACGGCTTATATTCCGGCGGATGAAATTGCCATGGCCCGCTCTTACCTGGAAGGAGACTTTGAAGGCATCGGGGTGGAGTTCAACATCATTAAGGATACCATCTACGTCATCACGCCGCTCAGCGGAGGCCCGTCGGAGGCAGCAGGCATACAGCCCGGAGATAAGATAATTGAAGTAGACGGAGATAAAGTGGCCGGTATCGGCATTAACAACGAGGGCGTTTTTCAGCGGCTGCGTGGGCCGAAAGGTTCTAAAGTAGATCTTACTATTAAACGAGTGGGCACCAAAAAGCCGCTCACTTTCTCCATACAGCGCAGTAAAATACCAACACACTCAGTGGACGTAGGGTATATGGTGGACGATAGAACAGGCTATATCAAAGTGAGCCGGTTCTCGGCTAACACTTACGAGGAGTTTAAGCAGGCGCTCACAGAGCTGAAGCGCAAAGGGCTGCAGCGGCTTATTCTGGACCTGCGCGGTAATCCCGGCGGCTATATGGACCATGCTATCCGGATGGCAGATGAGTTTATTTCAGGCGAGAAAATGATTGTATATACCGATGGCAAAGGCAATAAGTACGATTCCAAGACGTATGCCCGCACCAAAGGAGACTTCGAGAGCGGACCGCTCATCGTGCTGCTGGACGAAGGCAGTGCCTCTGCCGCCGAGATTGTGGCCGGTGCGCTGCAGGATAACGACCGGGCATTGATTGTGGGCCGCCGTTCGTTTGGTAAAGGGTTGGTGCAGATGCCAATTCCGCTGAACGATGGTTCTGAGCTGCGCCTCACGATATCCCGTTATTTTACGCCAAGTGGCCGCTCTATCCAAAAGCCTTACACAGCCGGAGCCGAAGAGTACGAGATGGATATCATGCACCGCTTCGAGAACGGCGAATACTTCCACCCGGACAGCAGCCTGTTTGTGGACTCTCTGAAGTACCAGACGCTGCGTGGGCGTGATGTGTATGGTGGGGGCGGTATTATGCCGGATGTGTTTGTAGCCCGCGACACCATGGAGCTTTCACCTTACCTGAGTGAGTTGTATAACAAGAACATCATTCGGGAATACACCCTTGAATACTACCGCGATCACCGCAGGGAACTGGACAAGATGCCGTTTGAGAAATTTTACAGGAACTTCCAGGTAACAGATAAGATGCTGCAGGAGGTGGTAAATATGGCGAATGCGGCAAACGTGGATTACAAGGAGGAAGAATATAAACGGTCTAAAAATTTGCTACGTAATAATATAAAAGCGTTTATAGCACGCAGTATTTATGGCAATACAGGATTCTATCCGGTGCTGCACGAGTCGGATGAGGAATTCCAGCAGGCCCTGAAGCACTTTAACCAGGCCATGAGCCTGGCGAAGGGCGGAGCGTAAACGTAACACTGTATAGCAGCGCGTATACTGTGTCTGAACCATAAACATAACACCATCGCATGGCTTATTACTATCGGTTAGGAGAGATTCCTCATAAAAGACACACCCAGTTCCGGCAGCCGGATGGCAGCCTTTATGCAGAGCAGTTGGTCGGCACGCTTGGTTTCAGTGGTGTTTCCTCGTTGCTGTATCACATACACCCGCCCACACAAATCAGCCGTATCGGAGAGGCCAGACCCTACGCTCCTAAAAGGGCAGAAGGTATAAAACTGGCACCGCACCACCTACGCACTTTAAACGTGGAAACAACAGGTCATGACTACCTCAGCGCCCGCAAAACCATGCTTTTCAACAGCGATGTGGCCATCAGTATCTGTAATCCATCGGAATCTGAAATGGATTATTACTACAAGAATGCGCAGGCAGATGAGGTGATATTTGTGCACGAAGGAACCGGCGACCTGCTCACGCAAATGGGGCGCATCCCGTTTCAACCCGGCGATTATCTTGTGGTTCCGCGTACCGTTATCCATAAATTCAGGTTCGATGCGGGGCAGGTGCGCTTGCTGGTCATAGAGTCTTTCAGCCCGGTGGAGACGCCGCGCCGCTACCGCAACCATTTCGGGCAATTGCTGGAGCACTCGCCGTTCTGCGAGCGCGATATACGGCCGCCTGTGGAACTCATCACTGAATCAGAGCACGGTGAAAGGCTCGTGCAGATAAAGAAGGAGGGGGAACTGCACCAGTACTACTATGACTTCAGCCCTTTTGATGCCGTTGGCTGGGATGGATACTTCTACCCCTATGCGTTCTCTATCTATGATTTTGAACCGATCACGGGCCGCATTCATCAGCCACCGCCGGTGCACCAGACCTTTGAAGCGCACAACTTTGTTATCTGCTCCTTTGTGCCGCGCCTCTTCGACTACCACCCGCTATCTATTCCGGCCCCATACAACCACTCCAACGTGGATTCTGATGAGGTGCTCTATTATGTGGAAGGCGACTTTATGAGCCGCAAAGGAGTGGATAGGGCTTCGTTTACAGTGCATCCGGGCGGTATTCCGCACGGACCGCACCCGGGCACAGTAGAGGCAAGCATTGGCAAGAAAGAGACAAAAGAGTATGCCGTGATGGTGGATACGTTCAAGCCGTTGCATCTGACAGAGGAGGCGGTGCAGTACATGGACGAAAATTACCCGATGAGTTGGAACGAGCACGGCAAGGGATAAGTATATATTAGAGAAATGTAATGTAAAATGCTCTGGCATTTGTAAATTAGCGGCAGGGATGTTCGGTTAAAGCCGTTCTCCCTGCCGCTAATTGCATTTTAACTTACATCTCACCCTTATTTTATGAAAAAAATCTCTTTAGCAGTAGTCGTTTTATTCTCTCTTTTTGCCGTAGCCTGTGAAAAAGTAGATGATATGCTTACCTTCTACATAGAGGAGGAAGAGACTTTCACCATCGAGTCTTACTTTCCGGTTGGAGCGCTGGTGCCACTTACGCCCATCACAGTTACCACTAACTCAGAAGAAACGTTTAAGAACAACAAGACCCGCGCAGAACTGGTAAAAGACGTAACATTAAACAGTTTGAACCTGACCATTACCGATCCGCAGGAAGAGAATTTCAACTTCCTGAAGAAAATTGAAATCTATATCTCAAGCGAGGATAAAGCCGAGGTGATGATCGCGTACTTGGACGAGGTGCCGGCAAACGCAACTACGCTAAATTTGAAGTCAACTAATGCTGCGCTCGATGAGTTTATAAAAAGAGATACGTATAACATCCGCACAAAAGCGGCGCTGGCCAAACCTGTCTCCCGTAATATAACCATTAAGGCTGACATGCGGTTTAAAGTGACAGCAGACCCCATATAAAATGCATACATTACCGATGAGGATTTCTGAAAAGAATAAATTAGAGAAGATCATTATTGTTGGCGATCGGGTACTGATAAAGCCAAAGACGGTGCGCGACCAGACGAAGAGCGGCCTTTACCTGCCGCCCGGAGTGCAGCAAAAGGAGAAGGTGCAGGAAGGTTACATCATGAAGGTGGGCCCAGGCTACCCGATTCCGGCAGACTATGGCTACGAGGATGAGTCGTGGGGAGGGGAGGAGGAAGAGGTGCGCTATATTCCGCTACAGGCCAAAGAGGGAGACCTCGCCATTTACCTGCAGCGCGACGCCATCGAAATTAGCTATCTAGAAGAGCGCTATTTTATTGTACCACAATCGGCGGTGCTGATGCTGGTGCGCGAAGAGGATTTGTAACGTTTGTTATTCATCTGTAAAAGGGCCACGCTTTTAAAAGAAACGTGGCCCTTTTCTGTTGCTCCAGCGCCATTATAATTCGTGCTAAACCAGAAAGAGCAGCCTGCATGTGCAGGCTGCTCTTTCTGGTTTTATGTAAACACGGCTTAGCGGCGGATGAGCAGTTTTCTCGTTTGCAGCTTATCACCGTGCTGCACACGCAGGACGTACATACCGGAAGAATGCATTTTCAGGTCAATCTCACCTCTGTACTGGCCGTTGAATTGCTTTACTGCACCTGTGTATACCTGCTTGCCCAACAAGTCCAATACCTCAATGGAGATGTCTTCTGTGCCCTGCGTCTCCACTGTAAAATTAAACAGGCCGCTTTGACTTGGGTTCGGGAATGCCATCAACTCAGCGCTCACGCCACGCTCAGAAGTGTCATAGTCAAAGCGCAACGCAGCAGAGGCCTCAGATACGCAGCCGTTTGCTGTGACCACTACCGTATAGTTTCCGCTTGCCTCAGGAGCTATTTCATTGCCTGCGGCTCCTTCTATTGCCTTGCCATCCAGGAACCACTGGTTACCCGCCGCCGCACTCGATACCAGCATCTGCCCGCTTCGCGAAACCACTGGCTGTGCCAATGGCGCTCCGATTACCATTTCTACTTCTGCACGCTCACTTCTGCAGCCCAGGCCGCGCACCTTCAGGTCATAGAAATAATAATAGTAGTCCAGCGACGTATGAGTGTCAGAGTTAGTGGCGGTGTTACCTGTAATAGAAAACACATTCGGTATTTCAAACGGATAGCCTTTTACACCTGCATTGTTCCGGAAGATGGTAGCACCCTCTTCGTAAGAGATGGCGATGTTGTAAGTACCAGCCTCAGGCAATTCCAGTCCCAAGTAGTAAACAGCGCCCTGGTCTGCCGGATCGTCTGGTTGAGGACCAGTAGCTGGAGTAGTGCGTGTCGGGGAAACCTGCAGCGTGCGGGAAGACACCGGAGAACCATCCGCATCATAAGCTGTGAATGTTATCTTTCCGCCGTGGCCAATGTAGAGCCGCGCCGTTTCAAGCACCATCGGCGCTTGGGTAGTGACAAGCACATCCGGAGAAAACTGGTTATAACCGCCACCTGTAGCAAAAGACTTGTTGGCTGCTCCTACTGTGCCTTCATAGTCGTTATAAGCTGCATACAGCTTGCCGTTGGGAACCTGGTTTGCAGCTAACTGCAGTTGGTTGCCTGCTGCCAGTGGCTGTGTGGCGGTGGGGGAGTTATACCAGAAAATTGTGCCTGCTCCCTCGTGCGTCAACGTATAGTGCGGGGCCTCGCCACAGCGGGCTGCCGAGGCACTCATAGGTGCTGCCATGTTCTCCGGCACGGTAAAAGTGCGTTGCATCCGGTTATTCGTTGTTACGGCATCGCCCGGTAAGTTAGAAAGTGCAACCAGTTCATAAGTTTTGCCTGCCTCAGTGGCAAAGCTATCATTGAGGAGCAACTCTGCTTTTGCGTAAGGTGCTAACGTTCCTGTATAGGTACCCGTTAGCTGCTGTACCTCTGTTCCGTTTTCACGCACACTTATGGTGACAGGTATGTTGGTTTGTGCCACCGCACCTAAGTTCCGGATGATAACTGCCGCCGTTTGCTCCGAGGTAGCACATAGCGATGAGCCTATCGGCATGACAGCGTTTACGCTGATGTCTTTGCCCGGCTGCGAGAACTGCACGAGGTAATCCTGCGTTTCGCCGCGGCTGTAACTACCGCAGGCAGTTACGCTGGCAGCCTGCTGCGTCTCCTGCAGCACCACGCGCATGCGCACTGTGTTCCCGACTACAGCGGTAGCGGGGGCTTTAATGGCGCTTGTAAAGGTTTCTGCGCCGTTCAATACACCAGAAGTAGCTACTGTTTCGCCTGCATCTTCAAAATCACCATCACCGTTCCAGTCGGCAAACACCTTTGCAACCTTCGGTGCATCTGCAGCACAGGTGCCTGTTGCAATCGTCAGGGCGGCGCTCTGATCTGGCTCTAAGGTGAAAATATTACTTGTCAGCTCCTGGTAGGTCGTGCAATTAATACTAGATGTCACAGCTTTTGTGCCGATGGCAAACCTCGTTATTTTGGCGCCTGCATCAGAGGTAGGGGCACTGGCACAAACGGCTGTACCACCTGCACCACTTACGAGCAGCGAATATGCCTGCGGTCCCTTTGTTAGCGTGCCTTTGTGATTGATTGTAACAGTATACGTTTTTCCGGGTACCGCATTCTCAATCAAAACCTGCTCTACGTTGTCTACCACGTTATCGCCTGCTTTAGCAGCAGCGTCGGGTGTAGTAGGGTCCAGTATCCAGGGCAGGTAAGTAATGCCTGCACTGGCTACGCGTACGTCCAGGTCGTTTACCAGGCGCGGGGTCCGGTTATTCAAAGCATTCACGCCTGCAGTTGTCACACTGCCTTCAGGGTCAGTCCAGGAAATAGTTACCTTTAAAGGCCCTGCGCCGGAAGCACGTACTTCTATTGTTTGCGACTGCCCCTGCTCTAAAGACTTTTCCTGTAACAGGTGTGTGCCGTTGCTGTTGGAAAGCAGGGAAGCAGCCCGCTCAGCATTTAAGAGACCCCATCCATAGATGTAATCCGGCCCTTTAGTTGCTCCTGCTTCGTCAGCGGTATGTATGGCAAGGCCTTTGAGTGTGGCGGCACGCATTACTTTACCGCTGTTGAGGTTGGCATAATGTTCCTGTAAGAGCAGCAGTGTGCCGGCAACATTAGGCGCTGCCATGGAAGTGCCGCTCAGCGTTTTGTAGTCCCGGTCGCTGCTGGAAGAGCTAGAAAGCACATTTAACCCATTTCCTACAATGTCTGGTTTAATACGGCCATCATCTGTGGGGCCATAGCTGCTGAAGGCAGAAATCTTCACATCTTCTGCCCGGGTATAGCCGTCAGGGAGAGGGGCTACGGCACCTACTGAGAGGATATTCTTCGCATTTCCGGCTGTAGAAATTATATCATAGCCATCATTACTGCTCAAACTGGACAACCGGGATTTTACCAGTTCAAACTTTCCGTCGCTCTTACGCTGGAAATACGGCTTGCCTGCTTCAGGTCCTATATCGCTGCGGTTATTTCCCGCAGATTTTACAATCAGGTAATAGGGTGCATTGTAGGCGATCTTATCCCAACTGGCAGCTTGCTTATCATAATAGCCAAACCGGTAGTCTTCTGTAGCACTTATGTCCTTATCACCCCACCATTCCCATTTTGGATCTTCGTCAGTGCCTTCGCGGTCATCGTTATAGCGCCAGCCAGCAATAGAGCCGTATGAGTGGTTCGACACCAGTAGTTTATCAGCGGCTTTGGCCATTTCTGCCTCGTCATTGTCAAAGTCATACGCCTGGAGGTTGGCTCCGTAAGCCATGCCTTTTGCCATTGCGTTCATGCCACTGGCTATTAAGGTGCCGGCCACGTGTGTGGCATGCTCACTGGCCTCAGTCGCGTCGTCTTTTAGCTGCACCCGTTTTTTAAGCTCCTGGTGCGTTTCTCTGATGCGGCCACCATCCCACATCGCGAGTTTAGAGGCGACGGAATTACTGGCCCCGCTCAGGCTAAGGCCAAGTGAGCCACCTGCCCACAGCTGATCTGTTTTGGTGGTAGCCGCTGCACGGGAGTTGTTATACGTAATATAATAGATGGGCACGCCCCTGGCATCAAGCCCTTGCAGCGAGATATACGTGCCGTCTTTATAGGTCTTCTGTATAACCCACCCTTTTTCGTGCGCCAGTTTCACTGCCCTGGTCCGGTCTGCTTTATAGTCTTTTTCTGCGGCTACGGCTATTTGCTGTAAGGCCTTAATATTGGTTTGGATACGGGTAACATTTTGCTGTGCAAGTGCGGGAGTAGCAGCTGCCAGCCCAAGGGTCAAAAGCCAGAGGCTCAGTCTTCTCATAAACGAACAGGTTGGGTAGAGTTTAGTATGCTCAATTTACATCAAAAGCGCGATAATGGCAAAGACGTTCCATTTAGGCAAAGAATTTACAGCCTTGAGAGAAAGATAATTAGCTTTTGTTTTGCCGTGACGAATGTTGCGGCAGCGGAGGTGTTTTTCAGGTGAATTCAGGGGGGGATTGCTTTTAGCTTTTGAACTGCTTTAAGCCTGAAATGCTGTTTGCCGAATAAGATGAATCTATGATATGCTTAACATGCTCCCGCTTTGCAGGCAGGTGCTCTTGTTTGGCAGCAAATGTACAGGGCCTCCTACACTATTGTTAAATACAAGCCTGTTATAGGTGTTTGTTTGTGTTTATGGTGTACTGAATGATCGCCCCGACTTTTGTTAAGGCGGATTTAGCTTCACTCATGACAGGAAGAAGCGGCCATATATGGGGCATGCCTTTGCCTTCAATAACTTCTACCTCTACATTTTCTTCTAGCATTTTGTGAACAGCCAGCTTTTGGTCCGGCATCATGATATCGTTTTGTGCTATGAACATATGCGTAGAAGGGAAGTTTCTGAAACTTCCGTATAGTGGGGAAATCATTGGGTCCTTTAAATCCATATCTACTGCACACATTCTTTTGGCAGACAGTACACCACTTTTGCTTAAAATTGGATCAATTTTATCGATGCTGTCAATTTCTGGATGAGACATGCTCGCGTCTAAAACCGGGGATATGAGAATTAGTTTTTCTGGATGAGCATCACCAGCCTCAATTAACCGCTGCACTAACGATATTACCAAATTCCCACCTACAGAATCCCCTAATAGAATAATATTGGATGAAGAATAGCTTTTCAAAGCCTCAGCATAAACCCTGTCGATGCTGGCCGTTATTTCCTGGATTTTAGCTTCCGGAGCTTTAGGGTAATCAACCAGCCAGGCTTTTGTCTGCGTACTTTCTACCAGGTGCGCAATACTTTTCCAGTTCAGTTCTGTCGGTCCGTACACAAAAGCGCCTCCGGGGCAATAGAGGAGCAGAAATTCGGAAGTTGGAGCTTTTGAAGGACCTATTTCTGTAACGGCAGTCTTCTCAATCTTGATGGCAGTTGCTGAAGCCCCCGATAAAAGCTTTTCAGATGGAACATGGATATCATCTTTCCTTAGCCGCTTCACATCAATCGGCGTTTTGGAGAAGGTCTCTTTCACTCCTTTGAGTTTGAGAACAAACATTGTGATATGATAAGTAATGCTTGGCATAACTGGGTGAATAGACCTGGTGACTTTACTTTTGTTTAAATGAGGTTGGGCAGTTATGTTCTATTTTGATGCTATTCAGTTCATCTTTCTAAAAAGAAGTACATATAATAGTCCTGGTCAGAGTCAGGCTCAATACTTGTTGCGTAGCTGCTGTTCTTGATTTGCCATCCCTTATCCTGATGCTCCTTTATTATTCGAAGTGCACCAGAGTAATCATGTTTATTTTCAGCCTTGATTCGTTTTTGTACAAAGCTGCTCTTATCCCCTGCTATAGAGATATTAACAAGCATACTGCTCCCTCTATTTGACACGATGACTGTCATCGTTTCCTTCAAAGCGACTTGCTCGTACTGTTTGAAACCGAATAATGCTGTAACAGCCAAGGTTAAAGCTAATATGATGCTTTTGCTCTTATTCATTGAGATAGGGTTTGACTGGTGGATGTTGACAAATGAAGTTGGCTATGGGTTGGCGTTGCTGGCGTAAAAGTATAGCCTGTTGCTTTTACTCTGACTTAGGAGAGATTGTGAAGGTTCTATAGATGCGCTACAATTTGCCTTTTGAACCTATCTCAGGTTAATGCTATTACCACAGAGGTGGACTTGTGGGTAACTCGACAGAGTTATCCATAAATCCACCTCCAATTTATGGAATCAGCTGTTCTGCATTTAAAGGAAACAGCATGGAATTTATCATCCTGAGAAGAATACAAGATTTAGAAACTATAGTAGTGTAGCGTATCTATAGAACCACTACACCCGCTAACGGTTGGGCTATAAAGTGCTTTAAGTACTCTATAGCTGTTGTTGGCAAGCGTGGTTTACTTCTTCGTATAGTACAGGATTGCTTTTCTGGAGCCTGGAATAGCTCCGGAACCCCACTCCTCTGCATTGGCACCTAGATACAACCTGTCTTTGTTATCTAAGTGCATGGAATTTACAATATGTTTGTATGGAAAGATATTTTCCCAGTTGGCACCACTATCGTGAGACTTCATTATCATGCTAGGAGTCCGTATGTGTCCCTGCGTAACGATTGAGACATGATTGTAAAATACGTTGCGAGAGTCTTTGAACTCGTTAGTATAGGAAGGGGTAAAACCCCTGTTCTTCTCTTGCCATGTCTCACCTTCATCTAGTGAATAATAGTTCTTCCAGACGGATATAGCATAGAGCGTATCACCATACTGCATGAATTCACTAATTTGAATGTCAACGGGTAATACTTCTCTTATGCTTCTCCCATTATCTGTTAATTTCAGGATTGCGCGACTAGTGCCTAAAAGCATGCTCTCGCCTAAAGACCCGTGGATACTATAGATGGAGCCTTGGTCTTCAAACTCCATCTTTTCCCATTGGACCTGGGGCGGAACATCATCTGATTTGCACGATTGCAGAACTAGCAGTAAGATAAGGAGGGCGTAAAGCTTTGTTAGTCTTTTCATAGATGAATTTATAGTTTTATTGATTTTATAATTGCCAACCTTTAGATTAGCGCTATATAATTTTTCCAATAGCTATACTTTCATATTACCAGGTATAGGAGTAACTTTTACCTCTACCTGAAGAGCAGCCAGGGCACTACACGCTAACAAGGCGAACAGGGTCTAAAAGCCGAATCAGTCTGGCTGCTTTATTTACTAACCCGCAGGCAGGGGTCATATAGATTTTCGGGACGCATGGGCCCATTATAAAGGTTTAGATTCACCGCTTGCACAACCTATTGAAAGATATGGAAAAGCCTATTGATTCCCAAGCACCCGCCTTCATTCTGGGTGTTGACGTTTCCAAGGACAGCCTGGACGTGTGCCTGGCTGGCTGCAGCGATGGCAGAATGCTCCACCAGAAGTTCAACAACAACACCAGCGGTTTCAAGCGCATGAAAGCATGGCTCAAGCAGCAGGGCTGTGAGGCAGGAAAAGAAACGCTGTGCTGCATGGAGCACACTGGCCTCTACACCCGCCAACTGGTGCACGACCTGCTGGCCCGTGATGTGCGGGTATGGATGGAGAGCGCCCTGCAGATAAAAAGGAGCATCGGTATGGTCAGGGGTAAGGACGACAAGGTGGATGCACAAAGGATCGCCCGCTACGCCCTTCTGCACCAGAAAGAGGCGCAGTGCCTCTCTCTTTCGGGCGTTACTCTGGAAAGGCTAAAGGACTTGCAGGCAAACAGGGGCAGACTGCTTAAGGCTTTGCAGAGCCTTAAAGTCACCATAAAAGAGCTGCTGCAGGTGGACCCTGTCTCTGGCAAGACGCTGGAGCAGGTGAACAGAAAGGCCATTAAGGGGCTGGAAAAAAGCATGGAGCAGGTAGAGGAAAAAATGCAGCAATTCATTGAGAAGGACACAGAACTAAAGCGCAAGTACGACCTGCTCACCTCAGTGAAAGGTGTGGGTAAGGTGCTTGCCATTTCCCTTCTGGTCTATACCCAGGGCTTCACCAAAATGGAAGACGGCAGAAAACTTGCCTGCTACTGCGGGGTGGCTCCCTTCGAGTACAGGAGCGGGACGAGCGTGATGGGCAAAACGGGCATATTCAAATTCGCCAACAAAGAGCTCAAGCATGTGCTGCACATGGCAGCCATGAACAGTGTCCGCTATAATCAGGAGCTCAAGACCTATTTCGAGCGGAAAGTCGGGGAAGGAAAAAGCAAGATGAGCGTGCTGAATGCTGTCAGAAACAAGCTGCTCCACCAGATTGTAGCCGTGGTAAAACGAGGGACACCATATGAAGTGAGATTGAACAATTCTTAGTGCTGAACCCTTGTTTTACTCATAGATTTCGGCTTTATGTAAGCGGCGGACTAGGCATTAAGCCGAAGGCTGGCGTTTACATCTTGTTAGGTCTATTTTTTTCTATGGCATTAATGTGTTAGTAGCTATTCACTAATCAAGAATTGAATCAGGATCCAATTTAGCTGTCTCAAGAATAAGTTTATATGCTTTCATATAATCACTAAGCTTTCTTTTGTCAGTTTCGTAGGTAGGCGTATTTACCTGGTAAGAGATGGATGAGCCGAGCGTTCCAAAGGAAACTGAACAACTTGACCCATCTAACAGAGAAGGGTGTGGGCCACCAATAAGATCCGCCTGTTTAATACTCTGTACAGAATTAATAATCTTTTGGAACTGCTCTTCTGTTATGGTTATTTCCTTCTCTTTAGGCTTAACTTCTGGCTTTAGAGATTCAGGGTTTAGTTTTAGCCACAGAGATGAGGATTCTACCTTTAGACTGTAGGAACTGCCCGTACCTTGAGAAATATAGACTTTAACATGAGCATTATCCGGTCTGACTGCGGTGCTATACTCCAATTCTATGAATTTAACCTCTTGGCTGAAAGCAGTAGTAAGGGATATAATGCTTATAAAGACTGTTGATAATGCTGCTTTGACATTGAATCGGAAAACCATTTTTCTAGACATGTATCATAAATAATCATTGCCGAATTCTCTTAATTAAGTTGAAGTTGCATTCGCTCTATGGGCTTTAAGTCTCCCAATTATGCTTTCATAAATTAAATTCGACCTAACTATTGGATATAAGGAGTTATTCCGTTTAGCCGCCCAATAGGTGTCGTATAAACGGAACCGCACTAACGAATATACTATATATAGTTGATTAAATAATAGGTACAGCTACTTGTTTATTTTCTAGAGTAGCAGGAGAGTATACTAAAAAAACAAAAGCACACCAACCGGGGCTGGTGTGCTTTCTAAAGTACTATTTGTAGTGGGTGAGATTACTTCTTCAGGTACTGCGCATACTCTCTGGCAAAATAAGACAGAATCACGTCGGCACCGGCTCGCTTGATGCTGATTAAGGTCTCTATCATCGCCTTTTCTCCGTCTATCCAACCTCTTTCGGCAGCCGCTTTGACCATGGCATACTCCCCACTCACGTTGTAGGCGGCAATAGGCAGGTGCGAGTTTTCGCGTAGCAGCTTGATAATATCTAAATAGGCGAGAGCGGGTTTCACCATCAGGTAATCAGCGCCCTCGGCCGTGTCCAGCTCTGCCTCAATTAGGGCTTCGCGGCTGTTGGCCGGGTTCATCTGGTATGTCTTCTTGTCGCCCATCTTAGGGGCAGAATCCAGGGCATCGCGGAAGGGGCCGTAAAAAGCACCCGCATACTTGGCGGTGTAGCTCATGATGGCCACTTTCTGGAAACCATTCTCGTCGAGCACACGCCGGATGTGCCCTACGCGGCCATCCATCATATCCGACGGTGCCACAATATCAGCACCAGCCTGCGCCTGCGTCAGGGCCATTTTGCCCAATACCTCCAGTGTTTCGTCGTTCAGGATTTCGCCGTTCTCCACAATGCCATCGTGGCCGTCGGAGCTGTAAGGGTCCATGGCTACGTCGGTTACCAGTACCACGTCCGGGAAATTCTTCTTCACCTCCCGGATGGCCCTGGCGAACAGGTTGTCGGGGTTATGGCTCTCAGTGGCATACTTGTCTTTTGACTTCTCCGGCATACCCGGAAATGGCGCGAAAGCTTTTAAGCCTAAGTCTACGCAGGCTCCTATTTCTTCCAGCAGCGTGTCGATGGAGAAGCGGGAGATGCCCGGCATGGAGTGGATGGGAACGCGCTGGTTCTGGCCATCTATAATAAAAAGCGGGAAAATAAAGTCGTGGAGGCTCAGGCTTGTTTCCTGCACCATATTGCGAATCACCTCGTTCTGGCGGTTACGTCTTGGTCTTCTGTTCATAAGTAAAATGCTTTACAGGAAAATGTTTCAAATCAAATTGCTGCAAAGGTACGTGTTAATTGTTGATTGCTAAATTGTTGTAGGGTTGATATGACTTTAGCAGTGCATCACTTATTGAGCGTGCGCCAACCTATGCATTGGCCCCTGTCACAATATAAAAGGCGACACCGCCTGTAGCAGCATCGCCTTTTATACTTTAAACTATCTTAGGTTTCGTACCTGAAGGCAGCTTTAGAAGCCCATGATTACTTCCTCTATTATATCGCAGCATTCCTGCAGTTGCGCTTCCGTCATGACCAGTGGCGGAGCAAAACGGATGATGTCGCCGTGGGTGGGTTTGGCCAGCAGTCCTTTGTCTTTCAGGGCCACGCATACATCCCAAGCAGTGCGGCCATCAACGGTAGGCTCTACTACAATAGCGTTGAGTAAGCCCCGGCCGCGCACCAGCGTTACCAGTTCCGGGCGTTTGGCCATCAGGCGGCGCATGCGCTCCCGGAACAGCTCACCCAACCTGTTGGCATTCTCTGTTAACTGTTCGTTCTCAATCACCTCCAGCGCGGCAATGGCCACTACGGCAGCCAGCGGGTTACCACCAAAGGTAGAGCCATGCTCCCCTGGCTGTATGCACAGCATGATGTCATCATCTGCCAGCACACAGGAAACTGGTAACACACCGCCGGAAAGCGCTTTACCAAGTACCAGGATATCCGCTTTCACATCGTCATAATAGCTGGCCAGCAGCTTGCCGGTGCGCCCGATACCTGTCTGAATCTCATCCGTTATCAGGAGCACATCAAACTCCTTACACAGGGCATGCACCTTCGCCAGGTAGCCTTCGTCTGGCACCACTACGCCCGCCTCGCCCTGTATAGGCTCCACCATAAAGGCGCAGATGTTCGGGTTCTCTTTAAATGTCTGGTGCAGTGCCTCCACATCGTTGTAAGGAATAACTTTGTAACCCGGCATATAAGGGCCAAAGCCTTTGGTAGAGTCAGGGTCTGTGGAGAAGGAGATGATACCGGTGGTGCGGCCATGGAAGTTATGGTCAACCACTATAATCTCAGCTTTATGCGGCGCGATGCCTTTTTTCATATAGCCCCACTTGCGCGCCAGCTTTATGGCTGTTTCCACGGCCTCGGCACCCGAGTTCATGTACAATGCCTTGTCATACTTAAAGTAGTCGCAGATGTATTTTTCTGCGGCACCCAGCTTGTCATTATAAAAAGCACGTGACGTGAGGGTGAGTTGCTGTGCCTGCTCAATCAAGGCATTAATGATTTTTGGGTGGCAGTGACCCTGGTTCACCGCGCTGTAAGCCGACAGGAAATCGTAGTAGCGCTTTCCTTCCACATCCCAGAGATATACACCTTCGCCACGGTTCAGCACCACCGGCAGCGGGTGATAATTGTGGGCGCCATACTGATGCTCGGTGTCGATGGCCTGTTGGCTGGAGGTAATTGTTAGCGTGTTCATAGTTATGGGGTTTCGTTTTTTCCGGAGTTCTCAGGTGCAGGCCTTGCTGAAAGCCTGCCGTCTTTTTTACTACAGATTTTATCTTTTATTGTTGTAAAAGTAGTGATTCTGGGTGTGGTTCAAAACTTTGTAGCTCCGGGGCAAGCTCAAGCACTTTTCCCTTTTGTTGTTTTAAAACGTCTGAACACCGCCTCAAAGCCCTCCGCGTCATACTCCCCATAGGTGCTGGTCATCAGCCCCAGCGTCAGGTCGCCGGCGCGTAAGCCGAACACTTCGCGGGTACCAGAAATCGTGTCAGGAGAAGGGACCTCGTGGCGCTCTATCAGCGTAAGTTGCTCCGGCGGAACAGTCATGCTGAGTTCAGGGCAGAAGAGTTCGCCTTTCTGGATGGTAAAGGTATGGATGTAACCACGGTCGCGCATGGCGGCGATGGCTTCGCTGAAGGTGCTGTACTGTGGCATAGACATCTGGTTGTTGCTTGCGCGTTAAGTTGATGGCAGCTAATGGCCTATAGAACTATAACGTACGCACACAGGTAGGTGGTGTTGGGCAGGCCCGTTTTGGCTTCGGCTTTATTATTGCTGATATTTGTACACTTACTGAATATAACACTATAGTTTGAGCCAGAAATTAACAGAAGGAGAAGATTATTACCTGAACGAACAGGGCCTGATGGTGTTTACTGCGAGGTATCACCTGAAGCGCGGCTACTGCTGCCAGAACGGTTGTAAGCACTGTCCTTATGGCTTCAGGAAGAAGCAGCAGGAGGCAGCGCAGCAGAAAAAAGTATAAAATCTGTTACCTGTAGCCGCATTGCAGCGGCTTTGTACACATTTTCAGGAAAAATATTTCCTATAGCTTTGATTTTCTGTATCCTTTTTAGGATATTTGCACCCCTATTGAAATAATTAAGAAGAAAATACAAGATGGCACGAGTTTGCGACATAACAGGAAAAAGACCACGCGTAGGTAACAACGTATCTCACGCTAACAATAAGACGAAGCGTAAGTTTTATCCAAACCTTCAGAAGAAGCGTTTCTACATCCCTGAAGAGGATGCATGGGTAACACTTAAAGTTTCTACATCTGCAATCAGAACAATCAACAAGAACGGTATTTCTGCCGTGTTGAAGAAAGCAGTAGAGCAAGGCCATATCCTGTTCTAGCATTCAGGCCGCACTCTGGTTGTGTTGTTGCCGCTTTTCAAGCCTCACGGGCTTATAGCAGTATGCATTTCATCCGGAAAGCCATCTGATAATTAGATAAAAATTACCGGCAACGGAGAGGGGTGATACAGCTATAACTGCACCTCGCTCCGTTGCCGTTTTATCTCTTACTTCAGGAACCGTTCCGCATGCAGGCGATGGCATGGGGAAGGTAATTTAGCCTTAATTGCCTGGTTTTGCCATGCAGTTACAGAGATTTGCCGCGGCTTTAGATTAACAAAGCGTTGGTATTTATAAGCCGTGCATGTTGTGTGGCTTTCTCCTGAAACTAAGCTAATCCTGTTCGTGTTACGGATGCATGTAAAACATGTGAAGCGACGGCAAAGTCTTTCACAATAAATATTTTACATTGTTTGTAATTAGAGATTTAAGCATTTATATTTGCAGTCCCAAATAAAAAATTACGAATAGAGATGGCTAAAAAAGCAAAAGGTAATAGAATCCAGGTTATTATGGAGTGTACAGAGCAGAAGACTACTGACATACCTGGAACTTCAAGGTACATCACTACCAAGAACAGAAAGAATACGACTGAGCGTTTAGAGCTTAAGAAGTATAACCCGAATTTGAAGAAAGTAACTGTACATAAAGAAATTAAATAACCATGGCTAAGAAGGTAGTTGCAACCCTAAAAACCGCCACAGGTAAAGACTGGGCAAAAGTGATCAAAGCTGTGAAGTCTCCAAAAACTGGTGCTTATAGCTTTAAAGAAGAAATGGTGCCTGTAGACAAAGTACAGGAGTACTTGAAGAAGTAGTAAGCCTACTCTACTGTATAGATAGATTACATGAAGAAGTCCCATCAGTGGGACTTTTTTAGTATATTACCGTTTCACCCGAGCTTTTCATCCTTACAAAATCATCGGTATGGGCATTTTCGATTTTTTCGGCAAAGAGAAGAAAAAAGAATCGCTGGACAAAGGTTTAGAGAAAACCAAGAGTAGCTTCTTTGGCCAGCTAAGCAAAGCAGTTGTCGGTAAATCTACGGTTGATGTAGATGTGCTAGATGAGTTGGAGGAAATCCTGGTGCATGCCGATGTGGGCGTGGGGACAACGGTGAAAATCATTAACCGCATTGAGAAGCGCGTGGCCCGCGACAAGTATGTAAATACCGAGGAGCTGGACCGCATTCTGCGCGAGGAGATAGCGGCGCTGCTGGAGGAGAATAACTCCGGCGACGGTGCTGACTTTGAACTGCCTGAAGGCATCAAGCCTTACGTGATCATGGTGGTAGGCGTAAACGGTGTAGGTAAAACAACCACCATCGGGAAACTGGCTGCTCAATTCCACAAAGCAGGTAAAAAGGTAGTACTCGGCGCTGCCGATACCTTCCGTGCCGCGGCTGTAGACCAGCTCATTATCTGGGGCGAGCGCGTGGGTGTGCCGGTGGTTTCGCATGGAATGAACACCGACCCTGCCTCTGTAGCATACGATGCGGTAAAGAAAGGCGTAGAAATGAACGCTGATGTGGTCATCATCGATACGGCCGGGCGACTGCACAATAAAGTAGGCCTGATGAACGAGCTTGCCAAAATAAAGCGTGTGATGCAGAAGGTAACAGAAGATACCCCACATGAGGTATTGCTGGTACTCGATGGCAGCACCGGTCAGAACGCCCTGCTGCAGGCCCGTGAGTTCACCAAAGCCACTGACGTAACTGCCCTGGCGATAACGAAGCTGGATGGTACAGCCAAAGGCGGTGTGGTAATTGGTATTTCAGATGAATTTAAAATTCCGGTGAAGTATATAGGAGTTGGCGAGAAAATTGAGGACCTACAGCTGTTCGACAAACAAGAGTTTGTAGAGTCTTTCTTTTCACGCTAATACCCAATACTATGCTGAAGCTTCTGTTGCTGCCACTAACACTGTTGCTTTCTTTCTGCAACGGCACCAGTCACTCCTCTCAATCACAGGTAAATCAGGAACAGATGGAGCAACCAGATACACAGCGGCAGAATGCAAGTGCCGCTGCACAGGCGCAGGAGCAACAGGCTCCGATAGAGCAAGGTATTGCCGGCAAAGTAATAGAAAAGTCTGGTAACCAGATGCCTTCCCCGGATGCCCCCCCAAGCAAAGGCAGAGGTGTGCAACGCACGGTATATGTCTACGAACTCACCAATGGCAATCAAGCCAAAACCATAGACGGTGTTTTTCACACCAACATTCAAACTAATTTAGTGACTCAGGTTGTTACAGATGCTAACGGTAACTTTGCGGTTAGCCTGGAGTCCGGCAGGTATAGCCTTTTCACCAAAGAGGAGCAGGGCTTTTATGCCAACCTTTTCGACGGGGAGAACAATATTTTTCCGGTGGAGGTGCAGGAAGGGCAGGTAACAAACGTGGAGTTTCTAATCAATTACAATGCAAGCTATTAATCTGTGAAAGTAAGAACACTTAAAAAAGATAAGGTAAACGTTATTACATTAGGTTGCTCCAAAAACGTAGTGGATTCGGAAGTACTGATGGGACAGCTGCGCGCCAACGAGTTTGATGTGGCGCACGAATCTGACAAAGACGATTCCAACATCATCATCGTAAACACCTGCGGCTTTATTGATAATGCCAAGCAGGAATCCATTGACACTATTTTGCGGTATGCCGATGCCAAAGAAGCCGGACAGATAGACAAACTGTATGTAACAGGCTGCCTGTCGCAGCGCTACAAAGAGTCGCTGGAGCTGGAGATACCGCAGGTGGATGCTTACTTCGGTACCCTGGAGCTGCCGCAGCTGCTCAAAAAGCTGGACGCGGACTATAAGCATGAGTTGATTGGAGAGCGCCTGCTTACCACGCCTTCGCACTACGCATACTTTAAGATTGCCGAAGGCTGTAACCGCCCTTGTTCGTTCTGCGCCATTCCGCTGATGCGCGGCAAGCACGTAGACCGCCCGATTGAGGACCTGGTGAAGGAGGCAAAGCGCCTGGCAGGCATGGGCACCAAAGAACTGGTGCTGATTGCCCAGGACCTGACCTACTACGGCCTGCAGCACTACGGCGAACGCAAGCTGGCTGACCTGCTCCGCAACTTGTCGGATGTGGAAGGCATTGAGTGGATACGCATGCAGTACGCCTACCCATCGCAGTTCCCGATGGATGTATTCGACGTGATGAACGAGCGCGAGAACATCTGCAAGTACCTGGATATGCCGCTGCAGCACATTTCGGATAACATGCTGAAGACCATGCGCCGTGGTATCAGCAAGCGCCGCACGATTGAGTTGGTAGACTCCATCCGTCAGCGTGTGCCGGACATCGCTTTAAGAACAACCCTCATCGCCGGTCACCCGGGCGAGACAGACCAGGATTTCCAGGAACTGTATGACTGGGTAGAAGAGACACGATTCGACAGACTCGGTATCTTCACCTACTCCCATGAGGACAACACGCATTCCTTTACTCTGGAAGACAATGTGCCGGAAGAAGTAAAGCAGGACCGTGCCGACGCCATCATGGAGCTGCAGCAAGGTATATCCGTTGAGCTGAATGAGGAGAAAATCGGCAAGACCTACAAAGTACTTTTCGACCGCAAAGAAAGTGGCTATTTCGTTGGCCGCACGCAGTATGACTCCCCGGAAGTAGACAATGAAGTACTTGTACCAGCCGACAGCAATTACGTCCGCTTAGGAGATTTTGCCAATGTAAAAATCACCGACGCCTCTGACTTTGACCTGTATGGGGAGGTGGTAAACTAAACCTCCCCCTGCCCCCTCCTAAAAACAGGAGGGGGGTTCTTTTTTTATTATTTGTTTTCGAAAGCTGCAGCTATTCTTTTTAGAACTTGTTCTGGGTAATCAAACACTTCGCTGTTTCTGATGCGGACGATTTTGTAACCTAAATGTTGCAGCGTCTCGTCACGTACTTTATCATTGGCTACAGCTTCTGCTGAGTCATGCACAGAACCATCCACTTCAATCACCAGTTTTTCGGATGCGCAGTAGAAATCGACAATATAACTGCCTATACTGTGCTGCCTTCTGAACTTATGCCCACTAAGTTTGTGCTTTCGTAACAGCCTCCAAAGTTCTTCCTCAGCTGGTGTCATATTGTTTCGCAACACTGCCCGTTGCTCTTTTAGGTTCGGTATACTGTGCAGTTGGTCTTTCCTCATATTAGGATATGTGTGTTGTTGTACAAGAACCAGTTTCTATAAATCCGTTCCTAATGAAAATCCCCCTCCTGTTTTTAGGCTACGATTAGGACACAAACTTTGAGGCGCATTTGTTCTCTGTTCTAAAAGGAGCAAATGAGCGGTGACATATTCAGCGACCGGCGTATCAGCCGTCGTGTAGAGGATTTGGCAACGAGGATACT
>NZ_SSNI01000033.1 GCF_010015475.1 Pontibacter pamirensis
AAACGGGCAGCTTCTTAGAGTCGATGTAGTAGTGACTGGTTTTCTCAGAGAGGCTGGCCCGGCACTGGGCCAGCAGGAAGGCGTGGAAGCAGGCCTGGCGGGAGAGGGAGAGGAACTGCGTGTAAGAGACGGCCCGGGGGAAGAAGCTTTTGAGCTCCCCGAGCACCAGGCGCTCATAGTAGTACTCGAAGCACTTGAAGCCCGAGAGGTGGTAGAGGGTCAGAATGGTGAGCACCTCGCTCTCAGAAAGGGAGGGCCTGCGTCCGGCCGGATGCTTGGGGACCAGTCCTTTGGGCAAGGGGTGGGAAGCGAAATAAGCCTTTACTTCCTGGCAGAAATCATCGATGAAACAAAACACTTCTACGACCTTGGTAGTATCTATGAGAAAGTGCATAAGGCTAAAGGATTAGGTGAAACATCAGTCAATATTTCTACCTGACCTTTAGCCTTCTTGTTTACCTAAAACAGCCTTTTTAAACTCTCGTAATTCCCGAGTTCACGTTCCGTTTAATTAAAAGCACTCTACAATATACTGTACTTAATGGACTCCCACATCATCAGTTAAGTATTTCAACATTTTATAGGAGTTACGCATAGTTATTAATGAACTCTCGTTGAGCCTGCAGGAAAAGCTTTCTTTGTAAGGCATAGACATTTTCAATGCTCTTGTCCTGGCTCATCCACGTGAGCCTCTGGTAGGCCCGCAGCACACAGAACAGATGGTTCTGGATAGCCTGTGTCTGCCTGACAAAGAAGTGCTGGGCATGGCACTCCTGCTTGACACTCCTCCACCTGCCAGTGCTTTGCTTTCACCTCTTTGAAGAGCTCTCTTCCCATTTGCCGGCACGCATCCTGTTCGGGCAGGTACATGGCGTGGTGCCTCGCATGGCCTTCTGTGTCCACTCCTCCGAAACACCTGCACAAAGTCGAAGCCCTTGAGGTGGGTAAACAAACCCTCCTGCGGCATATGCTCTACTTTCCCCACCTGCTCATAGCAACACGGGGTGGTGGAGACGATGCGGTTTGCCTCCAGCCCCACCAGAAAACCCACCTCCTTGTCTCTAAGGAACTTCAGGTTCTCTATGGAGGCGTACCAACTGTCGGCGCTCACCCACTCAGGGTGCAGCCCCCACTGCCAGCACTCTTTGACCATCTCCTGGAAATAAGCATGCTTCGTTTTCCCCTCCTCATGGCGGTACACCCGGAAGTTAACTGGCATGCCCACGCCCGAGGCATCTGTATAGAACAGCGTGATGAGGTTAATGCCTTTCACTGTACTGTGATGCCGGCCGGAGTAGAAGTATCCTACCAACTCAGTGGTGGCCGGGTCTGTGAAGGGCTTGTCCAGCACCGAATCATCTACGGAAAGAACACCTCCCTCCAGTTTCAGCCCCTGCCTGACTGCCTCAAAGAGGTCTTTGCCGGTAAAATGGCTGCTCAAAAGGAAACGGTTGATCTCATCGTGAGACACTTCCAGCACCTCACTGGCCTTCACGCAGCTCACCTTGCGCGGCTCACTCAGAAGATAAGCTATGTATTGGGCAGATTCCATGGCTGTTTATCTTGCTTCTACGTTTTGTAATCAAGCTGCGTAACTCCTATTTTACTTCAAACCTTTGCTTTTCAAGTGTTCTGCTGAACATATCAATCGTTATACGGCCATAATAATTTTATAAAAAATCGCTCATTCTTTCCGGGTCGTCATAACTTTTATATAGATTCATTCGTATATAGGCATGGCTAAAAGTTGAAAAGTTTCCTAAAAACTGATCACAACAGAAGAGGCTCTTCGGGATGAGGAGCCTCTTCTTGTTTTTAGCCCAGAAGCTGCTTTATGATAAAATGATAAATAGAAAAGACAAAAGAGAGGTCGTACCATCATACTGAGAATATGTAGGAGTTAACTGCATGCTATAGGATTGTACTTGCGGGGTGATGGCACTGATATAATTCAAAAAGCCAGGAAATATAACTTTCCTGGCCTTTTGATTAGCGTAAAGATACTGCTTGTCAAATCAATAGCTACAGCTTAATGGAGCAGCCGATGTTCAGGGCGTAATCAGCGAATGCCGCATCGCCGTGCGTATAGTTACCGGTCTGAGCCATAACTTCCTTATCCGTTACACTTTGCAGGCGATCTCGCTTCAGGGCAATGGGTAATGTAGCGAAAAAGTTAACCTTCTGTACCTGGTAGCTTACGCCCGGCTCAACAGATTGGACATAGCCTGGCCGGCGGAAGCCCTTGCTGCTGCCGAAGACATCTTCCACGGGCACGCCTTCCATCCTGGCACCCAATGAGGCCACCATGCCATTCAAGTTGCCCGAAAAACTGTGGCTCACGCCTATCCTCACCATATACTGATCCGGCACACTGGTTACAGCTTCGTTGGCCCGCAGTGGCGAAAGCGTTTCGCGGTAAGTGCGCGTGCCGTTCTCACCTCTCGGGTTGAAGAGGTAATACACGCTGCCATAAGCGCTGAGGTGACTGCCCAGCAAGTAGTATCCGTTTAATTCTGTGATAGCCCCCACGCCGCCGTCACCAAGCTGAATCGACTGGTCAACAGGTCTTACTTCTTCACCTCCATCGGGCCCAACGTTGTAGAAGGTGTCTTTGTAGTTGTAGTTTCCGGTAGGCAGCTTCACGCCCAGGCCAAGCTGGAGATTACCCCTGGTGGCCCTCTGAGGGTCCAGCAGCCACCTGTAACCTGTAATCCTGGCGTCACCAATGCCTGCAGAGTTGCTGTTGTGCCGCTCCTTCCTCCCGTGCTCGTAGAGCGACGAGCGCTTGTTAGACAGCAGCGGTATCCCTGCGCTGAGAGACCACCTGTTGCTGAACTGCCGGACCAGGGTCAAATCAAGGCTATGCTGCCAGTTGATGACTTCTGTCTGCTGCTCCAGGCGCTCCTTTTGTTCCTCATCTCCTTTAAAGTGCCGGAACGACTTGAAGTAACGGTGAGCGACGTTAAGCTGCCATCCTTTAGAGACTGCCTCTTCCTTAGGATGCTCCATAGAACAGGACATCATCCCGTTGCTCCTGACTGCGACACAGCCCTGTGCATTGGACTGGCTATAAAATGCGATACACACAACTGCGGAAAGTAAAATTTTCTTCATGTCAGAAGATTAGATAGGTAAATAATGTATTGATAAGCAATATGTTATACCTCAATATGGGCATGATGTCGAATTTCTCCAGAAGGTATGTTTTTAGGCATTGTATTGCAATAAATGTTTAAACATTATTTCAATAATGTGTAATATTGCAAGAATAAGTTGCAGAGAACTCCCTCTCTCTGCCGGTAGCGATACCCAAAAGAGCAAAAAGCCTGAAAATCAAGTGTTTGCAGGCTTTTTGCTCTTAAAACGATACCAGATCATTTAGTTTTTCGCATAAAAAGTGAGTAGTCCGGTGAGTTCAGTTGAGGCTGGAATCGCCAACGTTCTGTGGCTGGCAGTTTTTCTGCTGTTCTGGAGATGAGCGATATCCCGGAACCGATAAGAAGGAATTGAAAAAACTGCCTGAATTGACTGCTGCAGAACAGTTATACGAATTCTATTCTTATCTGCACCCGCTCGGCATTCGGTTCTGTGGATGGAAGTACATTTATCTTTTCACCCTCGTCAAAATACTGCGCAAGCCCCTTTATGATGCCGACAGCAAAGCCAGCCATCCTGCGCTTGGAATGATAGTCGATAACCAACATGTTCTTCCCGACTTTGGAGACATGCAGCGGAGGCGGGTTGGTGGCATCATTCTCCCGCTTTATACCGGCGTGCATGTGGGAGCCGATGTGCAGCAGCATCTCCTGCGTTCTCCAGGAGGGATCTATGAAGCGCTTGAATACCAGCAGCAGGTCCGGCACCAGGAACTCACCGAACTTTTCCTGGAAAACAGGGTCAGACACCCCTTGAACACGGGCAGCGGCTGACATGATGATAAATAGCTCCGATGTGGGGTATACTTCATTCATCTGGTAAGGCACACGGTTGCGCAGCCCTACCTCCTCCAGAACATCGACCCACGTGTTATAGTTGTGCTTGTACTCTACGAATCGCTTTAGAAATACAAAGATCGACCCGTGCATGCTGTCTCCTGTTAAAGAATGCATCCTGTGTTTTCTTTCGTCAACATGATAACAATGAACATCAAATATACAGATTATATCCTGATATGATGTACGCTGGTCTGAATAGCAACGTAGTTGCTTATATTTTCTCCTTTTTGTCTAATGGATCCTGAAGGTTGGCTAAGTAATACAGGCATACCAGATAGTAGGGGAGGGATAGCCTCTGTTTCTTGTGTTCGGCCACACGCAAAAGCAAGGTCCTTGAAGGAGGCAAACCCTGTTTTGACAGGCAAAGAAAGTAAATTCGGTTGGCTAAACAAGCACTTATGGCAAGCTGGTTGAGCTTTCCTTCTCTGGAATAGATTTCTTCCGGCTTCAGGCAACTTAAATCAATAATCACCTTGCTCTGCTGGTCTGCTTTGTTTTTTTGCCTGGTGGAGGCGGTAGTTGAAGGTTAAGTTGATTTGCCGGCGTCTGCCCTGCGAATCGATTTCTGTGTAGAAGTTCTCGCCTTCTGTAATGGTGCGGAAACGGCGTGAGTTAAATACATCTATGACATTGAGTGTAAGCGTGCCGTTGTTCTTCAGGATATCCTTGTTTACCGCCAGGTCGAGGGTGGCGAGGGCTTTGCGCCTGCCCTGTGGCAAAATCTGAGGAGCTTCATAATTAGCCCGCAGCTGGAAGTCCGCGTTGTCCCAGAACGAGATGCGTGATGTTACTCTGCTAAACCAGCTGTAGGTGTCACTTTGGAAGTCAGTATCCAGGTTGCTACCATCGGTAATGGCCCTGAAAAAGTTAAAGCTTCCATCCAGCTTCCACCACCTGAGAGGTTCGTAAGTTCCGATAAACTCAGCTCCATAGGCGTCCTCTGAGGCAAGGTTTTCGGGCAGGGTAGTTGCAAAGCCCAGCTCATTCACCCGGCGAATACGCAGGACTTTGCCGGTTGTGTGGCGGTAGTATACAGAGGAAGAAAGCGAGCCCCTTGTAAAGTACTTCATATGCCCTAGCTCAAAGGAGTTTGAAAATTCCGGGTCAAGGTCGGGGTTGCCGCTGAAGAAATTCCGCCTGTCAGTAAGGGTCACAAAAGGGCTTAGGTCGAAGTAGCTAGGGCGGCGCACCCGGCGGCTGTAGCTAACCTGCAGGGAGTGCTGGTCAGGCAGTTGGTAGGTGACGTGTGCGCTGGGAAACAAATTCGCATAGTCGCGCGGATTCGCTTCTTTGGTCTGTCTTAGCGTGGTTGTCACGTCGGTCCACTCTGCCCGGAGCCCCACCTGGTAAGAGAGTTTATTTACCTTGTTGCCCATGATTCCATAGACCGCGTGTATGTTCTCCTCATAGAGGAAGCTATTGTTGAGGCTGTCTAAGGGGCTCCACACACCACTGGCGGTTTGCTCGGTTACGGCAAAGTTGTTCGTCATGTCGCGGGAACTGCTGCGCAAGCCCGCCTCCAGCTTTCCTTCTTCCCCGAACGGGTATACGTAGTCGATCTGCACGAGCAACTGCTTCTCCGTTTCATCGTTGAGCGAGCGCTGCAGCAGAACCGGCGCTTCGGGGGTGTTGCCGTCGGAAAGAAAGGCTCTTTCGGTAAAGTACTGGTCTGATTCCTCCCAATTGTCCAGGTAACGCAAATCTGCAGTCAGTTCATGGCCTTCGCGGGCAAAGGTTCTTTTATAGGTCAGGGCATACTCGGAGTTGGGCTCAGTTTCAGTTTCGTCCTGCGTACGGCTGATGACACGTTGCAGGTTGGAGGTGTTGAAGAGGTAGTCCCGGTAGATGATGTCAGCGTAGCGCTTGCCCTTGCTCATGCGCCAGGTGTAGGCCCCGGTTAAAACGTTTTTATCGTTAAAGAAATAATCGGCCCCGCCGCGTATGCTGTGGTTCATGCCCTCCTGCCTGTTTTCGGAAGTCTGGCGGGTGATAAAAGTAGTGTCATTCTCATACAACTCCTGGTATAGGATGCTGTTGCCCGGTGTGTTTCGGTAGGCGGCAGCGTAGTTCACGAAGAAGTTTAGGTCCTTGCGGCGGTAGTTGACGTTGGCCGCTGCCCCAAAATTGCTCGGGTAACCGGTAATAATGTCGAAGGAGCCGTTGAAGCCTGCCTTGCGCTCTTTTTTCAGTACAATGTTAATGA
This sequence comes from Pontibacter pamirensis, assembly GCF_010015475.1. Classification (GTDB taxonomy): domain Bacteria; phylum Bacteroidota; class Bacteroidia; order Cytophagales; family Hymenobacteraceae; genus Pontibacter; species Pontibacter pamirensis. The sequence continues at coordinate 6,199 of NZ_SSNI01000033.1, forward strand.
TCCCCGCCATTCCCTCGGCTTCGTAACGGGCAGAGGGGTTGGTGATAACCTCCACGCGTTCAATGAGGTTTGCCTGCAGCTGCTGCAAACCACTGCCTCCTCCCATGCTCACCAGGCCGGAAGGTTTCCCGTCGATCAGGATACGCACGTTGTTGCTTCCCCTCAGGCTTACGTTGCCCTCCACATCAACAGCCACGGAAGGCACGTTGCTCAATATATTCACAGCGGTGCCCCCGGCGTTGGCCAGGTCTGTCCCGACGTTAAATATTTTTTTATCTAACGACAGCTCCATCGTGCTTCTCTCCCCCTGCACCACAACTTCCCGCAGCACTTCTGTATTGCTGGTAAGCAGGATCATCCCTAGGTCAACGTCCTGGTTTGTAACACGGATGTCAGTTATTGCTTTTTTATCAAAAGACAAGAAGGTGACCAGTGCATAGTAAGTCCCAGGCCTGGTGCTTATCCCGAATCTGCCTGCATCATCAGACGTTGCTCCTGAAACCATACCGGAGTCCTGCTTCGCGAATAAGACCACACTGGCATAGGAAACAGGATTTCGCTGCTCATCCACCAAGGTGCCTTTGATAAGAAACTGAGCGGCTGGAGCCTGGGCAAAAGCCTTAAAAGACATCAGGGAGAGTAGAAGGCTTACAAAGAAGAATAACTTGTTCATTTGTTTAACTAAGTATAGGTGAATACACTACAGAGAACAGGCACATAAAGAATAAAACAAATTCAAATTATAGGCAAACCCTGTATGAAACTGCATGAGGCTATCTGCCTGGAGATGCTGTTGCGGATGGGTTGTACCACCGGGAGCAGCAAGCATAGGATTCATCATGCTGCCTTTTTATGTGGCTGATGCATTTGCCTGACTGTGCCTTCCTTTAATAGGTTGCTGCTTAGCAGCTAACTGTAATACTAATGTAAAAGTCCTTTCCGTGTAGAAAAAGTATAATAGACCCAACGCACTTATACACCGACCACACGCTTACCTGAACCGATGAATGGTATAGACCGATGCTGGTCAGTTGTATAAGTTTAGTGGTAGACAAAAACCGACCGTCTGGTCGGCACATACTGCTTTCCCATAGATTGTTTTAGCACCTGCCAACTGCCTGATGTATATTTAAGGGTAATTTTTTTGCTCGTAAAAGCTATACCGATGCCCAACCTTTCGCTACACCGCTATGTCTCTCCCTTGCTGCATGTTCTAGTGTGGGTGTCACTGGCGGCGATGCTTCTTATATTTCAGCCGCTTGTGTGGGACGGTAGCCTGCCTGCTGAATTCTGGATAAAGCAGGGTATGCTGTTTTGTATGTGGCTGAGTGCTTATTACCTGACGACGCTGGTGTGGGTGCCAGAACTTTTGTTTGAAAACAAGCCAGGACTTTTCATCCTGGCTATACTTGCTACAGCGATTGCTGTAGTGCTCCTCATCTGGAAGGTAGAGTTGTGGTTTAACCTGCCCCAGCAAATGCAGCAAATTCTTCATCCGGAAGGTGGTGGGTCAGGCAGAGACGGCTCCATGCTGAAGTGGATGATAGCCGCCCTTTTTGCGATTACGCTGCTGGTACTGGGCATTGGCACCAGCATTACCGCTGTGCAGAAGTGGCAGGCTGATGCGCTGCTCCGGAAAGAAGAAGCTTTGCTTCGTAAAAGCCTGGAGCAGCAGAAAACCAGCTCGGAGCTTTCCTTCCTGAAGGCGCAAATCAACCCACATTTCTTTTTCAACACGCTTAACAACATCTATTCGCTCACCATGTTAGATGTGGGGGCTTCCCAGCAGGCACTGCTCAAGCTGTCGCGCATGATGCGCTATGTCCTCTACGAGACACAAAAGGACACGGTGCTGCTGAGCCAGGAGATAGCCTTTCTGAAGGATTACATCGAACTCATGCAACTGCGCCTTTCCCACAGGGTGGAAGTAACGTTCAAGGCACCGAATCCTTTAAAGGAAGCAACTATCGCCCCTATGCTGCTGCTGCCTTTTGTAGAGAATGCCTTTAAACACGGGGTAAGCGCCCTGCAGGACAGTTGCATCAACATTGCTATCCGGCAGGAGCAGAACGCTTTAAAGGTGGAAGTTCACAATACTCTGTTTGCAGAAAAAGACAACTCGCTGGAGCAGGGTAGTGGCATCGGGTTAGTGAACACGCGCCGGCGTCTGGATTTGCTGTATCCTGGCCGTTATGCTTTGTCTGTGAATGAAGACACTGCGCAAAACGAGTATCAGGTGACCTTAACACTGGACCTGTCATGAACCCTATCACCCTTAATTGCATTGCCGTTGATGATGAGCCACTGGCCCTGAAGCTGGTTTGTGCCTATATAGAGCAAACGCCTTTCCTAAAATTGGTTGGCCGCTACGACAGTGCTATAGAGGCCCTGCAGGGGCTTCACGAACATGGGGCTGACCTAGTTTTCCTGGACATTCAGATGCCGAACCTGAACGGGCTGAACCTGGCCAAAGCGCTGGGCTGGAACCGTATAGGCACTGCCCCGATGGTTGTTTTTACAACTGCCTATGACCAGTATGCCTTGGAAGGGTATAAAGTGGACGCACTGGATTACCTGCTGAAGCCCTTTGGCTATGAAGAGTTCCTGCGGGCTGCCGGCAAGGCCAGTACATACGCCGAGCGCTTTCGCAGCCCGGCTCCCGTGCCTGTTGCCCTCCCGGAGCCGGAGGATGCGTATTTGTATCTCAAAGTAGAATATCAGCTGGTACGGGTAGCCTTTAGGGATATCTTCTATATGGAAGGGATGAAAGACTATGTTAAAGTTTTTACGGAGGGGAGTCACAAGCCCCTGCTTTCGCTCACGAGCCTGAAGGCTTTAGAGGAAAAGCTGCCTTCCAGGCGGTTCATGCGCCTTCACCGTTCCTACATCGTTTCCCTGGAGAAAATCCAAGCAGTTACTAAAAACAGTGTGCAGATCGGGGGCATCAACATTCAAATCAGAGGCCAATACAAGGAGCCGTTCAGCCAGTTCCTGAGCAGATGGGCTCGCTAGCATCTCAAGGTCTTCACTTCAGTAGATAATCACCAGTGAGAGGTTATGTGTAGGATCCTTTGCTGAAAGCTATTGTGGATCTGAAAGCGACAATACGCTATATCCACTAAAACAAAGGAGTTACGCTTGGGATACAAAGAAGCTTAGCGCCAGGTGCATGCTTACGCCCGGTGCTGGCAGGGTGAGCAGAGCTTGTCGATTCTGTAAAACAGCTACTTTCTGCAGACAATCATGCTGGCCTAGACCTTCCCATTTTTCCTGTAGCAAGCGTCGCTATGTTTTAAACAAAAGCAGCTTATTTATCTGAATTATGCTTGAGGGAGGGAGCGCTATGTTAAAATACCTTAATAAACTGGTAAAAAGCATCTCGGAAGAAAATTCTAAATACTATTCCTTTGATCAATATTAAGCGTGAGTTAGTACTCACACTTTGTAAAACTGAATTATATACCCTGCAGTGGTCTAAGGCTGCTGTTTACGGAGGTACTTCTTTTTTTGCTCTACGGAAGGAAGGAACAGATTTTTCTTCGCTGTGTTCTTGCCTTGATTTCCCGCAATAGCAGATTGCCATCTGGTCTTTGGTTTACAGCGCTTGTTAACGCTGCAGGACATGTCTGAGCACTTTTCTGCAGCATGAACAGAAGGCAGTCGAAGATGTAATTGTTTACCCGGTTATTATTTGTAATGCACAAACCTATACTGTTAACATAATGAAAAGATCATCACATTATTTGCAAAGTATTGTGCTGGCATCGCTGCTGATAGGGTTTGGGCCTGTTGAGGCTCAAACTGTGGCGTTTACAGTGCCTCGCTCGTCAGGGGCAGCTTATAGCCAGCCAGCCAACTTACCTCCCAAAGATGTTCTTGCAGAAGAGCAGATTAACAGACAAACAGATGTTACCGTTACCGGTAAAGTAACAGGAGAAACCGGTGATGGGCTGCCTGGGGTTACTGTCATGCTAAAAGGTACCAACACAGGCGTTACCACTGATGTAGATGGAAACTACCGGTTGAATGTTCCGAATGGCAACGGCACGTTAGTTTTATCTTATATCGGCTACGAAACGCAGGAGGTACCGGTAAACAACAGGGCTGCCATCAATATATCCTTAGCACCTGATACCGAAGCACTGGAAGAGGTAGTGGTTATAGGCTATGGTTCGCAAAAGAAACGGGAGGTTACCGGTGCTGTGGCGTCTGTAAAGCCTGAAGACTTTAACCAGGGAGCCGTAACAGATGCCATGCAGTTGGTGCAAGGTAAAGTAGCAGGACTTTCTGTTACCCGTACAAATGGCGGCGACCCGACTTCTGGCCTCGAGATACGCCTGCGCGGTACTTCCAGCCTTACCAATTCAGGCCAGGCACCCCTCATTGTCGTGGATGGTATACCTGGTGGTAGTCTGGAAGCTATTTCTCCTGATGATATTGCTTCCATCGATATCCTGAAAGATGGTTCTGCGGCAGCTATCTACGGAACCCGGGGTACGAACGGGGTTATACTGATTACCACCAAACAAGGAAAGAAGGGAGCCATGCAGGTCGCTTACTCAGGCAGAGCCTATACAGAGTCTACACTAAGGAAGGTTGAAGTTCTCAGTGCCGCAGAGTATAGGGAGATGAAAGAAAGGCTAAGCGTCACTCGTCCTGATGTTGCCGGCAGCATGATAGACTACGGTGCCTCTACTGACTGGTATGATGAGATTACCAGAACGCCACTTAGCCACCTGCATAACCTGTCCCTAAGCGGAGGAATGGAGAACACCACCTACCGGCTGTCCATGTTCTATGTGGATCATGAAGGAATTCTGCTTAACTCAAACAAAGAGGAGTACCGGGCCAACCTGAACATGAGTCAGCGTGCTCTAAATGATAAGCTGCAGTTTACAGCTCAGTTGGGGATGGCTAACTTCAAACAAAACCCTGTAGACTATAACGCCATGCGACAGGTTGTTCAGCGCAACCCGACGGAGCCGGTCTATAACGAGGACGGCAGTTTAACGGAGTCTATCGGCGCATGGCAGTATGACAATCCGGTGGGTGTCTTAACAGAGCGTGTACGGGACGATGCCGGGTCCAGGCTGTTCGGTAACCTGGGGGTGAACTTAGACCTTACCGATGAACTACGAATCGGTATACTGGGTGGCCTGCAGACATACCGTGCGCAAAACGGATACTATGAGCCCAGTTATTCCTACCCACAGGAGTTGGCAAACCTGGGCGGTTTTGCCTCACGAAATTCGGAGGTCAGGACTACGGAGACACTTGAGTCCACAATAGAGTGGATGAAAAGCTTTTCTGAGCACAGCATAAACCTTATTGGCGGTTATTCTTTTCAGGAGTTCGGGGCCGAAGGGTTCAATGCCGGGAACAGTAATTTTATCACGGACGACTTTGCCTACAATAACATCGGGTCAGGTACTTACTTAACCGATGGCAGGGCCAGCATGGACTCCTTCAAAAATGAGAGCCGTCTAGTGGGCTTTTTTGCCCGTGGTGCCTACAATTTCCGTGGGCGGTATTTCCTGTCTGCCAGCGTGCGACGCGAAGGGTCTTCTAAGTTTGGGGCAAATAACAAATGGGGTACATTCCCGGCTGTATCTGCCGGGTGGGATATAACACAGGAGGATTTCCTGAGCGGTGTTTCGACCCTGAACCTGTTGAAACTGCGTGCCGGTTACGGCGTGACAGGTAACCAGGGCATCGACCCTTACCTGTCGCTGCAGCGCTTGGGTGCATCAGGCCTCTTCTACTACAACGGAGAGTTTATCCCGGGGTATCAGCCTGTCAGCAACCCTAACCCGAATCTGAAGTGGGAGACAAAGCATGAGTACAACGTAGGCCTGGACTGGGCTGTACTCGGGAACAGAATCAGCGGTACAGTTGACTGGTATCTGCGTGATACCCGCGACCTGTTGCTCAACTATGATGTGCCAACTCCTCCAAACTTATTTACCTCCACTATTGCGAACGTAGGCTCGCTGCGCAATACAGGTATTGAGCTTACTATTAACGCCATTCCGGTGCAAACGGAAGGTTTCCAGTGGAGTGTAGACTTTAATATTGACCATCGCAGAAACAAACTGCTGTCGCTCTCCAACGAGTTTTACTCACTCGACTACAGAAACATCGGCGACATAGGCCCTCCGGGTATCAGTGCCTGGACGCACCAGTTGCGGGAAGGAGCCCCTCTGGGCATCATTCATGGATTGGTGTTTGAGGGTTTGACAGATGATGGACAATGGATTTACCGGGACTATGACCCTAGAACAGGGGAGTCAGACGATGAGATCAACATCGATGACAGAGCGGACATTGGCAACGGTATTCCGGATTACTACATGGGTTTAACCAACACATTCAAGTATGGCAACTTCGACCTGACGGTAATGGCCAGAGGTATGTTCGGGCATCAGATCATTAACACAAAGCGCATCTGGCATGATAACCCGAAGTTCCTGCCCCGTAACATCATGCGCTCCGCAATGGATTCCCAGCTTTGGGACGATCCGGATTTCTCGAGCTACTATGTGGAGGACGGTGACTTTGTTAAAATCGACAACATCACCCTGGGCTATAACCTGCCGCTGCAGAACAAGTGGATCAAGTCAAGCCGCTTTTACCTGACAGGCAACAACATGTTTGTGATAACAGGCTATCAGGGAGTTGACCCTGAAGTGGCGATTGGAGGGCTGGAGCCAGGAAGCGATAACAGGTTTGATTACCCAAGCACGCGCATGTACACAGCTGGCATTAATCTTATATTCTAAGAATCTGGAGATCATGAAAAAGAAACTGTTTATAATATTGGCTTTAGCAGGCTTTAGCTCCTGCACAGACTTAGATGAAGAAGTTTACGATTCCATTATAAGCGATAACTTCTATCAGACAGAAAGACAGGCTCTGGCAGCAGCTGGCCCTGTATACTCTAACCTGAGGGCCTACCAGAACCCGGAAAGCGTCTGGGGGCTGAATACCTTTACCACAGATGAAATCCTGCTCCCTACCAGGGGAAACAACTGGTACAACGGAGGTGTTTTCCAGCGCCTGCACCGGCAGGAGTGGAACCCGTCGGAGGGATTCATCAACAACTCCTGGGTCTTTGTCTTTAACAACATCAACACCTGTAATCGGCTCCTCTTTCAGTTCGAGAAAATCGAGAACAAAAGCGATGCCCTGGTAGCCGTTATGAAAGAGATCAGGGGGATGCGCGCGTTCTACTACTTTATCGGGATGGACCTTTTCGGCAACATTCCAATTGTAGACCAGTTTGATGTTCCCGCTGATTATGCGCCTGCTAATCAACCCCGGGAAGAGGTCTTCAGGTTTATTGAAAGTGAGCTTTTAGCCGTAATACCTGAGCTGCCTGTGGCCATGGACATGACTACGTATGGCCGTTTCCACCGCTGGGCAGCCTATGCCACACTGGCGAAACTATATCTTAATGCCGAGGTGTATACCGGGCAGCCTATGTGGGATGAGTGTATAGAGGCCTGTGACGCCATCATCAACTCCGGCGAATTCCAGCTATCCAGCGATTTCTACTCCAACTTTGCCGTGCAGAACGAGGGGTCGCAGGAGAATATCTTCGTGATTCCGTTTGATGTGAACCTGCCGCAGGATTGGGGAAGCGGCGGTATCACCTCCCGCATGTTCTCGCATTACCTCTGGACACTGCACGGGAACGGTACTAGGGCGTTCAACACCCAGCAAGGCGGCTGGAATGGCTTTGCAGCGGTTCCTTCCTTTTACACATCCTATGACCCTGAAGATGCCCGCCGTAATGTGTGGCTCGTGGGTCAACAGTATTCCTCCAGCGGTGAAATACTTTACAATACACAGGAAATGGCCGGAACACCTCTCGTCTACACAGTGGAGATAAACTCTCTTGAGCAAGCCCAGGAAAATGAAGGGGCTCGCTTGGCGAAGTACGACTACACAGGGGCAGAGAATTTCACGATGTCAAATGATTACGTTCTTTTCCGCTATGCCGATATCCTTCTGATGAAGGCGGAGGCCCTTATGCGCAAAAACGGAGGTGCTACACCCGAGGCGGTGGAACTGGTCAACATGGTACGGTCCCGCGCGTTCCAGGGGAATGATGATAAGTTGTATACCATGGGAACACTCACGCTAGATGCGCTTTTAGCAGAACGGGGCTGGGAGTTTGCTGGGGAAGGGTGGCGCAGGAATGACCTGATACGTTTCGGTGAGTTTACCGAGCCATGGCAGTTCAAACCAAACACGACACCAGCTACCAGAACTATTTTCCCGATACCACAGGCACAGCTAAATGCCAATCCTAACCTGGTACAAAATCCAGGCTATTAACAGCATATTGAAGTGTAAAGGGCTGTCTTACTTTCTAAGACAGCCCTTGCCTTGCATGTATATCTACCAAAACTGCTGGGACACTTATTTAAGACGGGCTTTTTGTCCTGCAAAATTCACACACTTATGAGAAACACTGTTATCGCTTTAAGCCTTGCGGCGGGTTTATTTGTTGGAGGCTGTACAAGCTCTAAACCTTCTGCGAGTGCTCCTGCGCCTACTACCTACACACCGGACTGGACTTCCCTGGCACAGTACAATGAGCAGCCGGAGTGGTTTAAGGATGCTAAATTTGGTGTCTATTTCCATTGGGGTATTTTGTCCGTGCCAGCCTTTGCCAACGATTGGTACCCACGCAACATGCACGTGGTAGGCACACCTGAATACCAGCACCACCTGGAAACGTATGGGCATCCCTCCAAATTCGGATACCATGATTTTGTGCCTATGTTTAAAGCTGAGAAGTTTGATGCCGAGGAGTGGGCCGAATTGTTTCAAAAGGCCGGTGCACGGTTTGCCGGTCCTATGGCAGAGCACCATGAAGGCTTTTCGATGTGGGCAAGTAAGGTTACTCCCTGGAACGTGAAAGACATGGGACCTAAACGGGACGTGATGGCTGAACTGGAGAAAGCAATCCATGGCCGGGGCATGAAGCTGATGACCACTTTCCATATGGCCCGGAATCTTCAGCTTTATGCAGATAACCCAGAGGCGAAAACAGACAAGAGTTACTTTCCTTACGAGGCGGATATGTCTACTTCCTCTACAGATCCGAAACTGAGAATGCTCTACGGAAACCTTCCGGCGGAGGAGTTCTATCAGAACTGGAAAGCCAAGTTATCGGAGGTAATTGACAACTACAGCCCTGATATTATTTATTTTGACGGCATGGAAGGTAAGATTCCTGAAAAGTATAAGCAGGAGTTCGTGGCGCATTACTTTAACAAAGCTAACGAGCAGGGAAAGCAGGTTGTGATCACGCACAAAAGCGACGATTTTCCGGACGAGGTCAGCATCAAAGACTTTGAAAAGGGGCGGATGAATGAGATTACCCCCGATACTTGGTTAACTGATGAAACGATAAGTACGGGCAGCTGGAGTTATACAAATGATTTGCAGCTAAAGCCTACTGCTGATATTATTCATGTACTAGCAGACATTGTGAGCAAAAACGGTGTGATGGTGCTGAACATCTCTCCGAAAGCAGATGGCGAAATACCACAGGACCAGCAGCAGGTACTGCTGCAAATAGGAGACTGGTTGAATGAGCACGGCGAAGCAATATACGCGACGCGTCTTTGGGTGGTGTATGGAGAAGGGCCAACAAAACTGGAAAAAGCCGGTCATTTTTTGCCTGTTGTGAAATACACGCCACAGGATGTCCGGTACACCACGAAAGGCAATACCATTTATGCCATTGTACTTGGTTGGCCCGGAGGCAACCAGCAGGTGCTGCTGGAGTCTTTCGCGAAAGACAAGCTGAAAGGAAACCTGAAAATAAAGCGTGTCTCTATGCTTGGCTCGAGGGATAAAATAAAACATAACTGGCAGGACAACGGACTCACCCTGACAACACCATCTGAAAAGGTGAATGACATGGCTGTGGTTTTCAAAATAGAAACTAAGGGAAAAGCTGAATTGTAAACTCAGGCCTCCACTTTCAGGTACTCGTTCTGGTAAGTTTGCGGGGTTTTACCCATAATTTGCTTAAAGTTCTTATGGAAGCAACTGAAGTTGTTGAACCCGCTTTCGAAGCAAAGCTGTTTGATGCTCATTTTGTCGTCAACCAGTAGCTTACAGGCGTAGCCCACTCGTATCTCCGTCAGAAACTGAGAGTAAGTTTTGCCGGTTCGGTCTTTGAAGTAGCGGCAAAACGAATTGGGAGTCATGCCGGCGGTGTCGGCAATTTCTTCGAGGGGTATTTTTCTCTTAAAGTGGGAGAGGGTGTGCTCATAGATGGCGTTGATGCGCTCATTTTCTGCATCGGAAAGGTCTGCCTGGAAGCCCAAAGAGGAAAGCAGCGTCAGTTCGTCTTGCTCCGCAATGGCCAGGAGGCACTTTAGCAGGGCGATCATCCGGTATACGCCTGTTGTCTGATGTGCTTTACGCATCAGCCTGCTCACCTTTTTGCCTGCCACACCCGTAACCATAATTCCTCTCCGGGCTTTGTCCAGCAACACTTTTAGCTGCTTGTTTTCTGGCAGGTTGAGGAAGCGGTCTCCCCAGAAGTTCTCTTTAAAGTGGATGGTAGTGGAATAGGCGACGGAGTTGTCTCTGTCGTGCAGGTATATATCATCGAAGCGCCAGTAGTGCGGCAGATTAGCGCCCACCAGCACAATATCGTCAGGGCCAAACCGCATGATGCTATCACCGACAAACTGCAGGCCATGGCCCTTATGGAAGTGAATCAATTCCACTTCAGGGTGGAAATGCCACCTGTTGTTCATATAGGGGATGATGTTATGGCGAATGCAAAAAGAGTTCGTCGGTTCTGTGGCAACCTTGAGTAGCTGGGGTTTCATCTTATTTGTATGCTATACTTGCTTAAAAATAAGCTTTATTAGAATATAATACCATTATAATCAGGTAATTCCTGTGTGAAAACAAGTTATGATGAGAAAATCAGTATGTACTACTCCCGGCAAGTTTGAATATGTGCACACAGAAAAGCCAGATTTAACAGAAGGCAATGCTATTATAAGAATTAAACGAATTGGAGTCTGCGGTACCGACCTTCATGCCTTTGAGGGTACGCAGCCATACTTTGAGTATCCGCGTGTTTTGGGACACGAGCTGGCAGGAGAACTGGATGCTTTTGACAGTGCCCCAAGTTTCAAAAAAGGAGAGGCGGTAACTTTTATTCCTTACTTCCACTGTGGCGGCTGTATTGCCTGCCGCTCCGATAAACCTAATTGCTGCACAAGTTTACAAGTATGTTGGGTGCATATAGATGGCGGCATGGCAGAATACCTTTCTGTACCTTCCTATGCACTTGTACATGGGGGCAGTTTATCCTACGATGCCTTGGCGCTCGTGGAGCCGCTGGCCATAGTAGCACATGGCGTCAGGAGGGCCGGTATAAAGCCCGGAGAGTTTACGTTAGTGGTAGGCGCCGGGCCCATTGGCTTAGGGATAATGGAGCTCGGGCGCATCGCTGGAGCCACCGTTATTGCGATGGATATAAATGAAGCGCGTCTTGCTTTCGCTAAAGAAAAACTAAGGCTGCCTTATACCATTAAGATCACCGACCCTCATGTAACAGAGCAGCTACTGCATATCACGAATGGTGACATGCCCACTGTTGTGATAGATGCTACGGGAAACCTGAAAGCAATCAACAACTCTTTTCAGTATCTGGCACATGGCGGCAGGTATGTACTGGTCGGCTTGCAGAGAGGGGAGGTATGCTTCAGCCATCCTGAATTTCATAAGCGTGAAGCTACCTTAATGAGCAGCCGCAATGCCAATCGCGAAATTTTTGCGAAGGTAATTTCATCGATGGAAAGAGGTTTAATTGAACCTGAAACATACATTACGCATCGGGTGAAATTTGATCAGGTTCAACAAGACTTTGCAAGCTGGCCTCAACCTGAAACCGTATTTATAAAAGCAATGATTGAAATGGACTGACAGTATACGCTTGGCTGTCGCAACTGAAGCAGTGGATGCAGTTTAGCTCCAGGCAAACCCTGGCAATTTTAGAACTTATGCCATTGGATGGAGGCTGGCTAACCAGCGGCACGATTAGGTAACAAACGAAAAAGAAAATATTAATCAGAGATGGTTCGGAAGATTATTAAAGTACATCCTCAAGATAATGTGATGGTCGCGCTGACAGACCTGGAAGCAGGTGATGTGCTCACGCATGACGAAGCACAGTATCTGCTGACAACCACTGTTCCTGCCAAGCATAAATTTGCTACGGTAGATCTGCCAAAAGGATCTGAGGTAACCATGTATGGTGTACTTGTGGGGAAAACAGTGACAGATGTGGCGGCAGGTGCCTTGCTCACTACGCATAACCTGAAACATGCCGCCCATGATTTCACCACCGGAGAACGTAGAACAGAGTGGCCAAAGCCTGATGTTTCGCGTTGGGAAAACAAAACTTTCAACGGGTACCACCGGTCTGACGGACGTGTCGGAACTGCAAACTATTGGCTTGTGGTGCCGATGGTATTTTGTGAAAACAGAAACTTGGAAGTACTGGAGGAGGCGCTGGTGAATAACTTGGGCTATGGCAAAAGCCAGCAGTATCAGTCGCAGGCAAAGCAACTAATTGACATTTACAAGACCGGCCAAAGCGTTGAGCAAATTCTGCAGACAGACCTGAAAGTAGAAGACATTCAGCAGGCAAAGCACCGTTTGTTTCCGAACGTAGACGGAGTAAAGTTCCTGAAGCACACAGGTGGCTGTGGAGGCACGCGAGATGATGCGCAGGCTTTGTGTGGCCTGTTGGCAGGTATATCACGCACCCCAATGTGGCAGGGGCTACTGTGTTAAGCCTCGGTTGCCAGCATGCACAGGTAACGATGCTGCAAGTGGAGATAAAGAAGCGGGCTTCTGAGTTTAGTAAACCACTTTATGTGTTGGAGGAGCAGGTAATAGGCTCAGAAACAGACATGCTTTCAGAAGCCCTGAAGTGCACCTTTGCCGGCCTGATGCAGGCAAATCAGTGTGAACGTGCGCCGGCACCGCTCAGTAAGCTATGCATCGGGCTGGAATGCGGTGGCTCTGACGGCTTTTCCGGTATATCTGCGAATCCTGCCATTGGCTATACTTCTGACTTACTTGTGGCTTTGGGAGGTTCGGTGATTTTGGCAGAGTTTCCGGAGTTGTGCGGTGTAGAGCAGGATCTGAGTGACCGGTGTTTGGAAACAGACGACGCGGAGCGTTTTTTCCTTTTAATGAAAACATATAATAGTAGGGCGATGGCAGTCGGCTCTGGATTTGACATGAACCCCTCTCCCGGCAACATCAAAGACGGGTTGATAACTGATGCCATCAAATCAGCGGGGGCTGCCAAAAAAGGTGGTACCTCGCCAGTGGTGGCGGTACTGGACTATCCGGAGCAGGTAAAGCGGCCGGGCCTGAACCTGCTCTGCACTCCTGGCAATGATGTTGAATCAACTACTGCAGAGGTGGCATCCGGTGCTACTGTTGTGCTGTTCACAACAGGTCTGGGCACGCCAACGGGCAACCCGATTGCCCCAGTGGTTAAAATTGCCAGCAACACGAAGCTCTATCATAAGATGCGCGACATTATTGATATTAACACAGGAGCTATTACGGAGGGAACAGAAACAATCCAACAAGCCGGGGAGAGAATTCTTGATTATGTGATTGCGGTGGCTAGTGGTGAAGAAGAGGTCGCTGCTGTACGGCACGGGCAGGATGATTTTATACCGTGGAAAAGAGGGGTTTCTCTTTAAGACCGAAAGGATGTCAATCCAGTAATGAAATAAAAAACAAGAAGCTATGCATTAGATAAAATTCTTGCGTCGTTCTCGGTTATCTTTTTTGTAGCATGTTTTTCTGCTAATTTTATTCAGAAGCTAAAGTAAATGCTATACACTCTCTAGGATTCACCGTCAAGAAACCAACGGAGGCTTTGGTGGCTGGGGCTCCTATGTACAGGAGTTGTTCGACACAACTAAAATCAATGCCTATAATCAGGCAATGGCGGACAGAAACACGCGTACATTTCAAGTTTACGATAATCTACACGCATTCAATCATGATAAATGTATTGGAATCCATGAGAAAGAGCTGTGAGGTCACGTTGTGGCAGTTGCCTTTGATAGCATGCTGTTTTATGGGGTGTTCCGGCAATCTTCCTAAGGAGTATACGCAGGCTTCCCCCTCACTTCAGGCAGATGAAGTCACCCTCAGTATAGATGCTTCCGAAAAATATCAGACGATAGATAATTTTGGGGCTTCTGATGCCTGGGCCTGTCAGTTCGTGGGAAACTAGCCAGTTGAAAAACGAAATGCCATCGCGGATTTGCTGTTTAATACGGATACTGCGTCAAATGGCCAGCCCGAAGGGATAGGATTGTCCCTGTGGCGCTTTAACATTGGGGCTGGGAGCGCTCAGCAGGGGGAGCAAAGCGGGATCCGGGATGAGTGGCGACGGGCTGAGTCCTTTCTGGAGGAGGATGGAAGCTACAACTGGCAGCGGCAGGCCGGGCAGGTATGGTTTTTAAATGCAGCGAAGGAGCGCGGTGTAAACAAGTTCCTGGCCTTTCCGAACAGCCCTCCCGTTCACTTAACGAAAAACGGCAAAGCCTTCGCTTCCGATGCTACACCTAACCTGGCACCTGAGCAGTATAGTGCTTTTGCCGACTACCTGGCAGATATCATACAGGGAGTGGAGCGGACACAGGGTATTCGCTTCGGTTATATCAGCCCGGTAAACGAGCCGCAATGGGACTGGAGTGACGGAGGGCAGGAGGGGACTCCATTTACGAATGAAGACATTGCCGGTATCGTCAAAGCGCTCAATACTTCTCTTGAGAAAAGAAGCCTTCCCACTAAAATTGACATATCCGAAGCCGGGGAAATAAATTATCTCTATGAAGCTGCCGATAAGCCGAACAGGGGGAATCAGATAGAAGCTTTTTTCAGTAGCAATTCTCCTTATTATGTCGGCGACCTTTCCAGTATAAGCAAAGTAATTTCGGCGCATAGTTATTTTACAACCTCTCCCTTTGACCAGGCAGTTGACAGTAGAGAGAAACTGGCTGCAAAAGTAGCTTCTGTGCCAGGGCTGGAATACTGGCAGTCCGAGTACTGTATTCTGGGCAATAATGCCGGAGAAATAGATGGCAACAAGCGGGACTTGGGAATAGACCCGGCTATTTACCTGGCGCGTGTTGTCCATAATGATTTGGTAGTTGCAAATGCTACCGCCTGGCAGTGGTGGTTAGCCGTCTCCCCATACGACTACAAGGATGGCTTGGTTTATGTAGATAAAAACAAAGCAGACGGTGCATACTATGAAAGCAAGATGCTCTGGGCTCTAGGTAATTACAGCCGCTTTATTCGTCCTGGTGCTATACGCGTCAGCGCACAGCTGGCAGGAGCGAAAGCGGAAGATAACACCGTGCTAGCCTCTTCTTACATTGATACGGCAGAAAAGCAGCTTATAACAGTAGTTATAAATTCCGGAACAGAGCCAGTGAAGGTAAAATTAAATGCGAAAGGAGCTAATGTTGCCGGCGGTATCAGACCATATGTAACCACAGCGGAGGAGGATTTGAAACCCGGCAACCTGGTAAACAGCGACAGTGTAATAGTTTTGTCTCCCCGTTCTGTCACCACGCTGGTAGCTACACAGTCAAAAAAGTAAGGGAAGTGCGGAGCGTAACGCTGTTTATGAGACTGAATGTACTTTACGAAGTGCTGATTAAGAAAACTCCTTGCTTATAAAATTCAAATCTGAATCTATCCTCTGCTATCTTCCTGTAATTTTTGGCAGACGCTATCTGTTGTTCCGGCTATACCTATTCTGCATCACTTTAAGTTATTTGCTCACTACCATTCCTACAGAGTATAAACATGGAGAGATTATCGAAAAAATTTTTTTAAAATAATTATGTTTTTCAATGATATATCAAAACTGTGGCGTCAGAAGGGCGTATTTAGCATCAGACTATATTCTAAAATATTATATAATTTAAGTTGCATCATAAACATTACCAAAGACTAATTATAAATCTGGTGTTGAAAAGTCACATGCTAAAAACCTCTCCTGATCAAGGGCTTCTACCCTCAGAGGGAATTTTAGCAAGAGAGTAGGCAGTCCCCCTTTGCGGAGGAGTAAGGGATAGGAGATTTTTGACACACTCAACAAATCGCAACTTGAGCTATAAAGTCTGATGCTGCTTCATAAACAACTCCTTTATGGAAAAATCTAGCTATGTCTTCCTTCAGAAAACAAGGAACACTCGTGTATTAAGAGGCATCATATTGCTAGCCTTATTACATCTTAATGCCTATACTAACTACAGCTTCGCCCAGGAAGCCAGTTACCCTTCCACACTTCCCGAAGTAAAGTACCACTTAACGGCACGGCCGTGGCAGGCCCTGAACATTTCAAGAGATACCTATCTGGACAGAGTGGAAGGTATTGTTAGGGAAAGTGCCAAGTTCCAGAACCCCAGCGGCGCTATCATCGATCCCTACCTCCACCGGGAAGTGCAATATGCCACGCCTTATTTTGCACATGCCATAGGTACCCTGATTTTTGCGGGCCGCGCCATGGATTTATTGGACGAAGGAGTGGCTGCCATGAACAATGCCACTGCCAAAATATCGAAAGGAGCCTCGGCTATACCGGATAATCATGGAGAGTTTTTCTTGGCGCCCCTGGCTAGCGCTGTACCTCTTTATGCTGCCCATGTTTCCGCATCACAGCTAAAAAAATGGGAAAGCAGAATGAAAAAGCCAGTGAAGGAGGTTACTAGAGGCTATACCCATAACTGGAGAACGTACGCAATGAAGGGGGAATGGTATCGGGCAAAAAAGGGATATGTAGACAAACTAAAGGCTACCCAATGGCTGGAGGATAGCTGGATAAGCACGCAGAAGAACCGATTTACAAATAACTCCTGGAACTTTTACCACGATGATTCCAGCGAACCAGACTCTTGGCCCTATGAGGCAGCAGCAAGGGGGAATTTACTGACCATGGTTGCAGAGGGCTATGATGGCGCTTTCAAGGGTGAAATTATGAGTATCCTAAAAAAAGGAACCCAGTCCAGCCTTTTACTCCAGGATCCATCAGGGCAGGGAGTAGCCGGTGGGCGCAGTGGCAACCATACCTGGAATGATATCGTGATGGCCAACGGGTATGAAACGTTGGCAGAAATAATCAATCAGGAAGGAGACGCCCGTTTAGCAGGTCAGTACCGTCGTGCCGCCGCACTTGGCTTTCAAAGTGTGCAGCGGTGGAGAAGAGCTGATGGCACATACTCTGTCACCAAAAATCATTTTGACCCCGCAGAGCGAACTAGCTACGCCCCATATAGTCACTTTACAAATTATAATGGCTATATGATGTATCATATGGCAGAAAATTACCTGAGGCATGCCTCTGACATACCGGAACAACCTGCCCCTAATGAAATAGGAGGCTACACCCTTGTAAGTGACAAGACATTGGCAACAGCCGTTGCAAATGCGGGAGGAATGCACATGCAGGTTAACCTGAGAGGCTCCACAAAAAAAGAGCACAACCTTTTCTGGACGACGCTGGGAGTTGTCCGTTTTGGAAGAACAGGCTGGGACTCTCGCCTTGGGCCATCTGATGGGGTGAGAGAAACAAGTTCCAGGTACGGAGTGTCTTTTGCCCCTACATTTTTAGAAGGCAACCAATGGGTCAGACTGGCGAGTATACCCGATCGCTATGAGGCATCTTTTACGACTCAGTTCGCGCATCCTTTGTTAGTGCGCTGCCGTGTGGAATACCGGCCCAAAGCTGGCAATGCCGGACCTAACTTCACAAATGATTTCGTTATTACGCCTGATGGTATACTCTCCACGCTTACATCTAGCGCACCATCAACAGACTACGGTGTCACATGGCCCGTTTTTAAATTTGATGGCGCGGTAAACTTGAGCACCCCTTTAACATCACATATTGCAAGTGTATCTTTTCCCGGTGAAGCTGATGAGCAAAACTTCATTGCTTTACATTCTTCGCCAACTATCACGGCCACAGATGCTGTAAGGAGAAGCTCGTACGGGGATTTGCAACCTGTGCGAATGGTATCCGGCACTGCCGTGAATGCTACATTTATCTATCCTCGCGGCTTTGGGGATCCCTCAGCTGAAGTTGTACGGGAAAGCTATAGTCGTTCAGGCAATGATTTTTCTACGCTTGTAGGAAGAGTGAAGGGAGATACCTATATAGGCAGAACGTCAGCCGGAGGAGAGGGAGCGAGTATAGATTTAAATAACGACGATGTTGCTGACGCCATCTTCAGTACACACTGTGGGTTTGTGCTGCAGCTAAGGGATGGGGCTGTTACCAAAGTAGAAACTGACAGAGCTGTAACTGCTACCATTCAGGGACAAACTGTAAACCTGGAGGCCTACACTCCTGTAGATATCTATACAGCCCCTCAAATCATTACACGAATTAATGCAGGGGGTGGGGCGTTTACAGATAGTCTCTCGCGTCCTTGGAGCGCAGACACCTACTTTTCAGGGGGAGTTGCCGCATCCAGGAGTTTCGATGTGGCTGGCACCACGGATGATAACTTATACCTGCACTACAGGTATGCCTCCTCCGGGGCCCCGCTCAGTTATGCTATCCCTGTTCAGGACGCTGGCCCTTACCGGGTGAAACTCCATTTCGTGGAGCCATACTTCGGCATGCCCGAAGGTAAGGAGGCAGGCTCATCCGGAGACCGTGTATTCCATGTAGACCTGGAGGGAAGGCGGGTGCTCGGCAACTATGACATCTATGCGCAGGACGGTGCTGGAAAGGCCGTGGTAAAGACCTTCATGAACGTATCTGTGACAGACGGCATCCTGAATGTAGACCTGACCTCCTTGAAAGACAATGCCATCATATCAGCCATAGAGGTGGAGAAAGAATCCAGCAGTGCTGTCTTCATCAATGCGGGAGGTCCTTTTTTCACTGACAGCCTTTCGCGTCCCTGGAGCGCAGACACCTACTTTTCAGGGGGAGTTGCCGCATCCAAGAGTTTCGATGTGGCAGGCACCACGGATGATAACTTATACCAGCACTACAGGTATGCCTCCTCCGGGGCCCCGCTCAGTTATGCTATTCCTGTTCAGGCCGCTAGCGTTTACCGGGTGAGGCTCCATTTCGTGGAGCCGTACTTCGGCATGCCCGAAGGTAAGGAGGCAGGCTCATCCGGAGACCGTGTATTCCATGTAGACCTGGAGGGAAGGCGGGTGCTCGGCAACTATGACATCTATGCGCAGGACGGTGCTGGAAAGGCCGTGGTGAAGACCTTCATGAACGTATCTGTGACAGACGGCATCCTGAATGTAGACCTGACCTCCTTGAAAGACAATGCCATCATATCAGCCATAGAGGTGGAAAGAGTCGCTGAGGAAACAACTCAAGCTTTGATGATGGCTAAACCGTCTATCGCCTCTATTAAAGCTTTCGAAGAAAATGAAGAACAAGAATTACAATTGAAGATGTATCCTAATCCCAGCGTTGGTGATTGGGTGTATTTGGATGGAAGTAATTACGGCAAGAATAAAGCTGTTATGATTACCATGCATGATGAGTTAGGCCGTGCTCTGAAGTCAATGGTTCTTACTACCAATGAGCAAGGTGCCTTTAATTTAAGAGTCCCCATAGATAAGCTGAGCCGAGGTGTGTATTTTATCAAAGCCCAGGTTGCATCAGGTAGTAAGCAGTTGAAACTACTAATTGACTGATCCTGAGTCAGATTAGATATGAAAAGAACTGAAGGATTAATAATCAATAACTGTTGTCAATGCTTTGGTGTCTGAGGAGTACCAAATCTATGGCGGAATGCAGGGCAGGAAGCATTTTATTTCGCCTCTGTTGCTTCTGAATTGATGTGCGGGCTATCAGTCTCTGACACGATACGGCCTAAATCGGTGAGAATGCTCCCGATATCCCGCAGCGTAGCCGGCAGCCCTACGTGCTGCAGGTTATCCAGGCAGCGTTCCTGTTCTGCCAGGGCCTGAAGCACAGCAGCGTTTAAGTTCTTCCGGTTTTCCTCCGTTGCATGCACCGAGAACAGCCCATAGGCAGCAGCGCAACTTGCTGTAGCCTCCACCGCTCGCTTTAGCCTCTCTACGTACGTCTGCTCCAGCCCGGAATGCTGGTTTAGTTGCAAGTCGGCCAGGCTCCTGCGGATGCCTCTTATCTGTATGGTGATACTTTCCAGTTGCCGAATACTTTTGGCAAGCTGGTTTAGCCGTTCCCTTTCGTGCGTCAGCAGGGGGTTGTATTTCAGGCTCTGCTCGGCCAGGTCAAGTGCCTTCCTGCATTTTTCAGCTTCTTTGATGAGTGCGTCTACCTCGGAGCGATCGGTTTTTCTTTTTGTGCCTGTCATATCCAGCAGCGCAGTTAAGTTGGTTAAAGTATTTGAACACAGCTTGCTAAATGTCATGATGCTCCGCTCTATTTCCGGCACGGCATTTTGTGGGATGATGAGCGCATTGGTTAGTACCGCTATGGCAGACCCTAAAATCGTTTCAAAGATTCTTTCATAGGCATACCCTTCTTTGGCCTGTCCGAAAGCAAGTACTAAAAGTGAACTGATGGCTACCTGCGATATGATCTGGGGGTTCATCCGGAGCGCTTTGGCAATGCCCATCCCTATCAGAATGATAAAGAATATGGAGAAAGCACCTACCTGGAACCAATGCCCCAGCAACATACTTACCAGTACACCACCAATTATACCCACAATACGCTGCGTTGCTTTATTTACAGAGTCCGCTACCGTAACTTGCACTGTAATAATGGCTGCAACAGCAGCAAAGTAAGGGTATTCCGAGTGCAGCAGGCTGCTGGCCACAAACCAGGATAGCGCAGCTGCAAAGGCTGTTTTCACTATCTGTAAATTCAAGCCGACCTTTGCCGGTATGTTTATGATTCTGCTCACAAGGTAGTTTTACTTCCCCCGCGTTTTTATGTTAGCGTTTGCTGCGCAAGGGAGCGAAACGATAGCGGATGGTTTAAGTGGCTGTTGCCAATAATGGACTGGAGACAAGATTGTATGCAGAGGTCCTCCACTGATCATAACAAACAAGGCTGCTCCGTTGCACGGGCAGCCTTGTTTGTTATGAGGAAAGAAAAAGCGGAGTTTACGCTTGCTTTACGAGCTGCACCTCTCCCTGTAGTTTTAGTTCCTCTCCCAGCATCACGCCACCTGTTTCGAGCGCTGCATTATAGTTGATGCCCCAGTCTTTGCGGTTGATTTTGCCGCTGATAGAGAAGCCTGCCTTCACATTTCCCCAGGGGTCTGTGGCGACACCATTGTCTTCAACAGTAAGCTTCACTGGCTTTGTCGTGTCTTTTATGGTTAAGTCTCCGTAGAGGGTAAAGATGTCATCGTCAACTCTTTCTACTTTGGTAGACACGAACTTCATGTTCGGGTGTGTTTCCGCTCCAAAGAAATCTGCGTTACGCAGGTGTTCATCCCGCTGCTCATTGTTGGTATTGATAGAAGCTACATCAACGTTAGCCACTACTTTCGCATTAGAAAAATCATCACCCTCGGTTCCAGCCTCAACATCAAATTGTGTGAACTTTCCTGTAACGTTGGAAATCATCATGTGCTTAATTTTGAAGCCTAGTTCACTGTGAGAAAGGTCTAAAGCCCATTTCGTTGCTGCCATATTTTTTAAATCAGTTATTGGTTATCAGATATCAAGAAAGCTTATGAAAACTACTTTGATATCTCTACTATTTTGAACCACAAAGTTAGACCTTCTGACAGCGCACCTCAATACCAAAATCTCCTGAAGAAGAACCAATAGTACGGATGATACTTACCTTGATATCTTTTTCAATGCATGAGCTCTCGTTTTTTTGCAAAATAGAAACCTAAAACGAACATCAGGCGCTGCTGCATGCGCTCAGGCAGAAATGCTTTCAGTTCTGCTGGTGCTTCAAACGAAAAGGTTAAATTTGAGCCTGTGGAGCGAAAGATATATAAGGAAAGATGGCTGATTCTCTGATACTCCCTTTTGAGGTGGCGCGTGTGCTGGATATCAAGTCCACCATCAGGTACTACCTGTCGCAAAAGAAAAAAGCGCAGCAGACTTTTGGAATGAATAAGTACGAAAGCCTGGACTACGGAGGCGACTTTGCCGTGCTGAGCAATGAGGGCGGGACCAGCAGTGGTCCGCCTATTAAAACAGACCACTATGCCATGATACTGTGCCTGAAGGGCAGCAGCACGAAAACTGTTGGGCAGTTCATGTTCGAGGTGCAGCCTCAAACGGTACACTTCGTTTCACCGGGCGTCATTAACTCCTATGAGGGCTCAACAGAAGATCTGCTCCTGTACATGCTCCTTTTCAGGCGGGAATTCATGGATGAAAGCTTTATAAGTGGCCCGGTCGTAGATAACCTGCTGCAGATGAATCCGGATTATCCTCCCGTATATACTCTGGAGCCTGACAGTTTTAATGCGATGAAGGCTGGCCTGGAGAAAATCAGCGATGAGTTTGACAGGGGAGGTGCTTTTCACCTGAACATCATCCGCCTGCAGACGCTGCAACTGCTCTATGAGATGAACAGGGCTTGCGAGGCCTGTTTGTTGAGCTTTACAAAGCACATGAACCGGCAGTACCAACTTACCCACGCTTTCAAAATGCTGGTAGAAGAGAACTTCCTGACAAAGCGTACCGTGAGCGAGTATGCCGACATGTTGAACATTTCTGCCAAGCACCTGGGCGAGTCGGTGAAGCGGGAAACAGGGGAGAGTGCCCTGGAAATCATTCACAGGAGGCTGCTGCGGGAGGCGCAGTACCTGCTTTCCTATTCTTCCTGGAGCATAAAAGAAGTTGCGGAGCACCTGCAGTTCGATACCGCCTCGCACTTCAGCCGCTTCTTTAAGCAAAAGACCGGCCTCAACCCAAGTCAGTACAGCGCTGCAGCCTTATTTTAGATAAAACAGGGTGTAACGCACACAGCAAGTAGACTTAGGGTTCTTGCATGATTGACCACTTGTCAGTGGCTCGTGCGCGTTCTATTCCGCAGGAGGAATAGGAAAACTCTATTTAAAAAATGTTCAATACATTTAATAGAGAGCGAGTTGCAATATAGTATATTCGTTAGTCCGGTTACGTTTATACGCGTACCGTTAGGCGGCTAAACGGAGTAACTACTTATATCCGCAAGTTGTGCATCATTTAAAGGAGAAAAACATAATTTTAAAAGATATGCAAAAAGAAGTTCTTCTGGATATTTTATACCAAAACAGAATTACCTGTTCCGCTGCCTTTGACGAAATAACTCTTGATAATGCGACGCTTCGATTAAATGGTAAAACAGCATCGGCTGGTTTTATTCTTCGTCACCTTGGCGAGACTATCAATATGTTTGGTTTATTTTTTGGAGTGTCATCATTGGTGCAAAATACGACTATGGGCCAATCAGATACAGGACAAGGCGAAGACGTAGAAAAAAGTAAGCATTTAATTGAACAAGGTTATGAAATGCTCCGAAATCTTGTAGAAAAGACGCCTGATTCAGCATGGCTTGAACCCATTGATACGCCCTTCTTTGGCACAGTTTCACGAGCAAAGCTTTTTTCACACATCCTTTTTCACAATTCGCATCATGCTGGCCAAATAATATTGACCCTAAAGAAAGGAACATAAGCAACTCGAAATTTATTGGCCGCACTGATCAAAAATAAAGAATGCACAACGGTTGAGCTAAAAAGTATTGAAAGCACTTTTTAGCTCAACCGTTGCTTGTAAGCTGAAACATTCACCTTGAGAAAGAATGAGAGCAGATTGAGTTAAGATAATATTATTTAAAAAAGTATAGGATGAAAAGAAACAAAACACTCCCTCGCATCTTACTCCAGATTTACTCTCTTGTTTTTCTTGCTATGCTGCTAGCAACTGCTTGTAAAAAAGACGAAAAAAGGCCAAGCGTTGGGGGCTGTTATAAGGTTGAATCACTGGTTACAGACAGGCTAGTAGATTTGAACAATGATGGAGAAGTCTCTACAAATGTAATGGAGGAGATCAGCCAATCTAATTTGAACCCATATGGTTTTGGTTTTAATTATCCTCATAGTTATCTGGAGATAAGGCCTACGAAATACCACGATAACACTTTTCATCACCTATATATTCCTTTTCCTGATTCCCACCTGACTTTTGATTATAAGGATTCACCCAATGGGGTAGTCTATTTTAGCAGGAATCTTAACGGCGTTGGTTATGGGTATAGCTATGATGAGAAAAATAAACTTATTCACCTTGACCGCACCAACGTGGAGGAGAAGAATGAGGAATTGTGGGGCAAGCTTGAAGATATTAAGCTAATTGAAAAAGACACACTTGAGCTATTGATAAGTAAGAACTATTATGATTTCAGTACCGCGAACTGGACAAAACTTCAGTTGATTGGCATCTATGCCAGAGTTGAAAACTAAAACTTGTACGTTGATTAATAGAAGCAGTCATAGAAAGTCTTCTGCCTGACAAGTGTTACCTCAATTGTAATAGAAAGAAGCAAATTCAGAAATAAGAGGAACCTGCCTTGAATAAATGAAGAAAAGTCTGCAAGCAACACTGCCCATAATTCAAGCTTCGGCTATGCCTTGCTCGCTTTATGTACGACACCGTTATATTAATGGAAATAGTGATTCTTAATTCAAGCCCTGGTAATATATTTTACGCAACAAAGTAAATGTAAAAAACGAACTATTATGAAAATCAACCGATTATCAACAATTCTTAAAGGTGAATTTCTTTCGTATATGCTGTTAGGTTTTATAACTCTCATCATCTATCTGAGTACCGCTTTAGCGCAATACATTTGATGAAAGAATAGTACTGGCGGTCAAACCATATTTCATACGGAAACTTTCATTTGCATCTAACTTTTATGATTTTAGGCGGAAAGTAATCATCCCGCCTAAAACCTCAAACAGCTTTGCGAATAAGTGACAGAATATTTGCAATGACTGCACCTAAAACCAGTCCAGCTAAACCACTGACCAACACCTTTGCAAACCAGGCAAGAGCGGGCATGTGAGCCAGAGAATTTCCTAAATCATCAAGCGCATGACTCGTGAAAGGAATACCGTGGGCAATAATTTCTGCTCCTACCCACAACATGGCTGCAGTTCCGATATAGGCTAGGATTTTTAAAAAGTGTGGCATAAATGTTACGATGCCGCGCCCGATTTTTCTGACTTGCAGATGATGGTTTTCTTTTGCCATATGCACCCCAATATCATCAGCTTTTACAATCAGGCCTACGAACCCATAAACGGCAACCGTGATAAAAATAGCCACGGCTAACATGACGGCAATTTGTGACACCAGGGGTTGCTCAGCCACATTGGCATATGTGATGGCTACAATTTCAGCAGAAAGAATTAAATCTGTGCGAACTGCCCCTTTCACTCTTGTATTCTCCAGTTCTTCGGGTGTAATTACTTTTACATCTTCCCCTGGGCTTTGATGGGCGTCATCAGGGTGATGCTTGCTAAACATGGAGTGGACTTTTTCATAGCCCTCGAAACATAAATAGGCACCACCCATCATTAATATGGGCGTTATTGCCCAGGGCGCAAAGAAGCCGAGCAGCAGAGCAGCCGGACTTAAAATAATCAGTTTATTGATCAGTGACTTTTTAGCGATCTGAAAAATGATCGAAAGCTCACGCGAAGGATCAAGGCCCACCACATACTTGGGCGTTACGGCGGCGTCATCAATGACAATGCCGGATACTTTACCCGTTGTTTTTGACACCTGAGCGGGGACATCATCCAGGCTCGCAGCGCTGACTTTCACCAGGGCCGATACATCATCCAATAAAGCAA
Organism: Pontibacter pamirensis; assembly: GCF_010015475.1. Lineage (GTDB taxonomy): Bacteria > Bacteroidota > Bacteroidia > Cytophagales > Hymenobacteraceae > Pontibacter > Pontibacter pamirensis. The sequence continues at coordinate 32,082 of NZ_SSNI01000033.1, forward strand.
GAAGTCCTGTTGCCATTATTTGTTTATTATTTTAGAAGAAGACATGTTTTACATGCTCGCTAAGGCGATATTACGAAATATATTTGCCAGTCCGCTTCCGGGGGTAAAAATTTGTTGAAGCCGGCGCCGCTGACGCCTTAGGTAAATGCATATTCTTCCATTACGGCTATGTCTGAAGATACAAGGATGTCGCTTTAGCCACCCTCAAAGCATACTGAGAAAACCTTTTGCTGGTGCATCCTGGCGTGGCTATCTTCTACAGAGTGTAGAAAAGCATACACAGTTCCCGCTCTTCTTCCACACTTATTTAATTCTACGACATATTATTAGTTGCCTGTAAATCAGGTAATTGATTAGTTTTAGTGTCCGTGGCATGGTTCTGTCAAAGTAAGAGGCATAACTTAACCAGACAATTATGAAAAAAGTAACTTTTTTAGCCGCCATCGCATTTTTGGGAATGTCATCGCTTGACGCAAGTGCACAAACAACCACTCCGCAAGAGCAGGCACCAGCAATGCAGCAGGAAGAGAAAAAAGAAAAAGTAACGACGGAGCAACTTCCGGAGCCTGTTCAGGAAGCCTTGAAGAGCGACACATATAAAGACTGGACAGTAGGAGACATCTATCTAATCAAGCCAGCCACAGAAGGCACTGAAGGTGCTATTGTGTACGAGGTGAACCTGACAAACGCGCAGGGACAGACAGGTGTTGTTAGAATGGACGAAAGAGGCGGAGACGCTTCTAAGAAAGAGTAGGCTTAGCTTATAGCCGCAGAAAAGAAGCCTCCGTTATGCGGGGGCTTCTTTGTTTGTGCCTTCCTGCATTCAGCGAAGCCACAAACAAAATTGGAGAGATAGTAATAAACGTATAAAGCGCTTGCTTTAAGCCATACCAGTTTGTAACTATATTCTACACAGGATAATTTACAGGAAATTGTAAGTTTGTTCAACCTTGATTAAAAGCATGTTTTAATTTTTTGAAGGCGCACATTTTCAGCTTAAGTATAAATTTTAAACATGCTTTAAACATTAAGCCTATGCCGTATGCCGTTTGATATAAAGTACACATCAGACTTTTACATAATAGAGGTAGACCTCGACGCAGATCTGCTCCAGTCGAATTGGCTGAGGCCGGTAAGCGTGAAGGAAATGGAAACGGGTGGGACGAAGCTTTATGAGGTACTGCGTGATACCCAGGGGGCGCGTGTTTTGGCCAATGCCCAATCTTTAGGTGTTTTACCCGCTGAGGCCAAGGAGTGGATGTCGTCAAGGTTTTATGAACTGCTCTCCCTGACGCAGCTGAAAAAGATGGCAAGGGTGCTGCCGGAGAACTTGTTCCATCGGGTAGCCCTGGAGTCAGTGGTTACCAGGGCCGATGCGCTAGGGGTGACGAAATTTGATGTCAGGAACTTCACATCGCCTACGGAAGCTCTTCGGTGGCTGGATTCCTAGGGCAGCCTGAGGCTGGCCCTCCAACAAGTTTCGTTAGCGGTCTGCATCAGAGTATACGGTATTATTCAGGTGGAACACCTATAGGGAATGATGTAGCGCTGGGCACCGGCCAGTTAGACTTAGCGGCCATCTTAAAAGCCGCTAAGAAAGCGGGTATCAAGCATTATTACACTGAGGATGAAAGTGACAGGAAGAGTGTACAGGTGCCCTAAAGTATGACTTATTTAAAAAGCCTGAAGCAATAGTACTGGTCGTTGATGGTGAGGTAGTTTATTTATGACTTTTGAGATGCGTGAAAGCTACTATTTCATGTAAAAAATAGTACGTTTCCCTTGCAGTGTGTAAATATTTCTCACTGCAAGGGAAGCGCATCCTTTAATATTCAGTATTTGATAAAGGGCATGCTTTGGCCAGAAAGCGCTTCCTCATCTGCAACACCAACAAAGTAACCGCCAACAAATATTCCTGCCCCGGACCTTACAGCATTTGCCCCGGACTTATAAGCCACTACACTACCATCAATGGTAGAGAAGCTTAACAGATTCTCGTCAAAACCAGTATCTGCCTTTGGGGAGGCGGAAACCATGGTAAAAATTCTTCTAATGTTCTTTAGAACTTTCGGGCGAAGAGAAGTAGCTGATTTACTCATGTGGCGACAGTTTTATGTTTTACATGTGTCAATAATACACACTAATCCTGCACGGCAACAGGAAAATAATATGCGTGGAGTAACACAAAGTCATAACGAGCAGCAGAAACCACCTTTAGATTGTATTGTATAAATTAAAGTGTTAATAGGATTTAAATAAATTAGATAATGTATTTATTATTAATTAACTATATATTAAGTTTGTAATAGGCGACTAAACTCAATAAGAAAGTAACATTTTTTATTTGCTATTTGGCGGCGTTACAGACAGAAATTATCTGGGAATGTGTTTGTAATTTATACTATACGCTGCAAATGAGCCTCGTCAGAATTTAAAACCACACATTTTCGCTTAAAGCTTGAAGATGCGCTGATGAGGGAATGGAGCGTTTTCAAGAAAGAAGCGGACCTGAACCGATTGCGTTTGCTGTAGTATAGCATCCATGATGAAACATCAGCCTATAGATACTGTACTTATTTCATCAGGTCAGCTTTTCTATCAACAACGCTTGACTTTAAGTTTACAACCTGAAAGACAATTCAATAATATGATGAACATATTGCTTCTCCTGGCCGGATTCATTGCCTTAATTTACGGCGCCACGAAACTTGTTGATGCTGCATCAAGTCTGGCCTCCAGGATGGGCGTTCCTAACATTGTTATCGGGTTAACTATTGTGGCCTTCGGTACATCCGCCCCTGAGCTGGTGGTGAACCTGATTGCCTCCATCAACAACAGCACGGAAATGGTGCTGGGCAATGTGCTGGGAAGCAACATTTTCAACGTGCTGGGAATACTGGGCATCTCCGCCCTGATTTATCCCCTGTCAGTTAAGACGAACACTACCTGGCTTGAGATACCAATGAGCTTTCTGGCCGCTGTTACTGTGCTTGTCGTAGCCAGTGATGCTTACCTTGACGGCGCAGCATCTAATTTTATCTCCAGGACCGAAGGAATCATCCTGCTTCTGTTCTTCTCTGTTTTCTTGGTCTACAACCTGACAGTGGCCAGGAGCAGTCCGGATGAGGAAGAGATGCAGACAGAAAACTACTCATCCCTAAAAGCTTTTCTGTTCATTGTACTCGGGCTGGTAGGATTAATTGTGGGCGGCAGGCTGATAGTGACAAGCGCCGTAAGCATTGCGCAGACCTTTGGGCTTTCAGAGCGGATTATCGGGCTAACGATAGTATCCATCGGAACTTCGCTGCCCGAACTGGCAACGTCAGTGGTGGCGGTAAGAAAGCGGAACGTGGACATCGCAATCGGCAATGTAGTGGGCTCTAACATATTCAACATTTTCCTGATTCTGGGTGTCTCTACTATTGTCACTCCACTGCAGGTAAACTCAGCCTCATTTCCAGACATTGCCGTTAATCTTGCTTCCAGCCTGCTGCTGTTTATCTTCATCTTCACGGGCAAGGGAAGACAACTGGCAAGGTGGGAAGGCGGAATACTCCTGGTGCTGTACGTCGCTTACCTTATCCTGCTGATTACTCAGTAACACACGTGGATGTCCCTTAGCTGCTGCTGTTGTCGTGTTCTGCACGCTCAAACCTTTGGGTTTTAATACCAAATGATGTAAAGCACCTCAAAAAAGCAGCAGCATATTCTATCTTTCAGCACGGAGTGAAGGTGTTTCCAGTCTTTGGGTTGAGCGCCTTTGGAGATTTTTGGTGCCGCTCGCGCGGCAGCGCCTTGGCGCAAAAAACTCCCAGCGCGATGCCCGAAGACGAGGCCTCTCGGCCTTGAGAGCTCAGAGAGAAACAATACAACTGTAGGTTAAATGCCGCTGGCGAAGCTTTAGCCACAGTAGGTTAGACAGCATCATTCCCAGAGGCTCTTGGCTCAGAAATTCCTTGAGAAGTGGTATCAGATCATGGCTTGTCCCGGAAGAGAGCCAGGTGCTGGATGACTGTTCGGCTCTCCAAACCGCCGGCAAGGGCACCCGTCGTGACGCCAACGGTACTTATAAAAGCAGCCAAGCGCAGTTTCGCCCGCCAGTCAATATCCGGCTGGTCCAGCAGCGTAGGCCATGTCTTCATTAGGCCCTCAGGAAAAATGTATGTCTCGATGAGGTACATGAGGCCACCCACAATAATAAACAAGCCAATGCAGGCTAGCAGCATGCTCAGAAAAATAACTGTGTTGGCCACGGCTAAATGCTCTGTTAATATGCGCTTGTCTTTCCTCGGAAGAAACAGTGACTGCACCCGGACCAGGTAAAAAGTAGCACCTAGTATGCTGATAACGGCATAGAGGACAACTATCTGGTTCGGCATGTTCAGCCCCACATCCCAAATCTCAGCAGTGAAAATAAGCAGGAAAGAAGGCGCTACCGCAGCCGTGGCAAGGCCGGGCAGGGAAAGCGGCAGCAGGAGCGCCCAGTTTCTCAGAAGCGGCACAGCCACCTCCATCGGGTGCCGGAAAGCCATGAGAATATGGAAGATAAGTCCTTCAGCCATGTTCCCTCCATGAAGTTCGCGCTCAGGCAACCGTTCACTTCGCCGCCGGAGCGCTTTCCGCTCGGCCGCGTTGAGGTGCGGCACACTCCTTCTGCCTTCCTTAAACATGTAGGGGGCCATCACTTCGCTTTCGTTTCTGTCCTTGCGGCGCAGCCCGCTGATATGGCCTAGCAGGTGCAGCAACAACGCAGCGCCGTTCCACCGCACATCCTCAGCGTCAAGTGCACGGCGGGGCTCTCCCCGCTGCGACCTGACCAGGTTTCGGGTGGAGATAACCAGTACCCGGCTGACCTGTGAAGCAAGGCCGGGCTCCGCCTTGTTTTTGCGGGACAGAAGAGCTACATCCGTAACAACTACAACCAGATCGAAAGGTCCCTCTGCCATTCGCATGCTGGCTTCATCTAGAAACTGGGAGGGCCCGCGTGGGGTACCAGTTTCAAGGGTAACGGGTTCTGCAAGGTGGAAATTCCACTTAATGCCTGTTCCCGTCTCCATCTCCTGACCTGCATCCAGCGAAAGCTGCCTTACATAGGCTTCCATACCCGCTGTGTCAGCCGCTCTATTGAGTGCCAACATGATTCCCACATTCATCTCCGGTTCCGGTTCCGGCCCCTGTGCTTCTTTTACTTCCCTCAGAAAGCGGCTGCCGGAAGTCAGGGCCCGGACAAAGTAAGTTGAGGTAGTGACGCGGCTAAACTGTAGTATCCTTATAGCCTGCACCAGGCGGAAAACCCGGAACGCTGGAATTAGCAGGGCTATTATGGTCAGCCAGTTTGACTTGATGTATTGCCACCGCTGGGGAGCGATGATGAACTTAACCAGGAATTCCAAAATGAACAGGCCCCAGATAATGACCACCAGGAGCTCCTGTGTAGCCGTTAGCCCCTTTGTTAGCTCCATAATCAGAAAGACAAGCCAGAGCACAGATAGAATGAACATAGGCGCCTCCAGGGCCGCCTCTAGCTTGTAAAAAAGGTGGTAACGCTTACTTCCGATTCGTTCTTCTTCTGTTAATTCTGTATCCATACATCTCTTTGTTACTTGAAGATCCTGACTTCTCCATTGCCCCTGTGTGGCGGGTGGTAAAGGAGAGGGTATCTTCTCCAGCCCCCTTGCCATCCGCTCCTCTTTTATCAGGATAATAATAAAAGATTTATACCCCGCCGTATCAGAAAGGTTAAGGACAGCGCAAGGAAGTGCGTGAGGCAACAAGCGCCAATTGGTTGGCTGCTTGGTTAGAAGAGAAGGCATGCGCGTGCTTTCCTCCAGATTCCATGTCTTAAAAGAACGGTTCATGCCTGTTGAAGTCGGAAAGCATGAACTCTTCAAATGTATGGAGTAGAATATTGCTTTTAAATTCTTAACTTATTCAGGATCATGTCAGGCCGGGTTTTCCGCATGCATGATCCGGGCATACATCAAAAAAAGCAAGTACAGGACAATGAGTAGCAGACGTAAATTCATACAACTATCCGCATTAGGTGCGACACTTATGGGGGGAGGCTTCCATATTGCGAAAGCATTTGGTGGCACGCTGGGCTCGGCAAAAAGCAACAAGCCTATCGTTATTTCTACCTGGGACCACGGCATACCTGCCAACGAAGCGGCATGGAAAGTTCTGTCTGAGAAAGGAAGTGCGCTGGATGCAGTAGAGGCGGGTGTGAGAGTGCCGGAAGCGGACCCAAACGTGAGAACCGTAGGCTATGCAGGCTACCCTGACAGAGAAGGGAAAGTGACACTGGATGCCTGCATCATGGACAAAGACAGCAACTGCGGTGCGGTGGCTTTTTTGCAGCACATCAAGCACCCGATTTCAGTGGCCCGCAAGGTAATGGAAGATACGCCGCACGTGATGCTGGTGGGAGACGGCGCCCTGGCTTTTGCCTTGTCTAAAGGCTTTAAGAAAGAGAACCTGCTGACGCCTGCATCTGAAAAAGACTGGCAGAACTGGCTAAAGGAGTCAAAGTATAAACCTGTTATCAACATCGAAAACCACGACACCATCGGTATGCTCGCACTGGATGCGAACGGTGACCTGGCAGGAGCCTGCACCACCAGTGGCGCTTCCTATAAAATGCATGGCCGTGTCGGAGATTCTCCTATCATTGGCGCAGGCTTGTTTGTGGATAACGAGGTGGGGGCAGCTACAGCCACAGGCCTGGGTGAAGCTGTGATGCGGATGGTTGGAAGCCATCTGGTGGTAGAACTGATGCGCCAGGGCAACTCGCCCGAGGACGCCTGTCGTCTGGCAGTCGAGCGGATTATCTCCAAGCAGAAAGATGTAAAAGACCTGCAGGTTGGCTTTATCGCGCTAAACAAGAACGGCGAGTATGGTGGCTACTGCATCCACAGGGGCTTTAACTTTGCCGTGCAGGACACAACAGGGAAACAGCTGCTGGATGGAAAGAGCAAGTTTTGACCAGGAGCCGGCGCTGGAGGTATGCATTGACTCAGTAGCCTCTGCCGTGGCGGCTGAACAGGGAGGCGCGCAGCGTGTAGAGTTGTGCGATTATTTGGCAGGAGGCGGCACCACGCCCAGCGCTGGTTTAATCAAGGTAGTCCGGAAAAGCATCGGTATAAGTTTGCACGTGCTCATACGCCCCCGCAGAGGTGATTTCCTGTATACAGATGCTGAGTTCGAAGTAATGAAAAATGACATAGAAGTGTGCCGGGAACTTGGCGCAGACGGCGTTGTGATTGGTGTCCTGAACAAGGATGGCAGTGTAGACACCGCCAGGACGCAGGAGCTAATAGCGCATGCAGGCCCGCTGAGTATCACCTTTCATAGAGCCTTTGATCTTACCCCGGACCCACTAAAAGCGCTGGATGCACTCCTGCAGCTAAACGTTCACCACTTGCTTACCTCAGGCCAGCAGGAAACGGCGCTGCAGGGTTCCGGGCTGATCCGGGAGCTAAACGAGAGGGCTGCAGGTAAACTGATTGTGATGCCAGGAGGTGGAGTAAACCCATCGAACGTGCGGAAATTAGTCTCTGAAACCGGGGTGAGCGAAGTGCATGCTTCCGTGCGCAAGCTTGTGGAAAGCAGTATGAATTTCCGCAAAGCCTATCCACCCATGTCCAGCAACAGGAACCTGTCGGAATTTGAGCAGCTGGTGGCAGATGTGTCGCAGGTTAAAGCGATGCGGGAAGCCTTTAAAAGAGAACCATCATAACTAAGCACTATATTGAAGAGATGGCGAGATGAATTCCGCTACAAGAGAAATGGCTTTTGTGCTTTAGACAACTACCTGTTTCATTTATAAAGTATAATACTGATATTTAGTAATGTTTTGAATAAGCGTTTATATGTTGAACAGAATAACTTAAGACTTAATCAAATAGCTTCATAACCAACCGGGATAACAACATGAGGAAGGAACAAGGCAACACAAGACGAGAATTTTTGAAATTAGCGGGGATGGCTTCCCTCGGATTTATAGGTCTACAGCACTTTGTGAATACCCCCTTATTAGCATCCTCCCGTTCCTTCAATGATTATAATGTGGGGTATGGTCCGCTTCTTCCTGATCCGGAAGGCATTCTGAATCTCCCCAAAGGCTTCTCCTACAAAATTATTTCCCGCAAGGGAGACATGATGAGCGACGGCCTGTTAGTGCCTGGCGCGCCTGATGGTATGGCCGCCTTCAAAGGGCGAAAAGGAAGAATCATACTGGTGCGGAATCATGAGCTTATCTCTAACCCGGATAGTGGCGCTTTTGGAGCTCAGAACGAACTTCTTTCTGAAATAGATAAAGATAAATTCTATGATTACGGCAAGGGCGTTGCTCCTCAATTGGGCGGCACTACTACGCTGGTGTATAATCCGGCAACGGGTGAAGTAGAGAAGCAATTCTTGAGCTTGGTCGGCACTACCAGGAATTGTGCCGGAGGCCTTACGCCCTGGAATACCTGGATTACCTGCGAGGAATCTGTTTTGAAGCCAAACGAAGAAAATTCTTGTGAGCAGGAGCATGGCTATAACTTTGAAGTACCAGCCAGCACAAAAATAAAGTTAACCAAAGCAGTGCCGATTAAAGCAATGGGGAGAATGAACCATGAAGCTGTTGCCGTGGATCCGAGAACGGGCATTGTATACATGACAGAAGACACAGGAGACAGCCTGATCTATCGGTTTATACCAAAAAAGAACGGCAAATTGCTGAAAGGGGGCAAGCTGCAGGCTTTGGTAATAAGAGAGCAGAAAAGCCAGGATACCCGCAACTGGGAACAGCTTGCTACGCCTGCTTTTCCGGTTGGGCACCCCTTTGATGTGGATTGGATAGATATAGAAAATGTAGAATCACCAGAGAACGATTTAAGGCTGCAGGGCTATGAGAAAGGGGCAGCCCGTTTTGCGCGCGGCGAGGGAATGTGGTTTGGGAATAATGAAGTGTTTTTTGCCTGTACAAACGGCGGTGCATCCATGCACGGCCAGGTATTTAAATATGTGCCAAGCATCTATGAGGGAAAGGCGGAAGAAAAGATCCGGCCTGGGAAACTGGAGCTTTTTGTAGAACCAAACGATTCTACCATTGCCAACGCCTGCGATAACATGACTGTTTCGCAGTGGGGTGATTTAGTGTTATGCGAAGATAATCCTGCTCCCTATGTGGTGGGAATTACACCAAAGGGGGAGTTTTACAAGCTGGCACAAAATATAGGCTATAAATGTGAGTTTGCTGGAGGTGTGTTTTCACCAACAGGCGAAACATACTTTGTTAATCTGCAAGGGGCAGGCTTAACAGTAGCGATAACCGGCCCCTGGCGAAAAGCTTAGTGCTACAATTGGCTGTCCTGAATGTTACTATATTACAGGGTGTAATAAAATAATTTCTTCAAAGTGGGCAAATCTAAGGAATTTATGCTCTACTAGTGTATAGCCTGAATTAGTAGCTATCAGTTAAGTGCCTGAGTTGCGATATATCTAACTTCATTGAAAAGTTGCTACCTCCTGACTTACTCTAGGAGAGAGTTTCTCTGAAGGATTTTCTGAGCTTTGTCAAAAATATATAAACAACTTAAAAACGGCCTCTAAGGTTATTCGGGGCAATAACAGCATACCTTTAAAAAATTATTGAAAATGTTGAAAATTCAATTTAGTCTGATTTTTGCTTTTCTAATGTTGAGTGGCTTATTTAAAATGCCATTTGGTTCTGAAACGCAGGATAACAGGAAGGCCCTGAAGCGCACCAGGTCGCTTGCCCAGGACTGGCCAAGCGACCTGAAGGTGACCACCTTTGCCGGGCCTGACATTACCCCAAGCCCCGCCTGCCTTGCCGTAGCACCAAACGGGGAAGTGTATGTGGGGGTTGATATGATGGGCTCGCTGGGAAAAGAGCCGGAGAAAGGCAGCATCATTAAACTGGTTGACAGCAATAACGACGGCGAAGCAGACCAGCATACACTGTTTGCCATGGTTGATAACCCACGCGGCATAATAGCGCTCGGCGATCAGCTCTTTGTCCTGCATACAACCTTCTCAAAAGAAACCGGAATAGCATCAGGCATGGACCTGGTTGTTTTCGAGGATGCGGACCAAGATGGTGTCGCGGATGGCCCCTCCAGACCACTCATCCAAAACATAAGCTCCCCCAAGTTCCTGCAAAGCCGTGGTACCGACCACGCCACTAATGGTATCCGGATGGGTATCGACGGCTGGATATACATTGCCGTAGGCGACTTTGGTTTCCATAACGCGGTTGATCGGACAGGAAAAAAACTGACCATGCTCGGAGGAGGAATCGTTCGCGTTCGGCCTGACGGCACTGAGATGGAAGTTTACACGCACGGCATGCGCAACATCTATGATGTGGCCATCGACCCTTATATGAATATTTTCACGCGCGGAAACACCAACGACGGCGGCGGCTGGAACATTCGCTTCAGCCATCAGATTCAGTCCGGTGAATACGGTTACCCTGTCCTGTTCAAGCACTTTACAAACGAGATCATTCCAGCCTTGGTAGACTTGGGAGGGGGATCGGGTACCGGCGCTTTGTTCATGGATGATGCCACCTGGCCTGAAAAGTACAACAATGTTCCCATGATGGCAGACTGGGGCAGAAACCAGCTTTACATTCATCGTGTTACACAAGACGGGGCAAGCTTTAAGCAGAAGGAAGAAGAGTTTATTAAGCTGCCGCAAATTACGGATCTGGATATAGACGCTTCGGGCAGACTTTATATGTCGGCCTGGGATGGTGCGGGCTACTCCGGTAACCCGGGTAAAGGTTTTGTGGTGCGCGCTGTCCCGGCAGATTGGGAGTATAAACCGTTCCCGAACCTTAACGAAGCATCTATTAGTGAGCTGGCGGACTTACTGAAATCAGAAAGCGCTGTAGCGCGTCTGTATGCCCAGCAGGAACTTATTAGCCGCCCTGCCAAAAAAGCCACAAAAGCAGCTTGGAAAGTGGCGACAAACAAAAGCCTGCCGCTCTATGCCCGGATTGCCGGCATGTATGGCTATGCACAGGCGGCTGGAGAAGATGGTATAAAAAATTTAGTTAAGCTAACGCAGGAGAATGAGATGAGGGAGTTTGCTTTACGTGCCCTCAGTGATAGAAAGAGACCCGGAAGTGTTCCGCTCGAACCTTTCCTGAAGGGACTTAAAAGTGACTCTGAACGGGTTCAGGCAGCAGCAATAATAGGCCTGGGCCGTCTTGGCCATGCAGAAGCTATTCCAGCGCTGCTAGAAGTAGATGTTCCTGCTTCCTTTGTTGCATCGGCAAAAGACACGGAGGGGCCTCATGCTACTCCTAACGCAGCCATCATTCCTGCTCATTTGGCAGTACAGGCACTGGTGGGCCTCAACGCTGTGGATGCCTCCGTAAACGCAATCGGAACAGAGAACTCCACGCTGGCACTATGGGCTTTGCGCTATATGCACCAGCCGAAAGCAGTAGAGGGTTTGATTTCGGCCTACCAGCAGACAAAAGAAGAAGAACTGAAAAAAGAAATCCTGACGACATTGTCGCGTCTCTATAAAAAAGAAGCTCCTTATGATGCTTCCTGGTGGTGGAGTACGCGCCCGGATACACACGGACCATACTACAAAGGAATTGTGTGGGAATCCTCGCCAGCTATTGAAAAGCTACTAAAGGAAGAGTGGAGTAAAGCAGACGCTGCCGGGAAGGAATTTTTCGCTGATTTGAACGGCAGGCACCGTATGGAGATAGCCGAGTTTGGAGGGGGAGAAGAAGAGATTGTTGCGGCGAAAGAAGAAGTGAATATTGACCTGGAGAAGATCAGAAATCAAAAAGGCCAGATTGGTAAATCCTCTATTGAGGACGTAATGCTGGCGATGGCCAAAATAGAGGGTGATCCTATCAAAGGCAAAAGTCTCTTTACACAACAAGGGTGTATTGCCTGCCACAGTATAAATGAAGGCGAGTCGATGAAAGGTCCTTATATGGGGCAGATTGGTTCTATTATGAACCGGGAGCAGATAGCAGAGTCAATCCTCAAGCCTAATGCTTCTATCTCCCAGGGTTTTGCATCTGTGCATATCGTCACCAAAGATGATAAGAACTATATGGGCTTCATTTCGCAGGCATCAGCGGATAAGGTTGTTATGCGCAACATCGCTGGCCAGGTTTTCACTATAAAAGCCGCTGACATCAAGTCCCGCAAAGAACTGGAAACATCTATGATGCCTGCAGGACTTGCCAACTCCTTGTCCTATGAGGAATTCGCGTCTCTTATCACTTTCCTATCGCAACAGAAGAAGTAAAGAGTTCCTGGTACGCTATAGTTATGCCTCCTATCAGTTTATGAAAATAGAAAAGTAACTTTATCGTATTTTTAAAATGCCAGAATTAAGCAGATTCTACGGAATAATCATAAAGATGTATTTTAGTGACCATAATCCGCCCCATTTTCATGCAGAGTACGAAAATTATAAAGCGGAGTATGATATTAAGACCTTAGACAGAATTGCAGGGACTCTGCCAAACAGAGCACATGCTTTGGTTCTTGAGTGGGCATCTTTGCATAGGAATGAATTGATGAAAAACTGGGAGAAAGCTCAAGTACCTGCAAGCTTAGAGAAAATTGAACCTTTAAAATAAGGAAATAGCCATGAATGAAATAGTTGAATTCGAGACTTTAAGCAATTATCGTATTTGGTTAAAGTTTCAGGATGGATATGAAAAGGTTGTAAACATCAAACCATTGATAGGAAAAGGGTTTACCAAAGAGTTACTTGATTATAACAACTTCAACAATGTAACAATAGAATCAGGAGGCGGACTTGAATGGTATAATGGTTATGACATATGCCCGAACTTTTTGAGAGAAATGCCTGAAGAGAAGAAACACGTGGCATAAGCTTTTACTGCCTGAACCCTCGCTGCACTTCGGGTTCAGGCAGTACAAGCCGTTAGTAGCTGGAAAATGTAAAGGTCCTCAGGAGGAGGTCGGCAGCTGTGGGAGCATAAGCAGCAGAAAGCAGATATACAGGCTGATTAGCAGGAATAAGCTTAAAATGCTCGCTGCTAATCAGCTTTTGTTTATGTAGTTTACAAATATAAAAACAGAACATATTAAAAACATGAAAATCAAAGCTTTACTCAGTACCGGCCTGCTAGGGGCCTGCCTGTTGTCCTGCACCTCGCAGAATAACCAGACGCAGGATGAGAACATTGCTCAGAATGAAACCGTTTCCCAGGAGGAGTGGGTGCAGCTTTTTAACGGGAAAGATCTGGATGACTGGGATATAAAAATCAGGGGCCACGCCTTGAACGAGAACTACGGAAACACCTTCAGGGTGGAAGACGGCAACCTGGTTGTACGCTATGATCAGTATAAGTCTTTCGATAACCAGTATGGACACATCTTCTATAAGGAGCCATACTCTGCTTACCTGCTGGTGATGGAGTACCGCTTCACAGGAGATCAGGCGACAGATGGACCAGGATGGGCTCTCAGGAACAGCGGTGCTATGCTCCATTCCCAGCCGGCCAACACCATGGGCCTGGATCAGGATTTCCCAATTTCACTTGAGGCGCAGTTACTGGGAGGCAATGGCCAGGATGAGCGAAGTACTGCAAATCTTTGTACGCCTGGCACCAACGTAGTGATGGGTGATACCCTTTTCACTCCCCACTGCATTAATTCCAGTTCTAAGACCTACCACGGAGACCAATGGGTGCGTGTTGAAACGCTGGTTTTAGGTGATTCTCTTATCAAACATATTGTAGAAGGAGACACCGTGATGGTGTATCAAAAGCCACAGATTGGCGGTGGAAGTGTAAGCAACCATGACCCGGCTGTGAAAAAGGACGGGCAGCTTTTAAAGGAGGGCTACATCTCCCTGCAAAGCGAAAGCCACCCGGTAGAGTTTAGAAAAGTAGAGCTTTTTAACCTGGAGGAGTATATGGATGATCCTCAAAAATTAAAGAGCGTTTTAAATGATCTTCAGAATAGGCAGGCGCATTAATAATTTTCTAAAAAATGGAAATTTAAATAAAGATGAAGGCACTCTCTCTGAGGGTGCCTTCATCTTTTTATTAGTATAAACTATGTTTTGTAGCAGCGTACCTCTCTGGCTGCTTTTGTCCTGTTTCTTCTCAATACCCTTAGCTAAATGTTTACTTCAGGATGAACTAAGATTTTCCCTTCAGTCATACTGTAAACACACCCTGAAAGCGCCTTCACCCTCCTGCGTCTATCCGACACAATAAATTTAGTAAAGTACTGAACACTATATCACTACTTTAAGTATATTACAATCATTTTAAAAATGTTATAGGTTGCTGTTTTGTAATCTTAATGTTTAAATATTTATAAATATGTAATTTATGTTTTATTTTTTGATAAAATGACAACAAAATTAAAAGATATATACTATAGGTGTAATTGATGAAAGGTTTGATAAAATTTATTTAGTGATAATTTTTGTATTTATTCAGGAGAGGAAAGCAATCAATTGAGATACCTATATTTACTGGCGTTGGAATGATAAAAGTGCTTTACGCTATGGGAGCTAACAAGTGCTTTCTTTATCTGTGGAAAGGAAAAGCCAATTCAATTTGACTTGCTTAAGCTTCGCTAACTACTCTACCTATTTAGCAGACAGATAGGAGAGGGTCCTATAATTTATATCTCAGGATTAAAGCCATATCTGTTTCAGATAACCAAAGCTTCTTCATTTGATTGATTGCCTACGCCCATTGCATTGATGTGTAGCAAATGCGAGAATGATGAAGAATACATAAAAATAAACTTAACAGCGCCGGTTTAGTTTTGGCGTAACATTAATAGCACCTATTAGCATGCGTAGTAAAGAAGAAGAGCGATTGGCTCAGTCAACAAACAACAGAACCTGGAAAAAATGGGGTACTTACCTTTCTGATCGACAGTGGGGTACTGTGCGCGAAGATTATAGCCCGGATGGTACTGCCTGGAATTTTATTTCTCATGACATGGCGCAAAGCAATGCCTACCGTTGGGGTGATGAGGGCATTGCCGGTTTCTGCGATTACCAGCAGATTCTGTGCCTGGCTCCGGCTTTCTGGAATGGGCAGGACCCGATATTAAAAGAAAGGCTTTTTGGCCTGACCAACGGGCAGGGGAACCACGGCGAAGACGTTAAAGAACTTTACTTTCACTTGGAATCATCTCCTACCCATTCCTATACCAAATTTCTTTACAAATATCCGCAAATTGCTTTCCCTTACCAGGAACTGCTCGAGCAAAACAGAAGGGGGCGCGAGCAGCCGGAGTACGAACTGCTGGACACAGCGGCGTTTCGGGAAAACCGCTACTTCGATATTTTCATCGAATATGCTAAATCTGACCCGAACGACATACTAATGAAGGTGACGGTGCATAACCGCGGACCGGAGGCAGCGACCATACATGTGCTACCGCACCTGTGGTTCCGGAACTACTGGAAGCACAACTCCAGATATAGCAAACCGAACATCACAGCCCCGACTGCTCATTGTGTGCAGACAAACTCTGACCGGAACGGCAAGTGGCACTTTTACCACCAGCAGGGGGAGCAGTTGTTCTGCGAGAATGAAACGAACAACCAGCGCGTGCACCACACAGCAAATGATTTTCTTTTTGTAAAAGACGGCATCAACAACCATGTTCTTCACCAGGCAGCTACAATTAACCCGGAGAAGCAAGGTACGAAAGTGGCAATTTGGCTAAAGGAGGATGTAGCTGGAGGCGGATCTGCTACATTTAAGGTACGCCTGAGCAAAAAAAGCATGGAAGACCCATGGATAAACTTTGACCATGTATTCGCTATCCGCAAGGCAGAAACAGATGAGTATTACGAACAGCTTGTTCCGGAGACGTTGCCAAAGGAGCATAGAACCTTGGCGCGCAAGGCCTTTGCTGGTATGCTTTGGACAAAGCAGTTCTATTACCTGGACATGTATAAATGGCATTATGGGGAAACGCATGAGCACCCGCCACACCGCAACCTGAAGCGCAACTCAGACTGGCAGCACCTGACCTGCCGACATATTATCTCGATGCCTGACAAATGGGAGTATCCTTGGTTTGCCGCCTGGGACCTTGCTTTTCATGCGACTACGCTGGTGCATGTTGATCCAGACTTCGCTAAGCACCAGATGCAACTGATGCTTCGGGAATACTACATGCACCCGAATGGGCAGATACCAGCCTACGAATGGAATTTCAGTGATGTTAACCCTCCGGTGCATGCTTGGGGTGTTTGGCAGGTGTATGAGATAGACAAGAAGAAAACGGGCAAACCGGACTGGGATTTCCTGGAGCGGGCTTTCCAGAAGCTGTTGATGAACTTTACTTGGTGGGTAAACCAGAAAGACTCCAATGGCACCGATTTGTTTGAAGGCGGTTTCCTGGGGCTGGATAATATAGGTGTGTTTGACCGTAGCCATTTGCCGCACGGCGTTAAGAAGCTGCAGCAGGCAGATGCCACCAGCTGGATGGCGATGTATTCTCTGAACATGCTGCGTATGTCCCTGGAGTTGGCGCAGCAAAACCGTTCCTATGAAGAATCTGCAGCCAAGTTTTTCCGCCACTTCCTGAACATAGGCAAGGCCATGCATCATATCGGGAAAAATGATATCTCCTTATGGGATAACAAGGATAAGTTCTATTATGATGCCGTGCAGTATGAAAACGGCACCAGTGAGTTGCTGAAAGTCCGTTCACTGGTGGGCATTATTCCGCTGCTGGCAGTGGAGGTTATCGACAGCAGCTTCTTTGACCGGATGCTTGAGTTTAAGATTCGCGCGGTGAGCATTACCCGCACGCGGCCTGACCTGGGGCAGCTCATTTCCGATATTGAGGAGAAGGGTAAAGACGGAGATTACTTGTTCTCTGTAATGCGCGGGAACAGGTTGGAGCCTCTTCTGAAAAGACTGCTGGATGAAGACGAGTTTTTATCAGACTACGGACTTCGCTCGTTATCCAAATATCACCAGGAGCACCCGTTTGAGTTTGGCCACAACGGCAGCCACCATACCATTCAATACGAACCCGGCGAAAGCTCCAGCCCTATGTTTGGCGGTAATTCCAACTGGCGCGGTCCTATCTGGCTCCCTTTGAATTACCTGATCATTCAGGCGCTCCGCAAATACCATAAGTATTTTGGGGATGCCTATACGTTCGAGTTCCCGACCAACTCAGGCAATAGATTAAACCTAAACCAAATTGCGAATGAGCTAACGAAAAGGCTGCTGAAAATATTTGAAAGAAACGAAGACGGTAAATTTCAGTATCACGCGGACCATGCTCAGTTCGCGGAAGACGAGCATTTCAGAAACCATCACCTCTTCTATGAGTTTTTCCACGGTGATACCGGACAAGGCCTGGGAGCCTCCCATCAAACCGGTTGGACGGCTTTAGTAGCGAATTTATTACTGGAGATGGAAGAACAGAAAGGAAGCACGAAATCAGAAAGTACAAAGTCAGTGGATGAATTGTATCATGTGCAGGCCGCTGTCGCTATGAATGAATTTTGACAGCGTATTTAGTTGCATCCTGTTCAGTTTTGGGTTCTTAACCTGATGCTGAAATAAGTCGGCGATTATGTTTAAAAAGATTTAAAAACAACAAGAACGGGAAAGCTTTTGGCTTTCCCGTTCTTGTTTCAGCGCAGGCCATAGTGTATTGATGAAATTTCTTGTATATTATTTTTATTCAAACAGGAAGAGGTATAAACTTAGGCAGTGCTGATGTGCAAAAAGTCCCAGCGGGACAAACTGTCGTTATCCTGATGGTACGAGAGCGCCTTGAACTCCAACGGAGCGACCTGTTCAAGTAAATTCTACGGGTCGCTCCGCTGGAGCTCAAATAAGAATACATCTTAGTTTCTGTCGACAGGTCGTCCCGCTGGGACTAAATAATTAAACATGGTTTCGCATAACATTCCTGGTATAACCAGATATCTTAACAAATGAAAAACATATGGATACTGTTGCTGTCGGCTAGTTTGCTGGCGTGCAGCAGAGGTCAAATGCCTGCGCAATCAGAAAGTGCCGCCGCTTCAGCACCGGATGGGTATAAGCTAGTGTGGCAGGATGAGTTCATTAAAGACGGCAAGCCGGATAGCACGAACTGGTCTTATGAGTATGGACTTAAGCGGAACAACGAACTGCAGTGGTACCAGCCGGAGAATGCCAATGTACGGGAGGGAGTTCTGGTAATCGAAGGGAAGCGGGAAAAGGTAAAAAACGAGTTTTTTGATCCTTCGAGTAAGGATTGGAGGAAAAATACAGCATATGCTGACTATACCTCTGCCAGCATCAATACAAATGGGAAAAAGGCTTTCCAATACGGTATCATAGAAGTCAGGGCCAGGATAGACACAGCCATGGGTCTGTGGCCTGCCATCTGGACGCTGGGTACATCTAAAGGCTGGCCAGCCAACGGGGAGGTGGACATTATGGAATACTACCGCGTACAAGGGCAGCCCACCATTTTAGCGAATGCCGCCTGGGCGCATGAAAGCAAGAGAGCGGCTTGGGATGAGGGTAAAGTGCCTTTTTCTCACTTCCTTGAGAAAGATCCCAGTTGGCCGGAGAAGTTTCATATCTGGAAAATGGACTGGACAGAAAACTACATCAGGCTTTACCTGGACGATGAGTTATTGAACGAGGTAGATCTAAGCCAGACACTGAACCCGGATGGTTTTAACCCTTTTCACCAGCCGCATTATATTCTGCTGAACCTCGCCATTGGCTCTAATGGGGGAGATCCATCAGGCACTGATTTCCCTGGAGTATATGAGGTGGATTATGTAAGGGTTTATCAGAAAGAGTAAAGCAAACTGATGCCGGAATAAAGTCTAGGAACAGAATAGGTTTAAAGCACTCTTATTCTATAATGAGCATTATCTTCAATTATTTTTATTAGCTTCATGATGAAATAGTCCGATGAGTTAGCCATCACTATTTTACAGCAATTATTTATTTGTGTCATCCGTCAAATCTAAAAACCTAATGATCCCAGCACCCAGAACCAGATTCATACTACGGCTAAAATTTGTTTTGTTATTTGTTGTGTTGCTGGGAGCCATCTCCTGTTCTTCAGGTATAAGCGGGAATACAGAGGAGCAGGGTGATGAATGGCAGACTCTTTTCAATGGCAAAGATATTGACGACTGGATCGTTAAAATTCACCATCACGAAGTGGGTGACAACTACGCCCAAACCTTCCGGGTAAAAGACGGTGGTGTGCTGCAAGTGAATTATGATGATTACGAAACGTTCGATAACCGGTATGGCCATTTGTTTTACAAAGAGCCCTTTTCCTCCTACCACCTGACCTGGGAGTACCGCTTTACAGACCAGTGGTTAGAAGATGCGCCTGACTATACCTATAGAAACAGCGGAATTATGTTTCACTCCCAGGCGCCCAATACCATTCTGAAAGAGCAGGACTGGCCTATTTCAGTTGAATTTCAGTTATTGGCAGGAGCCGAAGACGGTAATCCCCGCCCAACAGGAAACATGTGTTCTCCGGGAACAGAAGTGTTCTACAAAGGGGAAATGGATCCCAGGCACTGCATCAATTCTTCTTCTGATACCTATGAGTGGGATCAATGGGTAAGAGCAGACATGATTGTACTGAAAGATTCACTCGTAACCCACCTTATCAATGGAGACACAGTCTTGCAGTATACCCGCCCACAAATTGGCGGAGATGTAGCCAATGATTTCGATCCAGCAATAAAGCAGGATGGGAAGCTTTTGAAGGAAGGGTACATAGCCCTTCAGAGTGAAGGACAGGGAATCGAATTTCGGGATATTAGAATAAAGAAACTTGATTAGAGAGGCCTTGTTCTGCGGGTAACAGAGCAGGAATTTGTTTAGGTCCAGGGTAAGACCCCTGGCATGTAAGCACGACGCCTCTCCAAGAGCGTCTGCCATTTAGCTAGCACTAACCTGTCTCTCCTCATCTATTTTGTGGTAAATGAGGCAGAAGACACGCTGGTTCCAGTGCTCGTCTTTAGCTACTACTGTCATTTTAAATACTGGGGCAAGGCTAACAGTCAAAAATCTTTTGAAGGCATGGAATAATTGGCTATATTCCAAGATTGAAACAAATGATTGATTAATCACTGGGAGTTTATGAACTTGTTAAAGCATTTAATTGTAAAATAGTAGCATGTAATGCAATCGATTGCGCAATATAGCTGAATCAGCAAAGATTATAGTGATGTGTAACAGCTGTAAAAACGCTTAAAAGTCCTGAAATCAAACCAGTTCATCCTTATATTTTATATTAGCTTATGGAACTTCTAGACAGAATTGATGCTACTTCAGCCACACCGAAATATTTACAGGTAGTCAACGCCGTTATTTCAGATATTGAGGCAGGAGTATTAAAGCGTGGCGAACGTGTTCCGTCTATCAACGAGACCAGCGAAATGTATTATTTATCGCGCGACACGATAGAGAAAGCTTATCGAGTTTTGCGCAAAAAAGGGGTGATTAGCTCAGTTAAGGGAAAAGGCTGCTATATCAGCGAAACATTTAGTGGAGACAAAATGCGCGTACTGTTGCTTTTTAATAAGCTGAGTGCGTACAAAAAATCCGTTTATTATGCCATACTTAAAACGCTGGGTGAAGATGCTGTGGTAGACCTGCATATCCACCACTTTGATGGCAAAATATGCGAAAGCCTGCTTCAGGAAAACATGGGGAAGTATCAATACTATGTGATAATGCCTCATTTCACCACGCATGTGGAGGCCGCAACACAAGTTATTAAAAAGCTACCGCAGGATAAGCTTGTGCTGCTCGACAAAAACATTGAGAACTATACCGGCAATTGCGCCGCAGTTTACCAGGATTTTGAGCGCGACATAAGAAACGCCCTGCACTCAGGAAAGGACTTGTTACGCAAGTACAATAAGTTTGTGCTGGTTTACCCAAAAGAGGTTGCATACCCTGTTGAGATTGTGAAAGGTTTTCGCCATTTCTGCAGAGAAACTTCTATAGAGCATACAGTTGTAAACAGTATCCATCAGGAACCCATTTCTCCGGGAACTGCTTATATTGTTCTGGAAGAATCGGATTTGGCTGAGCTTATAAAGGAGAGCCGGGCAAAAGGATTGACGCTGGGCAAAGACATTGGTCTTATCTCTTATAACGACACACCTCTAAAAAACATTCTGGATAATGGAATCACTGTAATTTCGACAGACCATGAAGGCATGGGCGAAACAGCTGCTTACCTGATGAAGCATAAACTAACAGAAAAAGTACATAACCCTTTCACGCTTATCCGCAGACACTCTTTGTAGTAAGCCCTGCTGCTGAAGGTGGCGTGACTATTACACTTTAATTATTTCGCCCTTCAAACAAAAACATCCCTTCTGGCTTGCTCGAAATATGGCAGGCAGAAGGAATGTTTTGTTAAAGGCAGGCAAACTTAAGTCAGCCTTTGCAAAGTTTAATAAGGCCAGATGTTCAGCGCCAGTGCCGAACCAAGTGCAGTACCCTGGGCTGCCTTTCCGGCTTTTATTCTTAAATAAGGGAATATGCGCCGCAGCAATGACATGAAAACCTGGTTTCTGCTAAAGCCGCCGTCTACGAGCAGAATCTTAAAATTATTCATGTTTCCCTCCGCAGCCAAAAGTAGAGAGTCTAACTGTTGCTGTATAATTTGCTCCATTAGCGGATGGTATGCAGCCTCATAGGAGTCGTACAACTCCAGGTCTAACGCTATGTTTACAGCAGAAGCTACTTTTTCTCTTACTTCGGCCGACTGCTCCTGTTTTGGAGCATGGCCGAAGCCAAGCTGCGTAATACCTGTTGTGAGGCTCTCATCAAACTGAACTGTCTTGTAATAGTCCAGTGGCTTGTCATAAAATTCAGCTAAGCGCTTTATCTGTTCCTCATGCGCATTGCCGATAAACTTACGCGATGCCTTTACAATCCTGCCATAAATAGTCAGGTACTGCAGGCAGTCTTCTTCTAAGTCTGATATGGTGAGCGGGGAATTTGCAAAAGGGTTAAGGGTAATACCCCATGTTCCGGAAGAAAGCAAAAGAAACTGCTTACGGTACTGCTTTAGGTATGGTAAAATTGCGGATGAACTATCGTGCAACCCTAAACCAGCCGGAATCACTGTATTTCTGAAGGATGTTTCTAAAGGTCTGTAGTGAGGCCGCAAAGGAGGGAACAGTTTATCGAAGCCCTCTGCATACACCCAGTCATGGTAATCCTGCTTTTGAAAATCCCAGAGGGCCGTGTGGGAGCCAATACTGGTATGTTCTGTTATTAACTGCCCAGTAAAGATATACGACACATACTGCGGCAGGTGTAGGGTGTGCTTTATCTGTTTAAATACTTCCGGTTTCCGGTACTTTAGCCAGTAAAGCTGCAGGCCAGAGTTTAGCATGCCCAGGGGTGGCGATGCTGTCTGTACTGATATAGTGGCTTTATCTCCATAGGTACTGTAGAATTGCTTTTCCAGGTCTTCCGGGTAAGGCTTTAAGTAATTGTAGAGCGGCGTTACTGGTTCTCCAGCTTCGTTCAGGTGCACGAGGCTGGCACCGTATGCAGTAAAGTTTACTGCCAGCACATCATACTTCTGCTCCGTCTCCAAAGTTTTCCAGGTGGTGCGAAGCCAGTTTGTCAGTGCCACGAGGTCTTCTCCCTTGTCACCATCATCATCTACAATCTCATGAAAGCTAACTTCTTCCTCTTTTATGATTTTATAGTTTTGATCAAAAAGCAGGAATTTCTTATTGGTTTTACCGATATCAAAGATTGCAATACAAGGAATCATAAAAGAAGATAAAAATTGAAGATTCTAAAATAAATGAAAGGCACAGCAAATGGGCCTTTGCCAGCTATTTATAAAGCAGTTGCTAAACTTTTGATTCAGAAGGCTTTTGCTTGTTCATCCAGAACGGCGCCGTAAAAAACCACAGCAGTGTGCCTATAAGCATCAATGTTTTATGAAAACTCAACTCCATAGCTCCCGAGAACACCAGAAACGAAGGTACTACTGTAAGAAGAAGCCCAATGTAGGAGATAATTTTTAATATGGCTTGCATGATAGGAATAGCGTTAGAACTTTGCGGAATAGGATTACAATGATTTTGCGGAAACTTTTACTTCCTGTTGCTGGATTGCTTTCTGCTGATACAGTTTGCTGATGATAATATAGAGTGTAGCAGCAATAAACCATCCCGGCAGCCCCAGGAAGAAGATTTCTACTCCCTGGTAAAAGTTAAGAGACAGGCAAAGCAGCAAGGTCACCAGCCAGGTCAGGCCTGCCGCCACGTTAAAGGGCGTTTTTGCAACTTCTGCATAATTGCTTCTCAGGCCTATTTTAGGGATGATATAGTAATCTATGAAGATGATGGCTCCCATAGGCATGAGCACCAAGCCGTAGAGCGCAACAAAATCAAGCAGCCTCATCACAAGGGCAGGAAACAGGGCTGCAATAGTGGTAACCAGGCCCACCACCATGGTTACTTTCCATCTTTTTACCATAGGCACAATAGACTGTATGGCTAGGCCAGCCCTGTAGATAGTAGGGTTAGCAGTGGTCCAGCCGGCAATCATCACACAAATGGCACCTGCTATGCCTGCGCTGTTATAAGCAATAGGCCCCGGGGTTACTTCGCCACTGGCTGCTGCCACCAAGATGCCGGATGCAATCCAGGCCATCACATGGCCGATAAACATACCGGTAGTGGAAGCAAAACCATACTGCCATTTTCTGGCGTACCGAAGAATAGAAAGATCGCCCATGCCGATGTGCATCGCCATGTTGGCAAACCAGGCAAAGAAGGTGACGTGCCAGAAGGTGAACTTGCTGAAACCTGCTACCGGTACACCATTCCATATCCTGGTTTGGGCTACTTCCCAGAAGCTGTCAACCGAGGTGATGCCCAACTGAGGCATGACGGCAAAGGCGGCCGCAATAAAGACCAAGATCATCCAGGGCGCGCAGATATTTGCAAATTTAGATATCTGCTCATACCCCAGAATAGCAACCAGTGTAATAACGGATCCCACAAAAAACACCGTTACCATCCAACCGATGCTGGTGGGGTATAAGTCTTTTAAGCCGGGCATCGCTATATTAAAGGGAATACCCACTGCGGTTGCTGCCACAGCTATCATGGAGCCTGCCAGGAAGCAGAACATAAGGGCATTCACTATATTATAACCGGATACCAGATATCTGCCGCAGATTTTCTCTAACTGATAATAGAGTGTGAGCCTGACTTTAACTGCTATCGGAGCACATAAAAACGCCCAGCTTAAAACGGCTAGCAGGTTACCTACCAGCAAGCCTAAGAAAAGATCAGATGCACTAACACCATGCACAACAAACAAAGGCCCAATCACAAACTCTGTTCCGGCGGTGTGTTCACCGGCATACATGCCAATAAAGCTCTTCAAGCCCTTCAACTGATGCTCTGGAACAGGTTCTCTCTCATACTCATTAATAGAGTCTAACTGACTGGCAAGGGTCTTCTTCATTTCTTCTTCTTTTTAATAATAGATTAGGCCTAAGCTTCTGCCGCATCAGGGTGTGGCAAGGGTTTAAAAAGATGTTAGTTCAGTAATATAAAAATATTCCTGAACTATTGCTGTCACTGTACTAATTCTTAAGAAAGCTTTTGAATTAATAAGTGTTAGATGTGAAAAATAAGAATAAGTGATTAAATAACTATCCGGTAGTGTCCTGTATACTACATATGTATGCCGTTCAGGACCAGGAGTACTGCTTCACATTGTTGGACCAGGGAAAAGTCGATATCAGCTCTTCGCAACTTATTGCCTGTAACAAATGCACGAAACAGGTAGCAGTTTTTTCTTTCGTCATAAGTCGTCTTTTAATTAGAGTCACCAGGCCTCAGCATTAGACAAGATGATGCTGAACCTTAGAAAAACATCTCCCCGATAAGAAGACTTGCTACATACTGGTCGAAATTCTCGCCTAAAACCTCACAATTTAGGTTGCACCAAGTCAACTCTATTCGTGGCTTCAAAGCCCTTCAGAAGCACATGAAGCATTCATTGCTGTACTCTTTTCAAACTGCTACAGGATAGAGCAGGATAGGAAGCTCCTTTGGTTGCTATAAATTTAGAATAAGTTACAAGTTTTTCCTCCACCACAAAGCAGTTGGAGGGGGCTTTAATCCTGCTGACACACATGGTTAGCCGGCTAATGCAACTGGTTATAAAAAGAAGGCATCGATAGAAAAGCCTTTATGGTAAAGTGGCACCACCTTCTGCTGCACACTGTTTCAGCCCTGCTAAGCATTAGGATATAGTGCATTGCTGTTGAAAAACTCTTTTAGAAGAACAGCCAGGCTATAGGAATCTGATACTAAATAAATATATGATAACTAAAACGCTTACCTATGAGAAGTAAAAAACAGCTATGGCAGCTAAAAAGCTGTATGGCATTTATACCCTTAGCTCTTGCTGGCGCTGCTCTTCCCCAGGAGGCTTTAGCCAATCCTTCTGCTGTATCAGCCAATGTTTTTCAATGGACTATAACAGGTAGAGTAACTTCTGCGGCGGGTGATCCGCTGCCTGGTGTAACAGTACTGCTGAAAGGTACTACTACTGGTGCCGCTACAAGCGCGGATGGTTCTTTCGCCTTATCTGTGCCGGAGTCACCCGGAACCTTGATTTTCTCTTTTGTTGGCTTCAGTCCGGTAGAAAGATCTTTCTCAGGGCCTGAAAACCTCAACGTCACGTTATCTGAAGACACTGAAGCGCTGCAGGAGGTTGTTGTAGTGGGGTATGGTACTCAGAAGCGTGCTGATGTGACGAATGCTATTGCCACACTTGATGCTAAAGCAATTGAGGAAAGGCCTATTGCGCGGGTTGACCAGGCGCTGGTAGGGCAGATGGCTGGTGTACGGGTGCAGCAGACGAGCGGTGTGCCCGGCAGGGGATTCAGTATACAGGTAAGAGGGTCTGGTTCAATTACAGCAGGTACTGAGCCGCTTTACGTAGTGGATGGTTTCCCGCTGGATGTGGTTTCACAGGGCTCAGCAGGAGGCTTTGGGCAGGGTAACCCGCTTGATAATATAAACCCGAACGACATTGAGTCTATCCAAGTGCTGAAAGATGCTTCTGCCGCTGCTATTTATGGTTCCCGCGGTGCGAATGGTGTTGTGATCATTACAACAAAGTCAGGCAAGTCAGGCAAGCCCAGAATTACTTTCAACACCTATGCCGGTTGGAGCGAAACAGCCAAAAAGCTGGACGTACTGAGCGGAGAGGAGTGGATAGACAGGGCAGTGGAGATGATCAACTACAACTGGGTGAATTCAGGTGAAGGTAGAACTGCTAACCAGTCTTCTGCTGAAAGAGTGGCTATACTTGGCCGCTTTAGCCCCACTCTGGTGCTTGATGAGCGCTGGCTGCAGCCAGGCTATCCCGGGCTAAGGATAGTAGACTGGCAGGATGAGGTTTTCAGGAAGGGGCTTATGCAGAACTATCAGGTGGCTGCTTCAGGAGGTACTGATGCTGTGAATTACTACGTTTCAGGTGATTACCTAAACCAGGAGGGGATTGCATTAGGCTTGGGGTATGAGCGTTACTCTGCCAGAGCAAACGTAGAAGTTAAAGCTAACGAAAAACTGAAATTCGGAATTAACCTCAGCCCGTCTTACTCCATTACAAATGATCCGGGTGTAGAAGGAAAAGACCAGCAGATGCATATAGCGGTAGGTTTTAATCCTGTTGTGGAAGATACTGTTGGATTAGATGTAAATACAAGAGATGAGTTGCCTTACCAGTGGGGCGTTTCCAGAAACAGCCCTGTACGGGTGATAGAGAACTCTATAGGAGAAACCAGGATCTTCAGAACGCTGGCTACCTTGTTCGGGGAGTACAGCCTGATGGATAATATGCGATTCAGAAGCACCCTGAATTTGGACCATTCTGACGCAAGTTCTAAGTCTTTCAGACCTTCCTTTGTAAGCGGTAACCGTGGAAACAGACAGGCCGCAGGTGGCTTCGACGGCTATCGCAGGCTTACTTTTGTAAACGAAAACACGCTTTCTTATGACAGAGTAATAGCAGGCAATCACAACGTGTCTGCTTTGGTAGGTGCTTCCTATAACCTGGGCAACACGAATTATTTCCAGATTCGGAGTGCTGGCGGGTTTGGAACGGACGACATTTCTACATTGAATGCTGCGCTTAACATCAACGCAAACAATACTTTTACCACTGAGACCAGGCATACACTGCTTTCCTACTTTGGCCGGGTACAATATAACTTCTCAGATCGTTACCTCTTTAGTGCCACAGTCCGCCGCGATGGTTCTTCCAGGTTTGGGGAAGACACTAAATGGGGCACTTTCCCTTCTGTCTCTGTAGGGTGGAGGGTTTCCGAAGAAAGTTTCATGGCAGACGTAGCCCTGGTGAATGATTTGAAATTAAGAGCCAGTTATGGTGTTTCTGGTAACAATGCGATCCCCAACTACGCCCACATTCCTTTACTCGGATTTGCCAATTATTCGTTTGGCGGCATAAGCCCAACGGTGGTAACCGGACAAGTACCATCAAATGCCCCGAATCCCAATCTGGGTTGGGAGGAATCCAAAACACTGAATATTGGTCTGGATATGGGACTGTTTGAAAACCGTGTGTTTACGTCTTTTGATTATTACACAAAAACGAATTCGAACCTGCTGCTTAATATACCGGTGCCTACTGCCACAGGATTTTCTACGGCGCTTACAAACATCGGGGAGGTATATAACACAGGTTGGGAACTTGAGTTAACCACACACAACCTAACAGGTGCCTTTGGTTGGACAACGAATGCAAACCTTAGCTTCAACAGAAACGAGGTAAGGCAACTAGGACCAAATAATACACCCGTTGAGACTGGTTCTTACGGAGTTGGCCACAGACTTCTGCAAGTGGGGCAGCCACTGTGGAGTATCTATGTAGTGGAGCAGGATGGAATTCTGACGCAGCAAGACATCGACAGCGATGTAGCATTGTATGGAAACCAGACGGTGGGCGATCCAAGATACATCGATGCCAACAACGACGGTGTGATCAATGAAAATGACAGGGTAATTGTCGGCAAGCCAAATCCGGATTACGTGTGGGGGCTTACAAACACCTTCACCTTTAAAGGTTTTGATCTGAGAGTGCTGGTACAGGGCCAGCAGGGCGGTGAACTTTATTCAATGTTTGGCCGCGCGTTGGACAGGCCAGGGCAGGGTTTGGTGGAGAACACGTTGGGGTTTCACCGTGACCGCTGGAGATCTGCTGAGGATCCGGGCGCCGGAGAAAGAGGAAAAGCAAATTCCAGTTTCGGATTCTTAAAGAGTACAGCCTGGCTCTACTCATCCGACTATTGGAGAGTGCGGAACATCACCTTAGGGTATGACCTTGGTAAATTGATGAATAATACGAGGTTCGTGCAGGGGGCGCGTATTTATGTAAGTGCTGAAAACTGGTTTGGTGGTGATGAGTATGTAGGTGGATTCAACCCGGAGGCAGTGAACAATGCAGATGGCGGTGCGCTGGTAGGGGACGACTATGGTGCTTTCCCGTTGTCCAAGACCATGACTGTCGGCCTGAACCTTTCATTCTAATTGCAAGCTAAAATTTATCATGATGAAAAAGATACCTTTATATATATGTTCGCTGCTGTTGGTAGGTCTGGTGTCCTGTGAAGATGAACTGGAACAGGCGCCATTATCCGAAGCCAGTACGGCAAACTTTTACCGGACTCCTGCCGAATTTGAGCAGGCAATAAACGGTGCGTATGCACAGCTGCGTCCTTTCCCGGATCGTTACTACGATCTTTCTGAAACAAGATCAGACAATATATACGGCTCCTCCTCTACTGGTGTAAGGCCCTGGGATCCAATAAATGACTTTGCCAACACCATAGCAAATAACGATTTGGTTGCGGCAGCCTGGAACCAGAACTACAATGGCATCATGCGTGCCAATACAGTGTTGGACAGATTAGATCCAAGTGTTGTTACAGATGAAACCCAGAGAAACAGATTAGAGGGGCAAGCAAAGTTCCTGCGGGCACTTTACTACTTCGACTTGGTGAGGTGGTACGGAAAGGTTCCTATCTATAGTTCTGTTGTATCTCCTGCCGCCGCGCTGGAGATACCAAGAAGTCCTGTGCCGGAAGTATACGAATTCATCGTGTCTGATCTGAACAGTGCTATAGAACTTCTGCCACAAAACTGGACAGGTACAAATGTAGGTAGAGCTACATCGTGGGCTGCCAAAGCGTTATTGGCGCGTGTGCATCTAACCCGCTCAGGACCAGAGTATGGCGTAGAGGGGCCTACCTTAGGTGTGAATGAGTTTTCTCAGGCACTTACCTTATTAAATGATATCATCAATAACAGCCCCCACGCCTGGGTGAGCGACTATGCCAGAATATTTGCTTATGACAATGAGAACAATCCGGATATCATTTTCGATGTTCAGTTTCAGAGTGGTGGCTTAGGGCTGGGTAGTACCCTGCCTGGTTATATGGGAGTTTCTTCCTATTTCAATACGGTGCCAAACATACCGTCACCTCAGTCTAGTGTCGAATTCAGAGAAATTTCAGATGACCTGCTGAATGCCTACGAGGAGGAGGATGTACGTAAAGCGGTGACTATTCAGCAAGGGTTTACAGATGACTTTGGAAACGTTGAGACCAGGGCTTTTTACAGGAAGTTCCTGAACGAGGCGGATCCTGGTGTGGACCGCTTTGACTGGCCTATCAACTTCCCGCTTATCAGGTACACTGATGTGCTGATGATGAAAGCAGAAGCCATACTGCGTGGTGGAGCAGGAGGAAGCCAGCAGGAGGTGGATGACATCGTGAACATGGTGAGAGCAAGAGCCGGACTAGAGCCTGTTTCTGGTGTAACGCTGGACATGCTGCTGGAAGAAAGAAGACTGGAGTTTGCGGGCGAAGGGCTACGCTGGCATGAACTGGTACGGTTTGGCAAAGTGATAGATAAGATGAATGACTGGCTGCCACAGGAAGATGAACTGAACAGAATGCCGGATTCAATAGAACCTTATAATGTCGTCTATCCGATTCCGTTTACACAGCTAATCGTTAAAGAAGGTTTATATCAGCAGAACACCGGCTATTAAGCAGGTATCTGCAACTGACGTAGTACCTATGAAAGGAGCGGCACGAATGGTGCCGCTCCTTTTGCTTTGTAGCTAAAAATAGTTGCCTCTACCTTTAAACCGGACAGTGCAGGATGCCTGCATCAGCATAAATGCCTATTTTTATTCAGAGCCTGTACCTGGCTAATAACAGAGGCTATGTGCTACTGTTGCTCCTTTATATAAACAGGTTGATAGATGCAAAACGGCAATCCGGGTTTAAAATCAAAATTATAAAACAGCATGATACATCGCTTAAAGCAGGTAGTTGCTTTCCTTATTCTTCTTCAGGCATTCTGCTTGCCTGTGCTGGGCCAAACTTCTGTAGGCAACTACCAGTCTGGTTTCCGGCAGCAGGGGAACGAAATATTCTTCAGGAATGCCAACGCTGACGTAAAGCTGGAGTTCAACACACCTGATATGTTTAGGGTTAGGGCAAGCTGGAGCAGGCAGTTTCAGCCGAATGAGCCCTACATGGTTGTGAAGTACGATTGGCCTTCGGTAGCGGTAAAGACTTCGGAACAGGCAGAGCATTTCCTGCTGCAAACGGAGAAGCTCGATATTAAAGTAAACAAAGCTCCCTTTGGCATAGCAGTTTATACAAAAGACGGCAAGCTGCTGACAGCCGATGCCACAGGCGGAGAAGGTTTAGCCAAAAGCGGCGAGGCTGTTGCCGTAACCAAACAACTGGCCCCGGACGAGCATTTTTTTGGCTTCGGTGAGCGAATGGATTTCCTGGACCAACGAAACAAGAAGCTAAGCATGAATGTGGGCAGGGGCAAAGGCCTGCCGCACCACGTAGGCGCCTATAATGTGCTGGAGGCAAACTACGCGCCGGTGCCTTTCTTTATGAGTACGCGTGGCTACGGCATCTTCTTCCATACGGCCTATCCAACGGAGTGGGACATGGGCATGAGTAACCCCAATAGTTACAGCTTTAAAGCAGAAGGCGGAGAACTGGATTACTATTTTATTCACGGGCCGGGCTTTCCGTCACTCTTAGACAGTTATACCTCCCTCACCGGAAAATCACCGCTCTTGCCTGAGTTTGCCTTAGGCCTGCATGTGGGTACCTACAGCGGCGGCACCTGGGGCCACGAGGCAGAAACATCCGATATGTATGTGGTGGAGCTAGGGCGCAAGTTCAGAACATACGGTATACCAGCCGATATCCTGCACCTCGACTCTACCTGGCGCATCTTCGGGAAGAACGGTGGAAAAGGCGCAACATCCTTTGAGTGGCGTCCTACTTTTAAAGACCCGAAAGGCATGTTCGACAGCCTGTATGCCATGGACTATAAGATGGTAGGTTTGCACCTGCGACCGCGCTTCGATAACGGGGAGCAACTGAACCTGCTGGCGATGGCGCAGGAGCAGGGTTTTGTGTATCCGGAGCAGGATTCCCCGGGCGAGTTTGTAAATTTCTTTGACCAGAAAGCTGTAGACTGGTGGTGGGAGAATGGTGTAAAGCGTATCGCAGACCAGGGAGCCATGTTCCTGAAAACAGATGAGGGCAGCGCCTTCGGTGCCCTGGCAAACGAAAGCGAAAAAGTAGGACCGACGGGAGAGGATATCAAGTGGAAGCATAACATTTTCCCGCTTATCTATACCAAAGCATCTTTCGAGAAGTTCCAGGAGCACAACAACATGCGCGGCATGGCGCACACGCGCGAAGGCTACGCCGGCATTCAGCGCTATCCCTTTATATGGGCAGGCGACTGGCCAAGCGAGTGGCAGTACTTTGCACCCGTTATCAAAGCAGGACTGAACATCGGTCTTTCCGGTGTAAGCAATTGGTCGCACAACATGGGCGGTTTTGAGCACGTAGCCGACCCGGAATTATACATCCGTTGGGTACAGTTCGGGATGTTTAGCCCGATAGCGCACCTGCTGGGCATGGAGCACCCAACCTACAAAGAGCCCTGGAACTATGGCGAAGATGCATTGCGGAATTTCAAGAAGTATGACCTGCTGCGTTACCGCCTGATTCCTTACATGTACAGCAACGCCTACATCAACCATACCACCGGTGTACCCCTTATGCGCGCGCTGGTGCTGGAGCATCAGAATGATCCGAATGTTTATGATATAACAGACCAGTACATGTTCGGAAATAACCTGCTCGTGAACCCTGTCACCACCAAGGGAGCTAAAACCCGCACGGTATACCTGCCCGAAGGCACCTGGTTCGATTACTGGACAGGCAAGAAGTATGAAGGCAAGCAGTATGTGCATGTGCTCACGCCGCTGGATACTATCCCGATATTTGCCAAGGGCGGAGCTATCATACCTATGCAGCCGGAGATGATATACGTGGGCGAAAAGCCGGTGAATACGATTACGCTGGACATCTTTCCGCATGGTGCCTCTAAGTTCGAGCTGTATGAAGACGATGGGAAGAGCCTGGAGTATAAAAACGGGCAATATGCTATTACAGAAATCAGCTCTAATCTCACTTCATCCGGTTTAAATCTTGCCATTCAGAAGTCAAAGGGAAAGTTTAAAGCAACCTCGCATAACTACCTGGCTAAAATACACTGGAACGAAGCAAAGGCACCTGCAGGCGTTACGGAGAACGGAAAGAAAGTGTCTGCCGTAGCCAACGCCGCAGCTCTGGAACGCGGGGCAGGCTGGTTTTACGATGCGCAGCACAAGCTTCTCTGGATCAAGACAAAGCACTCTAATAAAGACGACATCAACCTGGCAGTGAAAATATAAGGAAGCTGCGAAAGCGGTGCTTCAGCGGAGTAGAGCCTGGTAAACCCTCTGGTCATGGTCAGTAAAAAAATTAGTGCTTATCTTTTGATGTTGCTGATGGCATGCCAGACGCAGCAGGCTTCTACCAGCAAGGAAGCAGTTCCACGTGATGCCAAAGCAGTGCAGGAGCAGGTGGCTGAAGACAAGCCGCAGGGTAAACTGCGTGTGGCGCGACCGCTACGCTACAAACCTGAGGGGACTGATTTTGTCATCTTAAACGGAAACAAACGCTTTAACAGAGCCTTGTATGGCACGGGCACTGCCTTCCGGGTGGAGGCCGGAGATTTGCCTGAGTTTCTGCTGTACATGCCCCGAAAAGGCGGAAATCTGAAAATGGGCATTGCCACTGCTGAAGGAGATAAATGGCTGATAGAGGCCGCGCACATCAAAGCTATCTACCGGCCGGGCACCATGCTTTACGAAATCAAAGACCCGCTGCTGGGAGAAGGGCAACTGAACCTGCAGGTGCTGGCTATGGCTGATATGGAGGGTATGCTGCTGTCCCTGGAAACAACACCGGAGACAAGACCATTTGAGCTGATATGGACTTACGGCGGTGCCAGCGGACACCGGCCAGCCCGGGACGGCGACATTGGCGCCGACCCGGAAGAAGGCTTTTACCTGCACCCGGAGCATGCAAAAGGCAATGTGTTCGAGCTGAAGGAAAATACTTTTTTGCTTGGCTTCGAATCAGACAAAAACAAGGCAAATAGTTCCGATGAAATTGCCAACGTAAAGGACAAAGGCTATCAGATTTATGGCATTTCTGCGCCCGGCACCTCCCTGAAAATGGGTGACGCCAACCAGCAAAGCTCTCCTAAAATCCTGCTGGCTTCCGGAAGTGCTGCCCTGCCCCTGGTAGTGGGCCGGAAGCAGGTACAGGGCAATCAGAAAATCTACTTCGGCTTACAAAACAACCTGACGGCAAAGCCTATTACCTACCAGGAACTGCCAAAAGCTTTTGAAGCGGCAGATGCTGCACGGAAGAAACTAGCGGGCCAGGTGAAAATCGAAACGCCTGACCCATACCTCAACACATTGGGCGGAGCTTTGAGTGTAGCCGCCAATGCCATCTGGGACGGCCAGAGTTATATGCACGGAGCCATTGCCTGGCGCATGCCCCTGAACGGCTGGCGTGGCGCTTATGTAGCCGATGCCCTGGGCTGGCACGACCGCGCCCGAACCCATTTCCGGGGCTACAGCGAGGCGCAGGTGCTTTCTCCAGATTCCGGTCCAGTGGTGCCCGACCCGGAAAAAAACCTGGCAAGGCAGAAAGAAGAACTGGGCATCTCGCTTTACACCGAGGGCTATATCTCCCGAAACCCGAACAATAAAAAAGTCGCGCACCACTACGACATGAACATGGTGTTTATTGACGAAATGCTCCGCCATTTTATGTGGACAGGGGACAAGGCATATATACTGGAAGCATGGCCTATCATTGAACGACACCTGGACTGGGAGAAGCGGAATTTTGATGCCGACAACGATGGACTGTACGATGCCTACGCCAGCTTCTGGGCAAGCGATGCGGTGCAGTATAGCGGTGGCGGCGTTACCCATTCCTCTGCCTACCATCACTTCTCAAACAAAATGGCCGCCAGGCTAGCCACGCTGATTGGTAAAGACCCTAAGCCCTATCAGCAGGAAGCAGATAAAATTAAGCAAGCGATACAAACTACGATGTGGCAGCCCGATAAAGGCTGGTATGCCGAGTATAAAGATTTGCTCGGCTTACAGAAACTACACCCGGCAGCAGCCCTCTGGACGGTGTATCATACCTCCGATTCTGAGGTGCCAGATGCTTTTCAGGCGTACCAGATGCTGCGCTACGTAGATACGCAGATTCCACATATCCCCATTAAAAATTCCGACTTACCTGGGGAAGATCTCTATACCCTCACCACCTCCAACTGGATGCCCTATACCTGGTCTGTTAACAACGTGGCATTGGCGGAGGTGGCGCACACAGCCCTGGCTTACTGGCAGGCTGGCCGCTCTGAAGAAGCAAACAAGCTCATGCGAAGCATCCTCATAGAAAGCATGTACATGGGCTCCAGCCCTAGCAACCTGCAGCAGCTTTCCTACTACGACCATTACCGCGGTGAATTGTACCGTGATTTTGCAGACGGCATCGGCATCAGCTCCCGTGCATTGGTAGAAGGTATGTTTGGCATTGTGCCCGATGTGCTGGCTGGAGAGCTCTTGGTCCGTCCGGGCCTGCCTGCCGACTGGGACCATGCACGCTTTGAGACGCCGGATATTGCGTTTGCTTTTCGGCGCGAAGGCGATACAGAAACATATACCATTGCCCCGCACTTCAGCAAACCGCTAAAGCTCACGTTCAGAGCAGCAGCTTTAAAAGACAAGGTGGCAGCGGTAAAAGTAAACGGACAACCTGTAAGCTGGACGAACAATGCAGCAGCGGTAGGCAAGCCCCAGATTGAAATAGCGCCTCCCGTTGCCGAAAAATATGAAATTGAGATTACCTGGAAAGGCGACAAACCTGCCGACGCCAAGTACAGAGCAGTGTCTACAACAGGTGCAGCGTTTACGGTTAACATGGGAGCTGCAGAGGCGTTGGAAGTAAAAGATCCGCAGAAGATAACAGCAGGTACAGAGAAACAGGAGAACAAATTAAAGGTGAACCTGGCCGGGGAGAAAGGCCACCATACCTTTTTCGTACTCACTAAACAAGGAGACCTGCGCTGGTGGCAGCCTATTAATGTAGAGCTTAAGGAACCCTATAAGCTGACAACACAGCTGGGTGCCCACCCGCAGGTGTTGTTTCAAAACAATACGAGCGTTGCTTTGAACAAAGAAGTAACAGTTATAGCCGGAGATTTCTCAAAAAAGGTGCAGCTGCACGTGGAACCTTTCCAGACTTCCGAACCCATTTCAATACCAGCGGAGCACCTGCTGCCCGGCACGAACAGAGTGGAGATAAAAGATGGAAACACACATATAGCCACTGCAGAACTAATAAACTGGAACCTGTCGGTGCCGGAGGGGCAGCAGGAACTGAAATGGGAAGCGGTAGATTTATCAGGTCATTTCAATGATAAGGTGACGCAGATTTTCAAAAATGAATATCTATCACCCCGTCCTGCTGTGGCTACCCTCCAGTTGCCAAAGCAGGGTATAGGCAACTGGTGCTACCCATTGGTAACCGCAGAAATTGATGATACTGGACTGCGTGCCAAAGCGGGTGATGATGGCGTTGTGGGATTGCCAAACGGACTATTTTTTAAAACCACCGGTGCTGCTGAAGGCAATAACATCCTTTTCACCAGCCAGTGGGATAACTACCCAGACCAGGCAACGGTGCCGCTACAAGGAAGTGCTTCCCACGCTTACCTGCTGATGGCCGGCTCCACCAACCCGATGCAGTCACGCTTCGATAATGGTGAGGTGATAGTTCATTATACTGATGGCACGCAGGAGAAACTGGTACTGCGAAACCCGGAAACGTGGTGGCCCATTGAGCAGGACTATTACATCAACAACTACTCTTTCTCAGTCGATACACCAAAGCCAATACGGGTGCACCTCAAAACCGGGGAAGTGCTGGAGAACTTCGACTATTCCGACATCAAAGGCTTCGCCTACGACAGCTATATTCCGGGCGGAGCAGCCACCGTACTGGACCTGCCCCTGAACCCGCAAAAAAAGCTGAAGTCACTGGAGGTAAAAGCGCTGGCAAACGATGTAGTTATTGGACTGATGGGTGTGACCTTAGTGAGGCGGTAGATTTTTGAAAGGACAATGGCAGGAAGCAAGTTTGATGTTGTATGAACCTTTAAAGCACTCCCTGTCTGAGTTTAGGAAAAAACTTATCCAGTTTTCCTAAAAGGCGCTTGAACTTGCTACATTTGACTGGAGACTTTTGATAGGCAGATTTACTAAATTATTAAATTTGACTATTATGGATAGACGAGTATTCGACGCCTCCTTCAAGCGGATGGCCATTGACCTTTCCTATGCG
>NZ_SSNI01000034.1 GCF_010015475.1 Pontibacter pamirensis
CAGGGGATAGGGAGACAGATTCCGGTGGAGGTATACAAACAGCAGGCGGCCTGATTGGGAGAGGACTTAGGGAAAAATCAACTTAAAAACAGTGCTTGGTGGTCCTACAAACAGGGAGTACTATATTCAGCAAGATACGGTGTATATCGAATTGATGGAGAAAGTAGACCAACTAGGGTTTATGGGCATAACAAGGTGGGTAGCCGTATTGAAGAATAAAGACAATATACTTGAACTGTTGCCAGGTGGGCCTGTAAATAGAGAAAACGTATTTTTATCAACACTGCCTAATAAGGGATTAACCTTTAAGTTGGATACCACGCTCAATGATTATGAATTTTATCCAGAGAAAGCGTGGGTGAATAAATAAAAAAACAAACCGTGCTAACTACACCTTTACCGTAGCTGCGCCACCGCAAAGTCCTATCCGTTAGCAACAATGCCCTTCCGTGTAAACCGACAAATGTTCCCAGACAACAAAAAAACGTTTAACAATCCTACCAATAAGCTTCTCCACGGCAAACACCCACTGAGATAAAAGTAAGTGCCGCAGTCTCATTTGGGTGTAAAATATTTCGGACACTTGACTGTATGAAATCGATACAGTCAAGTGTCCGAAATCGAACAGGTTTTAATAAAAAATTGTCTAAACTACTGATAACAATTGTATAAAATATTGATAATTAATTAGTTGTGTTTTGGCACTAACTTTGGCAATAGAATTGGGAGGAATCCCCCCTTCAGTATTTGGCCTCTTTTTCATTAAAAACTGACACTTTAAATCATGTTAAAGAATAATCTAAAAATCGCTATCCGGATACTCTGGAAAAACAAACTTTTTTCTTTAGTCAATATACTGAGCTTATCACTGAGTATGGCGGTTGGTGTTATTCTTTTTACATTCATAAAAGCCACTCACGATACAGACCATTTTCATCCAGAATTAAATCAGATAGTACGGATACTCACGCAGGAAACAAATGAGGTGGAACAAACCAAATGGGCAACAGCTCCATTGCCATTGGCGACTCAAATGGAAAGTGTCTCCTTTGTTGAAAAAACGGTAAAAGTACGTCTGGCAGGAAAACATAACCTGCAAACCGACGGAGGTGATATACCTATTGACATAAAATTTTCAGAGCCTTCTTTTTTTGATATTTTTGGCTTCAAATTGCTGTCAGGCAATGCACAAAGCCTTACAAATTCTCCTAATTCCCTTTTTTTAACTGAAAAAACAGCAGAAAAGATATTTGGCAACACTAATGCTTTAGGGCAAACTGTTCAAATTGAAAATTTAGGTTCTTATACCGTTGAGGGAATTATCCAGGACCCGCCTTTAGAAACACATCTACCCATTGAGGCAATGCTTTCTATTAATGCTGCTGAAATGTTTGAAAAAAAAGGAGCAATCAGTAATATTTCACAAAATTGGGGAGACTTCAAGAGTTCAGCAATTTACGCACGTCTAAAATCAGAAGATGATTTAAAGCAGCTCAATACCACGCTCCAAAACTATAATCAGAAATTGGATAAGAGCAATCTTCAATTTTTGGCACAACCCATAGAAGATATTACCCCTCGAAACAAAGACATTAAAAACGACCACA
This sequence comes from Pontibacter pamirensis, assembly GCF_010015475.1. GTDB lineage: Bacteria > Bacteroidota > Bacteroidia > Cytophagales > Hymenobacteraceae > Pontibacter > Pontibacter pamirensis. Next base: position 1,608 of record NZ_SSNI01000034.1, read on the forward strand.
ATGCAGGCACCGATTGGACGGGCATAAATACGCAGCTATATTTAATTCTAGCCTTAACCCTTTTATCTGCTTTCAACTATATCAGTTTGGCATTGGCGCGTGCCTTATCTCGAGCGAAAGAAGTAGGTATTCGCAAAACGATAGGCGCAACAAGATGGCAAATTATAAGTCAATTTTTAATGGAATCGACCCTTGTTGCCCTGTTTGCTTTGTTGTTTACACTGCCATGTGTTGAAATACTAACATATTATATACCCGATATGGATATGGCGTTTTCTTATGATATAGCCATGTTTTTAGGCTTGTTAACTTACGCAGTTATCACAGGCTTAGTCGCTGGGGCACTTCCGTCATGGCTGCTGTCAGCGTTTCAGCCTATACAGGTTTTGCGTAAAATGAAGAATATTAAGCTGTTCCAGAGTATTGCTATTTACAAAGCCTTGATTGTCGTACAGTTTTCAGTAACCATTATGCTGATGATAGTGGTTGTTATAGTAGCCGATTATGAAATAAAAAATCATACAATCATTAACTCAACCGTGTCACCCAATGTTTTGACACTTGATTTAAGAGGTGAAAAATATGGAAACCTACAAAACGAAATAAGCCAGTTAAGCCAGGTAGAAACGACTTTGGCGACTAACTGGTACTATAAACCGATGAAAAAGGGCAAATCTTCTGTAACATTAAATGATAAAATTTTGGAAATGTATTACGTAAGTATTGACCCAAAAACAATTGAAACAGAAGGTATCAGCTTAAAATCGGGCCAAAATTTCCCTAAAGATATACCCCAAAATAGTGAGCAATATGTGTTGGTAAATGAAGCTGCCGCAAAATTATTTGAATCTGAATCGGAGACTTTAGTGGGGCAAACGCTATTACTTGACTCTGCCTATGTACAAGTCATTGGAATCATGCCCAATGAAATTATTGGCGAAACAGCTCCTCTAATGTATCGGTATTTGCCAAATGAAATAGCCACCTTGACTATAAAAATAAATCCAAATACAAAATTGGAAGCAACCAAAGCTATTCAATCCATATGGGAAAACCATTTTCCTGAAAAAACAGCAAATCTTCAGAATTTAAGAGATGGTTATTTAAGAATTGGAGATAGATTAGGTTCTTTTGGAGGCTTAGCCCTTATCGTCATGATAATCGCTGGTTTGGGCATTTTAGGCATAGCAAGTTACTCCGTAGAAACACGCGTTAAAGAACTGGGAATAAGAAAAGTATTGGGAGCAAGCAACAGAGAATTGGTTTGGGCAGTTACCAGAAATTTTGGCATTCTTATCCTGATTGCCGGACTTATTGGTGTTCCGGCTGGCTTGTTTGGCGGTGATTTAATTAGACAAGATTTAGGCAGCAGTCTTGTTGAATTGAGTTTTATAAATGTAAGCATAGGCTTTGGTTTGGTTGCCATCGTCGGGCTACTGACTGTCCTGTCCCAAACCATTCGAGCGGCGCATATTGAACCTGTAAAAGTCTTAAAAGCAGAGTAAAAAAGGTCTAACGTGCACTGGCAGGTTATGACGATGGCGAGACAATTAATTCTATTCCGCGGCACCATAACGACAATGTAACGACCGACTACATTTGCGAGAAGAAGGGCACATGTTGCTAACGTTTGTGTTTCTGCAATGGTGCGGCGAGGTGTAAGCTATAAGTTTTTTATCTTCGTTCTACGTTTGGTTTCGTGGGACATGACGCGGCTTCGGAAGCGCACCCATGCAGAAACACGATAGTTAAAGAATTATTCAATAAATAAAATTGTCGAGCAGAATGATTAAATAGAAAGAAGTGACTTTAAGAAAAATCAATTACTACCTATAAATCTTCCAGCTTATTGGCTTTACAGCTACTTTTACTCTATTGACCATTCATTGTGTCAAAGAAGGCGGTATGGTCGTGTTTTATAATCTTTTTGTCTTCCTTTTCTGGTAGTTTCCTACTACTCAATTTTTAAATCAACATCAGCAGATAGTAACATTGTGCTCTATGTAAATTTAGCATTATCATTAATTGCTATCCCTGCGTCAGTTCTGCCTTTTATATATGAACTGGGTGGACTAATTATTTCTATTCTTTGCTTAGCAATAGGAGTGTTGGTTTTTTTAAGTAAACGGATAGAAAAGAAACTGATTACTATTCATAGCATCGGTAGCATCGTCTTGCTAAGTGCGACTGCCATGATGCTTTATGATTGGTTTGCAAGCGATAACTATTAAAATAAACTTCCTGCAAAAAGTTACCATAATGCCAGTAAGTTGAATTTTATGAAGCAGGAAAAGTTTCAGGTGTAGTTTCTTTCGGGGAAACAGAACTCCAGGTATATCACGACCCCATTAATTGTATCTACACAATAAGTTTCAAGCAAAAGGGTGAAATGGGTAGAGGAACATTAGCTGATGGAGAAGACATTAATTTCGTTGAATAGACGAACCCTTAGCATAAGACTTGCTGCTATGGCGGGGCGTCGAACAAACCCTCTGCTGCAAATCATTAACAACAGTTGTTCAAGCCTGGCGAATAACAATCGGCTTTAGTTTTATTAGCTACAATAGTAAGATTGATTAACAACGGTTCGGGGCTGACCGTATGATAAGTACCGCCAAAGCAGCCAGCCTTGAACGTTGTGTATTTCCGGGAGCACTCTTTTTGCTGCGCACTGGGCGTCGGGACTTTCCCACTAATCACTTTAAATGAAACTATGAAAGGATTTGTATTTACCAAGGGCGATATTTTCGGAGGACTTACAGCCGGTATCGTTGCACTACCGCTTGCACTTGCGTTTGGGCTTCAGTCTGGTTTGGGCGCCGCTGCAGGTCTTTATGGCGCCATTATCCTGGGATTTATATCGGCAATTCTTGGTGGAACCTATACACAGGTCAGCGGCCCTACCGGGCCGATGACTGTTGTAGCAACAGCCGCCATTGCAGGGTTTGTTCAAATGGGCGGAAGCATCGAAGCGGTAGCTGGGGCTATCGTCGCCACTTTCCTGCTTGCCGGTATTTTTCAGGCGCTCATGGGCGTTGTACGGCTTGGCGCACTGATCCGCTTTATTCCCTACCCGGTTATATCGGGCTTCATGAGTGGCATTGGTGTGATCATCATCCTTCTTCAGCTTTTTCCTGCTATAGGCCAGCCATCACCACCAACAACAATTGATGTGGTACAACAGATCGGGCCTGCATTTTCAGATATCAACGTATGGGCACTGCTATATGCAGCCCTGACGGTAGTGATTGTTTACCTGTTTCCCCGTATTTCGAAAACCGTCCCGGGTACGCTTGTGGCACTTATTGGCGTGACAATTTTATCCGTTGTGCTTCAAAAAGATGTAGAAGTGATCGGTTCCATTCCTACCGGGCTTCCCGAGATCCAGGTCGCCAGCCTTTTTACAATTGATTCGGCGCTATACGGGCAAATCATACGCGTGGCCATTACACTTGCTGCACTTGGTGCCATCGATTCCCTTCTTACTTCAGTAGTGGCAGACAACGTAACCAAAACGCGCCACGACAGCAACAGGGAGCTAATCGGGCAGGGCATAGGCAATTCAGTTGCCGGAATTTTTGGCGGGCTGCCAGGTGCAGGCGCCACCATGCGCACGCTCATCAATGTCAGGTCAGGGGGAACTTCAAGATGGTCTGGCATTATCCATTCTGTCACCCTTGCGGTTATTCTTCTGGCTATAGGCTCTTATGCAGCTTTAATCCCAAAGGCAGTGCTGGCAGGCTTGCTGATAACAGTAGGTCTTGGTATCCTTGATTTTCGTGGAATCAGGCACATCAGAGTAATTCCGCGTGGCGATGCAGCTATTATGATTGTGGTATTGTTGGTAACTGTTTTTCTCGATCTGCTCACGGCAGTAGGTGTAGGAATGGTGATGGCAGCACTCTTCTTTATGAAAAAAATGAGTGATGCTATCGGACACCGTACCCGGATAGAACCACTGTCTACCTATGAAAATGGGCAGCATTGGCAGGGCAGGGGCCTGCCAGCTGAGTTGGAAGGAAATGTTTTGGTTAAGCATATTGAGGGTCCTTTGTTTTTTGGTTTTGCGTCCGGATTACAAAAGATGTCGGAAGGGGTTGTTGACGTAAGCCATGCCATTTACCGTATGGAGGAAGTTCCTTTTATTGACCAGACAGGGTTATACTCCCTGCAGGAAACACTAATGACCATGGAAGAAAGGGGAATAAAAGTGATGCTGACTGGCCTTCTAAAACAGCCGGAGCACATGCTGCGGAAGGGAGGGATAATCCCGCAGTTGATTGCCGACGAGAATGTCTGCCCTACTTTTTCAGCGGCTGTCGACTGCGTTGTAGACGATCTCAAAAAAATAGAATCGCCTTCAGCTTCTGAGAACACGCAAGGCCATGGATAAGATTTAGCCGGGCACTCACCGGATGTGGCGCCAAAGGAGCAGCGGGAGGTGATTGTGCTCCACATACTTTGCCCAAAACACGAAACTCATGTCCTTTACCGGGAAGAGGGGCTTGTGTCGTTTTATTTACTCAATCAGGCTAAAAGATAAACTATTGGAACACGGAAAAACGTTAGCCTGACAAGCAACCGCCTTTGCAGAAGTAGTAACTAAATTTGTTACCTTTGTCAGGATGAAAGTAGGAATAATTTTCGGTGGGCCGTCGCGTGAGCGTGAGATTTCGTTTGCAGGAGGCCGTACGGTTTATGATAATTTAGATAAAGCCCTTTTTGAGGCAGTACCTGTGTTCGTGGACAGCCTCGGCAACTTTATAGTGCTGGACTGGCAGTATATCTACAAAGGCACCATCCGGGACTTTTACCCGCCTGTGGAGGCGCTGCCGGAGACGGAGCACGGCATGCAAATTTATATGGAATCGTTGGGCGAGTTGAGTATTGCCGAACAGAATGCCATTATTGCAAAAGCAGGCAAGCGCCTGATGCCGCATGAATTCAAACAACACTTCGACTTCGCTTTCCTGGCGCTGCACGGCCCTTATGGGGAGGATGGCAGTATACAGGGGCTGCTGGAGTGGTACCATATCCCATACTCAGGCTCGGGTATTCTGCCATCGGCCATAGGCATCGACAAAGCCGCGCAAAAGGAGATGCTGAAGCAGCACGGTTTTCCTACACCCGATTACAGCACCATCCAACACAGCGACTGGTCCGATAGGACAAAGCGCGGAAGAATATTTGAGCAACTGGTGGAGAAACTTGGCCTACCGCTGGTGCTGAAGGCACCGCAACAGGGATCCTCTATTGGTGTTTCCATCATCAAAGAAAATGATTTTGCCCAGTTTGAGGCAGGTGTAGAACGTAGTTTCTTTACTAAAACCATTCAGAAGAGCCAGTGGCAGGCGCTGGGAGAAGAGAAGCAGGTAGCTAGCATGCGGCAGTTGGTGGACATCCGGGAGGGAATCGGTATGCCGGTGCTGCTGCAGGATGGCGACATCCTCTATCACCCTGAAGAACTGCTGCGCCACATTAACGAGACGTTCAGCAACGCTGATACCGAAAGCATCACCCTCACCAACATAGAGCACGAGCAGCAGATTTTGGTAGAGGCCTTCATCAAAGGCAAGGAGTTTTCGTGTATTGTGGTGCAGGACGAAGCAGGTAAAGCGCTGGCACTGCCACCAACTGAAATTGTAAAAGGCAGCGAAGTATTCGACTACCGTTCTAAATACCTGCCTGGCCTGAGCCGCAAGATTACGCCTATTAACCTGCCAACAGAGCAGATACAGGAAATCCGGGAGGCCTGCAGCAAGCTGTATAAGAACTTTGGCTTTAACGTGTATGCCCGTCTGGATGGCTTCATTACAGAAAGCGGTGAGATATTCCTGAACGACCCGAACACCACGTCCGGTATGTTGCCGTCGTCGTTCTTCTTCCACCAGGCAGCTGAAATAGGTCTGAACCCCTCGCAGTTCCTGACCTACATCATCCGCACATCGGTGGCCGAGCGATTAAAGTCTGGCAAGGACACCGTAAAGCTGACGCGACTGCTGCAGCAGGTGGACGGTGCCATACGGGATGAGCAGGCGCACCGCCAGGAAAAGATTAGAGTTGGCGTAATTATGGGCGGTTACTCTTCAGAGCGACACATTTCTGTGGAGAGCGGCCGCAATATCTATGAAAAGCTTTCGTCGTCTACCAAGTATGAGCCGCTTCCCATCTTCCTGACAGGAAATAACGAAGCTCATCGCCTGTATACCATACCGGTGAACATCATGCTGAAGGACAATGCAGACGATGTGAAGGAGAAAATCCAGCATTTTGAGCAGGGTGGTAAGCCGCACCCGGTGCTGGCGCAGATTATAGAGGAGGCAGAGAGCATTACGCGCAAATACACCGGCCGCAGCCTGCAGGAGCCGCAGCGCATCACGTATGCGCAGCTGAAGAACCTGGTAGATGCGGTGTTCATTGCGCTGCACGGTCGTCCGGGCGAGGACGGTGCTCTACAGACAGAGCTGGAGAAGCTGCACATCCCTTACAACGGTTCCGGCATCCGTTCTTCCCGCATCACCATCAATAAGTACGAAACCAACGAGATACTCGCCAAACATGGCGTTCCGGTGGCAAAGCACCAGATGGCTTTAAAAGAAGACTGGCTAAAAGACAAAGAACTCTTTTTCCAGGGGATAGAGGCGGAGTTTCCTTATCCGTTTATCGCCAAGCCAGCAGACGACGGCTGTAGTTCTGCCGTGAAGAAAATCAAGAACCGCCGGGAACTGGAGGCATTCAGTACGCTGATGTTCCGGGAGATGGAGGAGCTGGACACCGAGTGTGCCCGCACCTTGTCGCTGGGCTTCAAAGAGGAATTCCCGAACAAAGCAGGCTTCCTGGTGGAGACACTGATTTCCAGAAACGGCGCGAAGCACTTCCTGGAGGTGACAGGCGGCCTGCTGACTAAATATGCGCCGGATGGCACAGTGGATTATGAAGTATTCGAGGCTTCGGAAGCGCTGGCGGAAGGAGAAGTGCTGTCTTTAGAAGAAAAATTTCTGGCGGGCGAAGGTCAAAACATAACACCGGCACGTTATGCTGCTGACCCGGAACGCCGGCAGCAAATATCAGATAAGGTGAAGGAGGATTTGAAGCGTGTGGCGCAGATTTTGCAGATCGAAGGCTACGCCCGCATCGATGCGTTTGTCCGCATTCTGGAGAACGAAGAGGTGGAGACCATCATCATTGAGGTGAACTCCCTGCCAGGCATGACTCCGGCCACCTGCATCTTCCACCAGACAGCCATCAACGGCTACAAACCTTACGATTTCATCAACCGGATTCTGCAGTTCGGCATTGAGCGGAACAAGATGAAAGTGATGCAGTGAAGTTAGAGAGTTGCTAAAGTTAGAGAGTTAGAAGGTTAAAAAGTTAGAAAGTTTTGCCTTTAGTTTGCCCTTGTTGGTTTCTCCATAGCTCTCAGGCAAGCAATGGTAATTGTCATCTCGACGATAGGAGAGATCTGATACAAGAAGGGAAATCCTGAATAATTCAGATTTCTCCTATCGTCGAGATGACAATGGGCCTCCCGCCCTTGTTGATGCTTTCACCAGCAAGGGCGGGAGGCAGTAGAAGTGAATGGCTGAAGTAACAATAACATCGGCAATCAACAAAGTCCGCCTTCAAAGGGGGACAAAAAAGTAATATTAGTATCAGGAAAGCATAGACTGAAAGAGTTCTTAATCTTTGGTCTCATGTCTTTTGTCTCTTTTATAGATTGAAAATGTTCAAAGCGAAATCTTTTTTAAGTGTGCTTATACACCTGCTGCTGATGGCAGTTGTGATGGTGGCATTGGTCGTAGGCTTCTTTTATTATTACCTGCCTTCTACTACGAACCACGGCGAAAGCATTGCAGTGCCACGGATAGAGGGTATGCAGTTGGCTGATGCGGAAGAACTGCTGGAGGAACGCAGCCTGCGTTTCTTTATCAACGACTCCAGCTATAACTCCAACTTAGCTCCTTATACCATCCTGACGCAGGACCCTGCGCCGGATGTAAGCGTGAAGGAAAACCGCAAAATTTACATCAGCGTGAACATGAAAAACGCGCCGATGATAAAGATGCCAAAGCTTATTGATGGTTCGGTGAAGAATGCGGAGCTCATCCTGAAAAGCTACGACCTGAAGAAGGGCAAGATTACGCCAGTGCCGGACCTGCAGCAGAATGCCGTGCTGAAGCAGTTCGTGAACGGCCAGGAAGTGAAGCCGGGTGAAATGATTCCGAAAGGTTCTGTAGTGGACCTGCACGTGGGTGATGGCCTCGGAAATACAGAGTTTGAGGTGCCCGAAGTGATTGGTATGCCGGTGGATGAGGCATCTGTGCTGCTGGTAGGGCAGGGGCTTCAAATCGGTAATATCATTTATGTACAGGGCAGCGAAGAACCGGATGGCACAGTGCTGAAGCAGCGCCCGTTCGCGGAGGTAGGTGCCAAGATTCGCGTAGGGGAGCTGGTAGACCTGTGGGTGGCCGGCGAGGAGCCGGTGCTGGGCATCGACTAATTCAGAAGAAAAAAATTACAAGCGCCTGCTAGAAATGGCGGGCGCTTTCGTTTTAGAGATAAAGCAGGAACATGAGAAAGCCGCTGGTACTTATTCTTTTCTTTCTTTGGAGTGGAGTGGCAGCCATGGCACAGGCCGTGCTGCAACCACTGCAGCAGGAAATGCGCCATACCCAGCAGAGCACTGCAAATCTCCTGCGTACGACTGCCGCTGCCGCAGTCTCTCTACCTTTCTTCGATGACTTTGCTGCTGCCACAGTAGTACCTGACCCATCACGCTGGCAAAATGGAGGCGTGTATATCAACAACCGCTTCGGGTTTGAGCCAATTACTATCAATGTTGCCACTTTCGATGGGCTGAATGCCGCCGGACAACCTTATGTTCCCGGTTCTGTTGGGGCGGGGGATTCTGATACACTGACTTCCGAACCTATTCTGTTAGGCAGCCTCAACCCGAGCGATTCTGTCTACCTCAGCTTCTATTGGCAATCGGGCGGTATAGGCGATGTGCCGGACCTGACAGAAAGCAACCTGCGCTACCTGCAGCTGGAGTTTAAAGACAACACCGGCATCTGGCGTGAGGTATGGCGACAGCCAGCTCCAGGTGTGGTGACCGACTTCGCACAGGTCTTTGTAGGGCTGCGGGAGCCCCGCTATTTCCACGACGATTTTCAGTTCCGCTTCCGGAATGTAGGGCAGCGCAACGGCCTGGCCGACGTCTGGAATGTGGACTATGTGGAGCTTGACAGGAACCGCCGCAAGGGGCAGAACACCACCCGCGATATCGCTATCAGCGAGGGCGTGAGCAAGCTGCTGGAGCATTACACTGCCATGCCTGCCCGGCAGTTCAGGGCAAACCCTTCCGGCGAACTGGCCGATGAGGTACGGGCAACGCTGAACAACTTGGGTGGCTTACCGGGGGCTATCAGTTGGCGCGGGTATATCAAGCAATTGAACGAAACTAGAGCAGATACTTTTCTGCGCGGACAGGCACTCATTCCCGGCGCTGCCCGGCAGTATGAGGTAATAGGAACGCCTACTTTAGCTGCCATCCAGGTGCCAGCAAGCGGCCCTTTTACTTTGCTCCACGGCATCCGGCTGGATACAAGAGAGCAGAACCCGCTGCAGCGCGCCAATGACATTACTGAGCGCAAAACGAACTTCTCAGACTATTACGCCTACGACGATGGAACGGCAGAGGCAGGCTTCAGCTTTTTAGGAACAGGAAATGTGCAGGTGGCGCAGCGGTATGACCTGAACGAGCCAGACCAACTCAGTGGTTTTCGTGTCTATTTCCCGCGCGTCGGCAGAGACCTTGCTGGGTCTTCTCTAATCTTCAAGGTGTGGGCTGATCAGGATAGCTTGCCGGGGGAAATACTTCATCAGCAGAGCTTCCAGATACAGTATTCTGATACTCTGAACGAGTTTTACGAGGTGCAGCTCTCTAAGCTGGTTCCGGTAGAGGGAAGCTTCTATATCGGCTGGTCGCAGGGAGGAAACACCTATGTAAACATTGGTTTCGATAAAAATGAACGTGCTACAGGCCGTCGCTTCACGTATACCCCTTCGGGTGGATGGACTGGCGAAACAACGCTGGAGGGAGCCATTATGATGCGCCCTGTGCTGGCAGGAGAGGCCTTGGGTATAGACGATGATTTAGCTGCCGCCAGCATGCGCGTGTTCCCAAATCCATCCAGGGGAGAGGCGTTTATAAACGAGCCTTACGAGCAGGTAACTGTTTTTGACATTACTGGAAAAAGAGTTTATAGCCAATCCTATGCCGGACCAGCGCAGCCCATTAACCTGCGTCACCTCGCACCAGGACTATATACATTACGTATTCAAACAAGAAAAGCAATTGTCAACAAAAAACTAATACTGACAAAACTATGATTACTTCATCACAAGACATTACAGCAGAAGAATTAAAGGAGCGCCTGAATAAAGGAGAAACTCCAGTCATAATAGATGTGCGGGAGGATTGGGAATACCAAGAAGCAAATATCGCCGGTGCAAAAAACATCCCGCTCGGCGCCCTTCCCACGCGCCTCGACGATATAGAGGATTACAAAGACCAGGAAGTGATTGTGCAGTGCCGCTCCGGCGCCCGCTCTGCCAATGCCAAAGCGTTTCTGCAGCAGCAGGGCTTCAGCAACGTACGCAACCTGTTGGGCGGGATACTGGCATACCAAGGCTAAGCACCTGCGCAGGCATATAAGTAACTGCATTAAATTTAAACTGAAGGTAGAGAGGCATCAGGCTTTTCTACCTTCTTGTTTTTGTAACTGCTGCTGTCACTGTTTTCATAAGGCAGGATGCTGTTATCTGATACTGTTAAATTGTATTCAAATTCTATGGCTTAACATTGAGATATAAGATGATGCAAGAGTTGTTTTCCGCCTTGCAAATGGAATATCTATATTTTCTATAAAGGAGGAGATAAAAAGGGTATAAGTATATTTTATGTTAGAAAGGTCAAAATCCGCATTATATGCGATTTCGTATTCAGATTTTATTTTCACTTAAAGTATTTTATGTCACACTTTTATTCATCCACCTTATGAGAAAAATTCTAATCGCAGTCGTTTTCTGCTTTCTGACGGTAAGCCAGGTTTTTGCACAGGCTTATGTCGATTCGAAACTTAAAACAGCTATCACCGACCGCATTACTCCTGTACAAGTAGTTGTCACTTTCAAAGGAGAGGGAGCCCCAACTCTCCTAGATATTTCGGCACTTACGCAGGCTGGTATCATAAACGGACTGACTTTAAGAGCCCTGCCGATAGCCGGCGTAGTGGCAACGGCCTCGCAGGTTGAAGCGCTGGCAAAGAACACTAGGGTGCTGTCGCTTTACCTGAACGAATCACTGCAGTACGAGAGCGATGGCGCCACTGAACTGACAGGTGTAGATAAAGCCCGAAACGAACAGGCGTTTACCTCTCAGAATGGTGGCTTTCCTGTTTCAGGAAGAGGCATTGGCGTGCTGGTAAATGACAGCGGTGTAGATGGTACACACCCGGACCTGCAATTTGGCAAAAACCTGAAGCAAAACGTAACGGCTGCCACCAACCTGAATTCTATATCCGGAATACTTCCTTATACCCCACTGGAAAATGTGCCGAATACCGATGCTACAGGTGGCCATGGCACCCACGTGGCAGGTATCGTGGGCGGAACAGGACAGGCATCGTCGGGCAAGTATGAAGGTGTGGCTCCAGGCGCTGGCCTGGTAGGCTATGGCTCAGGTGCCGCGCTTTTGCTGCTGGATGTGCTGTCCGGGTTCGACTATGCCATCATCAATCAGGCTATCTATAACATCCGCGTTATCACTAACTCTTTCGGTACTACCAGCGACACAGGTACAGATGTAAATCCTGCAGACCCCATTACGCTCGCTACCAAGCGCTGTGTTGACCGCAATATCGTGGTGGTATTCTCGGCAGGTAACTCCGGCCCTGGCTCCGGCACTATGACAGGGCAGTATAAGAAAGCGCCGTGGGTAATTGCCGTTGCCGCCGGCGAAAAATCTGGTCGCCTTGCCAGCTTCTCTTCCAGAGGCATCAAAGGGAAAGGTGGATCTTTCACGCTGGATGGTAAAGCTTATTCCTGGGAAGATCGCCCAACGGTAACATCTCCTGGCGTAGACATCATTTCTGCGAAAGTAACCGAGCCACTTACGGTACTGTCTACTCAGCAGGACATAGATGCCATGGATCCGGCACATGTGCCATATTACACGCATAAAAGCGGCACCTCTATGGCAGCTCCGCATGTGGCAGGTATTGTTGCTCTTCTTCTGGATGCCAATCCTTCGCTTACAGTGGCACAGGTAAAGGAAATCCTGCAGCAAACAGCTACTAACATTCCGAATCGTGCTTCATGGGAAGTGGGCGCAGGGTATGTGAACGCCTATGCTGCCATAGACAGGGCCTTCAGAGCTTCTGCTCCTTATGGTTCTACACTTAACCTGAACAGGACCTTTAACAGCAGTGTTAATACAAATAATTTATCAGAAAACTTCATTGTAGATTATAACCCAGCTACTCCTGCTACCAACACTTATACTTTTAATGTGGCAGAAGGCACAACCGGTTTAGAGGCTAAGATTAGAACAGAAGGTGTTGAAGGAGAAACGGGTAACCCGGTAAGGCTGTCTCTTATATCGCCTAGTGGTGTGAGAACAAGTGCTGGCATTCCGGTATTGTTTGCCCTGAGCTATGACAGGGGGGTGGCGGTAGCCTCTCCTGAAGCAGGCACCTGGACAGCGGAAATCTCAGGGTTGAATGGAGTAGCTTTCCCCGAGCAGATAAAGGGTGTTGTGAACATGATGACAGCTGCCGGTACTACCGGCCTTAATGATATTACGGGACACCCGGCAGAGGCCTCTATTAAAATGGCAGTGAGTGCCCGTTTAGCCGATGGCCTTGCAGGTGGTGCTTATAAGCCGGATGAACTCCTGAAGCGTATTGATTTGGCTGATTACCTGATGATGGGAGAGGGCATACGTCAGTTCCTTCCGGTGGACGGCTCTTTCACTTTAACAGATATGAAGGAAAGAAACCTGCTGGCTGAGTCAATTGTAGCCAAGGGCGGTGCTTTACGAGACATAGAACATAAGTTTGCAGGCGTTATGCTTCCTGCAGCTGCAGGCAAGTTCTCTCCTAATGGCAAGGTAAACCGGGCAGAGCTAACCTATTCGCTGGTGCAATCTTTAGGTTTGCAGGAGTTTGCGTTGGAGCGCAATGGTAAAACGCCGACAGTTGAAGTGAGCGGAAAAAGTTATCCTGTTGAGGATGCCGCCGAAATTCCTGCCGGTCTGGAAGGCTATGTGAGCGTAGCATTAGAACTGAATCTTATTAACGCCTACTTCTCCCTGACACAGGGACCGTACGATTTAGAACCAACGCTGCATGCAACTTTTAAGCCACTGCAGGATGTAACACGAGCTGACTTCGCGGTCATTATAACGCGCGCACACGCACAGTGGAATGAGGGCACACAACCCCTTTCTACTTCTAGCAGCGCAGCGGCTGTAGCCGCTTCTGCTGTGAAGGCAGGGGAACGCGTTTACAGCTATCCGAATCCATTCTCCGGCAGAACGACCATTAGCTATGTAGTGCCACAGGACGGACCGGTGCAGGTAGCAGTGTATGACGTGCTGGGTAAAAAAGTGAAAACGCTGGTAGCAGAAAGCCTGAAATCCGGTAACCATTCTGTAGACTTCGAAGCGGGTAACTTGCCAGGTGGAACATACATCTACCGTGTAGAGGCTGGAGACAAAGTATTTACCAACCGTATGATACTGACTAAGTAGTTTTCAGATTTTTATACTGTATGAAGAAGCCACCCTTATTTGGGTGGCTTCTTTTTTATTCTATAATAAATGGCGAAGGGCTGAAGCAGAGAATGAAAATGATGAACGCAAAAACTCCCAGCGCCTTTCGAAGCGGCGTAAGCGGCCGTTCATCGGGGCAGGACGGGTGGAAGATACCCATCACTCGCGAGAGTAGGAGGCCAAACACAAGCCAGCCACTGTACCCATCTGCTTCTGGAAAAGCAAAAGAAATCAGCACCTGTGCCAGCACGACAAAAGCCGTCAGGTAGAGGGCGTAGGGTAATGTTGGTGCGGCAGGCTTCAGCACGAACAGCAGGTACAGGATGTAAAACGTCCACAGCCAGATATAACCGGACAGCTCAGGGAAAAGCTCAGAGAAGCTGTACTGGAGCAGCAGCAACCCCATGGTCGCCGCCAGTCCCTGGCGCCGGTCGTCTAAAATTTTCCAGAGCGCCCAGTAACTGAAAGGTGCGAAGACCACAAGTAATTCCTCCGCCCACACAGGCTCTGTGTAAGGCGAGATAACGCCCAACCCGGCATAGAGGATGAACATGGTGAAGAAGATAGGAGAGAGGCGGTTAAACTGTTTGTAGCCAATCAGGCCGTAAAGCACATGGCCACCGTCTAACTGACCAATGGGCAGCAGGTTGAGTGCCGTAAAAAATAGGGCCAGGTAACCAGCGAACACTAAGGGGTAATGGATGACTTCATACTTGTTCGGCACCAGTTCCGGGTCCGCTACAAATTGCTCGAAGGCGATAAACAGCAGGTTCTCTCCTAGATAAAAGCTTCCCAAACCTTCCTGGTATACATACTGTGCATAATCCAGTCCGAAGCGCTTGTACTCCGGGTGTATATTAAAAATATACTCCTGGGGCGGGAGGTTCGTAAAGGCGTAGAAGAGTAGCGGAATAGCTACCACAAAGCCAGCCAGCGGTCCGGCGACGCCAATATCAAAAAACTGCCGCCGCGAAAAAATGCGCTCCTTTATCCGTATAAAAGCGCCCATGGTACCCAGCGAAAAGGAAATGCCAAACCATAGCGGAATGTAATAAGGTAATGTAACGTTGGTGCGGTAATATCTGGCTGTGAAATAGTGGCCAAACTCATGCACCGTGAGCACCCCTAAAAAGGGTAACGAAAAGTAAAGACCGCCTGCAAACTCTGCCCAGGTAATAGTGCCAGTCCAGTCGAAGCCTTCCGGGCCTACAAAGAAAAGCTTGCCAAAACGCCACTCGGTACCAGCCAGGGTGGTGGTGACGAGCGTGATACAGAAAAGCAGCAGGTGAAGAGGGTAGTTGTGCTGCTGCTTAGTTGGTAACATTCTTAAAAACCTCGTTAATCGTAAATGGTGGCTGCAGGTGAAGGGTGTTCAGCCCAACTTTGTTTGCACTCTCAATATGCTGGATGCTGTCGTCAATAAACAGTGTTTCTTTTTTCTCTAAGCAGTTCATAGCCAGAATCTGCTCAAAGATAGCTGCATCCGGCTTGCGCTTCCCGATAAGGTGGGAGTAATAGCTCTGCTCAAACAGCGAGTCGAGGCTCGGAATGGTGAAGCTGTGCGCTACTATCTCGTTGAAGCGCTTCATGTGAATGGCGTTGGTGTTGCTCAGCAAAAAGATACGGTATTTTTTGCCCAGTTCCAGCAGCAGGTCAATACGCTCCTGCGGGATGTCCAGCAGCATGGCGTTCCAGGCGGCGTCTATTTCCCCGTCGGGGGCTGTGATGCCGTAGGAGGCGCGCAGTTGGTTACGGAACACCTCAGGTGTGCTGGCGCCTGTCTCAAACATGTCGAAGAGCTGGTTCTGCTCTTTCTGGCTGTAGGCAATGCTGCAGTTTTCTTTGCACAGTTTCTGCAGCTCTTCAATGCTCTTGTTATAGTTGAGATTGATGATGACACCCCCCAGGTCAAAAATTATATTCTTTATTTGTGTCAGATCCACGGAAAAAATATTTTCGTTTCTATTTGAAATATTGAATGCAAATATGTAAAATTGCACTCCCAAATCAAAGAAAGGCATGCCTTTTAAGGGAACGGGCCTATAGCTCATTCGGTTAGAGCAACTGACTCATAATCAGTAGGTGCCTGGTTCGATTCCAGGTGGGCCCACTTAAAATCAAGCACTTACGAGGTAAAACTTGTAAGTGCTTTTTTTGTGTGCACACAATTTGATGCGCAACCTCCCTGGCAATTGTAAAGACTCGCCTTCCTTGAATAATAAAAAAGCTTATCTACTCAAGTATGGTCCAGGTGGTGCAGTTCAACAAGCCGCCGTGTAACCCTACATCATTAAAGTTAATGGTTTGGATACTTCGGTTAGGGTATAGCTGTTGAAACAGGCTTATTACTTCATTATCTCTGTTTCCCGGTAAATCAAATACCGGAAGGATAATCAGGTTTCTTACTTCCAGGAAATTGACATAACAGCCAAGCGCATGATCGGTATTTTTTGGAATTTTGTGTTCGAAAAAGGGTACATCAATGTACTCTAGCTGGTGTTCCTGAAGTACTTTGTTTATCCCGCTCTTCCAGTACTTGTATTCCTGTTCCCGGTTGTTTCCGAGTAAGGTGTTTCGGTCTATAAACCGAACAAGACCGTCCGCATGCCCTGTCATGTCTGATTTAATCTGCGGAATTACAATTACTTCAGCACCTAACAGCTCTTCAATTTCAGAAATCAGCTTCGTTCTGCTGGTATAGTCAGGGTTCTCACTAAACACCCTGTCTGTGATGATGGCCCTGTCCGCCCAGTTCACAACATTACCGCCGTCCAAGTTGATGTTTGAGAACCTAGCCTTGATGTTGTTCGCCTTCCAGACCTCTCTTGGCACAGACTGTAAATGCAGGTCGTATTTCAGGTAAGATGGCTCATACCGAAACTGCAACAGCTCTCCTTTATTAATTTGGAGGGGCATATAGTCCCGACACCAGATATCCTTTGTTCTTTGTATTTGTTTGTGTGAAATACCGTGTTTGTCCAGTATACGGGTTAGCGCTTGGCTGGCGTCGCTGAATCTGTCATCTGTGTGGAGTAGTGCAGAGGTATAAACAGTATTGGTTTGATTGCCAGTTATCATCT
The DNA here is from genome assembly GCF_010015475.1 of Pontibacter pamirensis. Taxonomy (GTDB): domain Bacteria; phylum Bacteroidota; class Bacteroidia; order Cytophagales; family Hymenobacteraceae; genus Pontibacter; species Pontibacter pamirensis. Next base: position 18,522 of record NZ_SSNI01000034.1, read on the forward strand.
ATGAGTTTTGTGGTTTGGTAAGGAACTAGGGCTAATGACTAAGCAAAGTGGGTATGAACATAAGCGCATAGGAACTGCTGCCTAATCCCAGCAGCCCGTGGACTCGAACCGCAGTGTTTGCCGTTTGCATCTGGGGCAGTGCCAATAACGCTTAGCCTCCTGATAGTCGATGTAAGAAGGTAGTAGCTCCTGCTCTTCTTTCGTTGCTTCCATCTCATCTCTATAGAACTTCATTTTCCTTCGGCACTCAGGGCATTTCGAGAAGTTCTTACTGATATCCTTTCCTGTTACAATGCCGCATGTATCGCAGTAAGCAGGCTCTACCGCGTACCCTGTCTCATAGTAGTTAAAGCCGATTCCCTGAAAGATCGCTTCCGACTCCAGACCGCATGGACAAATGGCTTGTATAATGTCTCCCATAAATTAGTAGGTGTTTCAACACTCCAGAACATTAGCCAGGGAAATCTTCAAATCCTCCTCTACCTTTTTGTGTGTGACGGCGTTCCAGAAAGGCACCTCACAAACTGTAATATTAATGCTGCTGTCTCCTAGACCCGATGGAATGCTGAAGGTATAGTCACTGGCTAGTTCCTCAGATGTGTTAGGGTAGAGGAGAATCACATTGTTGCACCCTCTTCTGTAAGCATAGCTGACCATTTGGTACATATCCGGCTGCGCCACACCTTGTTTTACATCAGCCTGATTCAGGTCCCAACGTGGTTTGTACTTGGTGTCGATGATTATCTTTTCACCAGTCTCTCTGTGCTCCAGAAAGATATCGTGCTGCATCTGGAAAGCTTTCGGATGCACTGACAGGTAAAGGTCTGACTTCTGTGAGTGCACCTTATAGATGTTTCCAAAATGTTTTCTGATGAAGCCAGCCATAAAATCCTCAAATACATACTCCATTGGCAGCAGCAAAGCCCATTGCAGTTTGTCGTATGTGTTGGAAGAGTAAAGCTGCTGATTCAGTATGCGCCTGCACCATTCAACTATAGGTGCATACGCTGTAAACAGCGGGTTAAGCGTGACGGTATCCAGATCAGAAGCTGAGCAGGGAATATCCTCCACTTCATCCAGCTGAAAAGTGATTTGCTGCAGTAACGCCTGTGTACTGCTAAGAGTGGCACTGCTTTGCAGTAGGCGGCATACATACTTGATGACACGGTTGAGTGTGTTGTCGTATAAAAATGGCTCGTGCACACAGTCGATGTGGTGATAATTACCGGTAGTTAACCCATTCCGGATGTAGGCGCTAAAATCAATTCGGCCTTTAGGGGAGTAAAGAGCCTCTGCCACTTCCTGGTATTGGCTATAGGGCTGTGAAGCTATTACTTCAGCAGTGTAATTGGCAAAATGCCAGATCAATAGCTCTGGCAGGGAATCTGCCTCGCGTTTGTCTAAAGAAGCTTCCAGAATGGGGAAGTGTAACTTACTGCAGTAGCTGAACCAGTAAAAGATGTGGTCCAATATGAGTGCTTTAGTTATATCCTGCTCCCGCTTAAAAACCTTTGGATAGATTTCCAGGGCTTCACCATCCTGCTGAATAAAGCCAATGAAGTTTTGAGTCCTGAATGTATCCCCATCAAATTTCAGAAAGGGCTGATATCGTTTCTCTTCTTCTGGCGTAGTGTCTTCCTCCAGGAACTCTTCAGCATAGGCAATATAACGCTCCTTCCATACCTGCTGCAGGAAGGACTCGAGCTTCTTTCTATTAAGTTTATCGAGGGGATAGTATGTGCTGTACTCAAATAACATACTTAAGCTTTGGCTATTGCCCAGTCGTAGTTGTCTGTATCGTAGGCAATAGTGTAGCCGCTATTACTAAACAACTCGCGCACAATATCGATTTTGCCGGAAAAGTACTCCATAAGCAGCGGAATAACCTTTCGCTTAATAGTCTTGACAAGATCAGTATCCGTTAATTCATTTATAAAGTATGCGTGACCTACCAGGAAGTCTGCTCCTTTTTTATCAAAGATCTTCTTATTGATAGCAGCTAAAAGCGCTGGCACATCATCATGTACCTTACCTTCTGCTGCCAGTGCATCAATAGTCGCCTTTGTAGGGTAGAAGCCCCTGAACTCAAACCTCCGGCGCAAAGCAATGTCCACGAGCGCAATGGACTTGTCAGCCGTGTTCATCGTGCCGAGAATGTAAAGGTTAGGAGGGAGCGCAAAGTCCTGCTCGCCATTTGGTAGCGTAAGCTTAAGTTCGTTCTCGGCTCCGAGGCGTTTATCTTCCTCCAGCAACGTAATCAGTTCCCCGAATACCCTAGAGATATTGGCCCTGTTTATCTCGTCTATTACCAGTACATAATTTCTTAGTGGTGTTACTACATTAGTCTGTTTACCCATTTCCCATAGCCTCTCCAGGATTGGCTTATAGTAGGTGTACATACCGCCCGTAATTATTTTTTTGCTCACAAAAGCTTCAACGTCCTCATAAGCCTTTTTCAGAGTTCCCTTATTCATAGTGTGTTCTTCTGAACCGGAAGGATATCGTAGCCTGATACTGTTGCCATTGATCTCAATAATCTTTAATATCTTGCCGGACTTCATCTCAACCTCTACCTCATCCCCATCTTCAACTAAAGGGCTGGTTAATACTTCATAAACCTCATCAAATGGTCGAAGAGAAGAAGAGCTTGCCGGTATTTGTGACTGGTAGTAGTTGTTTTTCGCCCTTTCGCAGAGCTGGTAGAAGATGCCTTCATTCTTCCTAAACTTCAGGTCAGCGTGGTCCAGGTCTGGCTTAATGCCGATCACAAAATCCTCATAAGAATAATTTTGATGAAAGGTTATGAATTCTACCTGCCCTTCTTTCTTCAGAAGATCGAAAGTTTTTTTGTTTATCGAGTGAGCGGTATCTTTTTTCCCTGTGATGAGTTCGACTGCAAGCTCAATCGTGTTGTAAGTTTTGCCGGTGCCGGGAGGGCCGTAAAGAATGATATTTAAAGGCAGGTTAACTCTGCTGCTATTGTCTTTCTTTATTTCTGAAACCATTGCTTTATCTTCCTGAAAACCTATGAGAGAGGCTCTATAATTTTTATCGAAAGCAGCTTTTCTGAAGGCAGCATTGTCGTACTTCTTTGCATCTGTGTTTTTTTTGCTTTCCAGCTCAACCTGTACAGCCTCTTTGATTGCAGCATAATGTTCCGTGACTATGGATGCTGAAGCTTTATGGAACCAAGTGGGATGACCTTTGCCATCAAAACTTGTTTTTTCGATGCCTTCAATTAAGTAATCTTTAGGCGCAATAAAATAGAACTGGTCTCTTTCTATATTCAAGCAAAACCTTTTGCCAATCTGGAAGCTCAACTTATTGGATGTGCTGAATACAAGATTTGTAGCATCGGGAATGGACAAATCTTCTATTAGTTTATCAAGTGTTTTAAAGAAGGTGTATACATTATCCGGTGATGACTTTTTTAGGATGTCTTTCAATTCATTTTCATTCTTCTGGAATTGTAGATCATCGGAAGTCTTGCTATCCAGCATGCTATAAAAGATGTCCTGGGCAAGTAGTTTATGATTACGATCAGGGTACGCATCCTCTGGCAACAATTCCCTTACCTTATCCAGTAACTCTTTGTCTGGCGCCACATATTCTGCTATAAAGTTATCAAGCAGGTCCAGGTAATGGATGTATTTTTCACCTGCTTTTTTAGGCTGAATGCCTACTAAAGCACAGTACTTCTGGTAAAAAGAATCCATATAAAAAGTATACTTATCCGGGTTGTGATAAGTAAGTAAGGTAGCTATAGTTCGTTCATCGTGGTGAGTAGATTGAGTAGAATCAGGCTGTAACTCTCTATAGATTCTAAGAACTTCTGCAGGAAACCGCTTTAAACGATCTGCTAAGGGAAGGTCTTCATTAAATAGTAATTTAAAGCAATCCCTGTATTGTTCAGGTCTATCTTTGGCAAGATGTTTAATAACTCTTGCTCCATTCATGTACATGAACTTGGAGTAGTCAATGCCTTTTATCTCCTCATAGAAATCAGGTGCTTCTAAGTTTGGCTTACCCTTGAATTGCTTAACTAATTTCCATTTAAAAACTTCGTCTGCTAATTGACTCTCCTTCAGTTGCGCCTTATACCTCTCGACAAGTTCCTGCACAGGGTCAGACAGGTTTGTGCTGAAAGTGCCATTTCCGTTTAGCCCGCATTGGCTGGCATAAGCGGTAAGTTGCGTTATAGCATGGTTTAGTCGTTCCTGCACATCACTTAGTTTGCCAAACCCTTCAGGGTCAATATTTTTTCCACCGGTTATAAGCTGACAGGAGGCAGGTTCAATGGCTTTATCTATAACGTCTTTCGCTTTAATCCAAATAGCGCATTCTGTGCCGGGGTTGACCGGACGAAGCTTGAACCCCCAGCCGTGCTCATCCAATTTCTGCTGTAGTTTTTCTCTTATGAGAGCAAGCGCTTCAGAGTTCTTCATCTATAAGTTAGTTTGCAGAGTTGACTTTTCCTTCAAAAATTAACTTTTTACCAACAGATCTAATAGAGTTCTCACCGCGTTGGAAGCAGGAGGTCAGTAGCTTCAGGTCGTTGGTATAGTGCAGAGCTTTGGCAAGATACTCCTGCTCTGTTTCAGACCAAGGCTCGTAGGCTCTGGCGTAAATAATGCGGGCTTGTATGATGTAATCAGAGAGGATAGGCAGTTGCTTCACAATGCCTATGGCTTCTATTTTACCTTTAAGCTGTTCTATGGCCTTGTGCGATAGGGTGCAAAAGGTAGGCTGTTCGAAGAAGTCTATGTGGTCCCAGGGTTTGTCTTTGGCGGCAGCTGTATGCGTACCTGGCAGGGCAGCCGCAAGTGCCTTGTTGTTTTGCACTGCTTTGGCTACCAGAGGCTTTAATGAAGTGTAGGTGTATTGTTGCCTAAGTGCACTGTACAGGCTATGTGTTATTATCTCACTGCCTTTGAATGACTTGCTGCCTATCAGAAATTTAGTAAGTTTACTCTTGGAAGGCACTATGCCAGCTTCTTTAATGGCTTCGATGGCGTTAAACATCATTTCGGGCTCCAGCGGAGAAGCTGCTACCGAAGCTGGCTGCTGTTGGCTGCCGTGTGACTTTACATCCAAGGCATCCAAAGCTAACTGGAGCGCACGAATAACTTTACGTTCGTTTAATATTGGGTGGTCTTCCAGCAATTCACCGGTAAACGGCGAGCAGCCTTCGGCCAGTGCATCCAGTATAGTATAGGCTTCTTCTCTATTCATTTGTTTTCAGTTTTAAGCTTCTCCTGTAGTAATCTGTCTGAATCAGGATTTATAGGATTGAAATGATGAACAGGATGTGGTAGTGTGTATGTTCCACATCAACCTTCTGCTGTTTCTGCCTTTAAATCCTGCTTTTTTTTAACAATCCTGCAAATCCTGATTCAGACAATCGCCTCCTCCTGCACCTGCAAAGCCTCCTGCACCACCGCCTGCATAAGCGCCTCTGCCTCTTGTTTCGACTGCTGAATATGCTGTTCCAACTCATCGCACAGCTGCATCAGTTGGTTTACTTTGGCAACGATGGCTTCTTGTTCGGCAAGGGGGGGGAGAGCTAGCACCGCTTCTCTTGCTTTATCTGTACCCATTCTCGGTAGGTTCATGCCATGCGTGGAATCATTCGCATACTTTATGAAGCTTGGAACTTTTAACGATAGCCTCAGAAAGTATGAGTTGATGTCCCCATAGCCTCTAAAGGGAATCATCTCCGTAGTACAGACACCATCTTCGTCGGCAACAATGACTTTGTCTAAGTATGGCCTTAGCTTCCCATAGACCACGTCACCCTTAAAGAAGCGGCTCTTCGTGCTCTGGAAATTTCTGTCTGAATACCTTATTTTTTGGAGTAGCCTTGATGTTGATTTCTCAACATCTTCCAGTTCTAATACCCAAAGGCCATCATCAGCCTGTTTAGGCTCTACTTTTTCTGAGGTGCCATAGTTAGTTATACTTCCTAGCTTACACCAAACCCAACCCTCCGGCAAAGTATAAGGCAGTTCATCCTTTGAAATCGGCTCCAGTGGTTTTTCCTTTTTAATCTTCTTCTCCTTTATCAGCTTTACTTTCTGTTTCTGAATGCGCTCCAGGAGTTCGGAGGCTGGCTCGGTGGTGGAGTTTTTATTACGCCAAGTAGAGGTGAGCTTGCCCTGTACAGCCAGTTGCAGGATGGTTTCGCGGAGCTTTTTTACGTTGGCGGCTTCATCAAACATGGTCTGGAAGTGCTGCTCCAGGAATAGCCAGTTTTGCTCCAGTTCATTGTCGGTGGCAGCTGTTAGTTGCTGCAAGGCGGCGGTTCCCAGGTGCTGCTTTAGCTGTATACGTTCTGACGTTTGCCTCTCCAGTTCCTCAATTTTCTGCATCAGCTCTTCCACCCGCGCCACAATGGCTTCCTGCTCTGCAAGAGGAGGGAGGGGAACAGTGAAAGACATTAATTGCCCTTGATATAAAGCAGCTACATTAGTAGTTGCTGTCACTAAACTTTGTTTTAACTTATAAGCTGGTGGTGAAGCAAACCAATAATTTATGAATTTTGGATCTACATCACTCGCAAATCGTACTCTTATGATATTGTTATTGTAAAGCACAGGAGTGGATTCTTTGACACCCAAAAAGACAGTTGTCTTACCTACTAATTCTTTACTATTTCTTGAGTTAAATAGAAAATCACCAATTTTAAGCTCATACTTTTGAACCTCTTCTTCGTTTGCTTCAACTCTAACAATATTGCTCAAATCAGTTCTACCATCAGCGCCAATGTTATTCATCTTAAAGTAGCCATACTTATAGCTCACTGATTGGAGACTCTTGCTTCTTTCCAAGCCTGCCTGTGCTTCAACTTGTATACTTTGGAATTTGCACCAATCCCAACTCTCTGGCAGAGTAAAAGGAACTTCATCTTCTAAAATTGCCTCCAGCGGTTTCTCCCTTTTGATCTTCTTCTCCTTTATCAGCTGCGCCTTCTCCGCTTCAATGCGCTGCAGCAGTTCATTAGCAGGTTCCACATCAGGATTATGCCTGCGCCAGTTCTCGGTCAGTTTTCCCTGCACGGCCAGCTGCAGGACAAGTTCTTTTAGCCTGGCTGTGTTTTTGGGGTGCAGCGTCAGGTGCTCGAATTGTTCCAGTAGTAACATGCGGGTTTAGCTTAACAGGGATTCTTCTAATGCATTTACAATGTCCTGCTGCAGTGCCTTCACGCGCTGTGTCGTTTGCTGCAGCTTTCCAAGTATTTCGGACGGTACACCCAAGTCATTTTCCGGGGCATGCGGGTTTTTGATGTCAAGGTTATAGTTGCGGGCCACTAGCTCCTCCACCGGCACGCGCCAGGCATACTCCGTCTCCTCGCGGTTGTTCCACCGTTGCCTTATTGGTGGTTTACTTTGCTAATTGGGGAAGTAGCCATAGCCGCCGGACTGACAGTATTAGAGAGGAAGCGGTCAGCCAGAACCTAAATAAAAGCCAGTGCCTAACACTGTTTTTACACAAGACGTTCTATCAAACATAATCTGGCTTATGGGCTGTAAAGACGAAATCTTTTACGTCCCTGATAGTTCCACCGGTTGGGCATTTGGCAATGCCTGGTACAAGACAAAAGCCCCGTTCGCATCATTTTCCGGCCGGGCAAGCTGCTGCTTCGTCCCTTGGCTCACGCTTACCGTGCTCCACTCTGACGGCACGTAGGTCTTAAGCGTGAGGGGCAGGTCGTACATTTCCTTATCCAGCGAGTGACTGAGATTCACCCTTATCTTGTCTGCCTTTTCACTCACCTCCACTTTAGCGTTCATTCTTTCCCGGATGTACTTGGTCACATCACCGAAAGTGGCCACCCAAAGCTTGTCCTCTTTCTCTTTGATATACTGGAAGTACTCGTCCAGCAGGGTGCTCGGGAGGGCTTCCCAGCCTACACCATCCACCCCGTGGAAGACCAGCACCAGCCATTGGTTCTGATGGGCGGCCACGGTGTCTACCCAGGATTTCATGAGCGGCAGGGGTGTGCTCGTGAGCGCGCCTCTTTGCCATTGCACATACTCTTTGTCAGAAGCACCGGGCTGGCTTTTGCTTCCCCGGTTTATTTCCTCCAGGTAGGGCGCCGGCATTCTGTTTCGGGTGGCGGGGAAGAGTTTCAGGGCGTACTCCATCACCCGCTCATTTTCAGTCCCGTATGGCCCTTCGGCCGAGAAAGTGTGCTCCGGGCCCAGCTGCTTCAGGATGTCCTCCCTGCTCTTCTCCAGCTCATACAGCATGTTGGACTCATCCAAAGCCGCCAGCCTGGGGTGGGTAATGGTATGGCTGGCGAATTCATGGCCTTGGGCCGCATACGCTCTTAAATTTTCCCAGGTCACCCCCTCGGCTTCCGCCACTTCACTTTTACTCTCAAGGCCGGGCTCAAAAGCCCCTTCCCTTACTTTACGGTACAGCTCATCCATGACGGCGTGGGCTTGGTCCTCTTTGCCGGCATCAACCAAGGCGCCGGCCCGGGTGTGATACTCCATCGTTCCTATGTACCCTAAGTACCCTGCCGCAGAGGCCCGCTCAAAAAAGTTGTCCTTGTTGGTCGGCGTATTGGCCGTTTCTGCGATAATCTCCTTTACCGGACGGCCTATAAACTTACCCTGATACTGCGACCCCGGTATTTGCCCGGTCATGATGAAGAAAGTGGCGGGGAATTGCAGCCGGTTCATGATAGGCAGGGCACGTGTGAACTGGTTGATGTTGCCATCGTCATAGGTAAGGGAGACGGCGGCATTCTTTCCTTCCGGCCATTTCGTGATTTCTGTTTGACCCGTGAGTTCTTCCCGTTGGCCACAGCCACTGATACAGAAAAGCAGGGCAGATGCTAAGACTAATCGATTAATCATGGTTCAAAGATATCGGTTGGGCAAAATCACTCTGCCAGTACTCTCCCCAGGAAAGATAAAGGGGTGTCGAAAGTGACGGACAGTAACTTTGCCTGGAGGTTATAAAGTTAACGATTTTTGTCATAGTTCACAGGGCTTTGGCAGCCCAAAGCCTCATGCCCATAACCTGGCTTACAGGCTACAAATAAGGAAGGCTCCCCGTAATGAGGAGCCTTCCTTGTTCTATAACGCCTCTTATGTTAAAGAAGGTGCCATAGAGGGCCTAGTACAGTTGGTTTTTCTTACAGTGCAGCAAAAGTTTTTCCTTCCTTGCCTATACCAAAGGAAGCTGAATGATAAAAGTTGCTCCTTCGACTTCTTTTGTTTCTACCCTTAGTTGTCCTCCCTGCGCTTTGATGATATCATAGCTCAGGGATAATCCTAAACCAGTACCTTCTCCAGTAGGTTTAGTGGTGAAGAAGGGCTGAAAAATCTTGTCTATCGCTTCTTGCGGAATACCCGTGCCATTATCCTTGACGTGTATCTCTATTTTGTCATTGAAGCGCTTGGATAATATTGATACAGCAGGTTCGTACGTTCCCTTCAACTGCTTTTTCTTTTGCTGCAGGGAATAAAAAGCGTTGTTGAATACATTCACGAGCACCCTTTCGATATCCTGCGGAACAATGCTTATTTTCCCGATGCTGTTGTCAAAGTCTGTATGCAGGTGGACGTTAAACGTATTATCCTTTGCTCTTATACCTTGATAGGTTAACCGGAGGTACTCATCCACTAAAGCATTTATATCAGTAAGTTCTTTTTCACCCGTCGAGGTTCGAGCATGTTGCAACATTCCTTTCACGATGGCATCTGCACGTCTCCCGTGGTAATTAATCTTCTTGTTGTTTTCTCTGACATCGATGGCGACAGTTTTTGCTTCCGCTGCTTGGCCATTGCCTATGTTCTCTGTCAATTCATCAATCAACTCATTGTTTATTTCCGAGAAGTTATTGACGAAGTTTAAAGGGTTCTGAATCTCGTGCGCAATCCCTGCTGTGAGTTCACCGAGCGAAGCCATCTTTTCCCGTTGCACCAGTTGCGCTTGAGTAGATTGGAGCTCTACTAACGATTGTTTCAACTGGGCTGTACGCTGTGTGACCTGTTGTTCCAGCGTTTCTTTCTGTGAAATCAGGATTTGTTGTTTCTCTATGGAAAGCTGCTGGACTTGATCCAATTTATCTTCCAGTTCTTTGCTGGTGAAAGCAAAGTCTTTGGCTAAATAGAATGAAAGCGTAATGGGCACACTTAAATTAGCCGTGTGATATACGACGCTTGCTAATGAGAATCCGCTGATTCCGATGTCCACATCAGATATGTAGCCTTGATAAAAGAGTGTGAAAACAGAATAGAAAATTAAATAAACGGATGTTCCCGCGACGATGATACCCGCATCTCTCTGCCCTCTGCGATAGCCCAGCCAGGCTATCCTTAACGCTGCCAACATGCTGATGGCAAAAGGCAGCATAAACGCCAAAAACTCACCTGCTTCATAGAAGACCCACCAAAGCGCTACACTCGCCAGTGAGTATCCTACTATCACCCAGAAATAAACATCTCGTTTGCCGGAAAAGAGATGATGAATGGCGATAAACAAAAACAGGTTAAACAGGGTGAGCAAAAGAATCCAATCAAATATCAAGGCGTAGGCTCTATAAGCAATATCATGGGCGTTCATGATATCAAGAAAAAAGCCGTTGGAAACACCCACCGATAAGGTGGCGACGGAAAAATACAGGTTAGCTTTTTGTTTTCGGAAGACGAAGAACAAACCGAGGTGAATAAAGGACAGAATCAAAAATATTCCCGTGTATACGGCATTCATAACAGGGAGTAGCGGTGCAGTTCTGTTAAATTGCCCTGCCCCCTCTACGTCGTTTATGCGCATTCTGAAAGCAGTGTAGGGAAATACAGTTCTTAAATAGGGAATGTCTTGCTCAACAGAAAAACGAACGGCCAATACTTGATTGGGTTCTTTAAAAGCTAAGCCCACAGGCTCGTACATCGGTTGATAGGCATTTACTTTTTTGCTGTTTGCACTGACTGTACCGTACCGCTTCAGAAGTTCGCCATTCAAATAAATTTCAGAGGCAACGGACTGGTAAACCTGAAAGGCAAGCGGTTTATGAAGTAGGCTGCTGTCCACACGCAGCTCAATGCGAAGCCAGCCTACCGACGCTTTTATCATTTGCGGCAAATAGGGAAGCTCTAGCGTGGGGTTAATGTCCTGCCACTGGCTGTCATCAAATTCTGGATTAGCCCACTCCGGTTTATCTCCTGCATGAAACTTCCAGCCCTTTTCCAACAGGATACCCTCTGCGGGTAGCTTGTTCAAATGAATGGCTGATGCTATATCTTGTGCTGAGGCAAAACCGCACACTGTCATCAGAAGAACAATCAGCAATTGCTTTCTCATCGTATGCTTGATTGAGGTGGAACCGAAATGGTGTCTAGTCCTGATATAGATTGACAGTTTTTGATGTGAAACTCTTCCTTTGGTTTACATCATCCTGTCCCTCATTTGTCGGTGTTGAGGTGGGGAAGGGGCAGCCACAAGGCTTTCTTAACCTTGATTCTCTTGCTTTCATATTGACCGATGATGTGTCAACTTAGTTCAGAACAGGTCACTCCCCCCTCTCTCTCGCTCTTCCTGCTTTATTGTTCCTTGCATTGGCCCACGACATGTTCGTGCAGTAGAGGCGAAGCTTCTGCGAACCTGCAGGCTCCGCTTTATCACATGGAGCTGTTCTTGCTTACCGTGCGGAGACTAAGTCACCCTACCATTCTTTAGCTCCCATCACTCCCATTCGGATTTATTTCCCTGCCTCGGCCATTTTCTTGCCGATATGCTCCATCACCTCCCTGAATTCCCTCTCCGGGCTGAACTCAACCAGTTTCGTGTCCTCTTCCACGATGGCGGTGTGCCCGGACGGCCAGTAAAACAAGTCACCTTCGCGGGCGACCTCCTCTGATTTATCGTCATAGATGATGCGTATAGCACCCTGGAGGATGTAGCCCCAATGCGGGCAATGGCAGCTGTCGTTGTTTAGGCCCTGAAGCAAGGGCCTCAGGTCGGTTCCCTTTGGGACCTGGTTGAAAGCGGCGGCCATGCCCCCAAAGCCGGCTGCGTTGCGCATTACGGTGCCGGGAGCCTCCATTGCCACGGGCAGATTCTCTTTGTTGATTTTCATAGCTGTATGTTTTTGATAGTGAATAGATTTAGTTGCTGCAGCCTCTACCATATATACGTCACACACACCTTTTCTGCTTACTGCGAGGATGAGTATATTCTAGGCACGAGGGGCTTAAGGCACCTGCAGGCAAGCTTCCTATGAAGAAGTGGTAAGACAGGGGCTTTGCTGGTAGTAAGATGTTCATGGCCTGCTGGGGTAAAGATTATGTCGCGGCTCCTTGGCGTTTTGCAGGTAACGCAGATAAGTATTCGCTTCTTCTCCTCTTGTCCCGGAAAACCCCGGAACTTCGATACAGGCTATAGCATCAACTGCAGACAGTTGAAGCGTGACTTAAAAGTGGGCAATTTGTCTGTCTCACTGCCCCCGCAGTAAAGGAAATTTTACCATCCGTACTTTCCTAAAGAATGATGGCAAAAGCCAGGGGAGGGGGCACGACTGCATGGGTGATAAGCTTCTCTTCTCATTGTTCTCCCATTCTATGGGACAGTATTACGTAACCAACCATACCTTGCCTACGCTTCCGTAGCTCGCTTACATATGTTACAGCGGTTGCGCTGAACTGACATACTTTAATCAAAACGCCATATATCAATCGCGTTCCAATCTCCGTTATTATAGCCTAAGCCTACGATTGCCTGGCCTTCCATGGAAACAGCGTACAACTCATATGCCCCACTTCCAGGATAACTCTCCTCAAATTCTTGCCACTGATCTGCCTCAGGGTCATACCGCCACACTTTGATGGGCTGGTTGTAAATGTAGGCGGCATGATCCAGGTTGCCTATTTCATAGCCATGTTTGTTTAACGAAAAGCCCTTCATGCTGAAGATAGCAGGGGGTAAGCTGGCATTCTCCTGCACTGAAACAAGGCTCCTGCACTGGAACAAAGTATTTTTATACTGACTTGCTCTCTTTCAAAAAAAATATTGCCGAAAGGTAGTGTTGCTATTTTTTATTTCAGATAGAAAGACTACGTTTACAGTGTATTAGTAACCTAGTGCACTACTAAAGAAATTTTTATGCTCAAAACATGTGAAAGCAGCCATCTTAACCAGGGGAACAAATGCAGGAAGACGACGGCAAACCCGGATCCTCCTAAAAGATATGATCCCATTGGAAATACACTGTTTCACTGGCAGCCATTACCCGGAAGCCGTCACATTTTTCAGGCCTTTCATCACACTTTTTAAAGTCTTTTCCTAATCCTCCTTAAATAGCCTATTCTACTTAACAGCTTTTCCTTTATCCTCTTACGCTATGGAATTACACATCCGAAATATCACCAAAACCTACTCAAACGGGGTAAAAGCCCTTGGTAACATCAACCTCACAATTCCTGCGGGCATGTTTGGCCTGCTGGGTCCAAACGGTGCGGGAAAATCTACTTTAATGCGTACACTGGCTACCCTGCAGGAGCCGGATGAAGGCAGCATTACGCTCGGCAACCTGGATGTACTGAACCAGAAGGAGGAGGTGCGCCAGACGCTGGGCTACCTGCCGCAGGAGTTTGGCGTTTATCCGAAAGTAAGCGCCGAGGAGCTGCTTGATTATTTTGCTGTACTTAAAGGCATTACTAATGGTGCTTCACGCAAAGAGGTAGTAGAAAGCCTGCTCAGGCAAACCAACCTCTGGGACAAGCGCAAGCAGCAACTGGGTGGCTATTCGGGTGGTATGCGGCAGCGCTTTGGCGTGGCAGTGGCCCTGCTGGGCAATCCGAAGCTGCTCATTGTGGACGAACCGACAGCAGGTCTGGACCCGGCTGAACGCGTGCGCTTCCTGAATCTGCTCAGTGAATTGGGTGAGAACAGCGTGGTGATTCTCTCCACCCATATTGTAGAGGATGTGTCGGAGCTGTGTACCAATATGGCCATCATCAATAAGGGCAGAATACTGCTGGAGGCGGAGCCCCTACAGGCAGTTGCATCCCTGAAAGGCAGGATATGGCGCAAGCTTATTGATAAACAAACCTTGCCTCAACTGGAGCAGGAGCATAAAATTATATCTGCCAAGCTGCTCAGCGGACGCACGATGGTGCACATCTACAGCCCCGAACATCCAGGTGGTGGTTTCGAGCCGGTGGAACCTGACCTGGAAGATGTGTACTTCAGCACCATGACGGGCAACTACACGCCCGCTCTTCAACAGCTTAAAACAGAGGAGGCAAACGCATGATACTTCAGAGGATATTTCGTTTGGAATTCACCTACCAGTTACGGCAGGTTTCTAACTGGCTTTACTTTGTGATAGTAGCTGTACTTGCTTTCCTGTTCATCATCGCAAACTACATTCATGATGCGCGTGAGGGCTATTTTCTTGTGAATGCGCCCATCGTTATCGCCACTTGTACGGTACTTTCCTGCGTGTTTTGGTTGCTCTTTGGAGGTGCCGTAGCCGGAGATGCCGGTACCCGGGATGTGCAGACCCGTATGCATTCCCTTACCTACACCGCTCCTGTCAGCAAGGCGGAATACCTGGGCGGGCGGTTCCTTGCTGCCTTTAGCCTGAATGCGCTGCTCCTGCTTTCCATACCAGTGGGCCTCCTGGTGGCCATGTACCTGACAGGTGTGGAAGCAGAACTTCTCGCTCCCTTCCGGGCAGCTGCCTACATCAACCCTTACCTCTACTTTGTGCTGCCGAATGCTTTTTTCGCTACGGCACTCCAATTCTCTATGGCGACCCTCAGCCGCAGAACCATGGCAAGCTACGGGGTCGGCATACTCCTTTTCATCATTGCCTATTTCGTGGGTCAGGTTGTATCAGAGATTTTGAATATGCCTGACCTGGCCACCCTGATTGACCCGGTTGGTTTTACTCCTGTTCTGAATATGCAGGAAGTATGGACACCTATTGAAAGGAACGCCCGTCTGGTGGACCTGGAGGGTATGCTGTTAATGAACCGTTTTCTGTGGCTGGGCATTTCACTGGGCATGCTCACCTTCACTTATTTTCGGTTTCAGTTTACACAGCCTGATGCTGGCAAACAGCAGCAAAAGGCAGTTCAGGGAGCTACTGCTGTGCCTCCTCTAGAGTGGCTGAAATGGGAGACAAGGCAAGCCTTACCAAAGGTGAATGGTTCGTTTGACACTACAACGCATTTAAGCCAGCTGCGCTTTATTACTTGGAAATCATTCTTACAATTGGTAAGGAGCCGGACCGGTCTTATCCTGCTGTGTATTATTGCTGCGCTTACATTTCTGGTAGTGCCCAATAATATGAAACACCTGGGCGTGCCGATGCTGCCCAATACAGGGTACCTGCTATCATTCATAACAACTCCCCTCACGCATGCCGGCACCGCCTGGCTTGTCATCACGCTCCTTACCATCTTCTGGGCAGGAGAGCTCATCTGGCGGGAACGGGAAGCTGGCCTGGGTGATTTGGCCGGTGCAACTCCGGTGCCGGAATGGGTACTCTTCCTGGGTAAATTTCTGGGCCTAAGCCTAATTCTTATTGTATGGACGGCATTACTGATGACAGCAGGCGTCCTTGCTCAGCTGAGCATGGGTGGCGCAGTGCGTGAGCCTGGGCTATTTGTGCAAACCCTGTTCGGACTTCAGCTGATTGATAACCTGCTCTTCGCCATGCTCGCCCTTGTGGTGCACGTGCTGGTAAATCAGAAATATTTAGGCCACCTCGTAGCACTCCTTGCCTACGGGTTCATTACCCATGCCGCCAGCCTTGGAATTGAGCACAAACTGCTCATCTTTGGAGCCGATACAGGTTGGTCTTATAGCGATATGCGTGGCTTTGAGCCGCACCTAGGCCCCTGGCTGTGGTTCAAGCTGTACTGGGTGGCCTGGGCGCTGCTACTTGGAGTAATGGCAAAGCTGCTTTGGGTGCGCGGCAGAGATGCGGGCATCGGAGCACGGCTCAGGCAGGCAAAAAAACGCTTCAACCGTACAACTGCGCTGGCAACAGTAGTGGTGGCAGGGCTTCTGTTCACAACGGGCGGCTTTATCTTCTATAATACCAATGTGCTGAATGACTACAACAGCGCCTCCGACATGTCTGTCTGGAAGGCCGGTTACGAGCAGCTGTACAGCAGATACAAAGACACTCCGCAGCCACGGCTAGCTAAAACTAGCCTGCATGTTGAGATGTATCCACGGCAGCAGAAGGTAGAGATGCGTGGGACGTACCTCCTGGTGAATAGGCATACAGCTGCGATAGATTCCATTCACGTACATGCTGCTGCAGGTGTAGAAACAAGCGACATACAATTCAACAGGACGGCTGTCCCGGTGCTTTCGGATGGGAAATTCGGCTACTACATGTATGTCCTGGAAAAGCCCCTCCAGCCTGGGGATTCGCTGCGGCTTAGCTTCAGGGTAGAGTCAAGTCAGCATGGTTTCCTAAACAGCGGAGCAAATGCTTCTGTGGTCGCAAACGGCACCTACTTTCGCAACTACCACTGGCTACCTGCCATCGGCTACCAAACTGTTTTCGAACTTAAAGGTGCCATAGAACGGCAGACGCATGGACTATCACCTCGTCCTGAAATGCCTTCTCTCTATGATGTAACTGCACGGCAGGAGCTATTCTGGGACCAGGAAACTGCTTTCGAAGCAGTGGTAGGCACAGATGAAAATCAGCGGGCCGTGGCACCGGGTAAACTTCAGCAGACCTGGGAAAAAGGGGGGCGCGCATACTTCCGCTATGCGACCAATGCTCCCCTTCGCAACGAATATGCCTTTTTTTCTGCCAGGTATGCTGTGTATGAAAAGCAGTGGCAGGATGTGGAAATACAAATCATCCACCACCCTGAACACACCGCTAATGTGGATCGTACTGCCAAGAGCATAGCAGCCTCACTTGACTATTTCAGCAAGCATTTTGGCCCCTATCCCTACGACCACATCAGTTTTGTAGAGCATCCTGGTCCGGGCAGCGGCTTGCATGCCTCTGCCATTAACATCTCCTACCTGGAGGGCTTCTCCTACTTTCATCCCGAAGCCGATGAGCGCAATCTGGATTTTGCTTACGCGGTGGCAGCACATGAGGTAGCCCATCAGTGGTGGGGCAATCAGTTGCAGTATGCCCACGTAGAAGGAGCCGGTCTTTTATCCGAGAGCCTGGCATGGTATTCTGCCTTTGGAGTGGTAGAAGAAACCTTTGGTCAGGAGCACCTGCAACGGCTGCTAGGAGTAATGCGGACAGCCTACGAAACGCCACGCACCCGTGCCGATGTGCCGTTGCTCCGCGCGCACAACGAGTATCATAACTACCGAAAGGGTCCCTTTGCCCTGTATGCCCTGAGCCAGTACATGGGTAGGGAGCAGGTGAACACTGCACTGCAACAATTTCTCCGAAAGCATAGAGCGAAAACAACCGATCTGCCTACAAGCCTGGACCTCTATCAGGAGCTGCAGCAAGTAACGCCCGACTCCCTCCACTACCTGCTGCACGACCTCTTTGAGGCAAACACCTTCTGGGAACTGGAAGCGGAGCAGGTAACAGCCAAGCCTACCAAAGCGGACAAATGGGAGGTAACCTTAGCTATACAGGCACGCAAAGTGGTGGTGGACAGTATGGGAGTTGAAACGCTCATCTCGCTCGATGACTGGATAGAGATTGGTGTCTACGGCCCTGCTGCGGAGGACGGAAAACCAGGCAAGATACTTTACCTGCAGAAGCACCGCATCAGTTCCAACGATCAGTTAATTACAGTAACAGTGCCTCAAAAGCCTGCCAAGGCCGGTATAGACCCCCGCCACCTCTTGATTGACTGGAAGATGAGCGATAGCACTGAAGAGGTAGAGTTGGAACAATAAGGATGTGTAACATGCGCATCAGGTTTGTGTACGTCTGGCATGCCTGCACTATTTTTTTGTGAAGTGAAGCCAGTCTCCTAGCTTCGATGTACTTCGATAGACCACATCCTCAAGCATGCTCCAACCTTTTGACATGCAGTTCCCACAGCAAAAGCCACTGCTTCGGGCAGCTCCCTTGACTTCGCTGTGCAACACAGTCATGCGGTATGAGTGTCATACAGTTCTGCAGCCATACTGCCCCAAAACCGAAAGGAACGAAGTGGCTTAGTCGTGCGAATGCTTCAAGTGAACAGGAGGGAAGCAGTATTCTCTAAACATCAAAAAAATGAGACAGAAACTCCCATGCTCCGCGGAAACTTCTTCCATGACGACAACCAACAGATGCAGCCGATGCCGGGGAAGATGGGACTATGCCTGTATCTGATGAGGTGGAAGCTAGGTAAAGCAAGAGAAAGCCATTTATATGATTGTAGTTATAAACGAAACAGCCTTTTCATCTTCCTGTAGGAGGTGCCCGCTTTGGTTCTTTGGGGGGCAGGAAATTGGCGGATGGTCTCTTTACAATTTTTTATAATCTATTCGTTCTATAAATTCAACTTATATATAAGCTGCATTTGATTTTGACGGACCAAGAGCATTATGAAAAGACTATCTCTACTCCTGGCTATCCTGGCCATCTCTTACATCTCTGGATATGCTAGCGCTAAAGAGAAGCCCATTGTAATCATCACGCAAGATGGAGAGGTGGATGACCGGAGCTCATTTGTTCGTTTTCTGCTCTACACTTCTGACGTCGACCTGAGAGGAATAATTGCCACAAATTCTAAGTGGCAGAAGAATGGGCATGGAGTAGAATGGATTTACGAGGCGATTGATTTGTATGGTCAGGTAAGAGGCAATTTACTGTTGCATCGTCCGGACTATCCGTCAGCTGATTTTCTTAAATCCGTTACAGTGCTCGGCAATGAAGACCCGCAGTATTTAAAAGGCGGAGCTCCCTATGCTAACTCTAAAGGAGCAGACCTGATAGTTTCAGAATTATTGAAAAATGATACCAGACCCTTACATGTAAACTGCTGGGGAGGTGCCAATACGGTTGCTCAGGCACTATGGCAGCTAAAGAGAAAACACCCTGAGGAGTTTAGCAGAGCAGTGAAGAGAATCAGAATTTATTGCGTCTCCTTCCAGGATGAGGCTGGCAATTGGATAAAGAACAACATTCCGGAAGCAATGATCATTGAGGCAGGCTCTTTTCATTTAACCTGGAATTACCACGATAAAGAACCGTTAAAACATAATCCTTTCCCTGAGTACATGAGTGAGGAATGGCTTACTGACAATGTTAAGTCTAATCATGGTCCGCTGGGGGCATGGTATCCTCAAAAAAACATAAGTGAAGGAGACACACCCGCGTTCCTGGGTTTTGTTGACAATGGACTGATGGCTTATCAAGATTATTCTTTAGGCGGCTGGGGCGGTCGCTTTAAACCGGCAAAGGGGAATTACTGGATTGACGCCCTGGATGATAATAATGACAAAAAGGCATTGTGGCGGTGGTGCCCAGCAACGCAAAATGATTTTGCGGCGCGAATGGATTGGTGTGTGAAGCCGTTTGACGGGGCAAATCACGCCCCCACTATAGAGGTATCGATAGGTTCCAGAAGCGTATCAAAAGGTGAACAGGTAGAACTCAGCGCATTGGCAAGTGATATTGATGGAGGCGAGGTCTACTATCGGTGGTGGCACTACAAAGATGCCTCGGGTATGGATGCAAACCTGAAGATTGTAAACGAGACTTCGGACAAAGCATATTTCGTGGTTCCTGCTGTTGCGCAACAGGATATTCATATTATACTAGAGGTAACGGACGACGGGGAACCAAAGCTAACGAGGTATAGAAGATTCATATTTAGTGTACAGTAGCAACCACAGCCAACACGAGGTATAGCCACCTGATTTGTAAGTTATGAACGCCACGTCATGGCGTAGCACAGTATGGGGGGGTAACCTGCCTGGAAGGCACTTCGACTCGGTTTTATACATGCCGATACCCACTACTCTTGCTTAACAGAAAGCTGATTATGGGCTAAAAACAAAAAGAGGCTCTTCATTCCGAAGAGCCTCTTTTGTTGTGATCAGTTTTTAGAAAACTTTTCAACTTTTAGCCGTGTCTATATACGGATGCATCTATTTAAAAGCTATGACGACCCGGAAAGAATGAGCGATTTTTATAAAAAATTATTATGGCCGTATAGCGACAGTTATGCTAATGGAAGACTCTGTGTAGAGCAGGTTTCTAAGCACTGTCCAACGTAAAGAAAATAGTCCTTTACTCAACTATAAGGTTAGATAAAGGAACGCTTTATTGCTAACGCGACCTAACATTCCCGGGCTTTGTGTTCGGGCGGTTTTCGGGGCTCAGAGCTGTCAATTTATTACTAGAGCCCATTGAATGCACAAGCTCCAGGTTTGGCCACGTCAGCCCGCCTGACGCAAAACCCGTGTTAGCTGTCTGTGATATTTCGCCCGTCATCAACATCCTTATTGCCGTCAACGCTTTCCCACACCATCGCAACTTTTCCTCTGGTGCGCATTGCTTCAATGTAGCTTATGGCTTCTGGAATTTCTTTATAGGAATACGTCTTCTCTATGTGAACTTTGACTTTTCTACCCTGAATTAAAATTGCCAAAGTCTCTAAATCTTCTGTGTTGGCTTCAGCGGTAAATTGGGTTATTGGAAATTTACTCATTCTTTCTTTCAAAAGAACTGAAATCATATGTCCCATCGTGGTGAAACCGACTATGACACCTCGTTGTCCCATGCGTTTGTAGTCTTTAAAAGAAAGGTTGCCGTGTGTATCAACAATGAGGTTGTATTTCCCATTGTGATGATGAATGCTTTCCTTATCGTATGCCACCACTTGATCAGCACCTAACGTCTTTACAAAGTTGATGTTTTTACTGGAACAAACAGCCGTGACTTTAGCGCCATAGGCCTTAGCGATTTGCACGGCAAAATGACCGACACCTCCTGAAGAACCGTTGATCAAAACAGATTCACCTTCTTTAAGTTGTCCATGGGTGAGGACTGCTTGCAAAGCCGTTACTCCGGCAATGGGAGCACTTGCCATTTCAGGAAAACCTGTTCCCTCCGGCATTCTGCCACAAGCATTTGCAGCCACACATATGTACTCAGCAAAAGCACCCCCTTTCAGTGTCTCTCCAAAGACCCGATCACCAACTTTAAAATGCTTTACATCTTTTCCTGCTTCTTCTACAATGCCTGCAAAATCAGCTCCCAGAATTTTATATTTCGGTTTAAAGAACCCGAAAGCGAATCGCGCCAACACAGGTTCCCCCCGAAGAATATGCCAGTCAGCGGGATTGGCGGAATTCGCTACCACCTTCACCAGAATGTGGTCATCTTTTAAAATCGGCTTCTCTACCTCCTCCAATTGGAGTACTTCCGGGCCCCCATATTTTGTTTTCGTAAATGCTTTCATCTCCGAACGGTTAATTCATTTCAACATTTAAGGTAATATTTATGCTATATGAACTGTGTTAAAAAGCAAGTGCATTCGTGCTATTTTCTCAACTGCTGCGTTTAACATTCTGCTGAGTAAACCTCACCTGATCTTACCATCCCAAACACCTGTTTTATCAGCTTGTTCATTACCGCCACCAAGGCTACTTTCTTTGCTTTTCCTGCCTTCACCATCCGCTCATACAGCTCCCGGCAAGCCTTGTTGTGCACCTTTGCTGCCATGGCACACATGTAGAGCACGGCCCTTATGTTTTTGTCCCCGATCCGGCTGATCCCCCTGTATCCGCGGACAGATGTACCAGACTCATTGATGCAGGGGCTGATCCCGATAAAGGCGCTGAACTGCCTGGCTGATGTAAAGTTTCTGAACCCGCCAGAGACAACAATAAGCTCTATAGCAGACTTGGTGCTGATACCGGGAATCGTCTGCAGCAAGGTAAACAGCTCCTGGCAGTGCTCTTCTGCCAGCTGTTGCATCTGTTCCTCTAGTCTCCCGATTTGCTTTTCTATGCTTATCAAGACCGCTTTACAGGCCTTTAGAGCAGCTTTATCCGCTTCTTCTAATTGGGACAGGGCATGCAACTGGTTCAGGAAAGAGCGCTTGCTCTTGACCAGCAGCTTCCTTGACATGCGCTGCTGCTGCAGCTTTCGCATGAAGGGAGCTGGCGGCTCATACAGCTTGGGCTGCATGCGCTCCCCGTACTCGGCGATCAGCGCCGCATCCACCTTGTCTGTTTTCGTCCTCTTGAGTTTGGTCTGGGCAAAGCGCTTGATCTGCAGGGGATTCACCACCGATACCTTGATTCCCTTTTCGTATAGGGCGATGGCCAGCTGCAGGCTATAAACCCCTGTCGCCTCCATAATGCACCAGGTCTGGCTTGGTAAGCTCTTAAGGAAGCTGCTGATGCCTTTTTTGTCGTTGTTGTGCAGGGAGGTGGTGACTTTTCCTGCTAGCTTTGTAGCGACCACAAAGCTGTCCTTGGCCACATCGATACCGGTGTAAATTTGCTCCATTATGTAACGTTTATAGGTTATACATGTGACAAAAAGATGGCTTCTCTCGCACTCAACATCCTGATGCAGGCTCCTTGCCTAATGAACTGTCCAAGGTGAAGAAGCCGGGTAAGGGGATTGTCATAAGGCGCGGGTTTTCTAACCCCTGTTAAATAGGAATCTTATTCCTTACCCAGTTCTCTTGTCATCTGGCATTTATACCCTACTTTTCCAGTTTCAGGTAACCTCTCAACCCAATCTACAAAAGGGGAAAAAAAGTATTTACTGGACTGCGTACAAACATAGGATGTTAAATAGCTGTATCGCCGCTAACAAGGAAATACGAAGTCTTTCCCTCGGTCAGGAGGAGAATAATGGGGTATAGTTGCCGAAGTGCTGTGCTTAATGAAGGATAGTACAGCAGATAAGGGGTGAAGCAGCATATATTTATTTTTAGTACGATTTTTATATTAATTTGTATACGCTATTGCGGCTTTATTTCTGCATTATGGGGAAACGCCGCCAAGAGTAACCGAAGAATGTGTTTCATCCGCCAGGGGAGACGTATTTCTCCTCACAAACCCTCCCTCAGCGGTATACACTTGTTCTGACACTTGGCGGGGGCTTGCCTTTCAGGCGTGTCAAAAACGGAATTACCGTAGACGCCGGTGTGATTGATCTACTGGAAAGCGAACTCTCGTTCCTTGTACTGGTGAGGTCCTTAAACTTAAGGCCTGCTTTGCGGGCTGAGTTCTATTTTTACTTAATAAGATTTAAGGCCTGTTTTCCGTCTCCTTGTTCTCATGTTTTCCGGGAAAAGGTAGAGCAGCAAATCACAGTTTACGACTGCTTCTGCAACCACAGCCTTTAGCTGCAACAGTTGCGCTGGGCATGACGACTGTCGCCTTTTGAAAGACACATCTGCTCATGCTCTCTCTGTTTGGATCTTCCGGAATGAGCTATTTTCGTGGCCGTAGCCGTGTATATCCGGATATGAGCGTATTATCCGGATATACACAGCTACAAGAATTGCACTAATTGGCTTTGATTTTAGCGTTACAGCTACCCTTTAGCTGTTGGTTTCGCTCTCAAAACGGGGTGGTAGTACCTGCTTTCGTGTGCAAAAGGAGCCTTAAGTCTAAATCACACTACCCCTTTTTCAACTTTTAGGTCATCCATGCCTAAAACAAAGTGTAAGAAGCAGCTATTGTCGCATAAATTCTTAAATTGAAGAAGCAAGATATGAGGACGAAAACAAGTAAAATAAAAATAGCCGCTGAAAGGTCGAATTACACCACAGGAAGGAAGCAGGCAACCTTCTTACATAGTGCCGATAAGCGTATGTTCACGCATATCCGGTAATAGGTGGCAAGCAAAAGAAACCTTACTAATTGACAATAAAAATGACCTTAACCTATCGACAAGGAACGATTAGCGACTTACAGGGCCTGAATAAGTTAGCGTTAAAATCTTGGACTCAGTATCAGCAAATATTAAGTAAGGAGAATTGGGAAAAGTTGTATAAGAGTTTAATAGAAGAAAGAACATTCAGCGACTTACTTAAACTATCAAAGTGCTTTATTTGTACCGCTGATGAAAACAACATCATTGGAATGGCTTTTCTCATACCTAAAGGAAATCCCACAGATATTTATGACAAAGATTGGTGTTACATCCGTTTTGTATCAGTTGACCCAGACTTTTGCGGACAAGGGATAGGAAGAAAACTTACGACTATGTGCATCAACGACGCAAAACTAAACGGAGAAAAGGTAGTTGCCTTGCACACTTCAGAGTTTATGAACAATGCGCGGCATATTTATGAAAATTTGGGATTTAAAGTAGTGAAAGAGATTGACAAGCGACTGGGCAAGAGATATTGGCTTTACAACCTCGACCTAATTGAAGAATGAACTTGAGTGAGATATATTGCCAACCACCAACATTGGGTTTGAATTATGCGGGTCAAAGCTGTTCCCAATTGTTCAAGAACAGAGGGTAGGAAATTAGAGTGGATCTTAAGATAAATATTATGGTTTGCGGCACAATTTTTATGTAAAAAGCTGGTAATCAATAATATATAAACTTTGTGTAGGGTTCAGGTGGGCCTACTTCATACTCAAACACTTACAGTATAAAAGCTGTAAGTTCTTTTTTGTTTGCACATGATTTGCACACAACATCGCATCCAATTTTCAAGAATCGGCTTCCTCCAATAAGAGATTGACCGGCGATTCTGCGGTAGTAGAAAAAAGTCTCCCGCTGTACGTGACTACTAGCAGTGGTTCCTGTGTTTATTCATTTTGCTTTATTCTTGCTGAATTGTAATCATTTTACAGTGGCTTTAATCTTATTACAATAAACAGAACAGATGAGACTGCAAACGGCAGGTAGCCTATGGCTTCAGGAGCATTTCAAACTGACACGCTTTGTGTTAACACACCGCTTCAACCTGTTAGGTACACCTGCTTTTTGCCCTGTTGTACGGAAAACAAATGCGCTGGCGTAAGTACTTCAACATGACCTGAAGCAGCAGGTGGCTCATTTTATAGAGAGTTACACCCCGGATACTTTCAGCAGGGCAATACAGTAACTGGGTAAGCAATGGATCTCCTTTAAGAAGGTATTCGTCAACCGAATAATATCTGACGTTTGGTTCGAGCAGGGTGGAATGAATGTGAGCGGCATCGCTGCGGCTGGGGTAGGTGCCGGGTTTTTTTGAGTGAAGTACGGAAGTCTCTGGGAAGATGGAAACCGGTTTTGGCTATGATGAGTTGAACACATGCTAAGGTGTATTCAGGCCATCAGCTCTTTGAAAGCAGGATAGTAGTTTCGGCTCATTCTCACCACTTCGCCGTTTTTCAAAGTTACATCATAGTCGCCGTTAGACCTGGATCTGATGTGCTCTACCTGTGCTGTATTGACGATGGTGGAACGGTGTATCCTTACAAATCTATGGGCTCCGAGTTTTGTCAGCATGTCTTTGAGAGTGGCTGCGTGTAAGTACTGCCCACTGCAAGTATGGATTTTAACGTATGGCCTGTCTGCCTGAATGCAGATAACATCTTTTGCTGGGATGGGAATGAGCTTATTTTGCACCGATACAGGAATGAAATCAGCAAACGTGTCAGAGGGTTGCTCATGCAGTTTGGGAGATGCTATGGAGGCAGTGTTCATCTCTACGGCTTTTCTATCCTTATAAAGGAAAATAAAGGCGGCTCCGGAGGCATAGAAGAACAAGGTGATATATATATGTTCTGAGGCAAAGTAAGTAAGTGGGGTGGAAAAGGTGAAGGGACGGTAGAAGAACAGGCTCGAAACCACTACAATTAGAAAAGCTACCAGTAGGATATGCACCGCACTCAACAAAGCTACTCCTGCCATACCAACCAACCACTGCAGCCTGCTGTGGATTCTTTCTTTGATTTGAGCGGAACGATAGAACAAGAAGCTCAGGATCGGAATAAACAGAACCCAATAGATTTTAAAGACCAGCGAATCGGCCAGGTATCCCTTATAGCCATGTAGGTGCGCATGCAGGAAATCCTGACCTGTTTGAAGCGCAGCAATGGTAAAAAAGAATACCGTGAGATACAGAACAGGTTTTTTATTAAATGCCCGTTCCTGTCCCAGGGGCTTGAGGTGGGAGAAATGAGCCGATATATCTTTCTGAAAGTTCATACTTCTCACTACTTCAATCAACACTTGAAGTGCTTGTTTTGCTACTGGATAGTACTCACCTTTAACTGTTTGCCTCCTTAAGCTAAGAAAAAAATATTTCTTGTTGAAGGTATTCTTCTTTTTTATCCTCTTGATAAGACACAGCAGTAGGAAGCAAGAGTTTCTTGAGCAAAAAAAAAGAACCACTGCGTTTCTTTACCTCGGGCAGTAGCCAGGTGACCCTCTTCTATAGACTCTCCTGCTAAATACAACAGCCGATATTGGCCATTGGAAAGCCCATCTGTCGAGGGGCAACTTTGCTATGGGAATGGCGTATACATATGTAGAAGTTAGCTCCAGAGTTAATTGGAATGACTTTTAGGAAAAGGACACTATCGGTGTCCTTTTCTGTTTTATAGCCCCTTCGCTATAATCTTATCCTGCTCTTCTCGTCCCATCATACTGCACCTGATCTATCTTATAAGCCCAATTATCTTAGATAAAATGCAATGGGCTCGTATATGGCTCAAGGCCTGTTCTTCCGCTGTCGAGCAGCCGGCTCAATGATGATTCTGCGGTAGCCCGTTAAAGGATACGTTCCGTTGTCTGTTACTTCGCAGATGACATGGAAGCTTTTTCCTGCAGCGTCGGACGGTATTTGAACGGTGATGCGGCTCGAGCTTGTAGCGGACAGCGTGATTTCCTGCTCATAACTTCCCGCCTCAGGCAGAACCCACCATTTGTATGCGAGCCTGTCCCCGTCTGGATCATAGGATGCCGATGCATCCAACGTAACGGAGGTCCCTAATATATGGCTGAGTTTAACAGGGGCAATGCCTTTCTCTTTTTTGATGGTGACAACTGGATTCCGGTTGGCGACACCTTCTTTTGCCCAGTCCATGCAGGCAGCAATGTTGTTGAAGGTCGCAGTGAAGTTGCTACATTTGACTGGAGGCTTTTGATAGGCAGACTGGACCTGGCTGACAGAAAAGTGGTGGGCTGGGCATTGAGCCAGACCATGGATGCGGAAGCGACCACGGTTGCTGTATGGCAGATGGCGGTGAGAAACAGGCCGCTGTTCCACTCGCTTTTGTTTCACTCTGTTCGGGGAGTGCCCTACGCCTGCAGTGCCTTCCGAGAGTAGCTGGAGGGAATGCCGGTGCTGCAGAGCAGTAAAGTGAACTGCTCTTGATAATGCCTTGGCAGAGTAAAATTGAATGCTTAACTGGAAATTTGTCCTGATACAAAGCACATACCTTGTGCGAACAGGCCTCTGAGCAAGCGCTTACTGGCTGCATCAGGTCCCCTGACCCCTGGATAACAAACGATAAGCGAACCAATGTTGAGGTAAGTTTTGATATAGTATTACATAACGTGTATGATATTCAGAAAAAATGTTTCTGAATATCATATATTTTCTTCTTTTCCCTTCCTGAATTATGCGTATTGCCTGTATCTCATTTATAAAAAACATAGATGAGATGGAGAGGATTTGTTTCCATGTCGATAAAACGGTGGTTGCAGGCAAGTGTCTCCTCCTGATATAGGATGATAATTTTTTGATGCTTCACCCTTACTTAAGTTTACACCTCTTACCTCGTCCTGCCTTTCATATACCGCAACCTCACTTCATCTTAATTATTGTTTACATTTTAGTAGGTTTCGTCTCAAACTATATCAGACAAGATATATCTGTGCAGCCTGTACCTTGGTTTCAGCTGGTGGACCTTCCTTGTGCTGCCGCCTTCATCGGACGTGAGGATGCTGGTATAGCAAGGAATTAAACGCAAACACTCGAGCATGGATGTTTTTAACCGACAAGGAGCAAAAACTGTTATCACTATCAATAAATTAAAGTTAGCAATTCCGTTTGCTTCTGTAAGTTACACGTTAAGAGTAATATACTTATGAATAACTAAATGTCAGGAAAAAACAAAAAGCAATTCGGTGTGTGGCTAGATTCGAACCATGCCATTATAGTAGGCAGAGAATTAGTGGACAACGGGGATTTTGTTATTTTGGCCGAGGCTAATAATGATGGCCCGGGAAGCAACTCGAACGAAAACGCTAGCAACAATGCCGAACAAACGTTGCAGCAGAAATTTTTTAAGGAAATAACCACGCACCTGCAGAATGCTGAAGAAGTACACGTAACCGGTACGGGTATTTCGCAGGAACAATTTATAAATTTTTTGTCCCAAACTGCCCAGTTTAAAAACACAGTCACAAACGAAAGCACTTCGAACAAAATGGACGACGAAAAACTAGTGGAGTATATTGCCCAAAAATTTAATTAAGCACCTAAATTTTTAAGAAGAAAGCTGCTTCAAAATAGTTGAAGTAGCTTTCTTTATTATACCAAGTTAGATAAAATGCCTGGGTGTTTTCATAAATTTCTGTTCATTAACAGAATTGACCAGCCTGGTATCGAAGCTATTCACTTTTGTTATCAATGCTAATATCATCGGCCCAGACCGTTCCGCAGAACAGTGCGTGAAACCTGCCTTTTAAATAATCTACAATCATGAAATATACTATAACAATTAACAGCGCAAATACCATAGAATCCGTTTCGGAATATTGGTCAGACGAGGATTATGTAAATTTACTTTTAAAGTTTAATTACCCGGATGCCGAAAAAGCGCCCAAAGATACCCTGGAAGAATTACTTTTAATGGCTATTACCGATTATGAACCCAATGAAGCAGCCGCAATTATTCTGGAGTATAAACTCGCCGACAAAATCAATGAGGGACAAATAAGTCAAATCTCCAACGATATGTTACTGGATAAAATTTCGGAAGAGTACCCCGATATAAGTTTGCATGCCCCGTTGTTCCATATCAATCAGCTTTTGTATAAAGCCTTCAATGGTAAATTTCCTAATGCCAAAGCCACGCAAATAAGTCTTTCTATCAAGCCCTTAGACCAAGCGGAAGAACACGATTTTACAAAAGAAAACATACTGCATTTACTGGATAAAGGATTAGCTGACAGCAACCTGATCAAGCGGCTTTTTAGCGAGCAAATGGCCGGTAGCAAACCTTTTCCGGAAGCAGAAAACATTTTATGGGAGCTAGAGGCTATTAACAAGAGAGAATATAAAATTTTAACTTCCGACTATTGGTTGAGTAAGGATGATCTTGTAGCAGGTGAATTTGAAGGGGTACTTGAACAAGCTGCCGATTCAGAAGAAATAAATTAATAGGACAAATCATCTGTCCCAGCGATGGCCACAAGGGAATAACAATCATCAGTTGTGATGTGCAGATTTCATCACCATTGAAGACCCAACTCCACCTTTCCCAAAAGGGGAACTCGGCTTGATAAAAAGATTCCCCTCCCCGGAGGAGTTAGGGGTGGGTTCATTTCAGCTGCAAAAACATTGATCGCGACTTGATTTACTTTTATAAGGCTGCCTAATGAAGGTCTGCAGTCAACCCTGGGAGTAAGCATAAAT
Source organism: Pontibacter pamirensis (assembly GCF_010015475.1). Classification (GTDB taxonomy): domain Bacteria; phylum Bacteroidota; class Bacteroidia; order Cytophagales; family Hymenobacteraceae; genus Pontibacter; species Pontibacter pamirensis. Next base: position 48,044 of record NZ_SSNI01000034.1, read on the forward strand.
GGAAGCAGCAAATCCTATCACTAGTATGGCTAAACCTAAGGCTACTTGTATAAACCCCCTTAACACTTTACTCCACCCCAACCTTTTCATTGGTCTTTCCAGGCGAATTGGAACAAGCAAGCACAACATGTACAGGATCAAAAAATAAGCTACTCCCATGCTATATCAATTTATCATGTAACTTTTAGTCAATCAACGACTTTAAGTCAATCAACGTGAGAAGTATGACGTTATTTGAGATCTGAGAGCCAAATACAGCAGTTTAACAATTAAATAATTTAGGTTGCGATTTATTGTCCGCGTCTGAAATGAACCCACCCCTAGCCCCTCCGAGGAGGGGAATCTTTCTTCCACGTCGAAATTCCCCTCTTGGGAGGGGCAAGGGGTAATACTGTCAACTTAAGCATTATTTTGTCATTTCGAACGCTGTGAGAAATCTGGGTTATTTCATGGCCCTGCTACATTTCAGATTTCTCACTGCTTCGCTGACTCTTTTCGGCTCGCGCCTCAAGAATTTTCGAAATGACAGTATAGCTACTGTTTCCCCTTAAGTTAGCGACATTGGGGGCAGGGCTGGGTCTTCAACGGTAGTGAAACAGTGAAATGTTCATATCGCAACTTGAGGTAAACAGTATAATAAATCTATCCTCTTCAAGGCTCCGAACCAGTTAGCCAGTTACCAGCACAAACTGATTTTGATACTGTCTTCAAATAATAGCCTGTTGCCTCTGGACCACCATGTTAATGAATGTAAAAAGGGTGCTTTTTGGTGCCCTCCTTGCTTTGTTCTTCAACGTCTTTGAAAAAAACGCCATTGAAGTGGGGTTCTGGTGATAAATGGGAGAATTCTTGAAGGCAGCTATCGTTGTGGATTGCAGGGGAGCCGTTTTGTTAACATTGTATATCCCTCCGGGCGTCGGGTAACGTTTCGCTGTCTCCTTATCATAGTCCCTACCACACCTCTCAAAAGATTGAATAGCCTTCACCATATGACCGGGCAGTACAACAGGGAAGAAGAGTATCCTCACAAAGTCCTGATGCCTGCCTAAGGAGAAACATAACCGCACCTTCTCTTGAAGTATACCCATTCTTAGGGTTTAAGGATTGAAAGAGAAGCATTTGTTGTAAAGTCAGCCACTCCTGTTTCATTTGCAGGCTAATGCGGGGACAGGTCGAGACATGCCCGTACGGAGAAGCATGGAAATGTTCAGTCTACTTACTTCCCCATTAGCAACAGCACCTTCCAGGCCTGTGTGACCTGGTTGTCTTCCAGCAGCTTCTTGCCGAGCAGTTCCAACTCTTTTCGTTGAGTCGCAGGGTCGTGCTGGTACTTCGTCAGGATATACGACACCAGCGGGTCAGACTTGAAAGCTGCGACTTCTTCGTCTGTGGGCATTTCCGCTGTATTGCCCAAGCGGCCCAAATTATTGCCGTTCAGGATGCTGCTGTTGCGGATAAAGCCCGGGAGTTGGTCTACGCCCATGCCTTTGTTTCGGCTGGGCTTTGGCAGCTTAAAGATAGCTTCCGGGATGGCATGAAGGTAATCGTCTCCACCCATGCGGGCAACAGCGTTTAACTTGATTGAGTCAATTTTTCCGTTCTCATCTAAAATGTTTTCGTGCACGTGCATCAGCAACACCTCGCAAAGCACCAAGTTACCGGCACCGCCTTCTGTGCCGAGCTTTATCACATCGGTCACCTTGCACTCAAAAGCAACAGGAGCTTCCTGCACACGCGGTGGCTTTACCCGTAGGGATGCAACTGGTGTCAGACCTGCTTTTATAAATTCATTTATTTCCAGTTCATACTCCGTGCTGGCCAGCGACATTTGCTCCACCATATCGTAGTTGCCAATGTTGATGACGACTTCTTTGGTGGCTAACACATTCTCCAGGGTATGCTTGCTGCTGTTGTCGCGCATCCGGCTCAGCGGCGAGAACACCAGGAGAGGGGGCTTAGAGCTGAACAAATTAAAAAAGCTGAACGGGCTGAGGTTGACATTGCCCGCTGTATCGGTGGTGCTGGCAAAGGCAATAGGCCGGGGCGCCACGGCCCCCGACATAAGCGCATAAAGTTCCGACGCCTGCACCTGCTGTGGATCGATGGTTTTAACTGACATACCCCCAATGTACGCAAATTCAGAAATAAAAGTAAAATGCGTTTGTGTTCTATTTGTACTTTATGATGATATATTTTGAGGTGGTTTCCAGGGCAGTATGAGCCTATATAGAAGGCATGAATTTAAATTATTTTTATGCTTGTTTCTGCTACTGAACATGCTATTTATTCCCTTAGTGCCGAAATTGGACACAAAATCTCCATACAAGCTGCCAAAGAATAAACCAGCTGCTCAAAAGACCTCGCAGCGTGCGCAGCTCCTGCGAGCGTCTGGTGCCAATTCCTCTTGCTGCGTAGCTACTAAGACGCTCAGAGGTCTGGGAGACGCTGTGAGGTAAATGCGAAGAGAAGCTGGTGCTGCATAGCTAGGCACAGACGGAGAAAAAGTAAAAATTCAACAAAAAGTCCCCCTTTGAAGGGGGTAGGGGGATGATTTACATCAGCGAACAATTATACAAGATACAATCTGAAGCTGCTTTCAAATAAAAGAAGGCTGACCGCACTTCCAAAGGCCTCTCATCCCCCTCACCCCCTTCAAAGGGGAACAACATGGCGCTTGCGTAGCATCAGTTACTAAACCAACAAACGGTTTTCTTTTTCCTTTCCGAAAAAAGAATCCAGTGAAGGAAAACGTAGAAAATCTCTCCATACTGCGTCACAAGAATCGCACATAGCCCATAAGTACGCTATTTTGCACTTTTAACATAGTTGCACTATTTCTGCATGGTACCTGTGATGGCTCACTCATTCAGACTATTTTTGTACTCCTCTAAAAATTTTTGTGCAACTATATATGTTTTAAAAAACTATTTCTACACATTTGCAAAAGCATCCTGCTACGCGTTCGCTGCTAAAAGGTTGCGTGAAATCTGTGGGGAGTTTGTGTAAGTAAGAATAGTATTTTATATATATAATGAAAATTAAGCTTTTTTACCTCTTGGGCCTGCTGCTGCTGGCTTCATGTTCCCCGCGGAACCTGGCTTATTTTAGCGATGTGCAGGAGCAGACGGACTACGAGGAGAAGATCGTGAACGACACGGAGCCCAAGATACAGTCCTACGACCTGCTCAGTGTGACAGTCACCAGCCTGAACCCGGAGGCCAGTGCCTTATTCAATACGGGAGAGGTGCACACCGTAAGCAGCATCACCAATTTTAGCATGACGAGCAGTGCGGGCAGCAGTGTGGCAAAGGAAGGCTATCTCGTGGATAAAGAAGGCAATATAAATTACCCCATCCTGGGGAAGGTGCACGTAGCTGGACTTACCAAAGCTCAGGTTACACAACAATTTACCGCGCAGCTAGAGGAGCACCTAAAGCAGCCTATCGTAAACGTACGCTTTCTCAACTATAAGGTAACGGTGGTAGGCGAGGTGAACCGCCCTTCTACCTTCACCATTCCTTCTGAACGCATCAACATCATTGAAGCCTTGGGTATGGCGGGGGATATGACAGCCTTCGGCAAAAGAGAGAACGTACTGGTGATACGTGAAGAGAACGGGGTGCGCAAAATGACGCGCCTGAACCTGAACAATAAAGATGTGTTAAGTTCTCCCTACTTCTATCTGCAGCAAAATGATGTGGTGTATGTAGAACCAGACCGCATGAAAGAAGTACAGGCAAGTGCCAACACCCGCACCCTGTCCATTATCGCTTCAGTCACTTCAGTGCTGATAGTAATCGCTACAAGATTATTTTAATACCAAGAAGCCATGACAGAGAAAGGATTATTCCAGTTTCAGCCGGAAGCGTCAGAGGAAGTTGATTTAAAAGCACTACTATTTAAGTACCTGCGCTATTGGTATTTGTTCCTGATAGGTGCGGTGCTTGGCTTGGGTGTGGCTTTTCTGTACCTGCGCTATACCACACCACAGTATAGTATCAAAAGTAAGGTGCTGATAAGGGATGATAAAAAAGGTGGAGACTTATTAGGGAATTCAGCTTTTAGTGAGCTGGATATGTTTAAGTCCACTAAAAACATTGACAATGAAATAGAAGTGCTGACTGCCGTTAGTCTAATGCAGCGCGTGCTGACAGAGCTTTCTTTGCAGACGAGCTATTTCAAGCCGGGCAATGTGCGTGATGTAGAATTATATGGCAAAGAGCTGCCATTAAAGGTTATTGTGTCCAAACTGGATTCTGCTGCTTACAGAAAAAGTATTGTGCTGCATGTAAAAGACAACAACAGCTTTGAACTAGAAGAGGAAAATGAAGCAGGAGAACCAGTTGTATCTGCGCACCAGTTCGGGCAGGAAATCCAGAAGCCTTACGGTGTTTTTACCGTAGTAGCGGCTGCTGGGGGTTCGTCTCTAGAAAAGCCAAACGATGTCATTGTGCAGTTTAATGATATTCGAAGACTGGCTAACGCTTATAATAGTAGATTAGGTATTGAACCGGTAAATAAAAATGCCAGTGTGCTGATGATTAGCTTGGTAGAGCCTGTACGGGAAAAAGGTAAGGATATCATAAATAAGTTGGTAGAAGTATATAATAAAGAGGCCGTAGAAGACAAGAATCTAGTCGCCTCTAATACCATCCAATTCATAGACGAACGCCTGACATTCCTGACAACAGAGCTATCAGATGTTGAGAAAGACGTGGAAGCTTATAAGCGGCAGAATGAGCTGACAGATGTGAGTTCAGAGGCTAAAATGTTTGTAGAAAGAGCGAGCGAGTATAACAAGCAACTGGCGGAATTTGAAATACAACTGGAAGTGCTGAATTCCATCGAAAAATACCTGCGTGAAAAAGGACAGCAATATCAACTGGTGCCCAGCACACTCAGTATTCAGGACCTCACCTTACTGGGTCTGATTACAAAGTTCAATGAACTGCAACTGGAGCGCGAGCGCATGCTGCGCACGACTCAGGCTAATAATCTGCTCATACAGAACATCAACGATCAGTTGGCGAACCTGCAGGTGAATATCCTGGAGAACCTGCAGAATATCAAAAGGGGCCTTGTGATTACACGTGATAATTTAAAGACCAGCATGGCTTCTTTTGAATCGAGGATACAGCAGGTGCCTCTAATTGAGCGGGAACTGCTTGAAATACAGCGCCAACAGGGCATCAAGCAGGGACTCTACCTATACCTCCTGCAGAAACGGGAAGAGTCTGCCGTATCACTGGCGGCAGCTGTGTCTAACTCTCGCGTGTTAGACCCTGCCATGGTGGAAGATGAACCGGTGAAACCAAAAAAGATGCTGGTTTACCTGCTGAGTTTGATGATGGGCTTAGGGCTCCCTTTTGCCTGGATTTTTGTGCGGGATCTTTTGAATGATAAGATACAGGAAAAGAAAGAGGTTGAGCGCGCAACTAAAACTCCAATTTTGGGTGAAATCGCTCATCATAGAGCTGATGATGTCGTTGCTGTAACTCATGACAACAGAAGTCCTGTTGCTGAAATGTTCCGGCTTGTACGTACGAATCTCCAGTTTGCGACGGCAGGCAAAGAAAACAAGGTGATACTGGTTACCTCCAGTATGAGCGGGGAGGGCAAAACTTTCTTTAGTATCAACATGGGGGCGAGTTTAGTAATAACGGGTAAGAAAGTGGTGGTATTAGGGTTCGACCTCCGGAGGCCAAGATTGCTGCAGGAGTTAGGTGTTCCGGAGGGACCAGGAATAACAAATTACCTGATATCAGATAAAGTGTCTGTCGATGATATCGTAAAGCCTTCTCCAGATGTACCAGGTTTGTATGCCGTTGGTTCCGGTCCTGTTCCGCCAAACCCGGCTGAATTAATGATGAGCCCTAAAGTAGGGCAATTGCTTCAGCTCTTAAAAGAAAACTTTGACCATATCATCATTGATACTGCACCGGTGGGACAGGTGGCAGATGCCTTTACACTGGCTCCTCACATCGATTCCAGTATTTATATTTTGCGGTACGGCTATACACACAAGTCACAATTAGATATCATTGATGATGTGTATAAGCATAACAAGCTTCAGTATCCGATGATCGTGCTAAATGATGCCTCAATGGGGAATAGCTACGGTTACGGTTATGGTTATGGTTATGGCTATGGACATGTAGAAACTATGGAGAAGACCTGGGGAAAGAAGCTCAGAGCGGGTATAGGTGCTTAAATTATTCTAGTGTAAGAACTTTATTCACAATTAATTATTCGTAATTTTTAATTCATAATAACAAGAATACTGTCAGGTGGTACAAAAGAAGTAAAATACGCAAGAATAGCAGTTATTGGCTTAGGCTATGTAGGCTTACCTCTAGCCGTGGAATTTGCAAAGAAGTATAAGACATTTGGTTTTGATATTAATGCGCACGGGTAGCTGAGTTGGCTATTGGGTATGACCATACACTGGAAGTGTCGCAGGAGTACCTGCAGGAAGTTGTAACACAGGATTGCAGCACCAGTAAGGGTCTGTACTGCACCATTGAACTAGAGGAAATTTAAGAGGCTAGCTTTTATGTAAATACGATGCACACCTCGGTGGACAAGCACAACCGACCGGACCTGACGCCCCTGTACAAGGCAAGCGAAACAGTAGGAAAGGTGCTGAAAAAGGGAGGCATTGTCATCTATAAGTTCACTGTATATTCTGGTGTAACAGAACAGGAGTGCGTGCCTGTGCTGGAGAGAGTGTTTTGGCTAAATCAACATTTGTTCAATGAAGTTTTTTTTGTTGGTTAGTTATATATGCAGCTAGCTCTTCAACATATGGTGATTCTGAAACTCTGCGTAAAGTTGAAAATAATATTGGATAGCCACTAGCGCCTTGTGATACTACAAAATATGTAAATAAACTATATGTGGATATTTTGTATAAAGGCTTATGGATTAGAGACCATTGGTCTGCGATGTTTCAATGTGTTTGGCAGAAGGCAGAATCCAAATGGAGCTTATGCCGCAGTAATTCCTAAATTCGTGATACAATTGACGAATCATGAAAGCACAGTAATTAACAAAATATGATTCGGCTATAAGGAAAGTAGAAATAAAACACGGTTTTGAACGTGCTGGAGACATCCAACATTCTTTGGCTTCAGTCGAAAAGCCATAAGGCTTTTGAGATATGAACCTACTTATAAAATTGAGCAAGGGGTTAAGGAAGCAGTTGACTGGTATTGGAGAAATCTATAATGTGCAAAAATTTTGAAGAAAAAGCTAAAGAACTTACTTGGTAAGAAAGAGAATAAAACTTTGTTGGAGAACTTTTTCTCGTTGTCGGCTATTCAAGTCGTAAGCATGGTTTTACCTTTAATTACCTTTCCCTATATAATAAGAGTAATAGGGTTGAATAATTATGGTACCATTGCTCTTGCTCTTTCTTTAGTTACTTACTTTATGTCGCTAGTAGATTTTAGCTTTATGATCACAGCAACAAGAGATGTTTCTTTACATAGGCATAGCCATAGGGCACTTAGTTTGATTTATAGTAGAGTAATGACTATAAAATTTTTCTTCTTGATGGTCTCTTTTGCTATAATCGCAGCTATTATTTTAATATATCCTCCTTTCTATGAGGAGAGAGCTGTGTTTTTTATTTGTGCTAGTACTTTGTTAGGGCATGTTCTATTTCCGGAATGGTTCTTTCATGGTATTGAAAAAATGAAGTTTATAACCATTATCAAAATTAGTGCTCAAATTCTCTTTACCATAGGTATATTTTTATTTATTCACAAAAGCAGTGATTATTGGATTTATCCTTTACTAACGAGTGCTGGAGGACTGATCTCAGGAATTATTGGACAGGTAGTTCTCTTGAATAAATATAGATTAAAGTTTAAAGTTTTGTCTTGGCAAAGAGTGATGATAACTATCATGGGCAACTCTCCAATATTTTACAATCAGTTTTTACCAACCCTTTATAATAATTCTAGTACATTTTTACTTGGATTTTTTGTAAGCCCTTATCTTATAGGCGTCTATGCTGCTATCAGGAAAATAATTGATATCGCTGTAGTTATACTAGGAATTTTCTCGAGAGTATTTTTCCCACTTATAAATAAAAAAAGAAGTGCTTTTGATTTTTATAAAAAGGTTAGTATTACTGTAACTTTTGTTGGAACAGGATTGATTGTATTACTTCATCCACTAATCTTTTTGTACTTGAATGTAGAGTACAAATATGATCTTCTAATACTCATTTTTCTTAGTTTAAGTATTATTGGATTATCAATGTATGATATCTATGGTCTAAATTATTTAATAGTTCGACGACAGGATAAGGTTGTATTACGAAATACACTCTTTATATCTGTTATAGGTTTTTTGACTGCATTTCCTCTCCTCTATTTTTTGGGGATAATTGGTGCTTCTTTGAATATATTTTTATCACGATCAATTATGGGGTTAGGCGTTTTCTTGAAATACAAGTCTATCAAGAATGATAAAGTACTTTAGTTCACTCTTCTATTCATCTTTAGAAAAGTTGAAGGTTAAATGGATTATATTAATGAATCCTAAAGCTGATATTAAACGAGGAGTCCGCATAGATTTGAGTACCAAAATTTCTTTAGGAAGCAATAGATTAGTCTTAGGGGAAAATGTTTATTTAAGATCGACCAAAAAAGGTTACCATGCTGGAATGCCTTTTTCAACAACAATTTTAATAGATAAAGATGGAGCAGAGTGTGAAATAGGTAATAATTGTAGAATAAATGGATGTTACATTCACACTCAAAAAAAAATTAAAATAGGTGAAAATACTGTTATCGCTTCTGGTACGAATATAATTGATTCTAACGGTCATGAAATTTATTCTACGAACAGAACAGTAGGGAGAGATGAACCGGAAGAAATTAGTATTGGAGCTAATGTTTGGATTGGGTTGAATGCCATAATTTTAAAAGGAACTACCATAGGAATGAACTCGATAGTAAGTGCTGGTTCTGTAGTTAAGGGAAATTTCCCTAAAAATTCACTTATTCAAGGAAATCCAGCTAAGATAATTAAAACACTAGAGATTGAATGAAAATAGCTATACACCACAGCGAAGGAAGTTTTTCGGAAAGATGGATTACCTACTGCCAGTCCTACAAAATTCCTTATAAACTTGTTAATTGTTATGATACTGATATAGTAAATCAAGTGGAAGACTGCGATGCTTTAATGTGGCATTATCATCATGCTAACTATAAGGATCGTCTATTCGCAAAGCAACTGCTCTTCTCAATAGAACAAGCAGGGAAAGTTGCTTTTCCTAATTTTAATACGGCTTGGCATTTCGATGATAAAGTTGGTCAAAAGTATTTATTGGAAAGTATAGGAACTCCCTTCGTACCATCTTACGCTTTCTATGAAAAGTCAGAAGCTTTGATTTGGATTGAAAATACAACCTATCCCAAAGTATTCAAATTAACAGGAGGTGCAGGTTCAAGAAATGTAAAGTTAGTGAAGAATAAAAAACAAGCCAAAAGCTTAGTAAAAAGAGCATTTGGAAGGGGTTTTCCTGCATACGATAGTTGGTACTATTGGAAGGAGTCGGTAAATAAGAAAGCCTTCTTGTTGAATAATTTTTTAGAAGTTTTGAGAGGGCTAAAACGTGGTCTGTTTCCCTCCTCAGACCTATCCTTACTAAGGAATGAAAAAGGGTATGTTTATTTTCAAGAGTTTCTTCCTGGTAATAAATCAGATGTTAGAATCATTGTTATAGGAGATAATGCTTTTGCTATAGAACGATATGTAAGACCAAACGATTTTAGAGCTTCAGGAAGTGGAAGAATTCATTATTTAGATGACAAAGACATCAATTTAGAATGTTTGAGGATAGCTTTTGAAACCTCTGAGAAACTAAAATCAAAGTGTTTAGCTTATGATTTTGTCTTGAATTCTCAAGGTGAGCCGTTGATAGTTGAAATCAGTTATGGCTTTGCTAGTATGGCTTACAACAGTTGTAAAGGCTACTGGAATAAAGATTTTACTTTCTTTAGGGGGAGTTTCAATCCTCATGATTGGATGGTGGAATGTGTTATAAGGGAAATAAACAAATAGATGAATGTTAAAATATTTAAGTCTCAAATATATTTATTTGTTTGTTATTATAATTTGGGTCCCCTTCCAGATTTTCATATTAGGAGTAGATGGTGCTGGAGTTAGCTTAATGCTTTTAACGGGGCTAGTATTTGTAAATGAAAGTCTCCGATTTAGATTTATCCAGGTTTTACAACAAAAGCCCATAATTTGGTGGGGTGCATGGGTAATTTATAGCTTTTATAATACCATATATAAGGGAAGTACACATGATTCTATAACTATATTTTTCTTTTCTCTTTTCATTCCTTTCTTAGCTTTATGTGTTACATACCTACTGTATCTGAAATCAAAAAAAATATTATTTAATACAGTAATAGGGGCATTAACAAGTTACTTAGCTCTTGCTTTGATTTTTGATGGACATGTCTTATTTGTGGATAGGTTGGATGGGAAACTTAATGCAAACTTGATTGGCATTTATTCTTTTATATTAGTGTTTTTTCTGTTGTTAAAATATGTCCATAAGCAAATTAATTTTTTATTATGTTTTAGTCTCTCTGTTCTCCCCTTTTCTGTTATAATCCTCTCTGCTTCAAGGAAATCTTTTGCCGCATTAGCAATATTAATGATAGCATTTTTTTTAACAAAATTGAAAGGAAGTATCATTAAAAAAACAGTAGTTTTAGGGTTTGGATATCTTATATTTTATCTTAGCGCCTCTTATTTACTTGAAAGTACCCAGATCGGTGAGCGACTTGCGAAGACTACAGAAGATACTGAAAGTCATAAGGCATTACAAACAGGTACCGTCCTTGACTATTTTGGAGATAGAGGCGTGCACTACTACTATGGCTGGCAACTTTTTTCAGAAAATCCTATAACTGGTATAGGATTAAAAAACTTTATTAAAGAGGCTCCTCTGGAATATGTGCTTCATTCTGAGTATATGGTCCAGTTGGCTGAAGGTGGACTCTTTGGTTCAATACTTTTCGTCCTATTTTATTTCTGGATTGGTAGCCAATTATTTCGACTATACAAAAGTAAGAAGGAGCTTAGTAATAAAATTCTTGTATACGCAGGAGGTTTTGGGGGAGTTTTGTTTATAAATACTGCTGCATGGACATATGAATTCGCACCTATCTTCATTCTTTTTGGTGCAATCGTAGGTTTTATTCTCTCTGAAAAAAATAATTCCTTTCACTTTGCTGAATATTAACATTTTATGAATTCTAAACGAATTTTAATTTGGACTACAGGTATTGATGATGTTATTGCTGGTAGAGGACTTGTTGGAGGGCTAACAGTACAATTAATGTTATGGGCGAAGGTTTTCCATGAGAATAATTGGGATGTATATTCATTTACAATCCACCGAAACAAGCATAAGAGTTTTTTAATGGGAACCAAGTATCTGTACTATAGAAGAGTGAAAATTTTGAATATCCTTTTTGAAAATTTTTTCACCGTTATATATTTGTTGAAAGTTAAGCCAACAGTTATAATTACGAGAGGAGCTTCTAGAAAGCTTTTAGCGCTGTCTCTTGCTTCTAAGCTTTTTAGGTTTAAACTAATTCATATGTTAGCAAGTGATTCAGACGTGCAAAATGGCCAAGAATTAATTCAGAGGCCGTGGGACAAAAAATTGTACCGTTTAGGATTTATAAGATGTAGCTATATAGTTGTACAGAATCATTTGCAAAAAACCTTAGTAGATAAACAAAATCCTAAAGCAAAGACTCTATTAATACCGAATGTTTGGCCTCAAAGTAATGAGTACAAGATCAAGGAGGACCTGATTATTTGGGTAGCCAATTTTAGAGAGTTGAAAAGACCTATGTTGTTTTTAGAATTGGCAAAAAGGTTACCCCAACAGCAGTTTATAATGGTTGGTGATGGCCTAGATAAGCTTTTATATAATTCTTGTGAACAAGTTGCTAAAATAATTCCAAATTTAGTTTTCAAAGGGGCACAGTCCTTGGAAGAGACAAACCTGCTTTTTAGTAAGTGTAAGTTATTTATTTGCACTTCTGAGATTGAAGGTTTTCCCAATACTTTCCTGCAAGCATGGTGTAATGCAGTACCAATAATTTCTTCTTTTGATCCCAGTGATATCATAAAAAAAGAAAATTTAGGTTTGATTTTTAGTACTGTTGATGAGGCAATAGAAGCAATACATTTTCTTAATAATCGAGATGAATATGAAATGGTTAAAAATAATATTATAAATTATTTTTATAAAAGTCATAACTCCCAAAAGCAGTACAATAAACTGGTTGCATTTTTTAATATTTGTTAATACTTCTAAAAGGTGCGTATTATTCAATTTATAGCTAATCTTGGTTCAGGAGGAGCGGAAACCTTGGTAAAAGATCTTTCACTAGAATTTAAAAGACAAGGCCAAGAAGTTTTAGTAATAGTGGTTGATAGGTTACATCAAGAAACAAGTGAGAGTACTAAAATATTGGAATTGAATCGGATGGGGATCACAGTCAAATCTTTAAATCGACAACCTGGATCAAAATCTATCAAACCATTTTTTGAACTGAGAAATTTAATTAAAGATTTCAAGCCAGACATTGTTCATTTGCATTCGGATATAGCTGGCTACTATTCTGTTCCTTTTTTGTTGAAAAAAAAAATGAAGTTTGTTCAAACTATTCATAGTACTTTGATAAATGCTAGCCTCCCTAATGCTCTATTAAAACTTTCTTTTATAAAGAAAAGGATTGCAAAAGTATATTGTTCTGAGACTGCAAATCAAGCTTTATGTAAAATACTTGGAAATGGTCCCACAGTCTTAAATGGCATTTTAATCCGGCAAACTAAAAATATTAGAGCTCAGATAACACAGGAGTATGCTATTCCTCCTGATGCTACTATACTATTAAATGTGGGAAGAATCGATTTCAACAAAAATCAAGTCATTTTGCCCAATATTGTTGAAAAGTTGAATGAAAGGATATTCAGCGGAAGCCTATATTTGCTGATTTGCGGTGCGTCTAAGGATTCTGTCGTACTTTCTCATCTCACAGAAGAGGTTTCTAAGATGAAACACTCAGGACGTGTTAAGTTGCTAGGAGTAAGAAATGATATACTAGATTTAATGAGTTCAGTTGATTTTTATATTTCCACTTCAAGCGTTGAAGGATTACCAATGACAGGTTTAGAAGCTATGGGTACAGGCGTACCTTTAATTTTATCACCTATAGAAGAACATTTAGCTGTTTTTGAGGGTGAAGAAGCAGTTTATTTCCCTATTAAAAATCAAGTGGAGGAATACTATAAATTATTTTCAGCTGAGAGCTTAAAACCTTTATACAAAAACAAAATCCGAGATAAGAGGAAAGAATTTATCCAAAGGTATAGTATACAAAATACGGCATTAGAATATTTGAGATTTTTTCTTAAACATGAAGTTTAAAAAATTTTATATCTTGAAAAAAAGCTCTGCCTACTTCTGCCTACTATCGAATAGTCTATATCTAGGCAGTTTCATAATTAGTATACTTAGCAAACCTATTTTGTCTTAAGTGTTTTACGATTTCATTCGGATAATCAATGATAGTGCGTCATATTCATTTTAAGCAAGTTGTCAAGTTAGGTCTTGTCTGCCTCACATAAGTTTTGTTTTTACTGCTGATTGATTTTTGAATGTTAATTAAATCTCAATTATCTAAAACAGAAAACAGGCTTTATCACATTGATCTTTTACGTAGTACAACTGCTGTAATGGTAGTATTCTATCTCCATACTTTTAGAGGATATATGGCAGGTCTTAGTTAACTGTTGTGTAAGATATAGCTGCATTAATTCCCGTTCTAGTTGCAAATGTTAACGGCCCAATGGAAATTATCAATGGAGGAGAATAAGTTTGTTGGTTTGAATCAAATGATGTGATTGGTTTAGCCAATTCAATTTATCACATCATGTAAAAGATAAATAATGAAGATTTGGTATAATACTCCCTTGATTTAGGGCCACTACTTTAATTGATGTATAACATTTAACTTAGTGGAACAATGAAAGGAACAAGAAGGAAATTCAGCGCGGTCTTCAAGGCCAAAGTAGTCCTAGAGGCACTGAAAGAACGGGAGAGCCTGGCGGAACTGTCAAAGCGCTTC
>NZ_SSNI01000035.1 GCF_010015475.1 Pontibacter pamirensis
GGATTACCTGACCACGGACAACCTGTTTTATGCCACTAAAAGGGCGCTGGCCGCCGTGGGGAAGAATTTGTTTATTAGCTTCTCTGACTATAGGATGTAGTTTAATGTAATTTTGTCTCAGTACTTACTATAGATTGATAATAATGTATAATAAGTAGATGATTTTTAATTTTACTTTTAAAGTCAAATAAAAGAGATGATTGAAACTCCTCCCCGGTTTACTGGAAAAGGAGTTTCGCTTATACCTACTCTTATGTTAATTAGAACCGATTTCTAAGCATGGTGCCATTTTGAATAAATAAGGGGAGCAGGCTGTTAGAATAAGAATGCAGATCATTAAAACGCTGCAGGAAAGTCAACTCTAGGTAGTTATGGGTGCTTTAACTCCAGAAAATTATTAGTGAAGACCAGTTAAAACTTAGTATAATTATACACATTTTTTAATTACACTAAATATATTTACCTTTTATTCTGCCCTTGTCACTCCTGCTGCAGATCCCTTACAGCTGGCTTTACTCCTATTGTTAAACATTTAAACAAAAAAAACTATGATTAACTTAAAGAATTACAGCCATAGGCTGTTAGGGACATCTCTGCTGCTTTGTCTCCTGGCCATGTCAGGGTGCGAGCTTGAAGATTTTATACAGCCGGAGAAGCCAAGAAAAGTTGTCCATTACGGGCCTGCAACCACCCTGTTGGGGGGTACTGCCCGTACCTGGGTAGAAATGGTGAATGGCAAGCCTGCAGCGATTGGGGTTGAGATGTCTGAGGAGGTACTGCAAGACCTGCCGGAAGAGATGGGAATGTTTTTTCTTGAGCTGCCGGGACAGGCACACGCTACAGGAATAAAATCAGTTATGTTAGACTGGAACCCGATGGGGCATGAGCCGGCCGGGGTGTATACTGTTCCTCACTTCGACTTCCACTTCTTCAAAATCACAGAAGCGCAGGTTAAGCAAATACAGCCAGGTATTGACGAAGGGGCCTACAAACTGGTTGAAAGAGGAGTGTTCCCCTCTATCTATACCTTTGGCCCTGAGCCGTTTGCTGTTCCGAATATGGGTGTGCACTGGGTGGACGTAACCTCACCGGAGTATTCTCCTGCTGGGTTTAGCAAAACCTTCATCTACGGGTCTCACGGTGACAGAGTGCACTTCTTTGAGCCAATGATTACCCTTGCTTATTTTAATGACATGGAAGCAAATGAATCAGTGGAGACACCTATTCCGTCTCTACTCAAGCATGAAGAGGCTGGCTACTATCCTGAATCCTACACCATAAAGCATAGCGCGATGAAGGGGACTTATTCTGTTGCTCTGACTGACTTAGAGTGGCGTAACTGAGGCAAACAAGAAAGAGTTTCCTAGCCAGTTTGGGTAGGAAACTCTCTCCTCCTTTACATAACTTACGTTATATAACAAGGAATGCCCTTCCTAATGAGGGGCATTCCTTGTTATAGCCAAAATGCTACTCCATGATAATTAGAAGAAGCAAAAAGGTATAGGTGCCATACAGGCAAATTGGCTCTGCATGCTTCGCGCAGCTCAAATAGGTTGTTTAGGAAAAGTGGGTGTGGGCTGATGAGCTTTCTGCCCAAGTTACTTCCGCAGCACTGCCCCTCCACTCCATTGCAGGCTCTGTTTCTGCAAAGGCCTGTTCATTAAGAAAATTGAGCCTGTCAATACCGCAACCTGTTTTATAAGAGCAGGATTATCAGCAGCAAGAAAGGGCGTGCCCGAGCGCACAATAGGGTTTTTTTAGCCTAAACGCCCACCGGAAGCGACAGCTTCAGCTTATCCCATGTCATGACAACAGCCCCCTGTTCATTATTCTGGGGTACGATTTCATAACGCAGCCGCTCCTGGTGCTGCTCCACAGTTTCAGGTTTTACCGTAAAGCGAACCACGTCTTCTGCTTCCGAATAGTCATCTGCCAGGTGCTGCTCCCAGTTCTTGTTGATGATGACAGTCCACTCCTGCTCCCCCGGAATGGTGAACAGCGCATATTTCCCTGCCGGCAGCGGCTGTCCTCCAATCGTAATCGGCTGGTCCGTCTGCAGGCTGGTAGCCGAGTGCGCCCCCGTTACCCACACCTGGTTGTTGGCCACCAGGCCACCCCAGATCACTCTGCCGCGCACAGCAGGAGAATGGTAGGCAACCGTCAAATGGGCAGGCCCGATCCTCCCGTGCGCCTCGGCTTTCAAGCTGCCCTTCAGGGTATCAGGCTCGGACTGTGCCTGTATGGCCAACGCTCCATCCTGCGCTTCTGCCTCATGTGCGGTGGCATGGTGGTTTTCCTGTTCTGGAGTTTCCTGCTCTGCTACCTGCTCGCTGCAGGAAGCAAGTGTAACACTAAGGGCAACAGCGAAGAGGCCGCTGCGTAATTTGATTGTCATATAAGGTTTATCTCGATGTGTAGAAAGTCTTTTGTGCCAGCGAAATAACATCTAAACTGGCAATTTTAAAAGCGCTTATGGTCATGTTCTGCGAGCAGAGGCAGTTTGTCCCTATAAAATAGATGCCGGCATTTCTCTCTTCTCCTGCCACAACATACTGCTGCACATCGTCAAGCAGTTAAACATGTAACAACTACACGGAAATGTGTAACAGAATCCTGGCTTATTCCTGCTAATTTGCTTCAACATAAGCAGGACAAGCAATCACAGTGGTGCAGCTAAATCGTATAGATTGTAGTGTTGCCGCTAATGATTTACTTATTCTGCAGAACCTGAACCAAAAGTTTCAAGCCATGAAGGAACATCAGGAACACCACCACCAGCCTGCAAAGTCACAGGCGAAAAGCAAGGCCGGAAAGGTAGAGGAGCAGCTGGAGGAGAAAGCGCTGCATGGTCACAGGGAAGCCATGCCACATGGAGAAGGAACCCCACCGCCTCACGGGGAGCATGTAGGGCACGGTGGCGGAGGGCACGACCACCACCGCATGATGATTGAAGACTTCAAAAGGCGCTTTTGGATTTCGCTTGTGCTGTCGGCACCGGTGATTGTGCTCAGCCCGATGGTGCAGCACATTCTCGGGTACTCGCTCGATGTGCCCTACAGCATGTACATTGCCTTTGTCCTTTCCAGCATCATTTTCTTCTACGGCGGATGGCCTTTCCTCACGGGGCTGGCGGAGGAGGTAAAGAAAGGCGCTCCGGGTATGATGACGCTGATTGGCGTGGCCATCACGGTGGCTTATCTCTACAGCACGGCCGTCACTTTTGGCTTAGAAGGCATGGACTTCTTTTGGGAGCTGGCCACGCTGATAGTGGTGATGCTGCTGGGGCATTGGATAGAGATGAAGTCCGTGCTGGGTGCCTCTAAAGCGCTGGAGCTGCTGGTAAGTATGATGCCTGCCGAAGCGCAGGTGATTCGGAACGGGCAGCCAGTAACAGTAAGGGTGGAGGAATTGAAGCAGGGAGACATCATCTTGGTAAAGCCTGGCGAGAAAGTACCTGCCGATGGAGTGGTAGTGCAGGGGGAAAGCTACCTGAACGAGAGCATGCTGACGGGTGAGAGCAAACCTGTGCAGAAAGACAAAGACGACAAGGTAATTGGTGGCTCCATTAACGGCAACGGCTCGCTGCAGGTGCGCGTGGAGAGTACCGGCAAGGACAGCTACCTGAACAAGGTCATCACCCTGGTGCAGGAGGCGCAGAAGACAAAGTCTGAAACGCAGCGTCTCGCTGACAAAGCTGCCAAATGGCTGGCCTACCTGGCGCTGACGGCAGGCTTCGGCACACTGGCTGCCTGGCTTCTGGCTGGAGCCGAACTGAACTTTGCCCTGGAGCGCATGGTGACGGTGATGGTCATCTCCTGCCCGCATGCGCTCGGGTTGGCTATCCCGCTGGTGGTGGCTATTTCCACGGCCGTATCGGCAAACAACGGCCTGCTCATCCGCAACCGTACGGCTTTTGAAAACTCCCGCAACATCACCACTATTATTTTCGATAAGACCGGCACCCTGACCCAGGGCTCCCATGAGGTAGCGCAGGTAGTGGTGTTTCAGCAGACTGTAAACGAACAGGAGTTACTTAGATTGGCAGCTGGCGTGGAGCAGCACTCAGAGCATTATATCTCCCAGGGTATCCTCAAAAAAGCGAAGGCGGAGGGCATCACCGTACCTGCCTCCGAAAATTTTAACTACCTCCCCGGTAAAGGGCTGGAAGGCACGGTAGAGGGGCATGACGTGAAGGTGGTTGGCCCGAACTATATTAAGGAATATAATGTACAGGTGCCCCAAAGCCAGGCAGAGGAGGGCGTGGAGACGGTGGTGTATGTGCTGGTAGCCGGTCAGGTGGCAGGCTACATCACGCTCCGGGACCAGATACGCCCTGAGTCTGCAGAAGCCATCCGGGTGCTGAAGGCGAACGGCATCAAAAACCTGCTGCTGACCGGGGACAACGAGCGCGTGGCTAAAAGCGTGAGCGACAAACTGGGCATGGATGGCTACCTGGCTAACGTGCTGCCCCACCAGAAGCAGGAGAAGGTGAAGGAACTGCAGCAGCAGGGAGAGTTTGTGGCCATGACAGGAGACGGCGTGAACGACGCCCCTGCCCTGGCCCAGGCTGATGTAGGCATCGCCGTAGGCTCCGGCACAGACGTGGCGGCAGAGACAGCCGATATCATCCTGGTCAACAGCAACCCGCAGGACATCGCCTCCCTCATCCTCTTCGGAAAAGCCACCTACCGCAAGATGATACAGAACCTTATCTGGGCCACAGGATACAACATTATAGCACTTCCGCTGGCAGCAGGCGTACTATACAACCAGGGCATCATGATCTCCCCGGCTGTCGGTGCCGCGCTGATGAGCCTGAGCACCGTAATCGTAGCTATCAATGCACAACTACTGCGAAGGCAGATAAAGTAACTTATACAGAAACAGCATCTAACACAACCTATGAAAACAACCATAACCTTCCTGTGCTTCCTGGCCACAGCCGTTTTGGCGCTTCCAGCTAAAGCGCAGCACCAGGGGCACCAACAACAGCCCAAAGACACGGCGACCCATCAGATGGGGCAGCAGGACCATTCGCAGCACATGGGCATGCAGCACGGAAAGATGCAGATGCCCATGTCTCATGCCTTCTCCCGTAACCTGCCTATGAGCCGCAATGCCTCCGGCACAGGCTGGCTTCCTGATGAGTCACCCATGTACGGCAATATGTTCCACCGGGGCAACTGGATGCTGATGCTGCACTACAACCTGTTTCTGCGCTATAACAAGCAGGACGTTTTTGAGGCGGGTGAACGTGGCGACAGCCAGTTTGACGCTCCGAACTGGTTTATGCTGATGGGGCAGCGCTTTATAGGGAACAGGGGGTTACTCCGGTTCAGCGGCATGATATCCCTGGACCCGCTTACGGTGGGCGGCAACGGCTATCCGCTGCTTTTCCAGACAGGGGAAACCTTCGAAGGCTCCCCGCTTATAGACCGCCAGCACCCGCACGACCTGTTCAGTGAGCTGTCCGTTGGGTACACGCATATGCTATCGGAGGAGGCAGACGTGTTTGTGTACCTGGGCTACCCCGGTGAGCCAGCCCTGAGCAATGTGGCCTTTATGCACCGCCCGTCAGCGCTCAACAACCCGGACTCGCCGCTGGGTCATCACTGGCAGGACGCTACCCATATCTCCTTCGGGGTGGCCACATTGGGAGTCCGCTACCGCAATCTTAAATTGGAAGGTTCCTCCTTTACAGGCCGGGAGCCAGACGAGGAGCGATATAACTTCGACAAGCCCCGCTTCGACTCCCGTGCAGTTCGCTTCACCTACAATCCGTCCACCAACTGGAGTATGCAGGCGTCAACTGCTTTTGTAAAGAGTCCGGAGGTGGCGGAGCCTGACGAGGATGTGTACCGTACCACGGCGGCTGTGCTCTACGGCAACATGCTGAGTGGTGATAACCGCTACTTTACCGCCTCTGCCAACTGGGGCTATAACTATGTTGATGCTCATCACAAAGAGCACTCCTTCCTGCTGGAGTCCAACCTGCAGAACGACAGGTTTGCCGTCTACGGGCGCTACGAGTTTGTACAGAAGTCGGCAGAGGAGCTGGGATTTGAGGAGGAGGCCTTCGGGCATGATGAAACCTTAGGTGTCAACGCCTTGACGGTAGGAGCCAACAGGCAACTCATCGAGGTAGGTACCGTGAACGTGAATTTGGGCGCACAGGTAAGTGTTTTTAGAGCGGCAAGTGGACTACAACCATATTATGGGGAGCTACCGATCAGCGGTCAGGTCTACCTGCGTCTCTTCCCAAGAGTGATGGTGCCCCGTTCGTAGGGGCTTAGCGTCTCTGTGGGATGGAGCACTCTAAGACCTTTCATTCTGTCAAAGTCCCACTGTTCCACCGGAACAACGGTTAAGAAACAGCCTTACATAATACGGCTCTTAAGTCTAAGCTGCAACCAATCATTGTGTCTCTTCAACTTTAAAAAAGAGGCAGATGCTTGCTTAAAATACATGCTACGTAAGATCGTGATGATTTACCCTTCTTCAGCTCAGTCTGTTTCACCCTCCACTTGCTATAGAAAAAGGATGAAAATGGACTTATAGATACCGGTCGTACAACCTCTTGACACTACCCTTTGTAGTGGTTCTATAGATCCGCTACACTTTTAGGCCTGCCAGAAGTTAGACATTCCTAATTTCTGGCAGGCTTTCCTTTTTTCTTGTATTTGCTCAGCCTTCTCTCCCAGCCATAGTTCTGCTCACGGATCGGTTCTCTGGCCGGAT
Organism: Pontibacter pamirensis; assembly: GCF_010015475.1. Taxonomy (GTDB): domain Bacteria; phylum Bacteroidota; class Bacteroidia; order Cytophagales; family Hymenobacteraceae; genus Pontibacter; species Pontibacter pamirensis. The sequence continues at coordinate 6,739 of NZ_SSNI01000035.1, forward strand.
CATACTTTGCCTCTATGTCTTCCCATAGCGGAGTCAGGGCTGACTTTTCGGTGACAACATCCATAGGCGTTCTGCCCTTCAGGGAACTGTGGGAGCGGTACCAGTTGTAATGGAACTGCCATTCCTCCAGCCTGTCGTTGAGGCATGGATCCTTCAGGTTAGCCGTCATGTAAAACTCCTGCAGGTCCGTCTGGTGGCTCCTCTCTACCTTACCGTTCAGGTGGGGAGAGCGAGGTTTGATAGGCCTGAACTTGATGCCGTACTCCTGCAGTATCTCCTGGAAAGCGATACCGAAGAACTCCTTGCCCCTGTCGGTTTGCACCCGCTGTATGGGAAATGGCATTTGCTCTACCACCCGCTCGAGAAAGTCCACAGTGTTTTTGGCCGTTCTTCTGGAATAGGTGTGCAGTACTCTGAAGCGGCTACAGTCGTCAATGGCTGTATACTGGTAGATACCCGTACCAATCTTACAGACATCCATCTGCACCCTTTCTCCCGGAATCTCTTTAGTGTAGCGCTTAAACTCCTTCTTCTTGCGGTAGCGCTTGAGCAATTTCATATCATACTTCTCAAGCACCCTGCCACAGTGGAAGGAGATATCCTAACCTGATAGTGCTGCAGAAGGTGTGAGCAGATCCTTATTTTGCCGTAGCGGCAGGTGTCCCTGATGTCCAGAATCAGGTTGATTACATCATCATCCCATTTTTGTCGGGCTAACCTGTGGGGCCTTCTGGAACGGTCCGCCAACCCTTCATCTGGCAGGCGCTTGATCCATCGGTGCAGAGTGGAGCGGGCGATGCCACACCGAAGAGCAGCTTTGCTGACAGAGCCTAGCTGCTGGTAAACCCTTATCCAGTCTTCTCTGGCTTTCTGCTTCTGCTCCTCTCTTTTCATAGCGACACAGGCAAAAAAATAGCTGTGGATTTATGGATAACTCTGTCAAGTTACCCACAAGTCCACAGCAGTAATAATAGTAATATCTTGAGATTGAATCAACAGGTGAAAATGTAGCGAATCTATTGAACCTTCACAATTTAAGCAATGGTTGTGAGCGGCTATCTATTTTCAACAGGTGGTCGCTTATACTCATTTCCCGCTCTACAACTTTTTAATGGTCATTTCTAGACCATTAGCTTCTGTAAAGCAGCAACTATCTCCATTTTATTTCCGGATGCTAACTCTTTACCATCAAAAGGTCCTGTACGGTTGCTCCGGTCATATAGATAGTACGGTTTGATAACTGAGAAGAAAGTACCTGAAAAGTCTCCCCAGCCCTCTATCATTAGATTATGCTCCCTGTTTATCCATAGCCAGCCCTTTCCCCGCTCTTCGAAGCCAAGTTCCCTGAAATGGTCTCTCTGTAACTCCCTTATTTCTTCATCCAACTGTCTTTGGGCCTCTTCATCAAGCTTACCGTGGTAAAATTCGAGTTTTTCTGATGTTGTCTTCATTGCTTTAAATTAGCCATTACGTTCAGAAACTACAAACGAATAAAAAGCTACAGAGTGAATGTTTAATACAGATTAGTTGTAGTCGATGCAGGAGGAGTTGGTGAAGTTTATGGCACTTTATACCTGCTCATAAAACCATGAAACACCCATAAAGGCACTATAGTATTTATAAAAATTTAAAGAATTTGACTGTGCAGCGCGTGTGCAGTAAAATACCATCTAGAAGACATCGTGTGCAGTAGTTACTGCACACGGCATAAAAAAACCCTCTCTACATGCTGCAGAGAGGGTTTTTCATTTACTTCCTGTGATCCCGTTTGGATTCGAACCAAAGACCTACTGCTTAGAAGAGGTAAACAAATGTATTTTTCATAGTTATCGATATTTATACATGTTTATCAAAATACTGTAAATCAATAGATTATAAAATATTTATTTTTTGTTAATTATTGCTATTTCAATCCTTTGTGTGCAAATTGTGTGCACATACTTTTAAGTGCACACAACTATGATAACTGCATCAACCTCTATCATGCTGGATACCAGACGCCCTTTGAAGGGCGGTACTTATCGTGTCAAACTAAGGGTTACCTTTCAAAGGCAGCGAAAATACTACGGCACGCAGTACGCCCTTACTGAAGAGGAATTCTCCAGAGTACAGGGGGAAAAGCCAAGGGGTAGGTTCAAAGAAATGCAGCTAGCTTTACAGGCTGTGGAGCAGAAGGCTGTAAAAGCGATTGAGAAGATTCCTGTGTTTTCATTTGATGCCTTCGACAGGAAGTTTCTTGACCTACCGGCTCGCAGCGATGTCTTTGCGGCCTATGAACAACGCATCATGCAGTTGGGTCAGAACGGACAGGCGGGGAACGCCAGCTTTTACGAAACCGCCTACCTCTCCTTGCTCTCCTACACCCTGAAAGAGCCCCCTATTACCCGAAAAGGGCTGTCCATAGAAAAGGCAAAAGAAAGAAAGGAAGCGCTGTTGAAAAGAAAAAAGCCGCTGTTGTTTACCGCTGTAACCGTAAGCTTTCTCAACAGCTACGAAAAATGGATGCTTAACCGCGGGAAAACGCTTTCAACGGTAAGCATGTATTTAAGAACGCTACGCACGCTGTTTAACGATACCATTGAAACCGGTGACTTGAGCAGGGACTATTATCCCTTTGGCAGAAGGAAGTACAGGATGCCATCCGGCAAGAATGTCAAGAAGGCCTTGGTGCTCTCCGACATAGAGAAAATATTCAACTATAATCCTGTACACGCCAGTGAGGCGAAATCGCGCGATTACTGGGTGTTCTCTTACCTGTGCAACGGTATTAATATTAAAGATATTGCCCGGCTGAAGTACAGGCAGCTGAGCCGGGAAAGCATCACGTTTATCAGGGCCAAAACGGAGCGCACTTCCCGGCATGACCTCAAACCAATTGTAGCTATCCGCACCCCTGAGATCAACCGGATCATAAAAAAGTGGGGCAACAAACCTGCATCAGCTGACACCTATGTCTTCCCCATACTTACGGAAGGGATTACCCCTGTGGAGGAGCTGGCCAGGGTAAGGCAGGCAACTAAGACAATAAACAAATATATTAAGCGGGTCGCAGCTGATGTCGGTATTGAGAAGAACATCACAACCTACACAGCCAGGCACTCCTTCTCCACTGTACTCAAACGCGCCGGCGCCCCTACTGAGTTTATCTCCGAGTCGCTCGGCCACAGCAATCTGAAAACAACTGAAAGCTACCTGGACAGCTTTGAAGATAACGTAAAACGGCAGTACGCGCTACACCTTACCGCATTCAGGAATGCTGATAAGTTATAATCATCAGTACTTACTTTGGCCTAACTGATAGAAGTCAAACCAAATAAAGCCTCGTGCCTTGAGTATGCTTGAATAGTCAGGACACTAAGCACTTCTTGCTTTGATGAGTCATGTTCACTATATTTGCTTGTTCATGCATAATGAACAAACAAATATAGTGAACATGACTGAAGAAACAATTGTTAGCTTAGCAATAGAGAACCTGGAGAAGAACACTCCTATTAAGGTTAAATGGCTGAACGATAACAAACCTGACGGTTTGGATGGGGCTGTTGCTATTCGTTACAAAGAGGAAGAACTGGAGCTGCCTGTCGAGGTAAAGCAGGAGCTGCGGGCAAGCCATGTTTTACAGTTAGAGAAGACAGCCAACAAGCACAATGGTGACATCATGCTCATTGCCTACCGGATAGAGCCAAAAGCAAAAAAGGAGCTCCAAAGGCTGGATATACCCTACCTGGAGAGCAACGGGAACCTCTTTATCCGTAAGGGGCCACTCTTCCTTTGGCTGGAACACAGCAAGCCGTTAAAACTGGACAAGCAACAGGGGAACAGAGCCTTCACTAAGACAGGGCTACGGACCGTTTTTCACTTCCTGCGCTTTGAAGAAGACATCAATCTGCCTTACCGTACCATAGCCGAAATAACCGGCACAGCTTTGGGCAATGTCTCTAATATTCTGAAAGGTCTACAAGACCAAGGCTTCCTGCTCCCTCTTAACCAACGGGAGTACAAACTTCAGAAAAAAGAAGAATTGTTGAACAGGTGGATAATTGGTTATCAGCAGGATTTGAAACCGTCACTACATGTAGGTACCTTCAGGTTTCTCAAGCCAGACGACTTCCACAACTGGAAGCAACTGCCCCTGAAGGCCGGGCACACCTGGTGGGGAGGTGAACCTGCAGCGGATCTTTACACAAATTACCTGCATCCGGAAGTTCTGACGATTTACACATCTGAGAGCAGAAGTGAGTGCATCAAAAACTACCGCCTTATTCCGGATCCAAAGGGAAATGTAAACGTGTATGAGAAATTCTGGAGCAGGGATGAAGGAAACGACAACATAGCCCCTCCCCTTTTAGTCTATACTGATTTGATGATAACAGGTGACAGGAGGTGCCTGGAAACGGCAGAAAAGATATACCATGAGTTCCTACAAGACAAACTATAGCCAACTCCGGCAAAACCCGGAAACGGGAGACATGCTGCAGGCGCTGGAGCGGGGCTTCAGCCGGTTCAACATTGATTTCTACTTGATTGGTGCGGTTGCCAGGGATGTATGGATGCGGGCTATCAACGACATTACACCCAAACGGACTACAGGGGATATTGATTTCGCTGTTCTGATAAACCAGAAGGGCAAGTATGAGGAGCTGAAGGAGTACCTGGTTGAAAAAGAGGGCTTCCGGCCTTATCACCAGAACACTTTTGTGCTCCTCTGGAGGAACGGGCAGGAAGTTGACCTAATGCCATTTGGCAGCATTGAACAGAACGGAAAGATAAGAGTAGAGGGCACGGGGCTAACAACACTGCACGTAGCTGGCTTTAAGGAGGTATATGAGGCAGGTCTGCCGGAACTAGAGCTTGAAAACAGCCACAAATTCAAGTTCTGCACCGTACCTGGAATTGTATTGCTGAAGCTGGTCGCCTGGCATGATCGTCCTGAGGTAAGGGGGAGCGACATACAGGATATTACAGATATTCTGCTCCACTATTTCGAAATGTTCAGCGAGGAAATATTTGATCACCACAGCGACCTGTTTGGAGAAAGTGATGATGAGAACTTTCTGACAAAGGTAGCCGCACAGTCATTAGGGCGCGAAGTGGGCAGAATTGTGAGGAGAAGCACCTCCCTTTCAGAAAGAGTAATGCGGATACTGGAGGAAAACACCAAAAGTGCCGCCACCAGTCGCATTGCCGCTATCATGGCCAACGCAACAGGCGGAACTGTGGAAGACTACATGGAGTTGCTGAAACTGTTACAAAAAGGGATAGAAGAAACTGCAGGTTGATAACAGCTCTTCTTATAGACAACAAAAGCCATATCAGATTACAATCAGGGTGCCCTTAGACAATTGCAAACGCAGCCCAGACACAGTTGTGGTGATACTGGATTACAAGAGCAACCTGAACTGCTGAACATTTCCCAAAATGCCTTTCCCCATACAAAACAAAGCAAAAATCCATTGGCATTCATTCTAGTGCAAAGATAGCCTTGCGTGCCGGACACGGGACAAGGTAGTCCTGGAAAAATGGGTATCCCAAAGGGAGCCCTCCGCATTTTTCCAGGCTCCACCTATGCCCTTAGTCCGTCCCGAAGGCAGGTGGGGCACCATAATCAATTCCTCACACTAAAAAAACAAAGATTATGGAAAAGCTCACTAAAAACTCCTCCTTCTCCAAAGTGGCAGAGATTAAGCTCTCCTACCGCGCAAAGGTAAAACCCTCCGACAGACCGCAGGTCACCTCTTCCACCGACTGCTACAATGTGCTGAAGGCAAGCTGGGACACAGGCAAGATTGAGTTTGTGGAACAGTTCAAGGTCATGCTCCTCAACAGGGCCAACAAGGTGCTGGGTATCTATGAGACCTCCACAGGGGGCGTGGCTGGCACGGTGGCGGACCCGAAGCTCATCTTCGTGGCTGCCCTGAAAGCCTGCGCCTCCTCCATCGTCCTCTGCCACAACCACCCCTCCGGCAACCTCAAGCCAAGCGCTGCTGACCTGCAGCTGACAAAGAAAATGAAACAGGGTGGGGAACTACTCGACATCGCGGTACTGGACCACATTATCATCACCAGCGAGAGTTATTACTCTATGGCAGACGAAGGGCTCTTGTAGCCCTTTTTGTGCTCATTAAAATAAATATCACAGTAAAGTACACCTCACCTTATGCTGTCGATCCGCTCCTGCAGGACACGTGTGCTCCACCGTTCCTGTACGCTAAGCTCAGTTTAAAAAACTCGCTTCGGCTTATCCTACATGGTGGCTAGAATGTGCAGGTGCGTCCAACTCAATTGTGATCTCAGTGCGTTCACAATCTGATCTTCCGGAAAAGTGTTCGCAACGCATACACAGTGCCACAGGTGGCGCTCCGACCAACCTTCGCAAACAGCCCCAGAGGCTAGAATCGCAGGTACTGGTTTTGATACTCTCACCGGAGAAGAAAGAATAGAGCATTTATTATATAACAAAAATTCAATGTATTATATTCGCTGCCTTGTTTCCGGTTACACGGCACCCATAGGCTGGCTGGGCGGAACAGCGGCGTATATGCAATGGTCATAGCCGGATTTAAAACAACAAGCGGCAGGAAAGTATGCAACCATTGAAGAGCAATATTTATTTTAAGATAGGAACGGTCGTAATCATCACACTGCTGTTGCTCATTCCAACCTCTATGATCGAAGATCTGATTCTAGAGAGAGAGTTGACACAAGATGAAGCCATCAGGGAAGTGAGCTCTAAATGGGGAGAAGAGCAGACAATTTCAGGGCCCTTCATCTCTATACCCTATTACAGATACGTCAAGGAACTTTCCAAAAAAGACTCAACAGAGAAAATTGTTCAAATTAAAGAATATCTCCATGTTCTGCCGACACAACTCAATATTTCAGGAAACATCACTCCTGAAAAAAGGAGCAGGGGCATTTACGAAATCGTAGTCTACAATTCCACACTTGATATCTCAGGGTCGTTCAGCAAAATTGATCTTGCGGCAGTTGACGTACAGCCGCGTATTATTCTGTTTGACAAAGCAGAGTTCGTAGTCGGCATTGATGACCTCAGGGGAATAGAAGAGCAGGTGGACCTAACGTGGAACAGGGAAAAGATCTCGTTCAATCCCGGGGTTTCGTCAAACGACGTTGTGAAGAGCGGGATCAACGGCCTGGTTCGTTTGGAACCCAACGACAGCACCTCGTACAGTTTCAGTCTGCGTCTAGACCTCAAAGGAAGCCAGCTGTTATACTTTACTCCGGTAGGAAAGGTGACTAACATTCGTCTGGCTTCCGAATGGCCTAACCCGAGTTTCAACGGTGCTTTCCTCCCTGATAAGAGAGAGGTGACAGAAAAAGGCTTTGAGGCAGAATGGAACGTGCTACACCTGAATAGAAACTTCCCCCAGATTTGGACAAGTGACCGCCACTCAGTCAGTGACTCCTCCTTCGGGATTGACTTGCTTCTTCCGGTTGACAACTACCAGAAATCCTACAGGTCAATCCGGTACGCAATCCTGTTTATCGGGTTCACCTTTTTGGCGTTCTTCTTCATCGAGGTGCTCAACAAAATCTTCATTCACCCGATCCAGTACATCCTAGTTGGAGTGGCCCTGGTAGTTTTCTACACTCTTTTACTTTCTCTATCAGAACATTTGAAATTTAACATCGCATTCATTGTATCAGCCGTTTCGACTCTTCTGCTCATTGCAGGCTATATTCGCGCAATCCTAAGGTCTTCAAAGCTGACAATGCTGATCTCCGGGATTCTGTCAGTACTTTACACTTTCATTTTTGTGATCATTCAACTGCAGGACTATGCTTTGTTAATTGGAAGCGTCGGTATCTTTATTATCCTGGGGCTTGTGATGTATTTCTCCCGCAAAATTGATTGGTATAATTTAAATCTCGAGAGCAAGGAAGAATAGACCGGCTGGCCATGGCAATGCAAGAGGATAGTGCCTACGAAATGCCTCGTTAGACACAGAGCTTTCGAATCAAAAGTCTGTTCTGTGGGCCCGGTTCTATACAGGCGACCCTGAGCATGATGCCGAGCCGTAAAACTTGTCCAGCATAGAGCGACTCATAGGATGCGAACAAGGAAGGCTGTTATATTTAACAGGAGAGCCTGTAGAAGAGGGGCATTGGCTACTGTCTGAGGTAAAGCATCACAGTGATTCTTTTTTTCTCAAGAAGCTCTTGCTTCCTACTGCTGTGTCTTAACTAGAGTGTAAAAATAAGAACACCTTCAACAAGAAGTATCTTTTTATTAGCTTAAGCAGGCAAACAGCTCAAGGTGAGTACTACTCAGTAGCAAAAAAAGCACCTTTATAAATTAAATATTTAGAATATAGCGGGTACTCCGACCGCCACCTTCCTGAAGGAACGCTCCCAGTTCCAGAAGGTGCTGCAAATCTCTTGTTGCAGTCGCCTTGGAGGTTTTGGTGATGGCTATATATTTTCTTGCGTTCATACCTCCCTCAAAACCCTCCGACCCTGCGTCAAGCATCCTTCTTACAGCCTTTATTTGCCGTTCATTCAGCAAGTTGTTGAACCGGTCAAAGAACTTGGATTTCTTCAGAATGAAATCGACAAGGCTCATGGCCTGTTGCTGTGACTTTAGAATAACACCTACAAAGTACATTACCCAGGACGTGATGTCGTTGCTTTTCTGGGCCTGCTCCAAGGCATTGTAATACGCCTTCTTATCTGCCTCTATTGTCCTGGAGAGGCTAAGCAACACCGGACGTCCCAGAGTTTGCGACAAAGCTTTTTCTGCTAGGACGCGCCCGATTCTGCCATTGCCATCTTCAAACGGGTGAAGGGTCTCGAAATACAAATGTGCAACCGCCGACCTGACAGGGGCTTTCTTTAACTCATTGCCTCCTCCAGGTGCTGTATGATTGAACCATTGAATGAACCTATTCATTTCATCCGGTATGCGGGAAGAAGGAGGAGCTTCAAAATGTACCTTTTCTTTGCCAAGGGCTCCTGAAATAACCTGCATCGGTTCCTCACGGCTGCGCCACACCCCGACATTGATTTGTCTCTGCTCTTTTAAAAGCATCGTGTGCCATTGGAAGAGCTTTTCCTCTGTCAAGGCATCCGCATAGGTTTTACGGGCATCGGTCATCAGTTCACCAGCCCCTTGTGCCATTTTATCTTTTGTAGCTTCAGGGGTTTGATTAAGGCCGAGGTTATTGCGAATAGATGAAACAACGTCCTGGCGGCTAAGGTACTCGCCTTCAATTTCTGACGTTTTGATAGCTTCAGCCACCATTAAGTCGATCATAGCTTCCAACTGCACCGCTTCAGGCAGGGCCTTCAATATCCCACTGACATGGCCCGTCAACTCTGCGAACTCGAAAAGCATGTCTTCTACTTCGCTTACATCATACCTGAATTCAGGCCAGTCGGGTTGTTGCCAATTGTAGATCATGAGCCGAATATAACACTTAAATGGCTCAAATATAAAATAAATTTGAGCCGAATAGAGAATGTAATCGGCTCATGTAAACTTGAATGCGCTAAGGCAGGAAATAATGGCCAGCATCATCCTTACTTAGCCCGACTTTGTGCCAACATACAGGGACAGGCTGAATCACCTTTAGCAGGTAGTCATTAGACCTCTTTCAGAATAATGCCATCTCCAGCTGCCGCCGGGGTGTTAGCATCTCTTCACTTGACTTGGCTCCAGAAGGGTTACCTCACCACGACCTGCTTCATCCTGTTTCTGCCGAAAAAGGTAGGGAAGTACATCAACCCTGCCCTGGCAGGGTTAAGGGTATACGAACCTGTGTAGCGGGGCAAAAGCTTTAGAGTGAAAGTGTGCTTTCCTTTGGGAAGCCTGTCACAGAAGATACTTACTTTATTCCTGAAGTATTCCCGATGCACTTCGTAAGCGTCTCTTCCATTTTTTGCGTCATAGGAACAACTGGCGGGAACCGGCACTTCTATCATCACATAGTCGGCATCCGCTTTTACTTCTACCTCCACAACCATTTCCACTGGTGTTCCGGCCTGTAAAACGTTCTCTCCATTTGTCCCTTTCAGAGAACTGGCCACCATAAACTCTTTTTCTACCGGCTGCGGCACTTTGTTCCAGGTGGTCTGGTAAGCAGTAAAGTACAGCGGGAGGTTACCCTGCTTTTTTACCACCAAGGGTCGGGTCGCCGCAAAAACTGTATCTGTCACGATGGCTTTGCTCTCAAAATTTACAGGACCTGAAAAGCTTAAGTTGCTCGTAGGCAGATTAGCCGTACCGGGTGTTTCCAGGAGCAGTTCCGGCAACAAAGTCTCCAGCACACGCGCTGACTCATATGTATTGCGCCAGTGCCCGGCGCGGCGCTCGTTTAACAGGTAAACTTGTATTTGTGAAAGCCCCTGCGCGTTGTTTCCTGCCGCCCGGAGTATTTCGTATGCAAGCAAAGTATTGGAGATATTGTTGTTGAAAAGGTTATGCTTCTCCTCTCCCCAAAAGATGCCACCCAGCATTGTTTCCTTCTTATAACGCTGCAGTGTGTCCAGCTGCACCGGAAGCTGAAGGCGCTGCCGCATGCGCATCAGGCGCAGCTTATCTTCCAGCGTCTGCTTCCGGTTCTTTTCGAGCTCCTTCACATAGCGGGCAAAATCAACGTCAACCTGCAGCTTAAACAATGTTTCAAGCGAGGTTAGTTTATTGTTATAGTCTCCCCGCTCCAGCAGGTAAACCATGTAGTCGACTAGTTTCTGTCCTTCATACCGAACAGGATAGCTTTCCTTTTTAGCCATCACCAGGGCTTCTACTACATGGTTGGTAATCCAGGCATAAGCCGGGCCGCTTTGCCACCAGGCCCAGGCGCCCTCCTGCAGCTGTGTCTTCTCCAGGTGGCGTATCAGCTTCCGCACCATCCGGTCATGCGCAAAGGGCTGACCTAGCTTCTCTTGAATACGCTTCTCTAAAAGCAACGCGATCAGTTTAGAGGCTGCCTGCTCGCTGCACCAGTATTCATATTTGTGCAGGTAGTCGATTTCATCCAGCATCACCTGCACCAGTTCTCCCTGTGCATGCAGCCGCACCGGCCCCTTCGCCGGATCAAAAGTGAGTGTAAAGGTTGTGTCGGTGGAGAGTGGCAGGAACTGGCCTGTTGTTTCTTCAACTCCTTTCGGATAAACACTTAAGTAGCGTCTTTCGCCATCTGTAAACCCACTTTCCTGCCGCAGGCTGTACTGCACCTCCACTGAGTCTGGTGCCACAGCAGGAGCGTTGATGTGCAAGGTATCAGTAAAATTTCTGTTCAATAGCTTTTTCTCTTCCTTCACCGGCTTCCCTCCTACTTCAAACCTGGTGGTTACTATGGAAGAGTCTGGCAGGTAGTTCGAGGCTTTGCCGATGATGTGTGCCTTGTCTCCTTCTACCAGGAAACGTGGCAGGTGCAGGGTGGCCATGACGGCCTTAAAGGATTTGATATTGCCGCTGTAGAGGCCACTGTGCTTTTTATCATCCATGCCCAGCACGTAAGTATTCCAGCTGGTCACATCATCAGGGAAAGTAACGGTGAAACTTGCCTCTCCCTGGTTATTTGTTATCAGGCGCGGCTGCCAGACAGCATAATCCGAAAAGTTATTCCGGATGGAAAGGGCTTCACTGTTTTGCTGCAGTGCATCAGTACCTGCAGCAGATGCCAGTAGCCCTCCTCCCTTTTTTGTTGTGATGATAATGACTCCTGCCGCTCCTGCTGCACCATACAGAGCTGTGGCTTCATCCCCTTTTAGGACCTTTGTGGAAAGGATATTGTCAAGATCGCCTTGTGCGCCGTTAAAAGGAACACCGTCTACTACTAAAAGCGGCTTCGCACTTTCGGCGTTCATCGTGGCAGCGCCACGCACCACAACTCCTGCTGCCTTACCGTTCAAAACGGACACAGTTGAAGCGGCGACTGCCCTGCTTTCCTGACGGCCATACCCTGTGACAACCACTTCCTGAAGCGCCTTCACGTCCGGCTCCAGTACAGGACTTACCCTGTTTCTACCATTTACACTTTCTTCCCAGGGGGCGAAACCGATAAACCCGAAGACAAGCACGCCATCCGCCGGGACGTAGATTCTATAATTACCTCCGGCATCTGTCAAAGTTCCTGTCTTAGTGCCCTTTAAAACAACCGTTACGCCTGGTAAGGGCGAACTTGTTTCTTTCTCCGTTACCACACCGGTAACCAAATGGCTGTACTGCTCCGCGCCGTCTGTATAAGTAAAGGTGGTTTCCTGCGCCCTTTGAAGCATTTGCTGTTGCTCCTGCTCCTTGTCTTTGTCGGCCTTCCTTTGCTGTTTCACCCGCGTCTCCACAAGCTGAAGCAGGTATGCTCCTGCTGCTGAGGAGTCCACTCTGTCCGAATGTTTGAAGAAGATTTGCGTCTGTCCATTCGGCTTCACCGCTACATTTGCTGTGGCAAAGGCCCCGTTTACAAAAGCCAGCGTAAGGGTATAGGCAGCAGGCTTCAGGTTGTATAACACGCTGTTCTCCCTGGGGTAAATCAAAAGCGAATCAGGATAGCCTGCTTCATGCAGCAGCACCAGTTTTACCTGTTGCCTCACTGAATCCGGCAGATCCCACCCTATCCTGCCCATGCCTTTTTCTCCTGCATGCATGTCGTTTGAGGCATACACCCTACCCAGCAAGCGCTCGTACTGCGCGGCTTCCCAATTCTCATGTATCTTCCTGTCTGTTAGAGCTTCCTGATGCAGCAGTTCTGATTGCTGCCACTTTTCCCAGCTTCGGATGAAAATCTTTCTGTCTGGTAGTTTTCCTTCACGCATCTTCAGCAAATCAGGGGCGAAATTATAGCTGTAGGCCGGCTCCATCATGAAATTGGTCCTAAAGCCGTTCAAGCGTACATACTGCATCCAGGAAGGGCTGAAGGGTCCTGCCAGAAGGCTCTGGCCTCGCTGAAAATAGTGCGGCAGCCTGTTGTAGTTATTTTTCACAAGCAAATGAACACGGTTCCCCTGCTTCAGGTAAGCCGTATTTTCCCTATCCTGCTGCTCTACATAAAAGAGGTAGCGGTACAGGTTCTGCTGTTCAGCGGCCGATAGCTTGTTTTTCTCAGCCTCATGGGCGAAGGGATTATCATCCTCTGTAATATCTGCGCTGACAACGAACTTGCGTTTGTGCTGCAGGTAAACACTATCAAGCGTCACCAGTTTATCGGATGTTCTGAGCTTGATGGTGTGGTAGCCGCTATCTGCTGCAAAGGCATAGGCAGGCAGCACATCGGTTTTAGAAAAATACACAGGCACTTCGTCCAGGTACACCACATGCACCGGTACTATCCTGCCTGCATCCACTACAAAGGGAGAAACCTGGGTGATGCTGTCTCTGACGGTGGCATAATCAGTAAACAAGCCATCCTCGGGGAAAAGGAAGTTATAGTAGGCCATGCTGTCCAAACCCATGCGGCACCCCCAGTAATCCCAATCCATTTGTTTTTGTCCGCTCACGCCACTATCCTCTATCACCAGCTTTCGGGAAGCCTTCTGTTGTTTGTACCTGTCCCAGGATGGAAGATCGGGTACGCCCTGGCTTTTAAATTTAGAAGTGAGCGCATAAGCTGTCAGATCCACACCCGGCACGGCCTTGCCTGCTGCATCTTTTACCTTGATACGCATACTGGCCTGCTGCCCCGGGTAAACAACTGCTGGTTTCTGCAGGTCTATTGTCAGCAGATGCTTTCGGTGGGGGGCATCCTCCTTCAACTGATACATTTCCCCTGCCCACATATAGTGAACAGCGACAAAGCACGGCTTCTCCCCTTTAGCTGGCTGCCGGAAAAAGAAGCTACTTTCATTCCCCTGCCCCCGCGCCACCATTTTCTCACCGCGGTATACAAAATACCAATAAGGCAGGCGCCTCGGGTTCCGAAGTGAAAAGAACAGGGAATCACTTGTCCGGTAAGCCTGAAGTGCAACCAAAGGCTCTTCTTCCTCAGCCAGGTATACATCAGCATCCAGTTCACCCGCTGTCACCTCATAACCGGTAGCATAAGCATTCAGCGGAACAAGGGTGGGTAGCTGCACACGCATCGAAAACAAGTCATCGTAGTCCCTGTTGTAGGCGCTTACGCTGGCTTCTTTCGGTGCTATCTTTCCGTTTTCGAGGTACTGCACCAGGAGGCTGTCCTGCAGCAAGGAAAGCTTCAAACGGCCTTTTGTGTAGTGGTAGCTAGCATTTTCTGTTTTGCTGCTTCGTTCGTTACTGGCATTCAGGAAAGCGGCAGTTACCGTATAGTCGACAGAAGCCTTCGGGAAAACAGTGTCCGGAATGGAGATGACTGTCTCGCCCACCGCATCCAATGGTTGTTGGTACACCCAAAGGGTGTCAGGTATGAAAAGAACTGCTGCTTCACTTTTCACTACGCTTTTGGTGAGGAGGGCGACCTCCACCCGGGCATCCAGCAAATTAAGTCCGTTTGCGTTCGTGCCGCGAAGTATCAAACTGTTCTCCTGCCCTGCCTGGTGCTCCTTGTGTTTCAGGGACAGGATATAGGTATTCTCTTTCAGCTCATAATCTTCGTAGTGGAAGCTCCCTCTGATGTACGTCATCTCTTTTTTCCCTGGCTGAAGGAGCGCAAGGGTATAGCTCTTGTCCAGTACCAGCTTTAAGGAGTCATGCAGTACAAAGTAGCCTCCGTAGGCCCCTTCCCGGAAAGGCTGCACTTCTCCCAGGCTTTTTTTCTCCTCACCATAGCTGCTTAACTGCAGGGCAACTTTTTCATTCACAGGTTCTCCCTCCTCTTCTACTACAAACGCTTTGTACATTACCGTGTCTCCAGGCTGGTACATCGGTTTGTTTGTGACTAGATAGCCCCTGTACTTTGAGCTGAACGAACGACGATACCGGGAATCAAACAAGGAAAAAACACGCCTTACCCAGCCCTGCGGACCATGCCAACGAACGGAATTATAGACATCATAAAAAGGACGCCAGATAAACCGGATAGGTGGGGCGCTGGCTATCTTGCTTATAAAGCTTTGGTCGTACGTATACTCCTCTTCTTTTTCCAGTTTTTCAAAAAGCGTAAACCCATTCAAAGAAAGGGAAAGTAAGCCTTTCCGGGGAGTTCTCTTCAGCCGGTATGTTTGTGTAGCAGGGTCGTAAGTAGCCTTTTTTCCTTTCAGCCGCACCTCCGCATTCGCTATGCTGTTCCCCAGGCTGTCATGCACCAGCACGGCTAAAGCCGGCTTTACCTGCAGCAGCTTCACGAATATTGGGGAGTAGGTTCTGAGGTTGTACACCAGCTCAGGGCCGGCGCTATGCATGAAGAGATAGTGCCCCTGGGGCAGCTGTTTCGGAAAGCCCTCCTGCACTGCGAAAGAATCGATGGGTGCGTGAAACTGGGAAGCGTTTACTGCCTGAGGCCCGTCCTTGTATATTTTACAGGCTTCTTTGTTGTTTACCTTATAAATGTAGGTATAGTGACTTCTGGTTCTGGCTTTTTCCAGTTTACCCTGGGCCTGCACAGTGCCGGTACAAAAAGAGATAAGCGCCAAAAGGGAAAGGAACAGTTTGAGCATAGCACAGCCTAATGAACCAATAATATATAAATTAATATATTAATATTCTTTAAGCTGCTGCAGATTAAGCTCACCAGTCTCCTCCCGCTCCAGCCACTCTAACTCCCCGGGAAGTTCTTTGTTGTTGAACTCCAGGTGAATGACGCGGCGGTGCTTGTTGTTTTCTGTTTTAGAAGAGGCATGCAGTGTCAGGGGTTTCATCAGATGCACCCCGCCCTTCTGCACTTTGCAGCATTTGCTCTCTGTCGTTTCTCTTACTTCCGCTATCTCCTCATCAGAAAGTATGCTGAAGTGTGTCTTCGGTATCACCTTCAGCGCCCCGTTCTCCTCGTCCGTATCGTCCAGGTGAATACGCAGCGTGAAGGCACTGTGCAGGTACTCCACCAGCGGACGCACGCTCACAAGCCCGGCCTTGCTTGTCCAGCCACGGAAACCCGCTGTCTCCACCTTCTCCTTCACGTTGATGGGCACGTCCTGGTGCCAGGTCACGTACCAGTTCGATTTGGGCGGCTTATCAAAATAAATGGCCTTTGTCAGGAAGTAATCTGCACCGAAACCTTCCCGGATCAGCGTGCACAGGTTGCTGTTGAAAAGGAGATGCTTCAGGTTTGGAATCTCCTGCAAAAGACCGCGAATAGCAAAGAGCGCATCCGTTCTCCGGAAGCGCTCCTGGTCTTCTGTGGCCCGGGTGATAGTAGAGAGTATTTTGCCTACTTCCTTGCTGGTGTACATGTTTTCCAGCACGGCATAGCCCCGGCGTTTTACTTTGGTGATGCTGTGTTCCAGCTCCGTCAGGTTCAGCTCCTTCTCATACTGCTCGGCAGCGTTGCGCATTTTATCGTGTATGCGGCGTTTCAACTTGTGTGGCTTCAGTACTTTGATGCAGTCCCCGAAGCCCATGATTTCCCGCTCCAGCTCAAAGTTAAGCTGCACGTGCAGCCGGATAATGACACCGTTGCTGGTCTTTTCCACCAGTTGCTGTGAGTGGTGCATGGGCTTTGTCAGCACGTACGGCGCGTTTTCCCTGTTGATGTACAGTTCCACCTCCTCCGGCCCCTCATGGGGGTTTACCGACACGCCCAGTACATGCTCAAAGTAATCGGGAAGTTTTAAAGAAGAATTTTCCAGGAAAGGCTCATGCGACTCCCCTACTTCCAGGATGCGGTCGAGGGCCAGCACCAGCACAGGCTGGCTTCTCTTTTTGATGCCCAGCACAAACCAGCGGTTGCGGTACTCCTTCAGGAAATAGGGGTAAAACGTGAAGGCATGCGCTTCCCGTGCCTTGAATGACTGGTAGGTCAGCTGCACAGGTCGCTTTTTAATGATGGCCTGGTAGAGGGCATCGATGTGCTCCAGCCCCTTCAGGTTGTCATTCTTCTCCAGGTCTATTACCGGTGGCTGCTTTGTTCTGGCCGTATGGATGCGGTCCTCCAGGCGCTGCACCATGCCGCTGAGCTCGTGAAAGTGCGTGAAGCCCTTGAACTGCCGCAGGATTCCTGCTACTTCTGTCAGCTTCCCCAGGTCCTGCTCAGTGAGCGGAATGTTGGTGATGGAGTATTCCGGGTCTTCGTAGGCATAATACTTTTTATCAATCACAACGATAGGCGCATTATAGCCCAGTTTGTCGCTGCGCATAAGCTGCAGGTCCATCTGTACTGTGCGCCGGCTGACGCCTTTGTCGATGCCCTCATACTCATACAAGGCATCGGAGCAGGCGTCTATCAGGTCCTCCAGCGTCCACTTCCGGTATTTGTTCCGGAGGCAGTTGTCGAGGGTACGGTAACGAATGAGGGCATTCCGGTTTACAGGCATAGGTGTGGGTGTTTCATCAAGTGTCGGTCCGGATTCTCTATACTATGGCAGTCGCCTGAATCATGAGAAACCTTACAAAAGAAAGGCTACCGCACGATGCTGAAAACAGCAGTTATGGTTGCCGACCCAAATAAAATAAAAAGAAGGAAAACACCTATATATAGAAAAAAGTAATTACTTTAAATCCTTTATATTTGACTGTCACTCTACATTAACCCGTTTCGCTGTAACCCGGAAGCATAAAAGCATGAAAACTATTCAACTGGCAGTTCTAATGGGATTTGTGCTGCTCTTTTCCTCCTGTAAAGATGACACTGTATCGCCAGTTGATTTAACTGGTGATTGGCAATCAGAGGAAATATATGTGAATGGGAAGCTACAGGAAGGTAGCAGTACCTCTACCTGGCTACTTCTGAAAAAGGATAACCTGTTTCTCAGAAACTACATACCGGGTATATGGTCCCTGAACAAGGGAAAGCTTATGTTAACCCCAGATAAGGATTTAGCAGTTCAGCCATTGCAGTATGAAATAGTACATCTTTCAGACGCTTCTCTTACGCTAAAGATAACCTTAACTGAAAGGGACTATCTCCAGGACTTTGAAGATACAGAGGAGCATGAGCAAATTACTGTCACCGAAAAATACAGAAAGAGATAGCCTGCAACCACACATTTTTCTACTAGCACTGTACCAGCTGTTATGCCAAGTACTTGCTTCTTATATTCATCATAACCTACACCGAAGCAGCGCCTGCTAAAAGCCGCCACTTTGAGAAGAAGGCTCATAAAAAGCCTTGAAAACAAACAGAACATCAATGGAAGAGTTGGTAGAAAAAAGAAAAAGAACAGAAGAAATCAAATTCAAATACAGCTGGAGAAAGTATCAGCAACGCGTGCTAAATGACTTGCAGGATCACTTAACAGACCAGCATTTACACGTAATTGCACCACCAGGCTCTGGCAAGACTGTTTTAGGCCTTGAAGTGGCCTTGCGACTCAAAAAACCAACTTTAATTCTCGCTCCGACCATTGCTATTCGCAATCAGTGGATACAGCGTTTCTGTGAGCTCTTTCTTCAAACAAACTCTACCCCTGACTGGATTTCGAGAGACATTCGCCAGCCAAAGTTTATGACTGTTGTCACTTACCAGGGTCTTCATGCAGCCTGTAACAACCTCCGCGCGGAGGAAGGTGAAACAGAAGAGCTAGAAAATAATAAATCTACTAACCGGAACCTGAGCAACATAGTTAACGAGCTAAAATCACAGAACATTAAAACCATTGTGGTTGACGAAGCACACCATCTGAAAAATGAATGGTGGCAGACCTTGACAAAAGTCAAAGAGAAGCTTGACCCGGTCATTGTTGGCTTAACTGCCACTCCCCCCTATGACGTTTCGGCTACGGAATGGCAGCGGTACATTAACTTGAACGGACCTGTCGATACAGAAATTTCGGTGCCTGAATTAGTTATTGAAGGTGATTTATGCCCACATCAGGACTATGTCCATTTCTCGTTTCCAACGGAAAAGGAGAGCACAAGCATTCTAGCTTTCAGGCAAAACATAGAAAAACTGTTTCAGGAAATAAAGCTGGATGATACCTTGATAAAAGCAATTGAGCATCATCCTATCTGGTTAAACCCGACCGCACACTTAGACTGGATTTACAACAACCTCTCCTACTACTCCGCCTGCCTCATTTTTTTAAATGATAACGAAAAGGAAATTCCAGAAACACACCTGGAGGTAATTGGTGACAAGAAACTTGCAATTCCCAAGCTGGGCTATAGCTGGGTAGAGACTCTTTTAGATTTTTATCTCTATAAGGAAAGAGAGCATTTTAAGGCTTATGAAGAACACCGCAGGAGCCTGGAAAACAGACTCAGAAAGTACGGTGCCATTGAAAGGCGGCAAATTAATTTTACCTACAACAAACGGGTTACTGGGTTTTTAACCTCCAGCATCAGCAAGCTGAACGGAATCAAAGAAATAGTAGACTTTGAGTATAATCAATTAGGTAAGAATTTACGGCTGGTTATTCTTTCCGACTATATCAGAAAAGAATTTTTCATCAATGCAGATGAAAACAAGCTGGAGTTGAACAAGATTGGCGTTATTCCAATCTTTGAAAAACTAAGGCGGGAGAACCGTCAAAACAAAAAGATAGGTCTTCTTTCGGGGTCACTGGTTATCATTCCCAAAGAAGCATTTACCACTTTCGAAGCAAAAGCCGCTCAACACGGCATCACACAAATCAGCTCTTCGCCAGTTCCTTTTGATGCTAACTATGTTTTAATCAATCCGACTGAGCAGCTTAAACACGACATCGTTCATGTCGTTACACAGGTTTTTCAGCAAGGAGAAATTGAAATCTTAATTGGCACCAAGTCTTTGCTTGGCGAGGGTTGGGACGCACCAGCCATCAACTCTTTAATACTGGCCAGTTTTGTCGGCTCTTTTGTTTTGTCGAACCAGATGCGCGGCAGGGCTATCCGAACACAGCACGGCAACAAAGAAAAAACAGGAAATATCTGGCATCTGGTGTGTGTTGACCCGTCTTCCCCAACAGGCGGAGACGATTTTGATTTGATGAAAAGAAGGTTCAGAAGCTTTGTAGGTGTGTCCTACAAAGAAGAAGTCGGTATTGAAAATGGCATCGGGCGTTTGAACCTGCCTGATAACATGCATCGAAAAGAAGAAGTTGAGAAAAAGAATCTAGAAACCTTTACGCTGGCAGGTGATCGCGAATCCCTCAGAAAACGCTGGAAGGCTGCCCTTGAGACAGGTGTTAGCCTTGAAGAAGAAATAAAAATACCGTTTCCTAAAGACAAAAACTACAAGGGAGTTAAATCCATGTATTTGCACAAGACCATAGCCAACCTGATGGCAACACTTGGTTCAGGATTGCTGGGTTTTGGTTTAGAGAGTATACAAGGACTCGGACGAGCAGCAAGAAACATCAAAACAATACAGGACCTTTACTTCTTTCTAGCCATCCTGGGTGCTATAGGTGTCGCTCTTTTCGGAAGTCTTACCTATAAGACGCTAAGACTTTACATACAATACCGGGATATCTCTAAAGACATACAACAAATAGGAGATGCACTTCTGAATTCACTGGTAAAAGCAGGCGCCATTCTTACCAATAACTCAAAGCTAAAAGTTGTGTCTTCAGTTGACAACTTTGGTGCTGTATACTGCCACCTCGAAGGCGGAACAACATTCGATAAATCTACTTTTATCAACGCTTTGCAAGAGGTGATTGCACCTGTTGATAATCCACGCTATGTCATTATCAGGAAGAGTAAGTTTATGAAGTTCGTCAAGCAAAAGGATTATCATGCTGTTCCGGAAATCATTGGGCGCAACAAGAGCTTAGCAGAACACTTCAAAAGCCAATGGGAAAGACTCGTCGGAACCTGTGACCTTGTCTTTACCCGCACTATTGAAGGAAGAAAGCTATTGTTGAAGTCAAGGGTAAACTCATTGACATCACAGCTTGGAAATGAAGTGGAGCATGTAAACAAATGGAGATGATAAGAAAGTAGCATCAAAACTTGATAAGATTCCCGGTTAAAAGAAGCTTTTGTTGTTTCCTCTTTTTCTGGATCAGAACATTCCGGGCAGAAAGCCTGGTACATCTAAAATAGCCTTGTTCAAAATTCATCACCGCTGTTCCTAATATAAAACAATATGAAATTAGCCAGATTCATTATCCTCTTCATCACCACCTTTCTTTTTCAGCAGAACCTCATGGCAGAAACATGGGATGAGCCGTGGCAAAAGGAGATTCTGAAAAAAGCTGACTATTTTGTTCTGGCAAAAGTCCTGGCTAAAGGCGACACACCAGAAGCAGAAATAGAAGTTGTCAAAAGTTTTGGAGATAAAAGCTTAAAGGGGAAGGTAAAAATAGCTGGCTTCTACATGCTCAACATGAGGAGCGCGTCCGGGCATGGACTGCACTTGCCATTGAAAGCTGGCGCAACTTATTACCTGCTGCTTAAGAAAGGCGAGAAAGGGAACTACAGTTTACCGACTCCCACTTCAGGGTATGCCTTCCTTGACAGTGGTAATGTACATGCAACTTACAGGCACAGCTACCATCAAGCACTGGTCCCTCAGGAAGTCTATGAGAATACATACTCCCAAATCTGGAGCTACTTCAGGACTGGGAAGTACGAAAATTCTAAAATTGCAGACTTTATAAAGGCTAACCTGGCTAAAGCCCCTGCAGGATTTGAGGAGCAGGAAATTGCCACCTTCTTTCTACAGCATGTAGCCATGGAAACTGCCTACCTGCTTGACAAAGAGATTCCGCTTCAAACAGTAAGAAAATTTATTGAGACAGAACACTTCCATTCCAGGGTATCGGCGCTGCGGCTTTTGAGTAATACTATTTCAGCCGAAGTCGCAAAGTACCTCTACAATTTTATCATGGAGGATGGGAACGATAATTTTGAAAAAGTCACAGCCATCCAATCTCTTTGGAAAGTGGGCGGTACCGAATACAGAAACAAACTGCTGGCAATACAGGAGGAGCTATCTGACGAAGAAACAGGTTTTGGCGGAAACATCATGGACCCGCGGGTAGCAACCCATTTCCCCAGCCCCAGAGGAGCAGTTGCAGAACTAAACAAAAGGTAAAAAGAATCAGAATCCTTCCGGCAGCTGTTGACTCAGGATTGCTTCTTCCACTTTTGCGCAATGCTGACAGCAGTCTCCAGCATGTGCGGCGCCCAGCTCTCAATTTTCCAGTCAGAACCAGCCAGGGAAGATGTAAGGAGCAGCCGTCGGGCTTCTTCGTAGGAAGGTGCTGTTTCCAGGATGTGCGAGAGCTGCAGCTGTTGGTTGTGGAGCATGTCATCCTCCACAGCAGGACCCTTCTGTAGAGGCTGTACCGGTAGAAAAAGATTATCAACATCCCTGGACAGGCTGCTTCTACTCTTCTGTACCAACGCCTCCATCTTCAGAAAATCCTGACGGAAGCGGATTCTGCTGCTTTCGGTCTTCAGTCCGTTTCCCAATTGCTCCAGCACGACATATCTTAGGTTAGGGCACTTGGGTATTGTCAGTGCCAGCAGCTGGAACACCTCCTCCGGCACGGCATCATCATGTGTGTCCCTTCTTATCTTCTTTTCTGGTTCAAGCACAGAAGCCTCCCAGCTGCCTCCTGAAATATGGATTTCCCGCACACGTTCCAGCGGGTACAGCGTGATCAGGTCTTCGTAAGAAATAACGAAATTATGGAGCTGGCAGTAGAGGTTGTGCAGGTCCAGTATAAGGAAGCCATTCACAGGCGCTACCAGCTTGTCCAGGAATTCGCCATGCTGTTTCACTTCGTCCAGCGAGTAGGAAAAAGCCAGGTTCTCGAGCCCGACCGGACATTGGCAGGCCTCATAGATGCGGCTTAACCTGTCCTGCCCGATGCGCAAAGTGGCGCTGGTGTACGGCACATGGAGAGGAGCACCGGAATGGAAATTCTGCCCGGTAAAAAACCCGAAATGCTCAGTAATTTGGTCGAACGAATATTGGGAGGCTAATTGCTTCAGTTGTTCCAGCCAGTGCTGCTGCTCCTTCGTCCACTTGCCAGAGAGCAGGGAAAAGAATACCCCGTGGCCAACCAGCCTGTTTTGTTGGCTATAAGCAAGCAACAATTCTGTGAACCAGTAAGGCACCTGCGCTGCCCAGTAGAGTGTATCGAAAGACCATTCAATGGCCTCTACCCTGCCTTCTTCCAGCAAAGGAAAAGCGGCCGATAGAATATCCGCATCTAAGTTACAAGCAATTGTTGATAAAATTTCCGGCTCTTTCCCCACAGGATGTAGTTCTTTCCTGTCCAATGCTTAGCCCATGCCACAAGCCGGGCAGTTGTCCGGTACTTTCACAACCTCTTTCCCTTTCTCACCGCCCTGCTCTGTCCTGGGCCCGGGCAACTCTTCTTGTGTACAGCCTGTGGTCTGTACTGTAATGCCAACCAGTATGGCTCCGAGTAACGCTTTAGGTAGTTTCATGGTGATATCGCTTATTTGGTGCTGGTACAAATTTCTTCTCTCGTCTGGATGACCCTCATCCAGGAGCAAGGGTTGCATCTGTACTCAGAATAAGTCTGCTACACCACTCTGCCTTGTGAGAGCCCATTTTTTTTGTGTCCCGGTCTTAGCCCTTCAGGAGCAGCGGGAATTTATTTCATGAAACACAGAAAATAAATTCTCCTGCGCAAAAACACTGCGTAGCGCTCCTCTACCTTTGAAACAGCAACTACAATAACAGCCATGCAGGAACAGATACAACAGAAGCTAAAGGAATTAGAAACACAATACAAGGTGCAAATCCTGTTCGCCTGCGAGACGGGCAGCCGCGCCTGGGGCTTCCCCTCCCCCGACAGCGACTATGATGTGCGCTTTATTTACCGGCACCCAAAAGACTGGTACCTCTCCATCGACGACAGGCGCGACACCATCGAGTACCTCAGCGGCGACCTGGACCTGGTGGGCTGGAACATCCGCAAGAGCCTGCAACTGCTGCGCAAGTCCAACGCAGCGGTGTTCGAGCGCATGCAGTCGCCGATTGTGTATGTGCAGCAGACGGATTTCCGGGACAGGCTGAAAGAGCTGGCTCCCTCCTATTTCTCCTGCCGGGCAGGCCTGCACCATTATATGAGTATGGCCCACAACTATTACAAAGCCTGTGAAGCCGGGGACATGGTAAAGCTGAAGAGTTACTTTTACCTGCTCCGCACCACGCTGGCCAGTCTTTGGATAGTAGAGCACAAAAGCATTCCGCCGCTGGCTTTCCGGGAGTTGCTGCCACTGGTGAAGGACCAGAAAATCAACAGCACGATTAACAGCATGCTGGAGCTGAAGGCAACTGTGGACGAGAAATACCTGCACCCGAAAGAGTTGAAGCTAGAGGCCTACCTCAAAAGCACCCTCGACTACTGCGAGGCGAAGGCAAATGAATTTGAAGCACAGAAGGGCGAGACAGAGTCGCTGAACCAACTCTTCAGGGAAACGATAGAACAACCATGGCACTAACCATAGACGAGCTTAAGACAAAAAACCTGCTGCTGTTCGAGTGCATCAGCGGCAGCAGGGCCTATGGCTTGAGCACCCCCACCTCAGACACCGATATCCGGGGTGTGTTTGTGCTGCCCGAAGAGGATTACTTCGGACTAAACTACGTGGAGCAGCTCAGCAACGAGAGCAACGACATTGTGTATTATGAGCTGCGCCGCTTCGTGGAGTTGTTGGCTAAAAACAACCCCAACATGCTGGAGCTGCTGAGCATGCCCAAAGATTGTATCCTGTACCAGCACCCGCTCTACAACAGGTTCAAGCCGCAGGACTTCCTCTCGAAGCTATGCAAGCAAACCTTCGCAGGATACGCCCTCACACAGGTGAAGAAGGCGAAGGGACTGAACAAAAAGATTGTGAACCCGGTGGAACCGGAGCGCAAGTCGGTGTTGGATTTCTGCTATGTGGCGCAGGGACAGGGTTCTGTGCCGGTGCAGGAGTTTCTGGAGCAGCAGGGCCTGCAGCAGGAGGATTGCGGCCTTGCCCGCATCCCGCACATGTCGGACCTGTATGCGGTGTTCCATGACCCAGGTACAAACCTCAGGGGCATTGTGCAGAGCGAGGAATCCAATGATGTCTCGCTGAGTTCCATTCCCAAAGGCCTGCAGCCGCTGGCGGTGATGAGTTTCAACAAGAACGCCTACTCCACCTACTGCAAGGAATACAAGGAGTATTGGGAATGGGTAGAGAAGCGAAACAATGCCCGCTACGAAAACACGCTCTCGCACGGAAAGAACTATGACGCTAAAAACCTGATGCACACCTTCCGCCTCCTCGACATGGCCGAAGAAATCGCCAGCCAGGGCCAGATCATCGTGCGCCGCCCGAACCGCGAATTCCTGCTCCAAATAAAAGGCGGTGTTTTTGAGTATGCGGAATTACTGGCTATCGCGGAGGAACGAATTGCTAAAATGGATGAACTGTACGAAAAGACTAATTTACCGGAGGAGCCGGATATACTGCTGTTGAATGAGCTGCTGGTGGAGGTGCGGAAAAGTTTTTACAAGAAAGTTTAACTGCGCAAAAAGGCTGCGTAGTAGGCTTCTTCCTTTGTATCATACCAAAAGAAAAACTATGAACGCACATCAACTCACAGGAAAAGATCTTCTTAAAATCGGCTATGTTCCCGGTAAAGCCGTCGGCACAGCACTGGCCCTAATCGAGACAGCATTTAAGGAAGTATCGAAAGAGGAGCAGTTAATACTACTATCTAAGGTACTCTCCTCGCCCTCAAAATACCAGGAAGATGAGCTTTGGGCACCGCTAGCAGAGGACTTGCTGCCACCGAAGCAGGAAGAGGTTACCCCTCTTTTGCCCGGCGCTAAAGACTATGTCATTTATGGGGCTGAAGGTATTGAGGCGGGTGCACTAAAACAGATGGATGTGGCCATGCGCCTTCCTGTAACAGTAGGCGGGGCACTGATGCCGGATGCGCACCAGGGGTATGGTCTGCCGATCGGTGGTGTACTGGCAACACAAAACGCCGTGATTCCCTATGCCGTGGGCGTAGACATTGGCTGCCGTATGAGTATGAGCCTTTACGCCATACCACCCGACATTCTGACGACACAGCCAGCGCAGCTAAAGAAGCTGCTGCTCGACAACACGCGCTTCGGTACGGCTACTTTTAAAAACCCTCAGGACCACACTATCATGGAGCGCAACGAATTTGCTGATATAGCCGTGGCGAAGGGCCTGAAAGACCGGGCCTTCAGACAGCTAGGTTCCTCGGGTGGCGGTAACCACTTTGTGGAGTTTGGCACAGTGGAACTGCACGATCCGGAAAACGAGTTTAGCCTACCAACAGGTAATTACCTGGCGGTGCTCTCCCACTCCGGCTCTCGCGGCCTGGGTGCCAGCATTGCGGGGCACTATACCAAAGTAGCCATGGAAAGTTGCCGCCTGCCGCAGGAGGCGCGCCATCTAGCCTGGCTGGACCTGAACACAGAGGCGGGGCAGGAGTACTGGCTGGCCATGAACCTGGCCGGTGACTACGCCTCGACCTGCCACCACCAGATACACCAGCGGCTGGCGGCGGCACTAGGTGAACAGCCGCTTGCGGTGGTGGAGAACCATCACAATTTTGCCTGGAAAGAAAAAGATGCCGACGGAAACGAGGTAATCGTGCACCGGAAAGGTGCTACACCAGCGGGTCAGGGTGTATTAGGCATCATTCCTGGCTCTATGGCGACGCCCGGCTTTATCGTGCGTGGAAAAGGTGATGCGAATTCGCTTAACTCCGCCTCGCATGGTGCGGGCCGGGTGATGTCCAGGACTAAGGCCAAACAAACACTTTCCCTGCCACAGGTGCAGCAGTATCTTTTGGATGCGGGTGTGGAGGTAATAGGATCAGGCTTGGATGAAGCGCCAATGGCTTACAAGGATATCCGCCAGGTGATGCAATCGCAACAGGACCTTGTGGAGGTGGTGGGAACATTCACGCCGAAGCTTGTCCGCATGTGCGGGGATGAAAAGTATATGGAGAAGGATTAGTGTTAATGATTTGATCTCTCAAATGAAAAGCCCCTGCTGTAAATAATGGCAGGGGCTTTTCATTATACGGAATTACCGGTTATCGCCGAGGCATGGACTGCTACAATGGAATGCACTATATGAGGCTTCAGAATTACCGGATGAGCCGGATATGGAGAAGCTAAACAAGCTACTGGTGGAGGTGCGGAGGGAGTTGTATGCAGGTATGTTGAATCAACTTTAAAGCTTCTCATTTCACTGATGCACTACCAGTTAAATGATGCCCACATATGAGAGTGCAACAAAGTGTCTGTTTTATCAATGGCCTTGTGTAGACGATATGATAAGGTATTTAGCCGAAACATGTCGTCTACACGTAGTTGCCAAAAGTGCTACTTTACTTCTTCAGTTTTTCTTCTATCTGCTGAATAGCGATGTGTATCTTTTTTTGACCCACTTCATCTCCAGGAATGTCAGTTGCTGCAAGAGCTTTTAAAAACCTTAAGTCATTCTCATTTGGTAACGCAGTAGCATATTCACAAAACCTACCTAGCAAAGAAAAACGATCATTGAACCTGTTATCGACACCTAAGACGAAGGAGTCTTTCTGCACATTTACATTATGTATGGGCACCCCTAATCCCCTACTTATTTTGGTGCGGACACTGTCAAGAACCATAAATAAATTTTTAGTGTTCTCACCGCCACCCGCTAATATTTCATCCAAGCTGATGGATTGCTGCTCATCTTCCTTCAACTTTACCTGCACGATGAATTTGTCCTCAGTATTGTCATTTTTTGCTGTTCCCAATGTACTTTCTATAAATGCCAGAGTTTGCACCTCTTTTATATCGAATTCATGTAGTATATCTCTCACCCTTGAGTTTATAGAATCCTCTTTGGCAGATTTAACAGAGAAAAGCACAGGATCTTGGGCAAACTCATAGCTTAAACCAACCCAATGAAACAGCGACTTGTATATCAGTGGCCTTGCTTCCTCCACCTGGAGGTCAGTAAAGGTTTCGAAGTACTGGCGGAGCCATTTTGATTGGGCTGAGTTATCAACTAAATCCAGGTTTAGAAGAAATGAACTAAAATCGGATAACAGGAACCGGATTGTTTCTTTATCCCTAAAGTGTCCGAGACCACAACAGGTGGAGATGGCAAATTCATTTCTAGTCTGATCATTCCTTTCGTGTGATGAAATGTAGTCCATCAGCGCTTGCTTACTTTCCTCCAGGTCATTTTCAGAGATCAACATACTAATGTCGAAAATCAATGATTCAGTGCCTTTCTTTAGATGCTCATTCAAATAAGGGATGTATCCTTTGTTATCAAGCTTCTGTAAAGTGGCAATAACAAGTTTGAATAAATACTCATCTTCAGTCTCGAGTAGTGGTAGCAGATACTTTGCAGCTGGTTTGTACTTTAGCTCACCCAAGGTCCTTATTATCTCTACTTTTCCACCCTCTAACTCATTGCGCACCGGATCCATTATACTGGCCGGATAGATACCACCCGTACCCGCTTCTTTTAGCTGTGCAAGCAACACAGGTCCTACAAAGTCGGCACTCTCAGTTGATAACTGCCTAACAGCTTCACCTTGCACCACGCTGCTTGAGTCCTTGAGAAGTGTAATTAGAATTTCTCTTGACTTTTTAGACTTCGCCTTTCCCATACGGCGCGCAAGGGCGAGCCTAGTATTTAGATTTGGGGCATCTACTGCTCTCTTGAAGACTTTATTGTATGAACGGTTGCCCGTTAAGTGCAACATCATCAAGTATTGACTAGCCATATCCCATTGAGAACTGAGAAGACTTTTCTCAAGCTTATGGAGAAGCTGCTTTTGAAATTTCCTATTGGGTTCATTATTTACAGCAACAGCGAGAAATTCATCTAATTCAGAGAATGATTTTTCAGAAGATTGGCTGGAGTGGCTTGTGCTTAACAAATTGTAACTCACCCTTTCCCCCTTTACAAAAAAGTCTCCTGAGGTAGGTGACCAGACACGGTAAGCAAGCCCCTGCTGAATAGCATTATAAAAACTAATCAGCTCGGGCTCTTCTTCAATTAACTGTAGCCAATATTCCTTGCCTTCATCAGTCAGGGTATGCTTATTAAGAAAAAGTATATATTTTTCTCCTGTACGCATAGTGTCGATTGGGCCATACCTATTGCTGAAGCCTGAAATCCATATTTCATCCTTCTCTAAGATGCCTTTGTAGGACTTAAGCAGTTTGGCCCTTGCTCTGAAATCTCCTTCACCTGTTATTTGGAAAAGACCTATTACATCAGAACTATCAATCATCGTTTGCCAGGCTGGGTCATGCCATGTATCCGCCTTTACATATGTAAAGGACAGCAGCAAAAAGAGGCAGATGGTTAGGGTTTTGAACATTGAAATCTATTTTTGCATTATTGGCAACGTGCTTAGCTTTCCTGTGGCTCAACTACCGGAAGGTGTTGTTGGCCCATGGTATTTTACATTGTTAATACTCCCCCTTTTATTTTGAATTCTTCCTCTGAATAACTCCTGTCAAAAAAGTTAAACCCAATATCTATGGTTACAGGGTCTTCTCCCTCCACTATAAACTTAAAGTACCTACCATCAGTTGAAATCTCTTTCACTCTCTCCGCTTCAGAACTGTCGTACCCCTCACCTCTCATTTCTTCATCCCGAGAGGGAAACCATAAAGTGTTGTGCTTGAAGTTCAAGGTAAATCTTTCCTTAAATGAAATGTTCGTTTTCTTTCCTATGCGAAGGTAGTCCCACAGCAAGAAGCTCTCCGACTGGGGCAGCACTAACTCTTTACCATTCTTCTCAAACTTCAGAAAATGAAGTGCGGGATAAAAAGGCAAACTCGCTTTGTACAGTGGCTTTAGGTTTAATTGTTGGTAGAGATAGCGGAATGGGATCAATGCCCATACCAGTTCATTTGGCCCCGCATTTCCGTAATCTGATACTGTCTTATAGATACTGTCACCTTTGATGAAAGAAACAGTAATCTTCTCTCCATCCGTAAATCCCCCTGAAAATTCATCAGGAATATTATTGATGTCAGCCTTTCTAAAGTTGCTTTCTAACTCCTGATAAAGCTCCTCTGGAACAGAACCAGTATAAAAACCGGTTTTGGTTGTGTAGCGCTCGCCATAGAATGTCACCTGACCGTCAGAACTGATGATGGTGTTGGAAGCCTGACAAGTGCCATAGCAACCAGAGGTTGAAACTACTATTTTATCGAAGGTTGGCTCAGCATTCGAGCTGTAATTCTTTCGTACAAACGTCCAAGGCTCACCCCGCTCAGTTGCAAACGAGAGTGTATCTTCCGTGAGTTTAACAACCTTGAGGCCCCACCATGTGGAGTCTGTAAGATTAAATATCTTCAAGCTGTCTCCTTTTACATAATATTTTGTTTTAGAACCAAGATAGATAAGTTTTCTGTCTCTGCGTTCCTTACCACGCAGCATTCTATAATATCCCCTTTTAACATCTGCTATGCCGTTAGAGTCAAAAGAGAACCCCTGCTCAACCAGCCCAGCAATAGGAGGTGGACGTTCATTTCTCTTATCGCTACCCGATACTCCTTTCAAATCCGCTGGCAGCCAATGTCCGTACAACTCTGGCAAGAGCTTCTTTTCTTCGTTGCGCTCATGGCAATAAGAAAGTAGAAGAACGCTTAGTAAAACAAGGGCAAAATTTTTCATTGTCTATTGGGCAAACTACTTGGTATAAGATATGAACATACGGTTCAATGCCAATTTCAACAAACAACTCTATGTTCACATATGTAAAATACTATATTTTAACTCTCTACCCTTTAAATATTTTTTAAATTATTTTTACCTCCCCTCCTCCTACGCAAAAAGACTGCGCACTAGCCCCTGAACTTTGGTCTATCATATAAGGAAAAGGCCATGAAGTTCAACTTTCTCACACCAAAAAAGCACCAGACCACGAACTACGAAGGAGCGCTGGCCTGGAAAACAGGACCAGACGCCGAGCTGTATGCAGCCGTTGTGACTGCCTCGCTGAACGACAAGTTTTACGAGAGCAGCGACAAGCGCCTGGAGCGTATCCGGGAGCTCATTGCGCAGAACGAGCCGTCGTTTGTGGCGAAACTAGCGGTGTATGCACGCACGCAGATGCACCTGCGCAGCGTGCCGCTGGTACTGGTGGTGGAGCTGGCGAAAGTACACGCTGGCGATGACCTGGTGAGCCGCACCGTTGCCCGCGTGGTACAGCGCGCCGACGAGATTATTGAACTCCTCGCCTACTACAGCCTGAGCAACGGGCGCACGGGTACCAAGAAGCTGGGCCGCCTCTCCAAGCAGCTGCAGAAAGGACTGGCCATGACCTTTAACAATTTCGACGAGTACCAGTTCGCCAAGTATAACCGTGCCACAGACATCAAGCTGCGCGACGCGCTGTTCCTGGTGCACCCAAAGTCTAAAGACGAAAACCAGCGGGCACTCTTCGACAAAATAGCCGCCGATACGCTGGCCACGCCTTATACCTGGGAGACGGAATTATCGGCTCTGGGGCAGCAAGCGTTTGAGGATACCGCCACCAAAGCCGCTGTGGTGCGGGCAAAGTGGGAAGAGCTGCTAGACAGCAACAGGCTCGGCTATATGGCCCTGCTGCGTAACCTGCGCAACATCATGGAAGCAGAGGTATCGGGTGCGCACATGCAGCGCGTATGCGCCACCCTCTCCGATGGCCGCGCTGTGCAGAAGGCCAGGCAGCTGCCGTTCCGATACCTGGCGGCTTACCGCGAGGTGCTGCAGCTGAAGTCCGGCTTTACTGCACTAGTGCTGGATGCGTTGGAGGAGGCGGTACAGGTAAGCGTGCAGAACATGCAGGGCTTCAGCGAGGAGGTGCGCGTGGTGGTAGCCTGCGATGTGTCGGGCTCCATGCAAAAGGCTGTTTCTCCAAGAAGCAAAATCCTGAACTACGACATCGGGCTCATGCTGGGCATGCTGTTGCAGCACCGTTGCCGGAATGTGATAACCGGCATGTTCGGCGACACCTGGAAAGTACTCAACCTGCCTCGCAAGAGTGTATTGGCCAATGTGCAGGAGTTCTACCGACGCGAAGGTGAGGTAGGCTACTCTACCAACGGCTACCTGGTCATCCGTGACCTGGTTAACCGTCGCGTGAAGGCAGACAAAGTGATGGTCTTCACCGACTGCCAGCTCTGGGACAGCACAGGCTACCACCAGAGCCTGACCCAGGAGTGGAAGAAGTACAAGGCAGTGGCACCCAATGCCCGCCTCTACCTCTTCGACCTGGCGGGCTATGGCTCCTCGCCCATCAACCTGCTGCAGGAAGATGTTTTCCTCATAGCGGGCTGGAGCGATAAAATATTCGAGGTGCTGGAGGCAATAGAGAACGGTGGTACTGCCCTGGAGAATATTGAAGCAGTAGAACTATAAAACGCAGGAGGTGCCGTAGGTGCGTGGTACTTCGGTGAAGTCTTACATGGACGAGCAGGTTCAAATCCTGCAGGCTGCCAACAGCCTTGTCACGGGCCGCTTGTTGCCCTCCTGCTTTTAAGATTTTAAAATGAGCGGTGCCGTAGGCTGGAGTTACTTCGTCAGGGTACTGGAGTTGCAGGTTCGAGTCCTGCTTCTCAGGTCAGTAAAGGCCAGGAATAGTGAAAGGGTAACACGCCAGTGAGTACAATTTATAGGTCTCCGGCCGCCTTTCGCCCGCTCATTTTAGATATTGAAGTGGTGCCGTAGACAAGGGTTACTTCGTGTGTCGCAGGTTCGACTCCTGCCAGAGTCACCAGGTTCTGTAGCTCAGCTGGTAGAGCAACGCCTTGCAAAAGGTTTAGGTCCCTTGTCGCCTGTCGCCCGCTTTTTATAAACAAAACAGAGTGCCGTTAAATGGAGTTACTTCGCCTGTCACGCAAAATCCAACTCCATTTGCCTGTCGCCTCTGTCTTACTGGAACAGGTGCCGTAGGCAAGCGTTACTTCGACTTTTAATCGAGAGGCCGCGGGTTCGATTCCCGCCACGTTTCAAGCGTGTAGCTCAGTGGTAGAGCACTATGTCGCTTGCCATCTGTCGTCCTGCTTCTTTTTTACCTGAAGCTACCTTAGGCCCGTAAGCCCGGGGAGTTTCGGGTAAAAAACCTATATTGAATTTTAAATATATCTCTAAAAAGAGAAAAATCAGATGCTTTTAGAAATCACGACCACGCATTCCCCGGCCACAGACCTAGGCTTCCTGCTACACAAGCACCCGGACAGGCTGCAGTCGGTGGAGCTGGCGGCGGGAAAGGCGCATATCTTTTACCCCGAAGCCACCGCAGCACGCTGTACCGCCTGCCTGATGCTCGACATCAACCCGGTGGACCTGGTGCGGGTGCGGAAAGGGAATAATGCCCTGCAGGACCAGTACGTAAACGACAGGCCTTACACGAGCAATTCTTTTCTGAGCTCCGCTATTTCCAAGGCCTTCGGCTCTGCCCTCAACGGCAGGTGCAACACCAGGCCGGAGCTGCCGGAGATTTTTATGCCTTTCACTTTGCGGCTCAGCTCCCTCCGCGTGGATACGGACCTGGAGATGGTAGAGCGGTTGTTTGTTCCGCTGGGCTATGCGCTGCAAACAGAGACGATTCCGCTGGACATGGCTTTCCCGCAATGGAGCCAGAGCAGGTATGTGAATCTGACACTGAAGAAAGTCTGCCCCCTGCAGGAACTGCTCTCGCATGTGTATGTGCTCATCCCGGTGCTGGACAACAGCCGCCACAGCTATGTGACACAGCATGATATCGAGATACTCCTGCAGAAAGGACAGGGCTGGCTGGAGCAGCACCCGGAGCGCGACTGGATTACGCGCAGGTTCCTGCGCAACATCCGCACCATTGCCAACGAGGCTATCCTGCGGCTGGCAGGTGAAGAAGTCATGCCGTCTGATGAACCCAAATCTCCGCTACAGGAGAGCCTGCACCAGCTGCGCCTCAACCGGGCTTTTGAGCGGCTCCAGCAGAGTGGTGCGCAACGGGTGTTGGACCTGGGCTGCGGTTCAGGCAAGCTGCTGCGGTTGTTGCTCAAGGATGGGCAGTTCCGGAAGATAGCCGGCATGGATGTTTCCTTCTCAGAACTCCAGCTGGCAAATGAAAACCTGCACCTGGACGAGGCCTCCCCTGCCCTGCGCGAACGGCTCTCCCTGTTTCAGGGCTCCGTCACCTACCTGGACGAGCGCCTGAAAGGATACGACGCCCTCGCCATGGTGGAGGTAATCGAGCACCTCGATGCGGAAAGACTACCGACCATGGAACGTGTTGTCTTCGGCTATGCGGCCCCAGACACCGTGGTGCTCACAACGCCTAATGCAGAGTACAACGTTGTGTTCGAACGGCTGGACCCGGAGGCTTTCCGCCACCAGGACCACCGCTTTGAATGGACGCGGGAGGAGTTTCAAAACTGGTGCGGGCACGTGTGCGAACGCTACGGCTATGAAGTGCGCCTGGAGCCAGTTGGTCAGGAAGAGCCTGAAGTAGGTGCACCCTCACAAATGGCGGTATTCAAAAAGAAAGGAACAGCATGAAAGAAATAAAACTACCCGAAATAGCTCTTGTACTGCTGGTGGGCCCAAGCAGCGCAGGCAAGAGCACGTTTGCAAAAAAATACTTCCTCGGCACCGAAGTCATCTCTTCCGACTACTGCCGTGCCCTGGTGTCAGACGATGAGAACAATCTGGAAGCGACAGGCGATGCCTTTGACCTGCTGAATTTCCTGGCTTCCAAGCGCCTGAAGCGGGGAAAGCTGACAGTCATAGACGCGCTGAACCTGCACAAGGATGACCGGGCAAAGCTTGTACGACTGGCAAAGGAGAACTACGCCCTGGCTGCTGCCATCATGCTGGACACACCTATCCGGCAGCTGCAGGAGCGGCACGAAGTGCGCCCAGACCGCAACTTTGGCCGCCAGGTCATCGAGAAGCACTACGACATGTACAGGCGCACGCTCAAGAGCATCAAGCGCGAAGGCTTCAGCTACACCTACCAGGTTAGTCCGGAAGAGGAGCTAAGCATCGTGCGCCAGCCACTCTGGAGCAACAGGAAAGAAGAGACAGGCCCCTTCGATATCATCGGCGATATACACGGCTGTTTTGATGAACTGCAGGAACTGCTGACCGAGCTTGATTACAAAGTGGAGCAGCAGGCAAACGGGCATTACCAGATCAGCGGCCCTGCCGGAAGGAAAGTCATTTTCCTAGGCGACCTGACGGACCGGGGACCAAAGTCGCCGGAGGTGCTGCGCCTGGTGATGGACATGGTAAACAGCGGGCAGGCCTTGTGCATACGGGGCAACCACGACGATAAATTGCTGCGCTACCTGCAGGGTAAAAGCGTGAACCTGGACAATGGGCTGGACAAAACAGTGCAGCAGCTTGCCGCTACACCGGATGCTTTCAAAGAGAAAGTAAAAGCATTCCTGGACGGACTGATTGCGCATTATGTGCTGGACGAGGGGCAACTGGTAGTGGCGCATGCCGGTTTGCCGGAGCCAATGCACGGAAGGGCAGCCGCTGCTGTACGGGCCTTCTGCCTGTACGGGGAGACGACGGGCGAAGTAGATGAATTCGGCTTGCCCGTTCGCCATGACTGGGCGAAGAACTACCGTGGCAAGGCAAACGTCGTGTATGGCCATACGCCAGTGCCAGGCATCGACTGGCTCAACAACACCCTCAACGTCGACACAGGCTGCGTATTCGGCGGCAGGTTGACTGCGCTGCGCTACCCGGAGCGGGAGACAGTTTCGGTAGAGAGCAAAGCCGTATACAGCGAGCCGGTAAGGCCGGTTATGCCAAATACAGCGGCACAGGCGGCGCAGCAGGAATACGATGATATCCTGGACATCGGTCCGCTAAGGGAGAAGTACATCGTGGAGACAGGCATCGGCAAGCGCGTTATTGTGCGGGAGGAGAATGCGGTGGCAGCCCTAGAGGTGATGAGCCGTTTTGCCATCGACCCGAAGTGGCTGGTATACCTGCCGCCTACCATGTCGCCACCCGAAACGAGCCAGCTGCCCGAGTACCTGGAGCACCCCCTGGAGGTGTTCAGCTACTACCGTAAAAACGGTGTGCGGAATCTAATTTGCGAAGAGAAGCACATGGGCTCCCGCGCCATCGCCGTGATATGCAAAGACCCGGAAGTGGCGGTGAAGCGCTTTGGCATGCACTCCCCTGCCCCAGGTATTATCTACACCCGCACAGGCCGCCGCTTCTTTCAGGACGAAGCAACTGAAAAGGCTTTCCTGGAGGTACTCCAGCGAGCCCTCACGGCGGCGGACTTCTGGGACAGGTTCGAAACGGATTGGGTGTGCCTGGACGGGGAGCTGCTGCCCTGGTCATCCAAAGCGAAAGACCTCATCATAAACCAGTACGCGGCCGTAGGAGCCTCAGCTTCCAACGCACTGGAAAGAGCGCATGACGTGCTGCAGCAAGCGCAATCTCGTGGCTTGGAGGTAGGTGTCATGTTGGAGAATGTAGCACAGCGGACGCAGGCCATCGACAAATATATTGCTTCCTACCACCACTATACCAGCGAAACGGAAGGTATTGAAGGCATGGCCTTCGCTCCTTTCCACATTCTGGCAACCGAAGGGAAGGTGCATGCAAACCAGCAGCACACCTGGCACATGGAAAAACTAGCGGAAGTATGCCGCCAGGACGAGCTTTACCTCCTGATGACCAGCCACCGCTTCGTGAACCTGGAGGATGAGGAAAGTATTAACACCGCCGTCAGCTGGTGGACAGAACTCACAAAGGCAGGTGGCGAAGGCATGGTGGTTAAGCCGCTGGACTTTGTGTCAACCAACAAAGACAGGCTGATACAGCCCGCCATGAAGTGCCGCGGCAGCGAGTATCTGCGCATTGTCTACGGCCCGGAGTATGACCTGAACGGCAACCTGGAGCGCCTGAAGCAGCGCCACGTAAAGGCGAAGCGGGAGCTGGCCCTTCAGGAGTTCGCCCTGGGCCTGGAGTCGCTGGAGCGCTTTGTGCGGAAGGAGCCGCTGCGCCGCGTGCATGAGTGCGTGTTCGGCGTGCTGGCACTCGAGAGCGAGGCGGTGGATCCGAGGTTATAAGAGTAGTTTATCAAAAGCTATTTTGGTACTGCCAGGTTTCAGTGGTGTTTCCCTCTACATCATTGAAGCCTGGCAGTTCTCTTTTCTCTGCGTTTCTTTGTCGCCACAACTTATCCATTATTTCTTTGTGACTATGTTGAATTCATAAGAAAAACCTTAATTGCTAGTCCAATGGAAAACACCAAGCTCACCCGGCAGGAGCTGCACAGGCAGGTGTGGTCAGAACCCATGATCAGCATTGCCAGAAAATTTGAAGTGTCGGATTATGAACTGCGTAAACTGTGTAAGAAGTTACAGATCCCTACTCCGAGATCAGGACACTGGCAAAAGGTCAGGACTGGAAAGACAGTTCCTGTCCCTGAACTACCCGCAGATGCTTCAAGAGAGCAAGAAATTGATTTGAGAGCCATTACTGCACCTAGAGGCTCTTTGAAGCCTTTGGCTCTATTGCAGAAGGAAATTGAAGAGAATCTGAAAGGCATGCTAAAGGTACCAACCCGCCTTACCAATCCAGATAAGCTTATTACTGCATTCCAAGCCAACATCGAGGAGCGAAGCCGAAAATACCGTTTCACCGGTTTAATTAACCCACATTATGGTTTCATGGACATAAAAGTCTCAAAACGTCTCCTCTCTCGTACGCTTATTTTAATGGACACCCTAATATAGGCCCCAAAAGCCAGAGGCCACACAATGGAGGTGGGGAGCTATGGGAACAACATTCGTGTCGGGGAGGAAAGGTTTGAAGTCGCCATCAGAGAAAAGCTCAAAAGATCAGATGAAATCAAAAAAGGAAATTACTCCTATGATTACACTCCAACAGGATTACTTGTACTCTGGGTTGGCAGGCACTGGAGCGGGAGAGAGTGGCAGGATGGTAAGCAATGATGTTAGAGAGCAGGCTCTCCAACATCATTGCTTACCTGGAGCTAAAGGCTAAGAAAGAAGAGGAGTTCAGGCTGAACGCACAGAAAGCCAATGCAGCCCGTCTTGAAAAGGAGCGGATATTACGGGAGCAGGAGGCACGCAAGGAACAGGAGCTGGCCAGTTTCAAGAGGCTGCTTCAGCACTCGAAACGGTGGCATAAGACCCAGGTGCTGCGGGAATACATAGCTTCTGTAGCCTAGCAGGCCAAGGCAACTGATACTTCAAATCATGAATTGAAACAATGGCTCGTGTGGGCAAAACAAAAGGCAGACTGGTATGACCCTCAGGTAAACAGCCCGGATGATATAGACAAAGACACGCTTTCGCCTAAAAAGAAAGCTTCATCTTAAAAGTAAAGGCATCTCTCGCCACTTCATTATCTTCTTTTCAGCTGGTCTTAGAATTAATACAAAAATGTGTGCCTCTATGAATATGTAGAAGCACCAGTTCATGCCTATACCTACATCACGGCTCCTGTTGCTTTAGTTTATAAAAGCTACTGCGTGTTCTTTGTTGTTGTTACGCTTTGGTTTATATTGAGATAGTGAAGAAGTAGAGACAAGCTACCAACACAGGTACCTTGAACCTTCCTTCGTTTCTCAGCTCCCGGATGGCCGTCATAAAACCACCGCATCATGAAGCACCTGAAGAAGTTTCTGACCCGCCTGCAGACCTTTGAGCTCCACCTTGTCGAGAGGAAGATGCCTGTAGGCCCTTTTGGCCAACAGGTGAAGACAGGCTACGACCTCAGGCATGAGACGCATTACGACGAGGCCGCTGTTTTCGAAAGTGAGCTCAAGCTCCTCTCTGAGATGGCCGCACTCGATCTGCTTTCCCTCCACCACAGGCAGCTGCAAGTGGTTTTGGAGCAAATCACCGGGATAGAGGAGCGGTTTAGGGCCTTTTGGGTCAACTTTCACAACCACACCCTGGACTATGGGCAGGTCTATCCAGCTGGTTACCTGCATCAGATGAACCTGCCTGACCTGTTTGTCATACACAACCTGCAGCCCTTCTATGCGCACGTAGAGGTTCGCGAGGAGTTGGTCGATGACCTGAGTGAGTCGGTCAAGCTACGGGAATCCTTGCTGGCCAAATTTATCCGGAGTGTAACGGCCCTGCTACCCGCCCCGGAGGAGCAGGATTCTCTCCCGCTTGAACCCGCCCCTGCCAGGCCTGTTACAGGTTATCCTCACTTTGTGGATGGGGTAACGGAGAAGCTCTTTGAAATCTTCAAGGGATATTTCACCCCGGAGGACCAGGAGCAGCTGCTGCCCCTCCTGCAGGAGAACCAATCCCCCTCCTCCCCCCTGCTCTTTCACGGGAACGGCAATCAGCTGGCCGACGCCTTCAAACAGCTCTACGAAGCCAATCTTCTCGTGGGCTGTCTGAAAGGAGAGCTCGAGGCATGGATATCTGCAAACTTTGCTTATGTGTACCGAAAGCAGCAAAGAACCCTGCCGCCTAACTACCTGGCCGCCATCATCTCCTCCAACGCCAAGCCCTGCCAGTCTCCTATCCTGGACGTGCGGAAGCAGCCGGACGGCACCTACACCGTCTTTCCCGTTGTCCGCACTCAAAAAAACTACACTATCCAGTAAGATACAGGTAGGATAGGGCATGACCTTCTTGCAACCCTTCCAAACAAGTCCCTACCATTGCAGCACAAACCAAAAACAATGCTGTTATGGAAAACTTCACCTTTGAGCAACTGCCGCAGGCCATGCGCCTGCTGCATGAGAAAATGAATCACCTGGAGCGCCTGCTGGAGGAGCGTCACCCCCAACAGGAGCAGGAGGACATCTTCAACGTCAGCCAGGCTGCCGCCTTCCTCCATCTTTCCGTTGCCACGCTTTACATGAAAGTCAGCCGCAGGGAGGTTCCTGTCAGTAAGCGGGGGAAGCGGCTCTACTTTTACAAAAGCGAGCTGGCTGAGTGGATACGGCAGGGCCGGAACAAAACCGTTGCCGAGATAAGGCAGGAAGCAGGGCAGCTTATTCTCAGCAAAAGAAATAAGGTCTGACCTTTAATCCACTGGCTCATGGAAGAGACAGAACCCTTCGCCCTGGGCGCGCCGGAGAGCTACATCCGGGTGCAGACCTCCTACTACAAGCGCTGCCGCCAGCCCACCATCCAGGGAGACTATGTGGAGCTGTGGATTCCCTGGTCTTCAGAGACACTCCGCCAAGACCTTCCGCGCAAGGAGGTAAAGAGGATTCGCCGCTTCGACGGCTTCTGCTGCGTGCCCAGCCACCTGCACTACCAGGAGGCGGTGGGAAACTTCTACAACCTCTACCATCCGCTGCCCTGGCAGCCGGAGGAGGGCCCCTGCGAGCAGACCCTGTTCTTTCTGAGGCACATCTTCGGAGAGCAGTATGAATTAGGGTTGGATTACCTGACACTCCTGTACCGGAGCCCCACGCAGCACCTGCCGGTGCTGTGCCTGGTGTCCCGGGAGCGCAAGACGGGAAAGACCACCTTTCTCAACCTGCTCAAGCTCATATTCGGCCGCAACGTGACCTTCAACGGCAACAGCGACTTCCGGTCACAGTTCAACTCCGACTGGATGAACACACTCCTCATCGCCGTGGACGAGGTGCTGCTTGGGCGTAAGGAGGACTCGGAGAAAATCAAGAACCTTAGCACGGCCCGCACCGCCAAAATAGAAGCCAAAGGCAAGGACCGCCGCGAAACAGAGTTCTTCGGCAAGTTCGTGCTCTGCTCCAACAACGAGGAGGACTTCCTGGTGATTGAGCCTACCGAGACGCGCTACTGGGTCAGGAAAGTGCCGCCGCTGGAGCGGGAGAACATCCACCTGCTCAGCCAGATGAGGCAGGAGGTCCCGCAGCTCCTGCACCTGCTGCTGAGGCGGCCGCTGTCTGTTCCGCAGGGGCTGACGCGTATGTGGTTCTCCGAAAAGCAGCTTCGGACGGACGCGCTGCTGCGCGTGATGCAGGGCAGCCGCAACAAGGTGGAGACAGAGCTGCTCCTGCTGCTCCGGGAGCTTTTCGAGGCCACCGGGGACGGGCAGATGTGCTTTACGGCAAAGGACATGCTTGAGCTGCTCCGGCGGCACATGCCCCGCCTCTCGCGGCAGGAGGTGCGCCGGGTGCTGCAGCGGGAATGGGGCCTGGTGCCGGCAACGAACAGCCTGAGCTACCAGACCTACCGTTACGACGCGCAGGGCGAGCCCTGCCAGGTACGGCTCACCGGCAGGTTCTACAGCGTTTCCCAGAGCTGGCTCAGGCAGCGGTTTGATGAGGACGGCTGATTCCGCCTGCATCCTACTGTATATCAATCATTTACTTACTCATCAAGGTGTTTTTTAATTTGATGAGAAATGATGAGAACGATGAGTTTCCTCATCATACAGAAAAAGCCTGATGAGGGCATGATGAACATGTATATTACTTAGATTCAACCCCTTGCATAATACCCTCATCACCCCATCGGAATCCCGCCGGGTCTCAGGATGTCAGTTTTTAAGCTTGCTTATGAAAGGAAAAAGATATGAATATTCAGCAGATCAACAACGCATTGTCCATTACGGACTACCTGGCCAGTCAGGGCATTCAGCCTGTCCGCAGGAAGGGGGGCGACTGGTGGTACGTCTCCCCTATCCGCCCCGCCGAATACTCTCCCTCCTTTAAGGTCAGCACCAAACTCAACCGCTGGTACGACCACGGCACCGGGGAAGGCGGAAAGGTATTTGACCTGGCCCTGCGCCTCCATCCCACCGGTACTATCCAGGAAACTATCAAAAGCCTCTTCAGCCAGTTTTTTCTTTCACAAGCAAATGATGTTCCAGGCCTAAAGCAGGGTGAGCGTCACCCAGCCAAGGTCAGTCAGAACAGGGCGCATGCTCCTGAACCCGGCATCACTGTCCTGGACGTGCAGGAGCTGGGCCAAAGCAGTCACCTTACCTGTTACCTGCGCAAACGGGGCATCCGGCTGTCCACCGCCAAGCCCTACTGTAAGGAAGTGAAATTTGTCATAGAAGGCAGGGAGTACCAAGCCATCGGGTTCGGGAACCGCTCCGGCGGGTACGAGCTGCGCAGCGCCTGGTTCAAGGGCTCCTCCTCCCCCAAGGACATCACTTTCGTGGACAACGGCTCCGGCACTGTCTGCCTGCTGGAAGGGTTTATGGATTTCCTCTCACTGCTGGAGCTAAAGTCGCAGCACCCTGACAAGTCGAACTTCCTGGTTCTGAACTCTGCCTCCCTCACAGACAGGAGTCTTGGGCTGCTACGGCAGCACCAGGGGGTATACTTCTTCCTGGACCGGGACCAGGCCGGTAGGCGGGTAGCGGAGTCGCTGCAATGTTCAGGAGTGGAGGGCATCGACTGCTCCGCCTTTTACAACGGCCACAAGGATGTGAACGAATATTTGGCAGCCAGGAGGAACAGGGCAAGACGGCATCGCCGAAGGCCCGGCCATCTATAAGGCCTTCCTCTTCAGAAGCTTTTTTAAAGCGTCTCTTAAGTAGGGAGCAAGTTTGTGTTTTTGTCATACAAAAACCTCCTCACGGCCAGTGGCCACGACCTGTGTTCCCGGTGGTCGCAACAGGGAAACATCATATCACCTCAAAGAAAGAAGGACATGGAAACGAATGCAGCCGAGCGGCAGGGCCCGCCGCTAAAGAAAGGTGGCCGCCCCACCAAGAGAGTGAAGCGAAGCTGTACAGTGGTAGTGCGGATGACGGAGACAGAGCGGCTCCTGGTAAATGGTAAGGCCCGGGAGGCGGGCATACGCACCTCGGCATGGTTCCGGGCGGCGGCCAAAAAGGCGGTAGTAGTGGCGCGGCTCCCCCCCGAGGAGGCTGCCCTGTTGCGCATGCTCTCAGGGCTTGCCAACAACCTCAACCAGCTCGCCCGCCTGGCTCACCGCGAGGGGCTGCTCTCTGTGCAGGGTAAGTGTCGCCAGGCCCTTGACGAGATAGACCGCCTGCTTCAAAGTCTACGTAAAGATGATAGGAAAAGTGATAACGGGTAAGAGCTTCTCGGGCTGCGTGCGCTATGTGGTGCAGAAGGAAGGGGCTCGAGTACTGGATGCGGAGGGTATCCGGACGGATACCGTCTCTGCCATGGTCGCTGACTTCAACCTGCAGCGTAGCTTGAACCCGGAGCTAGGGAAGGCGGTGGGCCATATTGCTCTGAGTTGGAGCACGCAGGATAGGGACAAGCTAACACCTCAGATAATGGCTGAGCGGGCACGGGAGTACCTGGAGAAGATGCAGATCAGGGACACACAATACCTCATCGTCGAGCACCGCGACCGGGAGCACCCGCACCTGCACATCGTCTACAACAGAGTAGACTTCCAGGGCAGGACAATCACAGACAAATTAGAGCGGAGACGCAACGCCAAGTTGTGTCGGGAAATGACCATCCGCTACGGCTACTACTTGGCGCCGGGCAAGGAGCAGGTGAACCGCCAGCTCCTCACGGGGGCTGATAAGCTGAAATATGAATTGCACGACACTATCAAAGAGGCAGTGGGCAAGGCAAAGAACTGGCAGGAAATGGAACGGCTGCTCCAGGCTAAAGGCGTCACCCTCCACTACAAATACCGGAGGGGAACAGACCAGGTGCAGGGCGTAAGTTTCTGCGAAGGGAATCTCAGCTTCAGGGGCTCCAGGATTGATAGGAGCCTGAGTTACGGGGCCATCAGCAAACAGCTGGAGAGGAACAGGCAGCAGGAACAGCAGTTCACAACTGCTCTGAGGCCGCAAACCTCATATAACCAAAGTCCTACTCCCTCACTCATCTCGCAGCAGTCCTCTTCGCTTTACACCATATTTATCCCGACCAGGGACTTACTGGCTCCCTCTATTGGAGAGGCTGAGCAAACAGCACACATGGTTGAATATGAACTGAGGAAGAAGAAACGTAAAAAGAAAAGGAGAAGACACCTATGACACCAGAAGAACTAGAGGAAAGAATGGCCGACACGGAACGCGTGCTCGCCCTACACGGCAAGCGGCTGGAGAAACTCGAGCAGCAAACCATTTCTGAGAGAGACAAGCCTGAACAAGCAAATATAGGACAGGCAGAACAGGCGCCTAATCCCTGCGCCCAGTTTGAGGAGTTGAAAAAGATTCTGAGGCGGCAGGACCTGAGCGTCCAGGCGCTGCAGGTTCACACCCTCATCAGCTCCTTCCGCGACACCATATCCAAACTACCGAAGGTGCTGCCCGTCCGACACCACCACCACTTCGAAGATAATTCCAGGGGCTTTGTGACTGGGGGAATTATTCTATTACTAACAACTGCTGTTTCAGTCGGGCTTAGCTTCGGTCTGTACAGGGAGAACAGCAGGCTTGTGGAAAGCGGCGTAAAACTGAAGATGATTAGGCAGGTTTATCCGGGTGCAGCCTTATGGGTAGACTCTACTTTTGCCCGAAATCCGGAAGAGGCTATAAACTTGGTTGAAAAGCTGGTGGAAGAGAGTGATACACTCCCATTGCAAGAGAGAAAAAAAAACACATCATTATAAGCTTTGGGTAACTCTAAGGTAGTTATTCAACTTTGCTCCTGGGGAAAACATAAATAAACTTGTCGTGGTCCTATAGATCCGCTACACCTACTGAACAGAGAATTTTAGTATTTTATCTTGCCTGTCATATTTCTGAAGCGCTTCCATAATATATATAAAGACTGAAATTACAGAAATAATGGTGGATTTTTGGATAACTCTATCGAGTTACCCACAAGTCCACCATTATAGCAATAGTAATAACTTGAGATTGCTTCAAGAGCTAGAATGTAGCGTATCTATTGAACCTTCACAGTTACTCACTAATGAATAATGTTTGATAGTAGCAGGTTATAAGTTAAATTACTTCAAATAGATGCTTCTCTTCTTCACTTCTTACACTATCAGCAGGTAGGCGAATGTCAAGCAACAATGT
Source organism: Pontibacter pamirensis (assembly GCF_010015475.1). Taxonomy (GTDB): domain Bacteria; phylum Bacteroidota; class Bacteroidia; order Cytophagales; family Hymenobacteraceae; genus Pontibacter; species Pontibacter pamirensis. The sequence goes on from NZ_SSNI01000035.1 coordinate 51,566, forward strand.
TCTTATAGAATAGCGTGGGTCGACATCCTGTGTTTGTCTCTTCAGTAAATCATGCAGTTCAGGCAAAGACTTTTCTTTGACAGGCTTATTATGGTATTCGCCATAGTGCCAGCCTACCAAATAAATGCCATGTTTGTACCTTTGGTCCCTAAGATAAGGAACTAATTGATCGTTAAGCGCAGTCTCTACCTCTTTGTTTTTACTCAGTTTGACCTCAATTACGACTGTTACTACGTCAAATTTGTTGCCCGTTGCATCCCGAGAAAAAGCCTCAATGTAGATGTCCGTGCGTTGCCCACTTTCAGGACCTAAGGACGGTCGAATCTCTACTTCTCGCTTAACCGATATATCTGCCCTTTGAAGATCTTGCGTGAGATGACGACGAATAACGTTGGAAAGAAAATTCTCATTTCTTACTTCATAGCCCAGTGTTTTACGTCTATCCGCTGAATCTTTAACAGGAATCCATAGGACTTCCGCGGCGATCAACTCATTGTGCAGGTCAGCTTGGAAGCGTTCCAATGATTCTATAATCAACTCCTGTAGGTCAGTTGCTGACTTTACCCAACGGCGGTTAGCTTCCTTACCGAGAGAAATCAACGCATCAGGAGTTATAGGCTCCCATGAATTACGTCGCAAGTTTTCCCTAACCTGATCAAGGCGTACTCTAATCCAATATGGCTCTCCCATTTGGGTTGACAACTGCTTGAGTATTTCCCAAGCTGCCACAGAACCACGAGAAGCTAATTCAGTCACCGCACCTATGCGCAGCATAGCGAAGTGTCCTTTAGAAGAACCTTCCCAATCATCTACATCCTCAGGCGTAAGCTGAAAAGCGTATGTGAGCCATAGGATGAAAGCAAGTAATTGCTCTTCATCAAATAGTGTCAAGAATTGAAAATCTTCCTGCTTTGAATGGCTGAAGTTTCTATTTATTACTGTTGCGGCAATATTTGGCTGAGCACTTAATCTAATCCACAAGTCCATGAATCATGATGTTTTTTAAGTAGCCATCTATACGCTGCAATTGTTAAACGAGGTCTTTCTAATACCTGTGTTGGACAATCAAAAGGCTTCAAAACTAATTCACTTGCGTAGTCCAAAGCAGGTTGATAGCCCGCATTTAACATGTCAACCAATACTGAAGCACTAAAATCTTCCCGCCACACATTTGATTTGATGGCTATAAGTATTTTTTCTGGAAAATTAGCTTTTGGTAGTACTTGATACCAACTTTTGAAGTGGTAATAACCACTCCCATCCTGATTATTATGATGTGCATCAGCTTGTAGAAAAACTGCAGAATCGATAGCAGTGGGGGCAATAGTCGCAGCCAATTTAGTTAATTCAAATTGATGATTTCTATCCAGAACACTTTCTAATTGAACCAGAAAGCAGGCCCAATCTTCCCAAAATTTTTCTGAAAGGCTCTGTACACAAACAATACGCTGGCTCTGGCTTAGCAAAAGTGCCCGGTAAAGGGAAATGGAAAAGTTATTTACACCACCCCCTAAAGTATAAGATTCTTTAGGGGGAATAGGATAACGAGACACGACATCATAAGCCAAGTCAACTACCTGAGAATGTTGCACCGTCGACAGCTTTGCCCAGCGGTTAGACAAACTAATATCATAATAAGTAAAAAAATTTGTTTTGGTTTTATGTGAACTTATGTAGTGAAGCAACATGTGCCATTCATGAAATGATGCAGCACTTCCCTTTGCTAGTATCTTTTGAACAGTTCTTCGCCAATTAGTTTTTTTGTGAAGTGTAAGCTTACGTCTTTCCTTCTTATTTCTTATTTGCTTTCTTTTACCCTGCTCTCTTATATTATAACTTTTCTTATTTCGTACCGCCTCATTACTGGTTAATTTAACAGCCTTGCACCATGGAGAGAAAGCTTTTCTACTTGACGCAAACTTACGCTTAGCCTCATGTAGTTGATCATATCGTGTTCCGTAGTTTGTCTCATTATTGCCTAAAGTTGTTTTCATTAAAAGGAACATCAGTACCTGTGTAAGCCATTCCCTCTTCGAGGCAGTCAGGGGAGTAGAAAGCAAAGCATAAATTTTATCCCAGTCATCCTGCATAAGCAGAGCAGGAAAATTATTCATACTGTTCACAAGACTGTAAGCTTCCGGCCGAATCTTTCGATGCAACAAGCTTTCAAACAAAGTAAGCCGAGCTTCGTCAGTAGTTCCCTCTATACTGAATGGTTTAAAGTACTTGTCTGCAACATTGAACAAATCAGTCATGGAATCCAGAACCCTCGGCTCATACAAAAACTGCCAAGCCTGAGACAATACAAGATGATTTATTCTATCCCAGAAATCTTCATCTGAGTTTTGGTAATCAAGAACAGGTGAATTTAGTACTAACCAATGAAGACCGGAAATTACAGAGTCTAAGGAGAATTCTAATTCTACTCTTTCTATTTGATATAGAAAAAGACGATAGGAGCCCAAATAATTACTCTCTTTCTCTGGAGTTAGCAGGGGGAATAGCTCATCAGGATTAAGATGAGTCGGCCATAAAATACGCAGCAGGTCCCCCCGGAACTCATCACTAATATCTTCCTCTGGTATTTGCGTTTGTAGGGACCGCAGAGCTTCTCGGGCGTTATCATCTGCTAAATGAACTAAGAGGCTCAATGCGATGGAGCGTATAGAAAAGGGTAGCTGTTTATCAAGAGCCTGAGTAACCAGCGCAGGAACTAATTCCTTCACTTTACAAGCCAAAGCTACTTCAACAGCAAACCTTTGGGTTTGTCCAGGTGCTGCTGAATCAGTCAATATAGGTCTCAACTGCTCGACAAGCTTCGGATGACTCAGATGCTGCAGAAAGTTTCTTTCGCTGCTCTCCCGATAAGGGATGTATGACAGGTTACTCATCCAAACAATAAGACGCGCCACCAATGCAGCTCGCTGTGTGTTGCTCACCCGGCGTAGATCAGAGTGGGTCAACGCTATTGGGTCAAGCTCCAGAATGTCATGCCAGCAAAAAGGTTGAAGCTCTGCCAGCCAAGCAGCCGTCTCTTGCAAAGCAGGGACTATACCACCAGACGGATCTGCTGCTGATCGGAAAAGTGCACGCAAAGCTGCGGATGGCATTCCCAATTGCTTTAAATACCAAGCCGCCAAGAATTCTGCATAAGATTGGTGGGTCCATACTATACAACCATTTCCCAAATCAGTAAAAAGTCCTGTGTTTCTAAATAAATCGCGGATTGCTGATTCGGTAATTGATGCTCCCCTCCCCTCCCATTCAACTGTTTGGCCAGCTCCTACTGAATATGGGTCCAGCTCATTTGGCCCAATAGTTCCAGTAACTGGCTCAATATGTATTTGACGACGGTTAGTGAGCACCGCCAGATATGCCAAGTATCCTGCTAATAATAAGCGAGTGCGACTACTTACCCTATGTTGTTCATTACGGTCACGATCAGGCATTTCACACAAAGCCAAACAGCCTCGTTCGTACAAGCCTGCACGTCCAGCAGTTTCAGAAATACCAAAAGTAGGCTTGTTTGCGCGGAAAAGATTAATTAATAGCTGCAGCGTTACAGGGCTACTTGCAAGTGGTTGTGCATCTACTTCTGCAATTGCAGACAAGAATTGCTCAGAATCAAATCCTTCTTGCTCTGCTGCTTTTTTCACCTGTTGCTGGCTAAGCGGACTAAGCAGCAACACAGCAAATTCAGTAGAAGGTGGTTTTTTTTGCAATCCCCAAAGCTCCTGTAATGCTTCAGAAAAGGCGACAGGCCACACTGCATTCCGACAGGTAATTCGAAGACGTAAACGCTGACGATCAAAGCGTCTTAGTACACGTAAAATACCTTCTTGTAATTTATTGATACTTAAAAGTCCTTCGTCTAAACTATCCAGCCATAAAGTAAGAATGGAATCATTATTCTTCCACTTCTCGACTTCAGGCGAATTTTCTAACTCATACCGAAGGCTCTCTTCTGTATTAAATGTACCAAGGTTAAGAAATAGATGTTCAGTTAGCCCCAAGCAAGCCACCTGTTGCTTTTTCCACTCATGAGACTTCCCAATACCAGGCTCTCCCAATAATACTGCACACTTCAGATCCTGTCCGAGAGACTCCAACGTAACACCTTTCGGTATCTTCTCAAGACCAGGGCCCATTTCTGCGTCTACTATGTAACCAGATCTATCAACTTCATAATGGTGCTTCTGAGAGGTAGAATCTGAACTTATGGTAAGCCAGCGGCGCTCCCAAGGATAGGTATTATTCATTGAAAACAATGGTAATTCTGTATTAATTTAGGTTCGCAACAGTAGGCATTAGGCTCCCTGCTAAGGTACGACTTACAGCACTAAGAATAAACTTTCAGCAATACTTACGAATCGCAGCACTTGTCAAGTGCCTGTTTGATGCGGGCAATACTAAAGATAAGTACTGATGGGACAATATCAGAAAAACAGACTTGCTGTGTGCAAATTGTGTGCACATAAAAAAAGCACTTACAAGTTTTACCTTATAAGTGCTTGATAATGAAGTGATCCCGTTTGGAATCATAATAATTTAGTTAAAAATCTCATTTTTAGATACTTAATTTTTTAGTGTAACGCAATTTGTAACTACAATTTTTCTATTTATCGCTATAGTCAGCACCTAAGAGCTTGTTACCTTCGCAAATTTATAAGGTCTGCAATATTCCACCAGACTGCTAGGATTCCATTTACTCCCTCCGGTCTTGTATGTCACTAATGGCCTCTCCTTGAAGTATCCATCTGCAAAAATCAGGTTGCGGTCTTGGGAGTTTGAATTAATAAACTATTCAAACTCCCTCCTCCTCTGTGTAGTCATCTTTGCTTATAGGCTGGAGGTTCTTCCATACTGACATAATATTTCTTCCCCTTTTGTAAACAAAGCCATGATACCACTGAGACTAGAGCGTAAAGGAAATAGAGTCCCAGCTCTATGGGTGGCGCCTGCTTTGCGCGGGAAAGCCACTGTTCCGGCAGCTGTACCGCACCACAGTGGATGCCATCGAGCAGTCCACTGTGGTGCGGTACAGCTGCAGCAGGCGCTGGAGAGCCAGGTGGACTCAGGGCCTACACGGTAGGGATACAGCTAAAATCCGGAGAAAGGAACAAGAGAATGAGGAAAAGGAACAAATCAAATATTACTCACTTATGCTATTGAATATGTTAGATGTTTAACATAAAACTTGTTATAGGTGAACCGGCATTCCCCCTTCTGAGGCACCTGTTTTAGGAGATGTTTTATTGCACTTTTACAGGGTAGCCACTGCCTCAAAGAACAGCGCTGGAACGTTTCGACAGTTGAATTTAAAAAAAGGGGGGCCTATATTGTAAGCTTTTAAACACTGGGTACTGCCGAAATGGAATCTTTTACGGTAATAGAAAGGTTCCTTCAGTAACCACAGTATTAGATATTTGCTATCGCTTATTATACACGTTCTATATGCTCACTCTTTCCAAAGCAAAAGGCCTTGCTCTTTTAGTCCTCTTCGCAGCCCTCTTCAGCGCCGCAGGCTGCACCAGGACATCACCGGAGGAGTACAACAGCAGAGCTGCTGACCCTGATTTGCTGCACCAGACTTCAAAGCAGCTGACCACCGTCATTATCCGCGACATTTTCAAGCCGCCGGTGGCTAGCCGGATATATTCGTATGCCAACCTTGCCGCCTATGAGGCCATGCGCCCCGCGGAAGCTGAATACCCCACTCTTGCTGGCAGAATCAGGGATTTCACACCAGTGCCCGCTCCTGAAGAGGGTGCAGAGTACTGCTACCCGCTGGCAAGCGTCAAGGCCTTTATCGCCGTGAGCAAGGCCCTTACCTTCTCTGTTGACATGTGGGACGAGTACGAGGTGGAACTAACCAAAAGTATGTGGCGATGGATATACCCCAGGATGTGTACGACCGCTCGGTGGCCTACGGAGAGCTGGTGGCCAAACACGTGCTGGACTATGCTGAGAAAGACAACTACAAGTACACGCGCGGCTACCGGCACGTGCTCACCTACTCAGAGGGTGATTGGGAGCCCACTCCGCCAATGTATGCGGAGGCCTGCGAGCCGAGGTGGAGCGCCATCCGCGCCTTCACCCTCGACTCCTGCACCCAGTTCACTCCTGCGCCTCCGGCACCCTATGACCTTAAGCCCGGCAGTGAGTTCCGCAAGATGGTGGACCAGGTCTATGACTACGGCAAGAACGCCACCCCGGAGCAGAAGGCGATTGCCTACTTCTGGGATGACAACGCCACCGTCTCCAACATCAAGGGGCACCTCTCTTACCTGAGCAAGAAGATGACCCCGCCGGGACACTGGCAAGCTATCGTCAGCACCATTGCCTGGGACCAGAAGCTGGACATGAGGCAGTCGCTCCAAGCCTATACCTTCTCCTCCATCGCCATGCACGAGGCCTTTATCGCCTGCTGGGAAGAAAAGTACCGCTCCAACCGCGTGCGCCCCGTCACCGTCATCAACCGGCTCCTGGGCGAGGGGTGGGAGCCTTACCTGCAGACGCCGCCCTTCCCCGAGTACGTGAGCGGCCACAGCTCGATATCGGCCTCTGCCGGAACAGTGCTCACGCACCTGCTGGGCGGGAACGTAGCATTCACCGACTCGACAGAGTATGAGTTCGGCCACGGGGTCCGCTCCTTCAAGTCCATTGAAGACGCTTACATGGAAACCTCCATGAGTCGGGTGTACGGCGGGATTCACTACCTGGACGGTGCCCTGGAAGGGACCAAGCAGGGGGAAGAGGTAGGCCAGTGGGTGTTATCAAAGCTGACGGGAAAACCCATTGAGAAAGATGTCACTAAGCAGATAGCAGGAAAGTAATAAGGAAGATAAAGCGAAAAGCTGTGCAGGGTGAAGAGATCTCAAAAACTTCAGCTCATATTCAACATGAAGCACCTTATAGGCTACAAACAATAAAGGCCCCTCATCCTGAGGAGCCTTTTGCTTTTTAAAAATCACTTAAACACACCCCATGCCTGCAGGAGGTGCCGAAGCTAAAAAGCAGGCACTGCCCCTGCAGAATAATGACGCAGTACCTGCCTTAGTTCTTAATCTATCTTGTACACCTTGCCGGTGTTCCCGTGGGGTCCCTGCGTGTCGGAGGTGAGCACGTAGACTTCGCCCTCTGAGTCCTGGCCGAAGCCCAGCAGGTAGGAGTTCAGGTCGCCGGTGGGCGTGTTGGCGAACTCCACTTCGTCGAAGTCATGCAGGGTTTCACCTAATATAGGCTCTGCTATGAACACCTTGCCGTTGGGCACCTCGTGTGTGGTGCTCCAGGTGCCGAAGATGTAGCGGCCGTCCCACATGGGCAGCTCGTTTCCGCGGTACACATAGCCACCTACTATCACCAGGCCTACTTCTCCTGTCTTAAATTGTATGATGGGCTCAGTCAGCGGAATGCCGCGCACGTCTATGTCCGGGCAGTGCTCATACGGGTTCAGAGGGCTTGACGCGTCAAAGCACAGCGTTCCCTCCATCACGTTCCAGCCGTAGTTGCCGCCCTTGGTCACCAGGTTTATCTCCTCCCTCAGCCCTTGCCCGGCATCCTGGGAGTAGAGGGCATGGGTGCCGCCCATGTCGAAGGAGAAGCGGTAGGGGTTGCGCAGGCCAAAAGCATACGTTTCATCCAACCCGTCCTTGCCTACAAAAGGATTGTCGGCCGGAATACCGTAGGGGGAGCCCCCGTCCACGTCGATGCGCAGGATGTCGCCCATGAAGTTCTGGTAGATGTCCTGCCCGTTGCCGCCCACGTTCCGCTCATACCAGTCGTCGACATGGCCGATGCCCTGGTCGTCGCGGTTACCGCCGTCGCCTATGGAGATGTAGAGGTAGTTGTCGATGGGGCTAAAGGCTAAGGTACCACCGTTATGGTTGGAATAAGGATGGTTCTGATGCAGGATTATTCTTTCTGAACCCTTGTCTGCTTTCATCGAATCACCCGACACCCGGTACTCGGCCACCACGTTGGTGTGGTCCCAGTCATCAGGCGCCTCTGGCCACAGCGGCACGCTATAGTAAAGGAAGAACCGGCCATTTGTGGCGTATTGGGGGTGGAAGGCGATGCCCAGCAGCCCCCTCTCATCGTATTCATCGTTGAGGTCAATTACCTTGTCGGTGATATCCAGGAAAGGCTCCTCCTGTAGCTCCCCGTCCTTGATGACTCTGATTACCCCCGGCTGCTCCAGGACGAAGAGCCTGCCGCTGCCGTCTGGCGCCTCCGTCAGCATCACCGGCGCGGTGAGACCCTCGGCCATCAGCTTCAGGGTTGGCTTGTTAGCTCCGGGTTTGCCCTTGTCCTTGTCTTTGATGATATCCTCGATCTGCTCACAGCCAGTGGCGAAAGCCAGGACAGCAAGGAACATGAATAGCCTGGTGCCCTGGCGTTTGGCATAGCGCAGCGCACTGTTCCCGTTTTTTGAATTTAGAGATGTAAAGTTCTTCATAGCTTGTGATTAAGTTTATTGTGAAAAACGTAATGATAGTCTCAGCACTAAGGTCCGGCACCAGGAATAGTACACAGCTGGTAAGCCATAGAGCTGAACCAGTATAGACCTTGGTGTTGAAGTCAGTGCTTTCCTTATAATTATAACAGTCTACTGGTTCACAGATATTTACGGCATATAACTGCGGGCGTACTCTAGGGGCAGAGTATTATGTGTAGGCACGTAGCTGTAGTAAGCGAACACTCACAAATTTGAAGGGAAGAGGAAGGTATCCTGCGTTGCATGTTATGACACTTTTCCTGCCTGTCATAACACAGATAAATGTCCCAAGAAACGTTGGTGGCTGTTGCACAACCGGTTGAAGATAGGCGTTAAAGGATAATGACCTATTGCTTAAAGTTATGCAGGGCAAGAAAACTTTCAAAGATGAGAAGGAGCTGCTCTTCTCGCTCTCGGCGCACGTGCCGGAGCACAACTTTTACCGCCGGCTCAAGCAGCAGTTGGACCTGGGCTTCTTCACCGAACTTGGGGTTACTACGGTAAGTGTGGTCAGCAGAGCATTGACCCAGTGGTGTTCTTCAAGCTCTGCCTGGTGGGCTACCTGGAGAACATCACTTCGGATAGGAAGCTCATCGAGCACTGCAGCCTTCGCCTGGACCTGCTTTACTTTCTCGATTATCAGCTTGACGAGTCCCTGCCCTGGCACTCCACCGTATCTCGCACCCGCCAGCTTTTCCCCGAGGCCTTGTTCGAGTCGCTCTTTGACAGGGTCTTCAGCCTGTGTGTGGAAGCGGGCATGGTGTCGGGCAGTACACAGGCCGTAGACTCAGCGCCCGTGAAGGCCAACGCCTCCATGGACAGCCTGCTGCTAAAGCAGCCACTGGAGTCAGTGCAACAGCAGGAGGCAGACAAACAACGGATGCTTCAGAAAAACAGCAAACCAGCACAGCTTATAACAGCTCCGGCCCATCAGCTCAGGAAGCTGGAAAAGCATCAGGAGAATATCAGGGGCACATTCACCTCATTGGGCTCAACCCATGAGAAGGCACAGCTGGTCAGCAACAAGACACACTACGCCCCGCACGACCCGGATGCCCGCATTTCCGTCAAGCCCGGCAAAGCCAGAAAACTCAATTACCACTGCAGCATGGCGGTTGATACGGCCAAAGGTGTTATTTCCCACATCCGGGCGGACTTTGCCGACGGCCGGGACAGCCAGCACCTGCCTTCCCTAGTGGTGCAGG